>CAZGTC010000001.1:0-267861 GCA_964528395.1 uncultured bacterium
TTAAACTATGGAAATATGTTGCGCCTTTACTCTGGAATTTTCCTTGACTTTGAGGAATTGAACACTCTTTTAAAAATAATTAATGGATTAGAAATATCCCCAGCTGAGTTTTTCAAAATATTCACATGAACTGCCTATTTTTCCCCTCATAGATTGGTTTCATAATAATGTCTTAAATGAGAGCTGGTATATTAAGATAAGCTCAAAAGCGATATAATTACATCGTAAGGAGCAAGGCATTGAACTTTACAAAAATAGAAGCGGACTTTTTTACTGAAATCAGTCGAATTATTAAAACTAAACGTATTTCTACAATTAGGCAGCTTTACAATTTAAGGCAATCTCCCCCCAAAGAATACATTGAATATGTAAAATTGTTGGACATTCATATCACAGGAACAGCAAGTTGTAAAAACGATTTTAAAGATAAAAAAATGCTAGAAAAAATTGATGATTCAGCAATCACTTATGAAGCATTTGAGTCTGTATTCAATGATATTTTTAAGGCATTCAAAGAACTTACTAATCTCGAATTCATAAATTCATTTTATGCGAAAGTGGAATCCTTGTGGTTGCCGAAAATAGATGATGCAATAGTTGATGCAACAGTTGATCCCAATGAATGTTATAAGGTAAATCTTTCCACAATGATATTTTCATTTTTATTTGAATATATTTATGAGATATTAATAAATAAGGGGGTTTTAGGAAGATGCCAGAGAAGTAATTGCAATAAAATCTATAGTAAAAAAAAGAATACTCAATCCTTTTGTTCAGGAAAATGCAGAATCGAAAATCAGTCAATGCGACATTATAGAGGGTATATAACCTCTTTTACTTTTTCGCAATTTGGAGTTAATAAATCCAAAGATATAGTTAATAAATTAACAAGTCACGGATATATCAAAGGGGGTTTTCTTACAGATAAATTCACAAGCAAGAGGAAAAATTTCGTATTTGAAACCATTGAGAAATCATCTTTTGGCTATCTGAAAGATAAAAAAAACATAGTATGGGATGAATTGGTAAGTCGAGAATATATTAATAAAAACGGCGTAATACAGCCAAAATTTAATAAAAAAAGAGAGAATTTTATTTTTTCCGATAATTATACTCAAGTTCAAAAAGATAAGATTTTTGGCATTTTGCGACAGGCTCTAGATAATGGAAGAGGAACATCTAATAAGGTTTTTAATGTTTTGACAAAGATAAGGAATCGGACAATTGCCATTCGGGAAAAAAATAGGAAGACAATTAGAATAGCAAGAAAAACTGGCCGATACCTTCGCAAACCGTATAAACCACCAAAAAGACACATTTCTCAATAATTTCTATAGTGAACCCCAACGAAACACACTTTTTTTTCGATGGGTTTCGTTAGTTTTAAGCACTTTTCCTTTCTTCTATAATTTACCCAGAGATTAATTGGGGAGTTAGTTTATGCCTTGCTCCACTGGCTCCCCATATTTGAAAAATATATTAATAAATAGGTGAAAAGTATGAAAATTGAATCAATAGAACTGAAAAGAGTAAAACCTGAAAAAACACTTAGGGCGTTTGCGGCCTGTGTCCTTACCGGAGAATTTAACCTTAAGTTATCTTCAATAGCCCTCCATTCAGACGGTCAGCGATATTGGATATCATTCCCAAAAATTAGAACTTCTCAAGGAGAACTGTTTTTCTCCTATATTCCTATGGATGAATACACTCACAAAGCAATTGAACAGGCAATTATTGAAAAATATGAAAAGGAACTGAATAAATGGGAAGAAAAGAGATTAGACAATGGGATATGAATTTGAATGTGAAAGATGTAGTGACCCAGCAACCACGTGGGCTGTTATAGATCAAAAACATGCTGGCAATTGGGAAAGGTATGAAGTTGGACTATGCAATTACTGTTTAAGAACAATTAGAACACAAGAAAGTCTTTTTGGTGATGTAAATATAATCGAAATAGAAAGACTCCCGAGGGTTAAATATTATGCAAACAAATGACTTTTTTGCTCAATATATCCAGTTTGCATCGGAGACTACCGATTGTCCCGAAATGTTTCATTGGTTCATTTCCTACGTAGTAGCATCGGCGGTAATAGGAAAGAATGTGTCTTTCCCGTTTGGGGACAATCTTCTATTCCCAAATCTGTGGCTTATACTCATTGCCCCGTCATCAGAATATAGAAAATCAACTGCTTTGGGTATCGGCCTTAGCATGTTAAGAAAAATTAGTTTGCGCCTTGTTTTACCTTCGAGATTTACAGAAGAAGCTTTTATGAACGATCTAGTGCTTAATCCCCAGGGACTTATCCCTTTTTACGAATTCAAGTCTCTCTTAGATCTTGTGAGGAAGGATTATAATTCAGGGCTAAAATCTTTGTTGACAGAGTTATATGATGTCCCTGACTTCTTGGTAAGAAAAACAATGGCAGGAGAAAAGATAGTTGAAAGACCCTGTGTATCTATTATGGCCGCGACAACAATGGAATGGTTTCTAACTTCCTGCAAGGAAGATGATTTTGGCAGTGGATTTCTGCCAAGATTCTTATTTGTCCCTGTAAGAAGCAAATCAAGAGACCTTCCTATTCCCCCTCCGGCCAATCAAATTAAGAAGCAAAAGCTAATTGATGAATTAATTCAGATCCAAAAAATAAAAGGGAGAATTTCTTTAACATGCGAAGCTGAGAAAGAACATAACGCCTGGTATGTAAATTTTAAGCACAGGGACAAAATACCGCAATTTATGGGCATTTATTCAAGATTGCAAATATATCTTATCAAATTGGCGATGATACATTCTATTGTTGTTTTTGGGTCAGTAAGCATTACTGAGGCAAGCATTAAAGAGGCTATTGGGCTGATTGAGTGGTTATTAACTGAATTTGAGGGTTTAGCTATTAGCGAGTTCACATTTTCAAAGTTTGAAAAACAAAAAAAGAAGATATTAGGGTTAATTCAGGGAGGAACAAACGAAAGAGCGGTTTTAGTCCGTAACAGCAATATGAGTGCAAAAGAATTTAATGAGGTTATTTTGACCTTAATTGAAGGCGGACGAGTAAAGGAGCAAAAAGATGGTCGGGGGCCGACAATGTATTATGAACAGGTCTGATATTTACGAATTGGCTACGAAGTCTTACGAAGTTTAGGCTCTTACAGTTCGTAGAGTTCGTAAGGAGTTCGTAAAGCCAGAAATGTCAAATTAGGGGTCTTTTAAGAGCAAGTTTTTAGTAAATAGTCTATTAGTTCGTAAATTAGTAAGAAAAGACAGGGGGATAGTCAAAGCTGACGATTCGGGACATTTTAGATGTTTTAAAGGTATATTTACGAACTTTACGAAGTTACGAACTCAAAGGTTAAGAGGAGGTTAAAATGAACGAAAATCAACAAAAACTAACGAATAAGCAGATTGTGGCCATGCCAATGCTCTTATCAGATCCCTGCATAGAAAGAGCTTGTAATAAGGCCAGGATATCAAAGGTGAGCTTTTACAAGTGGCTAAAGGATGATTTGTTTAGATGCGAGTTTGAAAGGCAAAGAGGGCTAATTATTGATGAATCCCTTAAGAAGCTCAAAACCTGCTTTTCATTGGCGGTAGATGAACTCTGTAAGCTGTTAACAAGTAAGAATGAAAGTATACGCCTAAGGACGGCGGAGAGGGTAATTGAATATTATTTAGAGATTGCAAATATGGAAAGACTTGAAGAAAGAATTATTGAAATTGAGAAAACAATTACAAAATAGCGTTTTTTTTAAAAGGCTTAAAGATATTGAGCATAAGCTAAATATCGGGAACAATTCCCCGATTATTGTTTTATTTGATGAAAGCGATGAGGAAGTTAAAAATAAGGCGAAAGAATTAGGATTAACTGTGAAAGAGTTTAAGGAAAAGATTGATAAGAAAGAAATCGGGATTATAAAAATTAAATATGTATAAAGAAGAAATATTTGATTGTAAAAGTTTAGCCGATTTTCTAAAGGTAGAGCCAAAAACTGTCGAATACTTAGCAAGAATGAGGCGTATACCCTTATTTTTTGCAGGCCGGCATATTCGTTTTCTAAGGGAATCGATCCTTGAGTGGGCTAAATTAAGCGAGTTTAATCCGCAAAAAGTTGTAGGAAAGTTGCAGGAAAGCGAAATCCCTAGAGCTAGAAAATCGAGGGACTTGCCTATCAAGCAAGGGGTTGCTCTATAGATAATAAGCCAACTTGGTTGAAAGTTTTGATGCTTAACTATTTTAATAGTTCGTCAATGCTAACTTTTAATGCTTTTGCGATAGCGTGAACGGTATCAGTGCGGGGCGCGGTTCGATCCTTTCTATAAAGGATGATTTGTAAAGTAGTTAAGTGTATCTTTGCACGACGAGCGACATCAGAATAGCTTATGCCGTTCTTTTTACATAGACGGCGGATGTTTTTTGCTATGGTCGTATGGTAATTCACAAAACCATTATAAATACATTACAGAAACTTGACAATACAGAAAACTTTCTGTAATATAGAGATAATGGTTTGGGGACTTAAGTATGACTATTTTCTCGCCCTAATTTATATGGAGAGTGAAAACGATGTATCTGTATAAAGGAAAGAAAGATAAATATTGGTATGCAGTCTTTTCTGTACCCAATGATGATCTTAACGCTAAGCGACCGTTTAAGACTATATGGAAAAACACAGGAACAATCAATAAACGAGAGGCGGAAATCATATCAGACGCTTGGAAGGTAGAGAAAAACAAAGGGACGCTACCGCTTACCAATAAAAAAATAACCTTCAAGCTCTTTGTTGATAATGAATACCTCAACTGGTCAAAAGCAGAAAAATCACACGGAGCATTTATAAGCAATATATATTCCTGCAAAGCATTGGTGCCGTTCTTTGGAATGTATAAATTGAGCGATATAACCCCATATCTTATAGACAAATACAAGGCGGAACGAAAAAATCATGTAAGTGAAAGGACAGTTAATATTGAGATAGCTTGTCTTAAGCAGATATTCAGCAAGGCCGAGGAATGGAATTTTATAATGACCAATCCCGCAGCAAAGGTCAAAAAGTTTACAGAACCGAAACGGATTCCTCGCTTTATAAGTTTAGATGAGGAAAATCTGCTCATGCAAAATTCTTCAAAGTGGCTGCAAATGTTTATTATTATTGGCTTAGGAACCGGTATGCGTTCAGGCGAGATATTAAATATCCAGTTTGATAATATCGATTTGTTTAGAAAATTGATTTTTGTTAAGAGCGATAAAGAGGGCGGTTTTATGACAAAGACAAGAATGGACAGGGTAATTCCTATAACAAACGATCTGTCGGCAGAGCTATGTTGGTTTATGAATAACTGGATTGATTATCGGAGTATGGATATCAAGGAACGCAAGCCAGAACAACAGACATATTTATTTTGTGATGAAAACGGCGGGAAAATATTATCCGTTAAAAAATCGTTTGCTAGATCGGTCAAAAAATCAGGATTGAAAGATGTTTCGCCTCATACGTTAAGACATACTTACGCAAGCAGGTTTGTTATGGCTGGAGGGGATATAAGAACACTTGCTTTAATACTGGGACATACCAGTATCAAGACTACAGAAATATACGCTCACGTATCGCCAGAACATGTTCAGGCAAGCGTTAACAAGTATGTAGTGATGAATAGTTATAGGAGATTTGTAGGAAAAGGTGATGAATCGGAAATAGCATTAAATGATGAACGAAAATTTTTGCCGTTGTTACAGTAAAAAAATGGTGGGCGCAGCAGGGATCGAACCTGCGACTCCTTGCTTGTCGAGCAAGTACTCTACCGCTGAGTTATGCGCCCTGTTAGCCAATAACTTATAACTGATAACAAATAACTAGAACAAAAAAAACCAAAACCCAAAAACCAAAAACTAAAACCCCAAAAATAAAAATCAATAATCAAAAACAATAACCAAAACTATTAATTTATCCATGATAATGTTTGATTTTTAGTTGCTACCTTTGTAAACTTTGAATTCTCTAAATCTAAACATTATTCGCCTATTTGCTTTAGTCTTCTCTTGCCTATCAGTTTTTTGTGTTATAGATTCTTTTCTTTATTTCCTATTTTTAGTTTCAATGTTTTTTCTGCTTTTTGTTATCCGTTATTAGTTATCCGTTATCTGTTAGAGAGGTGGCACCCAGATTTGAACTGGGGTACGCGGTTTTGCAGACCGCTGCCTAACCACTCGGCCATGCCACCGCTCTAACTAATAACCCATAACTCATAACCTATAACTAAGGAAATTATTATACCTCAGTTATAAATTCCTTAGTTATCAGTTATAAGTTATCCGTTATCTGTTAATGGAGCGGGCGATGGGGATCGAACCCACGACGTCCAGCTTGGGAAGCTGGCATTCTACCGCTGAATTACACCCGCATTACAGAAAGGTAATTTTAGCATAAAAAGAGCAAACCCGATAGAAGGGTTAGTTTTCGCTAGAGGGCAGGTCAGGCGGAATGTCAGGATCCGAGGGAAGGTCTTTTTTATCCAGGAATTTGCGCATTTTTTGCGTGGCTTCTTTGCAAATGCGGCTGACTTGCGATTCGGATAATCCAACTTCTTTTCCAATATTTTTAAAAGTCTTGTCTTTTTGGTAATAGCCTTCGATTACATCCCGCTCTTTTTCGGTCAAGCATTTCATGGCGTTTTCCACGTGCAGGACCTGGTCGATTTTATTATGGTGGTGCTGCTTATCCTTAAAAGCCATATATACTTCTGCAGCACTGACAATCCATTCGTACATGCCAGCTACCGGATCATTGCCGCGCTTCCTTAAGTAGTCTTTCATCGAACCTTTTAACCGGAAGCTGACATACGGCCACAGGTCGCCTTGGCGCGGATCCCAATTTTTCAGAGCTCCTAAAAAAGCAATGCGGGCTTCAGAGGCTAAATCATCGGCTTCATGCTGGGCAATGTGGCGGGGCAGGGAGCTGATGTACCACCTTACCAGAGAATCGATTTGATTGCTGTATTTTTCTAATACTTCGTGGGAATATTTGAGAAAATGCTGGCGCATAATGGAAACAATTAAATTTTCGATTTCTTTTTTGCTGGGCATTTTTTAAAATAATCCCCTTCGGTCGCGGAAGTTTTTCCGAACTACTTTTAGGAGTTCTTCTTCTTTTTCTTCTTCTTCGAGCAGGCTGCGGCTAAAGAGCTTGGCCATCTTGCGGGCAAACCCCCAAAAAGGCCTAAGAAGCGACGGAACATCCACTGGAATATTCCTTAAGATTCCGGTGGCGCGGACTGGCCGCGAGGAGCTTGATGAAGTACGCGAAACTTTTTTGCTCATACAGAGATCATTCCTATTGACTGGACTTTTATTTGCGGCACCACTTCATTATACGATAAAACTGCAATATCTGGATAACTTCTTTCTATAAAGCGCTTAAAATGCGGACGCAGGCGCGGAGAACAAAGCACTACAGCGGATAAGGCCATTTTTTTGAAATTGCGCAAATGGTTAGAAGTTTGCACCAAAACTTTTTCTCCCATAGAAGGATCCAAGGCTAAAAACGATCCGTATTCGGATTGGTGGATTGCGCCTACCATGGTTTCTTCAAGGGAAGGATCAATGGTCACAACTGTTATGGCATTGTTCTTGTCCGAATATTGTTCGCAGATCTGGCGGGCCAGAGATTGGCGCACATATTCGGTTAATACGCTCACATCCCGCGAAAGCGGGGCATAATCTGCCAAGCGCTCTAGGATTGTAGATAAATCGCGGATCGAAACCCGCTCCCTTACCAAAAGCTGTAAAACTTTGTGCACTTGGCCAAGCGACAGCATGTCCGGGATCAGTTCGCGCACAATGGCAGCATTGGTATTTTTTACCAGCTCAATTAGGGATTGCACATTTTGGCGCGTCATAATTTCATCTGCAAAACGTTTAACAATTTCTTCAAAATGCTGGGCAATGGCATCAATCGGCGATAAATAAGCAATTTCCTGCTTTTGCAGTTTTGGGATTTCTTCATCCGGTACCCAGCTGACATATTCTCCAGAGAGCGTGTCCTTGCTTTCACGGGCAGAAATTCCCTTGGCTTTTAGTTCTTCCTTGGGCATGGCAACTTTTTGGTGCCCGATAAAGGTTTCTCCGGATGAGACTTTGGTGCCCCGGATTTCAATCGTATATTGGTCAGCAGGAAGCGAAAGATCATCCATGACGCGCACTCCGGGAATAACAAATCCGAGGTTTTGCCCAATATGATAGCGGATAAGGGTTATGCGCTCCAGCAGCGGGCCTTTTTGCGCTGGGTCAATTAAGGGAATCAAGTTGCGCCCGGTTTTTAAGCTTAAAGGATCTAATCCCAAAGTGCCCAAAATGCTCTCGGGTTTTTTCAAAATATCTTTGGCAGTTACTTCTTCCCCCATCATCTGGTTTTCCTGCTGGCTATTTTGCTTCCGCACTAAAAATACGGCAGTAAAGCCTGCGCCGATTGCCAGGGCAAGAAAGGGGATTGTAGGCAGTCCGGGCACCATGCCAAAAAGCCCCAAAATAATTGCAACAAAGGCAAAGGCCTTGGGCTGGGCAAAAAATTGCTTGGCAATATCAGTTCCCAGGCTCATTTCAGAAGCTGATTTGGTTATGACTAAGCCGGTGGCAATTGAAACAAGCAGAGCGGGTATTTGGTTGACCAAGCCATCGCCCACGGTTAGAAGCGCAAAAAGCGAAAGCGCTTCTTGTATGCCCATGCCTTTTTGCAGCCAGCCGACCAAAATGCCGCCAACAATATTAATTAATACGATAATAATCCCGGCAATGGAATCCCCGCGCACGAATTTATTCGCACCATCCATAGACCCAAAGAAAGTGGCTTCCCTTTCGATTTTTCTTCTTCTTTCTTTAGCTTCATTGGCATCAATTAAGCCGGCGTTTAAATCCGCGTCAATGCTCATTTGCTTTCCCGGCATAGCATCCAAGGTAAAGCGTGCCGCAACTTCGGCCACGCGCTCGGAACCTTTGGTAATGACCACAAACTGCACGATAGTTATAATGACAAAAATAATGGCGCCAACAACATAATTGCCCTGCACCACGAAATTTCCAAAAGCATTGATAACTTCCCCGGCATAAGCATTTAATAAAATTAAGCGCGAAGAAGCAATATTTAGCGAAAGACGGTAAAGCGTAATGATTAAAAGGATCGAAGGGAAAGCCGCAAATTCCAACGGTTCTTTTAAATACATGGCAACCAGGAGGATCGTTAAGGAAAAAGCAATGTTTAGCGTCAATAGGATATCCATAATGATCGTTGGCAAAGGAACAATCATTAAGGAAATAATTGCAACTAAGAGGGCTGCCACAAAAAAGTCAGAGGCAGAAAATAAACTTTTTAAATCATTGGCACTGATTCTTGGGAAAGCAGCCATTTAACTTCCTTTCCTCTTTTAATGCATTTTATCAGGAAGGCCTCAATCCAGCAAGGACAGAGGCGCGGCGCCGCGCTTTTTTGTCTTCTTTGATTTTGTAAACATAGGCCAAAACCTCGGCAGTTGGCTTATACAGCTCCCGCGGGATCAGGCGGTTGACTTTTGTTGTGCGAAAAATAGAACGGGCCAGCGGCTCATTCGGCACAATCGGGATTTCATATTCCCGGGCAATTTGGATGATTTCTGCGGCATTTTTTCGCTGGCCTTTGGCCAGGAGCTTGGGGGCATCCATTTTTTCTTTTTCATATTTTAGAGCCACAGCTATGTGGGTGGGGTTGGTAACCACCACGTCGGATTTTGGGACCGCCTGCATCATGCGCTGCTGGGCCACTTCCCTTTGCATATCGCGCATGCGCTGCTTGACTAAGGGATCTCCCTCAAGCCTCTTATATTCTTCTTTTATTTCCTTGCGGCTCATGCGTAATTTTCTCATATACTCCCAGCGCCGGTATAAATAATCTAAGACCGCAATGGCAATATAAAAAACCGCGACCCGGATGGCAATGGTATAAGCAATATTCCCGCCCAAAACAACCCCGTCCCAGGGATGGGCATTTATCAGCAAGATCAAATTCGGCAGGTCATCCCGGATAACTAACCAGGCAATATAAAAAACAATCACGATTTTTAAAATAGATTTTATGGTTTCTACCAATCCTTGGATCGAAAAAAGTCGCTTAAAGCCTTCGATCGGGTTGATCCTTTCCATTTTAGGGGACAAGGGGTCAGCGGCAAAAACCATGCCGGTTTGCACGGCTTCGGATAAAAGGGAGGCCACGAAAACCACCAGGAAAATCGGGGCAACTGCAAAAGCAAATCCTTGCAAGGCAATCAGCATGACATAGCCAGCGGTTGCCAGGGAAAAATCTTTGCCTTCAGAAATCATTCCCAAAATCGCTTGAGCCATGTTAACCAGCTGCTCCCACATGGATTGTCCCAAATAGCGGAAAGCAATATAGCTTATAAAAAGCAGCAAAGCAGTTGTTACTTCGCGGCTCTTGGCAACTTGTCCTTTTTCGCGCGCTTCCCTTAAGCGGTGGGGAGTGGGCTCTTCGCTTTTTTCTTCGCTGGAATCTTCTGCCATTTATTTTTCCTTAATCTATTTTATGAATGATAAGAACAAAATGCTTTCCCGGCCGATGGCTTCAACCAAAAAAGTGATCTGCTTGATAAAAAGCGGCAAGGCAAAGAGCAGGGCTACCAATCCCAAAGTCGGCTTAACCTGGAATCCCAGCATAAAAACATTGACTTGCGGGGCAACGCGCGAAACAATGCCAAAAGTAAAATCCGAAATAAAAATCAAAACCACGGCTGGGGCAGCTAGGGACAAGGCCGTGAGCCAGAAAAACTTCATCAGTTCCAAGAGCTGAAAAAATATTTTTGGATTGGCGAAATTAGGCAGGTACCCGATCGGCACAAGGCGAAAACTCTGGTTTAAGGCGGATAAAACCATGTGGTGCCCGTTAAAAATAAGGAAAATTGTCAGCGCTGCGTAAAAAGTTAAGCGTCCTACGACCGAGATGCTCGATCCAAAAATCGGGTCTAGGGTTGCTCCAACCGATAATCCCATTTGCAAATCCATGATTTCTCCTGCGGCCTGCACGGCCAGAAAAATAAAATTGGCAATAAACCCCAGGCAGAACCCAATGGCCAGCTGCACAACCAGCATGACCGCAAATTCTGTCAGGGTCTGGGGAACCGCTTTTATAGGCACGACAAACCATAAAACGATCGATATCCAAACTGCTAAAAAAACTTTAACCGGGCGCAAGATCGAGCGCGAATTAAACACCGGTGCTTCTAAAAAAACCCCGGAGATGCGCGCAAAAATCAAAATTAAGATTGCCAGCTGGTTTAATGAAACAATCATTTTTATTTGACCATCATTGGGATGTTGGTCCAAAGCGAGCGCGTGAATTCTATCATCATTGCAATCATCCAAGGAGAGGTAAAAGCAATTACCAAAAGCACAGCTACGAGTTTGGGCACAAAGGTTAGGGTTTGTTCTTGGATTTGGGTGACGGCTTGGAAAATTGAAATTACTAATCCTACCAAAAGCCCGATGCCAATGGAGGGCAGAGAAACCATCAGTAAAGTAATGATTCCCTGGTACATAATTTGAACAACTAAATCTTGCGACATATTTTTTATCTAAAACTCAAGAGCAAGCCTTTGGATATAAGCCCCCAGCCGTCTACCAGCACAAAGAGCAAAATTTTAAAAGGCAAAGAAACCATGACCGGCGACAGCATAAACATGCCTAAAGACAATAAGATATTTGCAACGACCAGATCAATAATAATAAAAGGAATAAACAGTAAAAATCCAATCTGGAAAGCGGTTTTTAGTTCGCTAATCATAAAAGAAGGAATAACAACATAAGTGGGAATATCATCAAAACTTTTTGGGGCCTTGATTTTTGCGAACTGGACAAAAAGCGCCAAATCTTTTTCGCGCGTCTGGCGCAGCATGAAATTTCTCAAAGGCTTCATGCCGGTTTCAATGGCTTTGGCTTGTGAAATTTTTCCCTGGTTATAAGGGGCCAGGGCTTTGGTATTAATTTCTTCCCAGGTCGGGGACATGACAAAAACCGTCATAAACAAGGCCAGCCCGATCAAAACCATGGTGGGAGGGACTTGCTGCGTGCCAATAGCTGTGCGGATAAGCGAGAAAACAATAATGATGCGCAAAAAAGCGGTTACAGAAACCAGGAAGAACGGGATCAAGGAGATAAAGGCAATTGAGAGCATCAGCTGCACATTGTTGCTGAACTGCGGCGCAGAAATGATGCGGTCTAAGGATAAATTCCCCTCCAGGGGGCTTTGGCTAAAACTGCTGATGGCCAAGGGAAACATGCAAAATAAAACCATTAAAAAAAGCGTTTTTATTTTAGTTTTCATATTTATCGATCAGCGTAATTTTTTTATGTCCGGCCACAACTAAATAAGATTTTCCTTTAGCTTCGAGCATATAGGCCGTAACCTGCGGTTCCAAAAAAGCCCGATCTACTACCTTGATATATTTTCCGATGGAAGAAACTTTTAGCTTGGGCAGCACATATTTCAGCGCAATAAAAGCAAAGCCAATTACAACCAGCAGGGAAAATAGAATCTGCATTATATAAGCTAGGCTGAAAACCGGCCCAGTAGAAAGAGAAACTGCTTCAAGGGATGAGGCGACAAGGTCTTTCATGATTTTAAGGCAACTTGCGTAATTCTTAGGCCGTAGTAATCATCAATAGCTACAACTTCGCCTTGGGCAATCAATTGGTCCGCGATTTTTAGGTCCAATGGTTCGCCGGCAACCCGATCCAGCTCAATAATTGATCCTTCGGCTAATTCCAAAATATCTTTTAAGCTCATTTTGGTGCGGCCGAGTTCAACGGTTACTTGTACCGGGATATCGCCCAGGGCTTTCTGGCTGATTTTCCCGCCTTTTTCTCCTTCCGCGATATCCGGAAAGTGTATTTTTTTGATGTCCATTTTTATTTTCCTCCTTCTTTTGGATTATCTTCTGCATCTTCGTCTTCCCAGTCATCTTCCCAGTTCTCGTCTTCCCAATCTTCTTCGTCCCATTTTTCATCTCCTAAAAGATCATCCCCAAATTCATCATTATCTTCTTTGTTATCTTCTTTTGGGGATGAAGGAGTATTGGGCTGCGGGATTTTTATTTCTCGGGGCTTGATTTTTTCTTCCTCGTCTAATTCCAGCTCTGATTCGGGTTCTTCTTCAAGTTTTTCTTCTTCTTCAAGTCCTTCTTCGCCTAATTCTGATTCTTCATTTTCTTCATTTAAACTTTCTTCTTCTTCCAGTTCTTCTTCCTGTGCTTCTTCTTCTTCTTGTAATGGTTCTGGTGCTATTTCTTCTTCAAATTTTTCTTCTTCTGGTTGCGGGAGGGATTCTTTTTCCTCTTCAATTACAGAAACAGGTTCAACGCGGATAGATTCATCTTTTATTAAGCTGATGATGCGGGCGCATAGGCGGTTGTCCTTTTTTCCAGGCTGGCTGGAGAGGACAATTTCCTCATTTATTTTTACGGTTAGGACTTGGTCTAATCGGCTGTCCAGATCCAGGCAGTCTCCTTTTTCTAAATTCCCTAAATCTCGGGCCTTGACAATTGTTTCTCCTAATTTGACAGAAATCGGGATTTTTATCTTATTCAGCAGTTCTTTTGGGAAGCGGTTGAAATTTAAGGGCTTGGGAAGAACTTTTTGTTTGATTTTGTTTAGCAGATGCTTTAGCCCTTCGCTGGGATAACCGATAATAATATTCGCAGGAGAATTGTCTCCTACGCTGGCTTCGCAAGCAAAGAAAATAAAAGAAGCTGAAGGATTAATCGTATGGTCTAAGTTGATATCAAGGGTTCCGAGAATATTGGATTTAGGTTTTGGGAAGATATTGGAAAAAGATTCCGTAAAAAGGGCCCAATATTCTTCCAGAATCGTTTGCAGGATATTTTTTTCCGTGTCATTAAGCGAATCCGCATGGTTTTCCAGGTCAAAACTTCCCAAAGCATGGTTGATCAAGCTGTTGGCAATATTCAAATCCAGGATAAAAGGCAGGCTGTTTTCAAAACCTTCTAAATTTAATTCGTTTTGTACCGCAGGAAAGGAAATGGTTTTTAAATATTGATAATAAGTGTTTTGTTCTGCGGACATAATATGCATTTGCGCGGATAAGCGCAGGTCGGTTTTTAATTTTTTTAGGAAAGCGCTGAAGAATTCATAATGGATTTTCAGGGCGATATCTACATCTTCTTTGGAAAGGCGGTCAAAGGAAGAAATCCCGCTGCGGATGCGCTTGGCATGCAGGCGCACTGGTTTATAAGTAGTCCAATCGCCAAGCGCTGGAGCCAATTTTATGACTTTTTTATGCGGATAAATTTCTGGTTTATTTCGCGGTTCCGCCATTTACCCTGCCTATTATGTTATTTTGCTAATGAAGCTGGCAATAATATCTGAAGCCATTTTTATCATATTTAAGTTCAAGCTTAAAGCGCGATTTAGTTCTTGGGCTTCGATGCCTTCGGTTAAATAATTTACATTGGATTGTTCTATATAGCGCGGAGAAATAGTTCCAGCTGCTCCTCCGGGCAGGATTGCGGTTTGCGCGCTGCCAGAGCTTGAGGTTTCAGCAAAAGTAGTGCCTTGAGCCAAAGTTAGGCCAGAGGGATTTTGAAAATAAGTCAGGCCAATGTGGTAGCCGGTATCTATGTCTTTTGACGGGTTCCGGACAAAAGTAGTGTTGTCATTGAAATAAATCAATTTCCCGTCATCCGTGAAGCTAAATTTGGTTTTATCCGGATAGCTCGAAGAGTTTAATCCAGTAATCGGGGTCAAAGTGCCATAGTCGTTGTTTTTGAATCCGTAAACCTGCATGCCGGATGCAGTAAGTAGGTTTCCCGATGAGTCAATCTGGAAATCCCCGGCTCGGGAATAAAGGAAGGTGCTTCCTCCGTCAGGAGAAACAACAAACAAACCAGCTCCGCTGACACCCAAGGATAAGTTGCTCCCTGCGGATAAGCTGCCCTGGGAAAAATCAACTGTGCTTGAGGCAATGGTCATGCCTTGCCCGATTTGTATAGGATTAGTGCCGCCATAATTAGAAGAGTTTGCGGCATTGCCTTGGCTGATAATTTTTGAAAAAAGGGACTGAAAAGAAACATCTACTCCCTTATATCCAATGACGCGGTAGTTGGCAATATTGGCTTGGACATCCGAAAGCGCGGAGTTATAAGCTTCGATAGCATTTTTGGCGTCGGTTATCATGTCTAACATAATTTTATCCCTCCTAAAGAAATAATCTTTCTAAGCTTGGGAAAAAACTTTTGATTTTCTCCACCAGTTTAGCATACTTTCCGAGGCAAAAAAATCATAACTGCCGGGATTTTTTTCTTCTGGCGAAAAAGAAAATAAAATTTCTTCCGGCGCTGGAAATTTTTCATCTTGTCCTCCAGAATTCCCCGCAAAAACCGAAAGCTGCCCCAGGCTGATTTGGTTTTGCGACAAGGCTTTTTCCAGCTCGCTTAAATGGTCTTGCAATTCCCTCAAAGCCTCGCCGTTTGCCCAAAGCGTAACATTTATCTTGCCTTGATCCTGCTGGATTTTTACCAAAATTTCTCCCAGGTCTTCGGGTTTTAGCAGGATTTTTAGCTCAAGCTTGCCGTTGGCTTTGGCAATTTCAATATTTTCTATGATTTCATCTACCAGGGCTTGAAGGTTTATTTTTCCCTTGATCCCATTTGCAGAAGTCATGGCAAGCTTATCCAGTTGCGCAGAAGCATTGATAATATTAATCGTGCGCTGGATTAAATCTGACATCGCGGGGCTGTCAATTTTTTTATTGGGAGGAGCACCCGCTAGGTTTTTTGAGCTATTTTCGTTTTTTATAGGCGTGCTTTGCCTGAAAGGTTCTTGAGGGTTGGAGTTGAGGTGGTTGTAATCTTTTTCAGTTTTATTAATTGCAGAAAAAATATCATAATTGCGGTTATCAGATGGGGTGGGGTTATTTGTCTCAAACCAGCTTAAGGAAGAATAATTGAAGTTTGCCAAAATTTTTAAAAGTTCTTCTTCCAAAAAATAATCAAATTGTTCTTCTTTTTTTTTCTTAGAAAAATTATTTTGCGCATAGCTATCCTGGAACAGGCTGATTTCGGAAAACGTGGAAGTGGTGGGGATTTCACCGGCAGACATTTTTTCCCCCTAACTATATTTATATCGAAAATATAACTTAAAAACTTGCGCGGGTCAACTGTAAAATTATTTGAAATGCCGGGGACAGGACTCGAACCTGCATGGTTTCCCGCCAGCTCCTTAAGCTGGTGCGTCTACCAATTCCGCCACCCCGGCACTTCGACTCGCTCAGTGCAAGCCTAAACGCCTATATCTTACATGAAAGAGAAGGGTTTTTCTAGGCACCTATTTAAGAAATCCCAATTTCCAATGACAAAATCCAAATAAAATCCCAATTAGCCAATTACAAAATTAAAATTGGGATTTGGTTAATTGAAATTATTTATTTGTCATTTGGATTTTGGGGATTGGTTTTTGTTAAAATGCATATTTTTTACAAAAAACATTGCATATTTTGCCAAATATGCTATATTATGCAAGAAAAAGTTGCAAAAATGCGATAAATATAGTATGTTTGTCTGCATAAATTTAAAAGGGGTGGTAAAAATGGCAAAATTATCAGATTATTACGGTATTTTGACTTTTAATAAAAAAGTGATGGGAGAAAAATTAAGCAAGCAGGCTTATAAGGAATTGTTGGAGGTTATAGAACAAGGAGGGAAATTAGCTCCGGATCTTGCTAATCAAGTTGCACATGCGATGAAAGAATGGGCTCTTGAACATGGGGCTACCCACTTTACGCACTGGTTCCAGCCGCAAAGGGGAGTGACTGCAGAAAAGCACGATTCTTTTCTGACTTTTTTAGATGGCGGAGAAGTAGTCGAAAGATTTTCCGGCCAGCAGTTAATCCAAAGCGAGCCAGATGCTTCTTCTTTCCCCTCGGGCGGAATGCGCAGCACTTTTGAAGCAAGGGGCTACACGGCTTGGGATCCAACTTCCCCGGCTTTTTTATTAAAATCAGAAAAAACCGCAACCTTAGTTATTCCTTCGGTTTTCTTGTCTTACACCGGCGTAGTTTTGGATTTAAAAACCCCTTTTCTTCGTTCCTTAAGCGCAGTTGAAAAAAGCGCGTATAAGCTTCTTAAGCTTTTCGGCAACCGCACTGCCAAGTTTGTGCGCACCACTGCCGGGCCAGAGCAGGAATATTTTTTAATTGACAAAAGATTTTTTGAAAAAAGGCCGGATTTAGTTTTTACTGGCAGGACTTTGATCGGTGCAGCCTCGGCCAAGCACCAGCAATTGGAAGACCATTATTTTGGTTCGATCAAGCCCAAAGTCCTAAATTTTATGGAAGATGTTGACCGCGCTTTATTTGAAAGGGGGATCCCGGCCAAAACCCGCCATAATGAAGTTGCTCCCAACCAATTTGAGATTGCTCCGCTTTATGAAGAAGCAAATTTAGCCATAGACCATAATCTTCAAACCATGGAAATTATGCGCAATATTGCAGATAAGCATGGATTTTCTATCCTTTTCCATGAAAAGCCTTTTGCGGGAATTAATGGTTCTGGCAAGCATTTAAACTGGTCTTTGGAAGATTCAGAGGGCAATAATCTTTTGGAGCCAGGAAAAAACCCTAAAAAAAATATGCAGTTCCTAGCGTTTTTGTCTGCGATTTTATTAGGAGTAGATAAATACGGTGGGTTGCTGCGCATGGCAGTGGCTGATGCAGGCAATGACCACCGATTGGGTGCAAACGAAGCTCCGCCTGCGATTATGTCAGTTTTCTTGGGCGATTATCTTAGCCGCTTAATGGATGAAATCAGCAAAGGCAATATTGGCCCGGACCTGGTAGGCGGCAGCATTGACCTGAAAGTAGATCGTTTGCCTGAAGTTAAATTGGATAATACGGATAGGAACCGGACTTCGCCGATTGCATTTACCGGCAATAAATTTGAATTTCGCGCAGTTGGTTCTGCCCAAAATTGCGCGGAACCAGCCACTGTCATGAATTTGCTGGTGGCCTATGGCTTGGATGAAATCAGCAGCCGCATGGAAAAATATATGGAAAAAGGCAAAGAGCCCAAAGAAGCAGCGCTGGAAGTTATAAAAGAAGCAGTTGGGGAAACGCAGAAAGTTCGTTTTGAGGGAAACAATTATTCTGCAGAATGGCATGCTGAAGCTGCAAAAAGGGGATTGCCGGCAGCCAAAAATACTCCCGAAGCCCTGAAATTAATGATCCAAAAAGACACGATCAGCCTTTTTGAAAAATACGAAGTATTAACCAAGGCTGAACTCCATTCAAAATATGAGATCAAGCTCGAGGCTTACATTAAGATCAAGAAAATGGAATTACATATTATAGAAGAGCTCGCCAAGCAATATATTGTTCCAGCCTTGACCAAGCAGATCATTGAATACGGACAAGGAGTCAATATTTTAAAAAGCACTTCTGTAGGAGGTAAAGTCCTGGATAAATATTTGTCGGGCTTGCAAGATACTCTCGAAGGCATTGATTCTGACCTCATAAAGATTGAAGCTTTAATAACTAAAACACATAGCAGTAAAAATTTTATGGAAGAGGCGTCATTATTGGGAGATGAAGGAGTAGCGCTATTAGATTCTTTGCGCAAGCATTGCGATAACGCGGAAAAATCTGTGGATTCAAAATATTGGATGCTGCCTAAATATGGCGAAATGCTTTTCTTGATCTAAGGCTTGACGCTAAAGGCTTGCCTGTGTTATTCTTCAGCTTCATTTAGCTTCGTGAAGTGCCTCAACGGAAGAGACATTTTTAGCGGGTTCTAATCCCGCCTTCATGAGAAGACGAGAGCAGGGTTTGTTCCGGAAACCCCTATAAAAATATAGGGAGGCAAGAAATTATGTTTATTCGTGTTTGGTTTTGTTTTTTTCTCGTTTTGTTTTCTTCTCTGGTTTGGGCTTCAGACGATCTTCCAATTTTTCGTGAGGATACTTTTGTTGTAACCGGTACGCGTTCGCTTCGGCTAAAAGAAGAATCTTTTTATTCTATTACAGTTTTGTCCCGCAAAGAAATTCGCAACACTACGGCTTTGCTTTTGGGAGATTTTCTCCAGCAATTCGGGGCAGCGAATATGAATTCCAACGGGTATCTGGGGGGCCAGCAAAGTTTGAGTTTGCGGGGTTTGACTTCGAATGGCGTCTTGGTTTTGTTAGATGGATTTCCTACGGCTTCTCCGCTTTTGGGATTAACGGATTTAAGCAATTTTACCTTGTCGAACGTAGAAAAAGTTGAAATTTTAAGCGGGGCCAATTCCGCGGTTTGGGGAGGAAATGCTGTATCCGGGGTCGTAAACATTATCAGCCAAAGCCCCTCAACCAAAAAAGGCCTGGACTTTTCTGCGTCTTTGGGAAGTTTTGGTAGAGAAAATTACGCGATTAATTTAAGCGGAGACAATTATTTTGTTAATTATAGCGCATTAAAAAGCGATGGTTTCCGCGACAATTCTGATTTTAGCTTAAAGAATATTTTGGGCCGCTTGCAATGGGGGAAAATATCTTTACTGTTGACCAACCAGCAGGCAGATCGGGGCGTGCCCGGGCCGACTTTTTATCCTTTTGCGCATGCCCGGCAAAAAGATGATAATTCTCTTATTGGTTTAGGGATTGATTTTTCCCCGGAAGCGAATCTTAAGTTTTATAACCGGGTGGATCTGCAAAAATACTGGGACGATGCGTCTATTGCTACTCTTTCTCCCAGTGTAAATAATAGCCGCACTTCGGGATTGATTTTCCAAAAGGAATTGGCCCTTTTTGAAAAGGACAGCCTTTCTATTGGAACCGACCTGAAACAGGATGAAAGCGATAGCCGCTTGGCTGGCCGGCATATGGTAAATAACGGGGCTTTGTATTTTAACCAGGAGCATTATTTTTCACATGATTCAGCTTTGGGATTTGGCTTGCGCCTTGACAGCAATATGCTTTTTGGCAGCCGGGTTACCCCGCGCCTGGCGTTTTTATTAAAAAATAAGGACAAAGAGATTTACCGTATTTCTGCTTCCGGGGCTTTTCGTCCACCTACGCTGAACGAGCTTTTTTGGGATGAAATCCCTTCTGCTGCCAATTGGTATACCCGGACTTCTGGAAACCCTAAGCTGCAGCCAGAATATGCTTCCAATTTTGAAGTAGCCGGCAATTGGCTGCTGGAAGAAACAGATGTTTCTTTATTGGGATATATGAACTGGGTAGAAAACATGATTCGCTGGGAAGATATCTCCGGCCGCTTTGCCAGCTACGAGGCGCAAAATATCGGAAAAGCCCAGGTTTCTGGCCTTGAGCTGAAAGTTAATAAAAGTTTTGGAGAAGAAAACAGCCTGTTTTTTATTTACAACTACCTCAATGCTCAAAATGGCCTTAATGGGAAAAAATTATCTTATTCTCCGCAGGATAAATTTAATTTGGGTTTTATTTATGATAGAATCGATCGCGGGGCAAGCTTGATTGCCCGCTATGAAGGCGAGCGGTTTGCGGATGCAAGCAACTTGGTAAAAATGCCCAGCTATACAGCAGCAGATGCCAAGGTTTGGAGAAAGATCAAAGGCGTTAAAGTGGAATTTGCCATTGAGAATTTGACCAATGAAAATTACCAGCAAACCTATGGTTTTCCGATGCCGCAAAGAGTTTTTTGGGTGGGCTTGAATTTTACGATTTAGCTTACAATAAAAAAAGGAGGAAAAGAAAATGAGAGAATTGAGTTTGGAAAAAATGGGATTGGTTTTGGTGATCGGATTAGTTTTGGTGTCGGTTTTAGGCTTAAATGTTTTTCAAAAGGCTTTGGTAAAACCAGCGTCTAGCCCGATAGTTTTTACTTATGAGCCTACGAAGGTGACAAATACAACAAAAACAATAACAGCTACAACTGCAAAAATTGCAGCTATGCCAAGGGCAATCATCAATGCCCCAATCACATCCGCGGTCCCGCTTCCAATTATGCCGCCCCAAGTTTTGAATCGCGTTTCTCCGAATTATCCGGCTTCTTCCTTAAAGAATGGGGAAGAGGGAATGGTTCTTCTGTCGGCGCTTGTATCTGCCAGCGGGGCAGTGGAAGAGGTTAAGCTTTTGACTTCTTCTGGTTTTGAACAATTGGATGTAGCGGCGCAAAAAGCCATTGCCTTATGGAAATTTTCTCCAGCGCAGCAAGGGGAAAATGCTCTCTTGGCTCAAGTGGAAATTCCAGTTCGCTTTGAAATAAAATAAAGAAAAAACAGTTATATTTCGCGCAGCATGCCAATGCGGCCAGTGCGCACGATTTCTTTGATGCCGAATTTAGAGAGAGCCTCTTCGATGTTTTTTATTTTGACGCTATCTCCTACAGCTTCGATGATAAGGGCAGTATCGGACATATCTACGATCGGGCATTTAAAAACTTCTGCCAGCTGCAAGATCTCGGGCTGATTTTTCTTATTGCAGCCGACTTTTATCAAAAGCAGCTCCCTTTCAATAGAAGTTTCTTTAGGCAGGTCAAAAACTTTTATGACATCGATCTGTTTATAGAGCTGCTTGGTGACCTGTTCTACAATTTGGTCGTCCCCTTGGACAACAATGGTCATGCGCGAAAGAAGGGGATCTTCGGTTGTGCCAACAGCTAAGCTGTCAATATTGAATCCTCTTCGCGTAAACAAGCCTGCTACCCGCTGCAAAACCCCGGGCTTATTTTCCACAATCACGGATAAAGTATGTTTATGTTCCATAGGCTAGATATTTTAGCATATTTTCCATTAAGTTTGCGTCAAGTTGATTTTGTATCTGGTTGCCCGGCTTCGGCCTTGTTTTTGAATTAACCGGCTTTTTATTAAGGGGGTAATTATCTGGTTGATACGGGTCCTAGTTAGATGAAGTTTTTTTTGTAAGTCTGAAACACCAAGAGAAGAAGCGTTTTTTAAAACTCGCAATATCTCTTCTTGCCGTGGAGAAAGCAGCATTTTAGTCTTTGAAGAAACCTGTAAATTTTCTATGCGTAATTTTACTTTTTTAAGGGTTTCTACTATTCCTTCTGCAATGTAATCCAACCAGTAAGTTAAATTATTATCCAATTCCCGGGCTTGCTGGATTTTTTTGTAATATTTATTTCGATCAAGGGCAAAGTAATCATCTAAGCAAAAAATATGCTGGGTGTCAAAATCTCTCTGATATAGGATCCAAGCGGATAAAAGCCTAGCCATGCGGCCATTGCCGTCGGTAAAAGGATGAATAGATAAAAATTGGTGATGAAAAATAGCACTGACTATAATACTGTGTAATTCACTAGTGGAAGGGGCATTGAGCCAGCTTATTAATTCTTTCATTAGTTGGGGTGTTTTTTGTGGGGTGGGGGGAGTATATATACGCAGATTTTTTCCATTAATTATGAAATTGGGCTTATCTTTGTATTTTCCGCATTTTGTTTCTGGCAATAATTTTTTCATCAGTGTTTTATGTAAGTTCAATATGTTTTTCTCTGAAAGTAAGATTTTTGCGTGCTTTTCTATCCATCTGGTAGAGATCAAATGGTTTCTTATTTCCTGCTCGAAATTTTTTGGAGAATTGGTGTTTGCTCCTTGTGCAATAGCTTGTACTTGGTCCAAGTTTAATGGATTGCCTTCGATCGAGGTTGAGGAATGGGCGGATTTTATTTGAGCTTCTTTTTGAAGCATAGGGATCCAGGATACTTTTAGGGTAGAATTTTCTATCCAAGCCCTTAAGGTGCTGGCCTCATCAACCAGGCTTAAAAAATAGGGAGTTATGCGAAAAATAGGATTATACATAACAATATAGATTATATCTTTTCGTCAAGTTTGCGTCAAGGGTTTCGTCAAGCGATATGCTAAGCAACAAACCAAGTGCCGATTTTCTTTTGATTCACGATTTTTTCCAGCAAATTCCTTTTGCGGCCATGGGCAATCACAAGGGGAATTTTTGCTTTCAGGCAGATTTTAGCAGCTTCAATTTTTGTAATCATGCCGCCCGTGCCTTTATCCGAGGCCGAGTGCGAGGCAGCTTTAATAACATGTTCGCTTATTTCATTAATTTCATAAATAAGCTGGTTGTTTATATAGAATCCGTCAACATCCGTTAAATTTATCAGTAAATCTGCTTTGATTAATTTTGCAACCAAGGCAGATAACGTATCATTATCCCCGAATTTTATTTCTTCTACAGCCACAGTATCGTTTTCATTAATGATTGGAATCACGCGGTGCTTGAGCAGGGCGCTTAGGGTATTAACAGTATTTTCGCTGCGTTCTTTTTCTTCAATAATATCGCGGGTCAAAAGCACCTGGGCCACAACAATTTTGTGTTTTTTAAAAGCCCGGGCATAATTTTTCATCAGGATAATTTGGCCCACTGCTGCGGCAGCTTGTTTTTCTGGAATGGAATTCGGGCGGCCGGATTTTCCCAGCCTTTCCTGGCCAGTAACAATGGAGCCAGAGGTAACAATAATAAAATCGTGGTTTTTATCATGGAGATTCGCAATTTCTTTAACCAAGCGCCGAAGATTTTTTAAATCTAATTGGCTATTTTTGTCCGTTAAAGAGCTTGATCCGATTTTTATGACAATAGTTTTCATATCTAATATTTTAGCACACAAAGCCTGATTAAATATGATAAAATTCAAAGATTATGGAAGAACTGGCAAAAATTTATAGCTCTCGAGAAGTAGAGCAAAAATGGTACAAAAACTGGGAAGAAAATGGTTTTTTTAATCCCGATCGACACTTCGACTCCGCTCAGTGTCCAGGCTCAATGCCCGATGACTCAAAAAATAATGTCTTCTCTATTGTTATTCCTCCGCCGAATATTACCGGGAATCTCCATATGGGACATGCCCTCAATAATACTATTCAAGATGTTTTTGTGCGCTTCAAGAGAATGCAGGGGTTTAAAACCCTGTGGCTGCCAGGAACTGACCATGCGTCCATTGCTACGGAAAATATCGTAGAAAAAGAATTAAAAAAGCAGGGAACTTCAAAACATCAGCTGGGACGGGAGAAATTTTTGGAAAAAGTTTGGCAGTGGAAAGAGGAATGCGGTGGGAATATTACCCGCCAGCTTAGGAGGCTGGGGGCTTCTTGTGATTGGTCGCGCGAGCGCTTTACCATGGATGAGGGCTGCACGCGAGCTGTTAACCATGAATTTATTGAGCTTTATAAGCAAGGCTTAATTTACCGCGGAAAATATTTAGTTAACTGGTGCCCCAAGTGCCACACTGCAATATCGGATATAGAAGTGGTTTATGAGGAGAAGAAGGGAAAGCTTTGGTATATCAAGTATCTACTTGAAAATCCAAAATCCAAAATCCAAAATCCAAATAAAATTCCAAATCCCAATAACCAAAAAGAATTTATTGTTGTTGCAACTACACGGCCGGAGACGATGCTGGGGGATACCGCAGTTGCGGTTAATCCAAAAGATAAAAGGTTTAAGCATTTAATTGGCAAAACAATAGAGCTTCCGATTGTTGGCAGGAAAATCCCAATTATTGCAGATGATTTTGTTGATCCAAAATTTGGGACTGGGGCAGTAAAAGTAACGCCAGCCCATGATACAAATGATTTTGAAATTGGGGAGCGGCATAATTTGCCTAGGATTAATATTTTGGATTCTCATGCGCGCTTCGTTTTACCGGGAGAATGGCAAGGCTTAGATAGATATAAGCTTCGGGATAAGGTTGTGGAAAGGCTTGAAAGAGACGGGTTTCTTGAAAAAATTGAAGATTATGAAAACAAAGTCGGCGAGTGCTATCGCTGCAAAACAGTGATTGAGCCATATTTATCCGACCAATGGTATTTAAAGATAAAGCCCCTAGCGGAAAAAGCCATAAAAGCAGTTGAAGAAGGCAAAATTAAGTTTGTACCGGATCGCTGGACTAAGGTTTACTTAAATTGGATGGAAAACCTGAAAGACTGGTGCATATCACGACAGCTTTTTTGGGGGCACCGCATACCAGTTTGGTACTGCAAAAACAGGGATCAAGGGATCAAGAGATCAAGGGATCAAGCTCTTGGAACCTTGGAACCTCGAAACCTTGAAACCTGTGATGAGATTATAGTATCTGAGACTCCCCCAGAGAAATGTCCGAAATGCGGGGGAACGGAATTGGTGCAGGATGAGGATGTGTTTGATACTTGGTTTTCATCAGCCTTATGGCCGTTTTCAACGTTGGGCTGGCCGGAAAACACAGAAGATTTAAAAACTTTTTATCCCACTTCGGTTTTAGTCACTGGCTACGATATTATTACTTTCTGGGTGTCGCGCATGATTATGATGGGCCTGCATTTTATGAAAGAGCGGCCGTTTGAAACCGTTTATATCCATGGATTGGTCAGGGATTCTTCTGGCCGCAAGATGTCAAAATCCCTGGGCAATGTGGTTGATCCGATTAAGCTGGTGGATGAAATTGGTGCAGATGCCTTGCGCTTTGCTTTGGCCTCTTTAGTTACAGGTCAGGGCCAGGATATTAAGCTCGCGCCAGAAAAATTAACCGAGGCCCGCAATTTTGCGAATAAAATATGGAATGTTTCGCGGTTTGTTTTGATGAACACAAAGTTACAAGTCATAAGTCACAAGTCACAAGAGAAATTAGCTTTTGAAGACAAGTGGATATTGAGCCGATTCAATCAAACGATTGATAAAGTTACTAGTCTTTTGGCGGAGTATGATTTTGGGGAAGGGGCGCGGGTGCTGTATGACTTTATCTGGAGCGAGTTTTGCGACTGGTATGTAGAATTTTCAAAAATTAGATTATACGGCCAGGATGAAAAAGCCAAACAAACCGTTATTTCTGTTCTTTCTCAAGTTCTTGAAGGGATTTTAAAACTTCTGCATCCGTATATGCCGTTTATAACAGAGGAGATCTATCAAAGGTACCAAGGTATCAAGGTATCAAGGTATCAAAAAGAAACCCTTGAACCCTTGGAACCTTGGAACCTTGGTGCCTCTATTATGCTTTCTCCTTGGCCGAAGGTAAATAAAAAGCAAATTGATCCTAAAATAGACCAGCAGATGGCTTTGGCAATGGATGTGATTCGAGCTATTCGGAATATTCGGGCAGAGATGAGTGTTTCGCATAGCAAAAATTGTGATGCTGTAATTGTTTGCAGAGAAGATAAGGTTCTTAAATCGATGGAAGCGCGGATCAAAAACTTGGCAAAGGTTGAAAAGCTAGAGATTGTCGGCAAATTAAAAGAAAAACCCCAGCAGGCAGCTTCATCTGTAATAAAAAACGCTGAAATTTATGTGCCTTTGGCTGGATTGATCGATTTTGAAAAAGAAAAAGAGCGTTTGAATAAAGCTATTGATAAAGTAGAAAAAGAAAAAAATGAGATTGAAATTCGGCTGAACAACAAAAATTTTACTGATAAAGCTCCTAAAGAAAAGGTTGAAGAAGCTAAAACCTACTTAAAGCAACTACAAGAAGAGTTAAAGCTTTTGTCCGTGCGTATAGTTGCCCTCAAATAATAAGGTAGGATTTACCGATAATTCACAAACTGCAGTTCAATCGGCAGGTTTTTTGCTCTTAGCATTTGCATCACAGCTTGCAGGTCATCTTTTTTCTTGCCAAAAACCCGGATCTCATCGCTTTGGATCTGGCTTCTTACTTTTAGGCCGGTCTCTTTTATCAGCTTATTAATCTCTTTTGCCTGTTCTTGTGGAATTCCTACCTTGACCCTTGCTACTTGCCTCTTGGTACTTTCCAGCGCATCTTCAATTTTGCCGTATTCTAAAAATTTGATGGATACTCCGCGTTTGATCATTTTCCCTTCCAAGATTTCTTTAACGGCTTTTAATTTATAATCATCGTCTCCGATGAGCGTGATTTTGTCCGCATCTTTGGCGATAGAGCTCTTGGATCCGCGAAAATCAAAGCGGCCGGCCATTTCTTTAATCGCCATATTAATTGCATTATCTAACTCCTGCAAATTTGGCTTTGAAACTATATCAAATGACGATTCATCTGCCATATGGTCCTCCTAGGTAAGATATATAAATTAAGCCCGACAAGAGAATTTAACATTTTTTCACTTTAAATTCAAAGACTAAAAAGCTTGACAACCCTTTTATTTAATGATACAATTCCTATCAGCTTAGTAGTGATTAGAGGCTGGTTATGAAAATATCTTACAAAGGGGATTACGCGCTTAAGGCCATTTTAGACTTGGCCCAACACTATAATAGTGCAATTAATTTGGAAGAAATTGCCCGGCGCCAGGATATTCCGCTCAAGTTTTTGGAGCAGATCATGCTGGTTTTAAGGAGGACTGGTTTTGTTTTGAGCAAGCGCGGACCAAAGGGAGGATATTTCTTGGCTCGGCCTCCAAAAGACATATATATAGGAGAGGTTGTGCGTGCAATCGACGGCCCGATTGCCCCGATTTCTTGCGTGGCGGACAAAAGTAGGACCCCGTGTAATTTTGAGAGCTGTTGTGCTTTGCGGGATGTGTTTGAGGAAGTAAAAAACAAAATTTCAGCAGTAATTGATAATATAAGTTTTGCGGAATTAGTTAAGCGAACAAATAAAAAAACTAAGAAAGGCATGGATTTTTCCATATAAGGAGGAAGGAAGAATGAAAATAGCAGAAAGCATATTAGATTTGATTGGAAATACACCTTTGGTTAAGCTTAGCCGCATTGGCAAAGACTTAGAGGCAGAAATAGTTGCAAAATTAGAAAGCTTTAACCCGGCTTCATCAGTAAAAGATCGCATCGCGCTTGCCATGATCGAGGATGCAGAAAAAAAAGGCAAAATTAAATCTGGCGCAACTTTAATTGAGCCTACTTCAGGCAATACTGGAATTGGCTTAGCGTGGGTGGCAGCAGTAAAAGGCTATAAGCTGATTTTGACCATGCCCGAAACTATGAGCGTGGAGCGCAGGAACTTGTTAAAAGCCTTGGGTGCGGAATTAGTTTTAACCGAAGGGCCAAAAGGCATGAAAGGCGCGATCCAAAAAGCAGAAGAATTAAATAAAAGCATTAAAGGTTCGTATGTTTTGCAGCAATTTGATAATCCAGCCAATCCAGAGATCCACCGCCGCACAACCGCAGAAGAAATATGGAAAGATACAGATGGCAAAATAGATATTTTCATAGCTGGAGTTGGCACTGGCGGCACGATTACTGGGGTGGGCGAAGTTTTGAAAAAAAAGAAAAAAAGCGTAAAAATTATAGCAGTTGAGCCAAAAGATTCCCCGGTTTTATCCGGAGGCAATCCTGGCCCGCATAAAATTCAAGGAATTGGCGCAGGGTTTGTGCCAAAAGTTTTTAATCAAGCA
Source organism: uncultured bacterium (assembly GCA_964528395.1). Classification (GTDB taxonomy): domain Bacteria; phylum Margulisbacteria; class WOR-1; order CAZGTC01; family CAZGTC01; genus CAZGTC01. The sequence continues at coordinate 28,313 of CAZGTC010000001.1, forward strand.
GTGGTAGATGAGATTTTTCAAGTTGCTAATGAGGATGCCTTTGCTGCGGCTCGCAGATTGGCCAAAGAAGAGGGTATTCTGGCAGGAATTTCTTCTGGAGCAGCGTTATATGCAGCGATTGAAGTGGCAAAACGAACTGAGAACAAAGGGAAGATAATCGTGGTTTTGCTCCCGGATTTGGGCGATCGTTACTTAAGCACGGAGTTGTTCCAATGAAATTAATAATAAATGGGAAAGAAGAAATTTTTGAAAAAAAACTAACAATCCAAGCTTTGCTAGAGGAAAAAAAAGTTAAATTTGCAGCAGTTGAATTAAATGACGCGATTATTGATCGAGATAAATTTGCAGAAACCGAAATAAAAGATGGCGATAAGGTTGAAATAGTTGTATTTTTAGGCGGCGGATAATTATGCAAAGATATCGAAGACAAATTATATTGCCGGAAATTGGAGAAAAAGGGCAGGAAAAACTGCGCCAATCCAAAGTTTTGATCATTGGTTTGGGAGGGCTGGGTTCTCCGACTGCATTGTACTTAGCAGCAGCTGGGGTGGGGACTTTGGGCTTGGCAGACTTTGACCAAGTGGAAGAAAGCAATTTAAACCGCCAGATTATCCATACAACAGATGATATTGGAAAAGATAAAGTTTTATCAGCAAAGAAAAAAATAACCGCCTTGAATCCGGAAGTTAATATAAAAACATATGTGGAAAAATTAGATTTATCAAATATTGAAAAGATTATTCAAGAATATGATTTTGTGATTGAGGCAACGGATAATATAGAGAGCAAATTTATCATAAATGATCTTTGTGTTAAGTATAAAAAACCTTTTTCACATGCAGGGATTGATGGTTTTAAGGGACAAACTTTAACTGTTGTACCTGGTAGTGCTTGCTTAAGAGGCTTTTTTGAAGGAATGCCTTTCGGGGCAGTAAAAGATAAGGGGAAGGATAAGAATGAGGGAGGAGAAATTGGGGTTTTGGGAAGTGTGCCTGGGGTTCTGGGAGCGATCCAGGCAACGGAAGCAATCAAATTTATCATTCAGAGAGGAGAATTATTATTAAATCAACTGTTGGTGGTTGATTTGCTAAATATGGAGTTTAAAAAAATAAAGTTTAATAAAAATAAAGAAAGGGATGATTAATATGACTAGTTTTAAAGACGAAACAAAATTATTGCATAGCGGGCAGGAGGTAGATGCCACTGGCTCTCGAGCTGTGCCAATTTACCAAACAACTTCCTATGTTTTTAAAGATAGCGAGCATGCTGCTAATCTTTTTGCTTTAAAGGAGTTTGGCAATATTTACACCCGGCTAATGAATCCCACCACAGATGTTTTTGAAAAAAGGCTGGCAGATTTAGAAGGAGGGGTTGGGGCTTTGGGGGTGGCTTCGGGCCAGTCTGCCATAACCTTGGCAATTTTAAATATTGCGCAAAATGGGGATAATATTGTTTCTGCGGATAATTTATACGGCGGCACCTATACGCTTTTTCATTATACTTTGGCTAAATTCGGGATTAAGGTGAAGTTTGTGGATTCTTCCAATCCGCAGGCTTTTGAAAGTGCGATTGATGGAAAAACCAAAGCAGTTTATGCCGAAGGTATTGGCAATCCCAAGTTGAATGTTACGGATTTTGAAGCTCTTTCCAAGATTGCGCATAAAAAGGGAGTCCCTTTTATTTTGGACAATACTTTAACGCCTTATATCTTAAAGCCGTTTGAATTTGGGGTGGATATTATTGTTTATTCTGCCACCAAATTTATTGGCGGACATGGGACGTCGTTGGGCGGGGCAATCGTTGATTCTGGCAAGTTTGATTGGACGAACGGTAAATTTCCTCTGATTGCAGCTCCAGACCCCAGCTACCATAACTTAAATTTTGTGGAAGCGCTAAAACCCTTGGGGAATATTGCTTACATTATAAAAGCTCGGGTAACGCTTTTGCGGGATCTTGGGCCAGCGGTTTCGCCTTTTAATTCGTTCTTATTTTTACAAGGCCTAGAAACCCTGCATTTAAGGATGGAGCGGCATTGCCAGAATGCTTTAAAGGTTGCAGAATTTTTAGCCAAGCATCCTAAAGTTTCTTGGGTGAATTATCCGGGGTTAAAATCCAGTCCGGAATATGCAAAAACCCAGAAATATTTAAAGCGCGGAGCTGGCGCGATTATTGGGTTTGGAATAAAAGGCGGCTTGGAGGCGGGCAAAAAATTTATTGATAGCGTCAAGCTTTTATCGCACCTAGCAAATGTTGGGGATGCCAAGAGCTTGGTGATCCACCCTGCGTCTACCACGCACCAGCAGCTTTCGCAGAAAGAGCGCGAAGCAACCGGAGTAACGGATGATTTTATCCGGCTTTCGATTGGCATTGAAAATGTTGATGATATAATTGCGGATATCAAACAAGCTTTGGAGTAAATATGGATTCAGTTGGAATTGTAGAAACTAAATATTTTAATCTGCCGGGCAGGCTGGTTCTAGAAAGCGGCGAAGTTTTAGACCAGGTTGCTTTGGCGTACGAGACTTACGGCAAGTTAAACGCGGATAAGAGCAATGCGATTTTAATTTTCCACGCTCTCTCGGGCGATGCGCATGCAGCAGGCAAGCATTCCGAAAACGATAAAAAAACCGGGTGGTGGGATAATACCGTGGGCCCGGGCAAAGCCTTTGATACGAATAAATATTTTGTTATTTGTGCGAATACGATTGGAGGCTGCAGCGGTTCAACCGGGCCATCATCAATCAATCCAAAAACTAACCAGGCTTATGCTTTGAATTTTCCAGCTTTTACCTTAAAAGATATTGTTAACAGCCAAATTCCATTGCTTGACCACTTCGGTATTAAGAAAATTTTGGTTGCAACCGGCGGATCCATGGGCGGGATGCTGGCACTGCAATTTGCCATCAGCTATCCAGAGCAAGTAAAAAATATTATTGCCATTGCAGCAACGGCCCGGCTGTCGGCCCAGAATATTGCTTTTAATGAAGTAGGCCGGCGCTCGATTATCCATGATTCCAATTGGAAGGATGGAAATTATTACCAAGGGAAAGCTCCGGTTGACGGGCTATCCATTGCGCGCATGATCGGGCATATAACTTATTTGAGCGATGAGTCCATGCGCCGCAAGTTTGGCCGCAAGGTTAAGAATGAAAAACAAATAGAGGCAAATTTTGATGTAAAATTTGAAGTAGAAAGTTATTTGCGCCATCAAGGGATTTCTTTTACCGAGCGCTTTGATGCCAATAGCTACCTTTATATTACCAAAGCCTTGGATTATTTTGACTTGGAGCGGGATTATGGATCTTTAAAAAAAGCTTTTGAAAAAGTTCAAGCCCGCTTTTTGCTCATTTCTTTTACTTCGGATTGGCTGTTTCCAGCTTATCAGTCCTTGGAAGTGGTCAAGGCTTTGAAAGACAACCGAAAAAATGTTTCTTATTGTTCGATTGAGTGCGACTATGGGCATGACGCTTTTTTAGTAGAGGTTGAACAGCAAACCAAAACTATAAAAAGTTTTTTAGCAGCAGAGGAGCAAGGCTAATGGCAGATAAAAATTTAAGGCCGGATAAAAAAATTATCGCAAGCCTGATTCCTGCAGGATCTCGGGTTTTGGATCTTGGTTGCGGGGACGGCACGCTTTTAAAAACTTTGATCGCTGAAAAAAAAGCCTCGGGCATGGGCATAGAAAAAGATCCCGAAGCTTTAAATATCTGCCTATCTAAGGGCTTATCGGTTTTGCAGGTTGATTTGAATGAAGGCTTGAGCAAATTTGAGGATGGTTTTTTTGATTTTGTAATTTTGAATATGACCCTCCAAGTTATTGATCGTCCGGATAGATTGGTGAAAGAAATGGTGCGGGTGGGTAAAAAGGCTATTGTGGGGTTTCCTAATTTTGGGCTTTGGATTTTGAGATTTGGATTTTTATTAAGCGGCCGCATGCCAAAATCCCGGACCCTGCCTTATGAATGGTACGATACGCCGAATATCCGGTTAATGACCATCAAGGATTTTCGCGGCCTTTGTAAAGAAGTTAATGTTAAGATTGAAAAAGAGATTTTTATTGATGACGATGGCAAGCTCATTGCCCCATTTTGGGTTAACTTAAGGGCCGCAGAAGGGGTTTTTCTGCTAGGCCGGTAGAGTTATTGTTCTAGTAGCTAATAACATTCTTTTGATTTACATTAAAAAGCGATAATGATAAAATTAGCTGAAATGGATCAACAATTTACCGCAACTTTACAGTCTATATTTAAGGAAAAAAAATGGGTTAAACTGGCTTTTCTTTTTGGTTCCCAATCAAAAGGGAAAAACAGGTCGGAATCGGATTTTGATATTGCTATTTGGCCAGAAGAGACCGCCAAAGACAAAGATATCAATAATTTATGGTTGGAATTAGAAGAAACGTTAAAAAAATCCGTTGATCTGGTAAACTTATCTTCAGCTGCGCCTCTGGTTGCCTGGGAAGCCTTTAAAGGGACTCCTATAGATATAAAAGATCAGCGTTTTTATATTAACAAAATGCTTGAGGTTTCTTCTGAGGCAGAGGATTTTAGTCGGTTTGTTATTGATGTTTGGAAAGCTAGAGAGGCTAAAAAATGATTTTTAGTGAAGCAGAAAAAGGAAGCATTTTTACCAGAATTAGTTTTCTTGAATCAGAATTAAAGGATTTGAGCGAACAAAAAAATATGGATTGGAAAACTTATTTAGAAAATAAGCTGCTTCGAAAAAATGTTGAAAGAACCATTGAAAATATTGTTAATGCGCTTATTGATATCAGTAAAATTGTTTTGTCGGATAAAGCAGCAGGAGAAATTCCGCAAACTTATGGGGCTGTCATATTAAAGCTTTCAGAGCTTAAGATAATTGAGTTTGAGCTTGCGCAACAATTAGCAGAATATGTAAAATTAAGAAATTTTTTGTCGCATCAATATTTAGATCTTCGTTGGGATAAGATTAAGGGGTTTTTAAAGGATGCTCCGGAGTCTTTTTCTCTATTTATCCAGCAAATCAAAAAAAATATTCCATAATTCCTTCTATAGATAATATTTTTATTGGATGGATAAGACTTATGTGGCCTAAATTAATATCGCTTCTTAATAAAATATTTAAGCAATTGCAGCAGGTTGAGCCATTGCCAAATGAATATGATGTTGTATGGGAAGGGCCGTATTTTATTCCCCAAAAAAAGAAATGGTCCCCTTCGCAATTTTTGTATTATAACGGAATTCTTTATTGTTCTCTTTTTATTGATTGGGGTACTTATCGTATGGATTGGAAGATAAAAGATAAAAAAATAAATTTTGAAACAGGATCTGGCAGCGGAGGAGATTATTATAACAATGAATATCTCTGGGAAAGAGCTTTGACACAGATTTATCAAAGATTAAAAAGCGCTTTGAAGAATCCAGAAAGATATAATCGACACGTAAAACAATATTTGCCATTTGCTTGTCAAGAGGGAAAAATTGAGCGCCGTTATACTTGGGATAGAAAAACAAAAAGTATTATTCCTTTTTCAAAAATTCAACACTTAGAAGATTTGCTAGCTGAAGCAGCTAAGTTGGAATATTTATCTCAAATGACACTTAGAAAATATTTAGAAACTGTTGCTATTACAAAAAATGCAGTGTTTAAAGGCTTAAAATCTTTATCTCTTGTTGAAAAATACAAGAAGCGAGCAGATACTAGGCATGGAGGCTTGCTTGATCTTCCTATGGATGATGCTGAGGCTTTTAAAAATTGGTATTGCTCAGGACGTTGGGCAGGATCTCATCCTTGGGAGATTGTTTATGGCCATCCCCATGGGATTATGCTAGCGCCACATCATGATGAAAAAGGTTGGAAATATATCTTATGGGTGGATTCCCTGGGCTGGTATGATTCGGCTGCTTATATGGCCATTGCTCTTGGAGAGAAGAAAATTTTCTTTGAGTTTCGCGACTCTCAAGAAATAATATCAGCTTTAAAAGGGGCAGATTTAGTGGAGGTTGGGCCCTTTTTTAGGATGGTTTCGTATGAGGAATTAAAGAGGGAGCGGCCGGAGGTAATAAAATATATTCAATGGAAACCCCTTTCACAATTTAAACTTATTACTCCAAATCAAAAAGAGCGCTTGCAAAGTATGCTTAAAGGAGTTTTATGAATATTTTAGCTATATTAGGCAGTCCTCGTCGAGGCGGAAATTGTGAAAAGCTGCTGGATCAAGCTATTAAAAGTCAAAAGTCACAAGTTAAAAGTCACAAGTTAAAAGTCACAAGTTGCAAGAAAATCATTTTAAATGAATTAAATTTTCGGCCGTGCCAAGCGTGTGAAGAGATAAATCAAGACGGCACCTGCAAGATTCAAGATGATTTCAAGATCATTGAAAAAGCGGTTTTTGAGGCTGACATTATAATTTTGGCTTCACCTATTTATTTTGGTTCAATTTCTGCGCAAACAAAAATGATGATTGACCGCTTCCAATGCCTTTGGCGAGCAAAAGAAAAGGGCCAAGTAGTCCCGCCTCTATATCATATAATAATGTTGCGGGATCCCGTATGCGGGACAAGGGCCAAGGGCCAAAAAAAAGGATTCTTTATTTGTGTGCAGGCGGGAAATCGGACGGACTTTTTTGATAATGCCAGGGCAATCGTAAAAAACTTTTTTGCAACTATCGGCGCTTCTTACGAAAAAGAATTATTAGTCCCCAACCGAGAATAAAGAAACTCTTAAAAGCCCTCATCCTAACTTCCCCAAACTTGAAAGCTTTCTTTTCTGCAACCTTCTCCCACAGGAGAAGGAATGATTTTTAAACAAAAACTTATTTAGTCCCTCTCCTTTTAGGAGAGGGTTGTTTTGGAATTAGCTAACACATAAGAGATGTTGGGTGAGGTTTTAGCAGACCCACCTAAAAAACTTCTTGACAATATTTTTTTGGCAAGTATAATAGGTATAGCAAGTACTTATTATAAATAATTAAAGGAGAAAAATATGAATATGTTTTGCTTTCAATGCGAACAAGCCGCCAAAGGAAAAGGGTGCGAGATCCAAGGGGTATGCGGAAAAAAGCCTGAAGTCGCGGCTCTGCAGGATTTGCTTGTTTATAAATTGCTACGAATTGCTGTCCTTAGCGACAAGTCGCGACTTGTTGCTAGGGATAATTTTATAATTGAAGCTCTATTTTCAACTGTAACTAATGTTGATTTTGACCCAAAAAGGCTAAAAAAATATATTGATAAGGCGGATGAAATATTGGAAACAAACGCAAGCCTTGAGATTGATGATTTAATCAAACAAGGCCAAGCCATCCAGTCAAAGCTCTTTTTTAATTTAACTGAAAATTCAGACGTTAATAGCTTAAAAAGCCTGCTTTTATTTGGTTTAAAGGGCATGGCTGCTTATTATGACCATGCTTCAATTTTGGGGCAAAAAGACGAAGCTGTAATATCTTTCTTTTATAAAGGGTTAAACGCCTTGGCCGCGGAAAATATTTCAGTAGACGAGCTGATCAGCTTAAATATGGAGTTTGGCCAGGTTAATCTAAAATGCTTGGAGCTTTTGGACAAGGCAAATACCCAGCATTTTGGGCATCCTGTGCCGACCAAAGTTTCTCTCGGGGTAAAAAAAGGCCTAGCGATTTTGGTTTCTGGCCATGATTTATTAGATTTAGAAGAACTGTTAAAACAAACCGAAGGCAAAGGCATAAACATTTATACTCACGGAGAAATGCTGCCTGCTCATGGCTACCCAGCCTTAAAAAAATATAAGCATTTGGCGGGGAATTACGGTGGAGCCTGGCAAGACCAATATAAAGAATTTGCAGCTTTTCCGGGTGCGATTTTAATGACTACTAATTGTATCCAAAGGCCCGCGGATTCTTATAAAAATAGGATTTTTACAACTGGGCTGGCGGCTTGGCCGGAAGTTGTACATATTTCAGATCGAGAACCTGGCAAGCCAAAAGATTTTTCTCCTTTGATTGAGGCAGCCAAAAAAGCTGACGGGTTTGAAAAAGATGAAGAGGGAAAAGAAATAATGGTGGGGTTTGGCCGCAATGCAGTGATGTCGATAGCAGATGAAATAATAGAGGCAATCGAAGCGGACCAAATCAAACATTTCTTTTTGATCGGCGGATGCGATGGGGCAAAGCCGGGCAGGAATTATTATACGGAATTTGCGCAATTAGCACCGAAAGATACAGTGGTTTTAACTTTGGCGTGTGGTAAGTACCGCTTTAATAAACTGGATTTTGGCGATATTAACGGAATCCCGCGGCTTTTAGATATCGGCCAGTGCAATGATGCTTATTCTGCGATCCAGATTGCCTTGGCCTTAAGCAAAGCTTTTAACATGGGAGTAAATGAGCTTCCTTTGTCTTTAATTTTATCCTGGTACGAGCAAAAAGCAGTTTGTATTTTACTAACTCTGTTATCTTTGGGAATAAAAAATATAAAGCTTGGGCCCAGCCTGCCAGCTTTTATCTCTCCCAATGTCTTAAAAGTACTGGTTGAAAAGTTTAATATCGCGCCGGTGAAGACAGCACAGGAGGATTTGAAAGAGATATTAGAAAAAAAGGGATAAGGTGAGGGAGAAGAATGAGTTTTTTAGAAAGGAGGTGAAAAAATGACAATTGACGAACTTAATATTTTTTTAGAGAAAAATTTAGAAGTTGAATGGCATCAAGATGATGACGGAACTATTTATTTGCGCCATTCGACATTTGACGATCCAACAGAAAAGCTTAAGATTGCACCTGGTGCGCTAGAAAAGATCTCGGTTTCACAACTAAAATCTTTGCTAGTGGGTGGCCGCAATATAGAGCATATTACCCGCATAACCGGGTATTTTTCAAAAGTTGAGGGCTGGAATAAGGGAAAACAAGGAGAATTAAGGGATCGGCAGAGGGTAGCGGTATAGATTTTTCTCAATGTCATTGCGAGGAACGGAGTAACGAAGCAATCTGTTTCTTATGCGAAACAAGATTGCTTCACTTCGTTCGCAATGACGGTTAAGGGGAGGTTTTATGCACATAACTAGAGCTGCGGATTTTGCAGTACGCATACTCTTATTTTTGGCGCGCAATGAAAGAGGAACGAGCAAAGAAATCGCCCAAAAAATGCAGGTTCCTTTTAATCATTTGGCCAAGCTGGTTCAAACGCTGGCTAAAAAGAAGCTGATTATCAGCCGGAAAGGCAAGGGCGGGGGATTGGCGCTGGCTTTGCCGCCTCAAAAAATTACTTTGCTTAAAGTGATAGAAGCAATCGAGGGGCCGATCTTGTTGAGCCAGTGTATTTTTTCAAAAAAAGTGTGCTGTTTTGGAAAAAAATGCAAAGTGCGCCTCTGTTTATCGTCAGCTCAAGAAAAATTAAAAGAAACTCTTTCAAAAGGGACGATTAGTGACCTTCTCTAAGAAAAATTTATTAAATAAAATGCGGGATTATTTTGGCTCTGACCAAAAAAGGATTCAGCATGCGGAAAAAGTTTTAGCCGCAGCGGAAAAAGTTTTAAAAACAGAAAAGGGAAATCCCGAGGTAGTTATTGCCAGCGCTATTTTGCACGATATTGGAATTAACGAAGCCGAGAGGAAATATCATAGCAATGCTGGAAAATACCAAGAAATTGAAGGCCCGCCCATTGCCCGGAAAATTTTGGAAGAAGTTGGCATGGATAAAAATATTATTCAAGAAATTTGCGAGATTATTGCCCATCATCATTCTCCCGGCAAAGTGAATACTTTAAATTTTAAAATTTTGTATGATGCAGATGGAATAGTGAATAAGTCAGAAGGCGGATAATTTTTTATGCTACAATACTTATGCTTTTATTCACACCTCGCTAAATTTAAAACTTATAATTAATCTGAGGGGTTGAATATGTGGAAACGATTTTTATTGCTGCTTATTGTTTTAAATTTTAGCTCTTTAGCTTTTGCCTTAACTCTGGACCAAGCAATCCATCTAGCTTATAAAAATAACTATATTTTGCAAAAGCAGCAAGCCCGGCTTCAGGCCGCGAAGTCAAAAACCTGGTATAAAAGCTGGCTGGAGCAGCCTAGTTTAATTTATAATTTCAAAGAAATCCCGGTTAGCAGCCTTAATCCTTCACGCGCAGCCAAAAATCAATATGGAATTGGCCAAAAAATCCCCTTTCCCTATAAATTATGGCTAAAACACGACCTGGCTTTAAACGATGAATCAAAGTCCAATTTCGAACTGCAGCAGATGCGCTATGAAGTGCGCGCCAAAGTTACAGCGGCTTATTACAACTTATATCTTTCCCAAAAAGAAGATGAAATAACTAAACAAAGTTTAGATATATTAGCGCAGCTAAAAGAAATTGCCGCCAATAAATATAGGATCAATCAAGCGGCATATTCAGATTTGTTATCTGCCCAGACCGAATATGCGGTTTTGAAGGAAAAGAGCCAAACCCTGCAGCAAAAAATTGCCCTGGCGGAAACAAAGCTGAATAATTTTCTTAATCAAAAAATAAATTCAACCGTTGAAACCGACCCTAATTTTGAATTCAATCTTTTGCCCAAAAATACGCTGAAAGAAAAAGCAATGAAAAACAATTATTCCCTGCAAAAAATAAAGGCAGAACAAGAACTGCAAGCCGGGATGCTATTATTGAAAAAATTGGATTATGTCCCCGACCTTAGCTTAACTTATCTTAAAACAGACCATCCGGCAACCGGGATGAGCGATTGGGATTTTATGCTCATGGCAGAGGTGCCTTTATGGTTTTGGGCAAAGCAAGGAGAAGTGAACCAAGAATATTATATGCAAAGCGCAATAGATGCTTCTTACCAGGACCAAATAAATGAAATTAATGAAAAAGTAGAAGAATATTATATTGATTTGGATGAATCCTTAAGGATGGAAAAAGCTTTTAGGAAAGAAGTCCTGCCCAAAAATAAAGCAGCTTTGAATTCTGCGCAAACTGCTTATATTAATAGCAAAATGGACTTTATTTCTTTGCTGAATATCCAAAAAATGTACCAGGAAAACCAGATTGAATACCAGCGGCATTTGGCTAATATCCAAGCTTCCAAGGCAGAATTAGAGGCTTTGTTGGGCCAAGAAATTTAAAAAGAGGAGAAAAAACCATGAAAAACATTTTTATATTAGGGATGCTCTTTAATTTGATATTTTTAGTTAATTCGGCACTTGGACAAATGGACCATAGCGGACACCATGATCATGACCAGATGAAAAAGGAAGAAATGAAAATAGTAAAACTTTCTCCGCAGCAAATTAAACTAGCCAATGTCCAGTCAATGCCGCTGCAAAAGCATTTTTTATTTAAAGAAATCCGGGCAACCGGGCAAGTGGCCTATGATCCAGAGATGCAAATTGCGCAGCAGGAGTATTTTTCCGCGGACGAGCAGAATAAAGTATTAGTTTTGAACCGCTTAAAGCTTTTGGGAATTAGCCCGCAAGAATTAAAAAGAGGACAGCCAGATGATGCCTTGATTTTACCCGGCGAGCGGGCTTGGGTTTATGCGCATGTTTATGAATATGAAATAAACAGTATAAAAGTTGGACAGCGCGTCAATATTTTTGCCAGCCCAGATATAAATTTACAAGGCATCCTCCGTGCGATTGTCCCGATTTTGGAGAAAAAAACCAGGACTTATAAATTAAGAATAGAAGTATTAAGCACGCAGAACAAATTAAATCCCAATATGTATGTTGATGCTTACATAAAAAATGATTTAGGAGTTATGCCTGCTATCCCCAAAACCGCGGTGCTTGTAACCGGAAACGAGCAGATTATTTATATCGATGAATTAAATGGCAGCTATGAAAAGAGGAATATTAAAGTAGGGCCCTTATCTTATACCATGATAAAGAAAGAAAAATATCCATATTATCCGGTTTATTCTGGAATTAATTTGGGAGAAAAAGTAGTTGTTAAAGCCAACTTTTTAATTGATTCCCAAAGCGAAATTACCGGGCCTTCAACTCCGCATGTCCATTGATTTTTATAGGAGAAAAAAATTATGAATTCATTAATTGAATTAATCCTGCGGCGCAGGATTGTTTCTTTAATTTTCTTTATTTTTTTGGTCTTGTGGGGGATTTATGCCCTGCAGAATACGGCGATTGATGCTATTCCAGATATTGGCGAAAAGCAGATTATTGTTTTTAGCGATTGGCCGGGACGGTCTCCAAAGGATATAGAAGATCAAATTACTTATCCTTTAACCAATGCCCTGCAGGGGGTTCCAGGCGTTAAAGTAATCCGTTCATCTTCAGCTTTTGGTTTTTCTATGATTTACATGATTTTTAATGACAATGTAGATTTTTATTTTGCGCGCTCGCGGGTTTTAGAGCGGTTAAACGTTGTCCAGAAAAGCTTGCCCGAAGGGGTGGTCCCAGCGCTCGGGCCAGATGCTACGGGCCTGGGCCAGATATTTTGGTATACCGTGGAGGGGGAGGGCTATGATTTAAGTAGGCTTCGCTCAATCCAGGATTGGTATGTGCGCTATCAATTAACTGCAGTAGAAGGGGTAGCAGAAGTCGCCTCGATTGGCGGGTTTGTTAAAGAATACCAAATTGACATTGATCCGAATAGATTGACGGCCCTGGATGTAAAGGCTTCTAATGTTATCATGGCAGTAAAAAATTCCAACCTTGATGTTGGAGCCCAGGTAATTGAAGATAATGACAGGGAACTTATTGTTAGGGGAAAAGGATTTGTAAAAACTCTAGCAGATATTGAAAACATTGTGGTAGCAGAAAGGCAAGGGATCCCGATTTATGTAAAAAATCTAGGCCAGGTCCAAGAGGGCCCTGCGTTTCGGCGCGGGACTTTGGATAAAGATGGAAAAGAAGCAGTCGGCGGGGTAGTTTTGATGCGTTTTTCCGAAAATCCTAGCCGCGTGATTCAAGGGGTAAAAGAAAGAATAAAGGAAATTGAGCCCGGCCTTCCCAATGGTGTAAAAATTGTGCCATTTTATGACCGCACCGGATTAATTAATCGGACGATTGATACTTTGTCTTCAGCTTTAAGGCTAGAAATTTTAATTACAGTTTTTGTTATTTATATTTTTCTTTTAAATATCCCGGCAACTATCATTGTTTCGTTAATCTTGCCGATCGGGGTATTGGTTTCTTTTATTGGAATGTATTATTTTAAAATTGATGCGAATGTCATGTCCTTGGGCGGGATTGCAATTGCCATTGGCGCAATGGTGGATTACAGTATTATTGTTACAGAAAATGTGTACCGCCATCTAATCAAAAAAACAAAAGATGCTACGGTCATCCAAGCGGTTTTTGAAGCCGTAAAAGAGATGTCCTCCCCGCTTTTAACCGCGACCCTCACCACGATAGTTGGGTTTGTCCCTATTTTTGCGCTCAAAGGCGAAGAAGGTAAACTTTTTATTCCCTTGGCTTATACCAAGACTTTTGCCATGGCAGCAGCTGCTATTTTAAGTTTAACCCTGGTTCCAGTATTGGCTTCGTTTTTCTTAAAAGGGAAATTGCAGGATCCGGAAAAAAACTATGTTTCTTTTCATTTGCAGAATTCGTATAAAAAAATCCTGCTGTGGTTTTTGCCAAAGAAGAAATTGGTTGTAATAATAACTGTCTTAATTACAATTTTGGGATTTGCTATGGGAAGGTTCATCGGCCGCGAATTTATGCCGCCTTTGGATGAAGGAACCGTTTTATTCATGCCGGTCATGTCTCCAGCGGTTTCCTTAACTTATGCCAATGAAATTATGCAGGAACAGGATGCCATTATCCGCCAATTTCCAGAGGTTGAAAGCGTGGCAGGAAAATTAGGACGGGCAGAAACCGCGGTTGATCCAGCCAATATTGAAATGTTTGAAACCATAATAAACCTTAAACCATCTTCTGTCTGGCGACGCGGCATGACTAAGGATAAATTAATCGCTGAAATGGATCAGGCGCTTCAAATTCCGGGAGTTTCCAATATTTGGACCCAGCCGATCATTAACCGCATTTCCATGCTGTCAACCGGGATTAGGACCAATGTCGGGGTAAAAATATTTGGCCCGGATTTGGAAACTTTGGGCCATTTAGCCAGAGAAGTGGCAGATGTGGTACGCCCGATCCAAGGAGCTAAGGATGTTTATGCAGAAAAAGTTACTGGCAAGCCTTATCTTGAAATTACGATTGATCGAGAAGCAGCTGCGCGTTATGGGATAAATGTTATGGATATCCAATCAGTTATTGAAATGGCAATTGGCGGAATGCCATTGAGCTACAGTGTCGAAGGAAGAGAGCGTTATCCGATCCGCGTCCGATATTCAAGGGCTTTGCGGGATAACGTAGAAAGCATAAAACGCTTGCTGGTAGCAGGAGAGGGAGGAATACAGGTTCCTCTAGCGCAAGTTGCTAATATTGAAACTGTATCTGGCCCTTCCATGATAAACAGTGAAGACGGCTTGCTTAGATCGTTTGTCTTGATGAACGTGCGTGACCGCGACATGGTGGGATTTGTTGAAGAAGCCTCAAAAGTAGTAGCGCAAAGAGTAAAGGTTCCCACCGGATATTTTATCCAATGGTCCGGCCAGTTTGAAAACCAGGTTCGCGCCCGCAAACAATTGATGCTAGTTGTGCCCTTGGCATTTTTTATCATATTCGCAATTCTATATATTTCTTTGAATTCTTTTAAACAATTATTTTTAATTTTCTTAGGGATTCCAGTTTCAATTGCCGGGGGATTAATTCTGCAATTTTTGCTTGGATTTAATTTTTCCGTGGCAGTATGGGTTGGTTATATTGCGCTGGCGGGCATTGCAACCGATGGCGGGGTTATTATGATTGCGGTTTTAAACCATTTGTTTGAAAATACAGAAATAAAAAACAAAGAAGATTTGGCCCGGGTTGTTGTCGAAGGGGCAATGCTGCGGGTGCGCCCGATTATGATGACCGTAGCTACTACCATACTTGCTTTAATCCCAGTTATGTTTTCAACTGGGGCTGGATCCGAGATTATGCGGCCCATGGCCACCCCGCTGATTGGCGGATTATTCAGCGCTACTTTTCTTAATTTAATTGTGGTTCCGGTTTTGTATAGCTGGGTTTTACCCAATAGGAGAAAGGAATAAAATTATGGCAAAAGATCCTTCCCCAGAAACTTGTATGCATTGTAGTTCCAGCCAAACCACCTCTTGGTTTAAAAACAAGCTTTTTATTCTTTTAATCGCTTACTTGTTAATTTTTGGCTTAAGCCCTTTGGTTTCTTTTTTAGCCCCTTTAAGCCTAGCGCTTTCTATGTATTTAAAACAAATCTTTGGAGCAATTATCTTAGGCCTTTTCTTGGGGGGAGTGATTGATTGGCTGATCCCAAGGGAATATGTTTCCAAATTACTGGCTGCTAAGAAAAAACGAACGATTATTTACGCTGTTGTAGCTGGTTTTCTAATGTCAGCTTGCAGCCATGGAATTTTGGCTTTAGCCATCCAGCTTTATAAAAAAGGCGCTTCTCCTCCTGCGGTGGTAGCTTTTCTTCTTTCTAGTCCCTGGGCGAATCTGCCGTTAACCATTTTAATGTTTGGTTTTTTTGGCACAAAAGCATTGCTAATCATTTTTTCTGCAGTGATTATTGCTTTAATCTCCGGATATATTTTCATGTTTTTTGAAAAAAAAGCCTTAATTGAACATAACCCTAATACAATTATGGTTGATGATAAGTTTTCTATTTTAAGCGATGCTGGCGTACGGATAAAAAATATTCGTTTTACTTTAGACAGGATAGGATTAGGAGCAAGAGGAATTTGGAAAGGGAGCGTTTCACTTGCCAATATGGTGCTTTGGTGGATTTTGCTTGGGATTCTTTTGTCTAGCATTGTGGCAGCTTATCTGCCTTCTGGTTTTATGCAGCAGTATATGGGCCCAACTCTTTTGGGCTTGCTGGTTACTTTATTTTTAGCTATGATTATCGAGGTTTGTTCCGAAGGCAGCGCGCCTTTGTCCTTTGAGATCTTCCGCCAAACTGGGGCATTAGGAAACAGTTTTGTTTTTTTAATGGCCGGAGTAGTAACAGATTATACAGAAATTGGTTTAATCTGGACAAATATAGGGTGGAGGACAGCAGTGCTTATGCCGATTGTAACAGTACCGCAAGTTTTGGTTTTGGGGTGGGTTTTTAATTTGGTGTTTTAAAAATAATTAGAAAAGTAAAATAGGGTTACTGCCACCAGCGGGGTTCAGGGCCGAATTTATATTTTAAATTTAAGCCAAAAGAACCATCTGGGCTGAACCAGATTCCTCCTTCGAGGAAATCTCCATTTGGCATGACTCTGCCTGACCATAAGTATAAGCCGCTAAAAGTTATGGCAGGCTGGTTTTTTCATTGAGCTTGCCCTAGTTCTTAGATCGATATTGTATTCTGGAGTAAACCGTACTCTGAGGCTGTCCATAATAGGATTGGGAATCGCTGGAGTTTTTATAAAAGGGGCAATCGCAAGGTTTCTGGCCTCATTTTTTGGATCCCCAATATTTCTTGCTGTATAGTTCGATCTTAAAACAAAGTATTCATTTGGGCCAGCATAAACAAATTCATGGTTAATGTTTTGCTGCCACTTATTTTGTTCTACATTTTGTGCAAAGTCATATTGCATACGATAAAAAAACTGGTGATCTTGAATATTCACTTGCATTTGCGGTTCTATTTTATAAATATTACCAGTATGTTTTTGATTAAGAATATCTTTTGCCATGCCTTGCCTTTGGTTCTCATAGCCGCCGAGTATTAATAAACGAGCATGGGAAGTTTTTCTTTTGCTTTCTATGGCTAAATATCCCATTTCAATGTTGCTGGAGGTTAAAGTAAGGTTATTAACTGCAAATAGCTTTCCTTCCAATGGATTAAAACTTGTTTTAGAGGGGACTTTTTTAGGAGGAGTAAACGTTGGCTTCGCCTTTTTATTTTTTTCTTTAATTGGTTTACCTTTTACGGTTTTTAATCTAGGTTTTAAATCAATTTTTGATAAATCCGTCATAAAAATTATTTCTTTTTATTCTATTTTGTATCCAACATATGAAACCTATAGAGCCCAGTCACCAGAATAAATTACCCTAGCCTCTACTTTTATTTTTTCTCCTTTCTCTTTGTTATCGTATCTCTCATAGCAAAATTTCACCTTTTCCAAGTTATTTTTCGATAATATGAGCGAATTTTTGCAGATTAAAACAAACTAAATTGAGAGCCTTTTACTTCTATTTGCTATTATAAAAAATAAGGGGCTGATGAAAATGTCTGAAATTAAAGATTTAATGATTATACTAAACTATAGTTGACTATAATTTAGTATTATGATAAAGTATGCTTTAATATGAATAAAGAAGCCCTAATTAATATTATCAATTTTTGGCAAAAAGCCGCGGATAAGGAACATCTTTTTCCCCGTTTGCTGCTTAATGCCATCAATTTAAAAGGCGATGAAATTATTGATTTAGTGGGGCCGCGCCGCAGCGGGAAATCTTCTTTGCTATATTTGATTATTAACCAGATAAAGTCTAAAGGAAATTATTTGTTTATTAATTTTGAAGACCCCTTTTTTATTGAGAATAATGGCCCGCAAGTGATAGAAGAATTAATTGATGTTTATAAGGAATATTATAATCCTAAGCTCAAATATTTATTTTTTGATGAGATGCAAAATATCAAAGACTGGGAAAAGGCCATACGGAAATTAGGCGACGGAACAAATTATAAGATCTTTATAACTGGTTCTTCGTCTAAATTATTGAGCCGGGAACTTTCTTCCCTTATTACTGGACGGCACCTATCTTTTGAATTGTGGCCGCTTAAATTTAAGGAATATCTTTTATTTAAAGGATTATCTATAGATTCATATCGTGATTTTGCGCAGCAGAAGACTAAAATCTCCCGTTATTTTAATAAATATATGAAGCTGGGGGGATTTCCAAAAATTGTGCTTAAAGAAAACGAGGAATTGTTGAAACAATATTATTTGGATATCCTAGAAAAAGATATTATCAAGCATTATGACATTCGGCATAAGCAAATTATAGAAAAATTAGGGGTGTATCTTTTAAGCCAAGCGGGAAAGCTCTTATCGATTGCCTCTATTCAAAAAACATTTTGGATTTCTTTTGAGATTGCTTCAAATTATATTGATTATTTTAAAGAAGCTTTCCTCGTATTTGAGTTGCCGCAATTTTCTTATTCTTTAAAAACCCAACAAAAAGCGCAAAAAAAGATATTCGCAGTGGATACTGGGTTGGCCAATGCGGTTTCTTTTCGTTTCTCGGAAGATAAAGGAAGAATTTTTGAAAACACCGTTTTTATCCATTTAAAGCAAATGTATTCAGAGCTTTATTATTATAAAACAAAAAACAATTTGGAAGTTGATTTTCTCTGTAAACAGAGTAAAAAAGTAGAACTTATCCAAGCATGTTTCGATCTTTATGATGAAAAAACAAAGGCTCGTGAAATAAGCGCGCTCGTAGAAGCAATGAAAGAATTAAAGCTTTCTTCCGGGATTATCCTAACTAATTCCACAAAAGATACGATTAAAATTAAAGGCGCCACGATTCATGTTTTTCCAGCTTTTGAATGGTTCCTTTTTAATTCTGAAAAACAATTAAAGGATTGAATTTATGAATGGAATTAAAGATCTAAGCAGCCCTCAAGCACTTGACATCAAATTTATATTATGGTAATAATATACCATAATTATGGTAATAAATTATGATATCTTTTAAATCTAAAATAGCGGTTAAAATATTGAATTACTTCTTCTTAAATCCGCAAGAAGAACGTTATATTAACGAACTGTCAAAAATTTTAAATGTAGACGTGAAAAATCTTCATTCTAAGCTTAAGGAGCTGGAAAAAGAAGGCCTTTTAAAAAGCGAATTTCGCGGAAACCAAAGATATTTTTATCTTAATAAAGATTTTCCATTATTGGAACACTACCGCCAGATTTTCTTAAAAACATCGGGAATTGAATATAGGTTAAAGAATATAATTAAAAAGATAAAAGGAATGAAAAATGCTTATCTCTTTGGTTCCTATGCACAAAATACGATGGAAACCGAAAGTGATATAGACTTGTTGGCAATTGGAGACCATTCTGTTTTAGAATTACAAAAAAAAATAGCTAAACTTCAGCATGAAATTAGTCGGGAGATAAATGTTGTTAATATGAGCGAAAAAGAGTATTTAGAAAAAAAGAAAAAGAAAGATCAGTTTGTTTTAAATATTTTTAAAGATAAAGTAATTAATTTATTATGATAAAGTTTGATAAAGATTATTTTCAAAAAATAGAATTTTCACAAAAGCAGCTAGAACAGTTTTTAGATTCAGCTAAAAGAGATTTAATTATTGCTAAGCAATCTGATGTTCCGGAGGTAGTTTTTAAGTTTGCTTATGATGCTCTCTTGAAATTAGGCATATATGTGATTGCTAAACGCGGCTACAAAGTTAAGGCCCGTAGCGGACATCATGTAAAAATACTAGAAAAATTAGCTCAAATATTAAAGAATGACGACGTTTTTGTTTTAGGAAATAAAATGAGGCAGGATCGTAACTTAGGACTTTATTCTGGCGGAAGTCCTGCAACAGAAAAAGAATCTGATGAGTATTTAACATTTGTTGAAAAAGTTTTTTCTGATATTTTGGACAAAGGAGTTTTATGAGTTTAATAAAAGACTTAATTATTATTGGGGGAGGGCCGGCGGGAATCACGGCGGCAATCTATGCAGCCCGCAAGCGCTTGAATTTTTGCCTGCTGACGCGGGAAGTGGGGGGGCAGACTGCTTGGACCAGCAATGTAGAAAATTACACCGGCTACCAAATTATTTCCGGGCCGGATCTGGTGAAAAAATTCTACGACCAGCTAAAAACTTATAAAATTGATCTGCGAGAAGGGCAAGAGGTTAAGTCCGTTGGAAAGAATGCTGGTATTTTTACAGTAAAAACTGCAAAAGACGAGGAGCTTCAAACTAAGACGATTGTACTGGCTTCGGGCAAATATCCTCGGCGCTTGGGAGTTCCAGGAGAAGCCAAATTTAGCAATAAAGGGGTAGCCATCTGCGCAACTTGCGATGGCCCGATGTTTGCGGATAAAAATGTGGCGATTATCGGCGGCGGCAATTCCGCCCTGGATGCAGCTTTACAAATGATAAAGATTGCTGCAAAAGTCTATTTGATTACAGTAAATGATGATTTGAAGGGCGATCCAGTAATGATAGAAAAAGTAAAAACTGCAGAAAATATGGAAATTTTAACCAAAACGAAAACATTGGAAATCTTAGGAGATAAGTTTGTTAAAGCCATAAAAATTGAAGAAAAAGGCGGAATTAGAGACTTAGTGGTTGAGGGAATTTTTGTGGAAATTGGCCTTGTGCCTAATGCGAAATTTATTGATTTTTTGGAAAAAAATGATCAGGGTGAAATTATCGTAAATTGTTTTATGGAAACTTCGGAACCTGGGATTTTTGCAGCTGGAGATGTTACACAAGTACCGGATAAGCAGATTATTATTGCAGCTGGGGACGGAGCCAAGGCGTGTTTGAGAGCCTTTCGTTACTTGTCAACGCATAGATAAAGTAATAAGAAATAAGTAGTAAGGAATAAGAATAAAAATGATACTCTGGCTTTATACTCTGGTTGCAGTTTTGATTGTCAGCTTATTTTCTTTAATTGGAATTTTCACCGTAGTTTTTCGGATCAAAGACCTAAAAAATATCCTGCTTTTTCTGGTGAGCTTATCTGCAGGGACTCTTTTGGGCGGGGCTTTTTTACATCTCATTCCAGAAGCTGCGGAAAACGGTTTTTCTCTGGGAGTAAGTTTAAACATTTTATCCGGGATTATGGTTTTTTTCATCTTAGAAAAAATTATTTGCTGGCGGCATTGCCATATCCCCACCTCCAAAACCCATCCCCATCCTTTGGCTGCCATGAATTTGGTGGGGGATGCTTTTCATAATTTTTTAGATGGCACCATTATTGCCGGGAGTTTTCTAGTCAGTATTCCTTTGGGTATAAGTACGACTTTGGCCGTGGTTTTGCACGAGATTCCTCAAGAAATCGGGGATTTCGGGGTGTTGGTGCATAGCGGCTATAGCCGATTAAAGGCTTTGATGATGAATTTTATGGTAGCCTTAACTTCTGTGGCCGGAGCAGTTGGGGTTTTGCTTTTGAGTTCTCAATTCCAAAAAATTTCTTCTTTTTTGGTGCCTTTTACAGCTGGGGCGTTTATTTATATCGCGGCTTCGGATCTAATTCCAGAATTAAAGCTTAATACCCAGGCAAAGCATTCGCTAGTCCAGCTTATAGTGTTGGTGTTTGGCATGGGGCTGATGGGCCTGCTTTTGCTGTTAGGGCACTAGTTAGTCATATGACTAACAATATTAGTCGTTGTTTTTTCTGCTATTTATTGCTATACTTTTCTTTAATATGTTAAAAGCAATCTTAGATAATCCAATCAAAGAATGTATTCTTCTTATTATTTTAGAGGAAAAAGAGGCTTATGCTCGTGAGATAGCTTTGAGGCTTAATAAGTATTTGCTCTCTATCCAAAAACAATTAAAAAAGTTGGAATACGGGGGCGTCTTATGCAGCAAATTGATGGGGAGAACAAGAATATATTCATTTAATCCAAGGTATCCTTTTTTAGCAGAATTGAAGGCTTTACTAAAAAGATCAATTGATTTTATGAATACACAGGAAAAAGAAGCGCTTTTTGTTGGAAGAACCAGGCCGCGTCGATCAGGAAAGCCAATATGATTAAATCTTATAAGAATATTTCAATAAAAGATTTAGCAGCAATTGTTTGCCAACAGCTTAAGCAATATTCAATTGATGCAGTGCTTACCGGAGGTGCTTGTGTATCTATTTATACTAAAAACAAGTATTTATCACATGATCTTGATTTTGTTTCAGGCGCAGTTGAATTGCTAGGTAAAAAGATTAAAGCTGCGATGGAAGAGATTGGATTTTATTTAAATCCCCAAAATTATTTTGCCAATCCGCAATGTAAATTTTTTATTGAATTTATACCTTCTCCTTTGGCGATTGGAAAAGAGCTGGTAAAAAAAGTAAAGAGATTGCCTACTAGAAGAGGGACTATAAAAATGCTTACCCCAACAGACAGTGTAAAAGACCGGTTAGCAGCTTATTTTTATTGGAATGATAAACAATCTTTTGAGCAGGCGCTTATGATTGCAGAAAAAAACAGAATAAATTTGGCAAATATTAAAAAATGGGCACAAAAAGAAAAACAAACTAAGAAACTTAAAGATTTTACTTATACCTTATCTTCGCGCAGATCAAATAAAAGTCTATAAACAGGGTAATGGAATTAGCGGCGATAATCGGCAGAGATTTTAAGATCAAGCCGTAGGTGGTCCACAAAATTAAGCCTGCAAAAAGCATAATCAGCATGGCCAAAGACAGGTCTTTTGTGTGCTTAGTTTGATAAACTTTAATTGCTTGCGGCAGAAAAGCAGCGGTGGTCAAAATAGCAGCCAGAGATCCGATATAAAATGTAATTTCCATAGATTGAGATTCTATCTTTTTTGATGTGAAAAGTCTATTTTTTATGTCCTCACCCAAACCTCACCCTAATCTTTCTTATATGTTAGCGAATTCTAAAACTACCCTCTCCTAAAAGGAGAGGGATTATCTATTTTTCGCTCAAAATTAAATCCTTCTCCTGTGGGAGAAGCCTGCCTGCCGGTAGGCAGGGTTGCATGCGAAAAGATTGCTAATAACGAGTAATCAGGATGAGGGTTTTTCTATTTTTCCCTTGAGATTTCTTCGCGTTCTTGTTAAGCTAAGGAAGTTTAAGAAATAAAGGAGATTCTTTATGCTTTTTCGATTGTTTCTCTGTTTGCTCTTGATTATTTCTCTTTCTACATCAGTTCTGGCTTGCTGGGGTTTTAGGCCCATGGGCATGGGCGGGGTTTTTGTGGCAGTGGCAGATGATGCAAATATTGCATATTGGAATCGGGCTGGGGCAGGGCAAATGGATAATTGGAAAGATGGGGAAAAGCAATTTATTTGGACCAGTACGGTTTTGGATAATGTAGGATTTTTTAATCGCAAAGCTAGGGTAGGAAATACTTATTATGATAGTTTCAATTTTGCCCAAAAGCTTAATCATGATTGGGGATGGACTTTGGCTGGTACTTGGAACGGGGGGGGATCTTTTGTTTTGAGCCCAGGATTTGGTTTTCGTTTGCCGGGAGGCGGGGTCATGGATCAAATGTCTTTGGGAATGGGGCTCAATTTTTGGACATTGGAAGGATATTGGAACAACCTTAAACTTAATCAATTTTATACTCAAATGCATTTAGATTATTTATATAAGATAACCAGTGAATTTAATTTTGGCGTGCATATTGAAAGGTTTTGGCAAATTTCTACTACGCAATCTTTTCCAGATGATAATGTTGCTGGTTTTCCAAAAACCTTTAGTGGGCAGATTGCTGAAAGCATGAATTTCCGTCCAGCAATTGCCTGGATGCCGCAAGGGAATTTAAAAGGTTTAATTGTTAATGCAGGTATTTATGATCTGTTTGCACAAGGGGGAGGCCCGCATTATTCTTTTGGATTTGAATTTACGCCGCAAGCAGAATTCAAAAAAATTGTAACTGGAAAAGGAAAAGACAAAAAAGTAAAATATGTGGAAGATGATAAAGCTTGGCTGCAAAATAGCCATTTTAGGGCAGGTATCTATAATATGTTAGGGGCACCGGGGCAACAACATTCAGCTGTTATGCTTGGATATGGGTATGATTTGAATAAAGATTTAGAAATTGGAGGCAACGGATACTTTGGTTTTGCAGATTCTTCAGGTGGTTGGAGTATTTCTGGTGGAGTGGCTTGGAAAAATTAAATAAGAAAGGGATCTAGGTTTCTAGGTATCTAGGTATCCAGATAAACTTGATCTCTTGATACCTTGATACCTTTTTTTGAGAGGAGGTGAAATAAAATGAAAAAAATAGCAATTTTATTGTCTCTTTTGTTAATTGTAGCTTCTGTAGCTATGGCAGCGCCAAAAGCAACTGCTCCTGCAGCTGCTCCGGCTTATGCTGCATCGGATAGGTCAGATATACAAATGGCAGTAACTGCGCGCGGGAATTCCTTTTTGAATAATACGACAGGTGGTTTTACTGGTAGCCCTACGCTAAGAATTGGCCTAAATAAGGATCAGGCTATGGAATTTGGGTTGAACTATTCTAGCTTGGGTGCTGGAGCATCAACCATGGGATTTATGGGTCGTTTTGAGATGGTTATGGCAAAAATTGGGGAAGTAAAAGCTTATTGGGCAGCGCAAGCTAGTTATTATACGGATACGAATATTACGGCTGCTAATGCTACTACTTCTACTTTAAGCCTTATGGGATTTCTTGGAGCAGAATATATGTTTGCAAGAAACCTATCTATCATAGTAGAACTTATGCCCGCTGCATTTTCTTCTGTTAGCCAAGGCAATGCTAATGCTACTCGATTTTATATTCTTAGTAATACGAGTGCCAACTTATACAGTGGCTTGAGATTGTACTTCTAGTTTTTATATCAAAGGGAGCTTTGTTTGAAAAAGGCAAAGCTCTCTTTGTTTTATGACCCTCACCCCTACCCCTCTCCCTCGCTACGCTGGGAGAGGGACATTTTGTTATTCGTTGGGTTATAATATGAAAATACAAATTTTAGGAGATCCTTCTCCTGAGGGAGAAGGCGGCATAAGATAAATCTTCAAGTTTGAAGGAGTTAGGATGAGGGCAAATCAAAAATTTGCAAAAGTAATTTTATCCAGGGTTTCCGCGGGATTGGATAAGGCTTATGATTACTCGATCCCGCTGGAATTAAAAGAAAAAATTGGGGTGGGGTCTTGGGTAAAAGTACCTTTTGGCAGTCGTGAATTGGAAGGTTTTGTTATTGATCTGGCAGATGAATCGCAGTTCGCAAAAATTAAACCTATTTCCGCGGTTTTGAGCGATGTCTTTTATTTTTCTAAAAGAGAAGTTGATCTAGCAAACTGGATAGCAGAATATTATTTTTCTTCTTTTTTTAAAGCCTTGGATCTATTTTTGCCCCCAGCCCTAGTAAAAAAAAATAAAATCCCAGCCGAAAAATCAGATTTTCTCCTCGCGGCCCAGCCAGCTTTTACCTTAACTTCATCCCAGGAAAAAGCTATTGGTAAAATTAAAGCAGCTTTACAGGATAAAAAGAGCCAGGTTTTTCTCCTGTGGGGAGTGGCAGGGTCGGGAAAAACCGAAGTTTACCTGCGCCTAGTGGAAGAAGTATTAAAGCAGGGTAAATCCGTGATTGTTTTGGTGCCGGAAATTATTTTAACTTCGCCAATCGCGGAAAAATTCCAGGCGCGCTTTGGAAATTTGCTGGCAATTTTGCATTCCAATATGAAAGATACCGAGCGCCGCACAGAGTGGCTGCGTTTAAAACAAGGCGAAGCGCGAATTGCCCTGGGCACGCGCCTGGCGCTTTTTGCCCCAATTTCTAACCTGGGCATTATCATTATGGATGAAGAATCTGACGGATCCTATAAACAAGACCAAAGCCCGCGCTACCATGGCCGCACAGTGGCAGAATATATGGCCCAAAGAGAAAAAATTCCTCTAGTTTTAGGTTCTGCTACCCCATCGGTTGAAACTTTTTATCGCGCGAAAAAAAATGAAATCCAGCTTCTGGCTTTGCCGGAAAAGGTGCAAGATACGCCCCTGCCTAAGATCGAAGTTGTAGATATGCACGAAGAAATAAAAAAAGGCAACCGCACGATTTTTAGCCGGCAGCTCCGAAAAGCCATGTACCAGGCCTTAGAAAAGAAAAAAAGAATCATTTTATTTACCAGCCGGCGGGGGCATTATACTTTTATCCTTTGCCGGACCTGCGGAAAACCTTTGAAATGCCCGCATTGCGAGGCTCTTCTAACTTTTCATTCTTTGCGGAAAACTTTGAATTGCCCGCGCTGTTCTTTTAAAAAATCCCAAGCCCTGATGTGCCCAAATTGCCAGGGTACGGATATCCGTTATTTGGGTTTGGGCACGCAGAGGATTGAAGACGAGTTAAAAATCTTATTTCCCAAAGCCAAAAGCGTGCGCTTTGACCGCGAGAGCTTTGAAGTGCGGGATGCGCGCGAAAAATTATACCAAAGTTTTGCCAGCGGCCAGGCAGATATTCTCATTGGTACACAGATGGTAGCCAAGGGTTTTGATTTTGAAAAAATTGCCTTGGTGGGGATTCTTTCCGCGGATTTTGCCTTAAACTCCCCGGATTTTCGCTCCAGCGAGCATACTTTCCAGATTTTAACCCAGGCCGTTGGCCGCTCTGGCCGGCACAAAGATGCAGGGACAGTTATCTTGCAGACTTTTAATCCCGAGCACTTTGTGATTAAGTCGCTTCTGGAACATAATTATGAGGTTTTTTGGCAGGAAGAAATTAAGCAGCGCCAAATGCTTAATTTCCCGCCTTTTTCCCATATGGTCCGCGTGGTTTTTTCCGGGGAAAATGAAGAGAAATTAGAAAAGAACAGCTCGGATTTTGCGCGGCTTTTGGGACAGGGAGAAAAAATTTGCATCCTAGGTCCTTCGCCAGCCCCAATTCACCGCCTAAAAAATCTTTTCCGCTGGCAAGTAGTTATAACCAGCCAGGATTTACCTTTATTGCACTCAATAATTGCGGCAACAATGCAAAAAATGGTAAAATTAAACGGAATTCGAATTATGATTGATGTTGATCCCAGGAGTTTATTATGAGCCAATTGGAAGTATTGCATTATCCTAATCCGCTGCTGCGCAAAAAAAGCAAGTCCGTGCGCCGCGTTACCCCGGAAATAAAAAAACTAGCGGAAGATATGTTGGATACCATGTATAAGGCGCCGGGCGTGGGACTAGCTGCTCCGCAGGCGGGCAAGCTTATAAGACTTATTGTGGTAGATATTGGCGATAATCCGATTGTTTTTATCAATCCAAAAATCCTGAAAAAAAGCGGCAAGCAAACTTTTAACGAAGGGTGCTTATGCCTGCCCGGAGTTGAGGCTCCGGTTGAAAGGTCGGCGCATGTTTTGGTGGAGGGGTGGGATAAGAACGGCGCAAAGCAAGAAATCGAAGCCCAAGGGCTTTTAGCAACGGTTTTGCAGCATGAAATTGACCATTTGGAAGGCGTTCTTTTTATCGATCGGGTGAAAAACCAAGAAGATATCAAATATCCCCATTTAAAAAATCAGGAAAATTTCAGAGAGATCCAATGAAGCTTATTTTTTTTGGGACCCCGGCATGCGCAGCCCTAGTTTTGGAAAAAATTTTACAAGCTCCGCATCAAGTTTTGGCGGTGATTACCCAGCCGGATAAGCCCTCGGGCCGCGGACTGAAAAAGAATCCTTCCCCAGTCAAAGAATCAGCCCTTAAAAATAATTTGCCGTGCTTTGAGCCGGAAAAATTAAAAGATCCGGTTTTTTATTCTTTAATAAAGAGCCTTAACCCTGATCTTATGGTGGTGGTGGCTTATGGAAGAATCTTGCCCAAGGAATTATTGGAAATCCCCAAATACGGGGCAATTAATTTGCATACCTCGCTTTTGCCTAAATACCGCGGTGCTGCGCCGATTGAATGGGCAATTTTCCATGGAGAAAAAAAATTGGGCGCTACTATTATGAAAATAGCTGAAACCTTGGATACCGGGGATATACTTTTGCAGGATGCCATTAAATTAGGAGAAGAGGATTTAGTGGAAGAAGCTTCAGATAAACTTTTTGGCTTAGGGGCTAAGCTGATGCTAAAAGCTTTGGACGAAATTGAAAAAGGCCGGGCAGTTTTTACTCCCCAGGATGAAAAAAAAGCCACTTATGCCCCGCTTATCCGAAAAGAAATGGGCATTATTGACTGGAAAAAAAGCGCGCTGGAAATAAAAAACCAAATCCGAGCTTTTTCACGCTGGCCAGGAAGCTTTACTTATCATAATCAAAAAGTTTTAAAGGTTTTAAAAGTTAAATTATTGCCAGATAAAGGCGCTATTGCGGGACAGGTTTTAGAAGTGAAAAAAGGGGAGGGGTTTTTGGTGGCGTGCGGACAGGGAAGTTTAATGGTTGAAGAAGTCCAGCCGGAAAACCGCAAAAAAATGCGTGCTGCGGATTTTATCTTGGGTTATAATATACAGCCCGGTACGATTTTCCCGAATTAAAATTTTGGAAGGGAGTGAAAGAAATGGCGCATAAGATTACGGATGATTGCTTAGCTTGCGGGGTTTGCAAGCCCGAATGCCCGGTGGATGCGATCAGCGAAGGGGATCCAAAATATATTATTAGTGCGGATCTTTGCACAGATTGTGGAAATTGCGTAAATGTTTGCCCAGCCAGCGCAATTATAAAAGAGTAGCTTACTTATTTTCTTCTTTAGCGGGGAGGTTAATGTTGATGCGTTTGATCTGATTAGCTTTCCCGCTTTTTGCATCTATATCAACAACTACGGCATTGAAAATCCGGCGGCCTTTTTTCATGACCGTGAATTTAACCGGGATTTGCGATAAAAAGCGCTCAATAATTTCTTCTTTTTGCATGCCAATAACTGAATCTTTTGATCCAACCATGCCTACATCCGTGATAAATGCGGTCCCTTGGGGAAAAATCTGCTCATCTGCAGTTTGCACGTGCGTGTGAGTCCCAATAATGGCAGAGACCCGGCCGTCCAAGAACCAGGCCAGCGCGGATTTTTCCGAAGAGGCTTCGGCATGGACATCAATTAAAATATTTTTTGTAATGGAGGAAACCTCGTCCAAAATTTTTTCCGCGGTTTGGAAAGGGCAATCCATGGGCGGCATAAAAGTGCGGCCTAAAAGATTTAATACCGCAATTTTTCCTGCGCGGGTTTCAACAATTAATCGATCCTGGCCCGGGGCGCGGGAAGGGTAATTGGCTGGCCGGATCAGGCGGGGGGTTTTGTCCTTATCTTTTAAAAGATTTATAAATTCTTTTTTGTCCCAGATATGGTTGCCCGAGGTCAATACATCGATCTGGCATTCGTCGAGCAGTTCATGGTAGACCTTTTCAGTTAATCCATAGCCGCTGGCAGCATTTTCTGCATTGGCAATGGCAAGGTCAATTTGCTCTTCTTTTTTTATCTCCGGCAAAAGCTCTTTAACGATTTGCCGGCCCAAATGCCCGATGATGTCCCCGATAAAAAGTACTTTCATTATTTTGCAACCTCGGTAGACCGGGTTTCGCGGATAACCGTAACCTTTACTTCTCCCGGATACTCCAGTTCTGATTCAATTTTTCGGGCAATGTCGTGCGCAAGCTTGATTGCAGCATCGTCATTTATTTTTTCTGGCTGGACAATTACGCGCACTTCCCGGCCCGCTTGGATGGCAAAGCATTTTTCTACGCCTTCAAAGCCTTTGGCCACGTTTTCCAGCTTTTCTAAGCGTTTTACATAAGCTTCCAAGGTATCTCTCCTGGCGCCGGGGCGGGAGGCAGAAATTGCATCCGCAACTGCAACTAAAACTGCTTCAATGGTGCGGGGCTGCTCGTCAAAATGGTGGGCTAAAATCGCATGCACAACCTCTGGAGATTCTCCCA
Source organism: uncultured bacterium (assembly GCA_964528395.1). Taxonomy (GTDB): domain Bacteria; phylum Margulisbacteria; class WOR-1; order CAZGTC01; family CAZGTC01; genus CAZGTC01. The sequence goes on from CAZGTC010000001.1 coordinate 57,834, forward strand.
CTTTCTGGGCAAAAGTTGCGCCGAGTTTGGGGTGGGTGCCTTCGGTTTCTTGGTCAATGGCTTTTCCGATATCATGCAAAAGACCGGCTCTTCTTGCCAGCCGCACATTGACATTTAATTCATCGGCCAGCATGCCGGAAAGATGGGCGACTTCAATCGAGTGCTGGAGGACGTTTTGCCCGTAGCTGGTGCGGAAGCGCAGGCGCCCCAAGAGCTGGATAATGGCGGGCGGAAGATTGTGCACTCCAGCATCTAGAGCAGCTTGTTCGCCAAGTTCCCAGATGCGGTTTTTCATTTCCTGCTCGGCTTTTTTGTACATTTCTTCAACGCGCGATGGATGGATGCGGCCGTCCACGATTAATTTTTGCAGGGTCATGCGCGCCAATTCCCGGCGTAAAGGGCTGAACCCGGATACGGTTACAATTTCCGGCGAATCATCTACCACAAGGTCGCAGCCGGTTAAGGTTTCAAATACCCGGATATTGCGTCCTTCCCGGCCGATAATGCGGCCTTTCATGTCATCCGAAGGAATTTCAACAGTGGAAGTAGTTGTTTCTACCACGTGGTCAGTAACGCAGCGCTGGATAGCGCTCGAGAGGATTTCTTTGGCTTTTTTTTCAGATTCCTGCTTGATTTTTTCTTCATTGCGCTTAATGGCAACTGCAGCTTCGGCATCCAATTCTTTCTCTATATTATCCAAAAGAATTTTTTTGGCGTCCTCGCGCGACAATTCTGAAATTTTTTCCAGCTTTTGGATATGCTCCCCCCGAATTTTTTCCAGCTGGCTTTGCATTTGGTCGACCTGTAAAAGCTTGTCTTTTATGGCATTGGCTTTTTCCAGCAGGGCTTTTTCCCTTTCTTCCATTTTTTCTTCTTTAATAAGGAGCCTTTTTTCCATGTTCATTAATTCGGATTTTCTTTCTTTAGATTCCCGCTCTATTTCCTGGCGCATTCTAAGCGACTGGTCCTTGGCCTCAATCAGGGCTTCTTTTTTCTTAGCCTCGGCTTCTCTTTCCGCTTCTTTTACCAGCCTTTTGGCAGTTTCTTCTGCTACTTTTACTTTTTGGTCAAGGGTACTGCGCTTGAGATATATGAATGCGATCCCTAAAATAAAAACAACCGCGACCAATAAAAACAAAACTACTGCGATGCTGATATTCATGTTTAATTTTCCTTTCTATTGCTTTTTTTTGGTTCTTCTTTTTTGCTTTTTTCCTTTTCATCATCATCATTTTTTTCTTTTTCTTCTTCTTCTGAAACATCGTTTATTTTTTTAGGCTTTTGCTCTTTGATGTGTTTTTTGACCTTGTCCAAAATTTCGCTGAATAGGGTTGGATTTTCTTCTAAATATTTTTGCGCGTTTTCCAGTCCCTGCCCGATCTTTTTTCCTTCGTAGGAGTACCAGGCCCCGACTTTTTCAATGAAGTTCAAATTTGATGCAACCTCTACCAAGTCAACATATTTGGAAATGCCTTCCCCGTATTTAAGGAGGAATTCCGCGCTTTTAAAGGGCGGGGCAACCTTGTTTTTTACCACTTTTACATTTACCCGCGCCCCAATAATCAGGGTGCCTTCGCGGATTTTTTCAATCGGCCTAACTTCCAACCTGACAGAAGAATAAAATTTTAGCGCCCGGCCTCCAGGGGTGATTTCGGGGTTGCCGAACATGATCCCGACTTTTTCCCTTAATTGGTTGACGAATACTACGATGCTTTTGGATTTATTAACTACAGCAGTTAATTTCCTCAAGGCTTGTGACATGAGCCGGGCTTGCAAACCGATCCTGGCTTCGCCCATTTCGCCTTCAATTTCAGCCTTGGGAACCAGTGCTGCCACAGAGTCAATAACAATAATATCAATGGCTCCAGAGCGCACCAGGGTCTCGGTAATTTCCAATGCTTGTTCCCCGTAATCTGGCTGGGAAATCAAGAGGTCATCAATATTTACTCCCAATTTGCTGGCATAAACCGGGTCCATTGAATGTTCCGCATCAATAAAAGCAGCTGTGCCCCCGCTTCTTTGCACTTCAGCAATAGCGAGCAGCGTGACCGTTGTTTTTCCTCCAGCCTCGGGTCCAAAAATCTCAACGATTCTTCCGCGCGGCAGCCCGCCTACTCCCAATGCTAAATCCAGGGACAAGCAGCCAGTTGAAACAGCTTCGACCTTCATTTTTGAAGCTTCGCCCATTTTCATGATCGAACCTTTACCCCAATTTTTTTCAATTTGCGATATAGCCAAGCCCAAAGCTTTATTTTTTTGATCAGTTACCATGATTCATTTTCCTCCTTTAATAATTAACAAGTCATAAGTTATGAGTTATAAGTTATAGGTTATTAGTTAATTTTCCCTCCTAAATTGAGCCAGAGAAAACCGAGAGCTGTTTGTGCGGCATTTTCTCTTATTTCGCTGCGGCTGCCGTTCAGGTGCAGTTCTTTAGCCTGCGTGCCTTTTTCGTTTGAAAAAGCTATAAATACTGTTCCTGGCTGCGCCCTTAAGAGCGGGTCAGGACCAGCCGCGCCGGTAGCAGACAAGCCAAGATTGGTTTTGAACCTTTGGCGGATGCCTTCAGCCATGGCAACCGCGGTTTCGCGGCTGACCGGGCCGAATTTCGAGATCACAGCTGGGGGAACATTGGCTTCCATAATTTTTATGCGGTTGTGATAGCAGACCGCACTGCCGATAAAATATTCCGAGGCCCCGGGAGGCGAAGATAAGCGGCTAGAAATCATCCCGCCGGTCAAAGATTCAGCCACAGCAATGGTTAAATTATCATGGATTAAAATATCTGCAATTTGCTGGTCGGTAATTTTTCCGATAATTGACAGCATTTGGTCAAAAAAGGTTTCTAATTTTATTTCCGTTGTTTTTATTTTTTCTTCAGCCATTTTTTTCTACTTTTATTATAATTTCCGCGCCCGAAACCAAAGTCAAGATGCAAGCCATCCAGAGCAGGGTTGCTGCAAAAACTAAATTCAAAATATATGCGCTAATTGCCAAGACTTGGGAAAAAGTTTTTAATTTTCCCCAGCTGTCTGCAGCAATTACCCGGTTTTTTCTGCCTTTAGCCATGCGGTATCCGGTTATTAAGATTTCCCGGCCGATAATTAAAAGAACCGCGGCGATTGGCGCCTGGCTTTTAAGAATTAAAGCCACAAGGCAGCTAATCACCAGCAATTTATCGGCCAAAGGGTCCAAAAATTTTCCCAAGGAGCTTTCGCATTTCAGATAGCGGGCTAAAAACCCGTCGAGGATGTCCGAAAGCGCAATGGCCAAAAAAATGGCCAAAGATATGCCAGGATCAAATTTAAATAAAGAGACGATTAAGAGGGGGATAAAAACAATTCTTAGAATCGTTATGAGATTGGGCAGGTTCAAGTAACCGGTCGGGCGAGAAGGTCATAAGGCAAGGCAGCTAGAACCTTGGCTTTTATGATTTCTCCTGGGTTTATTTTTTTGCCAGTTATTATAACCGAACCATCGATTTCTGGAGCATCCATATATGACCGGCCCACGCTGCCTTTAGGAGTGACTTTATCTATTAAAACTTCGATTATTTTCCCGATCATTTTCTTGTTTTTCTCTTCTGAAACCGATTTTTGTAAACTCATTAAGGTTCTTAATCTTTTTCTCTTTAATGGAGCTGGAACCTGTCCCCTCATCTTATTTGCCAGCGTGCCAGCTTCTCGAGAATATTCAAAAACACCCAATCTTTCAAACTTCGTCTCTTTAACAAAATTAAAAAGTTCTTCAAAATCTTTTTGCGTTTCCCCTGGGAACCCGACAATTAAAGAAGTCCGAAGAACTATGCCTGGTATTTCCCTCCTAATTTTTTGAATGAGCCGGATGAGCTTATTTTTGGGCGTTTTACGGCCCATTTTCGATAAAATGTTATCACATATATGCTGGATTGGCAAGTCAAGATACTTAACGATTTTCTTCTCTTTTGCCATGATTTTTATCAATTCCGGGGTAATATGTTTGGGGTGGGTGTACATGATGCGGATCCATTTTATGGCTGGGATTTGGCAAGTTTTTCGCAGTAATTCAACAAATTTTGGATGCTGGGTCGTGTCTTGGGCAACAAAAATGATTTCTTTTACCCCTTGTTTAGCTAATTGTTTTACTTCAGCGATGACATCGACTAATGGCCGGCTATGATAATTCCCGCGGATTGAGGGAATTAAACAATAAGAACAGCGGTTATTGCACCCATCCGCGATTTTGACATAGGCAGTGTGGGGTGGGGTAAGTTTTAAACGCGGAATATTATGAGAAAATAGTATGGCTCCGGACTTAGCTTGGGATTTAGTAATTGGGATTTTATTTGGATTTTGGATTTTGACATTGGGATTTTTTAGGAGGTCTAATATCTGTTCTAATTGATTACACCCTAGCCAAACATCAATTTCTTTTAGAGGAGGTTTTTTTTCACGCTTGGGCAGGCAGCCGATAACTGCCAAAATTTTACAACAGCCGGTTTTTTTGTATTGGCTGTATTTTTTTATGGTTTGAATGGATTCTGCAACCGAAGATTTTAAAAATGCGCAAGTATTGATGAGAATAATTTCTGCGAGCTTAGGATTTGTGGTTAAACTAAAACCATTGGTCAATAATATTCCCAAAACTGCTTCAGAATCAGTTAGGTTTTTTGGGCAACCCAGGCTTAAAAGATAGATTAAGTTCACGCAAGTATAATTCTTTCAATTATCCATTGTTTTATTTTTTGGAAGGCTAGTTTGTTTTGGGCGATATTAATTACAAAATCTACAATTTCTCTGTCTTTAAATTCCCAAATATACCAGTTTTCTACTAAAAATAATTTTGTCAATATTGCTGCGGTTCTTTTATTACCATCGACGAAAGGATGTAGCCTAATAATACCTTCTAATAGAGCAGCTGCTTTATCAAATAAATCCGGAAAGAATTCTATCCCATTGGATAGGCCTGTAAATGGTTTATTGAGGGCAGCATCTAGAGATTCTACGCTTATTAATCCTTTTAATCCTCCAAATTCTTCGATGATTTTATCGTGTAAATCAATTACTTTTTCTAGCTTCAGAAATTCCTTTTTCATTTATTAGCAAGTTCTTTCCAAGCTCCAGCGTGTTTTTTTATGATAGTTTTATACTCTTTTGAGTTTTTTTTGAAGACTTTTTCTGTTGCTATGATAAGCCTTGATAATTGTTTTTTCCCTTCTTTAGTTAAATTTTCTTTTTTAGTCATTTAAACACCTCTTTTATTATTTTAATCTTTGGAGGGCCATTTATCTGGGTCAGGGCCGTATTTTTTTACGTTGTCTTGGATTTTCTGCTTAAAAAGAGCAACATTATTTTGCAGTTTGGCAATCGTGGCTTCGAAAGTTTCAATTTGTTTCATGAGATCATCAAGTTTTGACATGTTTTCTCCTTAACTTTATTTTACCATGAATCTAAGCGAAAAGTTCTTTTAAGTTTTTTGGTGCTCAACCAGGTGCATAGCAAGATCGGCAAAAGTTTTTAACCCCATAAAAATTAGGATTGCCAAGCTTTTATGCAAAAGTCCGGCCGCCCCTCCGAAGATAATCGTTAAATGCATGGGAATAATGCGAAAATATGGAAAAAACATCATTTTTCCCAGATTTTGTTTTGTTTCCCTTTCTTTGGGCCAATGGCTGATTAAAGATATGAAGTGATTTATAAAAAACAAGCCCCAAATGCTAAAAATGCTTAAAAAATTGATCGATGAGCTTGATCCTGCGGCTGAAAAAGATATTAAGAACATACCATAAACTAAGTGAAAGATGCCGTAATGTATCAGAAAGAAAAAAGCCGCAGTATTTTTGGCCGCGGAGCTAACATCAATTATTTTGCCGTTCATGGTCATGCCGCTGGAGTCAAAATTTTTTAGGGTTAGTATTTTTATGAAACTTGCCAGCCCGATAATTACGCTTTGTCCCCAATAAGCCAGCATTAGGTCATTGACATTCCAGTGCTGGAAAATCGCAGCAGCCATAGTTATCAGGTTTGAAAGAATAAGAAAAATAAGGGAAGGTTCGGTAAAGAGGTTTTTGGATATTTTCACCTGGTCAAAGCCTATTTTCCCCAATCCCATACTCATTTGCGGCATAAATTTATTATAGCAGTTTTTTGGTTTTTCCGTGTTAAAATTACCTCCTATGCAGCATAGGCATACTAATTGGAATAAAGTGGCAAAATGGTACGATGGCTTAGTGGGAGAAAAAGGTTCGAACTTTCACCAGTCAATAATTTTCCCGCGGGTTTTGGATATTCTGAAAAATAAAAAAGCCAAAAAAGTCCTGGATATTGCCTGTGGCCAAGGGGCTTTTTGCCGCCAATTATTTAAGGAGGGGTTTTCTGCAACGGGCGTAGATGCTGCGGAAAACCTCATTCGCTTAGCTCGGCAAAGAACTCCTAAAGCAGACTATTTTGTGGCAGCTGCGGATAAAATGATAAATTTAAAATCCCAATCTTTTGATGCTGCGGTTTGCATCTTGGCGATCCAAAATATGGATCCGATTGAGCCGGTTTTTCAAGAGATAAAGAGAGTTTTAAAACCCGGAGGATCTTTTCTTCTGGTCATGAATCACCCCTGCTTCCGCATTCCCCGGCAGAGCGGGTGGGGGATTGACGAAAAAAGGAAGCTGCAGTACCGCCGCATCGACAGTTACCTTTCTCCCCAGAAAATTCCCATAAGGATGCATCCCGGGGCGGATCCAAAAACCATGACGATCAGCTTTCACCGGCCGCTAGAAAATTATTTTAAGGCTTTGGCTGGGGCGGGGTTTTGCGTGGAGAATTTGGAAGAATGGAGTTCGCACCGCCAGAGTTTGGCTGGCAAAACCAAAAAAATGGAAGATCGCGCTCGAGATGAAATCCCGCTGTTTTTAATGATTAGTGCAAGACTATAATGAAGTAATAAGCAATAAGAAATAAGTAATAAGAAAAAGATTATTTTACATCGATTTTTGGGCTGACGAAGAGAAGAATAAATATATTGGAAGATCAAAAACAAAACCATATTTTTTTTGTTATTGATGAGCTGTTGTTTGAAAATAATGTAAATAATGGGCCAATAGATTTATTAATTTATTTAACTAATATACTAAACAAGATAAATATTAAATCTGTTAGTAATAAAATATTGGAGATAGGCAGCATCAATTATGTAATTAAAGATGAAGAGATATTTTTTTATAATATTAAAGGAATTAAAAGCTCTCTTCCTTCTTATCGTATTGAAGAACCGGTCTGGGGAAAAATTGATAAAATACCTGAAAAAGAATTTGTATTACAATATAAAATTGCTAAGAATTTATCAGCGGATTATTATGTTTCCGCTGATAAACATTTTAAATCGCTTCTTAAAGAACAAAAAAGAGGCCAACATAGGAATACACAGATAATCCCGCCTTTGAAAGCGCTAAGATTAGTGCGGGCTTTGCTTCATGCTAACGATGTTAGGTTTGGTGCAGCTCAATTTGCTTCTGTTAAGGAGTCTGTTATGAGCAGGGCGCCCTTCCATTTTTCCAAAAATCTCAACCTTATTTTTGATAAGAATAGATCAACTTATAAAAAATTACCGGTAGAAATTGGATGGGGCATTAGAAATATTTTATCGTTTCTTATTGAGACAAGGGATAAGATTGAAATCTTATTTTATGAGAAACAGAATGAATATAATGCTATAGTTGATAGCGTTTATTATTTGAACTATTTTTTTATTTTAATGTGTTCGCTTTTTGATAATCTAGCTTGGTTTCTTGTTAAATATTATGATATCAAATATGATGATCCCAAAAGAGTAAAGTTAAATGAATATAGGATTAAAAATAGCGTTCTTTGTAAATTTTTTTCAGAAACTAATGAGCATAACGATCTCCATGAATTTATTCAAGAAAAGCACAATTTTATTGAAATATTTTTCCCTTTGAGAAATTTAATCGCTCATCGACCTAGAATTCCTTCTCTGCTTACTAGTGTTGATAAGAGCAGGTATATTACCTATGATATAGGCTTGGAAAATGGCTTATTTGACTACTTAAAATCAAAAGACGGAAAAAAATATAATGTAAAATATTGGTATGATAAAGATGAAGACGAGAATAAAATATCTATATCTCCTTTGAAATTTATATATGCTGTATTTGATGACTTGAAGATTTTTTTAGATTTACTATTCCAAAACATTTATAAATACAAGAGCGAGGTAGACTCCCCATTAATATTTAAAGCAAAGTCGGATCCTGTTTGCGATAGTTTGGCAAAATTAGAATCAGTATAAATACTAAAAAACTCCCAGATTTTTTAACTGTATTAGAACAAAAAGACAACATGTATTAGAACATTTGTCTTATGCTAAAAAATAATGGAAGTAAAAATAATTACTTCTGTGAATTTATCAAGCCGGAGAACATTTTTGATAATTCTTCTACTATGCTATTGAATTTTTCTATTGTTTCTTCTCCAGGATTTGAATGCAATAAAATAAGATCAAAACAAGTTGCCGTTTCATTTAAAGAAGCCCTTGCTGTAATATAGAAATGCTTTTTATCGTTTTTTGTAAATCTGCCATAACCTTCAGAAAAATTTAAGATAATCGAGATGACTGCCCTTAATATTTGGTCTTTTAATGGTCGGGGAACATTGGTATTAAGGCAATTGTTTACTAAAGAATATAACTCTTTTGCCTTTTTGTAGATTTCTTTATCTTTAAAATCAGTAAACAAAGCTTTTTTCCTTCTTTTTTCTTATTTCTTGTTACTTATTTCTTAAATATTGCGAAAGACAAGGGGGACTTATTAAGAAACAAGTAATAAGCAATAAGTAGCAAGAAAAATATTGCTTTCGCAATATTTTATGGGCCTTGTAGGATTCGAACCTACAACCAATCGGTTATGAGCCGAGTGCTCTACCCTTGAGCTAAAGGCCCGCAATCCGAGTATTATAACAAAAATTGTGTTAAAATTTCCTTTTATGCTTAATCTAAAAGATAAAATTATTGAACTAAAGAAGAAAAAAAACGCTGTAATTTTGGCGCATAACTACCAGAATCCAGAGATCCAAGATATTGCGGATTTTACCGGGGATTCTCTCGGTCTTTCGATCAAAGCTTCTAAAACTAAGGCTGATATTATTTTGTTTTGCGGCGTGCATTTTATGGCAGAAACCGCGGTGCTTGCTTCCCCTTCTAAAAAAGTCATTCTCCCAGATATAACTGCCGGATGCCCTATGGCAGATATGATCACCGCAGATGATCTGCGCAAGCTCAAAATCCAAAACCTGCCTGCCGACAGGCACGGTCCAAAATCCAAAGTAGTTTGCTATGTAAATAGTTCGGCCGAAGTTAAAGCAGAATCTGATATTTGCTGCACCTCGGCCAATTCAGTTGATGTAGTTAATTCGATCAAAGATACTGATGAAATAATTTTTGTGCCGGATAAATATTTGGGGATGTATACGCAGAGCAAATGTCCGGATAAAAAATTTATTTTATGGAATGGTTATTGTCCCACCCACGCTAGAATTTTGCCGGAATATTTAGAAGTAGCAAAGGCCAATCATCCCAAGGCTAAGGTTTTGGTTCATCCGGAATGCCGGCCGGAAGTTATTGCGCAAGCAGACGAAGTTTTATCCACTGGAGGTATGATAAAATTTGTCCAAAAAGCAGAAGCAAAAGAATTTATTATTGCGACAGAGATCAATATGCTTTATGCTTTGAAAAAAATTGCCCCGGATAAAATTTTCTATCCAGCCACAGAACTTGCCACTTGTCCGAATATGCGAAAAATTACCCTGGAAAAAGTCATCTGGTCGCTGGAAGAAGAAAAAACAATTGTTACTGTCCCGCAGGAAATAGCTGTCAGGGCTAAAAGAGCAGTTGACGCAATGCTGAGCATATAAATCCCAATTAACCAAATCCAAATATCAAATAAAATCCCAATGACCAATAATCCAATTAGAAATTTGTGAATTGGATGATTTATTTGTCATTTGCTAATTGGGATTTTGGATTTTTCCCTAATGTATGTTGCCCGGTCCTTCAGAGGGGGTGCCTTTGGTGGTTTTGCTGCGGCGGCGGCGCAGGGCTCTTTCAACTAATTCGTAAATTTCTTCCATTAAAAAGGGTTTTCTCAAATATTCCAAAGCACCAAGGGTAATGGCATTGGAGTGGGAAGATTCGGTGGCATAAGCTGTAACAATAACGCATTCAAGGGAAGGGTCTTTTTGCTTTAAGTTCTTTAAGATTTCGATCCCGTCCATGCCCGGCAATTTAAGGTCAATAAACGCCAGGTCAAATTTGCCGGATTCCAGGGAGTTTATGGCCGAAGGCCCGTCAGCAAAGGTTTCTACTTCGTAATCTTTTATTTGCAGGATCATTTTAAAGGATTCTAGAACCGAGGGTTCATCATCTACTACCATGATTTTGACTTTGTCTTGCGGCACGATTTTCCCTCCCTGTGAAGAATTATTCAGCGTTTAAAGTGTAACAGAAAGGCTTTTGCATTGCAATATTTTTTTGGGTATGATAGTATCTGTTTTCGAGGAAAATAGAGCTATTTTTCCCCCAATTCCTTGTTTTTCAAGCGTTTGCGGGGAAAGTTATGGCTGGGTAGCTCAGCTGGTTAGAGCAAACGGCTCATACCCGTTGTGTCGGCAGTTCGAATCTGCCCCCAGCCAAAAATGAAAAATTATGAAACAAGTAAATAAGTCTTTAGCAGCATTATCTTATCTTTTGTTTTTTCCGTGCTTTTTGGTGGTTTTGACCAATTGGCGCATGAGTAATTTTGAGGCGCGCCATGCAGCTCAGGCTTTTTTTTATTGGATGGAGTTTTTGCTGGCCTTGGTTTTGTTGCGGTCGGCGATGTTTTTTTTGGGCTGGTTTGGAGTGGCGGGGATTTTTTCTTTTATCCTCTTTCTGTTTTTCTGGTTTAGGAGCTTCAAATATACTTATTTGGCTTTAAAGGGTCGGACCTTTAAGCTATTTTTAATTGGGGACTGGGCGCAAAAGCTGGTTTAGTTTATGTTAGAAGAGCAAATTTTAAACACAATCAAAGAACACAAAATGCTTTCCCCGGGGGATTTGGTAGTGGTGGGGCTTTCGGGGGGTGCGGATTCTTTGACCTTGGTTAATGTTTTGGATGCTTTGAAACAAGAATTACAAATTTCCCTGCATATTGCGCATCTCAACCATGCTTTGCGGGGCAGCTGCGCTGACCAGGATGAAAATTTCGTGGTGAATTTTGCCCGCAGCCGCAATATTCCAGTGGTGGTAGAGCGCCAGGATGTAAAAGCTTTTGCGGAGCAGAATAAATACGGGATCGAAGAAGCGGCCCGCATGCTGCGCTATAACTTTTTTGAAAACTTGGCCAGCCGCTTGGGGGCTTCCAAAATTGCGGTCGGCCATACTGCGGATGATAATATCGAAACTTTTCTCATGCATTTAATGCGCGGATCCGGGGCCAAAGGAATGATGGGCATCCCGCCCAAAAGAGGGAAAATTATCCGGCCTTTGATTGATACTTGGCGCGATGAGATCGAAAAATACTGCGCTTCTAAAAAACTTATTCCGCGCGTGGATTATACCAATTACGAAACGCGCTATTTGCGCAACCGCATCCGTTTGAAGCTGATTCCGCAATTGAAAATTTTTAATCCTAAGATAAAAGAATCTCTAGTCCAAAGCATTGGCCTCTTAACCAGCGATTATATATTCTTGAACCAGCGAACCCAGGAGCTCTTGGCAGAGATCATTTTGGAAGAAAAGAAAAATTACCTGTGCCTTTCTGCGGAAAAGCTCAAGAACCAGGATCCCGCCCTGCAGGGCCATATTTTGCGCGCAGCAATTGAGCGCGTTAAAGGGGATTTAACCGGGATTGCTTTTGTGCATATAAAAGATATTTTAGGGCTTTTAACCGAAACCGAGAAAAAAGAAATTAACCTGCCAGCCGGGATTTTTGCTTTAATTGACCGAGGAAAATTGGTTGTGAGCCAGGGCAAAACACGCCAAAAGCAAGTTATGCCTTTTGAATATTGCCTCAAGGTTCCAGGCGCAATAAAAATAAAAGAATTAGGGCTGGAGATTGAGGCGGAATGGGAAGCGCGCCAGGTTAAAAGCGTAAAAAGCGAAGACCCTTATACTGTGGTTTTGGATGGCTGGAGGATTGGGGATGAGCTGGTTATCCGCAACCGCCGCGAAGGCGATAGTTTTCGCCCGCTGGGGATTTGGGGGACCAAGAAGCTGCAGGATTTTTTTGTGGATGAAAAAATTCCCCAGGATCAAAGAGATGCAATCCCCCTGGTTTTATCCAAAAATGAGATTATCTGGGTGGTGGGGCTGCGCATCAATGACCAGTACAAGATTACCCTGCAAAGCAGCCGTTTTATCCGCCTAACTTCACGCAAAATTTAGGATAAGTTATGCTTTTTTCGGATCGTACTTATATTATGGGTATCCTCAATGTTACGCCGGATTCTTTTTCGGACGGTGGAAAGTTTTTCTCCTTGGAGAAAGCCGCGGAGCAGGCGCAGAAAATGATAGAAGAAGGCGCGGATATTATTGATGTGGGAGGGGAATCAACCCGGCCCGGAGCAGGAGAAATAGGAGAGGGAGAGGAAATAGGGAGAGTTGCCCCGGTTATTTCAGAGATCCGCAAGATATTTAAAGGCTATATTTCTATTGATACGCGAAAATCTAAAGTGGCAGAAGCTGCCCTGAAGGCGGGCGCCAATTTTATCAATGATGTTTCGGGCTTAAAATTTGATAAGAAGATGGCAAAAGTTGCGGCTGATTTTAAAGTGTTGATTTGCTTAATGCATAGCCGCGGAAATCCGGAAAATATGCAGCAAAACCCGGTTTATAAGGATGTGGTGGCAGAAGTTTTGTCTGCTGTAAGGGAAAGTATTGCAATTGCAAAAGATGCTGGTATACTGCATAACCGTATTATTATTGATCCGGGGATTGGGTTTGGAAAAACCCTGGAACATAACCTTGAAATATTAGCGCATTTAAGCCGGTTTAAAGAATTACAGCATCCGATTATGATTGGAGTTTCCCGCAAGTCTTTTATCGGCCAGATCCTTAATGCCCCGGTTGCTGGGCGTTTGGAAGGAACACTTGCCAGCGTAGTTTGGGCGGTGGGACAGGGAGCAAGTATTGTGCGCGTGCATGATGTTGGCCCAGTAAAAAAAGCACTTTTGGTATTGGATCGGATTCTTAAGGAGGGAAAAGATCATGAAAAAGAAAAAAACTAAAGAGAAAAAGAAGCCACAAAAAAAAGCGGTTATAAAAGCTTCGAAAAAAACCGCGAAAAAATCTTCAAAAAAAGGCCGGGTTTTTCTAGCATTAGGCTCAAATGTGGGGGAGAGGGAAGAATACATTGAACAAGCGGTTTATTTATTGGACAAGGCGGATAAGATAAAAGTGGTGCGCCGCTCGACTAATTATGAGAGCCAAGCCCAAGGGGGGCCGCGGCAAGCGCCATATGTAAATGCCGTGGTTGAAGTTGAAACTACACTGGCGCCGCATCAATTGCTGGATGCGATCCATGAGATTGAATCAACGCTGGGTAGGGAACGCGAGATAGAATGGGGTCCGCGCACGATTGATATAGATATCTTAATTTTTGGAGATTTAGTTATGAGCGAGGATGATTTATCGATTCCGCATCCTTTGATGCATGAGCGCTTATTTGTCTTAAAGCCATTTAAGGAAATTGCCCCGAATGTAGTGCATCCCACGATAGAGAAGACGATTGCGCAGCTACATGATGAAAAGGCCAAGGAAGAAGGCGACCATTACGATAATGATCTCCCGGGATTTGGCAATATCCAGGAATCCTACGGGGATGATTATGAAAAATGGTAGCTTATGTTACATCGAGCGCTAAAGAAACCCAAGCTTTGGCAAAAAAGCTTGCTAAAAAATTAAAACCCAAGGATATTTTGCTTTTTTTTGCGGATTTGGGAGCAGGGAAAACAACTTTTATCCAAGGATTGGCAGAGGGGCTTAACCTAAAACACAAAGCAACTTCTCCTTCTTTTATTATTGTGAACGAGTATCCGGGGAAAATACCCTTATTCCATATTGATTTGTACCGTTTGGAAGATGAAAAGAGTATAGAAGACTTGGGAATAGAAGAATATTATGAAAAAGGCGGGATTGTGGCCATTGAATGGGCCGAGCGGCTGGGGAAAAACCTTCCTCCCAAAGCCCGGAAAATAAAAATCGAAACCCTATCAGAAAACAAAAGAAAAATAACAATTTAAAAATTTGAGATTTGGGTATTGGACATTTATTTGTCATTGATTAATTGGGATTTGGTAATTATTTTATGTATATATTAGGCATTAGTACAGCATCGAAATATATTAGCGTAGCGCTGAATGAAGATTTATCCGCTATAGCGGAGTGTTCTTTGAAAGGCAAAGACCTTGGCAGCGAAGCCCTGGTTTTTTTCATTAAGGATATTTTTTCGCGAGTGAGTTTCGATAAAAAAAACCTGGAAGCGATTTCTGTTGTGATTGGCCCGGGGTCTTATTCAGGGTTAAGGGGAGCTTTGGCATGCGCCAAGACCTTGGCTCAAGTTTTAAAAATCCCGATTGTTGCAATTTCAGCGCTTGAAGCCATTGCCTGGCAGTTTGTGGGGCACAAAGCCACAATCATTTCTCTCATGGATGCCAAATCCGACGAATATAATATGGCGGTTTTTACATCTGACGGGAAAAAGCTTTTCCGCAAGACCGAAGATTTTGTGATAACCGCCAAGCAGATGGAAAAAACGCTGAAAAAAATTAAAGGCGAAGTGATTGTAGCGGACAAAAATTTTCCCTCGGGCGCAAGCTGCGCAGCTCTGGGTTATTTAAAAATGAAAGAAGGCAAAACCGAAGACCTTTTTAAACTCGTTCCCAAATATTCCCACACCCCGAATATCCGCAGGTTTGGGGGAAGTTTTTTATGAAGGATTTTCCAGCCGGTTTTTTGCTGCCGTAAAGAGTTTATTACATACATCAGATGTCTCTTGATTATCAAAAATAGGGGCTTTGTCCCATAGAGAATATAGAAGGGTAATAAAATTTTGTTTATCTTCTGTTGATAATGATGCGATAAAATTAAGATGCAGGCTGCTTGCTTTATCCAATACTTCTCTTAAAAAGGGGATGGAAACCGTGTAATCTGGAGAATTATTGTTAATAAGATCGATAAATTTTTTTAACTCAAAGAAAAAATCAGATGGGGTGTTGGCAGTTCTTAATGCAGCAAGATATTGTTGTTCTTGAGGGCTAAGATTACTAATCGCAATGTTACTAAATCTTTTTTTTCCCGCTTGTTTCGCATTTTCAGAAGGAGCTTCTTGTTCAAAATAAGGCTGTCTGGCTTTGTGGCCAGGAACGCGAATAACTGCAACCGTTGTATCATCTGCGTCTTTTATTAGTCCAAGTTTGATCAAAGCTTTTACTCTTTCTTCTTCGGTTGTATTTTTTTCGATGGCTTCTTTTATTTCTTCAATTTTGGCCTTTTCAAAGGGATCAGAAGTTAGAACAAAAAAATCTCCTTTTTTTACTTTTATTTTTATAGTAATAGGGCGAAGAGACAATTGTTTTTCCAAATTTTTTACAAGAGTTCGATTTAATTTTGGATCAGCGCAAAGTTGGCGATAGCAAATCGTGCGAGAAGCCCTGTTCGGATACTTAGGATGTGCTTCTCTGCCTTTTTCGATTATGGCGTTTTGGTAGCGGTTTCCATCTTCTTCGCTGGCAAATGACTTTTGTCTCGTTGTCTTATCAACCAAAAAGTTAGCTAAGTTTTCATAGTGAGTAAGAATGCGCAACTGTTTTGTTTGGCTGTCATAATAAAAATCCGGGCTATCGCCGATCCAAGTTATTTCCGCCACTGATTCATCTTGATTTACGGTGGGATAAAGTACAGCTCTAACTAAAGTCGTGCTGCTTCCTTTGTTTGCCGGTTGTTCTTTTGCTATTTTTTTTATGAGGTCAGCAATAAAACTTTTTCCCTCTTTCCCAATATTTTCTTCTTTAATTGCTTCTTCAAGAACAAATTTGCTTATTGGCAAGCTTTCTTGTGAAGAAGCCCCATCCGTTACTGCAGCAACAATGGCGCCATATCTTATTTGAGGAGAAAATAATCTCCTTAGTAATCTTTTTGCTGGTGGATAATAAGCTGCTCCAACGCAATCCTTATTCTCTTTTGGTTCCTGATAATTTTTAGCTAGGCTGCCAATGGCAGCAGAAGCCTCGGGGATCTCTAATATTCCTTGTTCTAATAATTGGCCATTTCTAGAAGAAGGAATTGTTTTATCAAGAAATTGCATAGCATCTGCTATGTATTTTTCTCTTTTTTGAACTTTTGACAGAGGAACTTCCCCCAGCCTTAAAAGCACAAGTCCTGAATCGTCTCCTTTCCTTAAACAAGCGGTTCCAATGGCGCGAAGGGTTTCTGTATCTTCTCTCTCTGTTTGCTCGAGTTCTGCTCTTATGGCAGGAACAGATAAGGCATCGAGAGTATCTGATCCAGCTAAGAGGGTTTCTCCGGGTTTCAAATAAATTGTTCTAGTAAAAAAAGGCGCATCTTGAGCAGGAAAAGAGTTTAATAAATAATTAAGAAGATATTCTGACGGTGTTTTTCGTCCTGCCTCGTGTAATTGGCTGCTGTTTGTTTCGGATGCATGGGGGTCAAAACCCGGCTGCTTATTTAGAAAGGTTTGAATATATAGTGATTGCGGGACATTTTCTAAAACTAGCTGTCCATCTTCTCTATGACGAAAAACCGGGCTGTCTCCAACCCAGCTAATTTCAGTTTCCCATATATTATTTTGTGGGTCAGGAGAAATAACTATGCGGGTAAGAGTCGTGCCTTGATTGGATAAATTAGGTTTTAATGGTTTTTTATTTGCCATGGCTAGATTTATTTTTTGCATAGCTTGGCCGCCTGTATAGTGAAGATATTGAGGATCCAAGGCTTCTTGAACTGCGAGATCGCTGTATTCTTCATTATCCGCAGATGAAATGCCGTCCGCAACAGCGATAATAATACAGCCGCCGGGATAATTTTTATTTTCTCCTTCTTCAATTTTGCGTATGGCAACTACATCTGAATTGGTTCTTTGTGCTTTATCGCTTATAGGATGTCCAGCGAGGTTAAATAAAACTGCTCCAGTTGAATGATGAATCCCAAGGCCATTTCTTTGTTTTATTTTGGCTTCACTTCCATAAAAAGTTTCTATTTCCAGCAAATCCGGCCGCTCGCGAACAGCGGCTAGATTTTTTCTTGCCACATTTTTTCTTATACGAGCAGATTCTCCTCTGGTTGTGAGGCGGCGAACAAAGGGGCTCGGCAAACTGTGATAAAGAAGAGAATTTTGGGAAAGCATGCCAAGCTCCGGGTTAAGAATATAAATTGCATTATTAATTTCTACTTCTATTACAAAGCGATAAAAATTTTCTCCGGGGCATTGGGCGATTTTTAGAGATGATTGAAAATGGGCTTCTTGCAAGGCCAGGCAAGCATAGATTTCATTTACTTTTTCTCGGTTAATCAAATTAAGAATTTCCATAAGGATTTGCTCTTCACTTTGCCAAGTTTGCCTTTCCGCTACCAGAGTTTTTATTTTGGCGCTGATATTTAAAATGTTCTCTTTCTTGAGTTGTATGATAGAAGAAGACAAGCCATTTTCTTCTGGTTCTAAGCTAATAATATCGCCTTCTTTTAATATGGAATCCAGATGATCTAATGATGCGTTTATTTCAACAATGTTTTTTTCATGTTCTGGCCCGGAATCAAGATAATTTTCTATGGGGGTTTTTAATCGGCTGACAGCGGATACAAAAGCTTGAAGTTTTTGTCCTTCAGGGGTAGTTTCTTTGCAAAAAGCTTGTTTTTGGGAAAATAGTTCAGTTAAAAGCATTTCCCAATGGTTGATTGTTACCCGATGTTTTTTTATAAGATAGCTAACCTCTGCCTCTCTTTTTATCGGTTGAGCGATAAATTCTGCAAGCGGAGTTTGTATTATGCAGGAATAATATGCTTCTAAAAATTCTTTTGAATAAATGTTTAATTTTTTTGTTGAAGAGAGATCATAAGCTGCTAATATGAGATTTTTATAGAGATTTTGTAAAACAGATTCGTTTTGTGTTTCTGGGGAAGAAAAAATATTAATTAGCTTTTGAGCAGCAGCTTGCTTGAGATTAAGAAAACTGGTCAGCTCGTGAGCCTCGGCAGGGAGAGCGCTATCCAATAAGCAGTTTTCCAAAGTTCTGATTTGGAGCTGGCATAAAGGGATAGAAGAAACAGAAATTTGAGGATTTGTAATTGTTTCTTGTAATTGGAGCAGCTGTTGAGATGCTCTTTTCTGGACTGGGCTTAGCCTGTGAGAATTGTCCCTTAAAAAGGTATGCAATAAAGTTTTTTCAATTCTTGCGGCAGGCCTCATGTGCGCCTATTCCTTAGGATATCTTGGTCTAGTTGCGTTATCTTTTTTTCTGCTTTTTCCATTTCTGCATGGGAAAAGTTTGGATAGGCTGATTTAAGCGTTAGAACAGTTAAAGAGGCTTCTGATAAATCATTTATGATGGAAAGGGGATCACTATTTGATTTTCTTAATTTGTCTTCAATCTTATCAAGTATCTTAAGTATTTGCTGTACTGCAGCATCAAATGCAGTTTGATTTGCATATGTAGTTGTTTTCAATGAAATAAGAATTGCAGCAAGCGAAGTTGCAAGAGCGGAAGGAGGAGATGGAGGAGGAGCGATGACTTTTGCATTAGGATAATGTTGTATTTCGCTTTGATCAATGGTTCTTCTGACAGTTATATGTGTGATAGAAGAAAGGGCTTTCTCTGGTGATTGAGCAGTGCCTCCGTTTGCGTCGAATTCTTTCAAAAAATAAGTATTGTTATTATTTTCCAAGACACCTAAAAATAAATTTAATCCGGAAGTTTGATAATCTGGATACGTTATTTTAGCAGTTTGCTTATTTTCAGATTCTTCTAAAGCTGCATTGAATTTTTTAATTTGTTGTTTTTGTTTTTCTTCTGTTCCTCTTTCAAAAACTCGTCCTTTATAAAAAGGTATGCAAATAATGGAAGCTTCCTTTGGATAGACCCTTACTTGAAGGGCTAGTCCGTGCTCATTATCTTTTGTATATTCCAATATTTGCAGGCTAAACCCCGCGGCTTGCAAAATAAGTCCAAGAAGCACGGTTTTTTCATCTTCAGATTTGTTTTCAAAGATAGCTTTAACGAAAGGATTATTTTTTACTTCATCTAAGTAATATTTATAAATTATTTCTTCTATAATTTCTGCTGCGGGAGCTTGATCAAGGCGCTTCATGATGGAAGTCATGATAGTATGCAATATTGGCCTAAGCAGGCTAATATCAACGGTTATTTTTTCTCCAGTTCCGAGTAAAATTTTGTCGTTGTGGCATATTCTATTTACAGAAGATGTTTTTATCGGTTTGGGAGATTGAGTTGCAGCATTTTCAGCATAAGCTTTTAATCTTTGCGCAAAAGCCCAAAAAGAAGAAAGATTAAGGCTGGCGAGCGAGTGATCTGCGGTGCTTCCTATAACCTTAGTGTAAGCAGAAATATTATTAGAAGAGATGAATGAATCGTAATTTAGGCAGATTTCTATAAATAGTTGTTCGATTTTATTAAGAAAAAGAAGGTTGTTTCGAGCCAAGGAGAAGAATAAATTAAAGTTTTCTTCTTGAGTTCTTTGAATTTCTTCCTTTAGAGGAGATCGGGTTTGATTTTTTTGCCTGGTTGAGAAAGGAAAACCGGCTATTTTTTGTATAAAACCGGAGGCAAAAGCTAAAGAATCCGGGTTGTTTTTATTCTCTTCCCAGGCAGCGGATCCCAATCTAATTATATAAAGATAAAAAGCTTGAAAACTATTTAAGCCGCCTAAAATTTCGTTTTTTGTCCGAGATTCAAAAGAGGATATTTCGCGAGCATTAATTTCATCGGTTGTTTTTCCGTCAGGAAGAACTTCTAAAATATCAACAACTGGAGGGTTCATATCTTTGCGTAAGATGTTGGAAAAAATCTCGTTTAATTTTTGAGCGGCTTTTTCCAGCGAATTATTCAAATTATCAAAAGCTTGCCTTGTTTCAACTGGAACAACGTTTTTCCATAAATAATGCATTGATCGTTCCTGGTGGCCTTTTAGAAGTTGTAAGAGTTGTTGAGTTATTTCTCCTTGGCGGCTGGAGAGTTCGGTTATGGCAGGTCCAACGTGTCTTACCATATCCCCTTGCTGTGCTTGATCGAGAGCGCGTTTTTTTGTTGTGGTAAGAGAAGAAGCAATAGGTGTTCTATATAATCGATTGATATTGCTCATTTAATTTTCTCCTCTAGCCTCGAGTAATCGGTTTATCTCGGCGGATATGTTTAATATTGTCTTGATTTCCGATTTTATTTGAGAAGGGATTTTTTCTTCTTTATCATAGGAATAAAGAATGTTTTTAATGGTTAATTCTACATAAAGTTGAGTATCGATAACATATGCTGTTAATTTAGGATTTGCTGCAATGTTTCTCACGGCTTCTATTTGAGAATATAAAGCAGAAAGTAAATTTAATATTTTTTCCAGAGTTAAATTTTGCGGATCTGCCAGATAGGTTAGAGCTTTATTAAGAGATATTTCTGGGTTATCGTTGATTAAATCATTGGTTGTAGTTGGCGGCAGGGGTGGTGGAGCAAGGGGTTGTGGAGCTGGTTTTGATGCTTCTTCTGCTTGTTTTCTTTCTAATTCTTCTAGTTTTTGTTCTACGCTTGGTAAATTTTTTGATACACCCCTGTGTGTTTTAAGTATTTTCTGTAGATATTCTAGGGCAATTCGGCAGTTTTTTACCTCATTTGTTTGCGGCAATGTTTCAAGCTGCGTTAAAAAATCTATTCGTTTCATCCAAAACGCTGCAGCGGAGAATATAAGGTCGTGCGGAAGATTGGATTCTGCTTCTATGGCTCTCAAGTGTCCGCTCAAAGTTGCCATAGGGCTGTTTATTAAATCATTTGCTTGTAGCGCTTGAATTCTAATTTTAATTTCTTCAATAGAAGTCGAAGGCAACCTCAAAGATGCTGCTGGAGGTGCTGGAGTAGGTGCTGGAGGTGGGGTTTTTTCTTGACCCTTGACCCTTGCTACTTGTTTCTCTTGTTTTGCGGATGGAGTTTGTGGTGAGGTGAAGGGTTTTTCTTTAGGAGGCAGAAAATTGGCGGGTTCTACAAGAGCTGGCGCTGGTGCAGGGGGGGGAGGTGTGTGTAACAAGGAATCAGCAGCAGCATTGATACCTTCTTGAGAATAGGCTCGACCTGTTTCTCTTGATGAACCAATGAGTTCTTGTAATTTGGCATTAATTCTAGATAAATTATCCATAACGTTTTGTTTATTTTCTTGTAAATCTGCTTGCTCGGGAGCAATAGAGATAGCTGCTGTTTTGCGATAAATTTTTTCATAAATAGCAGCATATTGATTAGCTGCGTTAATATCGTTGGGATTATTGGAATCAAGTGGAGAAATTATAGGCAATAGAAGATTAACTAGCTCTTCTAGTATTTTTATTGAAAGAATATCTTTTCTTTTTTCTCTTGATTCAAAGAAAGATATGAAGGCTTGGCATATATGGAAAGGAGTTTGGGCTTTTGTTAAATTAATAGTTAATAAAGAAATATCTCTTTTATCTGTTTTTGTTCTTATTTTATCATCAAAAATGCCAATAACTTCTTGAAGATTTTTAGGGAAATTTGCTCCCAAATGTTCAGTTTTCTTTTCTAATAAAGTATAAATATTTATAAAAATTTCTAATGTTTCAAAAGGAGCCGAAGATATTTTTTGGATGGCGATTTTGTATAAGGAAATCGCAAGATTTACTTTTAAATTTTCCGCCAAATCCTCACGAATAATCCTCTCAATTTCTTCTGGTGCAGCCGCGGCCATGGCCTGCAAATGATGTTTTTCTAAAGTCGCGAGTTTGATTTCACTTCTTTGTCTTAATCCTTCATATTGATTTTTTATTGATTCTGGAGCGCGGTCAAATTTCCCCCATACAAAAACTGCGGCTTCGGTTATTTGTCCTGCGGCGCGGGCTTGTTCATGGGGGAAGGCGCGGTCAAAAGCCTTCGAATACTCCCCGACAATAGCCTCGATCCAGGCGGGGTTATAGGATAAGAGCTGGTAAGAAATATTTTGGAGGTCTTCAAGAGTTTTTGCTAAATCAATGGAATGAGGATTGCTAAATATGTTTTGATTGAATTGGGCAGAAAAATTTTGTAATTGCTCTCTTTCTTTTTTTCTTGTTTCTTCAACAAAAGCGTCTAATTCCTCTATATTTTGTGGAATCTGTAGATTGCTTTCCTCTTGATTTGATTGTTTTAAATCTAATAGTCTTTTAACCCCAGTATTACTTTGATTGGCATGTTGCCGGGCATATTGCAAGGTGCCTTTTTTTGGGCTGATAAGTCCGGGAAAAGCTGCTTCCAGCGCTTGTACGTCTTCTCTTGAAGGGACATATTGAGAGGCACATAAAAAATCAAGCAAGGCAGGAGTTCCCAAGCGAAAGATCCCTTCGCAATCGAGGAACATCAATTGTAAAGCGCGGGTTTTTAATGCTATCGCAGTTTCTCCTTGTAAATCTAATGCTGCCAATATGAGGCCGAACAATTCGATGTTTTTGCATTTAATAATAGCTAAAGTGGCATTATAAATTAAGTCTTTTTGCGCAGGACTTAGGTTTTCTTCTTGCGCCAGGATAGAAACCGCACGAGGGAATTCAATGGCAACATCGGTTACGTCAATGCCGTTTTTTAGGGGCTGTAAATTATTTTTTATTTCTTTTTCATTTTTTCCATCTGCCTCAAGCCCTTCAATGATCTGCAACTGGCGCAGGGCTATATATAGAGGTTTTTTAGCTAAGTCTTGATAAACTATTTTTACTATGGCATTTAAAGAGTTTAATTTTTGGTCGTTAAATAGGTTGAATAGTAAGTGGTGTAATCCTGCGTAAGACTGGTCAACATCCTCTTCTATTTTAGTTTCTTTGGCATTAGCTAAGCGCAATAAAAAAAATAGTTCAAAAAGCTCGTTCATCTGCTGAAAACATGTATTTTGGTCTAAAGGATTTAGCGAGTTTTGGATTTTAAAAGCCTCTCTTAAGGCAATATGTTTTAGCGTGATTACCTGGTTGTCTGCAGTATCCATGATTATTTCTTTATGTTCAAAAATTTGCGTAACATATAAGCAGTTCATGGCAGTTTTGTAGAAGAGCAATGAAATATCCCTTAATTCTTTTTTGGATGGGACATCATATAAAGTTGAGATGCCATGGAAAATTTCCATAAAAGCCCGACAGCTGACATAAAAAACGGCATTACTAATATCTTTTGGGATTGTTTCTCCAGAGGCTGTTTCATAAGCCTGAATAAAAGCTTCAATTTTTCTTTCTGAATTCTCTTCATTCAGAGCTGCATTATTTATGTCTTCGATAATTGTCAAAAAGTCTTTGGCTTCTTGAATAGATGCAATGCGAGTAAACCGATCTTTCTGCTCCAGAACTTTTTGATGAACAGTGTCTGGGGATATTCCAAAGATATTCTTTGGAGGAAGAAGCCCCCTCAAAAATTCTTTTTGCTTGCTGGTTGCTTGTATAGGAAGCCTAAGAGCAGGAGAATTGGCTCCAGGGTTTGGTTGAAATCTTCTTATTTCTATTCCATTGGTCATAAAATTGACTCTCGCTTTTTATTATTTCTTTTTGTTTCTTAACCAGCCAATAGCTTCTCTTGAGCTATATATAATTAGAGATAGAATTAGAGATGCGGCTATTGTGATAAGAATGTTTTCACCCACGATATCTAAGTAATTGTCAGACCACAGATGTTCTGTTAGTTCTGGAGTCATACTTCCAGCATCAAAATAACTCAAAACTGATCCAGCAATTCCTCCACCAATTATTCCACCCCCTGCAAATTTCAATGCTGTCCGTATTTTGCTTGATTGTTTTTCTACACGGTCTTTTACTTTTTTTGTTGGGGGCTTTGCTGGTTTATTAGCTGGAGGAGGAGGGGTTTCTGGTGCTGAAGGAGGAGTTGGTACTGGTGTTGGAGCAGGAGATGTTGCTGATGCTGGAGAAGGAGTTACTGGTGGGGTTGGTGGCTGTTCTGAAACAGATGATGGTTTTTCTTGAGAGATAGTTTCTCTTCCGGTTCTTGGTTTTTCTCGATCAGAAATAAGTGTCTTTTTTTGTCCTTCAGTTGTTTGGCGCGATAAATCTGATAAATTTATAGGTTTGCGACCAGGAGCTGATTCCGTCTCTGAATCTAACTCCTCAAAAATAAGATCAAGGTCATCTAACCCTTTTATTTCATTGCTAGAAGCAGGGGCAGGTGGGGTATTTATTACTCTTGGTTTTGGGGTAGACCTTCTTTTTTGTTTTTCAATTAGTATTAAATCTATCCCTCTATCGGTTGGTGCTTCTGGAGGAAGGGGTGGGAGGGAGACTGGGGGGGTGGGGTCGGCTTTATTAGGGTCTGGGGCGGCGGTTACTTCTGGCATTGAAACCCAAGGAGTTCCAACAGCATGTTGTCCGTTTGCAGTTTTGGAAGGATCTAGTCTCTCAACTAATGCTTCTATTTCATTCCCTGTTTCTCCTTTTCCTCTTGGGACACCGGGTAATTTTGGACTAGTAACACCAGGAAGACTGGCTGGTTGTCCAATTTTTTCATCTTGAGTATCATTAGGTTTTTCAGCCATTTTAACTATTTGTATTTCATTTAAAGTTAAATCTTTTACTAATTTTCTTGTTGGGATTTCTTGCGAGCCGGTGGCAAGGGCGAAATTTTGATTAGAAATAGACAAGAAAGATTGCACAGCTGTTTTCCAACTGTCTAGCGCAATCCTAACTTGTGCTTCCCTTCCCTGAAAACACCGAAAGGTTTCGTGTGTTCTTCTCCAATTTGTTGCCGGGACATGATTTGCTATTCTTCCAAAAAAAGATGCCATAAAACAATTTCCTCCTATAAAAATTAATTAAAAATTTCCAATTTCAAATGACAAACAAGGAAGAATAATTAATATTAATACATTGTTTGACATTTTTAATTGCCTGCCTGCCGGCAAGGCAGGGTCATTTGTCATTATACTTGTATCGGCAAAACAATGGCAAGATTTCAGTTTGGGGAAAATATTTTATGAGGGTTGGGCGTTTTTATGTTGACTCTTATATTGTAAATGATATAATCTATCCATAATGTTTACGAATAAACTATCTAAAATATTTACGGATAAAATATGACAACAATTAATGAAAAAGCCCATATTTTTTGGCAAAAACATGCAGACGAAGGGAAAATAGTTTTAACTAAAGAAGATTTTCCAAATGAATACATCCGGCGATTTTTAATTAAAAAAAGCTTTTTGTACCGGTTGCGCAGGAATTTGTATATCCTTAAAAACCCTTTAGATAGCCTAGAAGACATCATATATAAGAATTACTGGCAAATTGCTGCAACTGTTTTAAAAAGATATTATCCTTGGTCGATTGAGAAAGAAAATGCCCTAAGTTTATGGGCCGGCAGCCAAAGCATCCCAAATTTGCTAAAAGTAAGGACTGCCAAAATAATTAAAAATAAGATTAAGCTCCCTTTTCATATTAATATATCTGTTCGCCCAGATAAAATGTTTAAAAAAGAAACATCGGGCGAAATAAAAATTAATAATTCCCGCATATTCTTGGATCTCCCAGAAAAAATAATCTTTGAAGCAAAAAATTTAGAAGACCCTAATTTAAAAGCTTTAATCAAAGGGCATAAATTTAATAAATTGCTTTTGGAGGCCCTTTATTCAAAAAAACCCAAGCCTATTGTGGCTAAAAGGCTTATTAAATTAGCAAAAGAACTAGGACAAAATGATCTGCAGGAAGCATTAGAAAAAATAGCAAAAGAATATACTTACTATCGATTTTAGAAGAAGGATAATCATATGGAAAAAATATGGATTAAGCGTCTTGAGGAAGATTTTTCTTTTTATGAAAAAGAAATAACCGGTAAATATTTTGACCTTATAAAAAATAAAAAAAGGATGCCCGTTGAAAGGATTTTAGCATCCGCAGAAAAAAATAAAAGCTATGACATATACCATTCTACAACAATTGAAGGGTATCAAATAACAGAAAAGGAAGTCGAAAATGTCTTATTGGGTAAAATACCCCTCAAAGGCAAAGAAAGTGATAGCTTAAGGAATAAGCTGGCGATTTTGGGGCATTCTTTAGCTTTTGATTTTGTTATAAAAATGGTAAAAAAGCACTTTGATAAAATTAGAATAAGCGAAGAATTAATTTTGGATATTTATTTTCAGCTTTTTAAGCCATCCGCAGATGCTGAAATACTGGATAAATTTTCTTTAACCGGATATCGTAAAGTCCCGGTTTATATACGCGGAAGCCGTTTTGTCCCCCCAGCCTATGAAAAACTGGCGGATTTAATGAAGTCTTTTATACAACAAAGCAATCTTATTAAGCAGCCTATTATAAAAGCCATTCTTTGCCATTACTTTTTGGTTACAATCCATCCTTTTATTGATGGCAATGGCAGATCTGCGAGGCTTTTGATGAATTGTATTTTAGCTGGAAATGGATATAAATGGATAACTATCAGTGCAAATGAGAGGGAAAAATATTTTGAAAGCTTAAAAATTGGCCAATTAGAAAACAATATATTGCCTTTTGCAGATTTTATTCTTTCTTTTTATGCCCCGCGCTAAACTCTATCTAAATCCTTAATATTAGATTAAATTGGGGTGGGGTTGTGCTAAAATGCTTGAAATGATTTTTTAGGAGGCGAAATATGCTAGCAGTTTGGATCAAATTTATCGTGTGCACCCTCATTATTCTATGGTCAGGAGTGAAGCTGGCAAAGTACGGGGATGTGATCGCAGAAAAAACCGGGATTTCCAAGCTTTTTATTGGGACTATTGTGCTGGCTATGATCACTTCCCTGCCTGAACTTTCTTCCGGCATTTCTGCGGTTACTAGCCTTAAGATCCCGGATCTGGCTGTGGCGAATGTGGTGGGGTCTTGTTTGATCAATTTACTGGCTATCGCGTTTTTGGACTTTGTCTATAATAAAAAAGGCAAGGGCCCGATTTTGGGAGAAGCTGGTTTTGGCCATGTTTTGGCTGCGGGCTTAAGCATTTTACTTTTATCCTTGTGCTTGGCCGGCATCTTGAGCAGCCTTCTTTTAGTTCCCATTTCCCTATGGGTGGTCAGCTTTTATTCAGTGGCGATCTTTTTAGTTTATATTTTGTGCGAGCGCTTGATCTGCCGCTTTGAAGGCCGCGAATGCGACCGGTTCCTGGAAAAAAAGATCCAAAAAACCGAAAAACAAGAATTCGAAAAAAATACCGCAGCTTCAGCCTACACAAAATTTTTGCTACTCGCAATTTTGGTGGCTGCGGCCAGCTCATATTTGCCTGCAATTGCCCGTGAAATGGCGATTGCCTATAATTTATCCTATACTTTTTCCGGCAGTGTTTTTATGTCTCTGGCTTGCAGCTTGCCGGAAATTGCCGTGGCTTTTTCCGCGATGATGATCGGCAGTATTGATATGGCGATTGCCAGCCTGATCGGCAGTAATATTTTTAATATCGCGGCCATTTTCTTTTTTGACTTTTTTTATGGCGAAGCCCCGATCTTTTCCCAGCTTTCCCTAAGCAATGCTTTTATCTGCG
This sequence comes from uncultured bacterium, assembly GCA_964528395.1. GTDB lineage: Bacteria > Margulisbacteria > WOR-1 > CAZGTC01 > CAZGTC01 > CAZGTC01. The sequence goes on from CAZGTC010000001.1 coordinate 85,566, forward strand.
CCATGGCGATTTTTATGACTGCAATTGCCATTATGGGCTTGATTTATCGCTCGCATAAAGGCGTAGAAAGAAAGATCCGCTGGGACGCTATCGGATTAGTGGTGGCGTATCTTTTTGCCATGCTCATACTCTATAAAATCAATTAAAAAAATGTCCGAATTTCCTAAATCCAAACAAGGATTTTTATTTATAATAATTTTACATTGTTCGGATTTTAGGATTTTAGGACTTTAGGACTTTATTTTATGAGGACGATTCAAGAAAAGTTCAGCGATTATAAGTTTATCGTGGTTTCCAACCGCGAACCGTACATGCATACTTACAGTCCTGAAGGCGACATTGTCTGGTACCGGCCGGCTTCGGGCCTGGTTTCTGCGCTTGACCCGATCCTGCGCAGCTTAAAAGGCACGTGGATTGCCTGGGGCGATGGGGAGGCGGATAAAGAGGCTGCCAACAGCCGCGGCGAAATTATGGTCCCTCCAGATGCCCCGGCTTACAAGCTCAAGCTTTTATTCCTGGATAAAAATGAGATCAAAGGATATTACGACGGGATTTCAAACCAGATGTTTTGGCCGCTTTGCCATATTGTGCACTACCGCCCGCAGTTCAGCCAGGAAAACTGGGAGATCTTTAAAAAAGTAAACCGCAAATTCGCCCGCGCGATTTTGGACGAAGTAGGAGACAATAAAAAAGCTTTTGTCTGGCTGAATGACTACCATCTGGCGCTCTGCTCTAAATATATAAAAGAAGAAAATCCCTTGATCAATGTCGTGCAATTTTGGCATATTCCCTGGCCCAACCCCGAGGCCTTCCGCATTTGCCCGTGGAAAGAAGAAATCTTGCAGGGCCTTTTGGCAAATGATCTTTTGGCCTTTCACCTGCGCTACCACTGCGACAATTTTTTGCAGACCGTAGATGCTTTTTTGGAATCCCGCATTGACCGCGAATCATCCGCAGTTATTTACAACCGCCAAATTACCAAAGTTAAGCCTTTTCCCATCAGCATTGATTTCAAAAATACTTTTGAAGAAGCAGCCAGCGCCCAGGTTAAGCGCGTGGAAAAAAGTATTGAGCGCAGCATAAAAATTCCGCACAAAATTTTGGCCGTGGGCGTGGACCGCTTGGATTATATCAAAGGCATCCGCGAGCGCTTGATTGCGATTGACCGGTTTTTGGAAAAATATCCGGAATTTATCGGACAGTTCCTTTATTTGGGATTGGCTTACCCCAGCCGCACCCGCTTAAAAGAATTCAACCGTTTGGCAGATGATATTTCCGACATGGTAGAGGAAATAAATTGGAAATACCGCACGCAAAACTGGTACCCGATTATCTACCGGGAAGAAACTGTCAAATACCCGGATGTTTTGGCCTATTACCGCCTGGCGGATTTGTGCCTGGTTTCCTCCCTGCACGATGGCATGAACCTGGTTTCCAAGGAATTTATTGCCAGCTGGGACGGACAAAAGCCTGCGGCCCTGATTTTGTCCCAATTTACCGGCGCAGCGCGGGAATTGGCAGATGCAATTTTGATCAACCCCTATGATATCGAAGCTTTTGCGGATGCTATTTACCATGCTATCCAAATGCCCAAAGAAGAAAAAATAGCGCGCATGCAAAGGATGCAAAATGAAATCAAAGAAAATGATATTTTCCGCTGGGCTGAAAACTTCCTTTTGGAATCATCTAAAATCGGCGCTGGCGCAGCCGCATAACCGAATCGGCTTGTTTTTGGATTTTGACGGGACATTGTCAAAAATTGCCGCGCATCCGGATAAAGCGGTTTTTTCCAAAAGCATGAAGCAGGCGGTCACGGATTTGATCCGCACTAAGAGGTTCCAAGTTTCTATTGTCAGCGGCCGCAGCTTAAAAAGCCTCAAGAAAAAAATTGGGATCAAAAATATTTTTTATGCCGGCAACCACGGGTTCGAAGTCTCCGGACCTAATTTTTCCTGGAAATTAGCCTGTGTTGAGGCCGTTGAAAAAGAAATGCCGCAAATTGCCCGGGCGCTGGAAAAAGCTGGAGCAATCCCCGGAGTTTACCTGGAAGAGAAAAAAATTGCCTTATCGATCCATTTTCGCCGCATGCCTTTGCGTTTTTTCCCCCGGCTAAAAAAAGAAATAAAAAAAGCAGCCAAGCCGTTTATGGATAAGCGCTTGGTAAAAATCAATCGGGGAAAGAAGATTTTCGAGGTGCGGCCGAATTTATCCTGGGACAAGGGCCGGGTGGTGCAGTTTCTCATAAAGAAGTTGCAATTGGAGCAATCTTTAAATATATTTGTAGGCGATGATACGACCGATGAAGATGCTTTTGCGGTGCTTGCCGGCAAGAATTTCGGCATAAAGGTCGGCCTGCTTAAAAAAAGCAAGGCGCGCTACGGGCTAAGAAACATAGAGGAAGTGAGAAAATTCCTTGTCCAAGCCTTTTCGCTTTGTCACATCTAATATTTTGGCGGAATTAACCGGCCGCTCGGCTGCCAACCTCAAGGAATTTGTCGAGGGGATAAAAGCCGCGGATGAATCCACGATTTTTACCCACACGCACATGGCTTTTAAGGAATTCCATTTTGCCCGCGGAATTTATACCAATGATTTTTCGCGCTGGGTGGCAGAATCCGTGCAGGACGATGTTCTGGCCGAAAAACTGGCGGCCATTGATATTACAGATTTTACGGATTTGCTGGAGCTCAAGAAAAATTTTATTAAGACGATTGAAGATTATTTAGGCAGCATTCCGATGATCCGCTCTGCTCCCAAGGGAGAGGAGTTTCACTTTTACCGCAATATCGGCATTATTTCTTTGACAGCTTTTGAGGTTTGGGACCTGGAAGAATTCAAAAAAGCGCTGAAGCTGGTTGGCCCGCGCTCTATTTTTTACCATTTTTTTGAATCGCGCCTTCGGCTCAAGAAAAAAACCAATGATTTTTCCGCATGGATTGAAGATGCCTTGGGTAAAAAGGATTTAGCCCAGGCTATTGAACAGATTGATCCTTATGTTGTTTCCCTGGATGAGCTGGCAGATAAAATGATCGCGATTATTGACCGTCACCAGCGCCAGGCCTCGCTGGAAGAAATTATCGAAGACAAGACTTTCTCTTTGTTTGCGCGCATCCGCTTGGGTTTTGTCCGCAGCCGGGGATTGCCCATCCGCGACCGCACCAAGCTGTTCTTTAAAATTTTAAGGAGCAAGCGGCCCAAATGAACAAAAGAACCTTGAACGATTATATCCCGATTGTCGGCCAGAGCGTTATTGACGAAATCCGCATGCTGGCAGAAAAGCTGCGGGGCAAAAAAATAAAAATGATAAATTCAACAGCCGTGGGCGGGGGGGTGGCAGAGATTTTGCACCGCTTGGTTCCTTTGTTTGTCGAGGCTGGGGTGGATATGAAATGGGAAGTGATCAAAGGCTCGGAAGCTTTTTTTGCCATTACCAAGACCATGCACAATGCCCTGCACGGCAAGACCGTAGAATTTACCAATGAAATGATGGAAATTTTTCTTGCGGCAAACCGCGAAAATGCCGAAAGCATGCGTTTTGACGAAGATATTATTATTATCCACGACCCCCAGCCCGCAGCGCTAATTGAGAAAAAAATAAAAAGCGAGGCCCGCTGGCTCTGGCGCTGCCATATAGATTTATCTTCTCCCTATGCGCCGGTATGGAAGTTCCTCCACCATTATGTAAAAATGTATGACGGTGCTTATTTTTCTTCTCCTAAATTTTCGCAAAAACTGGCGATTCCGCAGTATCTTTTGTACCCGTCGATTGATCCTTTGAGCGATAAGAACCGCGAGATTCCCCAAAGCTTTATTGATAAGACTTTAAGAAAATACCATCTTGATCCGCACCGGCCCATTATTACCCAAATTTCACGCTTTGATTATTTAAAAGACCCGGTCGGGGTTATCGAAGCCTATAAAATGGTTAAGAAAAAAACCGATTGCCAGCTGGTCTTGGCTGGGGGCGGGGCAGATGATGACCCTGAAGCAGTGCAAGTTTTAAACGAAGTAAAAACCCATGCTGCAGGAGAAAAAGATATCCATATTTTAGAGCTGCCGCCTTTTTCAGACCTGGAAATTAATGCTTTGCAGCGCGCCTCGCGCATTATCCTGCAAAAATCATTAAAAGAAGGCTTTGCGTTAACTGTTGCTGAGGGCTTGTGGAAAGGCGTGCCTGTTATTGGATCAGCTGTGGGAGGGATTCCCTTGCAGATTATCCATAATTTTACCGGGGTTTTGGTGCATTCAATTGAGGGAGCAGCTTACCAGATCCGCTATCTTTTGAGCAACCCGGATTTTGCCAAGCGCTTGGGCCAATTCGGCAAGGAATTGGTGCGGGAAAAATATGTTACTACCAGCCATTTGCGCAATTACCTTTTATCTTTTATTGCCCAGCAGTATCCGGAAAAGAGTATAATAGAAATCTAAAAATATGCTGCATCATTTGAAAAAAACTGTTTCGCATGACCGCATTTTTGTGCCGGTTTTGGTTTTGCTCTGTGGTTTTCTCTTCTTTTTTAATTTAGGCGGGCTTTCTTTAATTGAGACCGATGAATTTATTTACACCCACATTGCCCGCGAAATACTTTCAACTGGTGATTTTCTCACCCTGCATTTAAAAGGCCAAAATTGGTTCATGCATCCGCCGCTTTTCATGTGGATTTCCGCATTTTTTATTTATTTTTTGGGGTTGAGCGAATTTAGCGCGCGCATAGCCAGTGCTTTTTTTGGCTTAGGCGGGGTTTTGGCAGTTTATTATTTGGGCAAGAACATGTTTTCCAAGCGCGATGGGTTTATTGCTGCCATTGTTTTAGCCAGCAGCCTGCAATATATAGTCCAGTCCCGTATTGCACTTTTTGACGGAGCCTTGGTTTGTTTTATGACGCTTTCAATTTTATTTTTCTGGCTGGGGTACAAAAGGCAGCAGAGTAATTTTTACCTTTTATCTTCTCTTTGCATGGGTCTTGGCACCTTGACTAAGGGCCCAGTGGCTGCGCTTTTGCCGCTTTTGATCATTGTTCCTTTTATATTATTGCAGGGGACCTGGCGCCAGGTTTTAAAAGATGCCCAACTGCGATTATCTATTCCTATATATATAGCAGTGGGGTGGTGGTGGTATTTATTGAGCTTTCTCCTGCATGGACAAGTATTTTTTAACGAAGTCATCATCCATTACCATGTTTTTCGCTATTTTGGGGTAATTGACCATACCGGGCCATGGTATTATTATTTTGTGGTAGTGGCAGCAGGATTTTTGCCCTGGATAATTTTTCTTATCCCAGCGCTTTTCTTTTTATTCCAAAAAAAATTCCGGGCAGAAGAGCAATTTCTTTTGCTAGGCATTGTTATAACTTTTGTTTTCTTTTCTCTGGCGCAGACCAAGCTGCCGGGATATATTTTAGGGCTTTATCCTTTTCTTGCCTTGGGGGTGGGGAAATTTATCAATGACCGCATAAATAACTTATGGATGCGCTACTTTTTTGTTTCTCTAGTGCTTTTTATGTGCTTGCTGATTGCTTTTCTCATGATTTATGTTGCTCCCCAAGTAGATGACGCCCGGCCCTACAAAAGCCTTTCTTTAAGGGCCAATGAACTGGTCCATTCGGATGATTTTGTGGGGGGCTACCAGCTTTACCAATTGGGATTTGATTATTATGTGATCCATCCGATTGTCTGGTTTGAAACACCTGCCAAAGCAGCTGAATCTTTGGCAAATACGAACCAGAGAATTTTTATTCTTGTACCCAAGTCAGAATTTGAAAATTTCGCCAGCCATTTTTCTTATCTTTTTTATGTCCTAGATGAAAAAGCCGGAGTTTTGATCATCAGCAACCAGCTTTAGCTGATTTGCCCTCATCCTAGCTACTTTAAATTTGAGAATTATTCTTATGCAACCTTCTCCCTCAGGAGAAGGATATAATTTTATGCGAAGATCAATTAACCCCTCTCCCAGTGTAACGCGGGAGAGGGTAGCATGAGAACAGTAGGCATCTTAGAAAAATTTGGGTGAGGGTGAGGTTTTTTCCAACACCCATGTTGAAAATTCCCTCATAAATTTATATATCGCCTAAGAGGCGATACTACGCGAAGAGGCTGCCGGCGAAATTGCAGTAAGCTTGAGCATGTTGAGATTATTAAGTTTGATTCTAATTTTATACTGCTTAGTTTTAGGCTGTGCGCCCACGATAGAAAAAATCGAAGAAGCTCCGCCAAAAACCACCCCGCCTTCTTCCCTTGAAGCAGCTTCTTCAGGAAAGAGCCAAAATCTTTTGGTGGAAGATTTATTCCCAGAAACTAAAGAAGTCGTGCTTTCTTTTAACGATGACCCCAAGCTGATTGCCCCGCGCACCTATGCCAGCTTGACCGGCATTCTGCGGGACAAAGGAATTTGCGTAATTATTGAAATTAATGGCAAAGCCTTTATTTTACAAAAGGGCCAATCGATTAAAGATTTTATGGTAGAAGAAATCAGCAACAGTTGGGTTTTGCTGGTAAAAGCTTCTTCCGGGGAGGCCAGATAACCATGTCCCGATTTTTTGTCCTGTTTTTTTTAATTATTTTCCTCTGCGGCTCGGTTTTGGCAGAGGCAGAATTTCGCGAAGCAGCTTTGGGAGATGTCCTTAATCTTTTAGCCCAGAGGTCGGGCTATGATCTGATCGCTCCGCTTGAAGTTAAAGAAACCCTGCAGAAAAGAATCAGCCTTAAAATCAATGACGCAGAATATCTAGCCATTTTAAAGCAGCTTTTATTGAGCCACAACTTGGCTTATGAATTTTCCGGCCAGCAATTGGTGCTTTCATCTTTTCCCAGCGATATTTCAGGCAGTGCTTTTGAAAAAAAGTCCGAAGTGGTGGACCTGGATTATATTTTAGCGTCAGAGGCCCTAGAAACTCTCACCAAGCTGCTTCCCGGGCTTTTGGCGGTTCATGGGTCCGGGGGCGCGCAGATTTGTTTGCGGGGCACCTCTCGCCAAATTGCCGAGGCCAAAAAAATCCTCTCTGGAATTGACCAAGCCCCCAAGCAGATTTTGATTGAAGCCCAAGTAATGGAGGTTTCTTCTTCGGATTTGCGCCAGCTCGGCTTGGATTATAAGAATTCCCTGGGGGATTTTAATTTTTCTTTTAAAGATTCCGGGTTTACCATGGATGGAAATCTTTTAATTAATTTGAAAAAATTAGTCAGCGAAGGCAAGGCGCGGATCTTGGCCAGCCCGAGCATTTTAGCGCAAGCGCACAAGGAAGCCGTAGTAAATATCGGCAGCCGCTTGCCTTATGCGGTTCCAGCTTCTTCGGGCAACAGCAATTTATGGAACGTTTCGTATATTGAAGCTGGGATCAACCTCAAGATTACTCCGCGCATTGGAGAAAAAAATCTCATTTGCGCAAAGATCAAGCCCGAAGTCAGTGCGATTTCTGAATGGCGGCCAACGATTGTAGGGGAATTCCCTGTGATTGCCAGCCGCAATGTGGAGACTGAAGTCGCGGTTGAAGACGGACAAACGATTGTGGTGGGGGGATTAAAGAGCGAGATGGAGAGGGAAACAACGGTTCGCGTCCCGTGGTTTTCGCATTTGCCGATATTGGGAAATCTCTTCCAGTGGAAAAACCGCGAAAAAGAAAAAACCGAAATAATTTTTCTTATTACCCCGCATTTGGCCCAATACAAAGGCCCCCAATAGCATTTATTTCCTGATCCTTTAGGATAAGGGTCCCGATAATTTCTCCCGCGTGCTTTTTTACCAGGCTTTTTATTTCAACCAAATCAATTTCATCTGTTTTTAAATACGGCAAAATAATTTGGCTGCCAGCCGCAGCCAGCAAAGGAGTTTTTGCAGTAACAGCCAGGATAGTTTTCTCATCCAAGGAGCAAATATACGCCCCGCAGGGAGAGTCAACTTCGAGTGCCAAGTTTGAAGAAACCTTTATTTTTTGGTGCGTGCGGCTTTGGATGAATAATGAACCGTGGTTTTCTATCATGATCTCATTTAACAGCAGTCCAAACTCCTTGCCCAAGAATTCGGTCAGGGCTGGGGAAATAAGCAGCTGGGGTGAGATTTTGTATTTTTTGGCCACCTGCATGATGCGCTGTACGATTTCCGGTGATTTTTTCGGGGGCTTGGGCCATTTGTCGGTTTTTGAATATTCCGGATTGCCCTGGAAAAAAAGATCTGCTTCAGCGCGGTATTTATAGGTTAAGCCCAGGGCTTTTTCCTTGAGGTTCTCTTCAGCCAAGAAAAAAATCTGGCCTTCTTTTTCTTTGATGCAAAAAGAAGTTAAATCTTTGGCCTTAATATAAGCTGGTAGGGTATCGATGGTTTTTTACTTTCTTTTTTTAGGGGCTTTTGCTGCGCTAAAAACAACTTTACCATCTTCCGCTTTTACCAGCACACTATCCCCATCCTTCCACTTATTTTCCAAGATTTCATTGGAAAGGGGATTTTCGATCAGCTGCTGGATGGCGCGGCGGATCGGCCGGGCCCCAAATTTTTGGTCGAAACCTTTTTCAATGATCAGTTCCTTGGTGCTGTCGTCAATTTCCAAATTAAGCTTGCGCTTTTTGGCATTCTGCGCCACATCATTGACCAGGATATCCACGATTTTTTTGAGCTGTTCTTTGGTCAAGGCATGGAAAACGATAATTTCATCAATGCGGTTCAAAAATTCCGGACGAAAATTATGCTTCATTTCATCCAGGACCTGCTGTTTCATCTTGTCGTAGCCAGCTTCTTCTTCGGCTTGGGCTGTAAACCCAATCGGGGCTCCTTCAGAATTAACCGCTTTTTGCCCAATGTTGGTGGTCATGATAATAACCGTATTTTTGAAATCAACGATATGGCCTTTGCTGTCAGTTAACCGGCCGTCGTCTAAGATTTGCAAAAGGGTATTAAAAATATCCGGATGCGCTTTTTCGATTTCATCAAATAAAAGAACCGAATAAGGCTTTCTTCTTACAGCTTCAGTTAACATGCCGCCTTCATCGTATCCCACATACCCGGGAGGCGCTCCAATCAAGCGCGAAACTGTATGCTTTTCCATATATTCAGACATATCCAGGCGGATAAGGGCTTCCTGCGTGCCAAAAAGGAATTCTGCCAGGCGCCGGGCGACTTCGGTTTTACCCACTCCTGTTGGCCCGGCAAAAATAAATGATCCCACGGGTTTTTCCGGGGCTTTTAATCCGGCCCGGCCGCGGCGGATGGCTTGGGAGATGGCGGTAATGGCATCTTCTTGGCCGATCACGCGCTTATGCAGGGTTTCTTCCATTTTGATTAATTTTTCTGTTTCAGCCTCGGTTAATTTCACCACAGGAATACCGGTCCAATCTGAAACAATTTCTGCAATATCATCTTCTGTAACTGCAGCTTCGGTATCGCATTTGCCTTTTTTGAGCTTCCAGCTTTCTTCTAATTCGCGCATTTTCTTTCTTAATTCATTGACTTTGTCCCTTAGCTGGGCAGCTTTTTCATAACCCTGGTTATTGATGGCTTCTTCTTTTTCCTTTTGGGCCTTTACCAGGTCTTTTTGCAAAATTTTCATTTCTGAAGACGGAACCAGGTTGCGGATATGCACTTTGGCAGCAGCTTCATCCATTAAATCAATGGCCTTGTCCGGCAGGAAGCGGTCAGAAATATAGCGGTCAGAAAGGGTTGCAGCAGCGATAATAGCGGCATCAGGAATTTTTACACAGTGATGGGCTTCGTAGCGGTCGCGGATGCCGCTCAAAATTTCAATGGTCAACTCAACCGATGGCTCGGATACATTGACGGGCTGGAACCTGCGCTCTAGTGCCGGGTCTTTTTCAATGTATTTGCGATATTCATTTACGGTAGTTGCGCCAATGACCTGCAGATCGCCTTTGGCCAGGGCAGGTTTTAAAATATTGGCAGCATCGATTGCGCCTTCTGCTCCACCCGCGCCCACGAGGGTATGCAGCTCGTCAATAAAAAGGATGATCTTCCTAGATTTGGAAATGATTTCATCCAGCAATTTTTTTACCCGGGCTTCAAATTCCCCGCGGTATTTGGTGCCAGCGATCATTCCAGCTAAATCTAAAGAAATAACTTGCTTGTCTTTTATAATATCCGGAACTTCGCCTTTGACGATCCTTTCAGCCAGGCCCTCGACAATCGCAGTTTTTCCAACGCCCGGGTCTCCCAAAAGGGCGGGGTTGTTTTTGGTGCGGCGGGAAAGGATGCGGATAACCCGCTCGATTTCTTTGTCACGGTCAATGATAGGGTCAAGCTTATTTTCACGTGCTTCTTTAGTCAAATCTTTGCCAAAAGAGGAGAGGGCGGGTTTTTTGGTGGGGGGCTTGCCAATGCCGATCCCAGGGAATCCAAACATGCTTGCCCCTTCGATTCCCATATCTTCAGGGTCTTCGGGAATGTCTGGTTCTTGGGGTTCCGGAGGATTTCCTCCACCACCCAGGGACGATTGCTGGATTTCGTCGAAAAGGGTTTTTACCACTTTATCAAAGTTAATATTTCTTTTTTGCAGGGCTTGGGCAGAAATGCTCTCTCCTTCGCGGATAATCCCCAGCAGCAAATGTTCTGGCCCGACATAATTAAATCCCAACTCCCGTGCGGTGTTATAAGCCAATTCCAAAACCTTTTTTGCCCTGGGAGAAAGCACGATTTCTTCCGGGGTTTTTTCTCCATGGCCGATAAGGGATTCAATATCTGAAAAGAGATTGACTAAGTCGATGCCGAGCTTTTGCATAATTTTTGCCGGCAGGCCTTCGTCTTTGATCAATCCTAGGAGCAAATGTTCAGTCCTTAAATGATCGTGGGAGAGGCGCTTGGCTTCTTCGCGCGCCAGGCTGATGATGTTTTGCGCGGATTCAGAAAAATAATCATAAATGCGGTCCTGCGGCCGGCGCTTGAATAGGCTGGCAAAAAGGTCCGGAAAGTCAAACAATCCCCCGCTCATATCAGCAAACGGATTTTGCATGATGTCGCCCCCGGCTGGGTTAATATCTGCCGGGGTAAATCCCAGTTCTTGGGCGCAAACTTCACACAGGTGTTTTTCTATTTTCTTGTTGTTCACAATCTTGGTAACATGGATATGGGCTTCCCTTTTCTTGCAGCGGTCGCATTTCATAAACCTTCCTCCTCATAAATTAATCTGCTCAATAAATTGAGTAGCTACTATAACTTAATCCAACATTTTTCTCAACATTTTAAAAAATATTTAAGCAACAAATTACTTCTCATCTTATCGGGCAATAACTTGCCTCTTTATGGAAACTGGAAAGCCTTTAATGGTTTTCTGGTTGACTTTTCCTAATACAATCTAATATAATCTAATATAGTTAAAATATAAGGTGAGTTATGGGGAATTTGCATAGGTTTGACCAGCGCCTTCAAGAACTCTCTTCAAGAGTTTGGGAAAAAATTGCCAAAATTGATGAATTAAAAGGGCAATGGATTGCGGGAGTTAGGCTCAGTCCTCAGACCTTGGGACGGCTCAAACAATCCGTGTTAATTACTTCTACGGGAGCCTCAACGCGTATTGAAGGAGCGCATCTTTCAGATGAAGATGTGCAGCGGTTAATGCGCGGGCTTTCAATCCAAAAATTTAGCGACCGAGACAAGCAAGAAGCCAAAGGTTATTATGAGCTTTTAGAAAATGTTTTCAATGCTTGGAAAAACCTAGGGTTATCTGAGAGTTTGATTAAGCATTTTCACAAAGAGCTCTTAAAATATGTAGAAAAAGATGAGCTGCATCGAGGGGATTATAAAAAGAGAGAAAATAAAGTTATGATGATTGATGCAAAAGGCAAAGCGGTGGGGACTCTTTTTGATACAACTCCAGCTTATCTTACTCCCAAAGAAATGTTGGAACTAGTTGAATGGACGCAAAAGGCTTTAACAGAAAAAAAATATCATCCGTTTATTATTATTGGTAATTTTATTGTAGAGTTTTTGAATATCCATCCTTTTGAAGATGGCAATGGCCGGCTTTCTCGAATCCTTACTAATCTTCTTTTGTTAAAGGCCGGATATTTGTATTTGCCTTATGTTTCTCATGAAAAGCTAATCGAAGATAGTAAGCCGGATTACTATATAGTTTTAAGAAAAAGCCAAAAAACTTTTAAATCTAAACACGAAGATGTTTCTCCTTGGCTGGATTTTTTTGCAACGGTTTTTCTTGAGCAATCAAAAATAGCCGTGGATCTATTGTCTAAAGAAAACATAGAAAAAATACTATCCCCTAAGCAGCTTTTAGTGTGGCAATATCTACAATCTGTGGAAGAAGCAACTCCCCAAATAATAGCTGGAAAAACTAAAGTTGCTCGCCCGACGGTTAATCAAGCTTTGGCGAAACTTTTGTCGCTCAAAAAAATAGAGCGGCTTGGTCAGGGAAGAAGTACGAGATACAAAAAACAAGGGGAAGCATAAATATGTCATTTTCATCTTTTCCAGATAAATCCGGGCATTTTGGCAAGTTTGGCGGCAGGTTTGTGCCAGAAACTTTAATGCCAGCTCTGCAGGAGTTGGAGGAGGCATATGCTAGGTTTCGAGCGGATCTTGATTTCTGCAATGAATTGCAGGGTTACCTTGAGGATTATGCTGGCAGGCCTACTCCTTTATACTTTGCCGAGCGCTTAACCGAACATTTTTCTGGGCCCAAAATTTACCTAAAACGCGAAGACCTGTGCCACACTGGCGCGCACAAAATCAATAATTGCCTAGGCCAAGCACTCCTGGCCAAGCGCATGGGCAAAAAAAGGGTGATTGCAGAAACCGGGGCTGGCCAGCATGGGGTGGCAACTGCTACAGTTTGCGCGCTTTTAGACTTAGACTGCACGGTTTATATGGGAGAAGAAGATGTTCATCGCCAAGCGCCCAATGTTTATCGTATGAAATTATTAGGCGCAAAGGTTGTCCCAGTAAAATCCGGCAGTCAAACTTTGAAAGATGCGATCAATGAAACAATGCGCGATTGGATGGCAAATGTTAATACCACGTTTTATGTTTTAGGTTCCTGTATGGGGCCGCATCCATACCCTATGATCGTTCGGGATTTCCAATCTGTGATCGGCAAAGAAGCCAAAGCCCAAATTATGGAAAAAGAAGGCAAGCTTCCGGATTATCTTTTGGCTTGCGTGGGCGGTGGCAGCAATGCCATTGGCTTATTTTATCCCTTTCTGGAAGATTCCCAAGTCAAGATTATTGGAGTTGAAGCCCAAGGTTGTGCCACTTTAGAAGCTGGCCGGCCAGGAGTTTTGCATGGTTCCTACAGTTATCTTTTACAAGATAAAAATGGCCAAGTTTTGCCTACGCATTCAATTTCTGCGGGATTAGATTATCCCGGGGTGGGGCCAGAACATTCTTCTTTGAAAGATTCTAGAAGGGCAGAATATGTTGCTATAAACGATAAGGAAGCGCTTGAAGCTTTTCATTTGCTCTCAAAATTAGAAGGTATTATCCCAGCTTTGGAATCTTCTCATGCTATAGCTTATTTAAAAAAACTAGCCCCAAAATTAGACCGTTCGCAAGTAGTTATAGTTAATCTTTCTGGCCGCGGAGATAAGGATATGGAGATTTTATATGGCAAGAATAAATAAAGTCACAGGTCAAAAGTCACAAGTCAAAAGTAAAATTTTGATTGTTTATGTAACCGCTGGGGATCCATCTTTGGCTGTAACTGAAAAATTGGTTTATGCTTTTGAAAAAGCCGGAGCAGATATTATTGAACTGGGCGTTCCATTTTCCGATCCTTTGGCGGATGGCCTGATTATCCAAGCTTCGCACCAAAGGGCGCTCAAAAAAAAAGTTGCGCTTTCAAAAATTTTAGCCTTAGTAAAAAAAGCCCGTAAAAAATCCCAGATCCCAATCGCCCTCATGGCTTCGGATAATCTAATCCTGCAGTATGGCGAAAAGTTTGAAGAGGATGCAATTGCTGCAGGAGTGGATGGAGTGATAATACCGGATCTGCCTCCGGAAGAGAATCAAGGGGCAAGTAGCAAGGGGCAAGGGATTGACCGCATTTATTTGGTGGCGCCGACGAGTACAGACGAGAGAATTAAGATGATTTGCGATGCTTCCAGCGGATTCGTCTATTTGGTCTCTATTGCTGGAGTAACGGGCCTGCGAAAAAATCTTTCCGCGGACATCTCTAGTTTTGTTGAGCGGGTCAGAAAATACACAAATAAGCCTTTGTGTGTTGGTTTTGGCATTTCTAATCCCAAGCAAGCTCGCGAAGCTGCGCAATTTGCAGACGGGATAATTGTTGGCTCTGCTATTGTTGATATTTTGCATAAAAAAGGATCAAAAGCTGCAGTTGAATTTGTATCTGCTTTACGAAAGGCGATTAACGCTTAAAATGTTCAATCGTATTTTGTACCGTACCCGCCAGTTTTTGCATATTATTTCCAGCCGCTATACAAAAAATGACCAGGCCTTTGCCCGCAAGTATTTAACCCTCGAAGAAATGGCGCTTTTTTCCAAGCTCCCGGTTTTTGAGCAAAAACATAGCGTAAAAACTGCTAAAAGCATGCTGCGATATATCCATGGCAAGAATCTTGATGAGCGCAAAGTTGCGAAGATTGGGCTTTTGCATGATATTGGGAAAAGCTTAATCCGCCTTTCTGTTTTAGATAAGATTCTTATGGTGGTTATCCGGGCTTTTAAAGAAGATTGGTATGATTATTTGGCAAAAATGGGAGAATCCGAAAAATCCCCTAAGTTTTTCCGGCGCTTTTTTGTGCATAAGCACCATGATGCTTTGGGAGAAAAACTTTTAAGCAATTTGCCGGTGGATAAAGAAGTGGCGCATATTGTTGGCCGGCACACTGCCAAGCCCCACAAGGACGACGCCTTCCTCTTAAACCTTCTGAAAAAAGCAGATACCGAATATTAAATTATTCTTTGCAGTTTTTGATCGCTAAGAAAATATATACGGCATAAATCAGATGAAAATACAGGAGATAGGGAATGCGCCCGGCTAAACCAGCGAAATCCATCAGCATAGAAATCAAAATCGGTCCGGTTATAGAAAAAGTACAAATGTTAATGATATTTTGATAAGTTAAATTAGCTTTTAGTATTTTGTTAAAGATGAGCCCGATTAGGCTGAAAAGCAAGATTTGTAATAGCCGGAACAACAGGAAGCCTAAAAATATGACGATTAGAATGATTGGGGCAATGATCCAATAGAAAATATTAGTAATTTTCTTTGCGGTTTCCTTTGTTATATGCAAATCATCAATTTTGGATAAATCATAAACATTGGTTTCGATCTCATTTTTTTCGCGGAAAGCAATAAAATTTTTGCCTACCAGGAGCAGGGTTTTATTCTCCGTGTTTTGGAGCGGAGCTGCTTCAATTTTGGGATCTAAAATAAAGTGGATTTCCGTATTTTCATATATAAAAGGCTGATTGGCGTCAATAGAAACAATCCCTTTTTTAATTGTTATATTAGGAAAATCCTTATCAAAAAGGCCTTGCGCTTCCACAACAATACTGTGTAAATAGTAATTGGCTGCGGTAGAAATAACAATGGCAGCAATCAGCATTAGCATAGAAAGGTACCCTAAACTGCGCCAAAAATTTTGGTTCTTAATGCTTTTATAAAAAGAAAAATCAAAACAAGATTTGAAAACTGCCTGGAAAAAGCTTTTTATGGCATGCATATTATTTCCTCCATCGATATTTATTTATTTCGTCCCTTAGTTTTTTAGCTTCTTCAGCCGGGTTTTTGGCATAAATGATTTGGCGGGAGGAATTGATAATTGCGCGCTCGCCTTTAGCATTTGCGCCCAAACTAACTGCTTCTCTTAAGCTGCCTCCCTGGGGGCCGACTCCAGGGATTAAAATCGGCATATCTTTTACGATTTCTCGGATAGCTTTTAAGTCTTGTCCTTGGGTTGCGCCAACCACTAGTCCGCAATTATTGTTTCGATCCCATTTTTTAACTTCTTCTGCCACTTTTTTAAAAAGCGGAGTAGCATTATCAGGCCGCAGCCTGGCATTAAACTTTTGGAAATCTGCTGATCCGGGATTGGAGGTCAGGCATAAAATGAAAATGCCTTTATCTTTGTATTCTAAAAAAGGCTCAATGCTGTCAAGGCCCATATAGGGATTGACCGTTACAGCATCGGCTTTAAAAATATCAAAACAGGCTTTGGCATAAGCTGCAGAAGAATTGCCGATATCTCCTCTTTTTGCATCCAGAATAACTGGAATATGCTTGGGAATGTATTCAATGGTTTTGATTAAAGCCTCTAGGCCATACAGGCCGTACATTTCATAAAATGCGCAATTGGGCTTATAAGCGCAGGCCAAATCCTTAGTTTTATCAATGATGCGGCAGTTAAAATCAAAAATAGCTGAACCAGAAGATGCCTGGGAAGCGGGGATTCGGGATAAATCTAGGTCTAAGCCTATGCATAAAAGGCTGTTGTTCTTTTTTGCTGCTGCATCTAGCTTTTCTAAAAAAGCCGCCATATTGGAGTTATTATATATTCTTTAAGCTAATTATTCAGCTTTATTTTCGCTGGAAAGGTCGACAATATGGTTTTCTTCTTCTTTTTCTTTGGGGCGCTCTTTGATTTCTGTGCGCATTTTTTCTTTTTCCTTTAAGGCATCGGCTATAGTTATTTTAGCTTCTTGATTATTTTGGAATTCTTTTAATTCGGTTTTTTCCTTGTCCAGGGTTAATTGTTTTAAAGAAAGGCCAATTCTTTGCTCTTCTGGCAGCACCCGCAGGATCTTAGCATTTATAATATCGCCAATTTTTATTTCTGCTTCTTCCGGCGAACGGATAGGCTTGGCCGAGATTTCTGAAATATGGATAAGCCCCTCTAAATTCTCATTTATTTCTACAAAAGCTCCGAATTTGGTAAAGCGCAGGACTTTTACCGGTACAATATCTCCGGGCCGGTATTTTTCTGCAGCCAAAACCCAAGGGTCTTCTTGTAATTCTTTTAGCCCAAGCGCAACTTTTTTATTTTCTTTGTCTACGCCAAGAATAAAAACATTGATTTTATCCCCGACTTTTAAGATTTCGGAAGGATGTTTAACCCTTTTCCAGCTCAATTCGGAAATATGTATCAAGCCTTCAATCCCCCCGATATCTACAAATGCCCCGAAGTTTTTTAAGCTGGAGACTGTTCCATTGGCAATTTGTCCAACTTCCAAGGCCTGCAGGGTTTTTTCGCTGTCAAAATGCTTGCGGTCTTTTTCCCCCATTTTATGGGACAAGACGATTTTTCCCTGGCGCCGATCGATTTGGATAACTTTTATGGCTAGGGTTTTGTTTACGAATGAATCCAAGCTTTCTTCGGGAGATTTGTTTACTTGCGAAGCAGGAATAAAACCCTTGATTCCCAAGCATTCCACCACTAACCCGCCTTTAACTGCAGAGATAACTTTAGCTTCAAGAATCTTCCTATGCTTGAAGGCATCGTAAGCAATTTTCCATTTGGTTTCATAGTCAGCTTTTTTCTTGGAAAGCAGGATATAGCCTTCTTTGTTTTCCAGCCGTATGATATAAGCGCTGATTTTTTCCCCGATTTTCGGGGCGTTTTCATTGGTTATCCCATGATCGCTATATTCTTCGGCTGTAATTAGGCCTTCGGCTTTGTAGCCAATATCTACTAAAATATTTTGCGGCTCAACTTTTACAACGGTTCCAACAACCAGATCTCCAGCCTTATAAGTTTTAAAAGTATCTTCGTAGCTTTTATCATTGCTTTTAGGGCTGGGTTCAGTGGCTTTAACTGGAGGGGGTGTGGTTGGTGCGGGTGGAGCCGGAGGCTTGGGGCTGGCAGCTCTTGGCGTTTGAGGAAGGGAGGTTCCAGCTAGTTCTTCTTTGGGGCTCAGCGGAGTTGCTTGTTCTAAAGAAGGTTTTTTGGTTTCTTTTAAGGTTTCTTTAATTAGGGCTTCTACTTCAAAATCAGGTATTTCTCCTTTACCAGAAGAAAATGAAGTTCCTGATAATTTATCTAAGTCTGTCATATTGAATTTCTCCTCCTTTTTTGCATTAAGCGTTGATTATATCACGGAATCTATAAGGGATAAAGGATAGCAAAGCTTGTTTATTGCAAAAGGTTTTGTTAAAATGCAGGCCATGAAAAAAATTCCATCTGAAGATATAAAAACCGGGACGCATATTGTAATCAAGTGCTATGAATGCCCAATAGAAAAAATCGGAGATAATAATTTTATCCATAAGTTTTTGGGAGACCTATCTGAAAAATTGGGGATTGCTGCAATTATGCCGCCTTATGTTTTTAAATGCGAGGAGCCGGATATTGGTTCGCGCGGGATTTCGGGCATGGTGCTTTTGAATAACGCGCATGTTACGGTGCATACTTTTCCGGATAGCCGCGGCTGTTTTATCGATATTTTTTCAGCAGCGGGGCTGGGTTTTGAAAGCAGCTTATTGGTTTCTTTTGTCCTGGATTATTTTACCCCGGCATCGCATGAGCTGGAGCTCTCGGACCAGGGGCAGGCAATCCCTTCATCGATCCGCGGTTCAGCAGAAATCCTTTCAAAAACCCGCCAAAATTTGATTCCTAATTAGCGCGGGTAATTTTTGTATGTATCAATAATCTCTTTCAAGCTGGGATTAAGCTTATTATTATAAGAAGAGAGAGCTTCTTGAATTTGCATTGGAATATCGATAAATTTTATTGTTCCGGATAAAAATTGGGCAACTGCCCAGTCATTAGCAGTATTTAGGACAACCCCAGAAATTCCTTCTTTTTCTCCGGCATCGTAAGCGTATTTTAGGCAGGGGAATTTTTCAAAATCCGGTTTTTTAAAAGTTAGGCCAGAAAGTTTTTCAAAATCCAGGCGCTTGAAATTATTGTTTTTGCGCCGGCCTTCGAATAAAGCATATTGAATCGGTTCTCGCATATCCGGAGCGCCCAATTGAGCAATAATGGCTCCATCCACAAACTCAACCATGGAATGGATAATGCTTTGCGGGTGGATAATAACGTCAATTTTCTCATAAGGCAAATTAAATAAGTAGTGAGCTTCGATCACTTCAAAACCTTTATTCATGAGCGTGGCAGAATCAATGGTTATTTTTGGGCCCATTTTCCAGGTAGGATGAGCTAGGGCTTTTTCTTTGGTTATATTTTTAAATTCATCAATCGGCGTATCATAAAAAGGCCCGCCTGAAGCAGTTAAAATTATTCTTTTTATATTCTTAGCATCTTCGCCATTTAGGCATTGTTGGATGGCGCTGTGTTCAGAGTCAATCGGAAAAACCTTAACTTTATATTTAGCCGTTTCTTGCATGAAAAGATCGCCAGCAGCAACAAGAATTTCCTTGGTAGCCAGAGCAATATCCTTTTTCTCTTGGATGGCTTCAAAAACATAGGGCAGGGCAGTGAAGCCCGGGATGGCAACCACCAAAAGATTGGATTTTTTATAGCAGGCAACTTCTCTTAATCCCTCCGACCCGCATTTTATCAAGGGTTTATCTTTTAGCTGGCTTTCAATTTTTGACTGGATTTCTTGGTTTTCAACTGCGACTAGGGAAGGTTTGAATTTTTCGATCTGTTGGAGGATTAAATCAACTTCATCTTTAGCAGCTAGGGCTTCTACTTTAAAATCTTGAGGAAAATTTTCAACAACTTGCAAGGTTTGCTGGCCGATTGAACCAGTTGATCCGAGAATTGATATAGTTTTCATAATTGAGGCTATTATATACAATTCTATTGAGGAGCGATACCCTTGCTGTAGTAAAAATTTACGGAACTATCAGAAAATCCGACAGTTTTTTAGTAGATCAGAATATCAGGTTATCCGTAGGTAGGATATCAGTAAACCAGGAAATCAGAAAAAAGTACTATTCTGATTCTCTGATAACTTGGTATTCTGCCTACTGATCTGCTGATTTCCTGATATTCCGAACAACTGCCATGAAAATTGCAGTAGATGCTTATGGGAGGGATAAAATGAGTTTATCAAATGCTCAAAAAAAGGTAATTTCTAATATTTTTCGAGATTTAGCTAAGTTATCGATTATGACTTTAGTGATTGGACAATTTTCTCCGGAAAAGACTCTTAGTTTACCTCTTGTTGTGGGAGGAACCATTGCTTCGGTTTTTATGGCTGGTATAGCAATTGGATTTGCGGTAAAATAAAAACATATAGAGAAAGAGGGTGTTAGATATGGAACCTTTATTGGCTTTTTATATTGTGATGATTATCATATCAATAATTATGTTTATTGTATATCTTATTGATAAGAGATCGAGTTCAGTTAAACCCCGCTGATCAGTTAAAAAAGCTTATTATCCCCATGCTTCCAAGGGTCATGATCGCAGTTGCAACCGCAGTTCCCAGAGTGCAGCAGATGAACGTTTTCCAGTAAGAAAAGCCGAATAAATAAGCCGCCACAGTTCCAGTCCAAGCCCCGGTTCCAGGCAAAGGAATTGCCACAAATAAAGTTAAACCAATAAGCTCAAAATCTTCAATAATCTTGCTTTTAGCCCGAGTTCTAGTAAAAAGCCATTCAAAAAACTTGTCCATCTTTTTATTTTTTCTTAAACGGCCAGTTAAGGTATCCAAAAAACAGCGTACCGGTATAATCGGCAGGCTGCTGCCAAGGGTACATAGCCAAAATATGGTCCAGGGATCCATTTTGAGGTAAAAACCAAGAGGAACTGCCCCGCGAACTTCAATAATCGGCAAGGCAGAAGTGATAATTAAGATTAGCTCTTTTGGCAAGCTGCTTAAATAATTTAGGATTAGCAACTTACTTTTTGATCCAGCTCATTAAGCTTCTGAGCCGCGCGCCAACTTTTTCAATCAAATGTTCCTGGTCTTTTTTCATCAATAAGTTAAAAACTGGCCGGCCAGCTTGATTCTCGGTAATCCATTCCTTGGCAAAAGTGCCGTTTTGGATGCGGGATAAGGCATATTGCATTCTTTGCTTAGTTCCCTCATCAATGATGAGCGGCCCAACTGTTACATCCCCGTATTTTGCAGTATTGGAAATGGCTTGGCGCATGCCGTCAATGCCTCTTTCATACATAAGATCAACAATGAGTTTTAATTCATGCAAAACTTCAAAATAAGCAACTTCGGGCTGGTAGCCGGCATTAACCAAGGTTTCAAATCCAGCTTTTACCAGCGCAGTGCAGCCTCCGCAAAGAACTACTTGTTCTCCAAAAAGATCGGTTTCGGTCTCTTCCTTGAAAGTTGTTTCAAGCACTCCGGCTTTGGTTGCGCCGATGGCTTTGGCATAAGCAAGAGCAGTGTTTTTGGCTTTGCCAGTTGCATCTTGATAAATAGCAATTAGGGCTGGTACTCCGCGGCTAGCTTCGTACTGGGCACGCACCAGTGCGCCGGGTCCTTTTGGGGCGATCATAATAACATCAACATCTTTAGGCGGCACAATTTGGTGGTAGTGAATATTAAAACCATGGGAAAAAACCAGGGTTTCGCCTTTGTTTAAGTGCTTAGCAATATGATCTTTATAAACTTTTGCTTGGATCTCGTCTGGTACGAGCATTTGGACAATATCCGCTTTTTCTGCAGCTTCTTCAGCGGTTAAAATGTCAAACTTTGCAGCTTTGGCCCTTTCGTAATTTGGGGTGCCGGGCAGTTCTGCTACGATAACCGTTAGTCCGGAATCTCTTAAGCATTGGGCTTGGGCTCCGCCTTGCGCGCCAAAACCAATGATTGCAATGGTCTTGCCTTTCAATAAATTTAAATCCGCGTCTTTATCATAATACATGGTTGCCATTTCAATACTCCTCCTTAGAATTACTTGGTTACAAGACTAGAAATTATAACATAATCTTATTTTCTTGTCCCCTGTTCACCTTCCCATATTTTATGTTATTATCATAAAATAGGAGCGATGAAAAAGCATCCCAAAACGCGTAGCCGGGGCTCTTAGCCTCGGCATGTATTATCGATACGGCAACCCTAAGAGGATTGCCTACGCGAATTAAATAGGGCTTTTTCAGCAGTCCCAAATTATGAAAAAGGTAGCAATCATTGGACTAGGTTTGATCGGCGGGTCTTTGGGATTAGCCATTAAACAAAAGAAATTAGCGGAAAAAGTGCTTGGTTTTCCTCATAGAGAGCAAACTATTGCCGAAGCTTTAAGCATGGGAGCCATTGATGAAGGCAGTATGGATCTTAAAATTGGCTTAGCCGAGGCAGACCTGATTTTTATTTGCACTCCGCTTTCTGTGATCATTCCAAAATTAAAAGAAATCCTCCCTTATATTAAGCCTGGAACAATAATTACGGATGTTGGCAGTGTCAAAGAAGATATTGTGAAAGAAGCTAAAAAGATTGTCCCAAAGGGCATTAAATTTATTGGCGGGCATCCGATGGCGGGCAAGGAAAAAGTCAAATTATCTGCAGCTGAAGCAAATTTATTTGAGGGTCGGGCGTATATTTTAACCGGCTCATCTAAAAAACTAGAAAAAATTATCCAGAGAATAGGAGGGCGCTTAATAAAAATGAAACCAAAACAACATGATCAAATTGTGGCCGCGGTTTCGCATTTGCCTTTGGCGGTTGCTTCAACTTTGGTAAAAGCAGTTTCTAGTCCAGAGGGAATAAAGGATATACAAGAGATTGCTTCTTCGGGTTTTCGGGATACTACTCGCATAGCCTCCGGGGATCCACAATTGGGCAAAGATATTTTTACCATGAACCAAAAAGCGGTTTTAAAACAATTGCGTAATTTCAAAAAGTCCTTGAAAGAATTGGAACAGATGATTAAAAAAGGAGAAGGCGAAGCAGTTTTTAATTATTTGAAGCAAGCCAAGGATTTTCGCGATCAAATTTTTAGTTAGTGTCATCGCGAGCGGAGCGTGGCGATCTCCGAAGAAGATTGCTTCGTCACTATGTTCCTCGCAATGACATGAAAGCGAATTCAATGAAAATTATAAAATCTAATGGTCTAAAAGGCACAATTCATATTCCTGGAGATAAGTCTATTTCCCATCGGGCGATTATGCTGGGAGCTCTGGCAGACGGAGAAACGGTTGTTGAAAATTTCCTCATGGGCGAAGACTGTCTGGCCACGATTGAGTGTTTTCGGAAGATGGGAATCAAAATAGAAATCCAAAATCCAAAATCCAAAGTTCAAATAAAATCCCAAATCCCAATGTCAAATAAAATTAAAATTTATGGGAATGGATTGCATGGATTGCAAGCGCCGAAAGAACCATTATATGTTGGAAATTCTGGGACAACGATTCGCATATTGTCTGGAATTTTGGCCGGACAAAAATTTGCCAGCGAAATTTCGGGTGACGCCTCCATCCAGAAACGGCCCATGCAGCGAATAGTTGAGCCCTTAAGGCAGATGGGAGCAAAGATAGAGGGACAAGGATCAAGTAGCAAGGGGCAAGGAGAAATATTAGCCCCGCTTAAATTTTCCCCTTCAAAATTAAAAGGGATTGAATATAAATTGCCGATAGCTTCAGCGCAAGTTAAATCCTGCCTTCTTTTAGCTGGCTTATTTGCAAAAGGAAAGACCACGGTTGTTGAACCGAGCCCATCTCGAGACCATACGGAGCGGATGCTGGAAAGCATGGGTGTCAAGGTGTCAAGGGATCAAGGTATCAAGGGACAAGGGTCAAGCCTTACAATTGCAGGAGGGCAGAAGTTAAAGGCAGCGCATATTTTTGTGCCCGGGGATATTTCGTCCGCCGCATTTTTTATGGCAGCAGGACTCATTGTCCCTAATTCAGAAATTACTATAAAAAATGTGGGTATCAACCCCACTCGCGATGGCATTATTGATGTCCTGCATCGCATGGGTGCAAATATAGAAATTGAAAATGAACAGATGTTATCAGGGGAGTTAAGGGCGGACATAAAAGTCATAAGCCTGCCTGCCGGCAAGGCAGGTCAAAAGTCAAAAGTCAAAAGTTTAAAAGCCATTAGGATCAGTGGAGAGATCATTCCGCGCTTGATTGATGAGATTCCAATTATTGCTTTAGCTGCAACGCAAGCTGAAGGCACAACGATTATAAAAGATGCCAAAGAATTAAGGGTAAAAGAAAGCGATCGAATTAAGGCTATTGCAACAGAACTTAGAAAACTGGGAGCGAATATTGAAGAATTAGATGATGGATTAAAGATTACTGGCCCGACTTCTTTAAAAGCTGCTACTTGTGAAAGCGGAGGGGATCACCGCATTGCTATGATGTGTGCGATTGCGGGCTTAATTGCAGAGGGTGAAACCGTGAACAATGATACCCGTTGCATTGATACTTCTTTTCCGGGGTTTGAAGAAATTCTAAATTTGTTGTAAAAGATCAAAAGAATTTAAAGTAAGTTGTCGTGCTGCCCCTATTTCTTCTGCTTTCATAACATTAGTATAAGTGAATGGGGTAAATTCTCGCCCCTTAAGATTTGGAGGAGGTTCATGAATCATACCCCCATATCCAGACTTAATTGTTATATTGCCCATTTCAGCTAAACGAGTTCCCGGATAAGGAGTTGCTATAGCTACTCCAATATAATCTGGTCTATTTTGATTAACAAAGGCGATTGTTTTGTTAATACTCTTCCAATCCTGATCAGGCAGCCCAACCATCAAATACCATTTAACCTTTATCCCTCCTCTTTGGGCAGCAAAAGTATTCTCCTCGCCAAAATTAATCCCATTCATTTTCCCCATTTTTTCCATTAGTTCAGGATCGCCAGATTCGATACCAAAAGCCACCCTTCTAAATCCTGCTTTTCTCAAAAGTTTATAATATTCAATACTCATACCTTTTCTTGCCAAGGCCATAAAAGAAAATTCCATACTCTCTCTAATGCTGGAGTCAAGTATTCCATTTGCAATTGCCAGAGCTCGTTCCTGGTTTATGTCAAAAAAATCATCTGCAAATCTGACAATGCTTATTCCATGCTCATGATATAGCTGCATTATTTCCCGTAAAATCAGATCGTGTCCTCTTAAAACAGGATTTTTTACTCCAGCTTTTTGTAGAAAAACTACATTAGAGGCACAAAAAGCACAGGCCTTTGGACAGCCCCTTGAAGAAAATATTGGAGCCATAATTCCCGATTTCTCTATTTCTTGTGTAACTGCATATTGATCAAGATAACCCAAGGGTAAAACTTCGGTTGCGAGCGGAAAACTATCCAGGTTTTGAATGCGAGGTCTCGAATCTGTTCCAATTACTTCCCCCTTTTCCCTATAAAAAATTGATCTAACTTTATTCAAAGTAATTTCTTTGTCCAAGGCTAAAATTAAATCTGGGAAAGTCTCTTCTCCTTCATGCACAACTAAAAAATTAAAATCAATTTCCCTCATGGTTTCATGAGGAAGGGCGGTTGAATGGACTCCCCCGCCTACAATTTGAACCTTTTCCCCTAAGGTTTTTCTTACTTTATCAACAATATCTATGGTCATTTTATATTGGGGAGTCATAAATGTTATCCCTACCATATCTGGATTTTCTTCTTTTAAAATCTTAGTCAGATCCATATTTGGTAAACCTAGATCCACCACAATGATTTCTAAATTAGAAAATTTTTGCATTAAAGCCCCAGTTAAAGTAAAAAGATTTAAAGGATATCGGGTTGGTAAAACATAATCATCAAAAGGAGATGCTTCTGGCGGTTGAATTAAAACAATCTTTTTAATTTTGTTTAATTCAATTTTTCCCGAATTTTTATTAGCACAGCCAATTATTCGAGCTAACTTATTATGTAAAAATAAATGAATTCCTGAAAGAGCCATCCTTAATACCTCCGATTTGTTGTCGTCAAGAGACAGCAAGAATTTCAATTTTGATAGGAAATTTTGATTGTAAAGCTTATAGAATAGTTTGGTTTTATCCTTAAACTGCAGTAAAATTGAGGCATGTCGGGAAAGTGGTGGGGTGGCTGGGGGAGTTAAATAATCAGCAAATATCCGGTTTTTGGACCTTTACCTGTTCTTTTTATAATTTTGTTTTTGACAAGAGACTCAATATCTAAGCGAGCGGTTCTTTGCGAAAACTTTTTTTCTTGTGCTAAAGATAAATAGTCTTGAATTGTTGCTCTTTTATGTTTTTTTAAATACTCAATAAATTTCCATTGTCTTTCATTTAGCCATATTTGGCCAATTTTTTTTATCAAGGACTGGTCTTTACTGAAGTTTTTTACTTTGGCCTTGATTTCCGCCATTTGTTTGGCAACGCCTTCTGCAAAATATTCGAGCCATTGGGTTATTTCTATTTTTTGAGGATCAATTGATTGTAGGGCAGAATAATAACTTTGACGGTCCTCATTATAATAATCATCGAGCGCAAAAAAATCTTTGATATCAAACCCCAATTTAATTAACAATAAGGTTGCTAGTGCTCGGGCTACTCGTCCATTTCCATCGATAAAAGGGTGAATCCTGACAAATTCATAGTGTGCTATTCCTGCGGTTAGAACAGGATATAAATCTTTCGCTTCATTTGAGTTTAACCATTGGCATAAATTTTCTACCAGGAGTGAAACTTCTTTTTCTTTGGGTGGAGTGAAAACGGTTTGCCCAAAAGTATTGACAACATAAACCATTTTATCTCGATATCTGCCAGCTTGGCCTTTGGGCAAAATACTTTTAGTAATTATTGCATGTAGTTTTAAAATAATAGTTGGAGTGAAGATTTTTATTTGACGGCCATATTTATCAATAAATTTTAACGCGGCGATATAATTTAAAACTTCTTGTTTGTCTTTGGCTCGCGCTTCAATTTTTCCTCCGGAAACAATAACTGCTACTTCTTTTTCTGATAAAGGGTTTCCTTCAATAGAAGTTGAATGATGAGAGCGGCTTATCAGGGCATCTTTTTTCAAGCGATTTTCAATTTTTGGAAGTAGGGGTGCGTTTAAGATGGCTTCTCTAGCAGAAGATATTTCCGCAATTAGTTTGGTAATAATAGGGGTTATTTTGTAGTTTGGTTTGTACATGTTTGTAGATATTATAACACCTAAAAAACAATCCGGCAATAATCCGGCAATAATCCGGCAAAGGTTTTTTTCTTGGTTTTATACTTAAACTGCAGTAAAATTGAGGCATGCCGGGAAAAATCCAAATTCTTCCAGATAATCTCATAAATAAAATTGCAGCTGGGGAGGTAGTGGAGCGGCCGATTTCAGTAGTTAAGGAACTAGTTGAAAACTCTATTGATGCCGGGGCCAAAAAAATTGTTATTGAGATAAAAGACGCGGGCAAAAAACTCATCCGTGTAACCGATGATGGCTCGGGCATGACAGAGGAAGAACTTAAGCTGGCGCTCCAAAGGCATTCCACCTCAAAAATTGCTTCATTCGAGGATTTATTCAATATTTCAACCCTAGGATTCCGCGGAGAAGCACTTCCAAGCATTGCCTCGGTTTCGCGCCTAAAAATTTCTACCAAGAAAAAAGAAAATGACCAGGGGATCGAACTGCAAATAGAAGGGGGCAAGGAGCAAGGGTCAAGCCTGCCTGCCGGCAAGGCAGGTAGCAAGGCTATGGCGGATGGCACGACTATTATAGTTGAAGACCTGTTTTTTAATGTGCCGGCGCGCTTAAAATTTTTGCGTACTAATTCAACTGAAACTTCTTTGATTGCGGATTTTGCCACCAAAATAGCTCTGGCTTATCCGCAGGTTAGCTTCCAATATATACAGGAAGGGCGCACGGTTTTTTCAACTTCGGGAAATGGCTGCTTGGAAGATACGATTATTGATTTATACGGGGCAGACTTTTTTTCCCAGCTCCTACGCCTGGAAAAAGAAAAAAAAGGAATAAAGATTTCCGGATTCGTTTCAACCCCGCTTTTAACCCGCCAAAACCGCGAGGAAGAAATGTTTTTTGTAAATGGCCGCTATGTAAAAAACCCATTGCTGGCGCGATCGCTGGAAGGAGCTTATCGCAGCTTGATCCCCTTCAACCGTTTTCCTGTGGGAATCCTATTTTTAGAAATTGATCCCCATTTGGTGGATGTAAATGTGCATCCAGCCAAAAGGGAAGTGCGCTTTTCCAATGTAGGAGAATTGCTCTCTTTAACTTCTTTAGCTTTGCAGGAAACTTTGTCCAAGATTGCCAAAGAAGAAATGCTCAAAACTACTTCTGCTCCTTTTCTTAAGCCGGAATTTTCTCCTGCTATGTTTGAGGTTTTTAATCGTGAGGTTTTTTCCCCGCAGAGAGAATTTTCCCTTCAGCCAGAAGGGAATAAAGAATTAGAGGTTTTAAGCGTGGAACCTTTAATTGCCATCTGCCAATTTCGCGAAACATATATTGTGGCAACTGATGGAGTGGACCTAGTTTTGATCGACCAGCATGCAGCGCATGAGCGGATTCTTTTTGATAAGCTCAAAAAAAGCAAGGAAAATTCCCCCTTGGAAAAACAAACGCTTTTGATTGCAGAGGTTATTGAAATGAGCCCAGCGGAATATGCCCTAGCAGAAAATAATCTGGCGGTTTTTGAGGGATTTGGTTTTGAACTGGAGCCTTTTGGCAAAAACAGTTTCCGCTTAAGGGCATTGCCCGCAGATCTTTTAAAAGTTAATGCCAAGCAAATGATGCTGGATATCCTAGCGGACTTAAAAGAAGAAATAAAAACCCTAAAGCCCGAAGAAGCCAAGGAAAAAATACTGCGCTTGATTGCCTGCCATGGGGCGATTAGAGCTGGCGAACCTTTAGAGTTAGCGGAAATCCGTGCTTTGATCCGCGACCTTTTTACAACTGAAAATCCTTTGACTTGCCCCCACGGCCGGCCAACGATTGTGCATTTTTCCCCCCTAGAATTAGAAAAGCTTTTTAAGCGCAGCTAGCCAGAGATTTTAATTACGGGTTTACTTTTTGGCTAAAGGTATGCTATATAATAATGTTTTATTAAACCAAAGGAACCAAAATGGCAAAAAATAAAATTAAAATGGTGATTGTGGAATCCCCGGCCAAGGCGCGGACGATCGAAAAATTCCTTGGTCGCGATTTTTCCGTTTTAGCCTGCGGAGGCCATGTGCGCGACCTTCCGCCGAGCCGTTTGGGAGTGGACGTTGAAAACAATTTTGAGCCAACCTATGTTACGGTAAAAGGCAAAGGCGAAATTCTGAAAAAATTGCGCGACCAGGCTAAGGAATCCGAGCTTATTTACCTGGCGCCAGATCCGGACCGCGAAGGAGAAGCCATTGCCTGGCATTTGGCCCAGTCTTTACGGGCAAAGAATAAAATTAAGCGGATTGAGTTCCATGAAATTACCAAAAAAGCCGTGCAAAATGCAGTGGAGCATCCGCGGGAAATTAATTTTAACCTTGTAGAAGCCCAGCAAGCGCGCCGAATTTTGGACCGCTTGGTAGGTTATAAAATCAGCCCGATTTTGTGGCAAAAAATCCGCAAAGGCTTATCTGCTGGCCGCGTGCAATCAGTGGCGGTTCGGATTATTTGCGAAAGAGAAGCAGCTATCCGGGAATTCAAGCCGCAGGAATATTGGACGATTGAAGCATTGCTGGCAGAGCAAAAAAATCCAGAGCCAAATTTTAAGGCTCGGTTTTTTAGCAAAGCTGGCAAAAAAGTAGAGATCAACAGCAAAGAAAAAGCGGACAAAATCCTTGAGCATTTAAAAGGCGCGGATTTCAAAATCAGCGAAATAAATACCAAAGAACAAAAAAGGTATCCTGCCGCGCCGTTTATTACATCTACCTTGCAGCAAGAAGCTTCCCGCAAGCTGGGTTATAATCCGCGCAAAACCATGGTCATTGCCCAGCAGCTCTACGAAGGCATTGAATTAAAAGACGGAGAAACCCTGGGCTTGATTACTTATATGCGTACAGATTCAGTGCGTATTGCAGATGAGGCCTTGGAAATGGCTAGGAAATTTATCCAATCTAATTTTGGGAAAGAATACCTGCCCAAAGAAGCCAAAGTTTTTAAAACCAAAAAACAATCGCAGGATGCCCACGAGGCTATCCGCCCCACCCACATTGACCGCACGCCGGAAAGCCTGAAAGACAGCTTGAGCGAAGACCAAATGGCTTTGTATGAGCTGATTTGGAAAAGATTTGTTGCCACGCAAATGAATCCTGCGATTTTTGATTTGACCCAAGTGGATATTTTGGCCAAGGATTGTATTTTCCGGGCTTCGGGCAGCGTTCTAATTTTTGACGGATTCCTTAAATTATACGAAGAAGGGAAAGATGAGGAAGAAAAAGAAGAGTCTTTGGTTAATTTGCCTAAGCTAAAAGTTAATGAGATATTGCAGCTTTTATCTTTGGACGGTTTGCAGCATTTTACCGAGCCGCCCCGGCGCTATACTGAAGCAACGCTGGTAAAAGAGCTGGAACATCGCGGCATCGGCCGCCCGAGTACTTATGCGCCGATTATGGCAACTATCCAAGAACGGGATTATGTAGAAAAAGAAAACAAATTCTTAAAGCCCACGGAATTAGGGGAAACAGTTAATAAGCAATTAGTAGAGCATTTTCCAAAAATTTTAGACATTGATTTTACTGCGCACATGGAAGATTCTCTGGATGAGGTGGGAGAGGGCAAGATTGATTGGCATAACATGCTCAAAGAATTTTACCAGCCTTTTGCTGCAGCCTTAGAAGAGGCTAAGCAAAACATGGAAAAAATCAAAAAAGACATAGCCACTGACCAAAAATGCCCGGAGTGCGGAAAAGATTTGGTGATCCGCGAAGGCCGCTTCGGGGCTTTTTATGCTTGTTCCAATTTTCCGACTTGCCGCTATACGTCGAATATTTCAGAGAATGGGCAAAAAGAAGAAGAAACTGATGAGATCTGCGAAAAATGCCAGGCTAAAATGGTAAAAAAGCACAGCCGGTTTGGGGCATTTTATGCTTGTTCGAATTATCCAAAATGTAAATTTACCAAATCTATCCTGAACAAGATCGGCATTCCTTGCCCCAATGGCTGCGGCGGAGATCTGGTCGTAAAAAGAACCAAGCGCGGCAAATTTTTTTACGGGTGCTCGAATTATCCAAAATGTACTTTTGCCCTGTGGGATAAGCCGCTGAATGAGAAATGCCCTAAATGCGGCTCGATTTTAGTGGAAAAAATCTCTAAAAAGGCTAAAATGAAGAAGTGTACAAATGCGAATTGTGATTTTATTGAGCCGATTTTAGAGGAGAAAAAGCCCGATGCTTAAGATTGGAAAAACGAATGCTTAAGGAGTTCTTTTACCGCAACCCCGGATTAAAGATTTTATCTTTAGTTTTAGCGGTAATCTTGTGGTTTTTAGCGCGCCAAGGCCGCTAGGTGTTTTATGCAAATTATCAAAAGTCCCTCGCAGCTTAAAGCAATCATTAATCAATTAAAGGAAAAATCCCAAAAAATTGGCCTGGTTCCAACTATGGGTTCTTTGCATTCTGGCCATTTGTCCCTTATCCATCGGGCGCGCAAAGAATGCGATATTGTAGTGGTTTCCATCTTTGTTAATCCGCTTCAGTTTGGCAAAAATGAAGATTATAAGAAATATCCTCGCGATTTATTCCTTGATACAAAGATGCTGAAAGATAATAAAGTTGATTATTTATTTTGTCCTGCTGCCAAAAGCCTTTTTTCGGATGATTTTACTTTTTCTATTGATCCCGGAAAATTGGCAAAGCTGTGGTGCGGCAATTTCCGTCCGGGGCATTTCCAGGGAGTGGCTACCGTTGTTTTGAAATTATTGAATTTGGTCCAGCCGCAAATTGCTTATTTTGGGCTCAAGGATTTCCAACAGTTCTTGGTGGTCCAGCGCATGGCAAAAGATTTAAATTTTCCCGTACAAATCAAAGGGTTGCCGATCATAAGGGAAAAAGACGGCTTGGCCAAAAGTTCGCGCAATGTTTATTTATCCAAGGAAGAACGCTTAAAAGCCTCTTTTTTATATCAAGCGCTTTTATTAATCAAGAACCAAATCAAATCTGGGGAGAAAAGTGTTCCAATCCTGAAAAAGCGGGCGCTTTCTTTAATCCAGAAAAAAGGTTTTCGCGTCCAATATTTGGGCATTGCAAATGTAAATACTTTAGAAGAGCCAAAAACGGTACAATTTCCCTGCGTGGTTTTGCTGGCGGCTTATTTGGGCCAGACGCGCTTGATAGATAACCTTATCATAAGAGGAGCCTAGCATGGAAAAAAAGAGAGCTTTTTCCCTGATTGAAATAGTATTTATCTTGGGCTTGATCGGGATTTTAGTTTTTTATTTTCTGCCAGTTTTCTCAAGTTTTTTGCATAAAACGAGCCTCAAATCTTTTAGCTCTCAAATTTTGGAAGACCTAAAAGCCAGTCGCCAAAGGGCAAAATTTGAGAAAAACACTTATCAAGCGGTTTTTTATCCCCGGGTTAACCAAAGCACGGCTTACTATGGCATTTATCGCAAAGAAATCGGAACCCCCAAGTTCAATTTACAAACAACGCGCTACCTGCCGCCTGACATAAATTTTGATAAAATGCGGACTTTTGTTTTTTCTCCCAGCGGCTTTCCTCCTCCCGCGGGCTTTGGCACTTTGATTGTTTCGCATGCCAAGGGCCGGACAATGAAGATTGTTTTTTCTTCTTCGGGCCGCATCCGCTTAGAATAATTTTTATGCCAAAATCCGGGTTTTCTTTAATTGCCATTTTGCTGGCGCTTTGCATTTTGCTGACCATTTCTTCTTATGCTTACTATTTTATGCGCGACTGCGCTTATCTAATGAAAATTAATGAGACTAAGTTGAAAGATTTCCTCATTATGGAAAATTATCTGGAAAGCCAACCAGCTTTAACCAACCATTTTTTTGCCGGGGGCCGGGGATGGGTGGAGGTGGTGGCTTTGGACAATAATTTTTGGGAAATGCAGCTGACGATTATGTCTTTCAATAAAAAAACCCAACAAACTTTAACAACTTGGGTATTTAAGCCATGAAAAAAGGTCATACTTTAATTGAGCTTTTGGTCGTGCTTTTAATTTTTGCTTTTGCTTTGCCAGCCATGACCCAATGGATTTTTTCCCAAATCAAAATATTTAATCAAACCAGTGCGCGCTTGCGGCATTTTGACGAAGGACTAAGCGTAGCAGAAAAAATCCGGCAAAATATCCGCAATGCCAAGGGGATTTTGTCCTCTTCCAATGAAAACGCCCTAAAAATTAATTTACAGGGAGAAGAAATAGAATACGGCTACCAAAAGGATAAGGCCTATGAAAAAAGGCCCAAGTCTACAATTTATCTAACCGATGATTGTGAGGTAAAAGGATTGTCTTTTTTCTACCCAACGCCCAAAAGCGTAATTCTGTACTTATGGACCGGAGAAATAACCTTGGAGGTCTTTAGCTGTGCGCGAAACGAATAAAGGCTTTATCCTGCTCTGGGCAATTTTGGTGCTTTTTATTTTTATGCTCTTTTTTAGCATCCTGGCCAAAATTGTTCTTTCTTCTTTGGAGATTGGCGAAGGTTATCGGAAAAATGCGCGGGCTTTTTGGCTGGCGCAGGCTGGAATTAATCAAGGATTGTTTGAAATGGATAAAAATCCGAGCTGGTATACGGATACTATTATTCCCAAAGGAGATGAAGAACTGATTTTTTCCACCCAAGGCGCTTTTTTCTCTATAAAGCCAAAAGAGCAAATAAAAATTAGCCGCTTTAAAGGCCAAAATCAGCTTTACTCAATTGGATTTATCGGGGATAATATAAAAAACTCCAAGGGTTTAGTAGTATTAAAAGTCAAGTTTTCTTTTACACCCTTAAAAATTGTTTCCTGGGAGCAAATTTAAAAAGGAGATTCAAATGAATTATGTTTTATTGGTTTTATCCGTAGGCTTGGCAGTAATCGGGCAGCTTTTTATGAAAAAGGGCATGCTGCAGATTGGCGAGTTTTCTTTGGGGGTTTTGGCGCATAAATTATTTCCTATGATATCAAATCCTTTTGTATTTACAGGTTTTGTGCTTTTCGGGATCTCTTCTGTTTTTTGGCTGGTGGTTTTATCGCGCATTAATTTAAGCGTGGCGTATCCTATGGTAAGTCTGGGTTATATTGTCGTTGCTTTTGCCTCAATTTTCCTATTCAAAGAAAATGTCAGCCTAGTGCGCTGGCTGGGGATTATCATTATTTGCATTGGGGTTGTGTTTGTTTCGCGGTCTTAATTTTTTATCTTTTTTCCTAAAATATTTTCTTGCGATATGAAATTATTTTTTATTTTCACCGATGATCAAGCATGAAAATCTTGAATAGAAATTTTAATGAATCATCAAGCAATATAAAAGGTTGGAAGTAGGATTATTATGGTATTAGCGCCAATGATTTTGACTTCTAGAAAGGGAGGAAATCCCTATCCTTTTTTGAGGACAGGTGAAAAAGGGGTAGTAATTACGAGAAATAATAGGCCGTTTTTTTCTCCTCCTCAAGTTTGCCAAGAGATTTGGGATATAAGAATCAATGGACAAGAGAAAAACAATCTTCTTGATTCGCAAGTAGGAGGAAGATCTTTATTAACAGCAGGAATTAATGTTAATAATCATGTTTGGGAGATTTCTAAGCCATTGGCGGAAGCTATTCGGGCGATTGCAAGTGGGAGCGTAGTTAAAGAGCATATCTTATGGGATGGAATATCTAGGGAATTTTGGAAAAATACTTTTTCTTGGGTTTTTGGAGGAGGGGTAGTTGCGAAAGTTGGGCAAAAGATGATGCCAATTATTAATAGTTTATTAGGG
Source organism: uncultured bacterium (assembly GCA_964528395.1). GTDB lineage: Bacteria > Margulisbacteria > WOR-1 > CAZGTC01 > CAZGTC01 > CAZGTC01. The sequence continues at coordinate 120,165 of CAZGTC010000001.1, forward strand.
GAATTTTTTCAGGCGTCTCTTGCTCCAGCAGGAAGATGGCCCGGTATTTTAGGAACTGCGGAATTTTTGCCTATTTCTGCCTTTGCCTATAATAAATTCTCTAAAATAACAAGCTTTATTGGGTTAGATTTAGGAGGAGCCAGCCTAAAAATTGCAATTGTTCAGGTTAATAATATTACGGGAAAAGTTCTTAACGACTTCCCATGCATAAATTTGCAAATTATAGAGAGACCTTCTTATATCCCTTTTATTTGGGATACAAAGCCGGAACAGTTGTTGGAGAAAGCTAATATTCTAGCTAAATGGCTTGCGGAAACAATTATTGAAGAAATAAGATATGCAAGTATTGGCCGAATTGTTCTTTCCCCCTTTATAATTATTGGATTCCCTTTCAAAATAAATAGTCAGGGAAAAAGACTTGCCGGAGGAACTTATCCGATTCCGCTTGGTGATTTTTCTGTGTCAATAAATATTGAATCCTATATTCAATGCTTATTGAGAGAAGCTTTGTGTGATAAATCTTTACCTGATGGTATCAATCTGCAAGATTATAGGATTATTCCTTGTAATGATGCTGTTATTGCTGGAGCTGCTTCAATTACAGAGATGGATAAATCTAGGGTTGCATATGTTGGAATAGGATCTGGAACAGGAGGAGCTCTTTTTATTAACCCTGATTCTAGAGAGAATTACTCCATCTTATAAAGATGTTTTTAACATGAAAAAGAAAGAATCAAAAAGAGAAATCGAGAAAATCCAAATTATTTTAACCATTCCTTATGCCATCGGAATGTTTTAGCAGTTCATCCTGTATTCTTTTATCCTTTTTTGAACCAATATAAACCTGGATGCCTTCTTTTCGAGCAAACTTTAATACGGGCACAAAATCTGTATCTCCAGATACAAGAATGAGCCTATCCACAATTTTTTTACTTGCTAACCAAGCAACATCAAGACCTATCATTACATCTACTTTTTTTTGTTCAAAGTTAGGGACAAAATCCTCGTCTTTAATATAATCATTAATATTTTTAGTTGATTTCGTGCTATCTTCCTCCCATCGTTTGTGTATATCTTCAATAACCGTCCCTATTACCTTGCCTTGTTTATCTTTTTTATCTCTTAATTTCCAACCTCTAAATTTAAGTTCACCCTGTCTAAAAGCAACTAAAGCAGTTTTAGCCATTTTATCAAGAAAAGAATTGCGTCCTTTTGACATATCACTACTTGAAAAGTCTTTTTCTTGACCCGTAACCGGCAGAGGTTTCTTCTTATCAAAAGGGCGACAATCGTAGTAATATATCCTAAAAATTTCTTCTTCTTTGTTGTTTATGAGTTTTGAACAATAATCTAAAATAACTTTAGCGTCTTTGCCTTCAGATCCCATAAAAAGACTTTTTTGAAGAAAACCAGCATCAATGAGGATTGCAACTTTTTTCATATAAAAAAATCTAGCCCTTCTCCTAAACATCAAATTGCTAGAAGAAGGGCATTCATCAATAATATTATTTTAAAGCCGTACAAACTAAAAGTCAAGACTTTTTCTCGTTGAAAGTATGAGAAATAAAAAATTAATCCGGCTTATAGTATTTATTAAAATCTTCCGGCTTTAGATTATCAAGAAATTCTTTGAATTTTTTAGTTTCTTCCGCGTCTTTTTCTGAATTCACCAATTTGGCTTCCATCATCACTGCTTCGGTTACAAAAATAGGGACTTGCGCGCGCACCGCCAGGGCAATCGCATCGCTGGGCCGGGCATCCAGGCTGATTTTCTTTTGGTTTTTGTCTAGGATCTCGATATTGGCAAAAAAGGTGCCTTCTTTGACTTCAGAAATAATTACTTTTTGAATTTTAGCCTCAAGCTTTTCAATTATATTTTTTATAAGGTCGTGGGTCATAGGGCGGGGGGGCTTAACTTGCTGTAGTTCCATGGCAATAGCTGCGGCCTCGAAAATCCCAATCCAAATAGGCAAAAAATTAATCTCTTCCGCATCTTTGAGCAATACAATCGGAGAGAGATTTTTTGGGTCGAACCCCAATCCACCGATTTGGAGTTGGATCATATTTTTTTCCTAAGCTTTTTGGGCTATTTCAACTATTTTATCAAAAGCTTTGGGATCGTGCACCGCAATTTCGGACAATGATTTTCGATTCAATACAATATTAGCTTTTTTCAATGCACCGATAAATTTGCTGTAAGAAAGGTTGCGTTGGGCTAAGGCTGCGCTAACGCGGGTAATCCACAGGGCCCGAAAAGTGCGCTTTTTTTCCTTGCGGTTGCGGGTGGCATGCGTACGGGACTTTAGAATAGCTTGTTTTAATCGTCTGGTTGCGGTTTTTAGCGTGCCGCGGAAACCTTTGGCTTCTTTGCGCAGCTTATTCTTTTTTCTGCGGGCAACAAAACCTCTTTTTACTCGTGTCAATGTTATCTCCTCCTATTGGCCTAAAGCGCGTTTTAAGCGCGGCAAGTCAACTTTGGCAACTTCGACTTTGTTGCTCATCTGGCGCTTTCTTTTGGGAGATTTGCTCTCCAAAATATGGCGGTGTCCGGCTTGGTGGCGCATAAATTTGCCGGATTTAGTTTGTTTGAATCTCTTGACTACTGCTTTGCGCGTCTTTATTTTGGGCATTTTTCTTCTCCTTTGCCTTGGGTCCGATCAATAAAATAATCGAGCGGCCTTCTTCTTTGGGCCCCATTTCTACTTGGCTGCAATCTGTCAGGGCTTCAATCAGTTTCTTAAGCAGATTAAATGCTATATCCTTGTGGCTAATTTCCCGGCCGCGCATAAAAACTACGAATTTGACTTTATGCCTTTTTTCCAGGAATTCGCGGGCATGGTTTATGCGTACTTCTAAATCGTGCTTATCAATCTTAACTGAAAGCTTTAATTCTTTAAGGACTCCGGGTTTAGAAGCCTTGCGGGCTTCTTTTTCCTTTTTGCTCTGTTCATACTTGATCTTGCCGTAATCTCCCAAACGGCAAACCGGGGGTTTGGCTTGAGGTGAGATCAAGATAAGATCGAGTCCGCTTTCTTGAGCTTTTTGGAGGGCCTCGCGCGTAGATAAAACACCTAATTGTGAGCCATCTTCACCAATCAGCCGGATTTCCGGCACGCGTATGTTTTCGTTGATCCAATACTTTTTCTTTATGTTTATCCCTCCAGCTTTTGAACGGCGTATATTATATAAGAATAATAGGGAGTATGCAATAGCTGGAAAGTTAAGAAAATCTAGGTTTTGGGGAGAGAGAGTTCTTCTTTGGTTTGCTGGATAAAATCTTTCAGGCTAAAGGAACCCAAATCTCCTTTGGTTTTGGAGCGAACCGAGATTTTTTTCTGTTCAACTTCTTTATCGCCGATAATAATAACGTAGGGGATTTTTTGGGTTTCTGCTTCGCGGATCTTATAGCCCATTTTTTCTTTCCTTAAGTCTAGGTCAATGCGCCAATCAAGCTTTTCTAATTCATCTTTTATTTCTTTTGCATAATGGTTATGCTTATCGCTGATCGGAACGATTTTTAATTGGATCGGGGACAGCCAGAGGGGAAAAGCCCCGGCATAGTGTTCAATTAAAGCCCCGATAAACCGCTCTAAGCTGCCGAGTACAACGCGGTGAATCATAACTGGCCGGTGTTTTTGCCCGTCTTCGCCGATATAAGTTAAGTCGAATTTTTCCGGCAGGTTGAAATCTACTTGGATGGTTGGCCCCTGCCACAATCTCCCAATGGCATCCTTTAGCTTAATATCAATTTTGGGGCCATAAAAAACTCCCGCGCCTTTATCAATATTAAACTTGATGCCTTTATTTTGCATGGCTTGGGCCAGCGCATTTTCAGCTTGGTCCCAAATTTCTGTTGTGCCAACAAATTTATCCGGACGGGTAGAAAGATGTGCTTCATATTCAAAACCAAAAGTTCGCATCATGGCATTTACAAAATCAATTACATTGATCAATTCATCTTGCAATTGGTCGGGCCGTACAAAAAGATGGGCATCGTCTTGCGTAAATCCCCGGACTCTTAATAATCCATGTAAAACTCCGGACTTTTCATAGCGGTAAACTGTTCCCAGCTCAAAATATCTGATGGGCAGGTCGCGATAACTGCGGGTTTTGCGCTTGAAAATTATGATATGGCCAGGGCAGTTCATAGGCTTGACCACGTATTCCTGCTCGTCAATTTCCATAAAATACATATTTTCTTTGTAATAATCGTAGTGTCCGGAAGTGCGCCAGAGGGTATCTTTGGCGATGTGTGGAATAGCCACGATCTGGTAGCCCCGTTTTACGTGCTCTTTCTTAAGAAAATCTTCGATCAGCATGCGAAGGGTTGCGCCTTTAGGGTGCCAGTAGATAAGGCCAGCGCCAGCTTCGTCATGGATAGAAAATAGATCTAGTTCTTTGCCGAGCTTGCGGTGGTCTCTTTTTTTGGCTTCTTCCAGGCGTTTTAGGTGATCTTCCAATTCTTCTTGGGTATTAAAAGCTGTGCCGTATATGCGCTGGAGCATGGCATTTTTTTCATCCCCGCGCCAATAGGCCCCGGCAATAGAAAGCAATTTAAACGCTTTAATTTGGGAGGTTTTTTCAATATGCGGCCCGCGGCAGAGGTCGATAAATTTTCCATTTGAATAAAGCGAAACCTTGGCATCCGGGATTTCTTTTAATAATTCAACCTTGTATTTTTCCCCTTTGCCTTCAAAAAACTTAATGGCTTTATCTTTTGTTATTTCCTGGCGCTCGAATTTTTCTCCAGAAGAAATGATTTTTTTCATCTGTTTTTCAATTTTCAAGAGGTCTTCCGGCTCCAAGGTTTTTCCCGGGATATCAAAATCATAATAAAAGCCCTCTTCGGTGGCAGGGCCGATTGCCAGCTTGGTTCCAGGGAAAAGCTCTTGCACAGCTTGGGCCATGATGTGGGAAGCAGAATGCCTTAATGTTTCCAAGTCCATAATTTATAAATTATATCAGAATAAATTCGAAATTCTAAAATCAGCATAAAAATATTATTGATATCTTTGAAAATGGAGAAAAATGAAATTTTATAGATTTTAGGTGCAAACTTTTCTCTTGAATATAGCTGTCTGTCAAAAAAATCATCATAGGAGTTGAAAAACGCAACACCCATTCTAGTTTTAATAGAGTAAATTTGAATAATATTTAAGTTGACATAGTGCCAGCAAAATTGCAGTAAAACTTCAATTAGGAGGGGTTTAAATATGTCAAACATAATACCTGTTGAGAGAATTGAGGATAAAATCTATTTTATAAGAGGTCAAAAAGTTATGTTAGATGAAGATTTAGGGAAATTATATGATGTTTCGACCGGTAGGCTTAATGAGCAAGTTCAAAGAAATATTGAAAGATTTCCAAATGATTTTATGTTTCAGTTAACCTGCGAAGAAGCTAATAACTTGAAATCGCAAAATGCGATATCAAGATGGGGAGGCAGAAGGAAGAGACCTTATGTTTTTACAGAGCAAGGAGTTGCTATGTTATCCGGTATACTTCGAAGCAAAAGAGCAGTGGCAGTAAATATTCAAATTATGAGGGTGTTTGTAAAACTTAGGCAAATTATATCTTCTCATAAGGAGTTAGCCCTAAAAATCAATAAAATTGAAGAGCGATTGGGACAGCATGATATTGAAATTCATACGGTTTTTGAAGCTATTCGCAAATTAATGCAACCGCCAGAAAAACCAAAAAATAAAATTGGATTTTTGAGAGATTAGAATTTTTCAATGTGTTCAATTGCTTTTTGAAGGCGTTTTTGGGCGGTTTCTTTTCCCAGTATTTCTACCACATCATAAATGCCTGGAGTGACGGTGCGGCCAGTGAGGGCCAGGCGGCAGGGGTGGATGATCTGGCCTAGCTTTAAACCTTGTTTTTCTGCCATATCCTTAAAAGCTTGTTCGATGTGTTCTTTATCAAATTTTTCCAGATTAGATAATTTTTCTTTTAGGTTTTCTAATATTGCCTTAGCATTTTCATTTTTTAAGTGTTTTTCCAGGCCTTGGGCATCGTATTCTTCCACTTCTTTGAAAAAATAGCGGCTTAAATCTGTAATTTCTTCTATGGTTTTCATGCGATCCTGGAAAAGCCGAATGATTTTGACCAGCTTTTTATATTCTTCCGGAGATTCTTCTTTTTTTGCAAAAGAGCCGAACTCTTTTTCCAAATAAGGCAGGCAAAGGCCAAAAATCCTCTCTGGCAGGCTGTTTTTAATATAATGGCTGTTGAGCCAATTTAGTTTTTCCAGGTCAAAGATTGCCGGAGTTTTTTTTACCCTTTCAATGGTAAATTTTTTGATCAATTCTTTTTTGGAAAAAACTTCCTGGTCCTGGTAGCCCCAGCCCAGGCGCGCTAAATAATTGAGCATGGCTTCGGGCAAATAGCCTTTTTTTTCATATTCTAAGACCGAAGTGGCTCCGTGCCTTTTGGACATGCGCTGGTTATCTGGCCCATGGATCATGGGCACATGCGCAAATTGCGGCAAAGCAAAATTTAAATTTTTGCATAGAATGGCTTGGCGCGGGGTATTGGAAATATGATCATCCCCGCGGATAACATGGCTGATTTTCATCAAGCTGTCATCAATGGCGCAGGCAAAATTATAAGTGGGATTTCCGTCAGACTTTAATATAACAAAATCATTAATCAAGCTTAGGTCGAATTCAATTGGCCCGCGGATAAGGTCATGGACAGTAATTTTTTCTTTGGGGCAAATGAATTGGATGGCTCCGCCTTCAATTTCACGCGCTTTGCCTTCTTGCAGCAATTGGCGGGCGTATTTTTTGTAAATTTCCAGTCTCTGGCTTTGAAAAAACGGGCCTTCATCCCAATCCAATCCCAGCCATTTCAGGCCATTGATAATTGTTTCCACGGCTTTTTGATGGGAGCGTTGTAAATCAGTATCTTCAATCCTTAAGATAAATTTCCCTTGGTTATGCCGGGCAAAAAGGAAATTAAACAAAGCGGTGCGGGCCCCTCCAAGGTGCAAATCCCCGGTTGGAGAGGGGGCAAATCTGACTCTAATTTCTTGCATAATGAAATAAAGTATGGCATGCTTATTTGCAACTTTCAACTAAGGGATTTCTATACATTGAAGCCTTTTTTTATCTGGATTTTTTTAATAGGTTTTTTCTTTAATTCTGCTTGGGCTTTGGATCAAACCATTGAAAATATGTTAAAAGACGGGGTAGGGGTGCGACCTTTGGGCATGGGCGGGGCTTTTTCAGCTTTGGCAGACGACCTAAATTCTATTTTCTATAATCCCGCGGGATTAGCGCTTTACCGTAAATTTGCTTATGCCAAAGGCTACCAAGATTTAAACCATAAGAATAGCCGGGTTGATGAATATGATTTTTTTTCCATAAAAAGCGCGGGATTCGGACATACTTTTAGAAAAAATTCTATTGAAAACAAGCAAGCCGAGGTTTTTACCTATACTTACGGCCGGCTTTCTTCCAATGACGTGGCTTGGGGAATCAATTATAAGACCGTAAATTATAAAATTGATACGCTGGAAAAATTAGGCTATAGCATGGATTTGGGTCTTTTGGGCTATGCTGCAGAAAATTTCCAATGGGCCGTGGTTTTTAAAGATATCATTAAAGAGGCTGAAATCCCGGCTTCTATCCGTGCGGGACTTTATTTTAGTCCTTTGCCGCGCATTGCCCTGGCCGCGGATTTTGATTTTCATCAGTTAAGGGATGCAAAAGGCCCAAAAATTATTTCTTATTTGGGAATAGAAAACAAGGCTGCGGACGGCTTATCCCTGCGGGCAGGCTGGTATAAGAACCGCTTATCTGGCGGGTTTAGCGCAGCCATGTCTTTTATGGTTTTTGAATATGCTTTGGTCACTTCTATGCCCGCAGAAAATATGGAATCCTGCCAGTTGTTTGGTTTTAAAATAGAGTTGAGATAATAAATTTTTAGGAGAAAAAGATGAAAAAAAATATTTTCTTGTTTTTTTTGTGTTTAGTTTTATCTGGATCAGTTTGGGCCGGGACTTTTCCGGAGCGCGTTTTAAAAGACGAATTAGGGATTACTGCCATGGGAATGGGCGGGGCCTTTGCAGCAGTTGCAGATAATAATAATGCTATTTTTTATAATCCCGCAGGCTTAAATGGATTGGCGTTTGAATATTCAAATGGCTTGATGGATTATAACCGCGATTTATATTCTGGCTCCCGCTATGATGTGCTTAGCCTGGGTTCTTTGGCATATGCTAGCTGGGCTGTGACGGATGCCAGCCGGCAAAATGTTTCAGCTTGGGCTTATGGTTTTGGCCAGCGGGGTTATCGTGGGGTAAACTGGGGCTTAACCTATAAAACAGCTACTTGGAACACAACCACTTCGAGCGGACAGGGAAATTCTTTTGATTTTGGCATGCTTTTCCGCATTACTCCGGGATTTAATTTAGCGGCAGTTGGCCGGGATATTGTGGCTTCCCCGAATTTTGCAGTTTCCTCTTCTTGGCGCTATGGCTTAGCACTCATGCCTTTTGATGGCCGGATGGTCTTGGCCTATGATTTAGAGGTTGACCGCGCCCGCACTACAGAAAGCCTCAATTATTACGGGGCGCAAATAAATGTGGTCAAAGGCTTGTCCCTTCGAGCGGGCTCCTGGCAGAACCGTACGACTTTTGGATTATCTGCGGATATTCCTTTTGTGACCGTAGAATATGCCGTACTTTCGGATGCGCGCTTGCCCAATGCCAATTTGCACCGCTTGGGTTTTAGCCTGCGCATTACCAAAGAAAAAAAACGTTCTTATTCTATGGTTAAGCCCATTGAATATGCGCTGATCGATATACAAGGCCCGATTAGCGGAGGAACGGACCGTTTAGGAATTATCTCAGGCGGCAATCGGGGATTGGATTCCCTTTTAGGTGATATGCGCTTGGCGGTAAAAGACAACGGTATTGATGGCATTATGCTAAGGATCGGGTCTTTTGATGAAGGATTGGGCAGCATGGCGATTGCAGAAGAAATCCGTGATGAAATTCTAGAAGCCAAGAAAAAAGGGAAAAAAGTCGTGGCTTATTTATATGAATCCGCGACCGGCCTTAGCTATTATATTGCCAGCCCGGCGGATAAGATTATCCTTGCCCCAGAAGTTGCCTCTGGCGGTTTTGGCACCGCGGTTGAAGTAACGCGCGTAAAAGGATTGCTGAATAACTGGGGAATTGATTTTCAGATTGTTTCAGAAGGCAAATACAAAACTACTTTTAATTCTTTTTCCGGCACCATGAGCAAAGAGCAAAAAGATATGGTGGCGAATATCGTATCTGACATGCACCGCCGCATGATCCGCAATATTTCTCGCGAGCGCAAATTGGAATTATCCAAAATTAAAGAATTATCCGATGGGCGCTTGATTACCGCCAAAGAAGCCAAAACTTATGGGTTGGCGGATAACTTGGGATATTTTGAGAAAGCCAAAGAAATTGCGGCTGAACTATTTAAATCTCCGGAAAAAATCAGCCTGATAAAAAAAGAGGATTTAGACCAAGCTTTTATAAGCGACAGCTTGTTTGGGGCTTTTAATAAAATTGCGGTCATTGAAATTGAAGGGGATATCTTAACCGGCAGCAGCTATGATAATTTTATTTTTGGCGGCCGGGCAACCGGGGCAGATACGATTTTGGACAATATTTCAGCCGCCAGCCAGGATATACAAGTAAAAGCAATTTTAGTGCGCATTAATTCTGGCGGAGGATCGCCTACCGGCTCCGGCCAAATTTACGAGGCTTTGCTGGAGGCTAAGAAAAAAGGCAAAAAGGTCATTGTTTCTATGGGAGAGATGGCAGCTTCCGGCGGATATTATATTGCGGTTGCGGGCGACAAGATTGTGGCAGATCCAAGCAGCATTACTGGGAGTATCGGGGTGTGGGGCGGCAAAATGGTGCTCAAAGATTTGTTCAAAACCTTGAATATTTCTGCCGAGGTGGTAAAAGAAGGCCAGCATGCGGACATGTATTCAGTTTCACGGCCTTTTACCGAGCAGGAAATAAAATACCTAAAAAAAGTCATGGATGAAACTTATGATATATTTGTCCAAAAAGTCATGGAAGGCCGGAAAATGAAGCTGTCAGAAGTATATGAGCTGGCGCAAGGAAAAGTTTATACCGGATCCCAGGCGCGCGAATTGAATTTGGTGGATGATTTAGGCGGTTTTTCCGAAGCTGTAAAAATTGCCAAAGATATGGGCGGAATTTTGTCCGAACCGCAGCTGGTTTATTACCGCAGGCCGCAATTTGGTTTCCAGCTGGGTTTTGGCATCAAGGAAGCTTTGGGGATAAAGGAAGGGCTTTTGCCGCAATTGTCTCCGGGCTTGGTGCAAGAGAAGTTATATAGATAACTTCATCCGGCTGTTCCATGCCGAGTTTTTCGCGCGCGATTTTTTCTACCTGGAAAAGGTCTTGTTTTTGCGCAATGGCATATTTAAGATGGCGGTTTTCGTTTTTTACTTTTTCCAATTCTTGTTTTAAGCTTTCAATCTTATAATTTTTATCAATTAATCCGGTTGACAGGTAGAGATGCAAAAGCGCAGCTGAAAAAAAGATAAAAATAAAGAAAATTGTTTTTCGGCTCATCCAAAAGCCCCGCTAAATTTTTTCTGCTGCCCGCAATTTCGCGGAGCGACTGCGCGGATTTTTTATAATTTCTTCGCCGTTTGGAATGATTGGTTTTTTAGTAATGATTTTTAATTCGCTCCTGTGCTGGCAGGTACATTTTAAGCTTTTTGGCGGGCAAAGGCAATCTTTTGCTTTTTCCCGAAAAAAAGTTTTTACCATGCGATCTTCCAATGAATGGTAGCTTATAATAATTATTTTACCTTGGGGGTTTAATTTGGAAAGGGCTTGAGGCAAAGCTAAATTAAGCTTATTAATTTCATTATTTACGGCAATGCGGAGGGCCTGGAAGATGCGGGCGCAGGACTTGTTGATTAAAATAGGATTTTTTGTGGGCAGGCAGGCAGCAATGATTGATTTTAAATCCTGTGAATTAGAAATAGGGCGCTTAATTATAATGCGATGGGCAATCTTGCGGGAAAAATTTTCTTCCCCCCATTTGAAAAATATTCCAGTTAGTTCTTTTTCCGAAGCAGAGTTGATGATATCCGCTGCTGTTTGCACTTGTTTTTTATCCATGCGCATATCCAGCGGCCCATCCTGCATAAAACTAAATCCGCGCTCGGGCTGATTGATTTGCCAGGAAGAAACCCCCAGGTCAAAAAAAAATCCATCTACGGGTTTTTTTACATAGTCTTGAATTTTATCAAAATTGGCATGGATAAAAGTTATGTTCTTTTGATTTTTCAAATGTTTTTGGCTATATTGAATAGCTTCTTCATCTTGGTCAAAGGCAATGACTTTTGCCTTGTTTTCTAAAAAAGCCCGGCTGTGTCCGCCGCCGCCCAAAGTTGCATCCACAATCGTTTTATTTTCTAAGGGAGAAAAAATTTCAAGAATTTCTTTTAAAAGAACTGGACAGTGGAAATCCATTAAAAAGCTTGGCCAATGCTAAAGTGGATGCGGCCGCCGCCTTCTTGGGTAAGGGGAATGCCGTAGTCAAGGCGAATTGGCCCCATGGGGGTATTTAAGCGGATGCCCGGCCCCCAGCCAGAGAGGAAATCGCTCGGCGCAATAAAGCCTGAAGTCCATGCATTGCCCCAGTCATAGAAAAATACGCCTTGGAATGTTTCATTAAAAGTTATGCGGTATTCTAGGTTGACTAAGACTTTTTTGGTTCCGGTTTTAGCTTCAAAAGGGTTGTAGCCCCGGACAGTATTTTCTCCTCCCACCCAGTAAACTTCGCCAATGGGAACATTCCCGAGGCCAATGCCTCCGCCGATATGAAAAGCAAAAACTTGGTTTTCAAAAGTCGGGATATAGAAATTATTATCCAATCCGTATTTTACGAATCCGCTTTCTCGGGAAGGGAAGTGGGTAATACCCATGGTGTTAACAAAAGAAATAAACATGCCCTCCTTGGGGTTCATCCAAAAATCGCGCGTATCGTAGGATAAAGTCAGCCCAAGCGTGTCAGCTTGGTAGGCTTCAAATGAAGCGGTCAGGTAAGGCCGGACTTTTTCTGATCCAAAAGTAACTGATCCCATCACTTCTTCGTGGTTCGGCATGCTTTTTCCAAAAGAAAGATCCCAGCCTTGGTGGATTTCATCCTGCCGGGTTGAATAAATATCTCTTCCAATGGTGTACCATAAGCGGCCGGTAAAATTGGTTTTCTCACCTAAACGTTCTGGGATAAACCAAGGATTTTGGTATTTGAACTGGTAAGAATTTAATTCTTGTCCCATTTGTCCGCGCAGCATAAGGGCTTGGCCGGTTCCCATAAGATTGTTGATGGCTAAATCCGTAAACCCGAACCAGCCTTCGCGCTCCCCGTAGCCTCCGCCGAAGTTTATGGTATTGGTGCGGCCTTCTTTTATTTCAATGACCAGTGCTACTTTATCGGGCTGGGTTCCGGGATTAAAAACCGGATTTACTTCAGCAAAATATCCCAAGTTGAAAACGCGCCGGATATCTTTTCCCAATATGTTTTTGTTAAGGGGTTTTCCAATCTGGCTCCTGATTTCGCGCAAAACAACATAATCCTTGGTAGTCTCGTTCCCGCTTAAAGTAATTGATTCCAATATGCCTTCTACAATTTCAAATTTAACGCGGGAAGTTTTTTCATTGGTATCCACATTGACCACCCGTGCCAGCACATAGCCTTCTTTCATATAAAGGTCGTTGATTTTTTTGATGTCAGTTTGGATTTTCTTATAATTTAATACAGCGCCTGGCTGGGTTTCAATCAAAGAAAATAATTGTTTAGCTGGAAAAACAGTGCTGCCTTCTATAGAAACCGCAGAAATAACCGGATTTTCTTTTACAATATAAATAACTTTGGTTCCGCCGGCAAATTTTTCGGTTTTTGACTGGACGTCTTCAAAATATCCGGTAGCAAAAATTCCTTTTATATCGTTTTTTATGGAATTTTCGGATAGGTTTTCCCCGACCCGGGAAAAAACTGCGTCCAAGATCGCTTCTGCACTGACATTTTTTTGGCCTTTGATTTCTAAGCTGGTAATCCGGTCCGTGCTTTTTTCTTCTGCCAGGGCTCCGCAAGCTAGAAGCATTGATAGTAGTGCGATTACAAGAATAATTCTTTTCATAAAGATTTTGCTATTTTAGCACATTTTCGAAGATTCTTTCAGGCCCAGCTCAAAAAACTAATAAGGCTTGCAAAGTTGCCTTGGAAGTCCCGGTCAGTAAATTAATAAAATTATCCGGCTCCCTCCAGTAAGAAATAGACCAGATTCCGCCCAGCTTATAGCGGAGTTCATAGTTATAAACCGACCGGGCGGCAGTTTCATCAGCCGCAGAAATTTGCTTATAGCGCACGTCAATATAGAGCCGGTCAAAAAATCCCTTGACCACCCCGATGCCAAAAAGCGTTTCCCCAAAAGCAGGACGGTCCGAAGGCGGCCGGCCAGCCATATTATTGCGGATTTGGCGGCCGAAATTATATTCCAGGCTTAGGCTTTCTACATTAAACTGTTTTTCCAAGCGGCGCTCTAAGTCCCTTAATACAATATTTTGCAAACGGTTGTCCAGATAATCTACCAGTATTTCTTCCGCATGGATATCTTGGGGGGATCCTTCATTCAAGCCCAACGAAGCTTTTAAAAATTCAGGCAGCAGCATGACTTTTATTTTTTGCTCCGAGTAATTTACCGGGAACATTTCCGTGGCGGATTTTTTTTCAAAAGCATCAAATTGCATGTTTAATCCTTTTTCTTTTTCCTTGGCAGTTGGAGTGCCTTTGATATGCGCAACAATGTAGATTTCTTTTTTCTCGAATTTGGTCTTGTCAGTAGTTTCCTTTCCAGTGAGAGGGTCAATCGGCTTGATATAGTCAACGACTTTTATTTCAGCTGCCAGGGTTAATTCTGGCAAAACCCCGTCTGGTCCGGAATAGCCTTTGAAAACCGCGGTGTTATCATTCAGGGCTTCTAAATTATAAGGGTAATAGACGCTTTGTTGGCGCTTATCAATCAAGACCAAGTCCCGGTTAAAAATATTGATCATGCCCCTTTCAAAATTAACCTTGCCGAAAAAAGAAGGATATTTATAATTGCCTTTTAGCTGCAAGTTTTCAGCTTGTGCCATGAGATTGAGATAAAAATCAAAACGGCTGGCATCCCCGCCCTGGATAAAAGTATTTTTTTGCAAGTTCAAGACGAGATCATATTTAAAAAATAAATCTTGAGAGGGACTTTTGCCTTCGGGTAGGATGATTTTCCCTTCATAAATATTTAGCCGGCCTTTTAGGGTAGGGCCGTCTTTGGCTTCTGGGATTAGATAAAATGGGCCGGTTAAGTTTAAATTGCTGGTGCGAAAAGCCCCGGAAAAAAGCCGCGGCAGATTAACATGAAAATCCGCATCCTGCATTTTTAGGTTCAAATCTGCTTTGGGCAGGGAGCTAAAAGCTTTTTTTAAGTTGAGGCTGCCGCTAATATCAATTGAATTGGCCCAATCGCTAGTTTTTTCTTCCTGCCAAAATCCAGCTAGGCGGTTTATTTGGAGCTGGCTGTTGTTCAGGTTTAGGTCAGCGTTAATTTTTTGCAGTTTGATATCCAGGCCGGCAATGCGCATTTTGCTGTCATCCAATTTTATGCTGCCGTTCATGGAAATGTTTTCTGATGGGCCGGATAGGTTCAGTTCAGCTTGGCAATTTCCAGATTCCCAAACCACGGCATTTTGGAATAAATTAGAAAGGGCCAGGGCCTGGTCATAAAGGCTGATGGAAAGCTGGTATTCTTTTTGCGGGTTTAAGGGAATTGTGCCGATAACCGTGCTTTCTTTTTTATCCTTAACGAGCTTAAGCTGGTTGAACTGGATGGAATCCGGCTGATAGGCTAGGTCAATTTCTACTCGGTCAAATTTTTGGTTGGTAATGGTAATATTTTTTGCAGCGCCGATAGCCCGGAAATAGGGCTTTTGCCAAGGCCCGCTCAGGCTGGCATTCAAATTTACCCGGCCGTCAAAAAACTTATTTTTGAAAATAAGCTGGAGGATGGACAGGGGCATATTTTCGGCTTTTAATTTGGCATTGAACCCGTCTTGCAAAGAATAAGCCCCGCTCAGCGCGGTTTTTCCTCCTTGATTAGAGAGCTCTAGCTGCTTGAAATTAAAAACTCCATCATGCATTTGCAGGTTTGCAATCAAGGATTCGAATTTATAGCCGTTAAATTCAGCTTCATCTAATTTCCCATTGATAGAACCGCTTAAATTATCTAAAGGCCCATTTAAATTAACGCGCCCTTTAATTTTTCCTTGCAGCTTGAAGGGCAGGATATCTTCATTTTTTTTCTGCTCGATGTCCGCAATAAATTTATCGAATTCTTCCAGATATCCGGGTTTCAGCTTGAAGCGCCGGCCAAAGATATATTTTTTCCGGTCCGGAATTTTGATTTTTGCTTTTGGGATGTTTTTTTCTTCTGGTCCAGGAACCGCTGTGAATTTTTGTATTTCCGATAAGATATGCAAAGTTAAGCGCGCCAGGTTTTCAGCCTGGGCTTCTTTTACTTTAGCTTCTAAGCTCAAGGAGGGAATGGATAAATTAGGGTTCATATCCAGGGCAAAGGCAATTTCATAGCTATCGGTTTGGTTCTTGCCGGGATTTTCAATTTTTATCGGCTGCAGGGAAAAGAGCTGGTAATTATTTAGGGCCAGGCTGCCTTCTGCTTTTTCCAGAACAATGGAATTAAAGCGAAAATCTTGGGCTTTCAAATCCATGAAAAGGGAGGGATTTTCCAAGCCGCCTTTCATTGAGCCTTTTATTTGGGCGATGCCTTCGAAGCGGCCGTAGGGCTGGGTAAAGTATTTTAAATTTTTTAAGTTGATTTTCCCTTGCCAGGAAAAATTCGCGCTTTTAGGCCTTATTTCTCCGCTGGCGCTAAGAAAATCATCATTATATTTAAGATTAAGCGCATTAATCCTTATTTGCCAGGCGGACAAATAACCAGAAAAATCCAAGCAATCGAAATGGGTTTGCAGGATTTGGCTTTTTGATAAATTAAGCTGGATCTTGGCATTTAGCTTTTGCCAGGTTTCTGCAAGAGCGAGATCGTCTTCAGGGGATAGAGTTCCTCTAATCAGGATAGAAACCTGTCCTTTGCCAAAAAAATCCGGGCTGTCAGCGGGCAGGAGCAGCGCGAGCATCTTTAAATCTTTTATATCCAGGGCTTCCGAGCTAACAATCAAATTTGAAGTTATTCCTGGCCCCACGCTTCCGTCCAAAGCTAGAATCGTGTCGCCTTGATAAGCTTTGACTTTTTTAAAGGATAATATCCCTTGCCCCAAGGTTAATACCCCTTCTAATTTCTCAATTTTTTGCGGCCCTGCTTGAATATTGCGGAGTAAAATATTGCCGTCTGCAAAAATGTTTTTTAAAGGATGGGCAAAAAAATTATTATCCAGCTTAAACTTGATTGGCCCGGAATAACTGGCAATGGTTGCAGAAGTTGTCCCAAAGCTAGTTTTACCTTTTAGGTGCAGCCCTTCGGTTGAGGCAATTAAAGACAAGTTTTGAAGGCGGTCGGCTGTACCCGAAAGCTTGAGATAGCTTTTTTCTGAAGCAAATTCCAGCTTTTCAATATTTATATCGCCTTTTTCATAAGTGATTTTGCCGTTCATGTTTTTTATACTTTGACCCAAAATTGAGGCTTGTTGAAAAGATCCGGAAAAAACCGATTTATTGCGAATGATATTGCCACTGATTTTTACTTCCCCGTTAAAAATTCCAGCAATGGCGAGATTGTTTTGGCTAAAGTTCTTTAAGTTTATTTTTGTTAGCTTTAGGGAACTGGCAAACGCGGGAATTTTTTCTTTAAAATTTAAGGAAAGGTCCCCAGAAATTTCTCCCTTTAAAAATTCCGCTTGCCCGGATATAAAAGGATTGTCGGCAGCGCCGCTAAAGCTGGCCTGGTAATTGGCCCGGCCTTTTAATCCCAAATCAAAATTAGCTTGCTTTTGCAAGTCTTTTGCTTCCAAGCCTTGGCCCCTTAAATTAAGGTCAAGCTGCAAGCGGCTGAAATTAAAAATCCGGCCATTGAGCTGGTGGGGAAGATTTTGATAAGAGAAAAATAAATTAGAGAACCCGATCTCTTTTTGCGAAATAGTTACTAGCCCGTTGATGCTTTTAATTTTATTATTAAATAAAGCGATGGACCCTTCTTTTATTTGGGCTTTCCCTTTGGCTATAAATATTTCTGCGGTTTTTGGAGGAGGGCTTTTGAGCGTAATCTCAAGATCTGCACTGCCAGAAGAGGCTTTGAAATTAGGAATCGGTAAAACATAATCGCCCCAATGCCTGAAAGCTATATTTTTAACATCAAAATCAAAATTGTAACGCCCGTTATTCAGATTGTGATCCCCTTTGACATAGATTTCAGCAGATTTGGCTTGTCCCCGGGCCCTTAAAAGCATTTTTCCTGGAAAGCGCAGGTCGATTTCTGCTTTTATATTTTCAACTGGGAGGGCAAAGGGTGAAGCGAGGGAATTTGGGCCGAACCCTAAAAAATCCGTGTAATCGGCGCTTCCACTCTTGATGTGGATCTGTCCATAAAAAGGAAAAGGGGCAGCTTTTTTCCCGGGTTCGCTTTTGGGAGCTAATTCTTCTACATTTAAATGCCCGTTTTTATAGCGTTCAACTGAAACATCCAGCCCGTAGATGGAAAGGTGGGAAATTGCAGGAATAACATCGCCTTTGTTAATGAGTATTTTTAACGGATTATACTGCACCACCATTTTTTCTGCGGAAGCCATAACCCCGTCTTTTATTTTTTTATGGCGGGCAATTTTTACCCCATGTAAAGTAACCTGGTTGACGAGCATTCCGTCGACTTTTTCGATCGTAATTTCCCGTCCCAGCATTTGCGAGGCTTGTTTTATGACTTTTTCGTGGACGGCGTCATAAATATTGGCAAAACACGGAGAAGTTAAGAAAAAAAGCATTCCTATTATAATAAATAATAAAATTTGTGCCTGTCGCAAAATCAGGTTGAGGCAACCTGATTTACGAGTAGTTGAGGTTGTCTCAACCTCGACTAAGCGCATCTTAAAAGAGTCTCACATTTGTTTTTATGGGGGGAAAACATGGATAAATATTACCTGATGCAGGTTCAAAAAGCAATCGACCTATGCTACAATAAAATCACCATGGCGGAAAAAACAAATTCCTTGCAATTCATTGTCAATCAAGGTATTCTTTATAATAAGCGGGACATATATTTGGTTCTGCGCGATCTTGGGTACGTTGAATACGTGGAACAAAACCCGGATAAGACGATTAACCGCGGCCGCGGATATATTATGCGGCTTTCCAATAATGACAGCGACCCCACGCTTTTTATTTCCGGGCGGATATATATTAATGTCAGCATATTTGATTTTATGCAGATTTTGAACAATCCTAAGAAAGAGATGCCGGTTTTTGAGCTTGTTCATGGCAAAAGAAAAGTTACCATTCTTCCTTTGGAAGAAGAAGCTCCTGTTATTACCCCAACCCCAAAAGATTTTTATTTAGACCGGGTTTTGAGAAAAGACCTCACCAGCTTGACGCAAGATGATATGGATTTGCCCTTTGATGATTTTTCCGACGAAGCCTAGCCAAGGATTGGATCCCAGTCTTTCCACATGGCATCAAACCCTTGATTTTTTAAAGCAGAAGAGACTTCTTGGGGATTGCGATTGTCTTCGACTTCGAACTGCCCTTTATTTTCTTGCGGCTGGGTATAGCCCAAAGGGCTGGTTTTTGAGCCTGCGCTCATGGTATTTATCCCCAAATAAACTAGTTGGTCCCTTAATTGGCTGTTCTCGCGGGTGGAAATAACCAGTTCTGCTTCTGGAAAAGCAATGCGCATAGCACAAATCAATTGTATAAATTCTAAATCCGAAACTGGATAAGGGGCAGCGAAATTTTGCAGGGTGGAGCGGATGCGGGGAAAAGAGATTGCGATCTGCGTTTGCCAGTATTTTTTCATGAGAAAATGGATATGCTGATAAAGTTTTAATGCTTCAAATTTCCAATCGTATAATCCTAAAAGAAATCCTAATCCAACTTTGCGCAGCCCGGCTTTTGCTCCTCTTTCCGGGGTTTGAAAGCGGAAATCAAAATTACTTTTGGGTCCGCAATGAAATTTTTGATAAGTTTCGCGGTGATAGGTTTCCTGGTAAATAGTCAGGGCGCTGGCTCCGGCGTTTTTTAAAGTCCGATAGCCTTCTTCAGATAAAGGATAGATTTCCAAGCTGATCGAAGGAAATAAAGGTTTTAAATTTTGGATAATTTCACCCAAATAGTTTAGGTTGATTTTTTGTGGAGCTTCCCCAGATACTAAGAGGATATGGCGAAAACCTTGCTGATGAAGAGTTTCGGCCTCTTTTAAAGCTTGTTCTTTTGTAAGAGTTAAGCGCGGGAACTTATTGTCAAAATTAAAACTGCAGTAGGCGCATTTATTTTCGCACTCATTCGAAAGATAAAGCGGGGCATAGAGGCTGATGGTTTTGCCAAATTTTTTTAAAGAAATTTCATGGGCTTTTTGGGCCAATATTCTTAGTTCTTCTTTGGTTTTGGGCAAAAGCAGTTGAATAAATTCTTTTTCACTGATCATTTTAGAAGCCCATTTAAGGGGCTGGAGGCATGGGCCACAAGATCTTCTTTTCCCATGCCAGCAAGATAAGCTTTTCTTCCTGCCATAACTGCCAATTTAAAAGCTTCGGCCATATCTATCGGATTGTCAGCGATTGCAATCGCAGTATTTACCAAAACTGCATCTGCACCCATTTCCATGGCTTCAGCGGCATGGGATGGTGCGCCCAATCCAGCATCTACAACTACAGGGACATTAGACTGTTCAATAATAATTTGGATAAGTTCTTTGGTTTTTAATCCGCGGTTAGAGCCAATCGGTGCAGCGAGTGGCATAACAGTTGCGCAGCCTGCATCTTCTAGCTTTTTTGCCAAGATAGGATCAGCATTGATATAAGGCAGGACAACAAACCCTTCTTTTACCAGAATTTCCGCGGCTTTTAAGGTTTCAATCGGGTCGGGCAATAAATATCTTGGTTCAGGCGTTACTTCTAATTTTATCCAAGGTGCTAGGCCGAAAGAGCGGGCGAATTTTGCCAGGCGAATGGCTTCTTCGGCATTTTTTGCGCCAGAAGTATTGGCTAAGAATAAATATTTCGCAGGGTCAATATATTTTAAAAAAACATCTTCCGGGTTATTTAGATCTGCGCGTCGCAAGGCGGTTGTCACAATTTCTGCACCGGATCTTTCGATAGATTTTATCATCATTTCCGGCGAAGAAAATTTTCCGCTGCCCATCAAAAGCCGGCTCGTAAAGGCTTTCCCTGCAATAATTAATTTTTCATTTTCTAGCATAAGAGTAGTAATTTTAACACATATATGGAGCTTGTCTCTTGTATCTTGTGATTTTTTCAGCTAATATTTCTTTGATTTTTATGCAAAAGCGAATAGAAGTTCAATTTATCGGCAATGTCCAAGGAGTAGGATTCCGCTATGCAATAAATAGCATTGCGCGCCAGTTTGCTGTTTTTGGACAAATAAAAAATCTTGCCAATCGTAATGTTGAACTAATTGCCGAAGGAGAGGAAAGCGAGCTAAAAAGCTTTTTGCAGGAAATCCGCAATGAGATGGAAGACTATATCCGCAACGAACAAGCTTCCTGGCCCGATCCTATCGGCAATTTTTCTGATTTCAGGATTGTTTTCTAAGGATGCCAGATCAGCCAGATAAAAATTAAATTTCTCTTATGCCAAGAATTTTTTCAACAAAAGGGACTCTTGCATAAAAAGCTCTTGTTTTACTTCCATGGCCTGATCCTTTTGTTCGGGGTTGAATAAGTTTACCTAGACTTCCGGTTAAAGCATCAAACCCTTTATCTTCTATGGTTTTTTGTACAAGTTCATAGTCTTTTTTGATTTGTTGCCAAAAATTTGTTGAAAATAGATCGAAACTGTTTACGTAGAGTAATTTTGACGAACTTTCTTTACTATCCACTCTCTCACGCCCGCAAATGATCATTTTTTTCATTTTATCGAACAAATGGCTTTTTTCAAAAGATTTCTTTAAAACATCGTTAGCATTGATCATAGTTATTGCCATTGTTTCTTTTACTTTCCCAATATCATTCTTCTTTACAAGTGGTACAAGTTTTAATTCCCAAAAATTACCATTTGAAGCTTGAATACAATTATTTCCAATGCCAAGAGATTTTTCCAAAGTTAAGCCAGCCCAACCTTTATTGAATTTCCCATTTTTGAAAACAGTAATATTGTGTTTATCTGCGAGTTTTCTTAAATCTTGTCCAATAAGTTTTTGTAAGAGTTGGGTTGCTTCAAAACGAGTAATATTTTTCATTGGATAGTTATTAAATGATTTGAATGTTGATAATCATTAACCTTAATAGATTTTGGCTCACTTAGTTTTTTTAATTTTCTCTCGTGAAATCTTATTAAATTTTTTTCTAGTTCTTCAAATCTCTTTATCGATAAATTTAAATATTCTTTTTCAATTTCAATGCCAATGAATTTTCTGCCATATAAGTAAGCCATAATTCCGGTTGTAGAACTTCCAGAAAAAGGATCAAGGATAATATCTCCTTTGTTAGTGCTTGCTAAAATAATTCTTCTGAGCAACTCTTCTGGTTTTTGTGTTGGGTGTTTCCCAAACTTTTTCTCTATAGGTTTCGGAGTATTTATAGCCCAAACCGATCTCATTTGTAACCCTGGTTTTTTAAGTTGGTCTTCTGAAAAATCGCCGTTTTTCATATTCTCATAATTGAAAGTATGTTTTGCCTTTTTATCTTTTCTTGCCCATATTAGAGTTTCATGACTAGCAGTAAAAAAACGGCAACTTAAATTTGGAGAGGCATTAGGCTTAAACCACGCAACGTCATTTAAAATGTGAAAATGGTGAGCTTGTAAGGCAAAACCGCATTGATAAATTGAATGATATGTGCCTGAAACCCAAATTGTTCCATTTGGTTTTAATATCCGTCTACATGCTTTTATCCATTCATTATGAAATTCAAAATTTTTTTTAGTACCATTAGTTAAATCCCAATCACCCTTTTTTACGCTCACCATTTTTCCGTTTTGACATGTAAAAGTTCCACTTGAAAGAAAATATGGAGGATCAGCAAAGATCATGTCTACAGAGTTCTCTGAAATTTGCGCTAAAATATCAAGGCAATCTTTTTGATATATTATAAAATTCGGTTTTTCGTAATATGGCTTATCCATAAGTATATTCTAACAAGTTTTTGTTTTTTTTTCGCCCTTAATTTTGCAAAGTAATAATTAGGTAAGGAAAAATTTTTCTGATTTCAGGATTGTTTTTTAAGGATGCCAGATCAGCCAGATAAAAAGAGAAGCAAAAGTAACTGCTACGAGGGTAAAAGGCAGGCCAATCTTCATAAACTCGCTGAATTTCACTTCATAACCGTGTTTTTTTAATATTCCGCAAGCCACGATATTTGCAGATGCGCCAATGGGCGTAATGTTGCCGCCTAAACTGGCTCCGATCAACAATCCAAAAAGTAACAAAGAGGGCTCAATATTTAGCTTAAAAGAAACCGATAATGCTACTGGCAGCATAGCTAAAAGAAAGGGGACATTATCTACAAAAGCAGAAACTGCAACAGAGATAATTACCATTAAAATATAACCTGCCAAAATATTTTGGCCAATAGCTTGGGCTAGAACAATTGCAAAAGTTTCGATCCAGCCGGTCAGAGTTAAACTTCCTACCAGTATAAAGATCGCCATTAAAAACAGAGTGGTGTCCCAGTCCAGCTCTTTTATATGTTGATGGATACGGCCTTGGCCGGAAAAAGCCTTATAAATAAGAGCTACGAATCCAAAAATTATGCAAATTATTCCAGCCATATAAGAAAATCCCGTGTCAAAAAAAGAAGAAGCTGCTAGGCAAAAGATAAGAAGAATTAGCCAAAAGCATGGGAAATAAGATTTAATTTTCTCTGCTCTTAAGATTTCACTTTTCTTTTTATAATGCTTGAAAATAAAATAAAGCACAAAGAAAGAAAAAAGAGCGCCTATTTCAACGGCAAAGAAAATACTCGGTTTTCCGCGATAGAAAAAAAAGTCCATAAAATTCATTTTGGCAAAGCCGCCTAATAACATACTTGGCGGATCACCGATTAAAGTTGCAGTCCCCTGCAAATTACTCGATATAGCAATGGCGATCATGGGGCCAATCGGGCTGATCTTTAATTTTTTGGTCAAAGCCAGGGCAATAGGGGCAACAATTAGGACGGTTGCTACATTTTCCACAAAAGCCGAGATAAATCCAGTTAATAAGCAAATAAATAAAATGGCCCAAGCTGTGCTTTTTGCCTTATCAACAATTAATTCTGCGAGGTAGGCAGGGGCGCGGCTTTCCATAAAGATATCAGCAACTGCGAGTGTCCCGATAAATATGCCCATGACATTCCAATTGATAGTGCCAAAAGCTTCAATCGGAGAAATGATCTTGAAAATTAAGATGAGGAAAGCTGCGGCTATAGCAATAATGGTTCTTCTTGCTGGCAAGAATACAAATAGGGCGTAGGCAGTGATGAAAATAGTTAGAGCTAATATTTTAGAAGTTAACATAAAGGTATTATATTATTAAATTACAAAACTTCCCAGTGGCCTCCTTTGTCTGGTCCGATGCGGCGCAGGAAATTATTAGCTTTGAGATTTCTCAGATGAAATTTTATTCCGTTTTCTGAAAGGCTAAGCGCTTGTGCTAGTTCTTGTCTAGTAATGTTTGGATTGTTTTTAATTAAAGCCAATATTTTCTGGGTAGTTTTCTGGGTAGTTTTCTGGGTAGTTTTCTCTTTAACAGGAGAGACCAAAGGTTTTCTCTTCATTACTACCCGAAACTCTCGATTAGAATAGCTAAATTTTGGATCAGGGATTTTGTGATCTCGGCATTGCTTAATCATTTCAATTGTTCCGGATCCAGCTTTTTGAATATAATCTGCTAAATAAAGGATCTCAGCTATTAAAGGATTAAAAGGGTACGAAGTATGTGGTTTTTTTAAACGCTCAATAGTTAACTGTGATGATAATCGGCCTGGATTCCATATCTCTACCCGATCAGCGAAAACCATAATTTGTACTGCACCATTGGAATTGTAATCTCTATGAGCTATAGCATTGACAATTGCTTCGGTAATTACGAATTTTGGAATTTCCAACGGCCGGCTGACCTGAGCGGTACCACTTTGTTGGACTACTGGCAGGCGCAGGCAACTAAGAACGAACGAAACTGTTTGATCTATTTGTTCGAATAAAGTGCCATCATATATCCTGTAAGAAGCAAAGGGTTTTTCAATTTTTGTACCGTAAAAATGAAGGCATTTTACCTCGGATTGAAGATG
This sequence comes from uncultured bacterium, assembly GCA_964528395.1. Taxonomy (GTDB): domain Bacteria; phylum Margulisbacteria; class WOR-1; order CAZGTC01; family CAZGTC01; genus CAZGTC01. The sequence continues at coordinate 144,645 of CAZGTC010000001.1, forward strand.
GAATTTTTTAACATTCTTGCTAAAAAGACAAACTGCGGCATTGGTCAATCTATTCCCTCTCAATAAATTAAGATGAACAAACGCATTTTTAATAGAAGACATTTTTTCAGCAGGAAAACTTCTCTTTTCTTTGGCTAATCTTAAGAACCAATGGATTTTCTCTTGATCTAGATCCCTAAAGCTACTTCCATGGCAAATAGCTCTGTCAAATTCACTTTTGCCAACAATGCCTTCCTCTCTTAAAAAATCGAGTAAACTATTGTGGACATGATTTTCTAATTCTGACAGATAAGTAAAACGCTTGCAGCAATGACCAGTATCTGCTTTTCTGATTTTTGTTATGAACTGTTTAGTTTTGCTTTCCCTTCTAACATCATCATTTCCCAGAATATACGCTAAAATTTCTTTTTTATGCTTTTTTGCCTGATTGTATTCTAATTCAGTAGCTGAAGTATCATTTGAAACAATGGATCCATATTCTCTCCCGATTATGACTAAGTAGATATCGCTTTTTCTTACCTCGTTTAGATATACAGATTGGGGAGCTTGCGTTTTAGCCGGTAAATCCTCAAATAAAAAAATCTCGAAATATTCTCCAAATAAAGCATGGTTCTCAATAAATTTCTTTATTTGTCGCCGCTCAGTTTTTAACTCTTTTTGGACTCCGCTGATAAATATTTTATATCTCATAGGATAGAAGAATTTTACGCTCGGATAGCGAAAAAGGCAATTTTTAAAAATAATTTTTTGAAATTGAAATTATAGGCTAAGATTTTCGAGGAAGTTTCATAAAGGCTTTAGATATATGTCAATACACGTTCCAAGAAAATTAAGCCATCTAGTTAAAGCTTCAATATCCGGTCCTATTTGGCTTGGTATTTACCGAGAAAAAAATCCGCCAAAATGGTCGCCAAATTTTATTCGAGCAATTGTACAATTTGCTAGGTTTAAGGGGCTAACTATTATTCCTCAAAAAACCGTAAATAGATTAAAGTCTGATCCTTACTTTAAATATTGTTTCTCTGATTTAGTCAGTTATACCGATCCTTATAAACGAACAAGTTTTCTCATGGCAGATGTAAAGGAAAGGTTCCAGAGGTTAATAGAATTAATAAATAAACCGGAAAACGTTACTGATCAAGATATTTATTTTGGCTTATCATTATATATGAATAATTTTCCAGCATTTATGCCAGGAGGGAGCGCAAGAAAATGTTTTCTGAAAGCTTTTTTTGAGGAAGCAGAACCTTCAAAACATCTTGTCGAAATAAAACGTGAGATTGACGCAATTGATACAATTCTGATAGAACTTGGTTTAGTTGTGAAGGCAATACAACTAGGGGAAGCATATTCAGAAAATTTTACGACTATGGCTATTGCTGAAAAGGCTGAATATATGAAAATATGTATTGATGTCTTTGAGGTATTAATGAATAAATATGGGTTTACCTGGAAAATGCTTATAGGTTAATGTTTTTTCTAAATCATGAGTCAAAACGACCGAGAATATAATACTTTAATATGGTTTTTTTATTGTTGTTCTCTGGGCGTGCTCTCTGAGCAAAGTCGAAGGGAATTGTGCGAAATATAATTGTGAGTGTTAGTAAAACAATTCTGATGTAAACCTGTGATATGCTATGCTTTATTTAATATCAATAATACTGTTAATTGTGTTTTCGCATACTTTCATTTTTTTACCCCACAAGTCTTTTCTCATAGCAATAACTACTTTTGAATATGATTTGTAATCACATTTGCTTAAAAACTCTGCTAGCGAATTAATTACACTATCACTCATCAGGATAATTCCATGTAAAAATTCCGTTTTTATTTCTTCTAGATAATCTTCTTTGGCAACTAAATCCGGCCTAAATTTTTTAACGAATCTTAAGCCATGCTTATCGAATGATAGAACGGTTAACATTTGTATTGTAATAGCTTCATAACGCTGAAATTTACAGGAGTGTTCTTTTATTGCTATCTCTTTGTTGCGTTGAAACATTAATTGAAAATAATTTGTGATAATGCCGCCGATAATACTGCCAATACCAGCAGCTGCAAGAAGATTGAACATTATTTCTCTTCCTTTTTATCTAATAATATTTTAACTGTCCTATCAAAGTCAGATTCGAACATGCGATCTTGAACAACTCTATGCTTTTCATATTCGCTTTCCGCTAAAGCTATGGCAACTTCGTGGCTAATTTTACCACTATTTTGCAGGATTTCTTTTTCGTTGAATTTTAAAAAGGCATCCAATTTTTCAACCCAATCTTCCATATATATTACTATTCTTTTTTGCGTTTGCATTTCGGCGTAATCAAGATACATAGTCACGATCCTATTGAGCCCGTCTAATTCTTTTGCATTAAGATAATTTTTGGCAATGCTAACGTCAGTTTTTCGGATAGCTCCTTTGGGCGCATTTTTCCAGGTAGTTAATCCCATATTTGGCTTTTCGCTGCTAACCCTTTGAGAAATAATTTCTGCTGCGGTTTGTCCAGAAATGGCAAAGTGAAGTTTATTCTGTACAGTCGCAAAAAATTGCTTGGAGATCTCTTCATTTGGATCGTAGTTAGCACTGCACTGTGCATAAATATCCGTGATCTTTTGATAGAATCTTCGTTCGCTGCTGCGAATATCGCGGATGCGTGCTAGCTGTTCTTCAAAGTAGTCTTTGCCAAAAATGTTATTGGGATTTTTCAGGCGTTCGTCATCCATAGCAAAACCTTTGATGATATACTCCTTGAGAATTTGAGTTGCCCAGATGCGAAATTGCGTTGCCTGTCTTGAATTTACCCGATAGCCAACAGAAATAATAGCATCGAGATTATAGAACTTAGTTTTATATATTTTATTGTCGTTGGCAGTATGTTCCAAAATGGAACTAACTGAATTCTCATTTAACTCTCCACTTTCGAAAATATTTTTAAGATGTTTAGTAATAGCTGGCCTTTTTACCCCAAATAAAAGAGCTATTTTTTCTTGTGTTAGCCAGACGGTTTCATTGTGTAGAAATATCTCTACTTTCACCTTATTGTTTGGAGTCGTATAAATCAAAAATTCCGTAAAATGGTCTTGCTTAGCAACCTGATTGTTCTTTTTCATACAACCAAAGTATATCTCAAATCATTGTGGATGGGAATATTAGCGGATTTTAACCGTATAATTATGCATATCAGAAGATCAGGCTGCAAAATAATTTTTTGAAATTGAAATCATAGGCTAAGATTTTCGAGAAATTTTTATGAGCAACGGCCTAATGGTAAAAATTAATGGAAATTTGTATAAAAGCCCGTCCAACCGCATTCATTTATTAGGAAAAGGGGAAATGGGCGGCAAGGCAAAGGGTTTATTATTTTTGGATCAAGCTGCAGAACAAGTACGAGGATTTTCTATTCCTAAAACGCTGGTTGTAAGTGCTGATTTTTTTGGTTTGCCCGCTCAGCCAGCTAATAATCCAACCTCTGTACAAGCACTTCCTGATGTAAAAATTGCAGCAGATGATGAAAATGGGCTAGGGATGATATATCTTTAAAGTTGTTATTGGGCCTGTCGCATTATGTCATTGCGAGCGTCTTGCCTGTCGGGCGTTGCCCTCGCAATGACACAATTAAGCTATTTCGCGACAGTCTCTTATTATAAGAAATCGGATAAATATCAGGCATATACCCTTTTTTAATGTTTAGTGATAAAATATCCTTCCTGCTTTTGCACTGCTTTTGCAAAAAATTCTAATGACATAAAAGAAAAGGAGACTGGTTAGGAACCAGCGACGGTTACCAAAAGATGTTGCGTTGAGGTTGGGACAACCTCAACTACGAGTAAATCAGGTTGTCTCAACCTGATTAAAAATAGGAAACCGAGGTGTTTAGCCTCTGGTTTTGAATTGCTAACTAGTCTCAAAAGAACTTTTCGTTGAGGCAGAAATGAATTTATTAATTAATTTAAAATCCATCTTCTTATTGGATCCTTTGGCTGTATTCTTCTTGGTAGTTATTGCTTTGGTCAGCCTTCCATCCCTCATTTATTCCCTGGGTTATTTTAAGGCTAAATTTACACGTACTAAGCTTTTAACTACCCAATTTATTACCCTGGCTTTTATTCTTTGTATGGGATTTTTGGTAATTGCAGGTAATGCCCTGGTTTTTCTCATTGCTTGGGAGCTGATGACCCTGCTTTCTTTTCTTCTGGTATTAACCGACAGCGAAAACGAAGATGCGGTAAATGCAGCTTCTATATATATAGTTATGACGCATATTGGCACAGCTTTTTTAATCGCAGCCTTTTTTATCATATATCGCTATGCGGGTTCGTTCGATTTTTTAGCCATGGCAAATGCTTGCCAAACCATGTCACCCTTTCTTCGAAATAGCTTGTTTATTTTCTTTTTAATTGGTTTTGGTACCAAAGCTGGGATTGTGCCGTTACATATTTGGCTTCCCTATGCCCATCCCCAAGCCCCCAGCCATATTTCTAGCCTGATGTCCGGGGTAATGATAAAAACCGCTCTTTATGGTTTGATTCGCTTTGTGTTTTTAATTTTAGGGATTAGTTCTTTGTGGTGGGGGATTGTGGTTTTAGTTTTAGCCATGGTTTCTTGCTTGGCAGGCATTATTTATGCCTTGATGGAAAAAGACCTAAAAAAGATGCTGGCTTATTCCAGTGTGGAAAATATAGGAATTATGCTTTTGGGCATTGGACTTTCAATGATTTTTATTCGACTAAATTTATCTAACTTAGCAGCCCTGGCTCTGATCGCAGGTCTTTATCATTTAATCAACCACGCGGCTTTCAAAGGTCTGCTTTTTCTTGGCGCTGGCAGCGTCCAAAAAGGTACCGGCACGCTGGACATGGAAAAACTGGGCGGGCTAATAAAAAAAATGCCGTGGACCGCTGGATTTTTTCTTATTGGCGCAATGGGTATTTCTGCACTTCCGCCGCTCAATGGGTTTATCAGCGAATGGTTAATCCTGCAAACTTTTTTCAGCGGGGCTTCCCATGTTTCTGGAATTTTGGCCTTGGTTTTTGCGCTTGGAGTAGTTGTTTTAGCTTTGACCAGCGGATTAGCGGCAGCTTGCTTTGTAAAAGCCTTTGGTATTTCTTTTCTGGCTCTTCCGCGCAGCCAAAATGCGCAGCAAGCAAGAGAAGCACCAGTTTCAATGCTATTTGGAATGTTCTTATTGGCGATAGCGGTAGTTGGGCTAGGCTTATGCGCGCCCATGGTGTTTAATCTTTTGGGTCAAGTGGTAGAACCAATTTTTAAGACTTCTCTTCAGGATACAAGTGTTTTTAATTTAAATCTTCAACCTCAAATTAACTTAGCTTTTATTTTAGCTATCAGCTTGCTGCTAGCAATTACAGCGTATCTTTTTTTAGCTGGCAAAAAAGTCCGCATGGGCCGCACCTGGGATTGCGGTTATTATCAAGTTGGAAGTTGTAATGAATATACAGCTACCGCATTTTCCAAGCCTTTTCAAATTAGTTTTAGCTTTTTTCTTCTTCCGTTTCGAAAAACGCATAAAATCAAAGATTCGTTTTATCATGTTAAATCTTTTGTTTATGAGACTTATACTACCAAGATATTCCAAAAATATTTTTATGATCTAGTGCTGGGTTCTCTTTATTATACGGCTAAAAAATTTAAACGGTTCCAAGCCGGCAGTATTCATATTTATATTTCATATATTCTTATAACACTGATATTGCTAATTATTTTGGAGAGGATAATTTGATGGGGAGAATTATTTTACAGCTTTTAATTTTAGTTGTTTTGGCGCCTCTAGCTAGCGGAATTATTACTAAAATCAAAAATAATTTGCGCTTTCGTCAAGGCCCGGGGATTTTACAGCCTTATCGTAACTTATGGAAATTATTCGGCAAAGAAGAAATTATTCCAGAAAATTCTTCCTGGATATTTAGAGCTGCCCCATTTATTGTTTTTGCTGCCAGCGTAACTGCGGGTTTTCTTCTATTGTTAAATTCTTTTGGCAGGACAGGGGACTTGCTGGCAATTATATTTGTCTTGGCTTTGGGCCGATTTTTTTTGGCTTTAGCTGGCTTGGATGCCGGGAGTTCTTTTGGCGGCATGGGATCATCGCGTGAAATGTTTATTTCTAGTTTTATTGAGCCTGCTGCGGCTTTAGTTATTTTTGTGCTTTATTTAACTCCCAATGCTGCTTGGTCTATCGCGCATCTTTTAGCAGGCCTGGCACTTATCATAATTATTTTAGCCGAAACATCCCGGTTGCCAATTGATAACCAAGAAACGCACCTTGAATTAACTATGGTGCATGAGGCCATGCTGCTTGATTATTCCGGGCCGTCACTGGCTTTAATTGAATTATCGGTTCAAATTAAGCAGCTTTTCTGGTTAAGCTTATTAGCCAGCGTTTTTTGCCCGCTTAATTTTTTAATGTTTGGCGGCTGTGTTTTTGCTTTACTTTTTGTAGTTGCTTTTATTGAAGTTGGAATTGCCAAATACCGGCTTTTTAAAGTGCCGGACTTAATTATTTTTAGCGTGATCTTGGGCCTTTTGGCAATAGTTAGTGCGCTTTTAGGAGTTTAAAATAATGATTTGGTTATGCTTGTTTGCGATTTTATTAATTACTGCAGAAACTGCGCTGGTAACTAGATTTCCTGCGCTGCTGCGCAATTTTCGTTACCAATCTTTTTGCCTGGCGCTGCTCACGGCTTTGGCCGCGTACCACGAAAAAAGCTTGGAGCTTTGTTTGATTGCTTTGTTGCTTTTTATCCTGAAAGTTATACTGATTCCTCATCTATTTAGTGTAATGATGAAGAAAATTGGCACGAATGAGCACATAGGGCTATTTTTAAATACCAATATTTCCCTCTTAATTGTTATTGTCTTAGGCTTGATCTCATGGTTTTTTGCTTTTTCGATTGTTTCAGTTTATTTAATGCAATTTACTTTGGGCTTGGCCTTTTTTATGATGTTAACTGGAATTTTTTTGATGGTTTCCAGGATCAAGGCTTTAGCTCAAGTGATTGGCTTACTCCTAACAGAAAATGGGATTTTTTTGGCAGCCACTGTTATCCCGGGCGGAATGCCGTTCTTTGTTGAGATTGCTCTTTTCTTTGATATTCTCATCAGTCTTATGATCCTGGGAATTTTTATTTATCGGATCAACGCGATTTTTACGCATATTGATGTTAATAAACTTTCCGGGTTAAGGGGTTAAAATGATTAAGCGCGTAGGCATAATTAATGCGATTTTTTATTTTATAATTTGGCTGGCTGCGCTTTACCTTTTAAGCATAGTAGGCGAGGGGAATCTTAAGCTTTTTTGGGCGAATATTTTCTATGTTGATGCACTTAGCGCGCTTTTGGTTTTTACCACTGCCACGGTTACTTTTGCTGCAGCGATTTTTTCTATTTCTTTTATAGAGAAAGATTTTTTAATGGAGAAAATTTCCTTTAGAAAAGCACTTTTCTATTATTTATTATTTAATCTTTTTGCCTTGGCAATGTTTATGGTGCCGCTGATCAATAACCTGGGTTTTCTCTGGATGGCCATAGAATTAACTACCCTGATTTCTTCTTTTCTTGTTGGTTTTTATAATACTCGGAATTCGGTTGAAGCTGCCTGGAAATACTTAATCATTTGCTGCGTTGGAATAACTCTGGCATTATTTGGTGCGATCCTTTTTACTTTTGCCTTGGCTACAGCAACTGGCCTAAAAAGCCTTAATTGGACGGATTTAATGGCTTTTTCTAAGCAAATGAATCCAGAAACAATTAAGCTTGCTTTTCTTTTTATTTTAGTTGGTTATGGCACGAAAGCTGGTTTTGCTCCTATGCATACCTGGCTGCCGGATGCGCATAGCCAGGCAATTTCCCCGATTAGCGCCATGCTTTCCGGGGTATTACTCAAGTGCTCGCTTTATGCCATCCTGCGTTATGGTATGGTTGTTTCGCTCTGTTGCGGCGCATCTTTTTATTCTAATTTAATGCTGGGCTTTGGTTTTTTGTCGCTTGCGATTGCGTGTATTTTTATTATTACCCAAAAAGATATCAAACGCTTGCTAGCATATTCCAGTGTTGAACACCTTGGCTTGATTGCAATTGGCATTGGCTTAAATAATCCTTTAGCAATGTTTGGAGCATTGTTTCATCTTTTTAACCATGCGGTTAGCAAAGCTTTGATGTTTTTTACTGCTGGCCGGGTGGCCCAAGCTTATGGCACGCATAATTTGGAAAAAATTTCAGGGGTCAGCAGAGCCTTACCTATAACTGGAATGGCTATGCTGGTTGGAATATTTGCTTTAATTGGTTTTCCATGCAGTTCTATTTTTATCAGCGAATTTTACTTAATTGGCGCAGCTTTTTTGAGCGGCCATTATTTTATAGGAATTTTACTCCTGGGATTTTTGGCAATCATTGGCGGGGCGCTGCTTTATCATTTTGGCAAGATTTTGTTTGGCAAAAAACCGGAGCAAAACATTTCCCCTAAAGAGTCCTTTAGTTCTTATCTGGCGTATAGTTTTCTCTTGGTTTTTATAATTGGCTTAGGAATATTTGTTCCCTTTGTTTTACAAAAAAGCTTATACGCTGCAGTTAGCGTATTGCGAGGATATTAAATGGGTATCATACAAGAAGTACAAAATAAATATAGTTCAATTGCCATAGAAAAAAAACATAAAAACGAAACTTATTTATTGGTAAACTGCAATGATTTTACTTCGATTTGTCTGTTATTGCATAAGTTTTGCCTCTCTCCAGTGATGATGATGTTTGTTGAACACAAAAACCCGGGCTTTCAGCTTTATACGGCTTTTTATGCAGAAAAAGAACAGCATTGGTTTTATGTTTGTTTGGATTTAGCTGAAAAGGATCCGGAATTTCCTTGTCTTTCAAAAGAGATTTATTCTGCCAGCTTATTTGAAAGGGAAATATGGGAAATGTTTGGGGTTTTGCCTCAAGGCAGCCCAGATTTAAGAAGGTTGCGCTTGCATGACGAAGTCTGGCCGAAAGGAAATTTTCCACTCCGCAAAGATTTTGTTTTACCTTCTGTTTCTAATGAGACTAATTGCCATTACAATTTTATTAAAGGACAAGGCGAGGGTCTGTTCGAAGTTCCAGTTGGTCCGGTGCATGCCGGTATTATTGGGCCGGGCCATTTTCGCTTTAGCGCAGCGGGCGAGCCGATTATTAACCTTGAAATTCGATTGGGTTTTACCCACCGCGGTGTTGAAAAGATGATGGAAGGGAAAAATTTAGCTCAAGCTTTAAAAATAAGCGAATGCGTATCTGGCGATTCATCTTTTAGCCATAGCTTAAGCTTTTGCCAGGCCATTGAAAAAATAATTGGTATTGCACCTTCAGATCGCGCGATAAAACTTCGTACTATTTATTTAGAATTAGAGCGCATGTATAACCATGTTCAAGGCATTGGTGGGATGGCGCTGGATGTTGGGTTTTCTTTTGCCCATGCCTTTGCTTCGATCATGAAAGAAAAAATTCTCCAGCTCAATGAAAAGCTTTCTGGCAGCCGTTATTTAAAAGGCATCAATCAAATTAGCGGAGTTGCCAAGGATATTGATGGACAATCAAAAAAAGATATCCTGGATAATTTGAAATTATTCTCTGCGGATTTAAATGAGTTAGAACAAATCCTTTTTAGCAGCGCGAGTTTTATGGATCGGGTTGATTCAACTGGAATTCTTAGGAAAAAAACTGCGGAAGATATTGGAGTAAGGGGTATGGCTGCGCGCGCTTCTATCAATGGAACAGGGGATTGTCTAGCCCGGCTCAAAATACGCTTTTTGGAATTTAAGCAGTCTATAGAGCTTATTAAAAAATCTCTTGACCAGCTTGTTCCAGGAGAAATAGTTCTTAATTCATATATCCCAAGCCCAGGTTTTGGCCTAGGGGTTGTAGAAGGGTGGAGGGGGCCGATTCTTTATTGGGTAAAAATTGGCCAAGAAGGGAAAATAGAGCGCTGCAAGATTGTTGATCCATCTTTCCAAAATTGGCAGGGACTGGCTTTTGCTGTGCAGGGAGAAATTATTCCGGATTTTCCGCTTTGCAATAAGAGTTTTGATCTTTCATATTCGGGGAATGACTTATAATGGCAATCTTTAAAATAATAAAAAATCGTTTACTCAAAGGAATTGTTGACCAAAAGCGTGAGGATTTAGCTCCAGAAATTGCAATCCTGGGAAAAGAATTAAAACAGGTAATTGATCGTCGATTCAAGGGTTCTTTTCATATTCGAGAGATAGATACCGGGTCATGTGGGGCTTGCGAATCAGAAATTATCTCAACCACTAATCCTATTTATGATATCCAGAGATTTGGGGTTAATTTTGTGGCTTCACCCAAACATGCAGATGCGCTTTTGGTAACTGGGCCAATTAGCCGCAACATGCTTTTAGCCCTAAAAAAAACTTATGCAGCCATGCCCGGGGAAAAATTTGTCATTGCCCTAGGGGATTGTGCTTTAAATGGCGGATTGTTTCGCGATTCGTATTATACAATTGGCGGAGTGGATAAGGTGCTAAAAGTGGATTTGCATATTCCAGGGTGCCCGCCTACACCGACTACTATTATCAAGTGCCTGCTGGCTTTTTTATCTTAATGATGCGAAAAAGAGAGCCCTGATTACTAGCAGGGTGGCATTTTTTTTAATTTATTGTATCAAAAAATTTTTTAATCTTTTGAACTTGAACGAATTTATATTTATTTGGTATTTGATTATACATATTCGTTAAAGCTTTATCTTCAGTGATAAAAACATTAACAGCCGCAGCTTCACTAATGTGTTTTCGGTCATATTCATCGCTAGCTTTATGTTTTTGTCCTGACATTGTTGTTTGATGCAGTTTTATTAGTAAACAGCTAATAAACGAAGCTGTATGCGGTAGCAGTGTAAAGTCAATTTTTCCGCTAGAATTAAATAAGCCTTCACCCCATGATTGGATATTAGCACCAAAATTTTTCAACCATTCTTTTGCCCCCGTTTTTCTCTCACTCATAATTTTATTGTTGCTTGAGAATTTTTCCTTCGCAGTTTTATTTGCTTTCTCCATTTTCGATAAATTGTTTTGTTTGTTATTGTAAATAAGATCGTCGAGGGTTTGTAAATTAGGACCTTTTTCTAATTCGTCAAATACCTCTTTAGCTTTCTCATTAGACAAAAAGATATTCTCTTGTTTTAGGGGTGCGCGATTATTAATTTCCATAAAAATCAGTTCGTTATATGGTTTAATTAATTTTTGATTGGTGATATTCTTATATTCCCCAAACACTTTCTTATAATCATTGCTGTTTTTCAATGAAAGGCCAATTAGTTCCTCAAGAAAGGGAATGTTTCCAAGAACCACAACATTATCATTTTTTATTAGATTTTTTAATTGTTGAAACTGATCATAATACTTAGGTTGAAGGACTAAATGTTGAAATGCTTGAGAATCAAATAGTATTTTTTTTATTTTTGAATTAATCATTCTTCTTTTTTTAATGGATCTGGCCCAAATCTATTGTTGCCGGTTGTGCCTTTTGGGAACATCAATATAATTGGCAAGCTTCTACTTGCTATTCTAAATAGTAAAAATAATGGTGGAAAATGTTCTGCAAATAATAACGCAAACAGTAATATTGCCCACAAACCATTTATATTTATATCTTGTAACCTCTTAAAATAATTAAAGTATAGCAATATATTAAGAAAAATTTTTGTACAATATAGCAAGAAAATTAGACTGACCGACAACATATAATTATGTTTGGAAAACAATAAAAGAGTTACTGGTAAGGTAAGGAGATTTAGTAATAACCATATAAAAATATATTTAGCTCGATTAATTCTTCCATGAAAATCAAATATTTGCTTAAATAATAAAAAAAGCTTAACTATAAAATTTTTAATCATTACTATCATTTTACCTTTAGGGGAGGGAGGTAATATTCTCAAAGTTGATTTGCATATCTTTGGCTGCCACCCCCCACACCTACCCCGATTATTAAGTACCTACTGGCTTTTTTATCTTAATAATGCGAAAAATTTATAGCCCCACGGGGATTCGAACCCCGGCCGTTAGCTTGAAAAGCTAATGTCCTAACCCCTAGACGATGGGGCCATACTTCGCCAAGGCTTCGTATGGCAAGCCAGTGGACGCAATATTATATAATAAACACGCAGTTATTTCAAAAACTGTTTTTTTTAGCTTTTCTTTAACTGTCGGATTTTAAACCTCTTCTGTCTAAAAATACTACGATTATGAGTAATTATTGATTTTTCTCTAATGATTTTGCTGCCATGAAAATTGCAGAGGTATAGATAGGAGGTATATATATGACAAGTTTAATACCAATTGAAAGAATTGAAAATAAGATTTTTCTTATTCGGGGACAGAAGGTAATACTAGATTATGACTTAGCTGATCTTTATGGAGTAGAAACTTTTGTTTTGAATCAAGCGGTCAAGAGAAATAAGGAAAGATTCCCGTTGGATTTTATGTTTCAGATAAATGAAAAAGAATGGGAAATCTTGAAATCACAAATTGTGATGTCAAGTTGGGGAGGAAGAAGAACCTTGCCTTATGCTTTTACAGAACAAGGGGTGGCAATGTTGTCTGGTGTTTTAAAGTCTAAAAGAGCGATTATGGTTAATATTATCATTATGAGAGCATTTGTGAAGCTTAATCGTTTTCTTAGCAGTCATGCGGATCTTTTTCAAAAATTGAAAGAAATTGAAAGTAGAACAGGTAAAAACGAACAAGAAATAAAGATTGTTTTTGAGATAATTAGAAAACTAATGACAATTGAAGAAAAACCAAAAGCAAAAATCGGATTTGTTTATGATAAAGAAGTATGATTTAGCAATTCTTCTAGATGCATTCCTCTTGAGCCTTTAATAAGCACAACTGCGTTTGAAGATAGGGCGGATTTGACTTTTTGGGCTGCAGCTTTTTTATCCGAATAGTAATAATTTTCTTTTAAGCCGGCTTTTTTTGCACCTGCAAAGATTTGCTGGCTTTCTTTTCCAATGCTAATTAGAAGATCTATCTTTAATTTTGCGACTAATTTGCCGATTTCAAAATGGGCTTTTTTAGAATGTTTCCCCAATTCCAACATATCACCTAAGATTGCGACTTTGAGAACCCTTCGGCTCCGCCTCGACTCCGCTCGGGGAACACGCTCAGTGTCCCATTGTGCGAGAGTATTTAAGGCTGCGCGCATAGAAGTAGGATTAGCATTATAAGCATCGTTGATAATAGTGAGATGCTTTTTCTTTATGATTTTCATGCGATTGGAAGAAGTTTCAAAATTTTCTAATCCTTTTTTGATTGCAACCGCTACAATTTTTAAGGCTTTGGCAACAGCTATGGCTGAAAGCGCGTTGTAAATTGAATGGTAACCAGGAATCGGCAGATTAATGCCTTCCAAATCCTTTGGCATCACATCAGCTTCTTTATATATTCCAAATGTTATAACTTGTGACTTGTGACTTATAACTTGTGACTTTAAGTATTTAAAGTATTCGTCATCTGCTGGAAGGATTGCTGTATCCCCGGGTTTTAAAAATTTTAGGATCTCGGATTTTGCTTTAGCAATGTTTTTTTTATGCTTCATCTGCAAAAGATGGGCTTCCCCAATATTTGTAATTACTGCAATCGTTGGCCGGGTAATTTTTGCCAGCAGTTCAATTTCTTTTAATCCTTGCATGCCCATTTCTATAACTGCGGCTTTGTGTTGGGGCTTCAAATTTAGAAGAGTTAAAGGAACTCCAATTTCATTATTTAAATTTTCTTGGTTTTTATGGGCAGGCATTTTTTGCGAAAGAATAGAGGCAATCATGTCTTTGGTGGTAGTTTTGCCGCAGCTGCCGGTTATTCCCACTACAGGAATATCAAATTTTGCGCGATGGTATGCTGCCAAATCTTGTAAAGCCTTCAGAGTATCTTTAACTTTTATAATTGTGATTTTCTGGGTTTGTTTTGGACACCTCGACTCCGCTCGGTGTTCAGTATCTGCGGACCCTGAGCGAAGTCGAAGGGTCAAGTTTCGGATTTCGGATTTCGGATATTTTGATATTAATATTCCAGTTGCGCCTTTTTCGATAGCTTGGCCAATAAACTTGTGGCCATCATGATTTTTGCCTACTATACATATATATAGGGCTCCGGGCTTGAGAGTGCGGGTATCAATGAAAATGCTGGAAAATGACGTTTTGTGCTGGCTTATGAGTCGGCCTTGAGTGGCTTTTAGAATTTCATCTAACCCAATTTGACATTGATTATTGGGAATTGATTTGTCATTTGTCATTTTTAATTGGACATTATTATTTGATGTCCGCGGATTTTAAGAAAGCTTTATTCGTTTTGGTTTCTTTCAGCCTTTCAATCAGCTGTTCCGTTGCATCCACGCCTTCATAATTATCCAGGACCTTGCGCAGCAGCCATACTCCCTTTAGCTCATCTTCTGCCAGCAATAGTTCTTCGCGCCTTGTGCCGGACATTGTAACATCAATGGCTGGGAAAATGCGGCGGTTAGAAAGTTTGCGGTTCAAGTGCAGTTCCATATTCCCGGTTCCCTTGAATTCTTCATAAATAATATCATCCATGCGGGATCCTGTATCAACCAAAGAGGTTGCAATAATGGTTAAGCTGCCGCCGTCTTCTATATTGCGGGCTGCTCCGAAAAATCTTTTTGGCCGGTATAAGCAGGTAGGATCCAAACCTCCGGATAATGTCCTGCCAGAGGGCGGGGTAACCAAGTTATATGCCCGTGCCAAGCGGGTAATAGAATCCAAAAGAATAATTACCTCATGGCCGGATTCCACCAATCTTTTGGCAGATTCAAGCGCGAGCTCCGCAATTTTTATGTGTTCTTCTGGCGGCTCATCAAAGGTAGAGGCAATAACTTCGCCATTAACCGAACGCTCCATATCAGTTACTTCTTCCGGGCGTTCATCAATGAGCAAGACTTTTATGATAACTTCCGGATAATTAGTGGCAATACTATTAGCGATATTTTTTAAAATAGTAGTTTTTCCAGCTTTTGGGGGAGAAACAATCAATCCCCTTTGGCCATTGCCAATGGGGGAGATTAAATCAATTAATCGGGAAGCAATGGGACAATTTTTATGTTCCAGTACATAGCGTTTATCCGGAAAGATCGGGGTCAAATAATCAAAAGGCACGCGATCTTTGACCACTTCTGGATCAGCGTTGCTGATGCTTTCAATCTTGAGCAAGCTGTAATATTTTTCGCCTTCTTTTGGCGGGCGGATATGGCCATTGACTAAATCGCCGTTTTGCATGGCAAAGCGCCGGATCTGGGTTTGTGAAACATAAACATCTTCGCGGCTGGGTAAGTATCCCGAGGTCCTCAAAAATCCGTATCCCTCGGGCAGGATTTCCAAAATTCCCTTGGCGCAGATATTACCGTCTTTTTCAGCTTTGGCCTGCAGGATCCGGAACATGAGGTCATGCTTCCTTAACTGGCGGTAATTGGGAATTTGCAATTCCTTGCCGATTTCATGCAGCTCCGATAGTTTTTTCTTTTCCAGTTCTGATAATTCCATTATATCCTCCTTATTAGAATCGCCTGGTTAGGGCTTTTTGGAAAAACTTTGGAAAACAACATAAGATAAACTCGAAGAAATATTTTTTGTGGAACGCCTGATACTATAGCAAAAACTGAAATATTTTGTCAAGAGAATAATTTAATGTTAAAATAACACCTCGTGCCGAAGTGGCGGAACTGGCAGACGCGCGCGACTCAAAATCGCGAGAGCTTTACGCTCGTGTGGGTTCAAATCCCTCCTTCGGCAAAAATCCCCAAATTGCGGAATTTACGATAGCGGTCGGCCAATATTTCACGCGGAGATAAATTGGATAGCTCGGTTAAGTTTTTTACCAGAGATTCTTTAATGTTTTGAGCAGTTATTTGCGGATTATTATGCGCTCCTCCGACTGGTTCTTTTATAATTCCATCAATAACTTTTAATTCCAGCAAGTCTTTGGCCGTAATTTTCATATTAATGGCGGCTTCATTGGATTTTTTGGCATCGCGGAATAAAATTGAGGCGCAGCCTTCGGGTGAAATAACTGAATAAATCGCGTATTCCAGCATCAAAACCCGATTTCCCATGCCGATTCCCAAAGCCCCGCCGGATCCGCCTTCGCCTGTAACAATAGCGATAAAAGGCACGGTCAGGGAGGACATCTCCCTTAAATTCCTGGCAATAGCTTCAGCCTGGCCTCTTTCTTCTGCTCCAATTCCAGGATAAGCACCAGGGGTATCAATAAAAGTAATAATCGGTTTTTGGAACCTTTCTGCAAGGTGCATCAGGCGCAGGGCTTTGCGGTAGCCTTCTGGGCTGGACATGCCGAAATTCCTTTCGATATTTTCTTTGGTGTTCTTGCCTTTTTGATGGCCGATAATAACGCAGGAGCGGCCATTGAGTTTTCCAATGCCCCCAACCATGGCAATATCATCCGCAAAATAGCGGTCCCCATGCAATTCTGTAAAATCAGTAAAGATGTGCTCAATGTAGTCAAGGGTAGTGGGCCGCAGGATATGGCGCGAAATTTGTACGATTTGAAGAGGAGAAAGATTTTTAAATAGTTCTCTTTTTACGCCTTCAATCCTTTTTTCCAGCAAGCGGGTTTCTTCTTCCATGCTGATATTGTTTTCTGAAATATCTTTCAAATGTTCGAGCTTGTCATAGAGCTCTTCCAATGGTTTTTCAAAAGTCAATAAAGATTTTTTTTCTCTTTTCATTATCTAATCCTTAAAAAATTTTAGGATCGCTGCCAAAGTTTTTTTCAGCTCCGGGCGTTGGACAATCATGTCCAGCATGCCGTGCTTTAATAAATATTCCGACCGTTGGAACCCGGGCGGCAGTTTTTGGCGGATGGTTTGTTCAATTACCCGCGGCCCGGCAAAGCAAATCAGGGCATTGGGTTCGGCAATTTGGATATCTCCCAGCATGGCAAAAGAAGCCGAGGTGCCTCCGGTGGTGGGGTCAGTTAATATACTAATGTATGGAAGCTTATTTTCCCTTAACCGGCTTAGGGCAGCAGAAGTTTTAGCCATTTGCATAAGGGACATAATGCCTTCCTGCATGCGCGCGCCGCCGGAAGTTGAAACAATGATTAAAGGGTATTTTCTTTCAATGCAGTCTTCAATCAAGCGGGTGATTTTTTCTCCAATGACAGAGCCCATGCTCCCGCCCATATAGCTAAAATCCATAACCGCTAAGCCGACAGGTTCCCCCTCTATTTTTGCTTCGCCAGTAACAATGGCGTCTTTGAGCCCGGATTTTTCCTGGGCTTCTTCAATGCGGTTTTTATAGGGTTTTGAATCAACAAATTGCAGGAAATCCCGGGGTTCAATGCGCGCAAAAATTTCTTTAAAGATGTTTTCATCGCAAAGCTGGGCAATACGCTCTTTGGCCGAAAGCTTGAAATGGTAATTGCAGCTAGGGCAGACTTTTTGGCTGTTTTCCAGATCTTTGCTAAAAAGCGCTTTTTGGCATTTAGGGCATTTGACCCATAAATTCCCTGGAACATCCAGGCGGCTGCTGATGGTCTTTTTCTGCTTTTCCGCCCTTTTTTTGAACCATTCGTGAATTGCGAATTTTGGCATTGTGTGGTATTATACACGCTGTTTTATTGATGTTCAATGAATAAGGAGACAGTCTTTTATGGCAAATATTAAGTCCGCAAAGAAAAAAATCAAAGTTGCTAGCCGCAATCGCGAAAGACGCTTAGGGGTGCTAAAAATCCTCAAAAAAACCTTTAAAGCCGCGGAAAAAGCGATTTTAACCCAAGCCAGCAATGTACAAGAATTGCTGAAAAACGCAGTAAAGACCATTGATAAGGCATCCGAACACGGTATTATCCATCAGAATAAAGCTAGCCGCAAAAAATCCCGTTTGCAAAAAAAATACAATAATTCACTAAAGAAATAATAATGCCCCAAGGGCAATCGGTTGTTAACCTAAAGTCTTTTGCCAAGATTAATCTTTCTTTAAAGATTCGCGGCCTGCGCAGCGACGGCTTCCACAATCTTGACTCTATCATGCAAACAGTTTCCCTCTATGACTTAATTGCAATCGAAAGAATTCCTTCTGGTTTTGAGATATTCAGCGATCATCCCCAAGTGCCTAAAGACGAGCGCAATTTGGTTTTTAAGGTTGCAAAAAAAATGGGATTGGAGAAAAAAGGCCTGCGTTTTACCATTGAAAAAAATATCCCGGTGGCTGCGGGCTTAGCGGGCGGCAGCGGAAATGCAGCTGCAGCTTTGGTTGGATTAAACCAGCTTTTTGATTTAAGGTTAAGCCCGGAAGAACTGGCAAAAATCGGCTTATCCATTGGCTCGGATGTTCCTTTTTGCTTAAAGGGCGGGAGGGCGCGTTGCTGCGGCCGGGGCGAAGAAATGGCTTTTTTGGAAAACCATTCAAATGAATGTTATGTTTTGGTTAATCCGGGGTTTGAAGTCTCAACTAAAGAAGTTTACTGTTGTTTTGACGAGTTAGCTTCCAAAATAAATTTGGACAATGATTTGGAGCAGGTGGTGCGGCAAAAACATCCGGAAATTATGGAAATAGAAGGATCTTTGCTGCAGTACAAGGCGCATAAAGCACAAATGTCTGGTTCTGGACCCACGGTTTTTGGAGTTTTCCATTCTATGGAAGCAGCACAAGCTGCTTTTTTCTCCCTGCAAAAAAAATATCCCAAAGTTTATCTGGCTTCTCCCAGCTTGTGCGGAGTCGAAATGTTATAATATCAAAAAATAAGGAGTTGTTATGGCATTAACCGATGATATTTCTTCTTGGATAAAGAATAAGGTGAAAGATTCTGGGGCTTTTGGCGTTGTCATTGGCTTGTCGGGCGGAGTAGATTCTGCGGTGACAGCTATCCTGTGCAAAAAAAGTTTTCCTAAGCATACTTTTGGAGTTATCATGCCGTGTTTTTCCAATACCAAGGATATGCTGCATGCCAAGGAATTAGCTGAAAAATTTGCCATTGAATATAAAGTGGTTGAACTCGCGGATATTTATTCCTCTCTTTATCAAAAATTAGAAGGCCGGGAATATGTTGAAGCAGAAATGAATTTAGCCCTGGCAAATCTTAAGCCGCGCCTGCGCATGGCAACCTTATATTATTTTGCGAATAAATTAAATTACATCGTGGCAGGAACCGGCAATAAAAGCGAGGCGGTCATGGGATACTTTACCAAATATGGCGACGGGGGAGTAGATATTTTGCCTTTGGGCGGCTTATTAAAGCGCGAAGTTTATCAGCTTGCGCGCGAACTTAATGTGCCGCAAGAAATTATAAGCAAAGCGCCTTCTGCGGGATTGTGGGAGGGGCAAACCGATGAAGGGGAAATGGGCATTACCTATGAAGAGCTGGACAAAACTATTGAACAAATGGAAAGCGGACATTTAGTCGAGGATAAATCCCCTCTGGTTTTAAAAATAAAAGAAAGAATGGCTAATTCCCGCCACAAATTTGAATGCCCGCCTAGTTTTCGTTCTTCTTAGCGGAAGAGTCCCATAGGAACAGTGGTTGAGCCTTTCTTGTATTTGCCTTCCAGCTCATGAATCGGTTTTTCCATATCAGCGATGGCTTGTGCATCAACCAGGTGAGGGGAGATTAAAATAATAATTTCCCTTTTTTGCGTTTCAATGTCCGTTCTTCTAAAAGCTACGCCAATAAAAGGAATATCTGCCAGGATTGGGACTCCGCTTTTGGTTTCTTGGGAATATTCTTTCATTAGCCCGCCGATAATGATGGTTTGCCCGTCTTTAACTAGGAGAGAAGTGGTAGTTTCAGTTGATTGTTTTTGCGGCAGGTCATTTACAATAGATCCTTCCGAAACTTCGGGGTGGATTTTTAAGAGCATAAATCCGTCATTTTTTATCCCTACTTTTATGTTTAGTTTTGTTCCAACATCCAAAAATTCTACTGATTCAATCATTCCGGTAGTGGTAACAGTTTTTACTTTATAGCCCAGGCGCGAGCCCGTAATAATTTCTGCGCTTTCATTATTTAGAGCCATCACTTTTGGGCTGGAAATAAGATCATATCCCACGCGGCTTTGATAGGCTTCTACCACGGCCTCAATATTTTGGTTGGTAACAGTGTAATATAGTCCGCGGGCAGAAGTAGCAGTAGGGAGATTCGCGAGCCCGGTAGTTTTATAATATTCATTTGGGTTATTCTGGTCTGGGGTTTCTTTTATATTTGCACCCAAATTGGCATTGGCCGTGTTTTTTACTTCTATAATGCGGGCTTCTACCATAACCTGGGTAGGAGGAAGGTCAATGGTTTTTAGCAGGGCTTCAGCGCGCCGGATTATATCGATCGGGCCTTCGATGACAATGGCATTTATCCCTTTTGTAGTAATTACTTTAGTTTCAGCGGGCATCAGGGTGGTGAGGGTTTGCTTGATATTTTCAGGGTCGGAATAATTGATCGGAAAGCTCTTGGCCCAGAGGTTGGGGCCGGTTTTGACCATTTCCGGACCGCGGCCCGAAGAAATAACTTTTACAAAATTGCCGTTTTTAACAAATTTATATCCGCTGGTAGATAAAATTTTATCCAGGGCTTCTTCGGGAGTTACCTGGTTCAAGGTAACGGTAATTTTTCCAGTGATATCTTTGCCGGCAATAATGTTGAGATTGCTTTCTTTGGCGATTAATTGGATGGCATGGGAAATATCTACATCCCTTAGGTCTAAACTAATCAGCGCGGCTTTTGGCTTAACGGGCTCATTTAACACATCCGACAGAGAATCTTCTAATTCTTGGATAGTTTTTTCTATGTTTTCTTCTTTTTCAATGATTTTATTTTCTTTAGCAATAATTTTTGCATTATTAGAAGAAACAACATCAGCATCGGCTTCTAGGCGGTAAATTTGTGCCCGGTCGTTTAGGCCCAAGCCTTCATAAGCTTTGGACAGCCAATAATTTACTTTCTGGTTTTTGGGATCTTGTTCGCGCGCTTCCAAAAGCAAGTTCACGGCTTCGGAATAATTTTTTTCTTTTATGGCAGCTTGGCCTTTTTCTAAAAGAATAGATGTGTTTTCAGCAAAAAGCGGAAAGCCTAGGGCTAATAAGAACAAAAGCATAAGAAAAAAACTGGGATTTTTTTTCATTTTAATTATCCAGCTTTAGAATATACTTTTTTCCTTTACGCGTCAATACGACATTTTTTTCTGAAATCGATTGTACGGTATAGCCAGAAATAGTTTGTCCTTCTCCCAGTGCTTGCCCGTTGATAAAAGCTTTTTTTTCTTTTCCTTGCCAGAATCCCTCAAGCTTTAATTTAAGGTCTGAATTGGTTTTGGGTTTGGAGGTGGTTGAGGTGGGGGTTTCTAAAACTGGAAGCGTAAAGGGATCTTTTAAGTATAAGGGGGCTGCGGCATTTTTTTCTCTTGATTTGAACGGCTTGCCCGGCAAAACAAAGGCCGAAATATCCAGGGCAATATCCAGCCGGTAAGAATCTTTGGTGCGGCGGATATCTAATTTATCTACGCGCAGCGTAGCGGGTAATTCCTTTAATTGGATCAAATACGAATTAAAATCATAATATTGCCCGGATAGTTCGATCCTAATCGGCAGTTTGCGGTAATCTTTTTCACTCTGGGTTTCAGCGGGTTTTAGAAGCTTGTATTCTATATTTATCCCCCGGCCGACTTTTGCAATAAATTCTTCCAAAAGGTAAGGAACTTCGTCTTCGGTAGGGATTTTTGATAAAGTTTCTTCTAATTCTTTTTGCAGGATTGCCCGGATATCCTGGCCGTTTTTTATGATGGCATTATCACCTTGTAATATCTTTATTTCATTATCAATCATCTTTAGGTTTTTCTTCAAATTTTGTATCTCGGTTATTTTGGGTGAAAAAATATAGCTGAAAGACAGCCACAATACCGCAGTTCCCAGCAAAATCGCAGCCGCGGATTTTTGCCAAAGCGGGGCATTGGTTAAAGTATTCCCATTTTTAGCGCTACCGTTATTTTTTAAGTCGGCGTCTGCCATTTACTGCTCCATTTCAATCTGGAATGAAAGGGAAAAAGCAGCTTGCCTGCCGGGATCTTTTGCATTTGGATCTGCGGAAAGATTTTTCTTCATTTCCAATAAGCGCGCCCTGCTGAAAAAAGGCGAACTTTCTATTTCTTTTAATAAGGTTCCGATCGCTTGATAATCAGCCGATTGCCCGGCGAGGGTGATTTTTTTTGAGCTTTGTTCATAAGTTAATTGGTTAAGGATTATTTGCTTTGGCAATAGTGCATTGAGCCGCCCCATGGTTTCGCGCACCTTGGTTTCTTCCATCGTTATTTTTTTCAAGATGCTTTTTCTCTGGTCAAGTATCTTCAGGTCATCCAGAAGGCTTTCTTCCCGGGTTAATTTTGTATTCAAATTTTTGCGGGTTGCGTCCAGGTAGAAGTTAAAAGCTAATCCGCTTAGAATTAAAAGGATCGTGATTATAAAAGGAACAAACGCCGGGATCGAAAGCTTGGCAAATTTATTGAGATAAGGTATTTGAGGCAAGTTGAAATTTTTCTTTTCTTTTTTTAATTCGGAAAAGCTGATTTTTTGTTCGCCGTCTACAGCCAGCCCCAGGGCGGTTGAAAGACTGGAAAAATCCTGGGCTAATTTTTCCGCGGTAAATTCGGCTTCTTGCGCGCGTTGTATTTTTTCACAACAGGACAAAACTTTTACTTCAAGCCCTAGGATGCTGGCCAAAAAAGCATCTAGATTTTTTAGCTGCGAAGATCCCCCGGTTAAATAAAAGAGATCTATTTTTTCCTCGGCGAACTGCTCGCGATAATAATCAAACGAGCGCAGGATCTCATTTCCCAGCCGGCGCAGCGTTGGCCGCAAGATCGAACGGATTTGCACTACCGGCACTTTATTTTCCCCAAAGGTTTCGGCATTGCCTTCAGCGGGAATACCGTATTTCATTTTTAATTCTTCAGCTTCTTTATAAGTAAGGTTAATTTGCCAGCTGTCAGCAACAAGTGATCCAGTCATGCATTTTGTAAAAGTGTCGCCAGCCACGGATATTTCACGGGTAAACTGCAGGATATTCTTATGGAAGATGCTTAAAGAAGCGCTTTTTGCTCCAATATCAATGATAGCGACATTTTTTTCCGGGTCTTGGGGCCACGCATGGTTGATTAACTGCCAAATGGCAATGGGCGGAGGGATTAAGCTCAAAACTTGCAGGCCCAAGCTATCAGCTATTTTAAAAATTTTATTTATTTCTTCGCGATTAACCGCAGCCAGCAAAATGTCCAGCTGGTTAGCGCCTTTTTCGGTAATTTTATTGAGGACTTGGTGGCGGATCACGGCATTTTCTATAGGAAATGGAAGGAAGTTCTTGGCTTCCCAATTGATCGCTTGTTTTAGGTCGGTTTCATTCATCTCTGGCAGCTTGACGCGGCGGATGATGGTTGCTTGGCTGGGCAGGCTAAGGTGGATTTGATTGGTCGTGGCTTTTAAGCTTTTCCAAGCATTTTCAATGGCGCGAGCCAGGTCAGTAATCGGGGAAAAAGCATAATTAACAATCAGATATCGTTCACCGGAATTTTTCAATAATACGGCTTTGGCTACGGTCTCATTAAAATCTATCCCAACGATAAGTTTTTCGCTGGTTATTTCTTTATTATTTTCCATTGCCTGCTTTTTATTTCGGGTAAAGATTATTTACCAAAGAGGGTAGAAGCTTACAAAAAAACCTCTACCCCCTTTATAGCATTTTTATAATGTGCCGTTGGATGCCCAGATCGCTCCGGTCGTAGAAGTAACTGTACCGGTTGCGTTTGCAACAGCTGCGGTTCCAGTTCCAGCAGGACCCACGGAATAAATAATATAATATCTAGCATCCGATGGCCCGGTGCTGCCGGTTCCCAGTGCATAAGTATAGGTGGTGGTAGTGGTTGCTCCAAACGGGTCGTATAAATTCCCTTCTAGGATTTTTGGAGAAGCTGCCAATAAGGTAGCTTGGTAGTTGGCAACCGCAGGATAAGTCCCGTTATTTTTATAATAGCTTTCTACGGCTATTTTTATAACGCGCACGTCGCCTTCAGCCTTGGTGCGGTTGGCTTCAGCCTGCATACCTCGGAAACTGGGGATGGCAATACCAATCAAGATAGCAATAACGGCCATAACGATTAGCAATTCAACAAGAGTAAAGCCTCGTTTTTTCACTTGTTCTCACCTCCTCCCCTTTAAAAAATCACAACTCGATGGTTTTTTCTAATTGTTCTGGATCAATGGCATGGCCAAGCGCTTCTTCGAGCGCAATCAATTTTTGATTATACAGTTTTTTTATAGATGAATCCATGCTCTGCATGCCGTATTTTGCCCCGATTTCTATCATGGAATTTATTTCATGCGTTTGGCTTTTACGGATGAGATTTCGTATGCCGGAATTGGCTTTTAAGATTTCAACGGCCAAGATTAACCCATTGTTATCGCGCCGGGGGATAAGCTGCTGGGAAACAATTCCCATCAGGACTAAAGAAAGTTGCATCCGGACCTGGTTTTGCTGGTGCGGAGGAAAAACATCGATGATGCGGTCAATGGACTGGGCCGAGTCATTGGTGTGCAGAGTTGAAATAACCAGATGCCCGGTTTCTGCGGCAGTAATGGCCGTGCGGATAGTTTCCAAATCCCGCATTTCCCCGATTAAAATAACATCCGGGTCTTGACGCAGGACCCGTTTCAAAGCTTCGGAAAAAGACAAGGTGTCATTGCCAACTTCCCGCTGTTCGATAATGGATTTAATCGGCTTATGCGTATACTCGATCGGGTCTTCAATAGTAATAATGTGTTTGGCAAAATTATGGTTAATAACATCCAGCATGCAAGCTTGGGTGGTAGTTTTTCCCGACCCGGTTGGTCCAGTAACCAAGACTAATCCGCGCGGTTCTTTGGAAAATTCTTCCACGATTTTTGGCAAGCGCAATTCATCTAAGGTTGGAATAGTTGGTGGAACCAGTCGCAGCGATGCGCAAACGCCCCCTTGGGCATAATGGATATTTACCCTAAAGCGGGCAACCCCTTTTATTTCAAAAGGGATATCCAGTTCTTTTTCTTCCTCAAATTTTTTCTGCTGGGATTCATTCAGGAGGGAAAAAATCAGGTCTTTAGTTTTTTCGCTGGACAGAGGATTTTTTTCTATTGGAGTAAGGTTTCCATGGATGCGAAGGGTAGGTGGATGGCCCGGCACAAGGTGCAAATCAGAAGCGTTTTTTTCAGCTACGGCCTGGAGCAGTTTTTTCATTTCAGCTTTTGCTTCGGTCATTAAATAGGATTATATAATAATAGAAAAAAAATACAAACAAAAATTTATCTTCGAATCGTCCCGACCATCCGAAAGATCGGCAAGAGGATCGAAGCAAAAATTGTTCCTACCATTCCAGCAATAATAATTAAAAAAATCGGTTCAATTAAAGCCGTCATTCTTTTTATGGAATAATCGGTAGAGAGCTCGTAAAAATCCGCAACTTTGTTGAGCATGTTGTCAATATTCCCGGTTTCTTCGCCTACGGCAATCATTTGTACGGCCATGGGAGGGAATTCTTTGGAGTTTTGCAGGGGCTTGGTCAAATTTTCCCCTTTACTTACGCTGTTATAAACCTGCCTGACCACTTTTGACATGATTGTATTATCCAAGGTCTTTTCCGTTGTTTCCAGAGCTTCTAGCATCGAGACTCCAGATGAAAGCAATGCAGAAAGGGTCCGGGCAAAGCGGGCAATGGTTATTTTCCTTATCAGGTTTCCAAAAATCGGGGCAGCAAAAATAACTTTATCAATTGTTTCCTTGCCTTTGGCGGTTTTTTTAAACCAGTTAAAAGCTGCGAAAGACCCGCCCAGCACAATTAAAATATACAGCCAATAAGCGCGGATCATGACATTGGTGTAATATAAGATTGCAGTTGGCAGCGGCAATGGCACTCCTGCATCCATAAAAATTTTTACAAAAGCGGGTAAAACCGTCAGTACAATAAATGTAATAACCCCAACTCCTAACACTGTTAATATTATGGGGTAAAAAAGCGCGGTCATGACTTTTTGTTTCAGTTCGGCTTCTTTTTCCGCGAAAACCGCCAGGCGCTTCAGCACATCTTCCAAATTTCCGGCTACTTCTCCGGATTTGACCATATTGGTAAAAAGCGAAGAAAAAACATCCGGATGCTTGCGCAAGGCTTCTGAAAAAGAAGAGCCGCTTTTTATATTCTGGTAAATTTCTTGCGTAACCCCTTTTAATTTTTTATTCTCTAATTGCTCAATGAGAATATGCAGGCTGTTGGGAAGGGAGAGCCCTGCGGCAATCATGCTGGAGAGCTGGACATTGTACATGACCAAGTCTTCAATTTTTATGCGCGAGAACCCGGCTAAAAAATTATCAATGGATGCCAGCGGGGATTTTTCCTGGATTAAAGATATGACTTTGTAGCCCAGATGGTTGAGCTTATCCGCAGCCGCGGATTCAGAAAGCGCATTTAGTTTTCCGGAAGTGATTTTGCCTTGGTTATCAATAGCCTTATAAATGAAATTCGACATATTTTTAGTCTACCATAGTGACGCGGATAACTTCTTCGATGGTAGTTAATCCTTGGGAAATTTTATCGATCCCGTCTTCCCGCAGGGCTTTCATGCCTTCTTCCTGGGCGGTTTTTCTGATAATGCTGCTGGCAGCGCGGCTCATAAGGAGCTCGCGGATTTTTTCTGAAACCAGCATCAGTTCATAGATGCCGAGGCGGCCGCGGTAGCCGGTTTTTTTGCAATTGTCGCAGCCTTTGCCGTATTGGAAATTTATTTTATTTTTTCCGGATAGGTTGAGCGCATCCAATTCTTTTTCCGAGGGCTGGTAGCTGGCCTTGCAGTTTTTGCAAATGGTCCTTACCAGCCTTTGGGCCAGGACTGCAATTACCGATGAAGCAATTAAAAACGGCTCAACTCCCATATCGGTTAAGCGGGTGAGGGCTCCCGGGGCGTCGTTGGTGTGCAGGGTGGCAAAAACTAAGTGGCCGGTTAGTGCGGCTTGGATGGCAATTTCTGCGGTTTCCAAGTCGCGGATTTCTCCCACCATGATGACATCCGGGTCTTGGCGCAGGATCGAGCGCAGGCCCGCGGCAAAAGTTAATCCGGTTTTGGGATTGATCTGGGACTGGCGGATGCCGGGCAAGCGGTATTCAACGGGATCTTCTACTGTAATAATATTTTTATCCGGAGAATTAATGGCGTTCAGGGCGGAATAGAGCGTCGTGGTTTTTCCCGAGCCGGTTGGCCCAGTGACCAAAATAATCCCGTGCGGTTTTTCGATTAAAGATTTGAAAGTTTGAAAATTGTTTTCCGAAAAACCCAATTGTTCTAAGCCGATCATAATGCTGGCAGGATCCAAAATGCGCATGACCACGTTTTCCCCGTAAATCGTAGGAAAGGTTGAAACCCGAAAATCAATGGGCCCGCGGTCGAGTTTAATTTGGAAGCGGCCGTCCTGGGGCGCGCGCTTAACAGCAATATTTAAATCGGACATTATTTTTATGCGCGATATAACAGCGGCCTGCATATGCTTGGGAATGGTGCCGGAGTCGTGCAAAATGCCGTCGATACGGTAGCGGACTTTGACGATTTTTTCTTCGGGTTCAATATGGATATCCGAAGCCCCGTCTTTAATCGCTTGCAGGATAATAATATTTACCAGTTTAACAATCGGGGCTTCTTCGGCCATGTCAGCCAGCCGCGAGGCATCGATTTCTTCTTCTTCAGAGAGTTTTTCCCCTTCTATTTTTATGTTTTCTTCGTCAATGGATTTTATAACATCTTCGATCGAGCCGGTGCCCAGCCCGTAATAATGGTTGATGCCTTCATTTATTTCAGATTCCAAAGCTATCATAGGTTCAATATTACATCCGGTTTTTAGCCGGATTTCATCGATAATAATAATGTCGAGCGGATTAGCCATGGCTACGGTTAAATTGCTCCCGCTTTTAAAAATAGGCACAACCATATTTTTGCGGGCAAAGGCTTCGGGCAGGGTCGTAATTAGGTTGGGGTCAGGCTGGATTTGGGATAAATTCGCGTGCGGGATATTGAGTTCTTTTTCATAATATTCCAGCAAATCTTTTTCCGGGAGAAGCTTTTCTTCAATCAGCAGCTTTCTTAAGGAGAGGCCTTTTTTATGCGAGTCTTTAATGGCTTTTTGCAAAGCCTCTTTAGTTAGCAGGTTTTTCTCTAAAAGGAATTGCTCTAAGGAAATCCGCCGGGTAAAAGCCAAGGGAGCATCCTTTCCTGATTATTTTTTTATGAGAATATCTCTTGAATAGTATAATTTATCGAGCGGGGTTGTCAACTGAAAGAAAAAGGGCAACACTGATTTGCTATAATAACTTATCCTTATGCTGGAATTCAATATTTTTTACTATGCTTTCTTTTTTATTATAGGTGCGTTGCTGGGGAGCTTTGTCAATGTTTGCGTTTACCGCATTCCTAGGCAAAAATCAATCGTTCATCCGCCTTCGCATTGCCCATTTTGTTCGCATCAATTAGGTTTTTTTGATCTTTTTCCCATCCTTTCATTTTTACTTTTAGGCACGCGCTGCCGCTATTGCCATCGTGCGATTAGCTGGCGCTATCTTTTTGTAGAAGCGGCCATGGGCGGGCTTTTTGTTTTGGCAGCTTATCTTTTTAAGGATCTGAATTTTTTGATCTTTAATTTAATTTGGATTCTTTTGGGCATGATTATTATCTTAATTGACTGGGATTACCAGATGATTGAAGATGAGCCTATTATTTTGGGGGCTGCGGCGGCACTAGTTTTTCAATTTATCCGCGGAGATTATTTGGGAGCTATTCTCGGGGGATTTATCGGCTTTGGTTTTTTCTATCTCGTGCGCTACATTGGCTTTTTGATTTATAAAAAAGAAGTGCTGGGTTTCGGGGATGTTAAATTAGGAATTACCCTGGGGATTATTGGTTCTTTTCCGGGAGTGTTCAAATTGATTTTTATGGCGTATTTAATTGGAGCCATGGTTTCTCTTTTATTAATTTTTTTCCGTTTAAAAACTTTGAAAGACTACATTCCATTTGGCCCATTTTTAGTGGCGGCCAGCTTTCTATATATATGGTTTGGAGAATGGTTATGGGAAGGATATATAAATTTATTCCGTTAGATGTTATTTCCCGGATAATTTTTCTTTTTCTATTCTTTCTTTTTTATTTTGTTGTGATCCATATACAAATATTCCTACTAAACTACAAATATCTAAAGTTGCAATAATTCCTGCTAACCCTTGATATCCTAAAAAAGCGCAGATAGCAACAACAATTAAACCAAATATCCCGATAAGCAATCCTGAAAGTATTCCCCAAAACGAATTGCGAGTATTAGATCTGATAACTATGGCTTCTAAAGTTCTCCTATGATTAGATTGTTCTTCAGCCATCTTAAGGATTCTTTCGGCAGCCCCAGGACAAATTTTTTCATATTGTTCTAGAATAACAGGATGAGGAAGAGGCCCGATAAAAGCTTGCGAAACAATTTGTGTTTGAATTTTTTTATTATTGCTATTTTCTGTTGCATTCATATTTTTCTATACTTTCTCTCAAATCTTTACCAACAGCTTTCCAATCATTTCGTAAAGCTTTAATATCAGCTTCGGCAGAGGTATTGCTTTCATTATAAAGTATAAGAGTAGCCCCCATATCTAAAGTATGACTCATTCCTGACAGGAAAGAAGGGGTGGCATATAAGTAACTAGTTTCAATGCTTAGCTTTCCCATGCTTTAATTTACCTGCCTTTGCTGAGATTGGATTTAAGCTCTCTTTTTAATTTTAGCAAAAAAAAAAGCTGGTAGCAACTGGTGTCTACGTATGTATTCAGTTCTTTTGCAAAAAAAATGTTTCCTTCTCCGCGTAGCCACCCCCTCTTAGGGGCGGGAAATATTAATTACATCGCCTAAGAGGCGATGCTGCGCGGCAGAGAATAGCATTTCACTTCTATAACTCTGAATAGTTACGTGTCTACTAAAGCCTAATTTTTTATTACAAATGCTTTTTTTTGTATGTTATAATCTTTTCGTCTTTTTGATTTTTGCGGAAAATCTTGAAAGGAGAATGATTTTTGTGGGAAAAATAAAAGCAATCAAAGGCCGGCAGATCTTGGATTCTAGGGGAACCCCAACTGTGGAAGTGGATGTCTTGCTGGATTCCGGTTTTTTGGGCCGGGCGGCGGTTCCATCCGGTGCTTCAACTGGTGCGCACGAAGCGGTTGAATTAAGGGATAATGATAAGAGCAAGTATTTGGGAAAAGGAGTTTTAAAAGCCGTTGACAACGTTAATTCGATTTTGGCCAAAGAATTAATCGGCAAAGATTCTTCTGCGCAAGAAGCGCTGGATAATTTTATGATCCAGCTGGACGGGACTCCTAATAAAGGCCGCTTGGGAGCCAATGCGATTTTGGGAGTGTCGCTGGCTTGCGCCAAAGCCTCGGCGCTAGAAAAAAAACTTTCCCTCTTTAATTATTTGGGAGCAGGAAATGGCAATCTCTTGCCGGTTCCCATGATGAATATTTTAAACGGCGGAAAGCATGCGGATAATAATGTTGATATCCAGGAATTTATGATTATGCCCGTAGGAGCAAAATCTTTTAGCGAAGCTTTGCGTTACGGATCCGAAGTTTTCCATAATTTAAAAAAAGTTTTAAAAGATAAAGGTTTGAGCACATCTGTTGGGGATGAGGGCGGTTTTGCCCCAAATTTGAAATCAAATGAAGAAGCTCTCCAGGTCATTGTTGAAGCTATCGGCAAAGCAGGCTACAAAGTAGGGGAAGATATTATGTTTGCGCTAGATCCTGCTTCGACCGAGTTTTTCAAAAATGGAAAATACGAATTAGAAGGAGAAGGCAAGTCCCTGACCCCGGCTGAAATGGTGGATTATTACGTTGATTTGGTTTCCCGCTATCCGATTATTTCCATTGAAGACGGCTTGGCAGAGGACGATTGGGATGGGTGGAAGCTTATGACTGAAAAGCTGGGCAAAAAAATCCAGCTGGTGGGGGATGATCTTTTTGTTACCAATACTAAGAGATTAAAAGAGGGCATTGATAAAAAAATTGCCAATTCAATCTTGATAAAAGTCAACCAGATTGGAACATTAACTGAAACTTTGGCAGCCATAAAAATGGCAAAGGATGCCAAATATACGGCAGTTATTTCCCATCGCTCGGGAGAAACCGAAGACGCGACTATTGCGGATATTGTAGTTGGCACGAATTCCGGGCAGATAAAAACCGGTTCGATTTGCCGTTCAGACAGGATTGCTAAATACAACCAGCTGTTGAGAATCGAAGAAGAACTAGGCAATAAGGCCCAATATAAGGGGAAAGGGGTTTTTTATAACCTCGCCTAAAATACGGATCAATTATAAGCTGGTTTTTTTTATTCTCCTGGCAGCTTATTTTTTGTTTTTGTTTCGGGCAGACCTTTTTGGCAATGTCCAATTAAGCCGCAGTTATTCGGCTTTGCAAATTCAGCTTGAAAATGAACAAAAGCTTAATCAGGAATTGAAAACCCATCTGCAAAAGTTGCAAAAAGAAGATTGTATTGAACAGTTGGCTCGTGTTAAACTAGGCATGGTTAAGCCCAAAGAAAAAGCGTATAAAGTTTTTATGGAGGATTAGAAAAGTTTTCTAGCTATGGTTGAAATAACTACAGGATCAGTTGTTGAGGGAAAAATTACAGGGATCAAGAATTTCGGCGCATTTGTTGATTTAGGGGAGGGGAAAGTCGGGTTAGTCCATATTTCTCAAATTGCCAACACTTATGTTACGGATATCAATAAACATGTTAAATTAGGGGATTCTGTTAAGGTAAAGGTTTTGGGCGTCAATCAAGACGGCAAGTTTGACCTTTCCATAAAAAAAGCCCAAGTCCAGCCCCCGGCTGCCCCTCGATCTGACCAATCCATGCGAATGCGCGACCGGCCGGAACCGGGTTCTTTTGAAGATATGATCGGCCGTTTTTTAAAGCAGAGCGAAGAAAAACTGCATGATCTCAAAAAGAATACCCAGGTAAAATACGAAGGAAAGCCGCGCGGGCGCATAAAAAAGAAAGTTAAGTAAAATGCCGGGGTGGCGGAACTGGCAGACGCTACGGACTTAAAATCCGTTGACCTTAAACCGGTCGTGGGAGTTCGACCCTCCCCCTCGGCATTCTAATTGGTATTAAATTTTCTCATTTTGTTGAAATCCTCTTTTTTTTCTATCGATAATAATATTAAAAGGATAAACTTATGGGTTCAATTGTTAATTCGATAGAATTGTTTTGGGCTTATCAAAAGCTGAAGCAATCGGGTAAAGGGCCCATTTTTCCGAAACGATTGCAGATTATTAATCATCAGGCAGATTTTGGTTGTTCGATTGAAACAACTACCAATATTCCATTTTTTATTAGTCAAATGCATCGAGATCTTTATTCTATGTTGGCTTGGCGTAAACTGCAGGATAAAACAGCCCCAATAATTATTATGGCGGATCACCATTCGGATCATAGGCTGCAGCTTCGAATGCCGGTTGAGATTCCACGAACAGAAACAGAATTTATGTTTATTTATGCGAATTTAAGCAGGACTGATGACACTTTTATATTACAGGCGATGCAAGATGATCTTGCCCAAAGTCCTTATATATGGTTAATGGCGGAATCCTATAATAGCATATATAGAAATAGAGGAGCAGAAAATACAATTAAAGGCTGGAAGGAAGGATATACTCAAGAATGGTTTGTTAAAAGCAGACTTTTTAAAGCTATTTCATTTTGTGTTACTTCATTTTCCCCATCTTTTTATGAGGGCTATATTTTAAAAAATTTGACAGAGCCATTATTTTGGTGGTCAATTGATTTAGATTATTTCAATTTTGCGCTTGATAGGGATGTTTATAATGAACAATGGGAAACTCATTGGATTAATTTATTTAATTTGCTAAAAAATACTTTTGTTCCGGTTGTTGGTATTTCTATTCATTATTGCCCGTATTTTACAAACGAAAAAATAATGGAGGATGTCCCGCCTAAAATTTTAAGCGATTTGGTTAGCTCTGGAATTATTAAGCCATTGGATTAAAATCAAAAGCTGTTTAATCTTCTTTTAAGTTTTATGAGTAGCTGATAAAACTTAAAAGTGTTGACTACATCTTTTTTCCCCAACCAGGTGCGCCGAGTAAAGGTTGCTAAGAAAAAGAGATATCTTTAATATCTAGAATTTTACATAAACGAGTTAAGGTTTCTACGGTGATGTTTTTCTTTCCAGCTTCAATAGCAGAAATGTCTGGCTGGCTCATGTGGGCTTGGATAGCGAAATCATGTTGGCTGATATTTTTTTCAATTCTTTGTTCTTTAATGATTCCCCCGATTTTAGCAAATATAGCGGAAGGTTTTCCTTTGGGGTCGCTTTTTTGATCTTTAAGAATTTGCTCATAAATTGTTTCCCACCAAGCCTTAAAATCTAAAGCCTGATTTTTTTTTGTCCAATATCTTCTCAAGCGAGGCCAAACTTCAATAAAACCTTGTTTGCCTATAATTGAAAATATATCTTTTGTCTTGTCACATCTGGAAAGCAATGTAAATAGGCGTTCATTAAACTTGGGATGCTGTGGATTTTTTAAAATAGCGATAGTTTCCTTTAGTGCTTTTGGATTTAAAGACCAAAAATATTTTTTAATATTCATATTAGCTCCTCCTCCATAAAAATCTTTATTTCATTATCTAAGTAAGCAATCATGCTAGAAACATCAAAGTTTTTATCGTAAAGATCAAGATCAAGAATGTCTATTTTTACGTCCTGCCTAGAATAACTGCGATACCATTGAACCATGCCTCTTTGATATTGTCGATTAATGGTTTTAAGGAAATTATGTAAGGGCATAATTTTTTTTGAAAGATAATAAACATCTATTATATCCCGAGCTTCTTTGCGGCCAGCCGGGACTTCTCGACCCAATTCATCTTGGATCAAAAAGGATCCGGTTAAGGTAATAATTTTTTGAA
The DNA here is from genome assembly GCA_964528395.1 of uncultured bacterium. Taxonomy (GTDB): domain Bacteria; phylum Margulisbacteria; class WOR-1; order CAZGTC01; family CAZGTC01; genus CAZGTC01. The sequence continues at coordinate 178,688 of CAZGTC010000001.1, forward strand.
AATAAATGTTTTCGATCGTTTTGTTCTCCTATGGCTTATAAACTATAATAAGTATAGATTATAAGCTATATATTGTCAATTATTTTGAGCGCAAAATCCTGGGCCGAGGCTGGGCCATCAGCAGTTATAATATTCCCATCTTCTTCCACATTTTTTTGCGTATAAATCGCCCCGCCTTTTTTAAGGGATTCAATCCCGGAAGGGGAGGGGAAAATTGTGGCTTTTTTGCCTTTGAGAATCCCGGCTTCAGCCAAAATTTCTGGAGCTGCGCAGATTGCGCCCAAAACTTTAGCTTGTTTTGCCAACTGGTGGGCAACTGGATTTTTAAAATATTCGCTGCTGCCCGGGCCGCCGACAAAAACAATGGCTGCAAAATCTAGGGGGTTTATTTCACTGATTAATTTTTGTGCTTGGGCCTTTAGGCCGAGTTTCCCAACAATTTCTCCGATTTTTGAGCTGACTGTGACAACTTCAAAATTGTTTTTTTGGAAAATTTCTTTGGGGATCTGGTATTCTTCATCGCGGAATTTTTCAGCTGCAACAACCAAAGCAATTTTTTGCATTAGCTCTTATCTTCCTAATTTTTGCTTGAACTCGAATAAGCGCAAGATGTCTTTTTGCGATAATATCCCGATCAATTTATTGTTCTCTATAACCAGCAAGCGCCCGAGTTCATTTCGGGCCATTTTTGTGAGGGCATTGAGCGGGCTAGTATTTTTATCGGTTATCAAATTAGGGGTGATTGGCTGCATGACTTCTTTTATGGTTAATTTATCCCAGTCTTCTTTGGGAGTTTCTTTAACTTGGTGGAGGGTAACTACCCCTTGCAGTTGATCGTCTTCAATAACCGGGAAAACATTGTGCCGGAACTTGAAAAAATAATTATCAATTGCTTCCCCGATCTTGATATGGCTGGGAAGGGTGATAACTGCTGGACTCATGATTTTTTCAACGGTTATGCCAGCCAAACTTTTTTTCAGGATCACTTGCTTGAAACTGCTTTCTGCAGCTTCAGATAAGAAAAGTCCGATAAAAATCAGCCAAAGGCCGGAAATAAAAGATCCGCCGGAGATTAAAGTGATAATTCCCCAGAAAATAAAAAGATAGGCAATCGTTTTTCCTAAGCTCGCGGCAATTTGTGTAGCTAAAGAAAAGTTTTGCGTAAAATGCCAAAGGATCGAGCGCAAGACCCGGCCGCCATCCAATGGAAATCCGGGCAGGAGATTGAAAATGGCAATGGCCATATTTATAAAAAACAAATAGCCAAGGACTAATAAGATGGCCTCTGGCCAATTCCAAACTTTTCCCAAAATTTCAAAATATTTAAAAACCGCAGCCAGGAAAAAACTGGCCAAGGGCCCGGCAATTGCCATTTCAAACTCTATTTTTGGGAGGGAAGGTTCTTTTTCCATGTGGGCTACTCCGCCAAAAACAAAAAGCGTAATGCTGTGGATGGGCAGGTGGTTATTTTGCGCAATCAGGGCATGGGCAAGCTCGTGCAAGAGCAGGCAGATAAATAGACAAAGCGCAGTGATAATTCCCAGCAAAAGGTGGGTAGAAGCAGGTAAATAAGGCGCGAGAGCAGGAAAATATCCGCGCGACAGGGAAAAGATGACTAAGCCGAGAATAATGAACCAGGAAAAATTGATTTCAATCGGAATATGGAACAAGGAAAAAATACGGATCGTTTGGCGCATTTTTAGCTCCTTATGATATCTAAAATATTATACAGCCACAGGAACAAAGCACAAAACATCACAAAAAATAAGCTCGCCAAGAATATGTATATATTGATGTATAGGCAGATCAGGGCAATTAAAGGCAGGCCAAAATAAAACCAGAGCATAATTTTTAAGCCTTTTTCAGTTTGGTTGATGAGGATTTGGCCTAGCCCGGGCACAAAAAATGAACAGAAAAACAAAAATATTTTTTGCTTGTTTTTCATTTTTTTCTTTCTCCGGCAATTGGGATATTTAGTGCTAAGCGATAGGTATTAATGGTGCGGCGGTTGACCTGGATGCCTTCTTTTTTTAGGATCTCCAAAATTTCTGCATCGGTTAAGGGCGAATGCGGGTTTTCTTTGGCCACGGCTTCGCTCAAGCGCTTTTTTATGTATAAGCTGGTATGGCCCTTTATATCCCTTTGGCAAAAAAGCTTGAGGGGAAAGGTGCCTTTGGCAGTTTGGATGTACTTGTTGGATAAAGAGCGGCTAATGGTTGAAGGATGGACCCCAAAATCTTGGGCGAGATCTTTTTGCAGCAAGGGTTTTAGGCGGCTGGGGCCTTTTACAAAAAACTCCGGCTGCTTTTCTAAAATATAATTTACGACTTTTTCATTCAGGGCAAAGCGCTTTTCGATATTTTCGATCAAAGCTTGGGCGCGCTGCATTTTTTCCTTGAGGTATTCCAGCGTGTCGCTGGGAGTATTCTGGTTTTTGAGCATTTTAATATAGTTTTCAGATAGCTGAAGTGAAGGCCCGTATTTTTTTTCCAAATTTATAGCAACCAAGCGGCCGCTGCGCTCCTCCACAGAAAAAGAAGGGATAACAGCTTGGGTTTCTTGGCCAAAGGCTGCAGCAGGATAAGGAGTTAAATTTTCTTTTATGAAATTGCTGATTTGCTCCACGGCTTTTTCAGATATTCCCAAGGTCTGGGCGATTATAGAGAATTTTTTCTCGCCTAATTCTTCCAGGTGTTCTTGGATAATTTTTTTCAATAATTCAACCAGTTCTTCATTTTCAAAGCTCTGGGCTTCGACTTGGATCAGCAGGCATTCCTTGAGCGATCGGGCGGCAATGCCTTCGGGTTCAAAGGATTGTAATATTTTTAAGGCTTGCGCAATGGTTTCTTTTCCTATTTTTAATTCAGCGATTAATTCTTTTTCGATTTTTGGAAAATCTTTTAAATAGCCGTTGTCATCCAGCTGGGCAATAAGTTTTTGGATGATCGTAAAATGGGGTTCTTTGACTTCTTCTAAATCCAATTGTTCTAAAAGCTTTTCAGTTAATGACTGGGTTCGGCTCTTTATTTTTTCTAGTCCTTCGGCGGTTTTAAAATCCACTTCCTTGCGGATTTTCTTTTTGGAATTCAGGTAGCTGATATATTCGAATAAACGGTCATTTTCTTTGACTTCGAGCAGGACATTTTGTTCGGATTCCTCCTTAATCTTATTCAAAAGGTCCTGGTAGGGCAAATGTAGTATTTTTAGCTGCTGGATTAAATATGGAGAAAGCTCCATTTCCAGAGAGGTTTCCAGGTTTTGGCTTAGGTTTAGGTTCTGCGGCATTAAATAATTATAACATGTAGTTTTGGCGAAGTTTGCAAGCCGCGCTATAATAATATCCAAGGAGAAAAAATATGCGGATTTTAAAAACAACTTTTTTGGTTTTGCTTTTGTTTTTGGCCTTGATGCTGGGAGTGTATGCCGGAAAGCAAGAGCGCTTCTGGGATCGGGCTTTCAAAAATCCGCCGACCATACGGGCGAATTTTTTTCCGCGCGAATCCAGTTTTGCCTTAATGGAAATAGAAGTTGCTTCAATCTCTTCTTCCCGTGCGCAGGCCATAAATATTATTGAGCAGAGGAGCGGCCGGCTCATGAATATACATTTATCCAGCCCGGGAAAAAGAGGGCAAAAAGTTTTTCTCTCTTTCAAGGTTTTGGATGCATACCTGAAAGAACATATTGATTTATTCAAGCAAATCGGCGAAGTAAAAAAACTTTCTATTACTTATCGTAATGTTGATAATACTGCTGCGCTGAAAAACCAGCTCGAGAGCATAAAAAAAGAAGAAGGGGCTTTGCGCCAGCTTTATGCGCGGGTTAAAAATGTAGATGAGATCATCAAAATCGAAAAAGAAATCAGCCATTTGCGTTTTGAGCAGGCCGCGGCCTTAAAGCAATTATCCCAAAGCATGGAATGTGAAAAATATGCAGGCATAGAATTGGTGCTAGTAGAAAAACCGCGGGCTAATCCGGTTTATAAAATGTCAGCGATTATTAAAGAATCATTCGAGAGCGCAAAAATTTCTTTGTTTTTGGTTGGAGGTTGGATTATTGCTGGATTGATTTATTTATTGATTTTTCTGCCGGCAATTATTTTTGTTGTGCTGATCTTATGGCTGATCGCTTTTTTGATCCGTCGTTTGCGTAAAAAGGACTAATATAAATTTTGATGCAGATTCGATTAGCTGAAAAAAACGATATAGCGCGTATTTTAGAAATAGAAAATCTTTCTTTTTCTTCCCCTTGGAGCGCTTCTAAGTTTGCTTCGGGGAAAATTTTTTTGGCTTGTGATGGAGGAGGGGTTTGGGCTTTTTTGGTGGTGGAGGAGGTTTTGGAAGAGGTCAATATATTGCATATTGCAGTTGACCCCAAATATCGGCGCCAAGGCTTGGCCCAGCTTTTGATAAGAGAAGCGCTAAAAAATGCAGATTATGCAATCTTGGAAGTAAGAGCCAGCAATGAACCCGCGATTTCCCTTTATAAAAAGCTACGCTTCAAAGAAATTTCCCGCCGCTTGAAATATTATCAAGATAACGAAGAAGATGCGATTGTCATGGCTTGGCAAAAACCAGCGCCTTCAAATTAGGACAAAGTTCCGCCGATTTTAAACATTTTTGTGCCGCAAGCTTCACATTTTCCGCTTAGGGCTTTTTTACCGTTTTTCATAGTAACTTCAGTTGCTTCTTTCATATTTTTCTTGGCCTTGCACTTCATACAATAAGCTTCGATATCTGCCATTTGTTTTTCCTCCTTAAATATTTTTAGACGGTTTATTTTCTCTGGTTGTGGTTAGTTTGTCAAGCCCGAAGGAATAATTATTCTTTCAGCCGTGTTATAATCTTTTGCAATTATGCCGAAAGATCTACTGTCAATTTTAAAAAAACGTCCTCTGATTATGGATGGAGCTATGGGCACCATTCTTATGTCCAAAGGTATTGCACCCGGAGAGAATTTTGACCTGCAAAACTTAAAACAACCCCAATTAGTCTACGATGTTCACAAAGCCTATGTGGATGCTGGCGCGGATATTATTGAAACGAATACTTTCGGGGCAAATAGAATAAAATTAAATCCGAAATCCGAAATCCAAAATCCTAATGTTGAAAATGTTAACAAAACAGCAGTTAGGCTAGCGAAGAAGGCGGCCGGGGAAAAAGCTTTTGTGTTGGGGTCGGTTGGGCCGATTGGCAAGCTTTTGGAACCTATGGGAATTTTGTCTTTTGATGAAGCCCATGATGTTTTTAAAGAACAAATAACAGCTTTAATTTCTGCTGGAGTAGACGGATTAATTCTTGAGACAATTTCAGATTTGCAGGAAATGCGGGCAGCTTTGATTGCAGCGCGAGAAGTAACTGATAAGCCGATTGTGGCTTCGATGACTTATGATGAAACTGGAAAAACCATTACTGGAACGTCTCCAGAAGTTGCGGCTTTGGTTTTGGAATCATTGGGAGCGAGCATTATTTCTGCCAATTGCAGTATGGGTCCAGCCTCGCTTTTAAAAATTGCCCAGCGCTTGATTTCTGCTTCGAATCTTCCGGTTATGGTCATGCCTAATGCCGGTACTCCGGATTTAATTAACGGCCAAGCGGTTTATAAAATGACGCCGGATCAGTTTGCAGGCTATGCAGTAAAATTTGTAAAGCTTGGAGTTAGGATATTTGGGGGGTGCTGCGGAACTACCCCGGAGCATATTTTATCTATTTCGAGAAAGTTACGGGCGGGGAATTTCCAATTTCCAATTTCCAATTTCCAATTAAATCCCAAATCCAAATTTTCAAAAGATGTTTTTGCGAGTAGGACCAAGGTTTTTCCGATTGGGGGGTTTTTGAAAATAGGGGAGAGAATAAATCCAACCGGAAGAAAAGTTTTAGCACAACAGATAAAAGATGGCCAAACAATTTTGATCCGCCAGGATGCGGTAAACCAAACCAAAGCTGGAGCAAGTATTTTGGATGTCAATGTTTCGGTTCCGGATGTAGATGGCAAAGCAGCGATAAAAAAAGCCATTCATACAGTTGAAGTTGCTTCCAATTTGTCTTTATCCATTGATTCTCCGGATCCTGATGTTATTGAAGCAGGTCTTAAGGCTTTCCCTGGACGAGTTCTAATCAACTCGGTTAATGGCAAAGATGAATCGTTACAAAAGGTTTTATCCTTAATAAAAAAATATGGGGCATCAGTGATTGCCTTATGCTTGGATAAAAAAGGTATTCCAGCAACTGCACCGGGGAAATTAAAAATCGCGCAGAAAATCGTTAAAGCTGCAGAAAAACTCGGGATTTCTAAAGACCGCATTTGGGTAGATTGCTTAGTTATGACTGCAGGGATCGGGGTTGAAAAACCGCTCGAAACTTTGGAAGCAATGTCGCTGATCAAGAAAAAATTAAAAGTTAAAACCAGCTTGGGAATCAGCAATTGTTCGCATGGCCTTCCGGGTCGCAGCCAAATCAATGCGCTTTATCTGGAATTAGCGATCTTAAAAGGATTAGACGGGGCGATTATTGATGTAACAGATCAGAATATGAGAAAAATGTTAAAAAAGAACACAGAGCACAGAACACTGAGCGCAGAACAAAGAAAAAAACTTTATAAACAGAGTTTAGATAAATTTAAATATGAGTGTACTAAGTGGAATGAGGCTAAAGCTAGGGGATTTAAAGCTAAAGCGCGTTCAGAAGAAGATTTAAAACTACTGGATAAAGCCACGCATATAAAGGGCGGAGTCCCAGCCATTAAGCAAGCAATTATGGATGGAGACGCGGAATCTGTGGTGATTTTAGTAAAAGCAGTTTTGGCAGACCATGACCCCCAAAAAATTATTGATGAAGCCCTAGTTCCTCCTATGGAGCAAGTGGGAAAATGGTTTTCTGAAGGTAAATATTTTCTTCCCCAGGTGATGGCTAGCGCAGAAGCTATGTCAAAAGGTTTTGAACTTTGCAAGGCCAAAATTCCGCTAGATAAGATAAAAAATAAAGGGACGATTCTCTTGGCCACGGTCAAAGGTGATATCCATGATATTGGAAAAAATATTGTGCGCATGATGCTGGAAAATAACGGCTTTAAAGTTTTGGATCTGGGAAAAGATGTTGAGGCTGAAGAAATTTTGAAAACTGCGCTTAAAGAAAAACCCAAAGCCATCGCACTTTCAGCCCTTCTTACTACCACTATGGTGCAAATGGAAGCAGTGAAAGCTAAATTGTTGGAAGCTGGGCTAGATATCCCGATTATTATAGGCGGGGCAGTGGTAACTCCAGAATATGCGGAAAGAATCGGTGTTTATTATGGGGCAGATGCAGCACAAGCGGTTGACCAGGCGAAACAGATTTTGAAAAACCTCTAAGTTTATTTATAACTTCTATATTAAAACAGATGTCAATATGTATTGACATAGGCTAAAGCCCCTGATAGAATACTTTTCATGGAAAAAAAGAATAATTGCTGCGGGATGGATTTGGGGAAAACCGCGGATATTTTGAGGATTATTTCCGAACCCAACCGCCTAAAAATAATCTGTTTGTTAAAAAAATCAGCTAGATGCGTATGCGAGATCCAGGGCGCTTTAAATCTTGCCCACAACCTAGTTTGCCACCACCTAAAAGAGCTGAAAGCAACAAAAATTATCGAATCCCATCAAGAAAAAGGGTTTACTTTCTATAATATAAATAAGATTGCTTATAAGAAGCTATTAAAAAATATAAATAAATTGTTAGCCTAGATTAGACTGGATACCTGCCTTCGCAGGTATGACAAGGAGGTAAAAAATGTTTAAGTTTATTGCAGATGTTTTGGTTTACCAGGTTTTGAATTTGTCCGCCTCTACGCAATTGGGGCAGAGTGTGAATTTCTTTGTTTACGATGTCTTAAAGATCGCAGTTTCCATCTTAATTATTATCAGTGTGATTAGTTTTCTGCGGACATTCATCTCTCCGGAAAGAATTAAGCAGCTCTTGTCAAAAGAAAAATTTGGCATCAGTTATTTGGTCGCAGCTTTTTTTGGGGCGATTTCTCCGTTTTGCTCTTGTTCATCGATCCCTATATTTATTGGATTTATAAAGAGCGGTATACCCATAGGAGTTGCTTTTTCATTCTTGATTACCTCGCCGCTCGTGAATGAAATTCTTTTTGTCTTGATGCTTGGGACTTTTGGCCTAAAAGTAGCCTTGCTTTATGCAGGTTTTGGCATGCTGCTTGGAATTGTAGGCGGCATGGTTCTACAAAAACTCGGATTAGAAGCGGATATAATTAAATTTGAAGAAAAAGAAGCTTGTTTTGATTTGCCGAATAATTTTAAAGACCGGCTCAAATATGCCTGGGAAGAAACTTCTTGGATTTTTAAAAAGATTTTTCCATTTATTGTGATTGGCGTAGGCATTGGTGCTTTTATCCATGGCTATATCCCAACTGAATTAATTACCAAATATATTAAATCAGATTCAGCTTGGTCAGTTCCAATTGCCACTTTGATTGGAGTTCCGCTTTATGCTGGCTGTTCAACCCTAGTGCCGATTATCTTTGCTTTTACGCAAAAAGGCATTGCCTTAGGAACTGCTATGGCTTTTATGATGGCAACTGCCGGGCTTTCTTTGCCCGAAGCAATCTTGCTAAAAAGCGTCCTGAAAATGCGGCTGATTATCATTTTCTTTGCGATCGTGTCTGTGGGGATAATGGGAGTGGGGTACTTGTTTAATTGGTTACTCTAGATTAAGTTTATTTTTAAGACTTAAGGAGCAAATCCCCAAGAAATCGCGTAACCGAGGTTGTCTCAACCTCGGCACAACAGAATGAGACATTCTGTTATACGTGTTTATGTTTGAAACTTTTATGTGCTAAAATATCCTAATTCCAGTCTTATTATAAAAGGAGAGTTTTTATGCCAATGAAAAATGCTTTTGGTTTAATCGGAATAGTTCTAGGATTAGTTTTGATTGCTTCTCTTGGTTTTGGCGTGGTTTTTACCAGCGGGTGCGGTAGTACCTCAAGTTCTACTGCTACTTCCAGCGTAGAAGCGGGTTCCCCAACTGCTACAACCGAGACTTTGGCCATTGCGCGCTTGGTAACTGTAGGCGGATTGAGTGCAACTGAAATCGACCTAATGAATTTAGCGGGAAGCAGCGAGAGCCAAAGGCAGCTGATCCAATTAGTTTCTATTTCTGGAGCTAGTGCCGGGACCCCTCGAGGCTTAGCCTGGTTGAGCAATAAATATCTTTTGGTTTCTACTTCTAATGAATATTTTGATCCTTGGGCAGTTGCTCCAGATGGTTTTCATCAAATTGCAGTTGATAAAAGCGATCCAACCAGCAAATCTATTGCCAATAACCGGCCGAGTTCTTATACAACGGGCACAATTAATGTAGATGTCCAAGTCGGAGGAGTTGCAAATAATAACCATACAGTACAGATATGGTCCAGGGGTGCAGCAGCGGCTGCATCTACCACCGGCAGTTCCGCAACTTTGACGGGCGTGCCGATTTTTGCGGATGGAGTTAATTGGTTATATGCTTTTGATGCTGATGGCAAAGAAGCTTGGCAGGCAGTGCCTTTTGCCGGGGGCACAGTTAATGTTACCGTGAATTTATCTGCTGGAGGAATCAGTCCTGGTCATATATCTTCGAATCCTACTTACAAAACTTATAATTATTCTGGATCTTTAGATAAAATTTATTCAACCACTGTTTCGTCAACGCAAGAAGTTGGTAGCAGTTTTAGCCTAAAAAAATGCTTGGCTATTTCTCCGGCTGCGAATGTAGTATATTACGCGCAAACTAATGCTGGAACTTATTTAACGAAGATAATGTCTTATACTATATCAACTGGTTCAACGGCAGAGGTGTTTGACACTCTTACTTTAAGCAATGCAATTATTCCTTCTACTTTTTATCAGTTCGATTTTTCAGCAAATGGATCCAAGCTTTATTTTGTGGCAGGGCCAACCGGGGTTGATACTATTTATCAGCTGGATTTAGCTACCTCTACAGCAACTGCAGTTTATTCTCAATCGCAAACTTCTGTTGGATATATAGCGGATTTAGCGGTTGATCCCAATGGGAATTATGTGTATTTTGTAAATAGTACAACTAAAGATCTTTACAGGGTGAGTGCGGATACCGCTAATCCAACAACTGCCAATCAAGCAGTTAGGTTAACGACTTCTGGGGATGTTTCTTTTGTGGCAGCAACGACGCTATAAACGAATATAAAAACGCCTGCCTGCCGGCAGGCAGGGATAAACGAATAGTCTTTTGGTTTGAGTTATACTCCTAAATATGCTATATTCAAATGACAAAAGACCAATAACAAATGACAAATAAAATCCCAATTAGTAATGACCAATTGTCCCGATTCTCTGTTTTATTTTAATGTGTCGGGATCCCGCTATGCGGGAGAATTTGGTAAATTGGCTAATTTATTTGGCATTTGGATTTGGATAATTGGAAATTGAGTAAGCGAGTAGGGGTACAAATGAAGCGCAAAGATTTTATTTCTCTGAATGATTTTTCCTCTTTAGAACTAAAAAAAATCATTGATTTAGCCTTTGATCTAAAGAAAAAGCAAAAAACCGGAAAAGGTACTTCCTTGCTAAAAGGGAAAACTTTGGCCATGCTTTTTGAAAAACCCTCCACCCGCACCCGTGTTTCTTTTGAAATTGGCATGTACCAATTAGGCGGTTACGCCGTTAATTTAAGCCCCCGCGCAGTGCAAATGGGAGAGCGCGAAGAAACTAAGGATGTAGCGCGCACGCTTTCCCGGTATGTTGATGCGATTATGGTGCGCACTTTTGAGCATGCCACGGTTCTGGAATTAGCCCGCTATGCCACAGTGCCGATTATAAATGGATTGTCGGATTTGGAGCACCCTTGCCAAGCCTTGGCAGATGTTATGACAATTTTGGAAAAAAAGCGCAAATTAAAAGGCTTGAAATTAGCTTATATCGGCGATGGAAATAATGTCTGCCATTCTCTAATGTATGCCAGCGAAAAATTCGGCATGCAGATGAAAATCGCTTGCCCTACTGGATATTCGCCCAAGCTCCAAACTTCGGCAGAAGTGGTGCATGACCCGTTTGCAGCAGTAAAGGGCGCGGATGTTATTTATACGGATGTCTGGGCTTCTATGGGGCAAGAAGATGAAGAAAAAGAACGAAAAAAGATTTTTGAAAATTTCCAGGTTAACCAGACTTTGGTAAAAGCTGCCAAGCCGGATTATATTTTTATGCATTGCTTGCCCGCGCACCGCGGAGAAGAAGTTTCCAATAAGGTTATTGACAGCAAAAATTCCGTAGTTTTTGAACAGGCGGAAAACCGCCTTCATTTGCAAAAAGCCATCCTAGTTAGCCTCTTAAAATAAGGAGTTTTTCCATGCGGCAAATAAAAAAGGTTGTTTTAGCGTATTCAGGCGGTTTGGATACTTCGATTATCATTCCCTGGTTAAAAGAAAATTATGCCTGTGAAGTGGTGGCAATGGTGGCAGATGTGGGGCAAAGCGATGATTTTGAAGCAGTCAAAAAAAAGGCCTTGGCTTCTGGCGCTTCCAAAGTGTATGTTGAAAATTTGCAAGAAGAATTTGCCCGGGACTTTCTTTTCCCCATGCTCAAATCTGGAGCAGTTTACGAAGGCCGCTATCTTTTGGGCACTTCCATTGCCCGGCCGCTCATTGCCAAAAAGCAGATTGAAATTGCCAAAAAAGAAAAAGCCGATGCAGTAGCGCATGGAGCAACCGGCAAAGGCAATGACCAAGTGCGCTTTGAATTAACCTACAAGGCCATGGATCCCAAAATGAAAATTATCGCGCCGTGGCGGCATTGGAATATCAAAGGCCGCGAGGATGCCATGCACTATGCTAAATTGCGCAATATTCCCGTGCCAGTGACTAAGAAAAAGCCTTATTCTTCAGACCAAAACCTTTGGCATATCAGCTTTGAATCCGGCATTTTGGAAGATCCCTGGAGAGAGCCGCCAGCAGATATGTTTGTCATGACCAAGTCCCCGGAAAAATCCAACAGCCGTGCCCAAATTATAGAAATTGAATTTGAAAAAGGCGTACCAATTAAATTAAACCAAGAAAAATTAAGCCCAGCAAATTTGATTAAAAAATTAAATGCCATAGCTGGAGAGCACGGGGTGGGGCGCATTGATATGGTAGAAAACCGCTTGGTGGGGATCAAATCCCGCGGAGTTTATGAAACCCCGGCAGGCACGGTCTTGATGCTGGCGCATAGGGATTTAGAATCCATTACTTTGGATAGGGAAACCAGCCATTATAAAGAACGGGTATCTTTAAAATACGCGGAATTAATTTACAATGGCCAATGGTTTTGCGCTTTTCGAGAAAATTTGGATGCGTTTATCAATAAGACCCAGGAAAAGGTCAATGGCAGCGTGCGCATAAAATTATATAAAGGCAGCGCCCTGGTGGTTGGCAGGAAATCTTCGGATTCTTTGTACGACCCTAATTTAGCGACTTTTGAAGAAGATGCAGCTTATAATCAGGCGGATGCCGAAGGGTTTATCAATCTTTTCGGCCTGCCGATAAAAACTGAAGCAATTTTAAGGAGGCATGCCCTCCGGAATTTTAATATAGGAGGGAAAAAATAATGGTAAAAGAAGGCAACCAAAAGCCGTGGGCCGGAAGGTTCAAAAAGCCCTTGGCAAAGAGCGCAGAGGAGTTTTCATCTTCGATTCATTTTGACAAGCGGCTGATTAAGCACGATATTATCGGCAGCATTGCTTATGCCAAGGCATTAAACAAGTCTGGAGTTTTAACCGCATCGGAATGCGCAAAAATGGTAAAAGCCCTGCGTACGATCTTGCAGGAAACCGAAAAAGGCAAGATCAAATTCAAAGTAGAATTCGAAGATGTCCACATGAATGTAGAAAAAATTTTAATCGACCGGGTGGGGGAAGTGGGAAAGAAGCTGCATACAGGAAGAAGCCGCAATGACCAGGTTTCAACGGCCCTGCGCATGTACCTAAAAGAAGAAATCGTCAATACTTTGCGCTTGATCAAGGAACTGCAAGCCACGCTCCTGAAATTAGCCGAAGAAAATATTTCCGTGATTATGCCGGGCTATACCCATCTGCAGCGCGCCCAGCCGATTTTATTTTCCCATTATCTGATGGCTTATTTTGAAATGCTGGAAAGGGATAAATTCCGCTTTTTGGATTCTTTCCACCGTGCGGATTCTTTGCCGCTTGGATCTGCAGCGCTGGCGGGCACCAATTTCCATATTGACCGCGAATTTTTGGCCCGGGAGCTGGCTTTTGCCAATATTTCCAAGAACAGCATGGACGCAGTTTCTGACCGTGATTTTGTGGCAGATTATCTTTATGCTGCATCCATGTGCATGATGCATCTTTCGCGTTTTTGCGAAGAAATAATCATCTGGTCAACTTATGAATTTGATTTTATTGAACTCTCCGATGCTTATGCTACCGGTTCCTCTCTCATGCCGCAAAAGAAAAATCCGGATATTGCAGAGCTAGTGCGGGGCAAGACCGGCCGGGTTTACGGGAGCTTAGCGACTCTTTTGACAATTATGAAAGGCTTGCCGCTAGCGTATAACCGCGATATGCAAGAGGATAAGGAGCCGCTTTTTGATGCGATTGATACCCTGAAAGTTTCTTTAAAAATTTTCAACGAAATGGTTTCAACCCTAAAAGTGCATGAGGATAAAATGAAAAGCGCGGCCACTAAAGGATTTTTAACTGCTACGGATTTGGCCTATTATCTGGTGCGCAAGAATGTTCCTTTTAGGAAAGCGCATGAGGTTGTGGGAAAAATTATTGCCTATTGCGAAGAGTCTAATATGCAGCTGGATTATATTTCCATTTCAGAATTAAAGAAATTTTCTGATAAGTTCAGCTATGATGCCAGCCGCGTGCTTTCAGCGGAAAGCAGCATTGCCGCCAAAGATGTTATCGGCGGGACCTCTGGCGAGCGGGTGCGGGAAGCAATTCGCCAAGCGAAAAAAAGGATTTTTGCTCCAGATAAAAAAGAAGAGGCCGAAGTAAAAAAACAAGATGCCGTGGTTAAAAAATCTAAATAAAGGGAGTTTTTCTTATGCTTGAGCGCACTTTTTTCATGATTAAGCCTGACGGGGTTCAAAGGCTTTTGGAAGAAGAAATTTGGAAAAGAATTACCCAGGCTGATATACGCATTGTTAAAAAAAGGGCCATTAATATGCAAAAAAACCAAGCCCAGGAACTGTATGCCATACATAAAGGCAAGCTGTTTTATGAAAATTTAATTAAATTTATCCTTTCTGGCCCGGTCGTTATATCGGTTTTGGAAGGGGATGAAGTGGTTTCCAAAATCCGGCGCTTGATGGGAGCAACGGATCCGGGGAAGGCTGTCAAAGGCTCGATTCGCGCTGACCTCAAAGAAGAACCGTATATTGATCCGAACCTAAAAGTCATAAAAAACCTTTGCCATGGGTCGGATTCCCCTGAATCTGCCCAAAAAGAAATCGCAATTTTTTTTAAGCCAGAAGATTTAGCTTAAGGAGGAATTATTTTTTATGCAGGTAAAAGTTAAAAGCGATGCTTTGCGCAGTTTAGCTTGTGATGTTTTGGTTGCGGGATTATTCTCTGATACAAAGCATTTGAACGGTCTTTTGGCAGAGGCAGACCGCAGCTTAAGCGCCGTGATTTCAGGCTTAATGGAAGACGGAGAAATTACCGGCAAATTAGAAGAAACCTGCGTGATCCATTGTTCCGGGAAATTAAAAGCTAAAAAAATAATTGTGGTTGGCTTAGGTGAATCACAAAATTTTTCTTATGAAGAGGTGCGCCGGGCTGCAGCTGCGGCTTTTTCTTGCGCTAAAAAAATAAGAACCAAAAGCATTGCAACCTTGATCCATGGGGGAGAAGTGGGCGGGCTGGAAATAGAAAGGGCGGCGCAGGCAATCGTTGAAGCTTCTTTTATGGCTGATTATTCCTATAGCGGATACAAGACCAAAAAAGAAGACTTGCCTGAGGTTGAAGAATTAATCCTTATTGATAATGTCAAAGCTAAAATTGCCAAAATAAAATCCGGAGCCAAGAGAGGTGCGATTTTAGGAGGAGCCATCAACCGCACGCGTGATTTGGTGCATGATCCGTCCAACCATTTAACTCCAGTAGTTTTTGCCCAATATGTGAAAAATTTGGCTAAAAATACCAAGCTCAAATGCACGGTTTTGGGATTATCCCAGATTCTTGGAAAAAAAATGGAAGCTTTTTATAGCGTTGCCCGGGGAGCCAAAAATGAGCCGCGGTTTGTGGTTTTGGAATATCGCCCTGAAGGTGCAAAAGGCAAGACTATTGGATTAGTTGGCAAGGGCATTACTTTTGATTCGGGCGGCATTTCAATCAAGCCTTCCCGTAAAATGTGGGAAATGAAAACCGATATGGCCGGAGCTGCGGCAGTTGCCCAGGTGATGCGCGCTATTTCGGATTTGGGATTAAAAAAACATGTAATTGCTGCCTTGCCGTTAACTGAAAATATGCCGGGCAGCGATGCGCAAAAACCCGGGGATGTAGTGGGGTCGCTTTCTGGAAAAACGATTGAGATCATTTCAACGGATGCCGAAGGCCGCTTGATTGTGGCGGATGGCATTACATATTTAAAACAAATGGGAGCAGATGAAATTATTGATGTGGCAACGCTTACTGGTGCCTGCACTGTAGCTTTGGGAGATGTGGCAACCGGCATTATGGGCAATGACCAAAAATTGGTTGATGCGATTATCGAAAGCGGAAAAATTGCTGGGGAAAAATTCTGGCAATTGCCGCTTTTTAAGGAATTTGAAGACTATTCAAAAAGCCAAGTTGCAGATATAAAAAATGCTACGGAATTGGGAAAAGCCGGGACCGCGCTTGGCGGTATTTTTCTTAAGCTTTTTGCTGAAGATACGCCCTGGGCGCATTTGGACATTGCAGGCACGGCTTATTTGGATAAGGGCCGCGGATATCTGAAAGAAGGCGCAACTGGAGTTGCAGTGCGCACGCTTGTACAATATTTAAGCCAATAATTTTTATGCGTACAATCCCGGTAATTTTTTTATTTCTATTTTTTACTATTCACCTTTCACTATCCACTTTTGCTTTTGCCTTGGAAATTGGCCGAATTGAGGTAGTTAACCAAAAAGACGGGCTGGTTCGCATAAGCTATGACCAAGGCCAAAACTGGAAAATTGCGGGCAAAGTCCTCTACCCTACGGATAAGATTAATAAAAAAGGTTTTACTGCAGGAAATTGGGTGGGATCAGGGGAGGTGGCGGCAGTTTCTGTGAATGCGATCCACATAAAAACTGGGGAATATAACCAGCGCCCGGGAATTTTTTCCCTTTTACCCAAGGAATTTGCAGAAAAGCCCCGCAACTATAATTCTTTTTTGAGCCCGAATTCATCTATTACAACCAATATCCCGGCGGGAAAAGAAATTTTTGGTTCAAGCTGCGCGCCTATGGTGGGCTCTCAAGTTTTGGTCAATGGCAAAAGATTTGCGGATGAATATGTCCCGAAAGTGGGGGATATTTTTACGATTATAGTTGATCGCCCGTCTGCGTATCCCAAAGAAATTATCTTTGAAAATAAATTCGGCGGAAAAGTGGAAGAAGTTTGGTTGAATGGCAGCCGTAAAATTATCGGCCAAGTTTTTAAGCCGGTTTTGGGGGTGGGGCGTTTTCCGGGTACGCTTTATGCCAGTTGCGGCCGCATTCGCGCTAATCATCCCGGGGTCATTGACATATCTACTTCTCCTTTGGGGGAAGTGGGGGGATTCCAGATCATTCCATTTGAGCATGCTGAAAGCGATGAAATGGTTTATAGCAAAACCAAAACGCAGTGGATGGTGATTGGCCCGGTTTCTTTTGAAGGGCAGAATATCGCAGGATCCGCGCCGCTATTCAAATATTTTATTTATCCTTCTTTTGATGCAAAAAGCTTATCCAGTGCTAAGTGGAAAGAAGAATTTTTGAGCCGTTTTTTAGTTGAATATAAAGGAGAAAAAGATAAAGCCTGGAAGCCGCTAAAAGTGCAGGTGGTTGAATTGGATAAGGAATTACCCCCTTGGGCTGGAGATGCTTTTAAAAACGCGACTTATTTTCGTATTTTATTTCCGCAATAAAAAAATGAATTTTTTCATAAGCATTGCATTTTATTATCCATGCTATACTTTGTCTTAATATTTTTTTAATGGAGGGAGCAAAAAATGATATTTGAAAGATCGGAATATAAGGGAAAGCCCATGCTGGTGCTGAAAAGGAATGAAGAAGATAAATTCCCATTTTCTTTTGGCCTGACCAAAGCCAAGATGATGCTAGAGAGCATTGAAGAAATAAAACAATTTGTCAAAGATTGCGAAAATCGGACATAGCTATTCCACCGGCTTGGTCATTGAGCGGAGTCGAAATGACTGTGGGAATATTGACACTAGGCAATAAATAGGCAATAATTAGGCAATTATGTTTCAGCCCCAATATACTATTACCCCAAAGCTTTTAGATAATATCAAGCAGATTGAGCGCTTAATTATAGAATTTAATGATTTTAAGTTGTCTCAAACGGTTTTCGTAAAAATGGAAAGAGAGGCTCGAGCCTTATCTGCTTTTTCTTCAACTAGCATTGAAGGAAATCCTCTCCTTTTAACGGATGTTAAAAGAATTTTAAAATCAAAACCAGAATATGTACGCGATTCAGAAAAAGAAGTGCTTAATTATAATAATGCGTTGGAACATTTGGATAAATATTTTAAAAAGCATAGAAACATTTTATTAACCCACGATTTAATTTGCGATATCCAAAAAAGAATAACCTCGGAACTCATGGATAAATCTAATTGCGGCCAGTATCGCAAAATTCCAGTTTTTGTGAATGATCCGCGTATAAGGCAAACGGTTTATTGGCCGCCGGATGCAAAGGATGTAATGCCTTTAATGGAAGACCTGATCACATTTATTAATAGCAACCAGCATAAGTTAGATGCTTTAATTCGAGCGGGAATTTTTCATAAGCAATTTGTTATTATCCATCCTTTTATGGATGGCAATGGCCGAACTTCCAGGTTGTCTACTAAAGTTTTATTAGCGGCTTTAGGTTTGAACACCTTTCCTTTATTTAGTTTTGAGAATTACTATAATAATAATGTTGGGAAGTATTTTGAGTTTGTGGGAGTTAAGGGAAATTATTACGATATAAAAAAAGAGATTGATTTTACTCCTTGGTTAGAATATTTTACCGATGGAATTATTGATGAAATGCTGCGGGTTAAAAAACAAATTCCTCAAGGCACAACTCCGGAAACAAAGTTAAAGCCTTATCATGAGCAAATAATAAAATTTATTAAAGAAAATGATTATATTAAAGATTCGGATTATATGAAATTAACCAAGAGATCTCGAGCCAGCCGTACCAAAGATTTTAATCAACTGATGAAATTAAAAATTATTGTAAGAAAAGGCAAGGCTCGTGCTAGTTATTACACCTTTCCAATATTCTCTCCTTATTATCCAGGCTATAATTTCTTCCACGGTGGCTCTGCAAAAGGACAAGAATGAGTTTTTATAATTATGAACTCTTGACAAAATTTTTAATCAATGTATAATTATTCACATTATGAATGATTATCATTCAGGCATTAATGAAAAAGTAACTTATATTCCTCGATGGATTACGCCTTCATTTCTTGAAGCTGTTAAAGAATTCCAAGTAGTGGTTATAACTGGCGCAAGGCAAGTGGGTAAAAGTACTCTTATTACGCATGTTTCAGGGGATAATAGCTGGCGTTATTTAACATTAGATGACTTTGAGCTTTTGCAAACAGCTAAGACAAGACCCCAGGATCTATTGCTTGAACCTGGAAATTTGATCATAGATGAAGTACAAAAAGCTCCCCAATTAATGTCAGCTATAAAAAAGGAAATTGATCAAAATAAAAAGCGTCATTTTATCCTTTCTGGCTCAGCTAATTTATTACTTATGCAGGCAGTTAGCGAAACATTGGCTGGTCGGGCAGTTTACCGGACGCTGTATACTTTTGCATTGGGAGAAATAAAACAACGAGATCCCTTGCCATTGTTAGACGATTTTCTCGCCAAAAAATATAAAAATTTACCTTCAGTCACGAAAGAAAAAGAACTGTTAGAAAGTGTTCTTATCAAAGGTTTTTTCCCTCCAGTAATTGCTAAACATAACCGTTTAGATTCAGCAGTTAGCTGGATGGAAGGATTTGTGGCGACTTTTTTAGAAAGAGATTTAAGACAGCTATCCCAGGTGGAGAATTTATCTGATTTTAGGCGTTTGATGGGTATTATGGCATTGCGCAGCGGCCAAATGATAAACCAATCCGAAGTCAGCCGCGATGCAAATATTTCCCAGCCAACTGCCCATCGTTATATTAATTTATTGGAAACTGCTTTGCTGGCAGAAAAAGTTCCTGCTTATGCGATTAATCGTACCAAACGTTTGATTAAAAGCCCAAAATTTTATTGGTGTGATTGTGGATTGGCTTCTTTTTTAATGGGGTATAATAATATTGATGATTTAAAAAATGCTAAAGCAAAAGGAGCATTGTTTGAGACCCTTGTTTATCAGCATTTGAAAATTTGGGCTTCTTTATTAGTTCCAAATCCTAAAATTTATTATTGGAGGACAACGGCTGGACAGGAAATAGATTTTGTTATTGAAAAAAGGAAAAATCTATTAGCCATAGAAGTAAAATGCTCTGAAAATATCGGATTTTCTGATGTAAATAATCTGAAAGTTTTTATGGAAGAATATCCTGAAACAACTGCTGGGATAATTATTTATTTAGGCAAAACGATTCGACAAATTAGCGGAAATATTTATGCTGTTCCATGGGAAGCAGTTGTCTAATGAGTGTTCAAAGTAATAAATTTTACATAACTACACCTATATATTATGTAAACGATATTCCGCATATTGGGCATGCGTATACCACCATTGCTGCAGATGTGTTATCCCGCTATAAGCGGCAAATGGGCTATGATGTATTTTTTTTGACTGGAACCGATGAGCATGGCCAAAAAGTTGCAGAAGCTGCAGAAAAAAAAGGCCAAACCCCGCAGGAATTTGTCGATGCTGTTGCCCCGCGCTTTAAGCAGGCTTGGGAAATTCTCGGTATAAATTACGATGATTTTATCCGCACCTCCGAAGACCGGCATGTTGCAGTTGTGCAAAAAATATTTGCCAAGCTAAAAACCCAAGGCGATATTTACAAGGGAAAATACGAGGGGCTATACTGTGTTCCCTGCGAATCCTTTTGGACCGAAGCCCAGCTTAGGGAAAGCAACGGCAAGTGCCCAACCTGCGGCCGAAAAGTAAAAAAAGTCAAAGAAGAAACCTATTTTTTTAAGCAGTCCAAATACGCAGAGAAGCTTTTAAAACACATTGAAAAAAATCCGGCATTTATCCTGCCGGAAGCGCGCAAAAACGAGGTCGTAAACTTTATTAAACAAGGGCTAAAGGATTTGAGCATAACCCGCACTACTTTTTCTTGGGGCGTAAAAGTTCCGGATGATGATAAGCATGTGCTTTATGTTTGGTTCGATGCTTTGATTAATTATGTTTCAGCTTTAGATTATCTAGGGGACACTTCGACTTCCCCTCGACTCCGCTCGGGGGCCACGCTCAGTGCAAGAGAAAAATTTAAAAAATATTGGCCGGCGGATGTGCAACTGATGGGAAAAGAGATCGTGCGCTTCCATGCCATTACCTGGGCCTGCATGCTGCTGGCGTTGGATATTCCCCTTCCTAAAACCATTTTTGGGCATGGGTGGTGGACAGTTGAAGGCCAGAAAATGTCTAAGACAAAAGGCAATGTGGTAGACCCGCTAGATTTAGTGGACCAATGGAGCGTAGATTTTGTGCGCTATTTTATATTGCGCGAAGTGCCTTTTGGCGCAGACGGAGATTTTTCCCATGCTGCGCTGCTTCACCGCTATAACGCGGATCTGGCCAATGATATCGGCAATTTGTTAAACCGTTCTTTAACTATGGTAGAAAAATATTTTGGGGGCATTATTCCGGATGCAGATAATTTAAATTTTGATGAGTTTAGCAGTGAATTAGTAAATTTAATTAAAGAAACCCCGGGAATTGTAGATGCTTATATGAATAAATTGGCTTTTTCCAATGCCTTGGATGCAATTTGGGAATTAATTAACAAGGCGAATAAATATATTGAGCAGGAAGCTCCTTGGAAATTATCCAAAGATGGCCACGAAGAAAAGCTAAAAGCAGTTATGCTTAACTTGATGGAAACCCTAAAAACTGTCGCAATTCTTGTCACCCCGTTCATGTTTTCCACCGGTCCGATGATACTTGCCCAGATGGGATTGGGCAAAAACACGGATTTTTCTCCTGGCACGAAAATTGCAGGTATAAGGGTGGAAAAGGGCCAGCCCCTCTTTCCTCGAAGATAAACAAAAAAGGAGAAATACCATGTTTATAGATACGCATGCCCATCTTACCATGCCGGAATATTCGGACTTATCCGAGGTTTTACAGCGGGCTTTGGCAGAAAAAGTTGAAGCTTTTATCTGCCCGGGGTTTGATCTTGAGTCTTCGAAGCAGGCGGTTAATCTAGCACGGGATTTTTTCAATATCTATGCTTGTGTTGGAGTGCATCCCCATGATGCTGGTGACGCTTCGACTTCGCTCAGCGTCCAGGACACCTTAAAAACATTAGCTAAGCAAAAAAAAGTCGTGGCAATCGGCGAAGCAGGTTTGGATTATTTCCGCAATTTATCTCCAAAAGAGGTCCAGATTGGTCTTTTTCGCTTTCAGATTCGATTAGCCCAGGAATTGAACTTGCCTTTAGTGGTACACAGCCGCGAGGCAGATGAAGATACAATGCGCATCCTTTCTGAAGAAGATGACGGCAACTTAAGGGTGGTTTTGCATTGTTTTGCTGGCAGCAAGCTATTTTTGGATTGGGCCATTGCCCGCAATTTTATGATTTCTTTTGCCGGGATGATTACTTTTCCCAAGGCGCATAATTTGCGCGAAATAGTTCGGGTTACCCCCTTGA
Organism: uncultured bacterium; assembly: GCA_964528395.1. Lineage (GTDB taxonomy): Bacteria > Margulisbacteria > WOR-1 > CAZGTC01 > CAZGTC01 > CAZGTC01. Next base: position 200,720 of record CAZGTC010000001.1, read on the forward strand.
GCCATATTTTGCTCGAAACCGATTGCCCTTACCTTTCCCCCCAAGAAAAAAGAGGCCAGCGCAATGAGCCTGCTTTTCTAAAATATATTGCGCAGGAGATAGCCCATGTTAAAGGAACTTCTCAAGAAGAAGTGGGCGTTTATACAACGCAGAATGCCCGCAAATTTTTTGGCTTGGAAAAATAGGGTTTCAACTGAACAGAAATATTATTTTTTAAAAAACCTTTCTTCTTTTTTATCCGCGGGCGTGAGCTTGCAGTCCAGCCTGGAGATTTTGGTTTTGGAAAATAAGGGAAAAATGCAGGAGATGCTAAAGGAGCTCAAGGAAAAAATAGAAAAAGGGGAGCGGTTATATGCTTTTTTTTCACAGCACCCCCAGATTTTTGATGAAGGCCTAACCCTTATGATCCAGACCGGGGAAGAAAGCGGTTGCCTGCCCCAAACTTTGCAAAAAGCCGCGCAGTACTTAAAGGTTCGCTCGGAGTTCAAGCAAAAAATCATCCGGAGCTTGGCTTATCCAATTTTGGTAAGCGGTTTTTCCTTGCTGGTTTTGGGGGTCTTGGTTTTTACGGTTTTTCCGGTTTTTGGGGAAATTTTTCTTGACCTTAGCATTAACATGCCTTTCTCCCTTTACCTTATGTTATGGTTGAGGAATTTTATTTCCCAAGCTTGGGTTTTTATCCTCTTAGCCGTGCTGTTTAACCTGTTCTTGATGCGTTTTTTACTGCAGACAAAATCTGGAAAAGAAAAAAAAGATATTTTCCTGATGAAGTTCAAATTTTTCCAGTTTATTTTTTTTGAGCGCTTCTTCCGCATTTTGGCTTTTAGTTTGGAAGCCGGCTTGCCGATAATGGTAGTCTTAAATAGCTTGAAAAAAGATTCTTCCAACCTTGTCTTCCAAAAGATTTTAGCTAAAATAACAGAAAGCCTTTTAGCCGGGGCAGCTTTGAGCCGTGGTTTTGCGCAAGAAGGTTTTTTCCCGCCCCTGGTTGTAACCATGATAAAAACCGCGGAGGAAGCCGGGGATATGGATAAAATGTTTTTACACTTGGCGGATTATTTTGAAGAAAAAATCGAGGCTTTTCTGGGGTATATTACCATGTTTTTGGAGCCAGCCGCTACTTTGGGGATCGGGGCAGTAATTTTTTCGCTGGCAATTTCGATTTTTTCCCCTTTAATGAGCTTGATGTCTAGGGTAGAATAATAAAAAAGGAGGGTTTGTATGTGTTTTAAAAAAGGCCGTGCCTACCGGCAGGCAGGATTTAGCTTAATTGAACTTTTGATTGTGATGTCGATTATTGCTTTGTTGATTGGTTTTTTGGCGCCGCGGCTTTTGGGCATGCAGGATCGGGGCAAAGAAACTGCGGTGAGATCAACCATGCATTCTATCCAGCTGGCGCTTGAAGCCTATAATATGGAAAATGAAACTTATCCCGTGGTGAAAAATTTGGATTTGGAATCTTTGTGCACAAATTATTTATCAGCCGGCAGTTATGTGCCCGGGGTTCCCAAAAATCCCTTTACCGGGAAAACTTATACCGCCAAAGATTCTGCGGGCAAGATTATCTATAGTTTTGATGATGCCAGCGGTAAATATACTTTGATTGGATACAAGCGCGATGGAAAAACCAAAATCATGGAGCTTTCGAATAACTAGATTTTTTCTTTTTTTATTAATCTTTCTTGCGGGGTGTGCGCCCCGCATAGAAAAAGCGCAGCCAATTGTGCTGCCCCAGGCGAAAGATGCGGACCTGCAAGGCACTTTGGTTTTTGCTTTAGCCGGAGAAGTTTCCATACTAAATCCTTTGCTTTCTACTGACAGCTCATCTTCTGCGGTGGAAGGCGCAATTTTTTCCGGCTTGACAACTGTAAATGAAAAATTAGAAATTGTGCCGGATTTGGCCAAGAGCTGGAAGGTTTCTCCAGACGGGAAAATTTGGACTTTTTATTTGCGCCAAAAGGTAAAATGGCATGATGGCGTAGAATTTACCAGCCAAGACGTTAAATTTACTTTTGATAAGTTGATCGATCCAAAGGTAAATACAGTGCGGCGCTCGAGCTATATTATCAACGGCCGGCCAATCCAAACCAAAATTATTGATCGCTATACCGTGCAGTTTATTTTACCGCAAGCTTTTGCGCCTTTTTTAACGAACACCGGCATGGGAATTCTGCCTTATCATCTTTTAAAAAACCAAGACCTTAATACCGCAAGCTTTAACCGTGCTCCCATTGGAACCGGGCCTTTTAAATTTGATTCCTGGAAAATGGGGGAGCATATAAAAGTTGTCCGGCATAAAGATTATTACTTGGGAAATCCGAAATTAGCCGGGATTATTTATAAGATTATCCCGAATGCAGATTCGATTTTGTCTGCTTTGGAAGCCGGGGAAGTGGATGAGGCTGGGGTTTCGGCCAAAGATTATAAAAGGATCAAGGCTAAACCCGGGATCAATGTTTTTGAATATGATTCTTTGACTTATACTTACCTAGGGCTTAATTTATCCCATCCCATATTTTCGGATAAGCGCGTGCGCCAAGCCCTGGCTTATGCAACGGATAAAGATAAGCTGGTCAAACTTTTGTTCAAAGGATTAGCTTCGCCGGCCTGGGCGCCCCTTGCTCCGCAGTCTTGGGCTTATTCTGATAAAGTAAAAACCTATCCTTATTCAATTGAAAAAGCCAAAGAACTTTTAGCCCAAGCGAACTTGAGCCAAGGGTTTGAGTTTACGGTTTTGGTTAACCAGGGCAATAAGGAAAGGGAAAAAGCTGCGATTGTTTTGCAGCAAATGTATAAAAAAATCAATGTCAAAATGAATATCCAGGTTTTGGAATGGTCCGCGCTTATAAAAAAGGTCAATGCTTTTTCTGATCCCAAGCCTTTTGACGCTGTGATTATTGGATGGTCATTGGGCCTGGATCCGGACGGATATTCGATCTGGCATTCTTCCCAATATCCGCGCGGATTTAATTTCGTCAAATACAGAAATCCGCAGCTGGATAAGCTTTTGGAATCTGGCCGCACAACCATGAATAAGGAAAAAAGAAAAGAAATTTATGCCAAAATCAGCCAGCTTATTACCGAAGACCAGCCCTATGTTTTTCTCTGGTATCCTAAGGCAGTTGCTGCAATTTCGCAAAGGGTGGGGGGCTTGTCGCGGCCCGGGCCAGCGGGATTATTCTTGAATATGCATCAGGTTTTCGTCACCCATAGGGGTAAATAAGAGCGTAATTCTTGTGCCTTGCTCGCTTTGGCTTTCAATTTTTATTTTTGCATTATGTTCCTGGATGACTTTTTTCACAATTGCCAGCCCCAGCCCCGTGCCATTGGCTTTGGTAGTAAAAAAAGGATTGAAAATTTTCTTTAGGTTCTGCGGGGAAATCCCAAACCCAGTATCTTCTATTTGCACATAAATCTCCCCATTGTTTTTCCCAGCGCTGATTTTTATTTTTCCTCCGGCGGGCATGGCTTGGCGGGCATTTAAGATAAGGTTGATAAAAGCCTGGCTTAAGCGGTGCGGATCGCCCTTAAGCATGAGCTTTTCTTGTGGAAAAGCCTCCTCTAAGAGAATTTTATTTTTAGCCAGGTCTTTTGAAAAAAGCTTGCTGGTTTCTTCCAGAAGGGAAATTAAATTAATTTCTTTCAGGGACTGCGGCTTGGGCTTGGCAAAAGTGAGAAGGTTTTCAACCAAATCATTGATGCGCTCAATCTGGCGGGGGACAATTTCGGAAAAAGTCTGGCGGAATTCCGGGTCGGAATAATTTTGGTTAATGGTGCTGGTTAGGCCTTTTATGGCAGTCAGGGGGTTTTTTATCTCATGGGCTAGGCTGGCTGCGGTTTCTCCCAAAATGCTCAAGCGCTCGGTGCTCAAGATATTCTCGTGCAGCAAGCTGTTTTGCACTGCGGTTGCGGTCTTGTCCGCGATCTTTTCCCAGAATTCCAAATCATCTTTTAAGTATGAAACCAGGTTGCGGTCGATTTTTCCCAGGATAATTATGCCAATCAGCTTATCGGCAAAAGATAAGGGAAAACAAACCTCGCTTTCAAACTGCTGGAAAATATCCAGCCCGTCTTTCCGTAAATCCTCATCAATTTCCTCGTCCATGACCCATTCGCTTTTTAAAATGGCAAAAGGCTTTTCCTTGACCCAGCGCATAAACGGGCGGTTCAACGAAATGTCCAGGGTTTTTTCCTCTGAAACCATTTCAAGGCTTTCGTTTTCCTCATTAACGATGAACAGGTAAGCTTTTTCTATTTTATAATGGGTTTTTAATTCGCTTTCCAGAATTTCCCGGATTTTATTTAAGTCCAGGACCGAAGAAATCTGCAGCAGGATTTTTTCCAGGGATTTGCGGTGCAGGTTGTTGGGAAAAATAAACTTATCCTTGAGCGGATCAATTAGGACCAAGCATAAGGCTACTACCGCCCAAAAATAATCCGGGGCTGGCAAATTACCCCATTGGCTTAGCCCGTACAAGCTTAAAACTGCCAATATATAAATAGTTAGATTAATAAAGCGGGAGAAAAAACCCATAAATTTTTTGCGCGAAAGATTGGCGGGGTCAAAAGCTTTTTGCTTGAAAACCGCTAACGTAATCCCGCCAAAAAACAATGCGGCTGAAAGGTTGTTAACCAAATCGAAATAACCAGGAAAAAATTCCGGAATTTGGAAAATAATCGGCAGGCCCGTGCCAGTAAAAAAGATGATGCTCCCGGAAGTGATCCCCCATAGGAAAAACTTCAATTTTTGCCGGATAATTAAATTGGTTTGGTTGTTTAAGACTTTGGAAATTTGCCACACGCCTACGATCCCGCCAAAGAGGTTAAAGAGCATAAATGAGGCATTAACCTGGGGATAGGCGATGCCCCAAATTTCCTTAAAGTAATAATCATTTTGCAAAATTGCCCAGCTAATCTGGAAAAAACAAAAGATGCAGCTGATAAAATACAAGATTTTTATGGCGCGCAAGTTAAGGTCGAAATGCTCGCGGTTGACCACAAAACTAATCGTGTGAAAAAAGGCTGGGATCAAAAATGCGTAGCCGAGCGTTTTTAAGGAAACAAGATTCGCGGACAAGAATTCCAAACCCCTAAAATTTGCTAGATAAAATTGGAGGAACGATACCCCGTTCCAAACAATCAAGCTGCTGCAAAAAAGCAAGAATACCCAGCCGAATAAGCTTTGGCGTTTTTGCAGGATTAAGACCAATCCGCAATATACAAAGATAAAAATCATGCCCAAGCTGATTAGCTCCAGAGTGAACAGCGAATTGGGCTTTGCCAAGGCTTTTCTTTTTAGCTTAATTGAAATCAGGTTCTCTCCTTTTTTGATGGGAATCTGGCGGGATAAGCTTTGGTAGCTGGGATGGGAAAAAGTAAAAGAATATAGCCCGGGCCCTAGGTTCTTTAAATAAAATAATCCATTGCCAAAAGTGGTTAAATGCAGGCTGTTTTCCTTGATAAAAATATTGGTATCAGAATGGTTGTAGGTCTTTTCCAGAATAACTTTGCCTGTAATTAAGGAGGAGAGCTGTTTTTCTGCGTTTTTTACTTGAGGCAGGCGGTAAAGCGGCCAAAGGATAAAAAATAAAATTGCTCCCAAAATGAGCAGGTTAAAAGGCTTGATTTTCATGGCTTATAGGCTATTATAAAAAAAAATCCGCTTTTATGCAATTTTTATCTTTTTTATTGCGATAATATAGTGAGATTAGTTAGAAACTCACATTTTGTCATCCCCGCGAAGGCGGGGATCCAGACTAGATTCCTGCCTCCGCAGGAATGACGCATTGTTAACTAGTTTCATAGTGCAACCTAACACAGAGGAGTTTTATCATGGAAAGCAATGTTAACTATAATTCGAATAAGTTTAGCAGCATCAGTAAATTTTTATCCAAGCTGCCGGCTTCGACTATTTTGGAATTATCCAAGCTCACCCCTAATGAATTTAAGGCATTGGTAGAAAAAGCAGATTCCCCAAAAAACTTTCTTTCTGCGTTAAAACAAGCTATGCAAAAAGGGGCTTAGTTTTTGCTATAATCCTATTCTGTGAAAGACTATATTCTCCAGCGTTTAAAACATTTTATTCCGCTATTGATCGGAATTTCTCTGGTTTCTTTTTTGGTCATGCGTTTAGCCCCCGGAGACCCCACCAGCCTTTTTATCAACCCGAATGTTTCTCCTGAAGATATGGCGCGCATCAAAGCGAATTTCGGTTTGGATAAGCCGCTTATTATCCAATATTTTTTTTGGCTGAAAAATGCCCTGCTGCTGAATTTTGGCAATAGCTATTCTTCGGGCCAGCCGGTTATCAGCGAAATTGCTTTGCGCTTGCCGGCCACGCTGCTCTTGATGCTTTCTTCTTATGTTTTAACTTTGCTTATTTGCATTCCTTTGGGAGTTATTTCTGCGGTGAGAAAAAATTCATGGGTCGACCATGCAATCACTTTTTTTTCTTTTGCGGGTATGGCAATCCCAAGTTTTTGGCTGGCGTTGGTTCTGGTGCTTTTTTTCTCGATTAATTTGAATTGGCTGCCAGCTATCGGCATGAGCAATCCTTTGTTAAAAGACCCTTCTTTTCTTGTCCGGGCCGGGGATGTTTTTTTGCATATGCTTTTGCCGCTTTTGACCATGACAATTTTGAGCTTAGCGGGATTAACGCGCTACCAGAGATCGACCATGCTGGAAGTTCTAAACCAGGATTATATCCGCACGGCTCGTGCTAAAGGTTTGCCCGAAAGGATCGTTATTTTCAAGCATGCGTTAAGGAATGCGCTTTTGCCGATTATTACAATAGTTGGGCTTTCTTTGCCCGAAGTTTTTGGCGGGGCGTTTGTGATCGAGACTATTTTTGCCTGGCCGGGCATGGGGAGGCTGGGGGTTATGGCGATTTTCCAAAGGGATTACCCCATGATTATGGGAATTATCATGCTTTCAGCTTTTTTGATTATTTTAGCGAACCTGTTGGCAGATGTTGCTTATGCTCTGGCGGATCCGAGAATAAGGTACGGGAAGAGATAAAATTTTATGCGCTTTGGAATAGCGGTTTTGTTAATTTTTCTTTTAATGGCGATTTTTGCGCCGCTAATTTCTTTTTACGATCCTGCGGAAATTATTTTGGACGGACCGTATCCGCCTTCTATTAACCATTGGTTTGGGACCGATGATTTGGGCCGGGATGTTTTTAGCCGCGTGGTTTTTGGCGCGCGAATTTCTTTATCCGTTGGAATGGTGGCAGTTTTCATCGCCTTGACGCTGGGGATATTCCTTGGGGCTTTGGCGGGTTATTTTGGGGGGTGGGTGGATAATTTGGTCATGCGCTTTACGGATGTGATGCTGGCTTTTCCTTCGATTTTTTTAATCTTGACCATCCAAGTGCTCATTTCCCCGAATATTTTTAATGTTATGGCTGTGATAGGATTGACCTCCTGGATGGGAGTAGCCCGGCTGATCCGCGGCGAATTTTTGTCCTTGCGCGAGCGCACTTTTGTCGAAGCTGCGCGCATGATCGGCTGTTCGGATATGCGCATTATTTTCCGCCATATTTTGCCGAATACTTTTTCTTCCATTACAGTAGCAGCAACATTAGGCATGGCCGGGGCAATTTTAACGGAATCATCGCTTAGCTTTTTGGGATTAGGCGTTCAGCCGCCGATGCCTTCCTGGGGCAGCATGCTAATGGATGCCCAAGCATATTTAAGGGATGCTCCTTGGATGGCAATTATTCCCGGCTTATTTATTTTTTTGGCGGTTTTGAGCTTATACCTAATAGGGGAGCACTTGCGGGAAAAACTTTTCAGGTAAAATTTATGCTGGAAATAAAAAATTTAAGCGTTTCTTTTAATCAAATAAAAGCTTTGGACAATGTTAGTCTGAAGATAAATTCAGGGGAGATTGTTGGCTTGGTAGGGGAGTCCGGAGCCGGCAAATCAACTCTGGCGCATGCGATTTTGGAGGTGCGCGATAAAAAAGTTGCCATGGTTTTCCAGGATCCATTTACCAGCTTGAACCCGGTTTTGACCATTGGCGACCAGATTATGGAAACAATTATTTTCCACCAAAAGGTTTCCAAGCAAGAAGCAGAAAAAAAAGCTATTGAAGCCTTGGAAAAAGCGCATATCCGCAATGCTCGCCAGCGCCTGAAAAACTATCCCCACCAATTTTCTGGGGGCATGCTCCAGCGGGTAATGCTGGCGATTGCCTTGTCCCTTGATCCCCAGCTTTTGATTTTGGACGAGCCAACTACAGCCTTGGATGCCACGATCCAAAAAGCGGTTTTGGACTTAATTAAAGACCTGCAGAAAAAATTGGGATTTGCCGTGCTTTTGGTCAGCCATGATTTTTCCGTGATCAATTATATGTGCCAGCGGGTGTATGTGATGTGCTGCGGAAAAATAGTAGAAGAAGGTGCGCCGCAAAGGATTTTTTCTGCTCCGCAGCAAGCCTATACCCAAAAACTTATAAAAAGCTTAAAAATTTTGCGAGGCCAGCATGCTTTCAGTTAAAAATTTGTCCAAATCTTTTGAAAAATATCGGGCGGTTGATAATATTAGCTTTGATGTAGGCCCAGGAGAGATTTTTGGATTGGTAGGAGAGTCTGGTTCAGGAAAAACTACTTTAGCCCGCTTAATTTTGGATCTGATCCCAAAAGATAGCGGGGAGATAATCTTGAAAGGCAATAGCAAAAATTTCCGCAAGAAGATCCAAATGGTTTTCCAGGACCCGCAAAATTCTTTGAACCCGAAGATGCGGGTGGGCCAAATATTATCCGAGCCTTTGATCCTGCATAATATTGTTCCTCGCAGCCTTTTACCGGAAAAATTAAGAGAATTGATGCAGAAAGTGCGGCTCGATGAAAAATTTCTAGCGCGTTTTCCTTATGCATTATCCGGCGGGGAGCGCCAAAGGGTAAATTTGGCACGGGCCCTGGCAGTTGCGCCGGAGATTATCATCCTGGATGAGCCGATTTCATCGCTGGATGTAACAACGCAGGCAGAAATCATCCAATTATTGAAAAAAATTAAGCTCGAGCAGGATTTGACTTATATTTTTATTTCGCATGACCTGAATTTGGTAGAGAATTTTTGCCAAAGGGCGGCAGTCATGGAAAAAGGCAAGATCGTTGAGATTGTGCAGGATTTTTCCAAGGCGCAGCATCCTTATACCAAAAAATTGCTGGCTGCCCGGCTGGATTAAAACATTTTTTTTACGTCTTAAATTCCGATTGCATTTTCTCCTATAATTAGTAGAATAAAGCCATACTAAAAAACTTAAGGCTGTAAATGCAACAAAAGCTTTCAAAATTTATGCCCTCATCCAAGTTTATTCAACTTGAAAATTTTTTTTCTACAACCTTCTCCCATTCCCCTCGACTCCGCTCGGGGTACAGGGAGAAGGACTTGATTCTAAACGAAAATACACTAGTCCCTCTCCCAGCGTTAGCGAGGGAGAGGGTAGCATTAGAAAATAGTCAGCAGGTAAGAATGAGTTTGGGTGAGGGCTTATGAAAAAAACACTACTATTTATAATTTTATTTTTCTCTTTGTTTATTTTTTTCTCCTCTTCTTCTTTTGCCGCGAATTATTATGTTTCCACCACTGGCAGTAATGATGCAGGAGATGGTTCAGTAGGCAATCCGTGGAGAACCATAACTTATGCAATTACTCTAATGACAACCGGAGATATTTTGAATATCAATAATGGTACTTACAATGCTGCATTGGGAGAAACTTTTCCAATCAATATGGGAGCAGATAAGCATTTAAAAGCAGTTAATACAGGATTAGCAACGGTTGAAGGATCCAGCAGTAATCATGTTATCCAAGGGACTTATTATGCTACGGTAGAAGGATTATACATCACAGGAAATGGGAGCGGTTATTATGATATTTATGTAGCAAATAATGCGCATATCAAGAATTGTACTTTGAGTGATGATAATGGGGGGGGGATCTGGATAGAGAGTAGCGGATCAGTTGAAGGAACCAGTGTCAGCATAACAAATGCGAATGCAAATAGCGATGCATTGATTTATTTAACTGGGTCAAATACAGAAGTGAAGGGATGTAGTGTAAGTATAGTAACTTCAGGGGATACAGGGATTTATATGGGAGCTGGATTAAGCGGGGTAATGGTGAGAGATTCAACCATTACATCAAATGCCAGTGATTATAAGTATGGAATATCGTCGTTATGGAGCACAACCGCAACCATAAATAATTGTACGATAGAAGGAAAAGCCAGCGGATATGACAGCGGGGGTTATGGAGTATTTGTAAGCGGGTATACGGGGAGCGGATTGATAACTGTAAGCTCCAGCGAGATAAGGGGCTTTTATACTGGGATACGTTGTGGAAATAAAGTAACAGTGGACCATTGTACTGTAGTGAGAGGGTATACTGGAATTGAAAATACTGGATCAGGTGGCGCAACAGATCTTACGGTAACAAATTCGATCATAGCTGCAGACGGCAAATTGAATGCACATCCAAGTGCAGGCACAGGAGTAGCTATTTCAACCAATAATTATAATGACGTGTTTGGATATTTAAACAATTATACGGACGGGACAACCATTGGAAATAACTCAATTGTAAAATGCCCAAGATTTGTAGATTTTGATAATAATGATTTCCGATTATATTCTGGATCCGCGTGTTTGAGTGCAGCCAGTGATGGGAGTGATATCGGAAGATGGCAAGGGGCAGGAGAAGCTGGGAGTTCTTATAATGCAGCGAAGTATGTAAGCGGAAGCGGAGATGATGGAAACAATGGAAATACAGTAGATACGCCGTATCGGACCGTAAAAAAAGCTACGCAATATGCTTTGGATACGATTTATGTAGCAGGAGGCGGGACATATAATGCCGCAGGGGGAGATGATACCTTTCCGTTATATCTGAATAATAATCGGCATATGGTGTTGAATGGAAGCGGCTTAGCAACGATTGAAGGGGCTGGGAGCAATCATGTTATTCAGGGAGGAGATTATTGTACTGTAGAAGGACTTTCTATAACTGGCAATGGCAGCGGGACTTACTACGATGTTTATTTAGTGGATAATGGGCGTATCAAGGATTGTATTTTGAGCGATAATAACGGCGCAGGAATTAGAGTTGATGCTAATGGATCAGTCGAAGGAACAACTGTAAGCATAACTGACTCGAATAGCAGCAATCAGGCAGCTATTGATTTATACGGGTCAAACACGGAAGTGAAGGGATGTAGTGTAAGTATAGGGACTTCAGGGGATACAGGGATTTATTTAACTGGCAGTTTAAGCGGGGTAATGGTGAGAAATTCAACGATTACATCAAATGCCAGTGATTATAAGTATGGGATAATGGCGCAGCCGAGCACAACTGCAACCATAAATAATTGTACATTAGAAGGAAAAACGAGCGGATATGACAGCGGGGGTTATGGAGTATATGTAAGCGGGTATACGGGAAGCGGATTGATAACTATAAGTTCCAGCGAGATAAGGGGCTTTTATAATGGGATACATTGCGTTAATGTAGTAACCGTGGATCATTGTGCCATAGTGAGAAATTATAATGGTATTACAAAAAATGAGTCTGTTACCGCGGGCAACTTGAATATAACAAATTCGATCATAGCTGCAGACGGCAAATTAAATGCACATCCAAGTGCAGGCACAGGAGTTGCGATTTCAACCAATAATTATAATGACGTGTTTGGATATTTGACAAATTATACGGACGGGACAACCATTGGAAACAACTCAATTGTAAAATGCCCAAGGTTTGTAGATTTTGATAATAATGATTTCCGGTTATATTCTGGATCAGCGTGTTTGAGTGCAGCCAGTGACGGGAGTGATATCGGAAGATGGCAAGGGGCAGGAGAAGCCGGGGGTTCTTATAATGCAGCGAAGTATGTAAGCGGAAGCGGAGATGATGGAAACAATGGAAATACAGTAGATACGCCGTATCGGACCGTAAAAAAAGCTACGCAATATGCTTTGGATACGATTTATGTAGCAGGAGGCGGGACATATAATGCCGCAGGGGGAGATGATACCTTTCCGTTATATCTGAATAATAATCGGCATATGGTGTTGAATGGAAGCGGCTTAGCAACGATTGAAGGGGCTGGGAGCAATCATGTTATTCAGGGAGGAGATTATTGTACTGTAGAAGGACTTTCTATAACTGGCAATGGCAGCGGGACTTACTACGATGTTTATTTAGTGGATAATGGGCGTATCAAGGATTGTATTTTGAGCGATAATAACGGCGCAGGAATTAGAGTTGATGCTAATGGATCAGTCGAAGGAACAACTGTAAGCATAACTGACTCGAATAGCAGCAATCAGGCAGCTATTGATTTATACGGGTCAAACACGGAAGTGAAGGGATGTAGTGTAAGTATAGGGACTTCAGGGGATACAGGGATTTATTTAACTGGCAGTTTAAGCGGGGTAATGGTGAGAAATTCAACGATTACATCAAATGCCAGTGATTATAAGTATGGGATAATGGCGCAGCCGAGCACAACTGCAACCATAAATAATTGTACATTAGAAGGAAAAACGAGCGGATATGACAGCGGGGGTTATGGAGTATATGTAAGCGGATATACTGGGAGCGGATTGATAACTGTAAGCTCCAGCGAGATAAGGGGCTTTTATACTGGGATAGATTGTAGAAATAAAGTAACAGTAAACCATTGTACTGTAGTGAGAGGGTATACTGGAATTAATAATGGCGGATCAGGTGGCGCAACAGATCTTACGGTAACTAATTCAATTGTTTCTTCGCATGAAGGAAATGGTTTATATACAGCTATGACCAATAGTTACAATGATGTATGGGGAAATGGGACAAATTATGCAAATGGGGCAGTTACAGGAGATGGAGATATATCTTCAAATCCCCTTTTTACGGATTATGCGAATAATAATTTTCATTTGCAAGGGACTTCTCCCTGTATAGATACAGGGGATCCAACCATGTTTGATCCAGACGGTACGCGAACAGATATGGGAATGTACTATTATGTACAATCAATTACTAAGTTAGCGTTTACTACATCTGCGCAAACTTTAGTAGTTGGCCAGACATCCGAAGTCATAACAGTACAGACGCAATCAGATATCAGCCATGCGATGAATGTAACCGGAAATAAGACGATTGATTTGACATCTACGTCAGGGAATGGGCATTTTTATTCAGATGCAAGTGGAGCAACCCAGATAACATTAGCAACCATAGAATCCGGAACATCATCAAAGAATTTTTATTATAAAGATACAACAGTTGGGGCGCCGACTGTCACTGCAGCAGAGAATCCAAGCGAGGGATGGACAAATGCCACGCAAGAAGAAACGATAACTGCAGGAATTGCTGCATATTTAAAGATTACAGGGACATCAACAATTGCAGCCGGGACAAATGATGAACTGACGATTACAGCATATGATGAGTATAACAATGTAGCAGTTGATTATATAGACATAAAAAATTTAACATTTAGCGGGCCAAGCATGTCGCCGAGCGGAAATAGGCCGAAGGTAGAAGGGACAAACATAGGACAGCCAACCAGTATAAGTTTTGTGGATGGGACAAGCGAGGCAAATGCCGCGACATTAGTGGCTTATTTGGCAGAGAGTGTTAGTTTGAATGTAACTGATGGAACAATCACCTCAACTGGAGATGCGAGCCGAGCGTTAAATTTGGTGGTGAGTGCAACTACCGAGAGTTATTTAACTTTAACTGGAACAGATACCATGACTGCTGGCGGAAATAATGAATTAACAGTTACTGCCTGGGATGCATATGGGAATATAGCAACCGGGTATAATCCGGTACAGAATTTGGTGTTTAGCGGGTTGAATACATCTTCATTAGGGAATATTCCAACCGTGGAAGGAGTAAATTTTGGAAGCGCGGTAGTTACTCTTTTTGATGGAGGAGTTTCAATGGTTGGAGCATTAACACTGACAGCATATAGCGCAGAGGTAAAGTCTGTAGATGTAACCGATGGAACGATTACAACAACCGGAGAAGCGAGCTATGATTTGGATTTAACGGTGAATCCCGGAAGCAGCAACAACTTGAATTTCTCCACCCAGCCATCAACAACTGCAACTGCTGGGGTAAATTTTGTAACGCAGCCAAAGGTAGAGGTAAGGGATGCATATGGTAATAGGAATACAAATGACAGTACAAGTTCGGTTTATTTGAAGGCGGTATTAGACAGTGATAATAATACACCAGGCCATGGGACATTGGGAGCAACCGCCAATCCTGTGACCGTGAGCTCTGGTTTGGGGACCTTTGCCGGAGTAAATTATAATTATGCAGAGAGCATAGATTTAGTGGCAACTGTTGAAGGGCTGACGGTTGCAACATCGGATACCGTGGCAGTGAGTGCAGGGACAAAAAATAAATTATTGTGGTTTGCGCAGCCATCGAATTCAGTAGGTGCTGGAGCAACGTGGGATGCATTTAGCATAGAGATAACAGATATGTATGGGAACCGGACTGCGGATACGGATAATATAATCGTATCTGCATCTTCCGGGAGTTTAAACGGAACAGTTTTGCAGGCCGCAGTTGCAGGATTAGTGACATTTAATGCAGTCAGTTATAACACAGCAGGGACAATAACTGTAAAAGGGACAGGAGAGGGATTAACCGATTCAGCTGATTCGAATGCCGTGGCGGTGGGAGCGGCCGCGGCTGCTTATCTGAAAGTAACCGGAACCGCGACTGTAACTGCCGGGGCAAATGATGAGTTAACGATCACAGCGTATGATGCGTATAATAATATATCAACCGGATATACCGGAGGAAAGAGCCTGAAATTTTCCGGGCCGAATAATTCGCCCGATGGGAATGTTCCCAAGGTAGAGGGAACTAATATTGGAAGTGCAACCTCGATTAATTTTACAAGCGGAACATCGGATGCCAATGTTTCCACGCTCGTTGCGTATAAAGTTGAAGGCGCAACGGTCAATGTGACAGATGAGGCAGCTGGAGCAGGATCAAGCATAGATTCTTCTTATGGATTGGCGTTAACGGTAAATCCTGGGAGCAGTAATTATCTCAAATTTTCGAGCCAGCCATCCGCAACTGGAACTGCAGGAGCAACCCTCGAGGTGCAGCCAACGATTGAAGCAAGGGATGCGTATGGGAATAGGAATACGAATGATAATACGAGCCAGGTTTATTTAAAGGCAGTGTTGTCATCTGATAATAGTACCCCAGGACATGGGACATTAAACGCAACAACGAATCCATTGACTATGAGTTCAGGATTAGCGAGCTTTGGAGGGGTAAGATATAATTATTCAGAAAGCATAGATTTGGTGGGAACCGTTGAAGGGTTAACAGTTGCAACATCCGATGCTGTGGTAATAGGCGGAGCAGCTGCGAGTTATTTGAGTATAACGTCCGAGGGAGGAACAGTAGTAGCTGGAGCAAACAAAACAATAGTTTTAACTGCCTATGATGCATATGATAATATTTCAACTGCATATACAGGAGCAAAGAGCTTGACTTTTAGCGGGTTGAGCAACAGTCCGAATAGTACAGTGCCAAAGGTAGATACAACGAACTTGGGCTCTGCTACCTCAATAACATTTTCAAGCGGGGGAGCAAGCGGGGTATTGGCGGCGTATAAGGAAGAATTTAGTACTTTGGAAGCAACCGATGGCACGATCAATACAACAAACCATGCGTTAAGCTTGACAGTTAGTTCAGGGGCAATCAGCAGTTTGACATTGGAGGCTGCGGCAGCCCAGATATCAGGAACAGCATTTATAAGTACGATTGAAGCATTGGATGCATATGGAAATAGAACAACCAGCGGGCTAACCGGAGGAGCAGCTTTGACTATAGCACCGATCACGACATTGTCGAATATCATATCCCCAGCAGCCATATCTCAAACGGATATCAGTACAGGGATATGGACTGGGAATTTGACAATCACCGCAACCGGAAGCGGAACAAGCATTGTAACTGCGGAATGCTCTTCTAAAACAGGGAATAAAATATTTACCCTTTCGGATTTAACGCCGCCGGATGCACCGAGCAATGCTGCTGTAACCAAAGAAGCCGCAGGGGCAGCATTATATATCAGTTGGACCAATCCAGTAAAAGCGAGTTTGAGCGGGTATGTGGTTAGGTATTCAAACAGCAGCTATCCAGCAACGCATACGGATGGGACATTGGCAACAGAAGGGGCAGCAGCGCCGTCAAGCAGTACAGCATATAAGCATACAGGATTAACGAATGATACGAAGTATTATTATTCGATATTTGGATATGATGCAGCCGGGAATTATTCGAGCGGGACGAATTTATTGGGAACACCAGAGGCAAGTGGAGGAACCGGTACTGCAACGGTAGAATTTAGATCATCGATCCAAGGCACGACTTTGATCACTGGGGATGCGGTGGATGCGAGCCAAGTGGTGGCACTGGTAAGGGATTCTTCGGTGAGCGTGAGCAGTTTATCGATAGGAGCAAAAGCCACATATAGCGACCCGACATTGTATGTTGATGACCAGGTAGTGCCGAGCAGTGATTATACGTTAGAAATAACCACGGAATTAAAGAGCGGGGAGTTGCAAACGTATTTTACTTTTAAGCTAAAGAGTCCGATGTCAGAAGGAGCACATAGTATCAAATTCACAGTAAAGAATAGTGCTGGGCAGACGATAGAGGGGCAAGTGAATGGATTAAAAGTAAAAGCTGGTTCTGTGGTTGCAACTGCGCCGTTATTTTATCCGAATCCCGCAAATCCGGATCGGGATACGATGATGTTTGCCTATGAGCTTTCGGGAAACGTGGGAGTAGAGATCTATTTATTTGATCCCAGCGGCAGGCAGGTATATAAGAAGGTATGCGAGGCTCAAACAATGGGAGGGACCGCGGGATATAATGAGGTAAGATTTGATGGAAAAAATGATTTTGGGGAAGTGCTGGGCAATGGAGTATATTTTGCTTATATAGTTGAGTCTGCTTCCAAGAGAAAGATTGGAAAAATAAAAGTCGCGATCTACCGGTAGGAGCCCTCACCCTAATTTCTTCGACTCGCTGCGCTCGCTCGGAATGGGAGAGGGATTATTGGGAGAAGGTTGTATAGAAAAAAGTTTTCAAATTAGAAAAAGTTAGGATGAGGGTAATTTTTTTTAGCCCAGGTATTGATTTTTATATAAGAGAGCGTAGAATATCTAAAAAGCCCAGAGCTTATGGATCAAAACTAATGCGGGGAATAAAATTTTTTTAGGAGGCTGATGGTTATGAGAAAATTAGTTTTTGTTCTGGGTGCGCTGTTCTTGTTAGTGCTTTTGATTGTGGGTTGTGGCCAGTCGAGCGGCGGGGGTTCTTCTTCCAGCAATCTTACGGTTCCTGCCACAGTTACTTTTTCTGGTACAGCCGCGGCTTCGGCATCAGACTTATCCAAAATGGGAGTAACTTCTTTGGCAGTTGAAACCCAGGCCATGAAAGAGCAAAGGGTCAGGGAATTGGTTGCAATGGGAATTGATGAGGGCAGCGTGCGCGCCATGGATCTAAAGCCTTTGGCAGCCGGAGATACCACTGCAACCTTATATAAGGTAGGAACAGACGGGACATTGACCTCTGTTGCAACTGGAACAGTTACAGATTCAACCGGAGCATATAGCTTATCTTATACCAACTATAGCACAGCGGATGCTTATGTTATTCGCTTAGAAAAAGCATCTAGTTCAACGGGCAAAACCATGCAGTTAGAAGTTATGATTGATAGCTCGGCTGCAGCAACGAGTGATGCAACGGGAACACTTACGGGCATTTTTTCTACGCCGCAGACCACTTTGCTTAGGCAAATTATCCAGAGCAAGGTTGTGGATGAATTGGGCGGCACCAATGCTATAGATAAAGAAACCCTTAAATTAATTGAGAGTTTAGTTATTTCTAAGATCAATACTCTGGTTACAGTAGAAGGCATGACTTTTAGCACGGTTATAGATTCTACGGCTACAGAAAATACTTCGATCAAAAATGCGATCAACCAAAGCTTTATGGATCCTTTTATTAAAAAAGCGATCCAAGCCATAAAATTCAAAGCAGGAATTGCCAAGGGCGCAACGGATTTGACTACCGCGAAAAAAATCATGAAAGAAGTATTCACTTATCTTACCGGCAGTCCCAAAGGCATTCCCGGCGATATCCTGGATGCTTTTGCCGCAGCTTATGTTAGCGGAGAAACCAAGAGTATTGCAACTATGGTGCCAGTTATGAACCAATGTACTGTGCCAGTTGCCAGTATTTATACTGAAGACAATGTTGCTGCAGGATTAAAAGCCCTGATTGATGCAACTTACCAATCTGCCGCAGCAGCTGGAGTTTCAGCCCAAGCCGGGCCCCAGATAAAAATCCAAAACCCGGTTATTCAAGCTGCTTTTCCAGCTTCGGTTTATTTTGGAAAAACCGCAGCCGAACTAAAAGCCATGACTTTTAATGTCCCGCAAATTATCCTCATGTTGCCAGTAGCAGAAGTTATAGCTGCAGCACAGACCCAAACTACAAAATTTAATGGTCCCCAGTTTGCGGTAAAACTTGGGTTTTTAAATTCTCTGGCTGGCGTAGCCGGATATAAGATTATGCATGCAGAATTAAAAGTTGAACCATGGGAAGATTGGCAAAGTGTTGATTGGAGTATCCCAAATGCCCGACCCAATGTTTATCCTGTGTTAACTTCTTTCTTAGATGTGGGGAACTTAGCGGATCCTTCAGCAACTGGGGCTGGGATTACAGCGCGTTTGACTTATATAACTACTACAGATACGGTAACTTCGGTTAGTTATACGCGGGAAGTAATGATACCACAAAGTGTTTCAATGAAAAGTTTATCTATTCCCAAAAAATCGAGTTTCGGGCAAGGAATGAAAGCCCAAGAAATGGGGCCGCCTCCAGGATTCTTGAATTTTTCTATAAAACCATGGAACCAGGGACAGTGGACTCCACAGAATCCCATACCTACTAATTTTCAACGCGGCACAACCGCAACGATTGAAGTCTTGGAAAATGGAACAGTGATTGATACTAGGATGGTAGATATTACTTCTGTTGATTTAACTTCTGCTGCTATTTCTTTCAAAGTTCCAGTGGATAATATGTTCGATTCCACCAGTCCATTGGTTACTACTTTTTTAAATACCAGCAAACCAGTTTTGAGCTGGTCGTTTGGAGTGGGGCAAAGTACTATTAATTTTGACAGTTTAAAAAAAGCTTATGCGATAGAAGTGCGGGAGTGGAACACGCAGACTAATTCTCCGAGCTTTAACGGAAATCCGATTTGGTCCAGCTGGAGCGGCCACGAATTTATTCCTGCGGTCCAGGGAGAAACAGCCCAATTATCCTTGCCGCAAATTTCAACTAGCGGGACTTACGCGATCATGGGAGCAGTAGTTGGCTTGGATGCGGATGGCTGGCCCGTTGTTTCTAGTTCGTGGCGCAGTACGGTGTTTAAAGTTTCCAGCGAAGTTACAGTTGTAACCAATGTGGTTACCATCACTGGTTATGTAACTATGCCGGCTGGAAATGCTGACCCGATTAAAGTGGGAATATTCCGCATGAACCAGGATATGGATTTTAGGAATAATTCCGTTGCTCCAACTTTTGGTCCAACCACGGTTTCCAGCAGTATCTATTCTCTTCCAATTAGTTTCACAACTTTGGCAGCAACCGGGTATGGCGGATATGATCCGATTGCCTGGATTGATAAAGATGGGGATGGTGAAATAGATGATGCATCTGGTGAATTTCCATTCTTTCCGGTTAAGCATATGGAATATCATGGGGGCAGCTTGAATGCCATGGATAAGGATTTTAAGTGTATTGGTCCAGTTACCGCGACTTCCAATACATCGGAATACAATGTTGATATGACTTGGGGAGGCCCACCAACGCCTTAGCCGGATAGTTTTTTACAATAAAAAGAGGCGCTTACTATCTCTTTGGTAAGCGCTTCTTTGTTATAATGGATGAATGATAAAAGAATATGCGGATGTTGCAGTTATTGGAGGCGGGCCAGCGGGCATGCTGGCAGCTGGTTTTGCCGGCCAAAATAAATCAAAAGTTCTCCTTATTGAAAAAAATCATAGCCTCGGCAAAAAACTTTTATTAACCGGCAAGGGCCGCTGCAATATTACCAATGCTGAAACAGATATTAAAGAATTTGCAGCAGCTTTTGGAAAAAAAGGAAAATTTCTCTTTTCTGCGCTGAATGCTTTTGGGGTTTCTGACACCATCAATTTTTTTGAGCAAAGGGGCCTCAAGACAAAAGTAGAAAGAGGCAATCGGGTTTTTCCAGCAAGCGATAATGCTGCAGATGTTTTAAATGTTCTAGCTAATTTTTTAAAACAGTCCAATGTCCAGGTTCTCTTAAATTCCCCAATTAAGGCAATTGTCAAAAAAGGCAATAAAATCGAAAAAATAGTTTTAAAAGATAAAGAAATTTTTGCGGATAAATTTATCCTGGCAACTGGGGGGCTTTCATATCCAGGGACCGGTTCAAGCGGGGAGGGGATGAGTTGGGCTAAAGATTTAGGGCATACGGTTGAAGATATTCAACCGGCTTTGACCCCGTTAAAAATAAAAGAAAAATGGGTGGGGGAGTTGGCGGGGCTTTCTTTAAAAAATGTCTCTATTTGCGTTTATCAAAACAACAAAAAGCAAGATGAGCGTTTTGGGGAAGCATTATTTACGCATGAAGGAATCAGCGGGCCGATTGTATTGGATATGAGCAAAAAAATAGGAGATTTGCTGAAAACAGGCCCGGTTTTCTTGCGCATTGATTTTAAGCCCGCTTTGGATTTTTTAACTTTGGATAAAAGGGTCCAGCGGGACTTCAAAGAAATGCATAATGCCATGTTTAAAAACAGCCTGGATAAATTGCTGCCCAAAAAATTAATCCCAGTTATAGTGCGCTTATCCAAAATTGATCCGTGCAAAAAAGCCAATCGCATTACCAGCCAGGAAAGGAATGTGCTTTTGCACCTTTTAAAAGAAATGCCGATGGAGGTGGAGGGGCTATTAGGCTTTGATAAAGCCATTGTTACCAGCGGCGGCATTTCCCTTTCTGAAATTGATCCTAGGACCATGCAGTCAAAAATTATTCCTAATCTTTATTTTGCCGGGGAAATGATTGATTTGGATGGGCCAACCGGCGGGTACAATCTGCAGGCATGCTGGAGTACGGGTTATTTAGCCGGGGCATCATCTGTTGCTTAGGTTTTTTTTATGGTAAAATAAGCACTCTTCAACGCGGGGTAGAGCAGTCTGGCAGCTCGTTGGGCTCATAACCCAAAGGCCGCAGGTTCAAATCCTGCCCCCGCTAGTAAATTTTCTTCTCCGTAGCTCACCCAGCTTGACACCAACTTCAATTCTGTTATCATTCCGACATGGATATTATACTTAGAGTAATGAGTAAACCAGCAGAAAAAGAGCTCTTTATTGACGAAAATCTAAAAATATACAATAAAGAAGATATTGTCTTTCTTGTCAAACAGAAAAAAATCGACGATCTGTATTTAGCTAAAAGAAAAGGGAAAATATACATAAGATCGAAGCCAAATATTAAAACCGCAGATAATATTTCCTATAAAACAATTTCTAATACTGAGCTCATAGCATTTTGTAAAAATTACGCCAAGGCGAACACCGATAAAAAAATCAAAAGATACGATGATGTTTGCAGGGAACGGCGAAAGAAAAATTTCATCATTGTCAAAGATGACAAAGGGGATTTTACTTCAACTAAAACGAGCGATGATATTGAAACTCATCTGAAAAAGCACAAAAATATTATTTTAACGGCTTCGAAAAAACAAAATATTGATCCCCTTCTCCTTAGTGCTATTCTAATTGATGAATATTGTCGTATGGGGTGGGACGATTGGCTTGACTGGTTAGGCGCCCTGAATGTTAAGGATACTTCTGTTGGCATAGCGCAGATAAAACTTAGCACCGCTAGGGAAATTCTTAAGAAACGATATTATAATCCCGTACCAGGGAAAATTACATATCAATCGCCTCCGGCACAAATTTGGTTATGCTTAAATCAGCCGGAACATTCAATTCAATTCTCCGCCGCAGCCGTAAGATTGTCAATCGACTATTGGCGAAAAAAGAAAATTGACATATCAAAGCAGCCCAGAATTTTAGCTTATCTTTATTCATACGGATATACTAAAGACATCAAAGGGGCTATAGTGAAAAGATGTAAACAAATTTCAACAGAATTTTATCAAATGGCAAAGTCAATTCTGCTGTGAAAAAGCTTTTTTTGCTCATATTTATTATAATCATTTCTGGTATACTATGGATAGTAGGTTTTCCTTTTCCTTATTTGCTTAACAATTATCGTTTAAATTCTTTTTCTGACCAATTAAAAGAAATACCATTGCCGCCCCAAACAAAAAGGATCGGTCCGGCAATCAGGAAATTTGGCAATCTTGGTCCGTGCAGCAAGCACGGCGATTATTATGCGGAATTTAGAATTTTTTCTTCATTGCCCTATGCGCAATTGAAAAATTTCTATAGCCAATATTGCGTTCAAGTGCCAGAAATAAACAATTTTTTTTCATCTCAATTCAGAGGGATGGGAACGCATGGGCCAATAGCTGTCAAAATTGAAAAGCTTGAAAAAACAAAAAGCACTTATCTCATCTTTGCCGATGACCCCGGTTACTGGCACAATGATTTTAGGTGTTGGTAAACAGTTTGAGACTGATTAGGAACCAGCGATTGAATCTGCTCAATTTTTTTCTAAATATTCTCCGGCGTTTTTGGCAGCCAGCGCGCCATCCGCACAAGCGCAAACTATTTGTTTGAAAGCTTTGCTGCGAATGTCTCCAGCGGCAAAAATTCCTGGGATGTTCGTCTGCATTTTATCATCTACCATAATATAATTATCCTGATCCAGCTTGATAATATCTTTAATAAATTCAGTTTGGGGATTGGAGCCAATGTAGATAAAAAGCCCTTCAACCGGCAAGCGGGAAGTTTTTTCGGTTTTCACGTCTTTTACCACGACTTCTTTTACCTGGTTATCCCCGGTAATTTCTTCTATAACCGAATTCCATAAAAAATAGATCTTGGAATTTTCGCGGGCTTTTTCCTGGACGATTTTATCCGCGCGCAGCTCATCCCGGCGGTGGACGATTGTAACCTGGCGTGCATAACGCGTAAGGTAAATGGCTTCTTCAACCGCAGCATTTCCGCCGCCGATGACCATAATGTTCTTGTCTTTATAAAAGGGGCCGTCGCAGGTGGCGCAATAAGAAACTCCTCTTCCGCGGAATTCCTTTTCCCCTTTGACATTCAGCGGCCGGTTAATGCAGCCGCCGGACAAAATAATCGTGCGGGTTTTGATAGTTTTTGTATCCGTGATAATTTGATGATGGGTTTTGTTGGTTTTTAAAGAGGTAACATTTGCCCAGGCAATTTCCAATCCGCACTTGCGGGCTTGCTCTTCCATTTTTTGGGTTAATTCCATGCCGGAAACACCTTCCGGAAAGCCCGGATAATTTTCTATATTATAGGTTGTTGAGGCTTGCCCGCCGGGCAGGGCTTTTTCAACCAAAAGGGTTTTTAAGCGGGCGCGGGAAGCATAAATTCCAGCAGTTAAGCCGGCCGGCCCCCCGCCGATAATTGCAATATCATAGGTTTGGTCTTTTTTGATAATTACAGCAGCTTGCGGTTTTGGTTTTAATAAGCTTTTTAGCATAATAGGATTATAGCAATTTTTCCTTTATGGAATAAGTTCTTTATCGCGGATATTCACTTTAGTCCGCCCTTGCAGCTTGATTTTCCTTTCTTTGAGCAAAATTATGATATTCTCGCCATTGAGCTTGTTTTTGCCATAACTAGCAACTGCGCTGCCTTTCAAATTAATTTTTTGCGTATTTGGAAAATAAGCTGCCGTGTGTGCTGAAGCAAAAGCATCCGGATAAAATATCTGAACCTGCCCCTTAAATAAAATTTCATTATTATTTATCTTGTAATCAGCGGTTTGCGCGGTGATTTTTGTTTTTGGGGTGTTTTTGTCATGGATGGCGACTTTTACTTCTTCTCGCGCCTGGATTTCGTTTTTATCCATTAAAAAAGTTTTTGCTTCCAGGCTGATGGTGCCCTTGCTTTTTAGCTTGATGATTGCCAGGGGATAGTCAAACAGGGAAACGGTTTTGAAATCCAAATCTCCCATCAGGTTCTGGGCATAAATTGTGGCATTATTTTGGGAAAAAATGATGTCTTTTTGCCCGTTGATTTTTTGCTGTTCCGTGTTCCAGTTCAATTCTTGGCATTTGAACCAATAGCTTTTTTTAATTTTTGAGCGCGGATCAAATCCGATGGGGTTGATTAGGAGAATATCTTTTTTTTTCATATCCCATTTAGCTTGCGGGGCAATGAATTTGAGGGTGGGCTTGCCTTGGCTGAAAAAAAGCCCTTCGATTTCAGTCAAAAAAGCCTTGCCGGTTGATTTGTTCAAGGAAGCTTTTTGGGCTTTCAGCTCCCAAAATTTATTTTCCCCTTCGGATTCGGAAAAAATTACCTCGCTGAAAAAAACATCCGCCTTATTTTTTTGTTCTTCCAGGGTTCTTGAAACCGTTAATTCCAGCGAATTTTTTGGCCCGTAAAGGGCCCAGAGAAACAGGCCGCAAAGAAAACCTAAAAAGATTAATATTCCCAGCCTTTTGATTAAGCTCATAAAAAATTAGTAGCCCAAGGTTTTTAAGCGAATGGCTTCCATAGCTTCAGCTGCGCCTTTCCATTTTTCGCCTTTCCTGAAATAGGCTTCGGATAGCAAAAGGTGCAGGGCCGCAACATCATTGTCTTTTTTTACCGCTTCCTGGATGGTGGCAATTGCCTCATCCACGCGGTTCATTTCGCCCAGCATCAGGCCGATGTATCCGCTGGCAAAAATTTCCTGGGGATTAAGCTTTTGGACAGCCTTAAACTCTTCAATGGCTTTGTCCCGCTGGTCGGTAAAGCGCAGGGAAAATGCCAAGCGGTAGCGCAAGCGCCAGTCATCGGGATTTTTGGCAACCAAGCGCGAGTATTTTTTAAGGGCAAATTTGGAAAATTTCGGGTCAAGCTCATTCACTTTTACCAGCTCTTCCCAGCCTTTTTTGATTTCATTGCTATAAGCATAGGCCATGGCGAGGTTGAAATGGGCATCTGCGTTATAGGGATTTTCGCGCACAATTTGCTCTTGTTTTTTGATTTCGTCTTTTAATTCCGGGGTAATTTTCCAGGCTAGGGCGCAAGAGGCAAAAACTAGAAACATCAGCAAAAACCAAAGTGTTTTTTTCATCTATTACTCCTTTGATTTTTTTATGCGGTCAATCAGGGAAGAGGTTGACCGGCCTTCTACAATCGGCGCGATTTTTATCTCCCCGCCATAATATTTTACCACTTTTGCCTCGGGCAAGTCTTGGATTTTATAGTCTCCGCCTTTGACATGCACATCCGGCTTAAGCAGGCGGATAATTTCATGCGGAGTTTTTTCCTTGAATATGCAGATATAATCAACGCATTCCAGGGCGGACAATACTTCGGCTCTTTCGATTTCTGCAACATAGGGGCGGTGTGGTCCTTTGAGAATGCGCACAGATGAATCGCTGTTTAATCCAATGATCAAAATATCTCCGAAACTTTTGGCTTTTTTAAGATAGCGGATATGGCCGAGGTGCAAAATATCAAAACAGCCATTGGTAAAAACAATCTTTTTGCCGCTCAAGCGCAGATGCTCCACAATTTTTTTTAGATCAAAGCGCGAGCGGATTTTTTGGTGGGGGAAAGCAATGTTTTCTAAAACTTCTTTCAGCTCTTCTTTATAAACTGGCTGGGTGCCGATTTTTCCCACTGCAATTGAAGCTGCGAAATTGGAAAGGATCACAGCATCATTAATCGGTGCTTTTGAGGCTAGGGCCAGAGTTAAGGCGCTGATTACGGTATCGCCGGCGCCGGTAATATCAAAAACTTCTTTTGCGAGCGCAGGGATATGGATTGGCTTGGCAGATTTTGAAAATAATGACATGCCTTCGCTTCCGCGGGTGATAAGAAAATATTTGGTGCGGCATTTTAAAAGCAGCTTAGTGCCAGCAGCAACCAGATGAGAGGGCTCACTGGTTTTTATTTGGCTGGCACTTTCTGCTTCCATCAAATTCGGCGTAATAATGGTAGCTCCCTGGTATTTGGAGTAATCCATTCCTTTGGGATCAACGCTAACCGGGATATTCAAGGTTTTTGCTTGGCGGATGATAGTTTGGCAGACAGAATCAGACAAGATTCCTTTTCCGTAATCAGAAAGGATAATCCCCTGGCAGGCCGGCAAGTTTTTTTTGATTTGCTGGAGGATTTTTTTCTCGGTAGCTGCGTCCAGCGGCGCTTTTTTTTCGCGGTCTACCCGGACCACTTGCTGGGGATGGGCAATGACGCGTGATTTTAAAATGGTGGGGCGGCTGGAAGTTTTTATAATGTACGAAGTTTTTATCTTGAGTTTTTTCAGGGCTTGGATGAGCTTTTGCCCCGAGGTGTCTTTTCCGATTGTGCTGATAAGAATCGGCTCTCCTCCCAAGGCCTTGATATTTGCTGCGACATTGCCGCAGCCCCCGGGAACATGGGTGATTTTTTCCACTTCTGCAATGGGTACTGGTGCTTCGGGGGAAATGCGCCGGACTTTGCTCCAAATATGCTCGTCCAGCATCAAGTCTCCCAAAACTAATATTTTCTTCCCCTGAAAATGAGGAAGGATTTTTTGCAAGGTTTCGGTCATTTTATCCCCTCCAAGATCCAATCTACGGCTTGTCCCAGATTATCGAAGATTTTGTCCGGAGTGTGCATTTTTTCAGAAATTTCTTTTTCTTCTTTTTGGCCGTAGCCCGTGCGCACTAAAAATGCCTTGAGGTTGATCCTTTTGGCAGCTTCAATATCCGTTAATTTATCGCCTATCATGAAAGATAAGGCTGGATCGATCTGATGATCATGGATGGCTTTTTGCAGCATGCCGGGATTGGGCTTGCGGCAATTGCAATCTTTGCGGTAGGGATGGAACCCATGGTCAGCATGGTGCGGGCAATAATAAGCAGCGTCTACGTACGCGTGATTGTTGAGTAATTCTTTTTGTAATTTTTTATTGACAATTTGCAGGGCATTTTCTGTCATATAGCCCCGGGCGATCCCAGCCTGGTTAGAAATAATAATGACTTTATACCCGGCCTGGTTAAGTTTTTTTATGGCTTCGCTTGATCCTGGAATTAGTTCTATGTCTTCGGGCTGGCCGATGTAATTTTTGTCAAAGTTTATCGTGCCGTCCCTATCTAAAAAAACAGCTTTGTTCATGAAAAAAGGCCTTTTTCAACTAATTCGCAGATAATATGAATGATCAAGCCGTGGGCTTCCTGGATGCGGGGGGTATGGGAGGAGGGCACAATTAGGTTGATATCTGCCAAGGCTTTCATTTTTCCGCCGTCCCTGCCCAAAAGGGTGATATTTTTCATGCCTTTATTTTTAGCGATTTTCATGGCCTCAATAACATTGGCAGAATTTCCCGAGGTAGAGATCCCAATCAGGATATCGCCTTTATTTCCCAAGGCTTTTACTTGTTTTACAAAAACCTGGTCAAAGCCAAAATCATTGCCAATGGCAGTTAAAATTGAAGTATCCGTTGAAAGCGCAATCGCAGGCAATGGTTCACGATCCATGAGATATCTTCCGGCTAATTCTGCGGCCATATGCTGGGAGTCAGCAGCAGACCCGCCATTTCCGCAAATAAGAATTTTGCCCTTGTTCTTTAAGCAGGTGATGATTTCCTGGCCAGCTTGCGCAATGGGGTTTGCCAGCTCTTTTTCAACCTTTTCAATGGTAGCCAGGTTTTCTTTTAGGTTTTGGGTGATGATTTCTTTCATAAGGGTTTTAAATATAGCATAAAAATGCTGGAGCATAAAGCCAAAATTTGCTAAAATTACCGCTCTATAAGATAAGGAGTATAGTTTATGGGTAAAAAATATAATGTCGCGGTTTTGGGGGCAACCGGCATGGTGGGAAAAGTCATGATGCAGGTTTTGGAGCAAAGGAATTTTCCCATTGAGAAATTCTTGCCGCTGGCTTCTTCGCGCACTGCTGGTTCCAGCGTTGAATTCAAAGGCCAAAAATACGAGGTTGTGGAAGCAACTGAAAGCGTTTTTAAGGGAGTAGATATTGTCTTGTCTTCGGCCGGGGCCAAAGTTTCGGAAAAGCTCGCCCGCCCGGCAGCCAAAGCCGGAGCAGTAGTGATTGATAATACTTCTTTTTTTAGGATGGAAAAAGATATTCCTTTGGTGGTGCCAGAAGTAAATGGCCATGTCCTAAAACAGCACAAAGGCATTATTGCTAATCCCAATTGTTCAACTGCCCAGATGGTGATGGCTCTAAAACCAATCTATGATGCAGTTGGGATTGAGCGCTTGGTGATCTCAACTTATCAGGCGGTTTCCGGGTGGGGAAAAGAAGCTGTAGATCTTTTGCGCAGCCAGATCTCTGCGATTGAAAAAGGGGAAGAGATCCCTCAAGACAAATCCATTTTTGCTTATCAGATAGCTTTTAACTGCATTCCGCAGATCGATAAGTTCGAAGAAAACGGCTATACCAAAGAAGAGCTGAAAATGGTCAATGAAACGCGGAAAATTTTGGAAGATGAAAAAATACAAGTTACAGCAACCTGTATTCGCGTGCCAGTCATGGTGGGGCATAGCGAGTCCGTTAATATAAAAACGAAAAAGAAAATTAGCGCGGCAGAAGTGCGCAATCTGCTTTCAAAATTTCCCACAGTTAAGGTTTTGGATGAGCCGGCGAAACAAATCTATCCAACGCCGCTTAACTGCGAAGGGAAAGACGAAACTTTTGTGGGACGCATCCGCGAAGATATTTCCCAGGAAAATGGATTGGAAATGTGGATCGTTTCCGATAATCTCCGGCGCGGAGCTGCGCTGAATGCCGTGCTCATTGCCGAGCGCATGATCGCAGATAAACTTATATAAATCCTTTATGCTATAATGGATCAAATTCTACTCTTTATTTAATTAAGGAGATCGGAAAATGAATCCTTTCCAAAGATTAGTTGTCCCCAGTTTGCTCCTGATAATTATTTTTGCCGCGGGCACGTCGGGTTTTATGCTTTTGGAAAAACTTTCAGTTTTGAATGCGCTTTATATGGTAGTGATTACTGTGAGCACGGTTGGCTTTCAAGAAGTGGCGCATTTATCGGATTATGGCAAAATTTTTACGATGGTTTTGATTATTGGAGGGGTGGGTACTATGGCTTATGCGATTGGCCAATTCGGGGAGATGATTGTAGAAGGGCAAATTATCGGATACAGGAGGAAAAGAGCAATGGAAAAGAAAATTTCCGGCATGAAAAACCATTATATAATTTGCGGTTACGGGAGGGTGGGGCATCAAGTGGCGCAGGAGTTGAAGGAAGAAAAAGTGCCTTTTGTGGTTATTGATCCCAAGCCTGCTACAGCCGAGGAACTGCAGGAACAAAAAATCCCGCATATCATTGATGAAGAATCTTCGGATGATGCATTGGAAAATGCGAATATTAAATCTGCCAAAGCATTGATCTCGTGCGTGGATTCGGATGCTGCCAATGTGCTGATCATCTTATCGGCCAAGGCGCTTAATCCTAAATTAGAAATTGTTGCGCGCGCAACCGATGAAAAAGCTCTTTGCAAACTGAAAAAAGCCGGGGCAGACAAGGTAATTATGCCGTATTACATTGCTGGCTGCAAAATGGTGGCCATGGCGCTCAAGCCAGTGGCTACGGATTTTATCGATACGGTCATGCATAAGGGCGAAATTCAATTAAATATCAAAGAATTTTTGATGAGAAAAAATTCAAAGTTGTCGGGTAAAACCTTGGGCAAATCCCAGGTGCGCCAAATTTCTGGAGCTACGGTTCTGGCGATTCGCCATAAGGATGGTGCTTTTGAATCCCAGCCTGGAGCTGCTTCTTATGTAAAAGAGGATGATGTCGTGGTTGTCATTGGGACAGCTGATCAGCTAGAAAAATTTGCTTCTATGATATAAGGGAATTTGTCCGTGTTGAAAGAAGAAAATTTTAAAATAGATCAAATTTTGGATATTGCCCAAAAGATGGCGCTGGCAGCGCGCACCGCCCCAAAAGCCAAAGGAATAGACCTTTTGGAAATAGCCATAGCTTCGGGAGAAGATATTGGTAAGATTTCGCAGAAGATGAAAGAAATCGGAGATCGAGAATCTCATCCGACTTTTTTGCGGGATGCGGAGAATATCAAAGCCAGCCAGGCAATATTTCTCATCGGCACAAAAATTAAAACTATCGGGTTAAGATATTGCAGTTTTTGCGGCTATCCCAATTGCGCGGAAGCAGAAAAAAACCGCGCGATTTGCGCTTATAATACCGGGGATCTGGGAATTGCCATTGGATCGGCTGCAGCTATAGCTTCGGATTTTCATATTGATAACCGCTTGATGTATACTATAGGAAAGGCTGTGATTGATCTGGGTTTGCTGGGGAACGGGGTTAAAATTGCTTACGGCATTCCCCTTTCAGTATCCGGCAAGAACCCATTTTTTGACAGGATGAGGTGAGTCAATGTTTACTACGATAAAAGTTATTTTTGAGCGCGATCCAGCCGCGGCCAATATTTTTGAAGTATTGATGTACCAAGGCTTGTGGGCCTTGTTTTTCCATCGCATCGCGCATTTTCTCTATAAGTTAGGAATTCCGGTTATCCCGCGCTTTATTTCGCAATCAGCCCGGCTTTCAACTTTAATTGAAATTCATCCCGGGGCAACTATTGGCAAAGGCTTGTTTATTGACCATGGAACCGGGGTAGTAATCGGAGAAACTGCGGTTATAAAAGATTTTGTAACTATTTACCAGGGCGTGACTTTGGGCGGCACAGGCAAAGAAAAAGGCAAGCGCCACCCAACCATTGAAGACAATGTGATAATTGGCGCAAATGCGATTATCCTCGGAAATATTACGGTTGGTAGGGGTGCGCGGATTGGGGCCGGGGCAGTTGTTACAAAATCAGTCCCGGAAAATGCAACTGTGGTGGGCAATCCAGCCCAGATTGTAATGTTGAATGGCCAGCGGGTGGATAAGCCGCATGAAAGTTTTTAATACTTTAAGCGATCAAAAAGAAGAATTTATTCCGCAGCATAAAAATCGTGTGAATATGTATGTTTGCGGCATTACGCCTTATGACGAAACCCATGTTGGCCATGCGCGTGCTTACGTTGCCTTTGATGCCATCCGCCGCTATCTGGAATATAAAGGTTTTAAAGTTAATTATATTCAAAATATTACGGATATTGACGATAAAATTATAAACAGGGTCAAGGGTCAAGGGGCAAGTAGCCAAGAAATTAAGGAGTTGTGTAAACATTTAACGGAGAAGTATATTCAATCTTTTTTTGAGGTTATGGACAAATTAAATGTTAAGTGTGCGACTAAGTATCCCAAAGCAACTGAACATATAAAAGAGATGGTTCAAGGTATCGAAGAATTGATAAAAAAAGGATACGCGTATGTGATTGATCAGGATGTTTATTTTGAGGTGGCAAAATTTAAAGATTACGGCAAGCTTTCAAAAAGAGATTTAAACAAGCTTTTATCCGGTGCCCGGGTTGAAGTAGATGAAAGGAAAAAATCTCCGCTCGACTTTGCTCTTTGGAAATCTGCTAAACCCAATGAACCATCCTGGGATTCGCCCTGGGGCAAGGGCCGGCCGGGGTGGCATATAGAATGTTCAGTAATGTCCAAAAAATATTTGGGCGAGACTTTTGATATCCACGGCGGAGGCCGCGACTTAATTTTTCCCCACCACGAAAATGAGATTGCCCAAGCCGAAGCTTTGACAGGCAAGCCTTTTGTTAAATATTGGATGCATAACGGTTTTATCACAATCAATAAAGAAAAAATGAGCAAGTCTTTGGGTAATTTTTTCGTCCTGCGCGAAGTTTTGGAAAAATACGATCCCATGGCTGTGCGCTTATTTCTGCTCCAAACACACTACCGCTCGCCCATTGATTTTTCCGAAGGCCAACTAAAAGCTGCGACCGAAGCTTTTAGCCGAATTAAAAAGTTTTCAGCAAGTTTAGACTCTGCCAAAGGAAAGAATAAAATTGAAGTTAAAAATAGCCTGAAAACAATAAAAGATAAGTTTATTCATGAAATGGAGGATGATTTTAATACAGCAGGAGCAATTGCAGCTATTTTTGAATTGATTCATTTTGGAAATAAAATGATACAGCAATCTGCGGATAAAAAAATGCTGGAATCAATCAAAAAACTTTTGTTGGAATTTTGCGAGGTATTAGGGATAAAAATAGAGAGCACAGAACACAGAGCACAGAACACCGGAGAAATAGAAGAATGGATCCGTGAACGCAATGCGGCCCGCAAAAATAAAGATTTTGCAAAAGCCGACCAAATCCGTGATGATTTGGCAAAAAAAGGTATAATAATCGAAGACACCCCGCAAGGGACCAGGTGGAGTAAAAAATAATGATGGGAGTAAACAATGAAAAAAAACAACTTAACTAAAAATAAAATAATATCGTTTTTAAAAAAGGAAAAAGATGTTTTAGACAAATTTGAAGTCAAGCGTATTGGATTATTTGGATCTTATGCCCGAGGGGAACAAAAAAAAGGAAGCGATATTGATTTTGTGGTTGATTTTAAAAACCCGACTTTTGATAATTTTATGAGTTTAAATTCTTTTCTTGAAAATTCATTTAGAAAAAAGATTGATATTCTTACCCCGACAGGGATTAAAAGCATAAGAATTAGAAAAATTGCAAATAGCATTGAAACAGGAGTTATTTATGTCTAAAAGAGGAGATCAGGAATTTCTTAATGATATTGATATTGCAATTAAAAATATTCTTGAATATGTAAAAGGCATGACATTTGATGATTTTATTAAAGATAAAAAAACTCAAGATGCGGTTGTCCGGAATTTAGAAATTATTGGGGAAGCCGTGAAAAATCTCTCAAAAGCTTTTATTGCAAAACATAAAGATATTGAATGGAAGCAAATCGCTGGGATGCGGGACAAGGTTGTCCATTTTTATTTTGGGGTTAATTGGGATATTGTTTGGAATGTTGTGTTAAATAAGTTGCCCGAACTCAAGGGAAAAATTTATTATCTTTTAGAGGATTAAAATGCTTGATCCAAAAATTTTAAGAACCAATCCAGATATAGTTCGCGACGCCCTGAAAAAACGGGGAGGGGACGCTTCTTTAGTGGATAAATTTTTAACCATGGACCAAGCTTGGCGCAAAAACTTAAGCGAAGCAGAAATTCTTAAGGCCCATCGCAACGAAATTTCGGATAAAGTTGCTAAAATGAAAAAAAGCGGAGAAAAAGTTGAAGAAGTTATCGCCAAAATGAAGATTGTTTCTGACAAAATAAAATCCATGGATGAAAAATTAAAAGAAGAAGAAGCCCATTTGAACAATTTGGTTTTAGATTTTCCGAACATCCCTCATTCCCTTGTTCCTTATGGAAAATCTGCCCAGGAAAATAAAGAAATAAGAAAATGGGGAGAGCCAAAACCCGGAGGGCTTTCGCATGATGAGATTGGAGAAAAATTAGGCATCTTGGATTTTGCCCGGGGGAGCAAGCTTGCGGGCGCGCGCTTTACGGTATTAATGGGCTGGGGGGCCAAGCTTGAAAGGGCCCTGATTAATTTTATGCTGGATCTGCACGGGAGCCGCGGCTATAAAGAAGTTTTCCCTCCTCTTCTGGCGAATCGCAAATCCCTCACTGGCACGGGCCAGCTGCCAAAATTTGAAGAGGACTTATTTTCTGTTGCTGGAGGCAAATTTTTCTTAATCCCGACAGCAGAAGTCCCAGTTACCAACCTGCATGCTGACGAAGTTTTGGAAGCTAAAGATTTAACCTTGAAATACTGTGCATATACCCCATGTTTCCGCCAAGAAGCCGGCTCTTATGGCAAAGATGTCAAAGGCATTATCCGCCAGCACCAGTTCAATAAAGTAGAACTCGTCAAATTTTGTAAGCCCGAAGATTCTTATAATGAATTAGAAAGTTTAACTTTGGACGCAGAAGAGGTTTTGAAACAGCTGGATTTGCCTTATCGGGTTATGGAGCTTTGCACTGGCGACTTGGGCTTTTCCTCGGCCAAGACTTATGATATAGAAGTGTGGATGCCATCGCAAAAGCGCTATCGCGAAATTTCTTCCTGCTCTAATTTTGAATCTTTCCAAGCGCGGCGGGCTAATATCAAGTTTAGAAAAACCGCCAAGGATAAGCCGGAATTTGTCCATACATTAAATGGTTCTGGTGTGGCAGTGGGAAGATGCTTGGCCGCAATCCTCGAAAATTTCCAGCAGCCAGATGGTACGATCAAGCTTCCTCAAGTATTAAAAAATATGGTATAATTTCCTCTCTTTTGGAGGGTTTTCAATGCCTTTATATGACTACAAATGCGGGCAATGCGGAAAATTTGAGCTGGAGCAATCCATGCTGGATGAACCGTTAAAAAAATGCCCAAAATGCCAACAGCCGATCCGAAGGCTTTTTTCTGTGGGAGGAATTATGTTCAAAGGTTCGGGTTTTTATGTTACGGATAATGCTAAAAAATCTACCCTTCCAGCGGCTTCCCCTGCCAAAACTGCTGCGCCGGCTCCAGCAACTCCAGCAGTTCCTGCGGCCAAAACTGTTTCTTCAAAGGCTTAAAAAATTTGCGAGAAGCTTTTTCCCGTATTGCGTGAGGATAGATTCTGGATGGAATTGCACGCCTTCGAGCTTAAATTTCTTATGCCGGATTCCCATAATTTCATTTTCTTTGGTCCAAGCCGAGATTTCTAAGTCTTTGGGCAGGGATTTTTTTTCTACTAATAGCGAATGGTAGCGCGTGGCTTCAAAGGGATTGGGAAGGCTTTTGAAAATAGTTTTATTGTCATGATGGATCATAGAGGTTTTTCCATGCATTAAGCGCGGAGCTGGAATAATTTTTCCTCCTAGGGCATAGGCAATCGCTTGATGGCCCAAGCACACCCCTAAAATCGGGATTTTTCCAGCAAAAGCTTTAATTACTTCAACTGAAATGCCGGCTTGCGAAGGGTTTCCTGGGCCTGGGGAAATAACAATTTTGTCCGGACGGAGATTTTTTATCTCTTCCAGCGTGATTTTGTCATTCCTATAGATACTAGGATTCTCGCCTAGTTCCCCGAAATATTGCACTAGGTTATAGGTGAATGAATCATAATTATCGATCATGAGCAGCATAGTGGCGATATTATATCATAAATGCTAAAATGACCTCCATGCTGAAAATACGCCAAATTGAAGAAAAAGACAAAGATCTATGGAATGATTTTGCCAGTAGCCAGAAAAACGCCCAAGTTTTGCAATCTTTTGAGTGGGGCAAAGTCAAAACTGCTTGGAAAGCTTTTTATTTGATGGTTTTTGAAGAAAACAACCCCTTAGCCGCGGCCTTGATCTTAAAAAGAAAACTTCCTTATATTAATAAATCCATTTTTTATTCTCCGCGCGGCCCGCTCGTTAATTTCCACGATACGCGGATTTTGTTTTTTCTCATGGACCAGATCGAGGATTTGGCCAAAAAAGAAAAGGCCATTCTCTATAAAATCGATCCTTTTGTAAAAGAAGACGACCATCGTATCCTGGAGCAGCTGATAAAATTTAAATTTAAACCTATCAAGGAGCAAATCCAGCCGCGCACCACCTATATCTTGGACTTAACTTTAGAAGCAGAAAAAATCCTGATGAATTGCGAAGAAAAAACCCGCTACAATATCCGGCTGGCGCAGAAAAAAGGCGTGATTGTAAAAGAAATGGCGAGCCTGGAAGGCATAGATGTTTTTTATGAGTTATATAAAGAAACTAGCCAGCGCGATAATTTTATGATCCACCCCAAAGAATATTATATCCGGATTTTTGACGAGATTATTTCCAAGGGGTTAGGCGGGGTTTTTATTGCTTATTTTGAAGAAAAGCCGATTGCCGGGGTGATTGCTTTTAATTTTGGGGATACTGCGTGGTATATGTACGGAGCTTCGCTTTCTTCTTTCCGCAATGTCATGCCCAACCATATTTTACATTGGCAGATTATCCAATGGGCAAAAGAAAGAAATTGTAAACAGTATGATTTTTGGGGCATTCCCAGTGATCCCCAGCCTGATCACCCGCTTTTTGGAGTTTATCGTTTTAAAAAAGGTTTTCGCGGCCAGCTGGTAAAATTAATCGGTGCCTATGACTTGGTTTTTGACCAGTTCTGGTACAATTTTTTTGAAAAAGGGTTGAAAGCCTTCAAAAATCTGCGCAGCTTGATCAAAAAAGGTAAAATTTCTGATTCTTTACAGGAATAATATTATGCTTCTCAAAGATTTGCTTAATAATTTAATTTTTGAATCTCAAACCAATATCCCGAACTTAGAGATTAAAGGCTTGGCGTGCGATTCCCGCCAAGTTCAACCTAGCTTTCTCTTTTTTGCAGTGCCGGGAAACAAGCTGGACGGCAAAAAATTTATTCCGCAGGCAAAAATGAACGGAGCTGCGGCAATTGTAACTGAAGAATATTCTTCAGAAAAAGATATATTTCAAATTCAGGTCAAAGCTGTGCGTTCTGCTATGGCGCATATAGCGGCTAATTTTTATCATCACCCTTCGCAAAAGCTTAAAGTAGTTGGGATTACCGGAACCAATGGAAAAACAACCATTGCTTATATTTTGAAAAATATCTTTGAGCAGGCCGGGAAAAAATGCGGAATCATTGGCACAATCCAAACCGGGGTGGGGGATAAGCTCAAAGATTCTGTTTTGACTACGCCGGATGCTATTGCTTTACAGGCGGCTTTATCTGAAATGAAAAACTTGGGGGCAGAATATGTTTTTATGGAAGTTTCTTCCCATGCCTTGGAGCAAAAACGGGTGGAGGCGATCAAGTTTTGCGCAGCAATTTTTACCAATTTGACCCACGAGCATTTGGATTTTCATAAGAATATGGAAAATTATCTAAAAGCCAAGAAAAAACTCTTTGATAGCTTAGAAAAAGATGCTTTGGCGGTGGTAAATCAAGAAGATAAATACAGCCAAGAAATTATTCAAGATTGCAAAGCGAAAATTGTCTTTTTTGCCAAAGAAAAAGTCCAAACCAATTTGAATGGCGATTATAATTTTTCAAATATCAGTGCTGCTTTAGCCTTGGCCGGCCAGCTTGGCATTGATCGTAAAATCGCGCTAAAAGCAGTTGAAGAAATTGTTGTGCCTGGCCGCTTTGAAAAAATTTCCAATAATAAGGGCTTTGACATAATCGTTGATTTCGCCCATACCCCGGATGCTCTGGAAAAACTGCTTTTAACTGTTCGACAAAATTATAAAGGTAAAATCATTCTGGTTTTTGGCTGTCCGGGAGAGCGGGATAAGGGAAAACGGCCAATGATGGGCGAGATCGCAGGCAAGTTAGCTGATTTTTCAATTGTTACAACGGATGATCCATATAGCGAAGAAGAAGACGCGATTGCTAAAGAGATAATATCTGGCTTCGTAAAATCCGAAACCTGCCTGCCGACAGGCACGGTCCGAAATCCAAAAGTTAAGATTATTATAGACCGAAAAGCAGCTCTTCAATCAGCCTTAAGCATGGCGAAAAAAGGGGATGTGGTGGTGGTAGCAGGGCGGGGGCATGAGAAGCATCAAACTATAAAATCAGAAAAAATTCCTTTTGATGATCGGGTTGAAATAAGAAAGCTGCTGGATTCAAACGCTTAATATTTCCCGCTTTAGATTCAAAACCGCAGGAGTAATTTCCATTTCCTGGGCCGCGCTTTTTTCCGAGCGGGATTTTTTCAAGGTGTTTTGGATGATCTTTTTTTCTATTTCCTGGGTTAAGCGGCTCAAGGAGAGGTTTTTTATTTCCTCGCGGCTAATGGCTTCGGCTGTGCGTGCCAAGATAGAAAAAGGCAAATCGCTGACGCTGATCAATTCTCCGTCACAGTAGATAAAAGCCAGCTCCAGGGTGTTTTTTAATTCCTCATTGTTATTGCGCCAAGGGTAATTTTGCAGGATGTCGAGGGTTTCTTTGGTTGCGCCTTTAATTATTTTTCCATATTTGCGGGAGAATTTTGCCATAAGGTAATTTACTAAATGCGGGATATCGGTGGTGCGTTCGCGCAAAGGCGGCAGGGTAATCTGTATTTTTATAATCCGGCTTAAAGAAGAATCGATCTTTTCTTTTTCACTGGCAAAGATAAAGCGATTTTCGAAATTCTGCGGGGAACTGATGAACTCGAATAGCTTTTCCTGCAGGCTCGGAGCCAAATTTTCGACATGGTTGATAAAAAGAGTCCCTCCGCGGATCTCATCCACCAAGCCTTCTTCTTTATCCAAGGTGCTGGTATTTTGGCCGCTGGCAGAGCCGAAAAGCAGGCTATCGATTTGCTTAGCTGCAGCGTTTTTTGGGATATTTATTTCCTTGAAAGATTTTTGGTTGTGCAGGCTGTTTTTATGGATGAGCCTAGCCACGGCATTTTTTTCCGTGCCGATTTCTCCGCGAATAAAAACAGCTTGGTTCGTTTGTGCGGCGGCCTGGATTTGCTCTTTAATAAACTTAATTTTTTCGCTTTGCCCCACCAGCTCGTCCACGGTATTTTTTTCTTCTTCAAAAGAATAAATTTCCTGTATATTCAGCGAGCTGTCTTTTTCTTCCAGGACTTTTTCAACCAATGCCATAATATGGTTGATATCAAAGGGTTTTACGATATATTCGCGGGCCCCGTTTTTTATGGCTGAACCAGCCTTTTGCATATCATTGACAGCGGTTACCATAATGATATTGAGGCCGGGATCTATTTTTTTAAATTTTTGCAGGCTTTCAATGCCGCTGATGCCCGGCATGCGCACATCTAGAAAAACCAAGTCAATGGGATTATCGGCAACTTGTTTTAAGGCTGCTTCAGCGGTTGAGGCAAAAATAACTTTGTACTTATCGCTTAAGATAAGGTTAAAAGCTTCGCGGATAGAGGGCTCATCATCAACCACTAGGATAGAGGCGGGTTTCATTTTTTTAAAATATTCCTTTTAACGGGCGGGTTTTTGGCAAAGTGGCCGATAATAACCAAGGCTTGCTTGCGGGAAACAGGGTCAAGTAGGATATTTTGCGTGATTTTATCCAGCAAGGATTTATTTTCTTTTTCCACCACAAAGCTTGCGCCAAATTCGCAGGCCAGGGCCATTTTTACGATTTTTTTGGCCGAAAGCTTAAGCGGGTCAGCTAATTTGAGTTCTTGTCCTAATCCTTTTTCGAATAAGGCCAATTTTTCCGGATCAAAAGAAGATTCTTTTTCCGGCTCGATTTTTATAAAAATCTCTTTTTGCGGATATTCGCGGATCGGTTCAGATATTTCCGGCTGCATAATTTTTAACCCCTATTTAATTATACTCTTGAGAATAAAACGGTCAAGGCTCCTATAATAAGTTAAAAGAAGCCAAAGTTTCGAGCGTTGCTTTTACTGACTGATTCTGGGTGTTTAAATATTCAATTTTGATATTAGGATAAGTTTTTTTTAATCCAGTGATAAATTCATCTGCCCACGAAGGAGAGAATACTTCTACGCCGGCAAAATCAAGAATAATCGGGTCTTTCATGTTATTTGGAAAGATATACGCTTTGGCAACAGCAAAAGCTTCTTTGCCAGCAGGCCTTGAAATTAATAGTTTTCCAAATTTTTTCAATTCTATTTTCATAAAATTTCTTATAAGTATTTTAACACAATAAAACAACCCTTAATATTTGAATCCGATTTAAAAAAATCAATATCCTTTTGAATATGTGCTACTGCTTTTCCCGATTTTTCCAGTAATGGCTACTAACAAAGGATTCTTTCCTGAAATATATCTCGACTTTCACATAGGTAAGAATTAATAAAAGAAGAATTGTTTTTTTTTTCTAAAAATCGATTGTAAATATCTTGAATTTCTTTTGTGAAAAAATCGCGTTCAGATATTTCCGGCTGCATAATTTATTTTTCCTTTACCCTCATCCAAACTTTTTCAATACGAAGATTTTCTCGTCTACTACCTTCTCCCAATAATCCCTCTCCCTTAGGGAGAGGGTAGCTCTAGTACATAATGAGCATCCCAGATAAAGTTAGGGTGAGGGTTTTTAATCCTAACCTATTTAATTATACTCCCCTAAAATAAGGGGTCAAATTCAATTTAAGATAGAATAATTAATCCAACCATTTAAATTGTTACTCACATAAATGGGATCAAAAATTATTCTAACGGTAAATTTTTTATTTGCAGGATCTCTTGCAACTATGTAATTGCCAATATAATAATATACAGAGCTAGCAGGATTAATTTCTATAGATGTTAATATTGTCGAATTATTAGTAATTTCTACATTTGAGCTGATTTGGATATCTTTATATTTTAATTTTCCTGCTGCATCTAAATTTCCCATTAGATTGAAAGCTTGCTTACCAGCGCCGTTATATTCAATTTTTCCTGTGAATTTTGCGGAAGTATCGCCAGAAGCTTTTATACCTATAGATGGAGAACCTAATAAAAATTGTCCGGTAAATTCTCCTGCAATATTACCGCTGCTTTTTATGCCATTTAGGGCCCCAGTAAATTCTCCAGCGCTTCCATATCCGTAACTTTTTAATCCTATGCTAGTGTTGGTGGTTCCTACGGCTATAAATTCTCCTGCAATTGGAGCTTCACTTTTTATTCCAACTTCATAAGCAGATAAAATTGCAGCATTTCTAGCTCCTCTAATATTAATTCCTTGTTCTGGGGCTTCTATTTTTATTCCTGTATTGGCTGAATTGATATAAATAGCGGGAGCTGTATCTGGTTTGTGTATTATTCTGATGGAATTTTTGGTTTCTCCGCTTTTTTCAATATTGATTAAATGAGAACTGGGCAAAGATGCCGAGTCTTTCAGGTGAATCCCTTCGGTTAGCGTTCCTTCAACCGCAATATCTAATCCAGCGATATATGTTTTGCCTAGGGGCAGGGAAGTATCCTTTCTTGTTTTTACTATTTTTACCGTGCTTTCCTGCTGGTTTTCTTCTTCATGTATGAAAGCAGCCAGAGAACCTTTTTGATAATTGGAGGTTGCTACAGCTAATCCGGCGGTTTGATTTTGATTATTTTGTGGCACAATTTTTAGGGCATTGCCATTATCTGCGCTTTGAATAATTTCAAGTGCACTATTTGGAGAGTTTTGATCAATAAATAATCCAATATCATTTATTTTTTTTATATCCAAACCATAAACAGTTCTTTCCTGCCGGCTGATTTGTTGCCCGGCTTTATTTTGGTGTTTTGTTGGGTCAGCTAATATTACATCTTCTGGATAAAAAGGCTGTCCAAGAGTAGGGCCTTGAGGGCCGGTTGGACCCTGTGAACCAGTAGGACCGGGAGTTCCTTGCAAGCCTTGATCTCCCTTATCGCCTTTATCTCCTTTGGGTCCAGTTGGTCCCGGTGATCCCATAGGTCCAGGCTGTGCTACAAAACTATTAAATTGGTTAGTTAAACTGGTTATACTTGTTATATTATTAGAAGTTTGGCTTGTTAAATTTTTTATATCATTAATAATGGTTTCTCCCTTTACTCCCGTCAAACGGGAACTGTTTAGGGCATAGGGGACAGCAGTAAAAACTTGCGGATTAAGAGGGATATTTTTTCCTGCAGGATCAATGGTTATCTTGATAGTATAAAGATCATTAAAGCTAGAATTCTTAAGTGTTGTATTTTTTTCGCCTAGGATCACATTAAAAATTCCATCCTCATCGGTTGTTACATCAAGTTCTTCTGACCAGTTAATCTCTGGAATCTCAAATTTTACCTTAGTTGGGGTTTTGTTGCTGACAATGGCATTGCTGTTGTTATCCATCAAAATTCCCTGGACATTTATGGTATTAGGAATCTCGGCCCAAGCGAAAAATGAAAAACAAATTAAAAGAACTAAAAACAAAATGCTTTTTTTCATCTTATATTCCTCCCTGTTTAAAATACTGTAAATTTAGTCTTATACTGCTTGCCCGAATTTTCCAGCCTTAATATAGCTAGATAAATTCCGTTAGCCAATTGCTCGCCTCCGGCAGTAGTTGCATTCCAGTTAGGATTGTTGAAATTTTGCCGGCCGCCGTTAGCCCCGCTGGCAAAATCAAACTTGCGCATGACTTCCCCGGCAATATTGTATACATATATAGTAGCAGCAGTATCATCAGTTAGCTTGTAATGGAATTCAATAAAGCCATTATTTTTACTAGTATTAAATGGATTGGGCCAGACTAAAAATTCCCCATCCAAATCTGCGGAAGTTGCTACTTCTACTTCAAGAATTTCTTCAACTGAACCAAAGTCATTGCTGGCAGATAGGGCAACGGTATTGCTGCCATTTTCCAATCCCTCGCTCTTATCAATAGCAAAATCAATATTTATTTCTTTTGGAATTTGGATAAGAGGAGATAAGTAAGCAACCTGGGCCCAGTGCTTGGTGCGAAGGATCGAGTAGCTGCGGGTGCGGGTGGTTCCTTTGGCAGATAAGCCAAGGCTGTTTTCATGGATTCCGGATTCTGAAGTTATGGTATAGGTAATGCGCGGATTAGCTTTGACAAAAAGCTTTTCCCCGGGATAGAGCCGGGCTTTTTCTTTCTTATAATCCAGTCCGTCGATAAAAATATTATTAATGATCGGGGCTTTGCCGATAGTTTCTAATGTAATTTTTTCTTCTGCAATGCCGTGCACAGCAGGATTAATCGGCTCAAGGCGGATAGTAATTTCTACCGGCCCAGCAGGCAGCATTTCCGGGAAGATAAACTTAACATTTGATTCAACCACTTGCCCGTTCTTTTTGGCTGGATTGATAAAATTGGTGTCATCCAGGGTGTAGGTTTTTGTTTTGCCATTTTTATCTTTTGTGGTAATGGTTATTTTTCCAACTCCTCCGGGTGATTCAATATGGAAAGTAACTTCGGGCTGGCGGTTTTTAATTTGCATACTCGGAGAAGATTTTTCGTTATCCACTTTGACATTGCTGATTTTGGGCGGATACTTGACGATCGGTATAATGAAATTATTAACTTCAACCACTACGACTTCTTTGGTGGAAAGGGCGGGGGGCTGTTTGAGGTTTTCGGCATAGAGGGTGAAAGTATTGGTGCCGTGGGAAAGCTCTTCAGCTTTATCAATAGCGTAAGAAACAAGATATTCTTTGGCCGACCCAGTGATAGTTAATTTTGCCAAGTTATTTAATAAAGTAGTTTTTCCTGCTGGGTCTTTGACCTCAATTTTTATTTTGTTTTTATCGATATCGCGGCTGCAGGCAACGCGGAATTTTAAAGTAGTCAGGGAAGAAATAATTTTGTCTTTTGGATATTCAATTAAAAAATTAAGCGGGGAGGTGAAAGAAATTTGGTCGATTGTAATTTTTCCCTTAAGTGCGGCAAAGAAAACATATATGCCGCCCAGCCGGCCTTTTATATCTTTGGCGGCATTAATTACTGGGCCGATAACTGCCTGGCCGATAAGGTTGTGCTGGGGTTTATCTTTGACCCCTCCGCCGGCAGAAACGGTTTTTTGCTGGGGCAGGGCAAAGCAAAGGCTGGCTAAGGAGAAAAGAAACACAGCTAGAAGAAGAAACAGGATTATCTTTTTTATTTTCATTTTTCTTTCTCCTTTTTAGGGTATAGGGTTTGGGAACGGTTGTGGAATTGGTTGTGGAGGAAGTGGCGGAGCTGATTGTGTGATGGGTTCCATTATTAAATAATTTATATCCAAAGAAGCGTCTTGTACCAATCCACCAATAAGCCAAATTCTTATTATGATAAATCCTTGTTTTTGTTCAATTAATTCAACAACTACAGGGCTTATATTATTAACAATAGTATTACTTATTTTTGCTTTACTACAGGTAAGGTGAATTATAGAACTTGGAGTAATAAGGGGGTTGTTTATGCCATGATCAGTGTATAAATTAGTTCCTTGGGCGGGTAAGTTTGCAGAAACACCTATAGTTTCTTTTCCCGCTCCTTTATAAACTATTTTGCCATCTACATTCATGGCTATTCCAGGACTTTGAGTAACTGGATCTTTATAGTTGTTTTGAAAGACGACAGTGGGTTGGGAAGATTCATTATAAGCTAGAAGAGCTCGGTTTTTGTTGCCTGCCAAAACAGTAGCAGTTGTAGAAGGGTCAGTATGTGGATTATTATTTATGGCTACAATACCCCAT
This sequence comes from uncultured bacterium, assembly GCA_964528395.1. GTDB lineage: Bacteria > Margulisbacteria > WOR-1 > CAZGTC01 > CAZGTC01 > CAZGTC01. Next base: position 245,011 of record CAZGTC010000001.1, read on the forward strand.
TTTTCTGATATTCCCATAATAGAAGCTGTTTTTCCGGTTGCAGTAATGCCGGTTTCTTGGGCTTGAACTAGAATTCCGTTTTTTAGCAAACTGGTAGGATTTTGAAGATCATCCGGGCCGATAAATAAACCCACTGAATTATTTAAACTTCCTTTTGCTGGTTTTATATCTATCCCTCTTACTATTGGCAGGGTAGAATCTTTTGAAACTGTTACTTTAATTCCGGTTTCAGTTGCTTCGTCTATGCTTAAACCTATGAGTGGAGCTGTATTTATGGTGGGTTTTACTATTTTAATTCCAATTTCTGGACTTTTTATTTTTAGAGCTGTTCCTTGAGCATTTTCAAAATTTGCAGTGGCTTCATTAATATCATTAATATGAGCCGTAAGAGCAGCTCCATTTCCTTGGTTTATAAATAAGGCGGTTGAATAATCGGAGCTGTTCTTGGCAATAATTGCAGAATTAAGATTTCCTAAAAACAAACCAGCCGTAAGGTCTGCATTTGTTATTGTTGAACTATTAGTAGCTCTAATACCGATATTTGTAGCTTTAGAAGAGAATCCAATCATATCTTTATCTACATCTAGTTCAAGCGTATAGCCTTTTATAGTTTGCGTTGCATTAGGATTTTTTTCCACATAAGTCCCGCTCATTCCCGGACCCACGACCGCTAGTTTTAAGACAAAGCCCCATTGTCCAAGAGCGGTTGATTTGTAGATTTCTCCAGTTGTCGTATCTAAATAGTAATCATTGACCTTAGAACCTACGGGAGATGTTAGGTTTGGATTAACTAGTCCAGAAAACCAAGTTGCGCCATCAGTTCCTTTAATTCCTGCAAGGCCTTCAAGCTGATTGATGATTTGTACCCAGCCAGCAACTTCTTTTTTATAAATTGGATAAGGAGGAACAGCGTAAAGGAAATAATCATTAGTATTTCCGAGTGTTGCTGTAGGAAGATTTGTATTTGGATCAAGCGTGTTTCCAGAAAACCAAGTTGCGCCGTCGGCACCCTTTGCTCCATTAAGGCCTTGTGGTCCGGTAGCTCCTGGATCTCCTTTGTCTCCTTTTAGTCCTTGTGCTCCTGGAATGCCTTGTGGTCCAATTGGGCCAGTCGGTCCGACAGTTAAAGAAATATTTTTTATTTGATTTTCTATGTCAGCCAGAGTTTTTCCGCCTAGGCGCAAACTATTCAAAGCATAGGGAACTGCGGTGAGGGGCTGGCGGGGGGCGAGGGCGCCGATGCCATCGATATTTATTTCTAAATAATAAGCCTCATCAAAATTAAGAGAAGCCGGGAAAGTATCAAGAACCTCGTTAAAAATTCCCCATTCATCGGATGTAACATTTTTTACTTGTGACCATAGGGCATTTCCTCCGGTTGGAGCGGTAAAAAGAGAGAAAGTCACCTTTTTAGTGATTTTCTCTAAAGCGTTTCCTTTGGCATCTGTAAGAACTCCCTGCACGTTGAAGTTTTGCGGGATTGCGGCAAAAGAAACCGAAGCAAACAGCAAACAAACCAGCACCCAAGCTAATTTTTTCATGTTATTTTCCCCCCTACATATATTTTATTATAGAAGAAACAATCCTGAAAATCCAACACAAGTTTTGCTATTTTGCTTGTGCCACCGGGAGGAAAGATTCTTCGTATCCAGAATCAAAATTCAATAAATTCGCAGTCAGGTTTTTGCTGTAAGGCGTGCGGTACATCATGGTTACAGCTTCAGATCGAACTAATGCCCGATTTGGAGTAAAAGTTTTGCTGGAAGTATTGATCATTTTTGCGTTGTTAGCTGCTGCGATAATCTGCGCAGCCCAGTGTTTCTTGTTCACATCGCTGAACTCGTTGAAATAAGGCTCTTTTTCAATCTGGGCAAAACGCGCGATCATGGCCAATCCTTCTGCACGGGTAATATTGCTATTAGGCCGAAAAGTCTTATCCGGATAGCCTTTGACAATCCCAATGGCAGCAGCAGTTTTTATGTATTCGCTGGCCCAGTGAATATTTTTGATATCCGTAAATTTAACTTCAGCCTTAAATTCTGGCTGATTTTCCTGATAAGCGCGCACTAAGAGGGCTGCCATTTCAGCGCGGGTAATTTTTCCGCTGGGCTTAAAAGTCCCGTCTGGATACCCGTTTATAATTCCCAAGGTTCCGATAATTGCAATTTCTTCAAATCCCCAATAGCTGCGCGAAACATCCTTAAAGGAGATTAAATTCAGAACTCTTACTCTGGCGGCATTAACGAATTTGGCATCTTTATCATAGGCACTGGCCCAGAGCGAATTTTTGCCGAGCTTAGGCAGGCTCACCTGCGTGCGGATATTTTGGCTGTCTTCTACTTTGAAAGTTTGCTCAAAAACCTTGACGGTTTTTACATCCGGGTTTTTTACCTGGATTTCTACTTCAAGCAAATCAGAAAAATTCAGTGATTTATCATTGGGTACAATAATCACAAGGCTGGGACCAGTGAATTTTTTCTTGCCAATACCGTAGCTCAAAGAAAAAAAGTGCGAGTCGTCTAATCCGCCTTCAAACTGGTGGTAAGCATAATCAAAGCGGAATTTGCTGTGGTTTAATCCTACGCCCGCAGTTAAATTATTTTGGTCAAGGCCGGCGCGCAAAGACAATAATTCAATCGGCGACCATTCTGCGCCCAGATGAAAAGTTGCCGGCAATTTGCGGCTGGGCTCGTTTTCTATATCCAAGGCTAGGAACAGGTCTTGCTTAGATTTTCTCAAAGCTTTTTCTCCAAAAATCTGCAAATTAAAGCCAGCTTTGATCTTAAGGGGCAGGGCTTCTTTGCGGCCAGCAGCATAATTTATGTATCCAATTTCATCCGGTAAAAAATTGGTGAAGGCCAGCCCCCAATTTAAATATTCATGGCTTTGGAAAATAAATCCCAAGTCTGATTCCCAGCCCGAGGCGGTTCCATTGGTAATTGGGCCGCCGCTTAATCCTTCGCTTAATAATTTCAAGTTCAATCCATAAGCCAAGCGCTTGCTGCCTTTGCGGCTCAAGGAAAAAATAATTTCATTGTGGCTGTACTGCATTTCAGAATAGCGGCTGTCGCGGATAACCCGGTCGAGTTCTCCTACCCGGATTTTGGTGGTAGTTGGCGATCCGCCCACTTGCGCTCCAGCGTAAGACAATCCGAATACCCCGTATTTCGTGGGGTATATGCCAGCAGCAGACAAGTAGTTGAATTCTCCCAAGAGCTTGCCGGACATAGAAGTTATTTGGGGCTCTTCTATATCAGCTAATCCAGCGGGATTGGTAAAAGTGGACGAAGCGTCGCTGCGCAAGCTGCAAACTGCCCGGCCCAAACCCAAAAATCTCGCGCCAGAAGCGATTTTTGAAATATCCGGGGCATTGGCTTCCAGAGATAATACCGGTAAAACTAAAGCGCTGATCAAGAGGCAGGATAAAATCAGCTTAAAAACCGGATGGGACATTCGAGATGTTCTCCTTTTAGAATTTTTCTATATTATTCTATATTATATAGTATCGAAATTATTTTAACATAACTTGCATGAAAATACCTCTCACTTGCCCTCACCCGTATTTTTCTAGAGTGCTACCTAATAAATTTTCGCTCAAAATAAAATCCTTCTCCCTCTGGGAGAAGGTTGTATAAAAGAAAGTTTTCAAACTAGATAAAGTTGGATGAGGGCGGGTTGTGTTATAATTTTTGCATGTCGTCTTTTGTGGCAGAGATAAAAAATAAGCCTTTTTCATTGGTAGTTGAAATCCCCAGTATTTCTTCCTCTTTTTTACAGGCCGCTTATGATAATGGGGCGGATTTTGTCCGGATTAAGCCGCTTTCTTTTTATGACCTGCAAAACGCCAAGGACGCGCTTAAAATTTCCAAATTATTAATGGGCCTTGACCTTATGAATATAAAAGAAAAGATCAAAATAAAAGATGTCCAGAAGTTTTCTTTTTTAACCTTTCCTTTCCATGCGCGAAAAAACCAAAAGCTAGAAAACATAAGATTGCCAGTTATTTTACGCCTAAGTACGCTTTATTCTTTGGATGAAATAGTTTCCATGAAAAAAAACAGCCTCGCGGTTTTGGAAGCAGATATTGTGCCCAAGCCGGGCTGGGGCCGGGAAATGATCAATGCGGATTTGCAGAATTATATTTCAATTGCCTTGGCTTCAAAAACTCCAGTTTTGGTCCCGACCCAGAGGAATCTTTTGCCTTCAGAAATGGCGATCTTGTGGGATGCCGGGATTAAAGGAGTGGTCTTAACCAGCGAGTTTTTGGGAAATGATATCGAGCAGTTTGAGAACAAGCTCCAAGCTTTTTCTTCTGCAATTAAAGAACTATGAGTTTTTTTTGTCGTCTCACCTTAGTTTTAATCCTGCTTTTTTCTTTGCTTTTCTGCCCTGTTTTTGCCCAGGAAAAATTTTCTTTTGTGGTTCTGGGGGATAGTTTTGGGGGTGAAGAAATTTATAATAAATTATTAGATAAGATTGGCCAGGATAAAAGCATTGATTTCGTTGTGCACTTGGGGGATTTTGTGGGGCAGGGGAAAAAAGCAGAGTATGAAAAATATATAAATTTTATTTCAGCTAAAGGCTTGAAAATTTACCATGTTCCCGGCAACCATGATTTGTATAAAGGGGGAGGAATCAATTTTCAGGATTTTATCGGGCCATTTTATTATGCATTTGAGCATAAAGGCGCAAAATTTATTTTTTTAAATAATGCTTTTGACAAAAGCTTTACGGTACGCCAGTTCGATTGGTTGAAAGAAGAATTGAGGAATAACCGGGAAAAAGCTATTTTTGTTTTTCTGCACCGGCCTTTGTTTGATCCGCAGGGATTTTATTCCGAGCATTTTCTCCAGCCCGAGGCCATCCGGCAGGAACTCTTGGCCCTTTTTGATAAATATAATGTGAAATATGTTTTTAGCGGTCATTTCCACGGGTTCTTGCGGGCGCAAAGAAAAAATACCAATTATATTGTTTCAGGCGGGGCGGGATCATATCTTCTGATGCCGGAATTCTTGGGAGGATACTACCATTATATTAAGCTAACGGTGCAAGAAAAAACGATTGCGGATGAAATTATAAAAATAGATTAAATTTTGCTTGTGTTTTTTGCTTTAATATTTTAAACTAGCATTCAAGATATGAACCAAAATACCATTGAAAAAAGAAACCGATTTACTTTTGCTTATCTTGAATTAATGCGAGATCCGATTTTTCTCAAACTCCCTTTTAACGAGCGCTCCCGCCTGATAAAAGAAACTTTGTCCTCTGCCCGCGAAATGGCGCTCTGGGCCGAGGCAGAATTCAAGGCGGATGATCCCCGGGTACTGGCGACTTTACTGGGGATAAAAGTTTATGGCCGGGAAAAGGGCTGGCAGGCAGGCAAGCCCAAAAAAAGCGAATATTTATCAGATAAAAATGAAATCATTATTTATCGGGATGTTTTGGAGCGGCTGCTTCCGCAGATTGATGAAAAAAGCCTTTCTGAATGCTTATTGCGTTTCCTGGTTGCGCACCAGTTGTATTTTCATTTAGAAAAAACGCGCTTTGGCGAACTGCCCAAAAAATTCCGCATCCCGTGGATCAAGGTGGGAAACTTTGTGGTTTATCGGGACGTGAAAAGGCTTAGCCATTTGGCAGCTTATGCTTTTGCCTGCCATTTGCTGAAAGTAAATTTTTCGCCCAAAGTATTTAATTTTTTGGTGGATATTTTCTATCTGAATTCGATAAATTAGATTTTTTTAGGGAGGGCATTTATGAAAAAGATTTTTCTTCTCATGGTAGTTTTTCTCCTCTTTTTAGCTTCTTCTGCTTTTGCAGCAGCCAGCTGGCAAGTGTTAAATAAGACGGTTTCTTCGGAAGTGGTTTGTGCAATTGATGCAGATACTCTGGCGGTAGGGGGGAATACTGCAAATACTTTAGAAGTATGGACGCTGGGCGGCACGAATAAAACTGTGCCTACGATTACTGGTACAGCTCCTCGGCGCATCAGCAGCATTGCTTTTCCAACTGCGCTGATTGGTTATGCCGTAGGAGAAGATACTGCCGGTTCCCCAGCTTTGTACAAAACAATTGATGGGGGCTCGACCTGGACAAATTCTTCAGCTGGGGCGGGGTTTTCTACGCGATTGCAAAAAGTTGCTTTTTATGACGCGGATCACGGCTATATATTAGATGCTAAGGATGGCGCTGATAATACTCGAGTTTTCTATACTACAAATGAAGGAACAACCTGGACTCCTACGGATGCTTTTTATTCTTTGCAGGGATTCAATCTTTTGGCTTGTTCTTCTTCGGGCGCGATTATTATAGGTCCGGGGCCAGACGGATATTATGGAAGCGGAACTACTTTTACCCAAATTGTCCCGCCATTGAGTTTTACTTATAACGGGACTTTGCGTTCTGTCGCGCATAGGAGCGGGAATGTTTTTTTTGCGGTAGGGACTTATGATACCACGGGTTTATGTTCACTGATTAAATCAGAGGATAATGGAGCAACTTGGACGACGGTTGTAGCCTTGGTGGATGATTTAAGGGATATAAAATTTTTTGATGCGAGTAATGGGATTGCAGTAGGGGATGGTGGAAAAATTTTCCAGACTACGAACGGAGGAATTGCTTGGACCGCAGCAACCAGCCCGACTACCTCCACTCTTTTGTCCATTACCGGGACAACTTCAACCACAGCTTATGCAAATCAAGCAGTTGCTACCACTTCGATCCTAAAATATGTAACTGATCCTGGATATGTTTCAATTGCTCCAGCGTTTCGCGCGCAGGGATGGACAGGGCTTGTAACAGTTGAAGGGCAGGGGTTTTCAAATGGTATTACTGCGGCTTTTAGCGGAACCGGTATTACCGTAAATAGCGCGGCTTTTAATTCAACGTCTAAGCTCACTTTGGATATAACGATTGAATCAAGCGCAACAACTGGTTCTCGCACGCTTACTTTAACGAATACAGATACTGGGGCGGCTACCAAAACCGATGCGTTTTCTGTGGTAGCGGGGTCGGGAACGGATAAGAGCCAAACTACGGCTCTGCCTAATCCTAATCCAGTAAAATCTGGAAGTACGGTTAATATACAATTTGTTAACCCCAGCACCCGCGACCTTACGGGCAATATTATTATCATTTCAATGGATGGATATATCCCTTATAAATCTGATTCTGTAACTATTCCTGCTGGGAGTTCGATTAATCATAATATTGATGTTTCTGATTTAGCCAATGGGGTATATCCAGTTTGGCTGATTGGGAATGACGGGACAAAAGTAAAAACTTATTTGGCTATAGCAAGGTAAAATTTTATGCTGAAGAAAATTATAAGTGATTTGCATTGGTCATTCCTGCGGAAGCAGGAATCCAGAATGGATCCCCGCTTACGCGGGGATGACAAACTTTTGTTAACCTTTCTTTCTTTTTGCTTAATTTTGGTTTTTTCCTTGCCGGTATTCGCTGCTCCGCAAGTGCAAGATGTAGCATTTGATAATGTGAATTATGTAATGGGGATGGAGGTTGGGGTTACGCCTACAATTACTTTTTTGGTTAGCGATTCTCCGGACACTGTCAGCGAGGCTTATAATTTCCAATTAGTCATTGATGAAGGGATAGTAGAAAACATTCCTTCAGAATCAGTTTCTATTGGCGATTATGGAGCCAATGTTGATTATACTTTGCAAAGAGCCTTGTCCGTGGGCTGGCATGATCTGGCCATTTCTTTTGATTCAGACAAGGGATCGGGGAGTGCAAATTGGCGGGTAAAAGTGGGAGCCCCAGAAGCCATGCTGATCTATCCCAATCCGGTAAAAGCCGGAAATTCCATTTTGGTGCAGATTGATTCAGAAGAAAATGTCAGCGGGCATCTGCAGTTGATCGGGCCGCATATTTTTCCTTATAAATCGGATTTAAAAAATTTAACTGCAGGCACAACGGCCAAGTTTACGATTGATACGACCGAGCTTCCCAATGCTATGTATTATGCGGTTTTTTCCGATTTGAACGGCCGCATAATTTATAAAACTAAATTGGTGGTGGCAAACTAATTTTTGGCAAGGAGTAAATCATGAAAAAAAGTTTACTGGTTTTACTCTGTGTTTGCTTTCTATCCCTGATGGCTTGGGGTGCAAATGCGCCTGACCCATTAAAGATAGGAATCGGGGCAAGAGGATTGGGGTTGGGCCGCAGTTTTACGGCTATGGGCGATGATGTAACTTGCATGTATGCCAATCCCGCGGGCCTTACTTCATTAAAAGAATGGCAAGTTACGTCCATGTCCGGAAAACTTTTAGACGAGTACAATTACCAATCTGTTTCTGGCGCGATCCCAACCAATTTTGGGACAGTGGGGATTGGGTTTGTTGGGGCAAATATCGGAGGCGCTAAGCCGACTACCCTGGATGCTTTTAGCCGCGTTATTGTAGATACCAGCCAGCCGGAAATGGCTTATTTTAATAATGTATATGTTTTGTCTTATGCTTCAGCCATTAACCGCTTTTTGAAATGGGACCCTGTAAAAAACATGACTTTTGGCATAAACTACAAGATATTTTCTGTCGGCTTATCGGGTGACGGCATTACCAAAGGCAGCGCTAATGGTATGGAATTGGATGCCGGAGTTTTATATCCAGTAAAAGAATGGCTAACTTTGGGGCTCAATGCGCAAAACCTTTTACCCTATAGTTCGGGCGGCAAATTAACTTATGCCAGCGGACATGCAGAAGCTTTCCCGGCGCTTGTGCGCTTGGGTGGGGCGGTAAAAGTTTTGGGGCCTGTAAATGCGTTAAAAGCTTCGGACCAGAAATTGGATTTATTAATTGATTTAGAACAGCAAGTCAGCCGAAAAAATTATCCTTTCATATATAGGGCTGGCATTGAATGGTCGCCGATTGGGTTATTAGCAATAAGGTTGGGATTGGACCAAGTGGTGGTAGCAGAGAACAATGGCACAAAAGCAGTGGCTATTTCTAATTTTACTGCTGGCCTTGGCTTAACTTACCAGAAATTCCGCTTTGATTATGCTTATTACCAAATGCCCGGAACTGCCAATGTTGCCAACCAATATTTTTCATTGAGCTATGGCTTGCCGACGGACAAAATAGTTTATTTAGTTGTAGATGCGCCTTTGGATAAATCCATTGTTTACCAAGATATTGTCCGCACCTCTGGAAAAGTAAGAGTCCCGGATGTTGCTAAGCTGATTATTGCCGGGACAACCGAAGCAGTCATTGCAAAAACCGGAGCCTTTAAAGAAGACCTTATGTTAGTACCAGGGAAAAACCCGGTTTGGTATCGGGCCTTTAGCAAAGCCAATAAAGTTGTGGCGGAAATTAAATTGCGCGTCCTGCGCTTATTATCTTTCCCGGATGTTCCAGAAAATTATTGGGCCAAGCAGCAGATCGGGGTGGTGGCAACATTGGGGATTATCCAAGGTTATCCAGACGGAAAATTTAAGCCCGAGGGAGAAATTACCCGCGCAGAAATGGCAACTTTACTGATAAAAGCCGCGGGCTACCCGGAAGGCAAACCTGGACAAAGTTCGTTTAAGGATATGAAACTAGACCACTGGGCTGGAGCATTTATTAATAAAGCCTATGAAATGGGAGTGATTGAAGGATATCCGGATAAGACTTTCCGCCCCAAAGGAAATATTACCCGGGCCGAAGGCCTAGCTATGATTGCGCGTTTTGCCAAGATTGAAAAAGCTACTTATAATAATGATTTTGTAGATGTTTTTTCCAACCATTGGATCGCGCCAACTTTGGCCGGGGCAAAAGCTGCGGGCATGCTGCAGTATTTGGGGGATAAGGATTTTGAGCCGAACAAGCAGCTGGCGCGCGCAGAAGTCGTTGAAATATTATTCCGTACTCCATTTGTAAAAGACCTGTACAAGGATCTGCTCGACTTTACAAAGGGCTATTGATATTTTACTTTGACCAATTGTCCTAAAAGATCTTTTGGGCTTTTGAAGGCATAGCGCAAATAATCCGGGGTTAATCCTTCCCATAATCCGCGGGGATTTTTCTGCTCAACCAGGATTTCTACCTCTTGCCCGATTTTTTTGTTTATATAATCTTGTTCGATTCCATGGCAGAATTTTTTTGCAGCTAAATAGCGTTTTCGGATAGTTTGTGGTGAAAGATTTAGAAAGTGCGCAGCTTTGGTTTGCGCGCGCTTGGAGTAAGAAAAAATATGCACGCGGACAAAGCCGATTTTTTTTATCAAATTTAGGGTGTTTTGGAATTGTTCGTCAGTTTCTCCGGGGAATCCAACGATGATATCCGTAGAAAAAACAACTTTGGGCCAGGTTTTTTTTATTTGCTGAAGGATTTTTAAATATTCTTTAACGGTATATTTTCTTTCCATCTTTTTTAAAATTTCGTTATCTCCGCTTTGAAGGGGAAGGTGCAGGATCGGGCAGGCTTTCGGGTTTTTTTTCAGGGCGTTGATCAGTTGGGTGGTTATATAAATTGGTTCAAAAGAAGAAAGCCGGATCCTTTTAAGCGAAAGTTTTGCCAGTTGATCAATCAGGTCTTCAAGTTTTTCTTGGCTATCTTTTCCAAAAGCCCCCAGGTTTGTGCCGGTTAAAACTAGTTCTTTAGCCCCACGTTTAATCTTATTTTTTGCATCTGCCATGATTTCTCCGATGGTGCGGCTTTTGAATTTGCCTTTTACATAAGGCACAATGCAAAAAGAGCAAAAATTTTCACAGCCGGTTTGTACTAAAAGATTTTGGCGAACCGGAGAGGAATAGGGCACCTCACTGTTCCCTGAGCGAAGTCGAAGGGACAGTAATTCTGGGACAGCGTAAATGTCCGCGATAGTTTTAATTTCAAATTTAAAATTGGTCTTTATTTGTTGGGCATAGCAGCCAGTTAGGATAATGAGGGCTTGAGGGTTTTGGAGATGCGCTTTTTTTAGGAAAATCCTGCTCTTGCGGTCAGCAATATGCGTAACAGTACAAGAGTTTACAATATAAATATCCGCTTTGTTTTTGAACGGAACTAGATGGAATCCAATTTCCGCAAGCTTTTCTTTTATTTGGTCGGCTTGGGCTTGGTTGGAGCGGCAGCCGAGAGTATGCAAGGCAACGGTTGTTTTTTTATGACTCAAAGACATAATTTAAGATGGAAATTATGTTAAGCGGCGCAGTTTCGCAGCGCAAAATCCTAGGCCCAAGGGAAATAGGAATAGCTCCCATTTTTTTTGCGGAATTTACTTCTGCGTGCGAGAAGCCGCCTTCCGGGCCAATGATAACCAAGATATTTTGGGGGATTTTATTTTGCAAAAGAATAGATTTTAAACTGTTCTCTTTTTCATTTTCCCAAGGGATCAGGCTAAGGCCATAATTTTTGATACCGGATAATATTTCTTCCCAAGTTTTTAAGCTTTCAACTTGCGGGATATGACTGCGTCCGCTTTGGCTGGCAGCGCTTTGGGCAATTTTTTGCCAGCGCGTAAGCTTTGCAGATATTTTTTCTTCAATGCGCGGGATAGACCTTTCGCTGGTAAACGGAATAATTTTATCAATCCCTAATTCCGTGGTTTTTTGGATAATAAAATCAAGTTTTGAGGCTTTGGGCAGGCTTTGGGCAAGGGCGATTTTTATCTTATTTTCGGAAAGAGAGTTTTCCTGTTTAATAATTTTGGCGATAATTTTTTCCGCAGTTATTTCTTCGATTTCGCATAAATATTTATGGTTTTCCCCATCCTGGATAATAATTTTTTCTCCTTTTGACATTTTTAGGACATTTTGGATGTGGTGGGCGTCTTGCCCCCAGATTGTAATGTTTTGGTTTTTTATTTGAGAGGGCGGGACAAAAAAAATATGCATTTTATAGTCCGCTTTCCTTAAAAGAAGCAGAGAGTTTTTTCAATAATTCTTTTTGCTCTCCGGTTAAGTGGGAAGGGATTTTTATATCCACTAAAACATATTGGTCTCCAATTCCAGCGCGGTTGAGGCGTGGCATGCCTTGGCCCTTGATGCGGAAAGTAGTATTGGGCTGCGTACCAGATGGGATTTTTAGTTCGACTTTTTTATTGTAGATGGTAGGTACTTCTATATTAGAACCTAGACAGGCTTGGGTAATGCTGATTGAGGTCTTACAATAAAGATCTGCGCCCTCGCGTTCAAAAGAGGAGTCTTCTTTAACCGTTAAATAAATGTAGAGATCTCCGGACGGACCGTTATTTTGTCCGGTATCACCTGCGCTGGAGACCCGCAGCTTATGGCCGGATTCTACTCCTGGAGGGATTTTGACATTTATTTTTTGACGTTCGCGGCTGCGCCCAGTTCCTCGGCAATCCGGGCAAGGGGATGAAATGGTTTTTCCTTGGCCTTGGCAGCTGGGGCAGGTGGTAACTTGGGTAAAATTGCCTAAAATAGTGCGCTGGGAAACTTGCACTTGCCCGGCTCCTTTACAGCGCGGACAAACTTGGGCAGATGTGCCAGGTTTTGCTCCAGAACCCCCGCATTTTTTGCATTTGATCAAATGGCTGATTTCAAATTCTTTTTCAATTCCATGGGCAGCTTCCTGCAGGGTGATGGCAACATCCAGCCGAAGGTCGTGGCCGCGGCTGGGTCCGTGGCTTGAGCTGCCCCTTTGCCGGCCGCTGCCGCCGGTAAAAAACATGTCAAAAAGATCGCCGATATCATTGAATCCAGATTGGGAAAAAGATCCGCTGAAATCAAAACCCTCAAATCCTCCAAAACCTCCAAATCCAGCTCCGCCTTGTTGGCCAAATCCTTGTTGGGCTCCGGCTTTTCCAAAGCGATCATAAGCAGCTCTTTTTTGCTGGTCAGAAAGAATTTGATGGGCTTCGTTTATTTCTTTGAATTTTTCCGCAGCCCCGGATTCTTTATTGACATCCGGGTGATATTGGCGGGCCAGGCGGCGATAAGCTTTTTTTATATCTTCAGTTGAAGCATTCTTATCAACGCCTAGAACCTCATAATAATCTCGGTTTGAATTAGCCATCTCGAATTATTTCTTATCGTCTTTGACTTCAAAATCTGCATCAACGGTTTTGCCTTCCTCTTGTCCTGGTTTTTGTCCTTGTCCTGCGTCAGCTGCTTGTCCAGGCTGTGCTCCAGGCTGGGGTCCAGCTGCTTCGTAAATTTTTGCTGCCATTTCATAAACGTCTTTTTGGGCAAGTTCCATGGCGCTTTTGATTTTATTGTCATCGCTGCCTTTAAGTGCTTCTTTTAATTCATTCAAGCTTTTTTCTACTTTTTCTTTGAGTTCTTTCGGGGTTTTTTCTCCGGATTCTTTTATGGTTTTTTCTGCAGTGTAGACTAAAGTGTCGGCTTGGTTGCGGATTTCCACTTTGTCTTTTTTGGCCTTGTCTTCTGAAGAGTGGGCTTCGGCTTCTTTTTTCATTTTTTCAATTTCGTCTTTGGATAATCCGGAAGAAGCGGTGATGGTGATTTTTTGTTCCTTATTCGTGCCTTTATCTTTGGCGGAAACATTTAAAATTCCGTTGGCATCAATATCAAAAGTTACTTCAATCTGCGGGATGCCGCGCGGTGCAGGTGGAATTCCGATCAGATGGAATCTTCCTAATGTGCGGTTATCGCTGGCCATGGGCCGCTCGCCCTGCAGGACATGGATTTCAACCGAAGTTTGGCCGTCGCCGGCAGTTGAAAAAATCTGCGATTTGGAAGTTGGGATCGTCGTATTTCTTTCGATTAAAATCGTATTTACTCCGCCCAAAGTTTCAATTCCCAAGGATAAGGGAGTAACATCCAGGAGTACGAGGTCTTTTACGTTTCCGGTTAAAACTCCGCCTTGGATGGCGGCTCCAATTGCAACTACTTCATCCGGGTTTACCCCTTTATGCGGTTCTTTGCCAAAAAAAGTTTTTACGGCTTCTTGGACTTTGGGCATGCGGGTCTGTCCGCCGACCAAGATAACTTCGTCAATTTGCGAAGTCGAAAGCCCGGCATCTTGCAAGGCTTTGCGGCAGGGCTCCAAAGATCGCTGGATCAATGGTTCAACCATTTGTTCGTATTTAGCGCGGCTTAATTTTTTTACTAAATGCTTAGGGCCGCTTTGATCAGCTGTGATAAAAGGCAAATTGATTTCTGTTTCCAGGGTTGTAGAGAGCTCGCACTTGGCTTTTTCTCCGGCTTCTTTCAACCTTTGCAGGGCCATGCGGTCTTTTTTCAGGTCAATGCCATTGTCTTTTTTGAATTCATCCGCCAGCCAGTCAATGACTACTTGGTCAAAATCATCCCCGCCCAAGTGAGTATCGCCATTGGTAGATTTTACTTCAAAAACCCCTTCGCCGATTTCCAGGATAGAGATATCAAAAGTTCCTCCCCCTAGGTCATACACGGCAATTTTCTCGTTTTTTTTCTTATCCAGGCCATAGGCCAGGGCCGCAGCAGTAGGTTCATTGATAATGCGCATAACTTCTAGCCCGGCAATAGTGCCAGCATCTTTAGTGGCTTGCCTTTGCGCGTCATTGAAATAAGCCGGAACCGTGATAACTGCTTTTGTAATTTTTTCTCCAAGGTAATCTTCGGCTGCGGATTTTAATTTTTGCAAGATCAGCGCAGAAATTTCGGGAGGAGTATAATCTTTGCCGTAGACTTCAACCATGACCCCATCATTTTTTCCGGATTTTAAGTGGTAAGGAACTTCTCTTTGCTCGCTTTTTATTTCTTCCATGCGCCGGCCCATGAATCTTTTTATGGAAAAAATCGTGTGTTCCGGATTAGTAATAGATTGGCGCTTGGCAACTTGTCCAACTACCCTTTCGCCTTTATCGTTAAATGAAACAACGGATGGGGTAGTGCGGCTGCCTTCGGAGTTGGGGATAACCGCAGGCTCGCTCCCTTCCATAACTGCAACGCAAGAATTTGTAGTTCCCAGGTCGATTCCAATTATTTTACTCATTTTTATTTCCCTCCTGTTTTTTAGATACAATAACCATGGCTGGCCTTATCAGCTTGCTGTTTAAAGTGTAACCTTTTTGTACTTCTTCGAGTACTATATTTGCCTCACCTTCGCTTTCTTTTTGCATAATCGCTTCATGAAAATTAGGGTCAAAGGGCTTATCCAAAGCTTCGATTTTTTCCACCCCGAATTTTTTTAAGCCATCTTCCAATAGTTTTAGGGCCAGAGCCAAACCTTTGGTAGAAGAGGCATCTGGAGTTTCTTTTTCGATGGTGATGATGGCTTTTTCCAATGCATCAAAAACCGGCAGCATTTCAGCAATTAAATTTTCATTGCCGAATTTTAAGAGCTGTTCTTTTTCAATTTGGGCTCTTTTTTTATAATTATCCAAATCAGCTAAACAGCGCGCCAAACGATTGTAATTTTCGGTAGATTCTTTTTTTAGTTCTTCTACGTTTATTTCTTCGGCTTTTGGGAGGTCGGTTTCTTTATTGTCCTCTTTTGTTTCTGGTTTATCAATGTTTTCAACCGGAGATTTTTTTTCATTTTTCTTGAACATAGCTACTCCTCTTCAAACAAACAATCGATTTTTTCAGAAATAGTTTCAACCAAGCTTTTTATTTTGCCGTAACGCATGCGGGTCGGCCCGATAATTCCAAGAGACCCGTAAGTTTTTGAGCTGATTTTATAAGAACGGCTGACCACGCTCATTTTTTTCATTTCTTTCATGGGGTTTTCGCTGCCAATATGAATGTTGATGGATTTTTCTTGGGATTGGTAATCTTGTAAAGTTTGGGCCAATTCTTTTTGGTGTTCCACAATGCCCAGGATATGGTGAATTTCTTCCAAATCAACAAACTCCGGCTGTTTTATGATATTGCTGATCCCAGAAGTATAAACCCGGCTTTCCAGGGCTTGGGCCTGCAATTGGGTTTGGATGGCCAGAAAAATTTTATTTATGATGTTATGATAAAGGGGCAGTTCCCGAGAGATTTTTTCAATGGTTTCTACATTTAAAGATTCAAAAGTTGCCCCATTTAATTTGTGCGTCAAGATATTGGATACTTTATTGAGTTCATTTTGATCGAGGTTTTTGGTTTCTTCCTCTGTGACATTAATAAGCAGATGGCTGGAGCCAGAGGTGGTAATCATCACCACCATGATTTTCCTTAAATCAATCAAAATATTATGGATCATTTTAATAACGCTTTTATAAACCGAAGGAATGGTCAAAACCACGACATAAGAACTGAATTTAGTCATAATCTCCAAAGTTTTTTCAATCAGTTCTTCTATTTCCAATCGCAGGGCTTGATAGGTTCGGTTGATTATTTCTTCTTCTTTTTGCGAGAGCCGGCGGCTGGACATGAGGTAGTCGACAAAAAAGCGATAGCCTTTATCGGTTGGGATGCGTCCGGCAGAAGTGTGCGGCTGCTTAATATAGCCTTCATCTTCCAGGTCAGCCATGGTGTTGCGGATGGTGGCAGGGGAAAGCTTGTGGATGTGGTTTCTCCAGATGGTGCGCGAGCCAACCGGCTGGGCGCTTTCCAGATAATCGTACACAATTGCAGATAATATTTCTTTTTTTCGTTCGTCCAGAGTACGCATAGTTTTAATTAGCACTCCTAATCTTTGAGTGCTAAATTATATTACATTATAGATAGGCTGTCAATTTATAGGAAAACTTTGAATACTTCATTGGCGAGCAATAGGGAATAATGATATAATTCTTTGTGTTGTGAAGAGAGAATTATTCTTCGAGATTAAATCAAAGCTGAAAGTAATCATTAGAACGACCGTTTCTCATTGGCGTCTAATTACTGATTATAAACATCCAGAAATTAAAGGACAAGAGAAAGCAGTAATTAAAACACTGGAAAATCCAGCAGAAATTAGGTTGTCTCGTAAAGATAAAAAAGTATATTTATATTATCGCCGCCAGAAAAAATATTTTTTTTGTGTTGTGGCTAAACATTTAAATGGAGAAGGCTTTGTTATTACTGCTTATTTGAGTAAAAATATTAAAGAAGGGGTATTATTATGGAAAAAATAAAAGTTTTATATGATGAAATTGGAAATACTTTAGATGTTTGGTTGAAAAAACCACAAAAGGTTATTAGCGAAGAAACTGGAGAAGAAGTTATTTTGAAGAAAAATAAAAAAGGGCAAATTGTGGGATTCGAAATTCTTAATTATCTTCCATTGGGCGAAAAATTGAAGAAAAACCCAGTTGAATTTGTTATGACCCATTAAAAAAAATAAAAACAACCATCAAACTTTTTAAATAAACTTCTTAAAAACCTCATTAGCTAAAAGGATTCCGTGGCGAGTAAATTTTAGGTGATCAGAGTTATTATCGATTAGCCCATCTCTTACTAATTCCTGAATTTCTTTGGCATATAAGTCTTCAATATTTTGATTGAATCTTTCTTTAAATTCTTGCTTATCAATACCTTCCAATAAGCGGAGATTCATGAAGATGGTGTCGGAAATCTCCCGTGTTCTGAGATCTGTGTTCTGTGATTTATGTTCTAATTCAGAACATGCAACACCGAGCATTGAGCACTGAGCATAGGAAAGGTATTTTTTTAAATCACTAGTATTTTCAAAACGCTTCCCATTTATATGCGAGGCTGCGGATACGCCCAGCCCCAAATAATTTCCATTTTTCCAATAAACAATATTATGCTTGCATTCAAATCCAGGCTTGGAAAAGTTTGAGATTTCGTATTGCTTATACCTTTTTGTCGGCAAATAATCCATAGCATATTCATACATCTGCGCTTCAATTTCTTCTTCGGGAAGTCGCAAGTCACAAGTTTTAAGTTGCAAGTGAAAAGGAGTTTTTTCTTCTATTTGTAAATTATAGGTTGAGATATGTTCTACATTTAAAGCAGCAGCTTTACTTAAAGTTTGTTTCCAATTATCTAGAGTTTGGTTAGGCAAGGCAAAGATTAAATCTAAATTAATATTTTCAAATCCAGCTTTTCTGGCATTTTCCACAGTTTCATAAATATCTTTTGCTGTATGTATCCGTCCAAGTATTTTTAATTCGTTATCATCAAAAGATTGGGCGCCAATAGAGAGGCGGTTAATTCCTAAATCGCGATAAGCTTTCAATTTTTCCAAATCAACGGTTCCCGGGTTACATTCAAGGGTTATTTCAATTTCAAAGAACCCTTCGACTACGCTCAGGGTTCGGGATTGAATTGGGCGCCGAGCGGAGTCGAGGTGCCAGGGTTTCAAGGTTTCAAGAATTTTTTCTAGTTGTTTTGGAGAAAGAAGGGAAGGGGTTCCTCCTCCGATATAGATAGTTTTAAGTTTTAAGTCACAAGTCGTAGGTAGAAAAGAAAGAGATTGCTTCGCTTCGCTCGCAATGACAGAAATATATTGATCAATCAAATCTTCTTTGCCGGCAAAAGAAGCAAAATCGCAATAGTTGCACTTTCTTTTACAAAAAGGAATGTGAATATAAATAGATAAATTCATAAAATAATTACCAAATTCCAATTTACAAATGACAAATTAAATCCCAATGGCCAATATCAAATTGGAAATTGGTTAATTGGATAATTAATTTTTCATTTGGATTTGATTAATTGGTCATTTGATTTTTAAGACGGCCATAAAGGCTTCTTGCGGAATCTCGACATTCCCTACCATTTTCATGCGTTTTTTGCCTTCTTTTTGTTTTTCCAAAAGCTTCTTTTTTCTGGTTACATCGCCGCCGTAGCATTTCTGCAAAACATTTTTGCGCATGGCAGGAATGGTTTCGCGGGAAATAACTTTGCTGCCAATGGCAGCTTGCACGGGAATATTAAACTGGTGGCGGGGAATAACTTCTTTTAATTTTTTGGCTAATTCCTTCCCGCGGGAATAAGCTTTTTCCTTATGCACAATGATCGAAAGCGCGTCCACGGGTTCTTCATTTAGCAAAATATCGAGCTTGGCTAATTCCGATTTTTTATAGCCGATCGGCTCGTAATCCATGGAAGCATATCCGCGGCTGCCGGATTTTAACGCATCATTGAATTCGGTAATTACTTCTGCCAGCGGCATTTCATAGGTGATGATTACGCGCGTGGGGTCTAAATATTCCATATTGATAAAAGATCCTCTTTTGTCATTGCAGATCTCCATAATTTTCCCTACGTATTCTGACGGGCTGAAAATTACCACTTTAAAATAAGGCTCTTCAATAAAATCAATGGTGGCAGGGTCAGGCATTTTTGTCGGATTATCGACTAAGACCGATTCTTTTTTATTCCTTATATTAACTTTATAAATAACCGAGGGCGCGGTGGCAATCAGGTTTAAATTGAACTCCCTTTCAAGCCGCTCCTGGATTATTTCCAAATGTAATAATCCCAAAAATCCGCAGCGGCAGCCAAAACCAAGGGCTGCAGAAGTTTCGGGCTCAACAAAAAGCGCAGCGTCATTCAGCTTTAATTTTTCCAGGGCTTCTTTTAAATTATCATAATCTTCCCCGTTGACCGGATAAAATCCGCAAAAGACCATGGGTTTTATGGGGCGATAGCCGGGCAAGGCTTCATGGGAGGGGTTGCTGATATCCGTGATGGTATCCCCGACCTGAAAATCTTGGATGTTTTTTATATTAGCCATTAAATAGCCTACTTCTCCCGCGGATAATTCTTCTTTGGCTACAAAACCTAATTTCAATGTGCCGATCTCCTGCACTTCAAACATTTTTGCGGTGTGGATCATTCTTATTTTGGTATCTTTTTTTATGGTTCCATTAACTACCCGAATATAAGCCACGACCCCGCGATAAATATCGTAATGCGAATCAAAAATTAAAGCTTGCAGGGGTTTTTCGCGGCTGCCAATGGGAGGGGGGATTTCTTTAACTACAGCTTCGAGAATATCTTTTATGCCAGTGCCGTCTTTAGCGGAAGCAAAAATAATATCTTTTTCCTCCAAGCCAAAAACCGCCACAACTTCTTCTGCAATTTTTTCTGGTTCTGCTGAGGGCAAATCGATCTTATTGATCACAGCAATAATTTTTAAATTATTTTTTTGTGCCAAATGGGCGTTGGCCAGGGTTTGCGCTTCGATGCCCTGGGCTGCGTCGACTACCAGCAGCGCGCCTTCGCAAGCTGCCAGAGATCGGGAAACTTCATACGAAAAATCAACGTGTCCGGGAGTATCGATCAAATTTAAAATATAATTTTGCCCGTCTTGGGCCGTATAATTCATACGGATGGCTTGGGCTTTGATCGTGATGCCGCGCTCCCGTTCTAAATCCATAGTATCTAGAACCTGATTTTGCATTTCACGCTTATCAATCGTTTTTGTAACTTCCAGCAGACGGTCGGCCAAGGTTGATTTGCCGTGGTCAATATGTGCGATAATAGAAAAGTTACGAATTTTTTTAATTGCATCTTCTTTCATGGTTGCTATAATACTAACACAAAGTGAAAAGCTTTGTCGATTAAGGGAAATTAACCATGCGCCAATTTCTTTGGCTGGTGTTTTTATGTTTCTTTTCTTTTTGTAGCTGGGCGGTTTCTTCTGATCCCAGCCAGATTGGCGTGGGAGCCCGGCCGCTAGGAATGGGGCAAGCTTATACTGCAGTAGCTGGAGATACCAGTTCAATTTTTTTAAATCCTGCGGGCTTGGCGGATATTGAAAATCCCAAATTCATGACCATGAGCGGCACGCTTTTTGAAGATGTCAATTATTTAAGCGGAGCTTTTGCTGCGCCTTTACCTCGGGGTACTTTTGGCATTGGATATTCCCGCTTGGGATTGGGCAGCATTCCATTATCTACTTTGAGCGGTACGATGCCGGCTTTTACCGGACAAACAACTGACTATTCCAACCAAGTTTTATTTTTGACTTATGCTTTTCCCTTAGATAATCTTTTTAAAAAAATGCATAACCTTTCAGTTGGGACAAGCCTTAAGCTTTATTCCCAAAATTTTGTCGGGGGCGGCGCTTCTATGGAGGGAGCCAGTGCTTCGGGAATGGATATGGACTTGGGCTTGCAGTGGCAAATGAATAAAATTGCAAACTGGGGATTATTTGTCCGGAATTTTCTTCCGGCTTCTTCTGGCGGCAAGCTGACTTGGCAGAAAAATAATATTATTGAATCTTTTCCCATGGAAATTAAATTGGGAGGAGCTTTTCATATTATTGGCGAAGATGGGATCCATGAAATAGAGGAATATCGCCTCGACTTTTTTCTGGATACGGTTATGCAATATTCCCTTAAGCGTCCGCAAATGTGGAATTGGGGTTTAGAATGGAAGCCTTTAAATGCTTTTACTTTGCGCGGCGGGATGAACCAAGTTCCCCGGGCAGATATGGGCGCAGATAATAATTTTACTGCTGGGGTGGGGATAAATTTGGGAGGATTCGCTTTTGATTACGCCTACCATAAATTTGGAGAAGTAGAAGAAAATATCAGCCATTTCTTTTCATTTAGCTATATCGGTTTACCTGCGCCGGAAAAGAGTAAAAAAAAAAATCTGGATTTCATGCCGCACCTCTCCCAACGCCCCGTTTGGCTAAGCCCGATCTAAAAATCCACTTCAAAGACGTGCCTTTTGATTTTTGGGCCCGTGACAAGATAGAATATTTGGCCAATTTGGGGATTATGGAAGGTTATCCGAACGGATATTTTTATCCTTATAAGTCAGTGAGCCGAGCGGAATTGAATTCCATCCTGAAAATCAAGGCTTCTTCCGATGCTTTTACCTATGAAAAAATCAATCGCCTCCAAGCAGTGCGCTCCATTGTCCGCTTCGCTAAAATAAAGGTACCTAAGAATATTCCCCGCGCCCCTTATTTGGATGTTCCCAAGGGAGCCATTGGGGCGAATGAAATTTGGGCGGCTAAAAATGCAGGAATTCTGGAATATATCCCCGGCCCTTATTTTGAACCAGAGAAAAAAATCAATCGCGCGGAAGTTGCAGAGCTCATTGCCAAGACAAAATTTGCCCGCGGAAAAATCCAGGATTTCATCAAGAATTAAAAATAAAACGTGCCTCTGCCTTCGCTCTTCGTAGCTTCGGCAGACAAGCAAATTTACAGTTAAAGACTAAAAGCCTCGGTTTTCCAGTGTGATTTTGTTAATCGCGACGCTTAGTTACAGGTTCCTAATTAGTCTCATAATGTTTCTTGATAAGCTTTATCAATATGTTCTAATAGCTCTTTTTTATGATATATCGTGATTTTATAATTAAATTTATTGAGCCGATTAATTTTTTCTTTAATAATTTCCTTATCAGCCGTATTAACCGTATCATTTATTATTAAATCAATAGACATTTTTTCTTTTAAATAAGTGTGGTTGTTGCTATTTTCACCTTTACAATAAGTTTCATAATTTTTTATTAGATTTTTAATAAGTAATTGGGTATGTAATATGACTTTTTGAATGTTATCGTTTTCAAAATCCCCCAAATATTTATAATCACTTAAGTCAATCTTATCAAAAATAAAAAAACCAAGATGACGGCCTATTTTATATAACCATGTAACATAACTCTCTAGCTTCAGATATCAAGCATTAAAAATGATTATTAACAAAAGCCTTGCCTGATCCCGCTTTAAGATACTTTTCAAAAGCTAGTGCTTTCCGAATATCAGAAAAAACAACGTAGGTTTCGATTTTCCAGGGAGCATATCTTTTACTATAAGTTTGAGTGCCACTATTATGCTCCTCTATTCTACGGTTTATATTCCTAGTAAACCCTATATATGATTTAGCAGGATCTTTAAGGCTTTTTAAAATATATACAAAAAAGTTTTGATTCATATAAATCCAAAAACAAGTTTTTCAGCTGTTGCAATGGGGAAAAACTGAAAATAAATTTACCTAAGCATAATTAAATAAAAATAACTCGTTCTACGTAGCCACGCAGGGCGGAGTAGTGTGCTTACCGGGACATAGTTAACACTTTATACTTGGCACATAGTTTACACCTTT
>CAZGTC010000002.1:0-263578 GCA_964528395.1 uncultured bacterium
TAATTATCATACCTTTTATCATTTTTAACCCTTCAACGTTGGGACAGTAGTGAAAGGAAATATTTAAAATATTCCAGTGTTTTCATATCAAAAGCGGATCGGCCTAAAACAAGCGCGAACGTTGTCAACAGCACAATGGCACATAATCCAAGTAATCGATCAGTTATGCCAGCTATCATTACCTGTTCTGGTTCACCGTGATGCTTTGATATTTTATACATTCTAAATAAATCCCCACCTAGTGTACTGGGTACAAAAAGACTAACAAATTGGCTTTTCCAATAAAGGTTCATTAGCTCAGGAAATCTTATCTTTTGGAAAAATAATCTCAACAAAACACTCCATCTATATATCAAAAGAAATGAAGCAAACAAGCTTAGCAGTAGGCAGATCAGAACATATAATATATTTGCATTGAGAATAATTTTAATGATTTCCGCAAATTTAATTTTCGATAATAAATACCACATTAAGAAAATGCTTATCGTTAATCTTGTCAACATTGAAACTAAGTTTCTTGTCATAAGCATGGACAAAAGCTGATTAATTCTCTTTTTTATTTTGATTTTCATACACCCCCACCTTAAATATTGCAAATTCTTGCGCAATATCTTTGACTTGGTTAGATAAAACAGAAATTTTCATAGAGAAATAAACCAGCATTATCAAGATAAAACCTAAACTAAATAAAAGCAATGCCGAAATCGGAAAAGCAGTTCCCATGATTTCTCTAATCTTTCCTAAAGCAGATTGGTTAATGGCGAGAAAGATCATTAATACAATTATTGACAACCACCACAAAACCATAGCTTCGCTAATTTTCTTACGCCTAAGAAGTTCAAAAATAAAACCCAACAGCAAAAGAGAAAAAACGACAATAACTATTTGGACTTGAGTTGACATTATTCTAAGCACCTCCCTTAAACAACATTCTTAACAAAACAGCTAAAATAGCAACAGTAAGCTTAAACGGATAATAAGTTGACCGGAGTAGAGAATACATTGATTGCCCGTTAACCCGTTCTCTAATTTCCACCGGAACCTCAACAATATTAAATCCGGATAAAATCAACAACAGAAGCATATCAGCATCAGGGAAATCCCCCGGCATATCTTTAGCCAAAAAATCGATCGCTTTCTTATTAAAGAGCCTAAAGCCCGAGGTCGTATCGGTTATTTTAGAGCGGGAAATAGCTGAAGCGATTATAGAAAAAAGTATGATCCCAATTCTACGAGCCCAAGGAACTTGCTTATACTCTTTTGTCAGAAACCTAGATCCGACAACAATATCCGCTTGATTATTTTTTAAGGCCTTCAGTAATTCTGGTATTTCATCCGGATTGTGCTGGCCATCTCCGTCAACAACAACCGCCAGATCAAAACCATTTAAGACAGCATACTTAAGGCCTGTTTGGATTGTTGCTCCAGCCCCTAAATTGACAGGATGAGAGAGTACAATTACCCCCTTACTCTTGGCAATTTTAGCGGTATTATCGCTGGAGCCATCATTAACTATTATTACATGAAATTCCGATGAAACAAGATGGATCCGATCAATAACTTTTTCAATATTGTCTTGCTCATTATAAGCTGGAACAACAATTAATACTTTGTTTCCCATTTTGTCACCCTTTTAACGCGATCTCTTTAGCAGAAATCGCGTATTTCCTTAATATGAAAGAGAGTTTTTCCTTCTGGATCAGATTACTATTTGTTTTAACCCTCTCGATCAACAAGCCTGGAATAATGCTCACCGCTTCAACATGAGCCTTAAAGACAATTAAAATCAAACTCCAAACAGAAATATCTTTCAGATAATCATTGGCTATCCCTTTGTGGGTAATAATACCATAAACATGATAAAGGCATCGCAAAAGATAGTAATAATAACTTTCGAAGATTAGCCACAAAGGAAACAATTTAAAAACTATTAATATTCTGTTTCTCTCAATTAGAAATATTTTCTTAAGTGGAAATTCACCCCAATAACCAGAATAGAGATGATAAACAATGGCTTGGGGGACAAAAACACATTGCCAGTTAGCTAATCGAGCCCGCAATCCTAAATCCGTATCCTCACAATAGGCAAAAAACCGTTCGTCAAATAAACCAATTTGATTAAGCATTTCTCTCCGATATAAGGCAGCGCAACCACTAGGAAGCAAAACATCCCTTTTGTCATCAAATTGCCCTCGATCTTCCTCCGACCAGCCTCTTTGCCGGGAGGTTCCATCAGGATAAATGCTAAGCCCCGTAGAATCAATTAACCTAAGATTATGCATAAAAAGTATTTTTGATGCGCACATCCCAACCGATTCATCGTTTTCGGCTGCTTCAACCAATCCTTTAAGCCAATTAGGATCAACCTTAGTGTCGTTATTCAACAGAACAACATATTTTCCGCTGGAAGCTTTAATGCCAATATTATTGGCTTTTGCAAAACCATAATTTTCGGAATTCCTTATGATTTTTACAAAATCAGAGTAGTACTTCTCGAGAAATTCAACCGATTCGTCAGTTGAATTGTTATCAACAAATATCACTTCAAAATCAGTAAAAGCTTGGCATTTCAATGATACAAAAAGATCATTCAAAAATTTTTTGCCATTATAGTTTACAATACTTATTGATACTAACGGATCATTTTGTATCATGAGCAAATATTCCTCTGATTTTTGACGCCAATATGTAGATCATAAAAAGGAATTTGTTTCCTGTCTGAGTATCTAGTACAAATCGAGCAAGAAATTGATTAATCGCATCTATCCTGGTAACAGCATATATAAAGCTTCCCAAGATTCTACCAAACTTAAAGCACATATATTGCTTATCATGCAGATTCCTCCCTATCTTTAAAACCATTTCTCGCTGTCCTTTTGTGAATTCTTTGGTTTCAAATATTGGATCATCTTTAATGGTTGTAATATTATTCAAGGAATCTGCCCATGAAGATACTAATATAGCTTTTTCCCTTACCCAATTAAATGCCTCCGTCCCTGGAAAAGGGATATGATTATAAAAATTAACGTAATTAGCAGGCAAGAACTTTGCAAATCGAACCGTTTCTAAAGCATCTTCATAAGTTTCTTCGGTATGCCCAATCATAAAATTTACTGAATTAGTGATTTTTGCTTCATTTGTCCATTTGACAGCATTTCTTACTTTTTGCAGATCAATACCTTTTTTAATTATTTTTAATACCCTTTCGCTTCCAGTTTCGCATCCATATGAAATATAGGTGCATCCCGCATGCTTCATTTTCACCAGCAATTGAGGGGTAACCATATCAGCTCTAATGCCATTCAGGAATTGAAAAGTAATTTTAAGCTTCTTTTCAAGTATTAGATCGCAAATTCCCTCTGCCCTTTTAATATTCAACGTAAAACAATCATCGTTTATTTCAAAATTGGCCCAGCCCTTATGATAATATGATTCTATTTCTTCGACAACTTTCTTGGCACTTCTTGCGCGAAATTCCGTTCCCATCGAAAGCTTAACCGAACAATAATTACACTTATAAGGACAACCTCTTGAGGATATTATTGGAAGGGTCCTTTTGTTGTAATAATTGTATTTTTTCAGATCGAAATTCTCATAATCAGGGAAAGGTAGAGAATCAATATCCTTCACATAAGGCCGATCCGAATTTTCAACAATTTCTCCAGAATGATCTTTCCAAATCAAGCCCTTTATTCGCTTATAATCATTGCCCTTATTTGACAATTCTGTCAATAATTCCAGCAAGCTGTACTCGCCTTCATGCTTGATCGCAAATTCAATATCATTCCCCTTTATGGCCTCTTTTTTAGCACTGCTTACATGTACCCCACCTATAACCAAAGGGATGCTATATTTAGATTTTATTATTTTTGATAAATCACATGCATAATCATAATTATATGCATATGCGGTAAGCCCAATGAGATCCGGATCATATTCGTCAATCACATGGAATAGTTTAAGGCGATCGGGCTCGATACCGTCATCAAATATTTGTATTTCAACTCCATAACTCCGTAGAAAAGCACTCAAATAGGCAACACCAGTATGAGGGTAATTAGTTAGGCTTTCACCACCATAAAGCGACTTATTTTTCGGAATAACAAATAGCATTTTCATGTTTTAATCCACATGCATCGACTTTATACACCGTTGACAACCAAGCGATTCATATATTCCGTGTCGCAGATTAGCACGCATATTAATAAATATATTACTTTTCCATATTTCTTTTAGAGTTATTTTCCCTACATTCCCAACGGCGGTATCTCCAAAATAATCATTACAGCATAAAAGCACGTTGCCGCAATAATCAATAACAATAGGTTTAATGCAAGGCAGTTGCCAGTTAATTTTATTAATTTTAACCAACCCTGCACGGGTGTAAAGAGGAGTGCTTTCGTCCAAGACCTGACTAACGATTTTGATCTTTTTTTTGCTGCTTTTAACATATTTTATTAACTGATCTATTCTATTGGCACTAATATCTGTTTTGTCATGCAGTGTTACGTAAAAAGCTCCTACACCAGATTCATATAATTTATCTAATAGATCTTTGTCCAAATAATCGCCATTCGTATCGATTGACAAGCTTGCTTGCGGTAACTGTTCATGGGCGTATTTTAACAATTGAGGCAGCCGTTTGTCTAACAAAGGCTCTCCAAACAAATGCGGCATCAACCGTCCGTTAAAGTTGATGGCCTTAAGGTCATCAATTATTTTTTTAAACAATTCGGCCGGCATTAATCCTTCTTTCTCTCTCCTACCCCGATCATAGATCGAGTTGGGACAATATTTGCACTGCCGATTACAATAAGTTGTGGTTTCGATCGCAATACCATCAAACATATCGATTGTTCCATAGTGAAACAGTTTTATTACCCCAAGATAAATAGCCGTCAGCCGAGATAAAAAAGATCTTAAATATATCTTGCCCTGATTTGGAATAATGCTATAAAACGATACCATAATTGATATTGCTAATTTTTCCAAAGGCCTATTTGACGAGATAAGCATTTAAATCACATCCTGCACCATTTTTTTTAAACACCACAAAATAAACCGGGCCCAATTTTAACAAACTGGACAATAGTTTTAGATTAAATAGCATTATCAGGCACATATAGAATACTATTAACAGTCGCTTAAGAGTGCTGTTGGAGCTTCGCGAAATATGCCCGGCTAAAGACCTGCCGGTTTGCGCATTTTTTAAATATCTATAATAGAAAAAAATCTTAACCGCATTTAATGTCCGGCTGGGTTCCACTTGAAAAGCAACAATTTTAAAGTTATGCTTTGAGGCAAGTACTTGCAAGGATTTTTCTGAGAATCTTGATATATGATCTGGCGGCATGTCAATTATCTGTCCATGTTTCTCATTGAAATCAATAAAATTGTGGTTCGGGATGGCAAACAATAAATGGCCACCTGGAGAGAGCCGTGCCGAAATAAAGTCTAGAAATGCCGCCAAATTGTCCAAATGCTCAAGTACCTGGAACAAAGCCACTAAGTGGTATTTATCTTCTCCATTCCCCATTAATTTGCTCGACATAAAGTAATCGGAAGAGGCAAAACGTATCTTAAGTATATCGATTTTTTCTCGGTTACATTCGTTATATTCAAAAGCTCCAATGTTTCCCGGATTAAATCCGTAATGGATCAGTTTTCTGATAAATGAGCCATCACCCGCTCCAATTTCCAAGACGCACATTCCGGAAAAGTCATTAAAAGTCTCTTTTAGCCAAGCAAGTGCGGCGCCATATTCCCATTTATTTTGAGGGTAGCGGTGGGTAGGAAAGGCCAAGTCATAGAATAATTTATCTCCTGAAATAAACGGCCAGGCAAACTGCCCGGCACAAAACGAACAACGAATCACGTGACATTCCGCTCTCCCCCACAAAGCTTCAATTTTATTTTTTAGTTCTAAATGCCTGCCTCGGTCGATCCAAGGCAAAACAAAATGAGCAGCCGATTGCTCTGACTTAATCTGATTTACAATTTCGCTTTTTCGTCCCAAACAAAAAGGGCATTCGTAATTATTATTCATTGTTTATACCATCGAAGCGAATTAACATTCATCTTAAACAAATAAACAAACCTGGTAATCAAATAATAAATCGTCATGTTCCTTAAAAGAAGGAAACGAAGGCTCAATATTATCATCCCAAATACTACCGAAAGCAGATTAAGGCAGAATAACACTAGCTTAGACACTCTGGTATCATTGAAGACAGAATATTTGATAATGGTGTCGCTCGCAAGATTTTGGCCGATCAGCCAGACCATATTTTGCAACATCCTTTTTCTGGTCGCAAACACAGCTTGTTTGGGTAAATATGCAAATTGCTTAACGGCATTTTCAAGTAAAGCCTTTTCGTTTAACTGTTCAGCTTTAATATGCCCATCTTTTATCGCCTTATTTGTTAAGGCATAGCCATAGAAGTACTGCAACGAAAATATGTTCAAAAAACGCGGCCGTGGCAACTGCAATAATAATCTAATTGTATTTTTGAGCGAATATTCGGTTTCATATGGATTGTCTAAGATAAAATCGTATTTTACCGCTACTTTATGCCTTGCAACTTCATTAGCGATTCCTACGATTTTGTCGATTGGGTCTTGGCGTCCAAATATCTCTCGCCGAATGAAATCATCACCTGATTGGATTCCAATATTTATTGAACGTACTCCAGCATTGATCAATTTGTCAATCTTTCTGAAATCCAAAATATTCGGATTGGTTACAATATAGAAAGGCAAACCAATCTTATTCTTGTATAACGCCTCGAACTTTGCAAGCCAGGCATCGCTGGTGCCAAACACCTCGTCAATAAACAAGACACGTTTTGTGGTGTTTTTAAACTTATGCACATTCCCATTGATTTCAGAAATAATATTCTCTACTGACCTTTTCCTGACATATGCACCTAATCCCCTAAATTTGTCTTGTAAGGATTCATTAATGCAATAAGTGCAACGGAATGGGCAGCCACGCGAACCCTGGATCCAAAATGTGTCGTTTTTCGCAACAGGGTCAAATGTTGAAATTTTATTGCGATAAATGAAAAAGAAAGAACTGCTGGCATAGGCGGGGAAGGGCAAGCTATCCAAGTCCTGAATCAGCGGCCGCAAAGGGTTTTTGATAATATTATTGTCTGTCCTGATCCATAAATTATTCATAGCTTGGTACGATGTACCACAAACCAGATTTTTTGCCAATTCCGTAATAACATTATCTCCTTCTCCAACACACAACAAATCAACATCATTGATACAATTTTCTGGCCAGATAGTAGGATGCACCCCACCCCAAATCACCAATGAAGAAGAATTTGTTTTAACCAACTTGGTTAATTTCCTTGAGATAGAAGCATATGGTGAAATGACACTAAACCCGACCAAGTCGGGCTGCAATTTTCTTATTAACTGAATAAACAGATTTTCTTCTTCTTTGGTAGGGGGATTATAACAATTTTCCTGGGAGTGCTTAAAAAATATTGTATATGTTTTTACGCCATGGACTTTGTCCAGACTGGCCTGCATAGTTCGGATCGCAAAATTATGATAGCTAAACAAAGCTACCAAAACAATCGTTTTATGATGAGTGGCAGTTATTGCTTGCATTTAATTCCTTTCCGCAAAAAAACATTCCAACTTCTGAGTCACGCTATACCCTCGCTTAATTAAAAATGCTTTTAAGGCCTTATGATTATGTTTGCCATCAAAATCACTCGACCCTATTTTTTCCATGTCATGGAATTCCAATCTAATCAATTGGATCCTGTAGAAATAATCGTCAGGCAAATTATATAATATATCATATTCTGCACCTTCAGTGTCAATCTTGAGCAGAGCGCACTGATCGATAATATTATTATCAAAAATGTCTTTAAGCATTATCGCTGGACACTCCTCATGGGAGCCGCTTCCATAACTTGAATGCTGCCCCGGATTATCCAGGGACAAATAAATATTCAATTTCTCCCTTTTCCCTGAAACCGCTAAATTAAAACACATGACTTTATTTCCCAAGTTATTGATCCTAATGTTTTCCTTAAGGATCTTAAAATTAGCTAAGACTGGCTCAAACGAAAATATTTTCCCAGCCTTATGTGACGCATGAAGCGTAAATGTCCCGATATTTGCCCCGATATCAATAATCACTGAATCGGCCGGCAAAGTTATTTTGTTAATCTCATATTCGTCGGCCAGACAGATCGCCGTCATTACTCCACGATCGCAGGTTTTTGCCCGTACCAACACATTGAGCCCATTGCATAGCCGATAAGTTATAAATTTTCGAGCGGTTAGCGAAAAGAAATCCATAAAATATAATGGCCAATTTATAACCCGTCTGATGACTTCTAACACCAGATAAATGTTTTTCAACTTGGCACCGGTACGGATATTTGTAATTAAGCCCATTTAGTATTCCTTTTTGCTCTAAATTGTTCGTTCCACCGGAATAGGTTCAATAAGGCCCAAAGTATTTGCTGATTGTTTTGCTTATTTGACAAATGCAAGTCAAGTTTATTTTTTACTCCGAGCGGGTTAATATATCCGAATTGTTCAACCTTGTTCGGCGCCAGTTCATCTTGAATCATTTCTCTTAGATCGCTACGAAGCCATTTGCCGATCGGTGGAACAAACCCTCTTTTTGGCCGTTCAAATAAGTTTTCGGGCAGGTATTTGGCCAGCACTCTCTTTAATATCCATTTAGTTGTCAGGCCTCTCAGCTTGAACTTGATCGGAAGCGATTGGGAAAATTTTACAATATCATGGTCAAGAATGGGAATCCTTGCTTCAAGGCTGACGGACATAGAAGCCACATCAACTTTTTGCAGCACGTCATCAGCCAAATAATAAGCGGCATCCAGCCGACAGACTTTTGAAATTTCATCAATGGCTGAAAAATCAATATCGCGTTCTTTAAATAAGCGGTTAATATTTATATTTTGATCGTTCAGCTTAAGTAAAGTCTTGTGATTTAGATTCCCGTCGAGGCTTCGAAGTAAAGCAAACCCGCTTATAAGGTCCGGCTGGGCAAGAGAGCGCCCGATAATTGAATATTTTTGGCCGCTGATCCTCGCCATTACGTTACCAACAACAGAGTGCCATGAATTGGGCAGACGATAAAAGGGCTTTAATAAAGATAAAATGGGATATATATGATATCCCGCAAAAAGCTCATCACCACCATCGCCAGTTAAGCAAACAGTAACATGTTCTTTGGCGAAACGAGAGACCATCATTGTGGGTAAACTGGAGCAATCGGCCAAAGGTTCATCAAAATTTGCGGCACTATCTTCAAGCAAGTCCAATAGATCATCGCTCTCCATGACCTTGACTTGGTGGTTGGTACCAAGGTATTGAGCAACTTTTCGGGCATGGCTTGACTCGTCAAATTTAGCCTCTTTAAAACCAATGGTGAAAGTATTGATTGGCGTCGCCGATTGTCGGCTCATCATCGCAGTGATCAAAGAAGAATCCACCCCCCCGGATAAAAATGCGCCAAAAGGCACATCCGAGATCATATGGCTTTTAACAGCCTTAAGCATTATGTCGTCTAATTTATCTATCAGTTCTTTATCTGAAGCCGTGTCAAAAGAACGATTTGAGCCGATTTTATCGATACTCCAATAACATGTTTCGCGCCACCTTTTTTCATCGACCCAAAGATAATGTCCCGGCTTTAATTTCTTAACTTCGTTGAGAATCGACCAAGGAGCAGGGATGAACCCTAAAGAGAGATAAAGGCTCAACGCCTCTTGATCGATCTCTTGCGGACATAGGGGATGAAGCATCAATGATTTTAGTCTGGAAGCAAACATAAAGACATTATGATTTAAATAATAATAAAGTGGTTTGATACCCATTCTGTCCCGGGCTACAAAAATGCCTCGGCGTTGCGGATCCCAGAGCGCAAAAGCAAACATTCCCTTAAATTTATCGACGCAGGCATTCCCCCATTTACGATACGCTTTTAAAATAACTTCAGTATCGGATTGGCTCCTAAACTTGATGCTGTATTTTTCCAGTTCGCTCCTGATATCTTTAAAATTATAAATTTCCCCATTAAATATGATAACTGCGCCAGTTTTTTCGTCTCTCATAGGTTGATGGCCTAAAGCCGAAAGATCAATAATCGACAAACGCCTATGGCCAAAACCTACAGAGTCATCCACCCAAAGTCCGGCATCATCGGGACCTCGAGAATGCATGGCATCTCTCATCAGGGTCAATAGTTGGACTGGAATCGGCCGACCATCTTTTTGCCAGAGGCCTATAATGCCGCACATATTTAGCTCATGCTCCTATTCAGCGCTATGGCTTCTTCATATATCTCCATGAATTTATCGGCCAAAGCAGAGAATTTATATTTATTTGCGGACGCCTTGGCATTTTGGCTTAATAAAGCCAACTTTTGAGGGGCAGCCAAAAGGCTTTCCAGAATCATGGTTAATTGGTTTATATCATTTGCTTCAAATAAATAGCCATTGTGCTCATTGATAACCAATTCCGGCATCCCTCCGAGATCGGAGCAGATCACAGGCAAGCCCGTCTGGAAAGCCTCAATAATCACTCGGCCGAAAGGTTCATCCCAAATCGAAGGAACAATCAAGACATCGGAAGATAGATATAATTTTTGCAACTCAGCGCGAGCAATCCTTCCACAGAAGACGATCCGGTCGTCATTGCCGGCCAAAGCCCTTAATTGATCCTCGTAAACTCCATTGCCGACAATCTGCAGTTTGATGTTATTGCTTTTTATTCGCTTAATTGTATTGATCAGGACATGAACCCCTTTATGCTCTCTTAGAACGCCGACATAAAGGAGATTAAGCCCTTGTTGGCCACCTAGAAGCTTGTGCTCCCTTTCTATAGGACTCGCCTCTACCCCATGCGGTACAATATAACTCCTAGTCTCCCGGAAAAAATTATTTTCCTTTAATTTGTCCAGCAGGAAAACGGATGGAGAGGTAACAATATCTACTTTATTGTCAATAATCCTTCGGGTCACGGCCCGATATGCTTTGCATAATGGATTAACATTTTCGTTAGTGCAGATCCTTTTCAGGCCATGCAAAAGGACGATCCTCCTACAAAGCAATAAATAATCGTGCAGGGTAAAAACAAGGGGAAGTCCCAGGCTTTTGACCACGCCAAAAACGGAGAGGGTCATGTCGACAGGCGTATGGACATGGACTACATCTGGTTTTTCTTTAAACAAAATTTCCCTGATTTTCTCAAAAGAATATGGGTTGTAAATATCTAAGGCGGTCCATAGAAGCTGCTTCAGGATGAACCCTTTACCAATGTTCTGGAAGGTCGAAACATTAAAAGGATGAAATCTGTAAATAGTTATGTTTTTCCGCTTTTCAAGCGCGTCACCATTGAAAGGGTTGATCGTTATGACAACATTTTGCTTTCCCCTGTTCGCCAATTCCGTAGTTAAGTTCTCCGCAAAAATATTGGCGCCGCCACCTTCATACGGCGAAAAAGTTGACGTAATTCTGCATATTTTCATGATTTGCCGTTTATTTTATGATTGGTGACATTGCAGCTATGGCAGGCCGTTTGCACAGATTGTTCTATATTATTATGAGAAAAAAGATTTCGAGCGGCAACATAGGAAGGATTATTCCAGATCTCACTGAACGGCCTGGAAAAAACAGCAAATTGTTTGGTTTTGTCATAAATAAAACAACAGGGAGCGATCACCCCATCCCAGTGAATGATAGCCGCACGCCATAACCACCAACATTTATTGATTAAAGAATCAGGTTTATCCAAAAGTCGTCCTCCCCGATACTGCTTATTATCCGGAAGCCACATCTCTTCACCCTGGGGAACATTGACCTGCCCAAAAGCGATTGAGTCAACGCCCAACCCCTTAATGAATATTTTTGCTTCTTCTAGCTGGTGTTCATTATGTTTCATGACTAAAATTTGCCACTCAACATATGGGGCCAAGCTTCTTTTTTCTTTCTTTTTCCGCACAAGCAACTTAATATTGGCGATCACCTGGTTAAAATCCCCGCCAATTCTGTATTGTTCGTATATTTCAGGGGTAATCCCGTCAGCCGAAATCACAAGAGTATCGAGACCAGAATCAATAATGCCTTCAATTTGTTTCTCATCAAGCGGCATGGAAAAATTAGTACTTATAGTAGTCCCCAGGTTAGCATCATGAGCATAATTAACAAGCTTACACATTTCTTTATGCAGAAATGGTTCACCGCGAAGATGCAGAAAAACATGTAAGGCAGTCGGGCTCAATTCGTCGATAACGGATCTAAAAAGAGCGAAAGAAATAAATCCTTTTTCTTGCTTTGATTCAATTTTGCTCGCATAACAAAACGGGCATTTGAGCTGGCAAACATTCGTCGATTCAATAATAAGCTCATAAGGATAGCCGCTCAAAATAGCTTTTTTTCTCCAAAAACAATATTCTATCTTAATGAAGTTAATAAGTTTCTTTAAGGTTAAATATTTTAAGCGGAGACAAAAATAATGTTTTAATCTTGCAGGGATAAAAGGGATACGGGCTATCAGATCAATAATAAAAGCCCTCATTTCTCAATCCCGAATATTGATTTTTTTGGCATTAATTTGTCATAAATTAGCCAATACGCATATGCAGCAAAAATGCACAAAAAAGGCAAAATAGGATATCGATAAACTAGTCCGGTATCAACAAATATAAAACTATGGATCAAGATATAATAAAATATAAAAAGGATCAGCAACCCGGATCGAGCCCATTGTTTTCTCGCCGAAATAAATATCCCCAAAAAAGATGCCGGAAAAATAAATATCCATGTAAACCCTTTATATATCTTTGCCAAGTCATGGTTTGGTCTTGTAAAAGGAGACATAAATATTATAAATCGCTCTAGACTTTTAGAAGTAAATTCATAGGGATTGTGCCAAACAAAATCGACGAAAGCACTAACATAGGATTTAGTCTGAATGTTTGCCGATGGGTTGAAAGGATAAACTACGTTGCTTGGATAATCCAGAAAGGCAGTTCCAGCTTCATCCGTAAGTGGTGTAAAATTATTAAAGACAAAATAGTTGCGTACTGCCCAGGGTAATACAACCAGTGAAAAAGAGCAGAAAAAAACAAACAACCAAATCAAAGCTTTCGTTTTTGACCCTTCCCATCGAAAATATTGCCAAAGAAAAATAATCGGCACAAAAAACATAATAATTATTCTTGTTAAACAGGCTAATCCTAAAATTATCCCCATTACAACAGTAAAAACATAATTCTGCTTTGAGTCTTTTCTCAAAAATAGCAGAAAAAACAATGCCAACAAGAAAATAAAAAGCGTTTCATTGCGAACTATAAAAGCCCAAAAGATCAGCTCCGGGTATAAAGCAACCATCAAAGCCGAAACAACAGCAACTTTTTCATTAAAAATATCCTTTGCGACAAAATAAACCAAGCAACAAGTAATACTGCCTAATAGTACTTGTGGCACAAAATAAGAAAATGTATTTATGCCAAAGATATAATAGAATATCGCTATAAAGATTGGATATACAGGGGGGACTACTTTATGTCTAAAAAAACCTTTGTCTCCCTCTACAACAACAACGTTTCTGCGAACTTCTGTCACACACATTTCTTTTATATTTATCGCATAGCCATGGCCACTAGCAATGGATTTCGCAGTATAATTATATAAAAGTGAATCCGAAAGATCGTCTCTTAACAAATCATTGCCATAATGGATAAAAGGAGCATGAAAATAGTATGTTTCCTTAATATATGAGCCAGCAATCCTAAAAAGCAACGCTAACATAAAAATAATTAGTGGTATTCTCAATTGTTTATTTTTCATTATTTAATCATCTCAATGTCGCCTAAATGTTTTTCAATTATTACCGGCAAAGAACCTACCAATGCAAATATAAACCAAATATAGATAAAGTTGTTCCCATCGATATTCACCCAAGAGAACAGGATCGAGAAAAAAGCCAATCCCAGCCCGATCCATAAGGCTTTCAAGGATGTGTTGTTTTGAACATATTTATATTGTAAGTATAATTTATCCCATAATGTTTTTAGGAATAAAACCCATAAAGAAAAACCTATTATGCCCGTTTCAGCTAATAGCCTTAAATAAGAATTAAAAGCATATGTTCCTTTCGAACCACCTTCTCCCAAATAAGGGCTAATATTAGAAACATTAGCCAAAAATTTTCCATATCCAACTCCAAATATAGGGCTACTCATAAACATTTTAAAGGCATTTACCATACCCAGGGATCGTTCAACCCTAGACCATTTTCCTTCTCCCGAAATAATGCTGCTAAATAATGAAAGGAATATAGCAAGACAAATTATTATTATAGCAAACATTATGAACCATTTTCTTTGTCCTCCTTTTAATATAAAAGTAGGAAAGAGTGTTAGCGCCAGAACTAATGACAACCAACCAGTCCTGCCGCGAGTAAGGAAAAAAGAGAAGAAAATAATTAAAAAACAAAAAAGATCATAGATCCTAAATTTATAAAATAAACGCGGAATTAATATGCATAATGGCACCACAAGAAAAGCCGCCCACAAACTTGGTTCAGCAGCAAACCCTGTAACCCTAAGTAAATTACCAATCCCATTAGGAAAATGACCGGTGTTTTGAACATATATAGGATCCCAAATAGCAAAAGCATTATTGGCATTTCTAAGTGAATTTTGTATGGTCACATCATAAGGAAATATTACCTGTAAAAATGAATAAATCGATGCGGCAACACAAATCAATATAAAAATATTAACGAATAAAGATATCTTATTGATCTTTTGATGTATTAAGATGTTTAACAAGAGTAAATATGATACAAAGCAGATAAAAAGCATTATTAATTGACTAATGCCTTTTTCTGATACTTTGCCTGCAATATAATTAAAGATA
Organism: uncultured bacterium; assembly: GCA_964528395.1. GTDB lineage: Bacteria > Margulisbacteria > WOR-1 > CAZGTC01 > CAZGTC01 > CAZGTC01. The sequence goes on from CAZGTC010000002.1 coordinate 14,925, forward strand.
ACGGCAGAAAAAATAAATAAAAAGCAAAGTGCAAAATATCTAGCTTCTTTTGGAAAATATATTTTCGTGTCCTTTTTACGCATTAATAAATTAAGTACCAGTAATACGATCGGGACATAAGAAATCAATATGTCTTTTCCATTATAATGCATTACACAAAAAGCCAAGAATGGCAAAGAAATAATTAATAAAATGATCATTTTATTCTATTTGACCAATGAATTCTAAGAATCTTGCGCTTTATAGTCACAGCCACAGAAACAAGGGTTTTAAACCTTCCCAAGGCATAACAGATATTCAGTATTCCTGGTTCATATCCAAATTTAAGCATTTTTCTTTTGAACTGCTCCCATTGTTTTAAGTCAGTTATGTGAGCCGAAACATTAATTATTGTATACCATGGGTGTTCACGTGTCATAACTTTTAAAAAAGCAGCTTCTACTTCTTTATCATCAGCTAAATATTTATTCGCCAATCTTGAATATCCATCAAAATCAAGCAAAAATCTCTTTACTAATCCACCCTCATTCTGAAAGCTAACATTGTCCGCACGCCATAAAATTAAAGGGTCCCTGATATATTTCAAACTGCATTGTCGTTTTAAAAAAGACAGGAGCGATGCGGCGAGAGCATAGGCTGACCCGTCAAATTCTTCAATAAATCCTTTGACAGCCCATTCCTCGCGACGCAACACTATAGAACTCCAATAGCTAAAAAGCGCGCCGATCGAATTTGCCTTGTTGCAATATTCTATCATTTCATCTCGATTTTGGAGATTGAAAACTTTATCCTGAACATTTATTGAAAGCCAATACCGATCCCTAATCGGCCGCAAATGCACATCACAAAACTTAATATTGCATAAATAAATTGAGTATCCTGATTGAATCTCTTTCAACATCCTGTCAATTGCTCCGGGTTTTAAAGCATCATCATCCGTTAACAACCAGCAATATTCTCCCCTCGCTAGTTCAATGACTCTACCCATATCCCGATCAACCCCGCCGTTTTTTTCTAATCGCTTATAAACTATATTTTTAAATTTATTTTGATAATTTCGCACTACTTCAGCCGTATTGTCCGTTGACGCACCATCAACAATAACTATTTCAATATTATCATCAGCTTGAGAAAGAATGCTTTCAAGAGCATCGCCTATAAAATTAGCACGATTACGCGTAGGCATACAAAAAGAAATCTTAATATTACTCAACATTCTCTCTCCAGGTCAGCTTCAACCATAAGTTTAACCAGCTTTTTAAATCTTACTTTAGGATCAAATCCAAAAGAGTTTCTTGCCTTACTTATATCCCCTATTAATGAAGATGTTTTTGTCAGGCGAAATAAGTTTGGATCAGAAACCACATGTTTTTCAGGATTAAGATTTACTACGGCAAATGCCTCATCAACCCATTCTTTTACGGAATGTGATTCTCCTGTAGCAATAATATAATCATCTGCTTTATTGAGTTGCATTATCTGCCATGCGGTTTCCATGTATTCTTTGGCATAACCCCAATCAATGCAAGCAGACATGTCGCCAAGCAATAACTTGGATTGTTTGCCACGAGCAATTTTTGCAACAGCTTGAGTAATTTTGCGTGTAACATATTCCGGCATGCGCCTAGGTGATTCATGGTTGTATAGTATGCCTGTTGAAGCAAAAATTCCGAAAGCCTGGCGATAATAGCGGGTCATATAAAATGCCATTGTTTTAGCACAAGCATATGGGCTTTGCGGGTTAAAAGGAGTATCCTCATTTTGTTTTGGACCATCGGTTAAACCAAACATATTGGAAGTACATGGCTGGAAATAGCGGATTTTTGGATCAATCTGCCTAATTATCTCTAAAAGACGTCCAACCGCAGCACCTGTAATATCAGCTGAATAGCCTACCATGTCATAACTCCAGCTAACATGATCCTGGTCTGCTTCGTTATATATCTCTTGGGGCTTGACGGTATTTATGATTCGATAAAGCGATGTTGGATCAGCTAAGTCCCCACGATGTATAAAAAACCGGTTATTAAAGATTTCCGCATTTTCAAGAAGATGGTCAATATTTCGAGTATTGCTTGTTGCGGCTCGACGCACCATGCCATGAACTTCATAACCTTTTTCAAGTAATACCTCCGCCAAATAACTACCATCTTGGCCTGTAACACCTAAAATCAACGCTTTTTTCATTTTATCTCCTTACCATCATTAATAAACGGTTTAATAATAAAATCTATAGGAAGCTTTTTCGCAAATTTATATTCCAGACTTTGATCATCCAGCTTAATCGGCTGCTGATTATCAATGACTGCCGTAAAAACAATACTGACGGAATGATAGTCAAATTCCAAACCAAAAGGATTAGTCCCTTGCACCAATTCGAAATAACCAATTGGCCGCAAATCTTTCACCTTTAAGCCGGTTTCTTGCTTCACCTTGCGAACAACTGCTTCCTCCATTGTTTCTCCCTTAAGTAATCTACCGCCAATTACCCACCACTCACCCTTTTTAGGCTCATTGTTACGTTTAACTAACAAATACTCCCCATTTTCATTCTGAACCACGATATCTGCACAAAGAATAGGCAAAACTTTAAGAATATCTTGATATTTATGCAGCGGGATTAAACTCATGCCACCACTCGAAATTCTGGCAGAGGAACAATAAACTTACCCCCGCGCGAACGCCAATCTTTTTCACGTACATAGAATTCATCAAAAAATGCCCAAGGTAAAACAAGGAAGTAATCCGGATTCGCTTTTCTTGCTTCTTCTTCAGAAATAATTGGTATCCAAGAACCAATTGTATACTTTCCCCATTTTTCAGGACTACGTTCTGCTGCCGCTGTAATCAATTTATTATCTAAACCATAATACTGAAGAATAACATTGCCTTTTGTAGAAGCCCCATAAACACAAACTTTTTTCCCCTTTGCAACTTCATCCCTAATAAAATCAACACATTTTTTACGATTATCCTCTAGCCGTTTGGCAAAAGCCATAATATCGTCACGGGTAAACTTTTCCTTAAAAGATATTCCGGTGCCTTTGTAATGCCGCGCAAAAATTCTATAACTACCCCCATTAACATTGTTTTCTTCAATCTTAAACATCTCAAGACCATTAGTTTCGAATAAATATTTCAATGAATCGAGAGAATAATATTCTAGATGTTCATGGCAAATATTTCCCAAATCGTTCTTTTCGATCATCGGAGCCAAACACATCAACTGGGCAACAAAAATCCCATCGTCTGCCAAGGCACGTTGAGCATCCTTAATAAACTTATTTGGATCTTCCAGATCATAAAACATTCCAATAGCTGTAATAACCTTGGCCTTGCCAAAACCCCATTGTTTAGCCAGTTCCATATAGCGTTCATAATTCCAAAAATCATGCATAACATATTCAGTTTTTTGCTTTAATGCATCTACCAAGTTATTTGCTGGTTCACATCCTACACGATGAATTCCTGGTATAGTATATGTCTCTAACATCGTTCCATCATTTGCACCAATATCCAATACAACATCACCAGATTTAAGGGGCACCATAGCTTCAATTTCTTTTGTAATATCCCTTAACGCAAGGCGCATAGTATCTGTTACCCCTGACCGGTACCAATAGTACCGAGAATATAATAATTCCTGGGGAGCTGTGTGACGAAGCTGCAAAAGAGAACATTTTCCACACATTACTAGATCAAGAGGAGCTTTCAACCCTTTCCCGATCCTTTCTTCTGGCACAAAATCGTTGATATATTGTTCCCCAACAGAAAAGACTTCGTGTAAATCGCTTGAACCACACAAACGGCAAGTTTTACGGGTAATTGTTTCCATGTTAAAGCTCCTTTTTATCCAACAACAGTACCTACCGCAGCTACAACTTCATCAACTTGTTTTTCGGTGAGAGTCATGCCCGAGGGTAAATACAATCCCTGTCGCGCTATTCGTTCTGTAATAGGATAATGTTCTCCATTAAACAAACCTAAATCATTTAAAGCTGGTTGTTCATGTAATCCCAAAAAGAATGGACGCGTTCCAATTCCTCTTTTCCCAAGCTCTTTCATAGCTGTTTCTGCAGTAAGTCCTAAGCTACTATCTAATTCAATACAATACATCCAATATACCATTTTTGCCCAGTTTTTTTCAATCTGTAGCTTAAGCCCTTGAATCTTGCTTAACCCCTCCCAATAATATTCTCCCAAGCGCCGTTTGATTGTAACAAATTCTTCAATACGATCCATCTGAGCAACCCCAATAGCAGCCTGTAAATTAGTCATGCGAAAATTATATCCCAATTCTGTATGATAGAACCTTTTTTCAGGACGAAAACAAAGATTTCTATAAGAGGCTGCTCTTTCTGCCATTTTTGAGTCGGAAGTCAGCACCATTCCGCCTTCGCCCGTTGTAATAATTTTATTGGCATAAAACGACCAAGCACTTATATGCCCAATCCCTCCGCATTTCTTGCCTTTATATTCCGCACCATGAACTTCCGCTGCATCTTCAATAACGACAAGATTGTGCTTATCGGCAATATACAACAAAGGATCCATATCAACAGGATGCCCAAAAATATGAACCGGCATGATTGCTTTCGTCTTTGAAGTTAATCGAGATTCAATTTGTCCAACATCCATGTTCCAAGTTTGCGGTTCAGCGTCCACTAAAACAGGCTTGGCGCCAAGTCGAACAGCTGCTAATGCACAAGAAATGATTGTAAAAGCCGGCATTATAACTTCATCGCCCTTGCCGACTCCCGCTGCAAATAAAGCTATTTCTAAAGCTGCAGTCCCATTGCATACCGCAATTCCATGATCAACTCCAATATAAGCAGCAAATTTCTGCTCAAACTCCTGGACAAAAGGACCATCCGAAGAAATCCATCCTGTCTCAATACATTTAGCCAATAATTCTTTCTCTCGCCCATTAAGCAATGGTTGATTAACTGGGATCATCATTTATCCTTCTGGTTATTAAAACGACTTTTATCCGCATCTTCAATGAACGGGCCATTTTTAACTTCAATAATTTCAGCTTCTTCAATAATCTCAATACCATGCCCTCCACTAACCAAAAGGATTATATCTCCGGCGGATAAAACACGGTTTTCCAAAAATATTTGATCATTCGAATAAAAATTAATTCTGATTTTACCACTTTTAACAAATAAAACTTCCTGCGTTCCAATAGTATTACGTTTAACAGGATTATGAATATGAGGAGATATTTGGTATCCCTTTGGCCGTGTCATATAACCAAGTTGTAGGGAGTCTTCTTTGGAAGATAAAAATTGAATTCCGTCCTGCTTATAATCCTTATAAATAATAAGGGCTATAACAGCGCCATTGTGTAAAATATTCTCGATCATAAATATTTACTCCCTGACAAATAAATCATAGCTCGTCAATTATGAAATCTTTTATGCCCTTTAATATCCCTCTCAGCCATGCATCATAATGATATCTTTCATTCAAATCCTTGTATTTTTCTCTTAGAAACAATTTTTGTAATAACCTTACGGACAATTTCGATACTGTCTTTAAAATAATGAATATATAAACATAAAAATAGAATTTATCGTTGACACAATTTTTAACCATCATCGCACCAAAAGCATGCCCATAATTATATGCGTATTTGTAAGTTGGTAGAATAATAGGATGAAAGAAAATTAGATCGGGCAAATATAATACTTGCTCTTTAGCTACCTTTAGCCTAATGAAATATTCAGATTCCTCACCGCCACAATAATACTTTGAGCCTACTCCAAATCGTTCGTTATATCCGCCAATTTTTTTAATTACTTTTCTGCTTAATATATGGGCACTGCCCATGAAATATTGATAGTCTAATCGTCGCAATAGTTTTGACTTGTTATCGCAAAAAATGGAAATAAAAGGCGCCTGCTTGTTAGGATCCCAAAGCTTGCCACAAAACGCGCTAACTTTGCTATACATCAAAATATTTTTCAATAATACATCAATAAAATCCCCATCAACTGATGCGTCGTCATCTAAAAAAACCAGATAATCACCCGTGCTCTTATCAATCGCAAAATTCCTTGCCACTGACAAACCCAGTTTATCCAGGTAATAAATATTTGTTATTTCCGGAAAGCGAAGACGAAGCTCCTTTGGCTGCTTTGCTTTTTGGATAACCACCAAGATCTCAACAGGTATACTCGCGTTATTTTCATGCGCCTTTTCAATAGAAAATATGCACTTTTGCAATTGTTCATCTCTATCAACGGTAGCAATAACAAAGGATATCTTATTGGGCACTTTGTTTTTCACCTCCTTTAGAACGCAATGCGGTATTAATTTTTGACCAAAGCAAAAACCATGATCTTTTTCTGAATAATAAATATGGCTTATTTAAGATCGACAAGATCAACCACCTTGCCACATCGATCTTTGAATCCTCACGAACGGCATAAATAGAAAAGCTAGTTAATCTCAATAAATATGTTAGGGGCTTAGGATATTTTTTCAGGAAACTAATATTGCTTAACCAAATAATAAACCTCTTCGGGAGATACCATTTTTGCGTCAAATAATACAAATTATCCCAAAATAGGTTTTCGCTATTCCTATCTAGATCTAATTCAGGCACCCATCTCTCGTAAGACTTTTGTTTCTGATCCTCAACATCATCTGCTGAAATTATGCCCTTTTCCAGAAGGTATTTTGTTAGTTTTGTCTCCGGAAAATGAGTTAATGAATGAATGCTTAATCTAAAAGGCCGAGGTAATCTCAACAAAAGTTCAAAGGTCTCTCTTTTATGCTTATCGGTCTCAAGCGGATTATCCATTATTAGATCATAGGCACATTTTATTTGATGCTTTGCTAATATTTGTGTGGATCTTATGATCTGGTCATTGGTCTCATATCTTTCGAAATAATTATGCCTGCTTTCCTCGGAACCGGTTTGCAGTCCCATAGTCATTCCAGCACACCCCGCATCTTTTAACAGCATTATCATTTCTTCATCGGCAAATCGCGGATGGATATGGCAGTAAAACGGGAGATCGACACATTGCTTATATTGTTTGTGAAATTTTTTTATCCAATTGATATCAAAGGTGAATATGTCATCTAAAAAACTTATATAAAGAAGATTTTTAAAGCTCTTTCTTGCCTGAACCAATTCCTTAATTACGTTCTCAACACTTCTGCGCCTAACATATTTTCCTTTCTCTTTATAAATTTCTTGCGCAATATTATTGTAACAATAAGTGCATCGGAACGGGCAGCCCCTGGAAGTCATAATGGAATAATCTGTCCTTTGCACTGGAGGCGCCAAAGAAGTTATTTCCCCATTCTCGATAAAATATTTATTTTCCATTGAAAAATCGGAAAATGGCAGGGTATCAAGATCCTGGATCAAAAAGCGCAAATCATTTTTAATAATCCTGTCAGCCTTTTTGACCCATAAATTCGGTATGTTTTCTATTTCTTCTCCCTTTAATATTTTTTTTGATAGCTCAACAATTGCCTCTTCTCCCTCACCAACACAAACAATATCCGCCAGTTCAATGCATTGCTTCGGCCTAATGGTAGGATGAATTCCACCCCACACAACCAGAACATCCATATTTTTCTTGATCTCGCTGGATATTTGGAAAGCCAATTTGAAATATGTCGAACGAAAACTTACACCGATAAGAATAGGGTTGATTTTATTTATTAATTCGATAAGAGCGGCAATTTCATCTCTCGTTGGGATATTTGCTGTGCCATTTATATTTAGGCTTTTAAAAAATACCGAATGGACATTAATGCCCTCTTTCTTTAATACAGCATGTAAAGTATGGACGGCCAAAGAATCTATATCATAAAATGTTATTAATATTACACTATTCTTTTCCATACAATTTCCATCAACCCGCTTGTACGATCAAGCTTTTATTAGCCAAAACGAGCAGGGCTCCTCATCTACTTTATTCGCCAAAATTGGACATTTAGCGTAAAGCTTATCAGGATAATGATGCTTTAAATAGTTTAACGCACCTATTATCCTATATTCGTTATTAAATACCATAAAAGCTTCTAATAAATATTGTTCATTCCATAACTTCATATCTTCTAATACCCACTCGTCAAGATAATCCTTGGGAGTAAAAATATCATGTATATGCACTAAAACACCCGGCTTTAAAATGGGCAAAATTTCCAGATATTCGAACAGCACATCTCCTTGTGGCCTTATAATGTGAGAAGAATCTATGAACAAAACGTCATTTGCTTCTAATTGGGAGAATAATTGCTTGTCTGTGTTTTCTACCTTTTCTCTAATAATCTGGGAGCTCAACTTTTCCAACCAATGCATTTCATATGGTTCTATACATATATGTTCGCAAGAATAATTGGGGGTTTCTTTTTGATTCTGCCTAACCGCATTAATAGCCATCAAGGTTGAGTTCCCGCTTCCAACTTCAATTAATCTTTTTGGTTTAAACAACCTGATCATATTATATAAATATTCAGCATCACCAACCCCAAAACTATTATTATTATAATAAAATTCTAAACCATCCTTTTTTTCTTTTGATATTTTTAAGAGCTCTTCATTAAACCCAAATTTATCAAGCAGAGATAACTGCTCCTTATCGTTAAATTTTATGCCTGGCAAGACCCTATCCACCCTTAAGGATTTGCTTAAATGGCTTGAATTAAAGAGCGGCTCATAATAATGGTCCCTTATAGGAAATATTCCCGTTTTTAAAAATATTTTTTTGCTCCATATCATCTTTCGCATACCAATTTTCCTAATTCCCAAGAACAAAAGAGCACTGGCAAAAGTCAAGGGCATTAGAATAAGATCGAGAAGAGAAGATATTCTCTTGATTATTTTATTCATATTTAATAAGATTCCACCAGAATAACTGCGAAATCGCCAAACAGATTAAGATAGAAACTAGGCGGCAATATTTTCGATAGCGACGCCGCCACCCAGCAAAACAGTTTATATTTCAACGACATTGTTTTATTGTAATATTGCGATTTTCTAAGATAGTCAAAGGCATTTGCGCTAGAAACAAAGATACTTTCCCCTAAATTATTTTTGATTTTATGAATTATCTGATAATAAAAATAAAAGTTTACATGCCCATATTTTTCTTTGGACAACCTCTGCATATCAATGGTACCTTTTCCTATTTTTTTGATTTTACTAAATAAATTTGTTTCCAATGGAACTTTTAAAATAACATATTTAGATATTCTAGCCAATTCTATGAGAGCCGCAAGGTCATCGGGCACATGCTCCAGAATATCAACCATTAAAACAAGATCGAATTTTTTATTTTCGATTGAAGTTTTGCAGATGTTTTCATTATAGGTACCGCATAAATCATTATTATTTTGTTTTTGGGCTTTGAGCATACCAGGGCTAAGATCAAGGGCGAATTTGTTCACTTTAATCCCGTATTTTCGTCGAATATGATCCGATATTGCTTTTAAGATTAAGCCAGCACCACCTCCAACATCCAAGATACAAATCTCTTTCTTATTGACTTGCCCAATAAATCTATCAACCAAAGGAAGAACTTTTTCGATTTTCCATGGAGAATCCTCCTCATGCAGTGAAGGATTTTTTATGATATATTCGTCATTAGTGTAAATATTATCCATTTTTGCACATTTTGTTCCGGAATAATAATAATTTTCTCTTCGCAATTGTAAAATGGGCATTCCCTTTTGTTTTAAAACATACTATATTTCTATCCAGAATGTTTTTCCCTTTATAATTAGGCAAATGCTTATTTAAAACATTCATCCAGTTTTTGAAAACTAATTCTTGGTCATTACTCAAATTTTCACCATGAATTCTATATTCACCTAAAACTATATTTAGAAAATCAAACTTATAGCTTTTATATGCTATTCGAAGCCAAGTCTCATAGTCTTCACAATGCACATATTGTTTGCCGGTATCAAATTTGCCGACATCGTTAATAACCTTTACTTTAACCACTGTTGCACTCCCGAGCAAACGATTTTCAATAAGTAAAGCCTTAAACATATCAGAGGCTAATGGGCCAGACTTAAGAACAGAGCCTCTTCTCCCATTATTATTTTCCATAAGATCATGTGAAATTATATCTACGTCAGGGTTTTCATTAAAGAATCGCATTACAACATTAAGTTTATTGTCATACCATAAGTCATCGGAATCCAAAAATGCAACATATTTGCCTTTTGCCATACTAATACCAGTATTCCTAGGACCTGCAACCGATCCTGTATTTCTCTGGTAATGATAGCGTAATTGATCCCATTCTAAGTCCTTAATAACTTTTTCTGTTTCATCAGTTGAACCATTATTTATAACGATAATTTCATAATCTTTATATATCTGATTTTTTACCGAATTTAAGCATTCCGGTAAATATTTTGCATGATTATGAGTTGCAATTATTACTGACACATTTGGCATATTTATTCCTTTATTATAACGTGATTACTTTTTTGAATCCGTTATTCCTAAAATGCAAAAAACCTTCAGCAACAAACAATAGTCCATTTTTCTCCATATTTTCCGCCATATTAATCCTCGGCAAAGAGTGCAAAAAGTTACAATGATTATAAAATATATTGGCTGGTCTTGTAGTGGTCGCCGTATCAAATCCGCAGTTTTTTGCCGCATCAAACTCCCTTAGATCCGCGTCTCCCTTACCACCATTCGGGTATGAAAAGTGCTTAACACTTTTGCTTATATATTTTTCAAGTGTTTCTTTTGAGCCGCGCATCTCTTGCATTGCAGCATTCTTTGATATCCTTCCCAGGGCATAATGGCTAATTGTGTGCGCTCCGATTGTGACCAACGGATCATTGCTTAAGCTTTGAATTTGTTTCCAAGTCAGCGACAATTCATCTGTGATTTTATACAAATCAACGCCATACGGATCAAATATTGCCTTCAATACATCTAAATGCTGATTTTCATCACTATTTGTGATTAATGAGCTAATTTTATAGAATGCTTCTTTCTTACCAAAGAAATTGGAACAATCAAATTGAAATACTTGTCTTCGCAGTTGAAACGTTATAGCTTTATTTGAGGCAACAATATCGCCAAGCAAATGCCACCACATAATAGCACTTCTGTCGACAAACCCAGTAGTTACATAAATCGTAAAAGGAGCATTATACTTTTTTAAAATCGGGTAAGCATAAAAATAATTGTCAGCATACCCATCATCAAAAGTAACAACTATAAACTTTTTATCTAATTTCTTGCTGTTTTGCAAAATGTCGCATAGTTGATCCAATGAGATAATAATATAATTATGTTCAATAAAAAACCTAATAACTGCTTCAAGATATTCGGGCGACACTTCAAGATCTGAATCAAAAGGATATTTTTTCATTATATTCGTTGGGCGAACACTATGGAACATTAAAATATGCCCAATCCCGGAAAATTGATTAAAAAGGGTATAACTTCTACTGATACTTAAAAACCTGAAGATCCCATTTTTTATATATTTCTTTGTTTGATTTGTCATTTTATTTGAATTCACAATTAAATATTCAAAAGCAATATTTCGGTATAAAGGTTATCGGTTATATCTTTCTTATCTACCAAATTTGATTTAAAAAATTTACCCGTGCATAAGCCATTAAGTGAATATTTGATCTCCTTACCCCTTAGAAATCTTTCCTCAACCATAAAGCCAAAGACGTGTAATGGCCAACAGACCATATTTCTAATTTGGTGGACATGCCGCAAGAATAGATCCAGATTACTGAGGTAATGGATCTGGGCAAATCGCATTTTCTTCCAGCGAGCCTTTTTGACGATCAAATAACAATACTCTTCCTCTACTTTCAGTAGCAAATGAAGACAGTTATTCTTCTGATGATCACGATAATATTTCTTATCAATAACGTTCAGTTGGTTCTCTATTATCGCGGGAGTTAACTCAAGAACGCACTGGCTTGAGAGGAAATTTAAATTTGGCATCGGCAGGATTATCTTATATTTGGTTTCAAGAATATTAAAGCCATATTTTTTTATCATCGGCACAGTACCAATCGCGGCGGTCAAATCAGTTATTGTATAGTCTTTAAGAGCGATAACTTGCTGTAACAACAACTTCCCCAACCCTTGGCCCCTATATTCTTTCTTTACGATCCAAGTAGTCATGTTACAAAACTTCTCGATCTTATTATTTATTAATCTTTCGCTGAAGAAATAACCCAAAAAACCAACAGGGTTACCTTTATCCAAAACCATATGGCCAAAATAATCTTTCTGATCTCCATAATGATTAATAAATAATTGCCGCCATTCGTCTTTAGTCAATTCGGATCCCTCCATTTCACAAAGCAATGGATAGATCTTTTCAAAATCTTCAGACTTGGCTTGTTTGACGGTAAAATTATTAATGATCAATCTCCTTCACCATGATTTTGCAATATCTTTCAATAGCTTCTTCCCATGACGGCAACAATTCTATCCCGAGGAATTTCAAATTAAAATTATTCAGCATTTCGCAGTCCGGAACATTCGCTTTGCGCGGGAAATGGCTTGAATCAACCGGTTCAACTTTCACTTTCAAGCCACAGGATTCGATAATTTTCTGCACATATTCAAAACGGCTGCAGCCTCCACCGTTAGAAACATGGTATAGTCCGGCAACATCTGCTTTAAGAATATCGTCAATTTTTAAGGCCAAATCCTCAACATAAGTTGGAGAACCATACTTATCACCAGCAGACTGTAAAATTGGCTTCTTTAATGCCTCAAGGTAGCGCTGATAAGCAAAATTCTTTGGTTGACGGATACTGCCGCCAAACAATAGACCGGGACGGATAGCAAATGTCTTTTCACATTCCCTAATCGCCAATACTTCTCCTTGATGTTTCGAGCGAGCATAAACAGTTTTAAGAACAACAGGATCGTATTCGGAATAATACTTAATTTCGTCACCAAAATAACCACAAGAGCTAATATAAATAAACCTAGCTCCAACCTTTTCACAAACTTTAGCTAGATTACCTGTTGCCCAAGCATTCAATTTATATGCCATTTCTGGGTTTTCTTCACAATCATTGACATGTAAAGCCGCTGTATGAAAAACATAGTCCGGTTTAAACGTAGAAATTATCTCTCCTACGTTAATTCGATCTAAAACGTTCAACTCAAGATAGGTGGGAGCAACTACTTCCGCCTCCTTTTTGCCATAGAATTCTTCTATGGCCGAAGCTAACATCCCTCCCCCGCCAGTTATAAGGACTTTTGTCTTCATCTATGAATCAGGCTCCAGTCATATTTGATGTGGCTTTTAAAAGGATCATAGCGTAGCATTTCATTCGGTTCGTGTGGTATGGTGGCACAATTCGCCACAATCGCAGGTTTTACTCCAATTGTTTTGTAGCCATTGACCACACCAAAAGGGATATGAATTAACTGATAGTTATCTTCACCTGTAAACAATTCCATTAATTTCCCCTTGGTTTTTGAATCATTTCTCTCATCAAACAAGACCAGTTTAATCATCCCTTGAATAACAGCATAAAACTGGGTTTGTTTGGTATGAAGATGCCAGCCCTTAATTACACCAGGATAAGCCACCGAGAAATACACTTCTCCAAATTGCTCAAAATAAGGGTCATTACATTTGAGCATATGCATTATCTTGCCTCTTTCATCCGATATCTGTTTTAATTGAACGATTTTTACGCCCTCTATCATATTATCCCCCTTATTACTTAACCCAATAGAATTTATTATCAAGCTTACCCTGGTTCTGTAACATATTTAAATGCTTCAATCTAATATATTTTTCCCCCTGAAAAACAGTAAAGTCAAGCCCATATCTCTTATAATCTTCAAATAAATGTTCAACCCCTTTTTTAACGTTCCATGCTGGCTTAAAATAGTCTTTCAGGATTGTATTAATTTTTGTAAAATCAACTTTGTAGGTTCTTGTATCTGCTCCATGTTCCCCTGTATATTCCACTAAACAATTTGGAATTACGCTTTTTACTGCATCACTCAATTCTCGAACCTGATAATTCTCGCTGTTGTGTCCGACATTAAACACCTGATCATGGACTAATTTTTTTGGTGCTTTCAAGGCAGCAATAAAAGCTTGGCTAAAATCTTGAATGTGGATCAATGGCCTCCAGGGACTTCCGTCGCTCATAATTTTTATTTTTCCGGTCGTAAATCCCCAAGCCGTAAGATTATTTACTACAAGATCAAGACGAAGCAAAGGAGAACTACCATAGACCGTTGCATTGCGCATTATAACAGGAGAGAACTTTTCATCTGCCAGAGGATGCAGTCCAAATTCTGTCCCAATTTTAGATTTTGCATAAGCAGTAACTGGATTTAATTCGCCATTTTCATCTATTGATTTTCCTTCCTCTGCAATCCCATATACACTGCAAGAAGAAGCAAAAATAAACCGCTCAACCCCCACCTGTTTGGCCAGTTGCGCACAACGAATTGATGCTGCTAAATTTATATCCTCGGTAATGCCAGGATTCAATTCGCCAATCGGATCATTTGATAAACCAGCTAAATGAATAACCGCTTGCACCTCATGAAAATCTTTGGCAGCAACCTGCCTAATATCCTTAATTATTTGTTTAATTGAACTGTTACGTTGTTTAAATGAACAATCGGTAAAATAGTTCGTATCCAACCCAACCACTTCAAATCCATTTTCTTCCAACATTGGACACATAACATTCCCGATATATCCATTATTTCCAGTAACTAAAACTTTCATTTCCACACCTTCCAAAATGCCTGATTGTTATTCCAAAGCTCATTGAGATGCTCTGTTTCCCTGACTGTATCCATACACTCCCATGATCCTTTATGTTCATAAACCATCAGCTCTTGCTCTTGGGCTAACTGTTCTAGCGCTCCCATTTCTAAATCACAATCTGCTTCAGCTGATAAATAATCAAATATTTTCCGATTAAAAACAAAATAACCCCCATTTATCAATCCAGCCGAAGCCTGCGGTTTTTCTGTAAAATTTAGAACCTTCCCTCCCTCAACAACAATGTCTCCAAATTTCGAAGGTGGCCTGACCCCAGTTAATGTTCCTATTTTACCGTGTTTTTTATGATAATTCACTACATCATTAATATTAACATCAGCTACCCCATCACCATAAGTTAGTAAAAACATTTCCCCATCAATATGCTTTTCAATCTTCTTCAGCCGGGCTCCTTTAAGAGCCTTTAGCCCAGTATCAATCAACGTAACATTCCAATTTATCTCATCACACTGGTTATGAAATAAAATTTCTCTCTGCGAATCCAGCTTAATAGTAAAATCATTCATTAAAACATGGTAATGGAAAAAATATTCTTTAATCAGAAATCCTTTGTAACCCAAACAAAGAATAAATTCGTTGAATCCATACGAAGCATATATTTTCATGATATGCCAGAGTATCGGACGGCCACCAATCTCAATAAGCGGTTTTGGCCGCATTTCAGTCTCTTCTCTCATCCGAGTTCCCCTTCCCCCACATAGAATTACAACTTTTGGTTTGTTCATATAATCTCCTTTAATTTATAAAAGCAGCAAGTGTTTCTTCGGTAATAGGAGAAAAACATTCTTCTATCAGCTTTTTGCCGTTACCTTTAAGACATTGAATTTGTTTAGGTTTAAGAGCGAATATGCGCTTAAGCTCAATCTCAATTTCTTTCGGCGTCCGCGCAACAAAATACAATTCGTTCTTCGGGAACCAATCCATGGGGTCAAGATTTATATTAACATCGCTTCTGACCCTTATAACCGGAATTCCATATGCTATTGCATCAAGAATTGTCGCGGATGCAGTGGCAATCATTAAAGATACTTTTGGCAACAGATCAGCCATATTCCCTTCAACTATCATGTAATGTCCGTTCGGAATATTGACTTTAGCAATAATATTTTGCAATTCCAACCTACTCATCATTGGATGTGGTTTGATCCATATTTTCAACAACTTATCTATATTTTTTATTGCGCTCCAGCTTTTAACCAAAAGCTCTAAAGCGCTCGATTCCGACAAAGTTATAGGAACTAATATCGTATCATTTTCTTCGCGAATATAATTATGTTCTAATTTTAACAGGTATTGAAAACGCAATGCGGGACCAACCAGAAGCCTGTCAGGCAGATATCCTTCACAAATCAGTAAATCTTTAAAAAATCCACCTGAACAGATTATTTCATCCGGCATAGGAAGCACATCAATTTCTTTTTCTGAAGTATAAGAAGATAGTAATAATGGATATAAGGAAGCGTGCTGGAAACCAACCACTTTTACGCCCGGAAAATATTTAGCTTTTGCAAGTATTATGGGTTTTTCCGGAAACATATTTTCGTATGTAATTATTATTTTGTTAATTTTTGCTCCCTTTTCTTTTAGCCGCTTAAGAAGAAAATAATGCATTAAAACCTGGTCCGTTTCCCATAAAAGCATGCAACTAATGCTTTCAGTTTGAAACAATAACGACAAATCAATACCATTAAAAATAAACTTTTTAAACATTATAATAACCGATTTAATACTGACAACAATTGTCATGATATAATTTATTAAAGAGTAATAATCTTCGGGAACAATAAAGTTTAGACGAGCTTTTCTAAACCAGTGCATAGCATCGATATATGAACAATTTTTACTATCGTTTACAATCGGGAGAATAACTGCATTAATATTCTTCTGTTCCATGTACTCAAGCAAGCCTGGAAAGTAAAAATCTTTAAAATCCCCATTGCTATTCAAGTTATTTCCGCTCACCCAAGTCCTGATAATTGACAATTCCGGCAAGGTTTCAATTATAGGTTTTTTTTCATGTTTTTTACTTCTTATTGCCGCAATCTTCCGCCTGATACTTTTGATAATAAATCTCAACGTCCTATAAACCGCTCGCACAAGTAAACCTGAAAAATACAGATAATAACTATATCTTTTAACCACTTTGCGGGTTTTGACAAAATCAGACCTTCTTATAGTTTCAAGAAGTGCTACGCTTTCAGAAAAAATACAAATATTCTTATCCTTGAGCTCATTGGCTAGCAGATTTTTTACAATCATTAAATAGCAAACGTAAAGATAAATCGGGCCACTCATCGTGTTTTTTTCCGCAACCGTAGACATCCACCAGGGAAGATCATCAAATTTTGTGCTCAATGACGCGATATAGTCAATATATTGGCGTCTGGCTTGATAAGACAAGTCGTATAACATATCTCCCAAATCGACATATTTGAATCGCGATAGGGCTTTTTCTTTTAGCTCTAATAATCGCTTATAATCCCTGCCAAGAAAAAGCCAAAAGACATCCTCATTAATATGGAGGCTGCTCGGAAAGTCGCTCTTATCTGAATTTAGAATTAGCAGTTTAGACATATAATTTATGGATTACCCCTTGCCCATTCAATCATCCTATTTAATCCTTTTTCCAAAGACCATTGGGATTCATAACCAAGGTCATCTTTAATCTTGCTAACATCAGCGTAGATGCCTGCTTGATCTCCTGGAGTACCCTCTTCATATTTCACGGGCTTACTTATACCACTACTTTTCTGTAGTGCATCAATCAATTCATTAACTTTAACTTTTCTTCCGCTACCCACATTGTAAACTTTGCCAATTGATCGACTATTTTTCAAACAAATTAAAAAAGCATCAACAACATCATCAATATAAATAAAATCACGGAATCTTTCCATAGAACCTTTTACCAGCAAGATTTCATCTTTTAATAAATAGGACAAATAAATGCTTACCATCCCTTGTTTAAGATTATTCATGTTTTGGCCTGGACCATAAACATTAAATAAACGCAATGCGGTTGGATCAATCCCTAATGACTGATAAATTCTCATGTAGTTTTCGCTGGCCAATTTGCCTACCCCGTAAAAAGAAAGCGGCTGACATTCATGTGATTCACCAATCGGAGCATCTTCAACTTTGCCATAAACAGACATAGAACTCGCATAAATGAACCTTGTGCATCCGATTTTTAATGCGTGCTTCATTAATAATAAAGTGGATTCGGTATTAGTTCTTAAATCATGAATTGGGTTCGCAAAGCTTATTTCGCCAGAAGATTGACCCGCAATATGCAAGATTGCATCAAATCGTATATCTCCCAACATATTTACTATCAATTGGTCATGACAATTTCCTTTAATAAAGGTCGTCCCCTCGGGGATATTTTCTAAATAACCCGTTGAAAGATTATCGATAGTCCATACCTCGTGGCCAAGATTGATCAACCTTCGAGCTACAGACGATCCAATAAAACCGGCCACCCCTGTAACTAAATATTTTTTTGCCATAAACAATACTCCTACCTGATTATTCTGCCCGAACCACCCGAAGATAAAACATTATCAACATCCTGCTTTGTAAACGAGGAAAAATCCCCAAAAGTAGAATGATTTAAGGCCGATAGTGCTACTGCAAAATCGACTATTTTTTGTTGGTTTTGTGAAAAATTAATTATTCCATAGATTATCCCTGCCGTAAAGGCATCTCCTGTCCCAACGCGGTCAACAATTGAATCGAGCTTGTATTCTCTTGAAACGAAACAGCTTTTATCTCTTATAAATAACTTGCCCGACCAAACATTGTTTGTCGCCGATTCAGATTGCCGGATACTAATGGCCAGGTATTTAAGCCTTGGGAAATAGGAGAATATTTCCTTCGCAGTCGCATGAAAATCCATTTTTTTATCATAACCGAACACTTCGTAAAGATCCGTTTCATTAGCGCATATCAAATCGGCCTTTTTACATATTTCCGTCATTATTCTGCTAATTTTATTTTTATTCCCTTTGATCCAGCCCCATAATTTTTGTCGGTAATTAAGATCTACTGAGAAGATATTTCTTTTTGGCATTTTTTGAATAATTTGTTTTAAACATAAACAGGACTGCTTAGAAACCGCCGGAACAATTCCCGAAACATGGAACCATCCAATACCCTGCCAAATTGAATGCCAGTTAAAATTCCCCATTTGTGTTTTTGAAAAAGTTGAATTCTCTCTATCGTAAATCACAAAAGAAGGTCTAACCCCAAATCCCCTTTCCTGAAAAAACAAACCTGTTCGACCAGGTTGAAAAATTACATTGTTCACATTAACGCCATGCTTTCTTATTTCTTTAATTATCATTTGCCCCAGAGCATCGTCAGGCAATGAGGTTATAAACTCTACGGGAAGATTAAGATTGGCCAAAGCAACCGCGACATTAGCTTCGCTACCAGCAGGAGAGAGATTGTATTTACTAGGTACATCTAAGCGCACGCCAGGATCACTTGGGCATATTCTTAGTAAAACTTCTCCAAATGTAACTATTTTATTTTTTATACGGGACATCGTTTTCAGTAAATCCTTTTTCTTTAAGCCAATTTTCTGCTAAGGGGAGTTCGTAAGCATAATCTATATCCAACCCACCGCTTTGGATCAATGGATGTATTTTCTTCCCCATCCACTTCTGCGGCAGAAGTCCCTCTTTTATATTATCCAGGCACCTTGGCCTAACGACAGAAACTCCGCAATCATGAAAATAAACAGTATCTTTTGTTTGTCGATTTGAGTTAATTTTAGCATCGAATTTATCAAAAGGGATAAATGGATGAAGAAGGCCATCTTCACCTATTTTTCTGGCCCTTATCGGAGTAAACATATTATAGCCGGAGACGGTGACGGCTGAATCAATATCTGGTCGTTTGCGCAGAAGTTCAATCCCTTGATCAATGGTCTCAGGTAAAACCATAACCGCGTTACACAATAAAAGCACTACCATTTCAATTTCTTCTTTTGTCTTGTCCTTTACATATTTATATCCGTGGACAAAGGCATCATCAGCTAAGGCCTCACTGGTTGCTAGCTCTGGAGGCCGGTTAATAATTTTAGCCCCCAAGCCCAAAGCTATCTCTTCCATCTTTTTTGAATCGGTAGATAGGTACACATCATCAATGTATTTCGAATTAAGTGCGGCCAAAAGCGGATAGGCCATGAGAGGCCTGCCTAAAATAGGGTATATATTTTTCCCGGGAAATCCTTCGCTTCCTTCTCTGCCGATTAATAATGCAACTATCATCTTTCAATCTCCTTTGTTTTATATTTTACTTCTTGCTTTTTAGGAAAAAATGCATCAAAGCCCACTGCTCCGTTCGAAACTCCTCCGTGAACATGATTAAAACCGATATCCACTCCAACCTCAGAAGTCATTGTTCTATGCTCATCATTTGCATAAAAATCCATTGAGCCAGAAATTAACCAAGTTATCTGCTCATTTGTATGGCCTCTATCCTCAAATTTAAAATCTTCCTTAAGCTCAAATAACACCAAAGTCAATCCGTGTCCTTCATAAGGGGTACTAATGCATTTGTTTCCCCAAAGATTTCTCGATTCCAGATCTTTTTTAAAATTAAAAAGAATAGGCTTGCCGGCGGTAAAAAGCTTTAAATCGTTGGGAACACTAATAATAAAAGCGATTGAATCTTTCAAACATCTCATTTGATGATCTTGAAGTCTTGAGAAAAAATTCATTGCGTCATATTGCCCTAGCGAAAATTTATAGTCTTCGGATTTTATTTCGAGCATTCCTTGAGTGAGAAGCAATATTTTTTCTTGACCAGTTAAATCATTTTCCGTATAAGCGACAAATGTTTTCCACAATTCGATTCCTTTTGAGATCTTAAGTTTTGTTATGGATAATCCGTTCCATCCCCTGTGCTCGGCAATAGAAACAGACCCTCTCTGTTGTGATAATTCATTAAAATTAAAATATTTTGATTTTGTTTTCATTTTCTGCTCCCTCTACTCTAAAATAAGGCTTTTTGAATTCCGCCGTCAATCTGCAGAGTTGTTCCCGTTATCCCACATGCAAGCTCAGAACAAAGAAAAGCAACTAGGTCTCCTAATTCTTTCGGGTTCTGATACCTTCCTAAAGGCATGTTTTTTATTGCTTCAGCTTCTATCTCTGTAATTGTCATCTTTTTTTGTTCTGCTGTTTTTTTTATTAATTCAATTACCCTATCAGTTTTAAATGGCCCTGGGCAAATGTTATTTATTGTAATATTACTTTTAATCAAGTCTCTTGATAAGGATTTTGCCATACTGACAACGCCTGACCGGAATATACTAGATAAGATCAAGTTTTCGTCAGGCTCTTTTACAAACAGCGATGTTAAATTAATGATCCTTCCCCATTCATTATTTTTCATATAAGGAATTACTAGTTGACACAATCGGATTACGTACATTAACACGCTATTGAACGCTTTTCCCCAGTCTTTCTCTTTGAAATCATAAAATGTACCGGCAGGGGGCCCTCCTGAATTATTGATCAATATGTCGATCTTGCCAAACTTTTTTATTGTTTCATCAACGATTCTGTAATTATCTTCTTTTGAGGACATGTCTACTTCTAACGCTAAAACCGATACTCCTAATCCTCTAATAAAGTCGGCTGTTTCCTTCAGGGTATCCTTGCCATTTGCGCAAATTACAATATTAACTCCTTCTTTGGCAAGAGAAACAGCACAACTACGCCCCAATCCCTTACTTGAACCACCTATAATCGCAACTTTACCTTTCAAACCTAAATCCATAATTTAAATCCCTCCTATTAATATCAACTGTCTTCTAAATATAATTTTTTATACCTTTATAGAATTCTTTATAGTTAGTTGGAGTAAGAATATGCAAACCTTCTCCCCCATGACTCATCATAAATGCATTAATCTGTTTAAGATAGAACAAATTCCATTTATGCTTTTCTTTCAGATCATCAAGCTGTTCTGCCTCATTTTTCTCTTGATAAAAATGATAAAGCCCTTCTGCAGAAGTTGCCATATAACCGTCCATGCCAACAATAAAAAGCCTTTTCGCTCCCATAACAAGGGCAACGCCGGCCAGCAATACTGCAACAGTGCGGCAATTTGCAGTGATAACCCCAGCCTTAATATCAAAAGGATTTTCAAGTGAATCCTGATAATAAATAGTTTCATACTCGCCAGCATAATATTCCTTGATCATCGCTTGAGGTAAATGTTGGCCGACAAGTATCTTAGAGTTTGCTGCCACACTATCAATATAATCGACAAACCTTTTTTTATTGATAAAAGCATGATAATGGGGCTTAAATAATCCGCCAAGAAAGTTCCCCCCCATAACGATCGGGGCATACTTATCAATTAGTGCGTTGATTTCTGACTGGCATTGCTTTAGTGTATCTCCGTTAGCTAAGACCAAGAAATCCCTGCCCTTATGTCTGTTAACATAGGTGACTTTATTTGCCATTCTCTCAGATCCTGAAGAATCTTGCCTAGTACCAGCCGATATTATTTCTTTATCAAAGATACCTTTTCGCAACACCGCATCAACAAGTTCTTTTTTGTATCCCACTGGTTCATTGACGGTGATCGCTTCCAGGATATTCCAAATATCCTCAATGTTATATTCCTTTCGTTCAACCAGATTTCTGGCGTAATCCGGATGACAGCCATAATTGCCAGAAAGCATGTACGGCAAATTGTACCCCCAGCCATATTTCGCATGAAGATCATTAAAATAATGATCAATAAGATTCAGCCCTGGAATAACATTGTACTTATCCGGTCGTAACCGCTGCAAATAAGTCAATAATATCTCCGTTGGCAAATTACCCGCCCCTCTCCCCATGCCAAAAACAGAGCTATCAATTATTTGCGCTCCAGCCTTGATCGCAGCCAAAGAATTGGCAAAGGCCATTTGCAGGTTGTTATGAGGGTGGAACCCCCATTTGATATGCTTAATCTCCTGCAGAGGGGAAAAAGATTCGGCAACTTGATCAGGGAACATAGAACCATAAGTATCAGCCACATAAGCATAATCTACGGGAATATCTTTTAAAAGAGAAAGTACCCGAACGCGCTCTTCTTTAGAGTAGGAAACAAACCCCATAAAATTAGCTGAAATAGCAAAACCTAGATCTTTTACTTTGAGCAGTAACTTCAGGGCATCCTCGATCTTATCTTTATGAAAAGCCGTCCTGATCAATTGAACAGGAGTATCCTTATATTGGAGAAGATCATCTAATTCAAATTTGCCATGATCAACCATTAAAGCTACTTTGGCGCCGTCAATCCCTTCACAAACATCATTTATATCATCTGCTGTAGAAAATCTATCCCTACCATATTTAGTTTTATCAAAATACTTTTCAGTTCCGTGATAACCAAGTTCAACATAATCAACCCCTGACTTGGAAAGAGCGCGATAAGTTTCCCTGACAAGTTTTTTATCAAAATCCCAGTTATTGACATAACCACCGTCACGAATAGTACAATCAAGAATTTCCAAATTATTTATCTGTTTCATTTCTTCACCAAGACAGTTATCTCCTTAAGCCCCTTAAAATCATGGCCATATTTAACAGACTTAACCTTTTGATATCTGGAAATCGCGCCTCTTCGTGAAAGAGCGATAATCTGAGTTTCCAGTGACGCTGAAGTTAAAACAAACAAGTTGGGATTGACCCTCCTAATTTCGGTGAGGTTGGCAAAGTCCGGCTTTAAAGGATAGTAAACATGGACAAACTTCGGTGGGATATAGAGCGTTTCATTGTCTTTCCATAAAGATATATTCCCCGGATAATGTGCCATAAGCCAACCGCCAAGACTAATCGCCGCATCGTTGGTTTTTGCCATCTTTTCAGACCTGAACTTGATAATTTCGTTACCGCGACTATAGAACCCAGCCGCAAGGATCAACCCAAAGATAATAATCAATAAATTCTTTGCCCATGGCATTTTTGCGGCGCCAATAATTTGCCCAATTCCATACGAAATCAAGAATATTGAAATAACAGCAATTGGCAAAAGATAATGATGCGGTCTGTGAGAAAATAACAGAACCAATACAGTCATTAGAGTTAGCATGTAAATCCAGATGATTCCTCGTTGAAGTAAAAACCGTTTATTCTGAGCCCAATTTCGTTTCAGAAAAACAATTTCATATATTAAATAGCAAAAAAATATTAAGCCAATCCATATGCCTAAAAGCTGCTGGTCAAAAAGCATTTTAAGCCAGATAAACCTGTCAAAATCAAAGATCGGCTTATTTATTCCAGGATCAACACTAGTACTCATCGTCGTCAGAATAGACTGACTCGCTATAACCTTGCCGCTAGCAAAAGGAAATAACCAATATGTTGGAGTTAAGACTAAAAAAACAATTGCTACCACACTAACTATATAAAACAGGGCTAAGCAACTATAATTCGCAATAAATAATGATCGGTACCCCTGGCTCAATTTGTCATTATTGGCAATTCTTCTTAAATAATTATTAACTATCAGCCAAATGATGCCAATCAACAATAAAATTGCAACTAAAACTATTAGCATCCGCACATTTCTAATCCGAAGAAAATCATAGACGCCATGGAGCTTACTTCTATAAAATAATCCTTGATACTTAACTAGCACAAAAAAACCTAGAATGAAAAACGAAGCTGAGAAAACAACAATGAATGAAGCAATAAAACTAACAATTTTATGTTTTGATTTTAAATCTTCAACAAGTTGGGGAGTTTGAAGCCTATTCGAGTTATATGTGTTGGCTATCCATATAGCAAGAATCATGACAAACCCAAACAACAAATTGGTGGCGGCAGCAAAAGCAGAAAACAAGACCGCTCCCCAAAAATATTTAGGCTTATCGATTTCCACCATTTTAAAACAGAAAAAAAGACTTACTAGAGTAAAAAGAACCGCTAATATGTGGGGCCGGGAATTAACTGTCCACGACAAATAATTCGGCATCGTTATTAGCAAAATACAGCACATAATTGCTGCCCAAATTGATTTTAAATATCTAAGTGCAAAGAAATATAAAAAGATCACAGTAGAAAAAGCCACTAAAACATTTAAACATCTTAAGCCAATAACTATTGCTTGATAATTTACACCCTTTAACAAAGTAAAAGGAACCAAAACTATCCCCGCCATATAGTAAAAAAACTGCGGATATCCTGCACCACTTTGTATAGGTATTAATCCTTGTGAATATGTTTTGCCGGCAAACTCAACTAAACAAGCTTCATCATTGTCAAAATATGCGATCATCCTTAGATTTTCCGTACCCATGGTAATTGCAGGAGAAACAAACCACAGGATAGGAACAACCAATAAAAAAGGGATCAGAATATTTTTTATCCAAGAATTATTTATCATTTTCATTTTAAACCAATTAGAATAACGCCTAACATACAAAATACAATACCTATCACCTGTTGAGCCGAGAAAGATTCTTTCAGAATAAAATAACTTGCAAGACTTATATAAACAAAAAAGAGAGCAGTTGCCAAAGGGTAGGCAACATTTAATTTAAATTTTGACAAAATAAACATGAACATCAAAAAGCTGGAAGCATACATAGAAAAACCGATCAAGAATTTAACGCTCAAAAACACCTGCACTATGTTTTTAGGCGACAACGAGGTTTCATTTAAAGCAATTTTTAATATTATTAATCCACTCCCACTAATAACCACATAGACGATAAAAGTTAAAAGTGTTGAAAGCATATTGATCATATTTTTGCCTCATTTATTTCATTTGGCAAGAAACCCGATGTTTCAGAAACAACATATAATGGCCTCCCGCGTACTTCATCCAATGCACGCCAAGTATATTCACCGATCATCCCGGTAACAATCAACTGCAAACCGGATAAAAATAATATCGTAATCATCAAAGTTGCCCATCCTTGGACATGTATCATCCCAAGAATCACTCCAACCATGATGACCAGCCCATAAAGAAAGCTTAAAAAAGAAATAAGAATTCCCATGGCTGATACCAAACGAATGGGCATAAACGAAAAAGAAGTGAAAGTATCAATTGCCAATTGTACTCGTTTGGCTAGAGTCCAGCGTGATGCCCCTCTTTCACGATTGCCAAAAGGGCATAAAATTTGTGTTTGACGGAAGCCAAGCCAGGCAACCATGCCCCAGACCATTCTATTTCTCTCGGGCAGCCTTAAAATAGCATTAATAACCTTGCGATCCATAAAAACAAAAGCAGCCTGTTTTGGCAAAGTACTTAGGTTTCCAAGCCATCCAAAAAGTCCATGAAAAATAGCGGCAAATATTCTGGTCAACCATGGATCTTTTCTACTGGAGCGCACACCCCACAAAACAGAATATCCCTCTTTCCATTTTTTAATAAATTCAGGCAACTGATCAATTGGCTCTTGAAGGTCGGCTCCAACCGAAAATGCAAAATCTCCCTGGCAAACCTTTAATCCAGCTGTAATGCAAGCGTGCGGTCCAAAATTGCGCGACATGCGGATTACTCGAACTCTTTGATCGGAAACTGCTAGGCTTTTTGTCTTTTCATAAGTTAAATCAGTACTTCCATCGTCAATACATATTAATTCCCATGAATATCCCAGTTTCTGCATTAACTCTTGTATCCTTTTATAGGCAGGGAGAATGTTTTCCTCTTCATTGAGCATCGGCATTATTATTGAAGCTTTAACATCTTTTCTATAACCAATCATAAATCCACCTTCCCTATGATACGGCAAGGAGAACCGAATGCTTTACTTCCCGTGGGGATATCCTTGTTAACAAGACTGTTTGCTCCAATAATACAACCATCACCTATCGTTACCCCTTTTACAATTATAGTGTTTGGGCCAATATAACAGCGGGATCCAATTTTTGTAGGTGTCCTTTTTGGTTTCGCTTTTCCACCAGTAATTGACCACTCAACCGTGTCATGGGTATATATTTGGACCCCTGTTGAAATAGAACAATATTCTCCAATTTCTAAACCGCCGGTCCCATCCAGAACAGTAAACGGACCAATCCAGGTATGGCGGCCAACACTAACATCTCCAAAGACCAAACTACTGTCATAAATACTTGCACCATCGCCAAAATTTAATTCTTTGGCTTTTTCCCATCTATCTACAAAATAATCACCAAACGGCAAAATACGTTTAAATCCCCGTTTTTTGATAATCTTTAAGAGTTCAAGTATTTTTAATAGGCCTCCAAGAAGTTTTGTATCACTTCTTCCTCCTCCATTATTATTAAAATCAGATAAAACAGTGCTTATCTGCTTGGCCTTTTTCATTGGTCGCCTCCTTACTTCCGGCATCTGGGTAAAACCTCTTTCAAAACATTAACTACCAATAAAAGATCATCTTCGTTCATTTGGTCGTAGAGCGGCAATGTCAAAGATTGGCAAAATGCAAGATAAGAATTAGGAAGTTCTCCCATTTTGTAAATATACAATTTACTGTAAAAGGGTTGGGCGTGAAGAGCATATGTTCCTAATGTTGTTTCAATATTCTTTTGTTTCATTAACTCAATTACTTTATCTCTATCGATTGTGTCATACAGCATAATTACATAAGATTGATAAATATGACCACCCCAAATTAGCTCTTTTGGGACAATTATTTCCTTTGTATCTTTTAGCATCAGACTATATTGATCGGCTAATTTGCGTTTTCTTGCAAGTAAACGATCTAATTTACGCATTTGAGCAATTCCAATAGCTGCCTGGACATCACTTAACCGATAGTTGAAACCTGCTAACTCATATTGATAATAAGCATTTATTTTTTTTCCACCATGACTGCGCAGCATTCTCATTTTTTCAGCCAATTGCTCATCATTTGTAGTAATCATTCCACCTTCACCTGTGGTAATCACTTTTCGGGGGTGAAAACTAAAACATCCTGTCGTTCCCAAACCACCACAGCGCTTACCATAATAAGTGGTACCAATGGCACAAGCCGCATCTTCTATAACTTTAAGATCTTTGGCGCGTGCCAGCTCCAAAATTGGGTTCATATCAGCAGACAAACCAAAAGCATGAACTGGCATAATGACTTTTGTTCGTGAAGTAACTTTCCGCTTTAAATCGTCAATATTAACAGTAAAAGTGGTCAGATCAATATCAACTAAAACCGGTTTGGCTCCCTGCTGAACAACAACATTAGCAGTAGCAGGAAAAGTAAAATCGGGGACTAAAACTTCATCTCCTTGTGTTACTCCCAAAGCTACAAGCGACAAATGCAAGGCTGTTGTTGCGGAAGTAGTTGCAATGGCATGCTTTGTCCCAACATAATCTGCCACCATTTGCTCAAATTTTTCAACTTTTGGCCCTTGGGTTAGATATCCTGAGTCTAATACTGACTTAACTTCATTAAGTTCATCTTCATCAAAATATGGCTTTGCCAAACGAATTATTGGATTATTTCCCATGTTTATACCATTCCACAGTTTCTATCAATCCTTCTTTTAACGCTGTTTTAGGTTGGAAGCCAATAATTTTTTTTGCAAGCTCAATGCTGCCACAATGGCGCCGAACATCGCTTAAGCGAGCTTCTTTATGCGTTATCGGCACATCCACTTTCATGATGTTCAGTATCTCCTGAACAAGCGTATTCATAGATACCTCTCTGCCGGATGCCAGATTAATTGTTTGCCCCCTCGTAGCGGGGTTCTCATATATCCGTACCGTAGCGTCGGCAACTTCTTTCACAAAAACAAAATCACGCGTCTGTTCCCCATTATCATAAATAGTTATCGGCTTACCGGCCAGGGCATTATTAATTACTATAGGTATTATTCCCGCGTATTGGCCGTCATTTTGCCGCGGCCCAAAATTATTAAAAGGCCTAACAGTTGCGGTATCCAAATTAAAAGTATTTTGATAAGAGACTACCACAAGATCCGCCGCCGCTTTGCTCGCGGCATAAGGAGTGCAAGGGTGAATTGGGTGTTTTTCGTCAATTGGGACATATTGGGCGGACCCATATATCTCTGAAGAAGAATAATGTATGAGGGTCTGATATTTTCCCTGGCGAAGCAGTTCGCACAGGACGGTTGTCATTGCGACATTCACTTCAACCGTCCAGCGGGGCTTTTCTAAAGATGTCGGCAATGGGATTACTGCCAGGTTGAAAACCACTTCGATCTTTTCGGTGCTGATTATTTTTTCCATCGCTTCAAGATCCGAAGCATCCTGTTCATAGAACTTTAAGGATGGAAAAGTTTGCATTGCCTGATTTAAGTTTTCTTTTTTGCCGAGGAAAAGATTATCTACCACTACCAAGTTTGCAGGAGAATCTTGAATGATCCTATCAACAAGGTGACTACCAATAAAGCCGGCGCCACCGGTAACCAATATATTTTTACCCTTTAATTTCATTACACCGCATCCTTTTCAAGCATTTTTCTTTTTAAAGATTTTTTCAATTTCATATTTTCCGCAGGTATAGAAATATTTTTTCCACAATGCTGGCATTTAAATAAAACAACGTCCTTTTTTTCTTCTACAATAGAATCTAATTTTCTGCCGCAAACACAAACGAAGCCGTATAATTTTCCCGGATTACCTAAAACCAGTCCATATGCCGGTATATCGCTCACAACAACTGTCCCCGCTCCTACCATTGCATATTCACCAATAACATTGCCACAAATCACGGTTGCATTTGCGCCAATAGAAGCTCCTTTCTTGATCAAAGTCTTATAAATTTGCCAATTAGGATCAAAAGCTCTTGGATAAAGGTCGTTTGTTAGCGTGGAAAAAGGGCCTAAAAATACTTCGTCTTCAAGTTCCACTCCACAATAAACGGAAACTCCGTTTTGAATCTTTACTCGATCACCAATTTTGACATTCTGATCGATATAAACACTTTTCCCAATTATACAATTTTCGCCAATGATTGCGCTTTCCCTTATTTGCGCCTGGTTCCAAACTTTCGTTCCCTTTCCTATCTTTGCCCCTGGAATTATTTCCGCGCTTGGATGTACAAAAATACTTTCAAATTTTTTCTCCACAAATCCTCCTTTTATTTACCTCTACTCAACTTCTGCCTTCTTGTCAGATAATTTTATGCCCTCTAGTAATTCTTTATTTTGCCTAAGAAAATGCGTGTTAATATTAGCGGGACTGTGATAAATGGATGGTTTTGAATTAAAGAGAGAACGAATTTTTTGTCTGAGCATTTCATCTTCAGGGGTTAGAATAAATTCCCCTTTTAAGCTCATATCCATTTCACGCACCAATTCATATATTTCATCGGGAGAATTCTCGCAAACCTTCAGATCTCGGGACTCAAATTCCTCCAGACTATAAAAAGATTCTGCCCCAATATCAAAAATTTCTTTAAATGTCAAGTATCTATTTTTTTGATTACTCCAGATCCTTTTTGGAATAAACTGATCGCAACTTCTCATCAGAGAGTCATGAAGAGGCAAATAATTAGCACAAGCAATCGGCACATAAAATATTGTAGCTACCGTAAGTATTCCCGTTGTGCTCCCTAATAAATACTTACAATGTGCAATTAAATATATATCCATGAAATCAGAACGATAATCCGTCGCATAGTCAATTATTCGAGGATGTCGATTTTTAGGCAGAGGCTTATCAACCACTGCTCCCATCCTAATAGCATATCCCCCTTGTTCTGCAATATATTCAGCCGCTTTTAAATAATTATCAATGTCACAATCTCTAAAATTATGGTATCTATAATTAACCTCCGGATGAATATTTGCCAAATATTTCGAATCCCGGGCATGAAAACAGACAAACCAATCATTTTCCTTGATCCCCATTTTTGCTAAAAGTCTTTTGCCTGTTTGCTTCTCTTCATCAGTAAATAACAGCGTAGAGGAAAGATTGTTGCATTCATAGAACTCATCATAAGTTATTGGCAAGCCGTAAAAATATCTTGTCTTCCGCATCCAAGTGTTAGCAAATATATATTCAATGGCATTATTCTCAACTATCAATAAAGTTCTCCTGAACATTTTTAAAAGCTGTTGGTTGCTTATCGGGGAATTGTAGCAAAATCCAATATAAATCGTGTTTTTATCATAATATTTACCGCTCTTTAGTCTCCTTAAAAACAATTCGGTAATTATCGCCAGGGCTCCGATTCGATCACAATGAATTGTACAAAATATTATTTTTTTCCTTAAAAATATTTCTGCGATATTTAGCCCCAAAAACATAAAAATTGCCAAAAAAGAAAAACAATAATATTTAATCTTTTTCGTAATTTTTTCTATCATAGAATACAGCCCCCTTTCCTTATATATTTAATTAATCCTGTTAAACATAAAATGTCAATATTATTTAGTACTAAATTCTTCAATATCCTGTTCGTTCATGGCAGAATGAAAAGCATTAAATATTAAACCACTGAGACTAAAATTATTTGATTTAACCTTTTCCAAGAACTCATTGTATAATTTTGAATAGTCAGGCAAATAACAACTATAGGTGTTTCCAAAGTTTTCCTTTGCAGCTTCTTGTAATTCCTTGCTTGAACAATTTCGTTCAATAATATCGATTGTTTTAATAAAATATTCATGCTGCAATTTTGAAAAAATCGCCTTCAAGCTGGAATGTTTCAACTTAAACACTTTAAATTCATTAGCTAAAGCAAATGCAATCTTTGCGTTCATAGGATTATTCATTCTTGAAATTAAATTGCCAATGTTGATTTGCAGATTATTTACCTTCAATACATCTGGAAAATGATTAAAAATGCTGCCGTATCTCCAATGTTTCGACAAAGTCTCTATTTTCTGATCCATGAAATTATATTTTGGCAATTCCCAGAATCTGCTTTCGTTTTCTAATAAACGTCCTTCTTCTTTTAACATTTGATATATCTTTGAATCGCGTAAAAGCATTAAAACATTACCTAAAAGCATAATATTGTCACATAATTCTAAGCTTGCTAGAAATTGAATATTGCTTCTTACCGTTTTTAAAGTGCTATATGGCCCAAACATTATAAATCCTGGTAAAATATAAAAAAGATCCAGCTTTTTGAGGATTTCTATTGTTTTTAAATTATCTTCAAATGTTGCTTTCTTTCCATAAAGCTTGAGCTCCTCAGACGATCCAACTTCAACACCAGGAATAATTACATCAATTCCCGCTTTTTTAAATAGTTTTAACAATTCGATATCCTTTTCGGTTTTCATTGTTTCACATCGCATGTAGATCTTTGCTGAAATTGGGAGGCCTCTTCGAATTATTTCATTACAAATCTCAGCTGCGCGGATTTTACCTGATTCGCCAGGATCTTCGAATGAACTGTCGGCAAAATTAAAGACCTTCGCCCCATAGTTTTTAGCCAAATATTCAAGTTCATCAACCACATGCTTAGGGGATCGGCCCCTCCATGATCTTCCTTTCTGCACTTTATTGTATAGATTGACACAACAAAAATTGCAACTAGCTACGCAACCTCGGGAGGTAGAAATCCTTATACTTTCCACTAATTTGCCATCCACCATTGCCTTCTCAAGAAAATCGCGAGCAGGAAAAGGGAAAACATCCAGATTTTCATCCACACTGCGTTTTTCGTTTTTGATCACTAATCCTGAGCTGTTTCTCCAAACTAGACCCGTAATCTCCGAAAAATCACTTTTTTTATTCTCTAAATTTTGGAGAAGCTCAAGGACAGTATATTCACCATCGCCAATAACAACGAAATCGAACATTGCCTCATTTTGCAGGATTCTTTCCGATAAAGAGGCTAAAAATGGCCCGCCAAAAACAGTAATCACCTTTGGGTCTCTGTCTTTTATTTTTTTTACAATCGATTGGACCTGCCAATAATTGACAATATTCAACTGGAAGCCGTAAATATCTGCTTCAAGTTCACTAGCATGATCGATTTCATTTTCCCCTTTATTTGGTAAGCACAATCTAAACTCAACCTCATATCCTTTTTCTCGCAAAAAGGATCCAATGGCAGCTAAGCCAAGATGTATCTCTTGCTCATAGAGATAATCCCCTTCCTTTACAACGCTAATTAGTCCTACTTTTAATTTGTTTTTAATCATTAATCTTGCTAATCCATTTCAACTTTCTTGATATTATATTTAAAACAAGATATTTAAACATCTTTTGTCATATCAACTACAATCCTGCCAGATTTACCCATACTCATTTCTTTTGTCCCTTTATTAATATCTTCAAGAGGCAAAATTGACGAGATAAGTTCTTTTAGCTTTAATTTGTTATTTTTATTCAATGCTAAATACTTAGGAATGTCTCGATCTGGGACACACCCGCCTCCAAAAGATCCAGTCAGCATTAAGCGTCTATGTAGATCCAAAGCATTAACGTTTATTTTGGTTCCGACATTAGGAACTCCAACAAAGAAGACCGAACCAGGAAAGGAACCAAGCTGCACAGCCGTTTCCATTATTTTGGCATTTGTAGCCGTAATGATCACATAATTGGCGCCAGCGTTTATTTTCCGCAGCTCATGAATAACATCCTGTGAGCTTGAATCGATAAAATGGGTAGCACCAAAATCTTTGGCCCTTTTTAAGCTGTCCTTATTGTTGTCAATTGCAATAATGGGAGCTGCATTTACTAATACCGCCCCTTGTATGGCATTCAAACCAACCCCGCCACAACCAACAATTGCAACTGATTCTCCTGGCCGAACATTCGCTTCATTAATAATTACTCCAACGCCAGTGGTTACCGCACAACCAAGCAAACAAGCAGACAACAAATCTGAATCATCAGGGATCTTGGTTACCCGATTTTCTGAAAGGACGGCGTATTCGTTAAAAGTGGTAATCCAGCCGGCATTAATGCGCTGGCTTTTTCTTGTGTAAATCGGCGTTAATGAATCTATTCCGCTCCCTTTAACCCATTGAGCAACAACTTTATCGCCACTCTTAACTTTTCTTACTCCGGGACCTATATCAACAATCACACCGCTTCCTTCGTGTCCTAACATATGCGGCAAATAAGGGTCGGGTTTTCCTGTTCCTCTAATTTCTTCTATTTGTTTCCCGCAAATTCCACTATAGTGAATGCGCACAAGTACTTGGCCAATTTCAAGCGGCCCGCCAAAGGTAACAATATCCACTTTAAGGGGTTGGTTATTTTGCTCCAAAATCGCAGCTCTAAATGTTAAAGGATATTGAACCATTTAAATCTCCCTTCTTCTGTCTCATAAATTAAAATCACATCGTACCTCCATCAACAGGAATTATTGCAGCTTGGGCAAAAGTTACATATTTTGAAGCCATAAATAGAACAAAAGGCGCAATTTCATCTGCTCTGCCTAATCTGCCAATAGCATGATGGTGTCTTAAAAAATCTTTTTCGATTTCAGGTTTATTTTTTCTAATATTATCCCAATGACCGCCTTCTTCCCAAATTGCTCCCGGCATAATTGCAGAAATAACAAGCCCATCTTGCGAAAATGACCGACCAATTCCTTTTACATAAGCATTTAAGTATGCCTTGGCGGCAGCATAAGGAGTTGAACCGCGAACTGATTCAGCGGAGATAGAAGAAATATGAATGATCCTTCCCCAAGCCTTTTTTTGCATCTTTGGTATCAAAAGATTATTCATTTCGATTGCAACCCCCACATTGTTGAACCAAACCTTATTCCACTCCTCAACTGACGCAAGGGGATTTTTTAGATTCAACGTTCCACCTATATTATGGATTGCAATCTCAATGTCCTCTTTTCCATGAGTCAAGACTTCAATTGCTTTGCTTGGATTTTCCTTTTCTAACATGTCCCCGACATAGTAAAAATGCCCTTCCTTTTCTCCCCCCATCTCATTTATTAGTTCAATCAGCCTATCTTCTCTTCTCGCTATCGCCAAGACCTTGCATCCCTCGCCAGCAAAGGCAAGCGCAATTTCTCTGCCAATTCCTTGGCTAGCACCTGTAACCAAAACTCTTTTACCTTTTATGCCCAATTCCAAGTTGTCCCTCCCTATTGATTTTCACAACGTATTTCGCAATTGCGTCAGCCGATATGCCAAATGATGCCCGCATTGCTTCCATTTTTAATATCTTATGTATAAAATTGACTGGAATACCTAATAAATGTAGCTTCCATTTTGACGATTTTTTCAAGGATTCTCTGCCTAATATGCTACTTAATCCACAATTGCTATAATGTTCTTCTACGCAAACAACCTGCTTAATATTTTTTAGCATTTTTTCTAATTCTTTAAAACGCAATGGTTGAACCATCGGAACTGATATCAACATAGGATTTATGTTCTTTTTTTTCAACTTTCGGGCAGCCGCCACAACTTCGATGCTAATTGAACCATGAAAAATTATTGCAATATCCTCTCCTTCAGCAACAACTTGAGGCATAGTAATATCTTTAATTTCCTTTTTATGAATATCTGGCTCTCCTCGTTTTGGCAATCTTACATAAACCGGCATTTTACTCTTTAAAGAATACTCAGCCACAGCATTTGCTTCAACTGGATCAATTGGCGAAAAGACCGTCAAATTTGGCAAGGTTTGAGCTATTCCAATATCCTCAATTGAATAGTGGGTCATACCTTGAGGAGCATAAGTTATGCCGCTTCCAATCCCAACCAGTACTACTGGAAGCTCTTGGTAGCAAATATCGTTTCTAACTTGTTCATAACAACGATATAACAAAAAAGGAATAATATTATATAAATATACTTTGTACCCCGTTAGCGCAAGTCCTGCGCAAAAGCTTGCAGCATTCTGTTCAGCTACTCCCATATTTAAGAATTGATCTGGGTATTCATCTTTGTGTTTGTCAAAAACACCTAAACCGGCATCCCCAGATACAATAAATATATTTTTATTCTTTTTTGTTTCGTCTAATATCGTGTTAATAAATATGTTTCTCATAGTATTTCCTTAAGTGCTGCTTTCTTGTGTGCGTCAGTAACCACATAATAATGCCAAATCAATTGATCCTCCATAAAAGAAACGCCCTTCCCTTTAGTAGTATGGGCTATTATCATTTTGGGTTTACCTTCGGCAACTGTTCTTATTGCCTTCTTGAGCTGCTCAATATCATGGCCATCAACTTCTATGACAAACCAGCCAAAAGATTCCCATTTCTTTACTATTGGCTCATACTGACAAATATCTTTTGGCCGACCATATCCTTGCAAATTATTGTAATCAGTAATCGCTGTAAAATTATCCAGTTCTAACTTTGGAGCAAAGAAGGCCCCTTCCCAAATCGAACCTTCTTGCGACTCGCCATCACCGATTAAAACAAATACTTTTCTTTTTTCTTTTCTTATTTTAAAACCATACGCCATGCCAAGCCCTAGATTGAAGCCATGCCCCAATGATCCTCCCGACGTTTCAATCCCTTTTGCGGTAAATTTATCCAGGTGTGCTGGCAGAGTACCATTGTTCTTACAATAGCCTTTTAAAAAGCTGCTTTTCATAATCCCTTTAACGGCCAAAGCGCTGTATAGCGCCATTGCTGAATGGGCTTTGCTTAGAATAAAAATGTCTCTTTTAGCCCAAGGTCTCATTTTTAATACACCGAAGTAAAGCACTGTTAAGATGTCAACACAAGAGAGGCAAGAGCCCACGTGCGGGCTTTTTGAATGATTTGCCATATTAATAATATTTTCCCGTATATGTTTCGCTGTAGTTTTATTATTCACTTAATATTTCCTTATCTCAACATCTCAATCTTAAATCATCCCCTGTATCTTCGCTAGTTCATAAGAATGTCCTTTATTGGCACACAAATCCGAAAAACTTCCTTTTTCAATAATCGTTCCATCCTCAATCACATAAATGCAATCAGCATTAACTATGGTAGAAAGGCGATGAGCGATAATTACCGTAGTAGTTTTATGAGATATGTTCTCAATCGATTCTTGTATCAATTTTTCAGAATGACTATCAAGAGAGCTTGTAGCCTCATCCAATATCATTATTTCCGGTTTGCGTAAGATTGCCCGTGCCAAAGCAACTCGTTGTCTTTGGCCGCCGGATAAACGAACTCCTCGGTCTCCAACAATGGTATCTAAGCCCTTTGGTAAATCTTGTATAAAATCATCCACATTAGCCATTTCACAGGCATGAGATATCTCCTCATCGGTTGCATTTTCTTTTGCCCATCTCAAGTTTTCACGAACACTCATATTAAAAAGAATGGCGTCCTGAGGCACATATCCTATTTTATGCCGCCAAGAAAGAACATCAAGTTTTTTCAAATTCACACCATCGATCAATATAGAACCCGATGTAGGCTCATAGAATCTCAACAAAAGATCTATTAAAGTTGACTTTCCAACCCCACTCTTTCCAACAAAAGCAATCATTTTTCCTTTGGGGATAATCACATCAATATCACGCAGAACAGTATCTTGGCCTGGATAACTAAAATTGATTTTGTTCAAAACAATTTGATCATCAAAATGCTCAAATAAAACATCGCCCGATGGCTGAATAGCATTTTCGGCTAATAAACGAAACTTATTTACCTGTTGATATGCAGGAAAAAACGTTAATAATGAGTTTTTTATACTTAGGGTACTAGCGATAAGCGGCATACCAGAATAAAAGGAATATAGGACTACGGTTAACTCAGAAAGCGGTAAGTTAAGAAAAATGCGCGATATTAAAACTGAAAAGAAAAGAATGGCCATACTCGCTGGTTGAAAAATAATTGGAGTGCCTAGCGCTATTGCCTGGACTTTTCGGGCTGCAGCCACATGTTTATCTACGGCTTCCTCAAGAGAACGAATGCCTTGTTTCTGCTCTCCGAAGCCAATTATAATTTTAGCTGCCCCCATGTTTTCATTAAATAATCCAAACATTTGATTTGCTGTCTCCAAAGCAATTCGGCCAAGCTTATAATTTAACTTCCCAAGCAACATAAAGGGCCAAACCATAATAATACTTAATATTATTACAATTAAAGAAAGTTGCCAGGAGATACTAAAAGCAACCGCAAAATAAAGCAGTAATTGGCATAAATTTACAAACAACGTTGTAACACAGCCAAAAGATTCCCCAACAGAATTCGTTTCTTTAATAAACGTATTCCCTAAAGTGCCCTGATCATTAGAGACAAAAAAGTTCCAGTTTGCATTAAAAAAACGATCATAAGTACCGCAAAGCACATTTTTAATCAGATCGTATTTGATTTTTTGGGTTAAGATCGAAAGCAACAACTGAAGCAATGCTTTCACTGCCATAAAACTCAACACCAAAATCATGATGCTATAAATTGTAACTGGCAAACTAAACCATTTCATCCATGCCACTAAATGCATAGTTATCGAACTGGCACCATTAAGATCCGGCTTAGTAATTAAGTCTATTAACGGAACAAGGGTTAAAAGAGAGCTCATTTGGAAAATACTAAGTACAAACAAAAGCGCCAAAGTCAGCAAAAGCCGCCGTGAATGCTCTTTCAGTATTTGCTTAATAAATGCAATCGTACTCATAATGTTTATTACTTTAAATTGATAGCTTGCATCGTCTTTATATTATAATATTTTATATCCTGCATTGGGTTTGCTATTTTCCCTGCATTAAACGCATCACAAAGATCCGCAACTGCCTGCTCAATTGATCTTTGGGCTTGAAAACCCAACTCTTGCTTGATCTTTTCCGAAGATACGTGATACGAACGATTGTCATCAGATAAAGTGGTAATAATCTCCAAATTTACTTTTCCCATTTTTTCGCAGACAATTTTCCGTACAATTTCTGCGATATCTTTTATTTTCATATTGTCATAACCGGCATTAAATATTTTACCTTCAATTTTTTCGTCGGGGTACTCAAGGGTTTTCACATATAAGTCCGTCATATCTTCAATATGAATATTGGGTCTCTTTTGTTCACCGCCAAAGACCATAATCTTTCCATTATTTACCGCATGATTAGTCAGAATATTGACCGAAAGGTCCAAACGCAGCCTTGGCGAATATCCACAAACGGTTGCGGGTCGCAGTATCAATATAACAAAACCGGGATAACGCTGTTTTAAAAGATAATCTTCACATAAAGCTTTATATTTAGAATAATCGGTTAAAGGCTCAAGTTTTAAATCTTCGATAACATTTTCTTCTTCTTTTATGCCATACACACTGGAACTCGAAGCATAAATAAATCTTTTTATCCCTGCATTTTTTGAGAGATCCACCAGATGAACAAAAGCATCATAATTAATGGACTTCCCTAAAGCTGGATCAAGTTCATAGCTGGGGTCATTTGATATACAAGCAAGGTGAATAACAGCATCAACTCCCTCTAGTTCCTGCACAAGAAGTTTCCTGTCTCTTATGTCGCCTTTTATCTGTTTTAGGTTTGGATCATCCTTAACATCATCAAGAACATTTTCCCCGTAGATATAAAGGTCAACAACTTTAACTTTATATCCATTTGCCAAAAGCTTTGGGACAAGCACTGAACCCACATATCCCGCACCCCCAGTTATCAATACACTTTTAATCATGATTTCACCCTTTCTCCCCCGTTTTTAAGCCAAGCTTTGCTGCGATGATAAATCCTACCAGCTACAAGCCTAAGTAAGGTTTTCGAAGGGAGGCAATTGACAATTTTGAGTGGATCGATTTGATAATGATCGGTCGGAAAATATCTAATTGGGGTTTTTGTAAAACGCGTTTTTTGCGCGTCCGGCCATTCAAAGTACATTCCATCATATGGAATCTTAAATTCCTGATCATCTATTTTTTTCATTACCACTAACAACATGCAATTAGTTGTGCCAAATTCCATTTTTATATACTTCATTAATTCATTACTATATGTGGAGATATCTCCAGTCCCCGAATTTATATTCAAATAAATACCAATTATTTGATAATTGTTTGCTGCAGCTAAAGCATCGAATAAAGCAGGTTGATACTGAAATAAACCGTGATTTATATGTCCCTGAAAAGGCAAGCCATGAATCATTATTCCACCCTTAGCGCATAAGTTATGTGCGTTGCGGAAAACATTAAATTGATCAAAACAATGTTCCGTTGTCCCGTGATCAGTAACCAAATCAAATTTTTCCTTAAACCCATATTTTAAGGAAATATCTTCATTTAAGTTGAACGCCAACGCATTATGGCGACCATCCATATCGATACACTTATATTTCTCAAAACCTAATTTTTTGTAGAACCATTCCGCGTCAATTGAATCTGCATCTTGTGGCGGTAAAACTCCCAAGGCTTGATTCATTACAGTCGCTACTTCAAACCCTGATACACCGTGGATATCTTGAGATCCCAGTTCTACTACACTTTTAAAATCCTTAAATTGTTGATCCTTGAACAAAGAAAGTGTTAAGTTTAGTACCTGACGGCCTATTCCCATATTAAATTCCCTCCTTTAGAATATTCGGGAAACGGCCAAAGCTACGGATAGCGATCGCCGCACTGCCTCCGTTACCGATAAACATGATTTTTTTTCCTTTGTTGCCGATCTCTCTGATCAAACAGCAAGCTGCCTTTATTCCCTGATAAAGATCCAATATTTTTTTATCAGTTATGACAATAATTGAATTCATCAGGCCAGTCATTTCTTCAAAATACTTTATTATTGGACTTTTCATCTTTACCTTCCTGTTATTTTAATAAATTATGCATGAACTCTAAAACTTCATACTTTTCCACGGGTTTTTTATTGCCTACGATTTGAACAGCTAAAGTTCCAACTACATTGCCAATAAATGAAACTATCTCCATTGGCATTTCAATTGCGAAACATGGAGCGGTAAAAGCAAAAAATGCATCTCCCGCACCGATTGTATCAACAACCTTAGTTGAAAATATGGGGGTTCGGTTCCTCTCGTTTTTCTTTCCGATCCCCATAGATCCCTTTTTGCCTAAAGTAACTATTAAATTTTGAGCCTTTACCTGTTTCTTGATTTTCATCGCCACATCTTCGATTTTTTTATGTTTTTCCTGAGCGGCCAATCGAAGCTCTACTTCGTCAAGACAGATATAATATGGTTTTTTATATTTCGTTATCAAATTATAGCCGGAATTAGCCGCATTAGTCTGAGTATTGACCGCAAATTTACGGGCATACTGACCAACACATTTTATAATTTCTTCTGTAATAAATCCATGTCCAAAATCGGAGATAAGGATAACATCATATTTTGGGATAACCTTCTTAAGATATTTTATTATTGATCGCTCTTCTTGGTCGTTAATGTACTGGTCATCTAAATAATTCACTTCGAATAATTTTTGGCTTGAATAATTATTTATATAACGTTTCTTGATTATGGTAGGGATATTTTCTCTGTAAAAATATTTCGCCTTAACATTCAATCTCAGATTTTTAGAGATAAACGTTTCTCTGGAATCACTTTTGCCAAGAAGCGTAACAAGCTGGATATGGTTACATAATCCCGACAAATGATTAGCTATCGCAAAAGCGCCGCCTGCAAATATCTCATGATTTAAATATCGATTAGCTACTAGATGCGCCTTGGATGATCTTCCCATAGCATCACAATAATGATATTCATCAATGATACCATCTCCGATCAAAAGGACTTTTAACTTTTTTAGCTTATTTATCTGGTCAGAAATATCATTAAACGAATACTTATTGGCAAATTGCTTAAGATAATTTTTTGTTTCTTCAGGATAAACAGTTAAAAGATTGTTGACTAATTGCTGGGTATGGAAAGTAAATCCTTCGGTTTCGAAGATCCTGATCTTGCCAAAATTATACTCTTTTTCTTCCTGAAATATTCCCCCATGAATAGCATGATCCCGATCTCTGACCGCCATCCCTTTAGCAAAAATATCAGGATTAATTAACCGGATGCAATCGAAGGGCCCTTTTTCATCAACTAAGGAAACATAATCAACCGGTTGTAGCACTACCATATTTTCCAGCCTTAATTCCTCATTGAATAAAGGACGACCGGGACCCAAACGGACATCTTTATCTTTAATGATCGTAACAACCAATACATCTCCTTGTTCTTTTGCTAGTTTCAAGTGTTGAACAATCCCAGGATGAATGATATCGTAAACTCCATGGCTTTGAACTATCTTCTTCCCTTGTTCTTTCAATTCTTTAACTTTAGCGATCAAAGCTTCAAGGGATAATACCTTATTTTCCATCAATTTCTCCTGGATCAAAAGAAAAATGTTGTTTCAGCAGCTTGGTTGAAGAAAAAACTATTTCATGAGAAAATCGCAATTCAGCGCCAATCTCTTTTACTATTTTTGCTTCTTTCTGGATTTTCCCGGTTTTATCTTCCAGTTTTTCAAACTCTTGCCCTTTAACATAAATATCAGGCCGAAATAATTTAAGCGTTTCTTCCACTGTTGGCCAGCAATTTATGGCAACCAAGTCCGTACATTCAAGAGCCGCAATACTCTCCACCCTAAGTTGTTCATTAAACACGGGCCGTCCAGGCCCTTTATCAACAAATTTATCGGGTGTGACCGTTACAATCAGAATATCGCCCATATTTTTTGATGCTTGAAAATATTTTATATGCCCAGGATGCATCAGGTCAAAACAACCATGGCAATGTACAATTTTCTTGCCCATAGACCTATATTCAACTACTTTTTTAGCCATTTCCTGAATATTCGTGATTTTATTTTGTTTCATTTTTTATTGCC
This sequence comes from uncultured bacterium, assembly GCA_964528395.1. Lineage (GTDB taxonomy): Bacteria > Margulisbacteria > WOR-1 > CAZGTC01 > CAZGTC01 > CAZGTC01. The sequence continues at coordinate 57,367 of CAZGTC010000002.1, forward strand.
TGCCAAAGAGCAGGTATTGTTTCCACGTGTCTGCCTTTAATATATGTGCTTTTGCCTCCATCAACAATAGTTCTTACTAACATCGTTTTCCAGGGGCGAAAATAGTAACGACTATCAGCTTTTGAGGGCTCTTTAGTATAATCATCCGGCAAGGGATAAATATCACAAACCACTGCCAAAAATTTATTTATTAATTTCTTCCGCTGTATTGCAATATTTCGAGCCATGCTTAACGTCTTAAGAAATACTTCAGGAGCCATTACAGCACTACCGAAATTCATAACCACTCCATTTTGAAGCTTTTCGACTGAAGCTGCGAACTTCAAAAAATCATTGTAGGAAAGCGCTCCGGTTGCCGCTCCGTTGCAATTGGGATGCTCATGTACAATATCATAGCCGATTCCTACATGTACGGTAATGGGGATGTTTAATCGGTGTGCAGCTGCAAATATACTAAAACCTTTATTGGGATAATAGCCATTATAAATTGCTTTGCCAATTGTTTCACCCATGCCAACAGAAGAATTTTCTATAAACGCATCATTTATAAGATCATTAATTATGCCCGTTTCTTTCCAAAGCCCAAATTGTCCCATTTTTATGTATTTGGCAACACTTTCCGTTGTCGCACCGATCAGAGCCAATTCAAAATCATGTATCATTCCTGAACCGTTTGTTGCCAAATGCGTAATAAAACCATTTTCCATCAAATCAATAATATATTTTTGTACACCCGATCGGATTACATGTCCTCCCATCATCAAAATTATTGATCTTTTTTTTCTTTTTGCGTCAATGATATATTTAGCTACATTACGCCATTCATCTTTATTCGCAAGATCATGATTTGATCCAATTTCAAGAACCGCGGAAAGACCTAAATTATTTTTCCGTTTATTCAGAGGTAATATATGTAATTTATCGCGATCAAACATTGTTTTCATTATAATAAAAAATCCTATTCTTTGTCAATGCACACCTATTCCTGTCAATTCTATTCATTTCTTGTCTTGTGTTATCAATCTGTATCTCTTACTATATCCCAGGTGGTCGGCATTCCTCTTTTCATATCCTTTGACACTCTTTTACCTAATAAATCATCATAATACTTTGGAGACAATCCCAATCCAGGCCTGATTGCTTTCAGATTTTTATCTGTAAAAATATCCCCGATTTTCATATCTTGGATCACATAAAGGGAACGGCGGAATATTAATGATTTTTTTTCTTGCTCGGTTGGACCATAATTAATTTCTCCCAATGCTTGCCAAGCACGCTCAGTTTCAATTGCCAACTGACGCATTTCTTCCGGCTCCATGGAAAGTTCGGAATCAACCCCCACTTCCGCGCGGGAAAGCGTAAAATGTTTTTCAATGATAACTGAACCTAAAGCAATACTTGCCAAAGCGGTACCAATGCCCATAGTATGGTCAGACAATCCGACCAGACATTTAAAACGCTTTTTCATTTCCGGTATGGTCAAAATATTTGATTCATTTGGACTTGCAGGATATGAGCTTGTACACTTTAGCAAAATAATATCTTTACAGCCGGATTTTCTTGCAATATCTACGGTTTCTTGTATTTCTTCAAGCGTTGCCATTCCGGTTGAAATGATCATTGGTTTGCCGATTGAGGCCACCTTTTTAATTAATGGGATATCAACACATTCAAATGAAGCAATTTTATAGCAAGGAACATCTAGCGATTCCAGAAAATCCACCGCAGATGCATCAAAAGGAGTACTGAACCCAATTAGGTTAAGTTTTTTACACCTATCAAAAATAGGCTTATGCCATTCCCATGGAGTATAGGCCTTTTGGTATAATTGATACAAAGAATTATTTTTCCATATGTTTTCCGGGTCATTAATAAAAAATTCTCCGACTTGTAGATCGATGGTCATAGTATCGGCAGTATAAGTTTGAAGTTTCAAAGCATGCGCTCCGGCTTTTGCCGCAGCTTCAACAATTTCCAAGGCTCGAGCCAATGATTGATTATGGTTGCCGGACATTTCGGCTATTATAAAAGGAGGGCATCCCTCTCCAATTTTCATCCCGGAGATGGTTATTTCCTTCATCTTTTTATACTCCTCACTATTACCTAGACTTCAGCTATCTTACCCAGAGCTATAACGCTTCCCCATTTTGCATCACTGTAATTAAAGATTTCAAAGAAACCGGCTTTTTTAAACACCTTAATCGAAGCGGGATTGCTTTTTTTGATTCGCGCAAGAAAAAAACACCCGCCAATGTCAGAAACAAATCTTCGGCAAGCTACTTGAATTAACTCCGCCCCATACCCTTTTCCTCTCATCTCCGGAGCAAGATTAATGGCGAACTCTGCTACTTGTTCATTACTTCTATCTAATCTTACCACTCCGATCTTATTCCCATCTTTTTCTTCTGCCAGGTAAATATGCCTTTGGGGATTTTTTAACGATCCCGCAAACCATTGTTTATGGGTTTCATAGGGAACCGGATCAGAATGAAAACTTGCGTTTAGCGTTTCCTTATCATTTAGCCAGCGAAAAACGTCATCACAATCTTCCGCAAGTACTTTCCTAAATTTAATTTCCTTCATATTTCCTCAGATAATTAATATCCCTAATAAAATCATCTAAATTGGCTGAAGAATCTTTTACCGTTTCAACCGTAATTATTGCGTCAGGCGGCAATAAAGATAAGATCCGGCCAAAATCATAATTTCCAAAACCCAAATGCTTATGCTGGTCATGAAAATCACTAGAACCCCCATCAGACAAATGGTACATGGCGGGGTTCAGCGTCAGGAAATCAGCTATAAAGCCATAAGGTTCCACCTTATGGCCATTTCCGGAACAAATTCCATGACCAATATCAAAACAGAAACCGACTCCGGTTTCCAACATAACAAATTTTATTTCTTCGGGAGTGGTCCCATTGCAGATCAGGCCATTATCCAAAGCATAATATGGTTTGTTCTCAATTAATATGCGATCATCATTTATTTCTCTTAATTGCCGCATGGTTTCTTTTATATCTCCGGCAATACCAGGATGAACGATAATTTTATCAGCACAAAGTGAATCAGCATATTTTTGCGCTTCTTTTATTAAAAAAAGATTTTTTTCTTTATCTTTTTTACTCGCCAGATTTATCCCATCTCTCCAATGAGGAGCATGAACAATAAAAGGAATATCAAGGGATTTCCAAGCAGTTATGAGCTTTTCATATGAACCAGGAAAAGCATAAAGTTCTATATAATTATAGAGGCCAGAAGCATACAACGACTTTGCTATTGGTAAATAGTTTTCATTAATTGACCACAATTTAAGCCCATAGTTAAACATGAATAATCATAACCTTACAGGGATCCCTTCTTTTGCCATGACCTCCTTACAGAGCCTTGGAGTGTAACTGGTAAAATGGAAGATACTGGCTGCTGAGGCAGCAGCTGCCCCTGCTCTAATAACTTTAACGCAGTCTTCGGGACAGGACGCGCCTCCAGCAACAATTATTGGCAGGTTGGTGGCAGCAGAAATATACCTTACAAGATCATAATCGTATCCAGTCATAACACCGTCTAGATCAACACTATTTAATAGTATTTCTCCCACTTTTGAACTTATTAAAAGCTCCAGTATTTCATCTAAGCTAAAATTAACCAGCTTTCCGGAATGAGAATATAAAGTATTTTTACTGGACTCGTCCTTTTTCATATCGATTGATGCAGTTATACACTGGCTGCCAAATATCGAAACCGCTTTTTTTAAAAAACCCTTATCTTCAAAAATAATTGAATTTAAAGATACCTTATCAGCTCCAGCAGCAAGGGTCTGAGCTATATGTTCGATCGATCTCAATCCTCCACCAACGGTCAAAGGCATAAAACATTCCGCAGAAACCGCATTAACCGTATGATAATCTATTTCCCTTCCCTCTTTTGATGCATCAATATCAAGGAGAACAAGCTCATCCACATTTCTACTATTGTAAACTCTTGAGACAACAATAGGATTGCCGAGGTTGCGCCTTACCTCGAATTTAATGGTTTTTACCACCGCATAGCCATCCAATAAAACCAGGGGAATAACTCTATGTCGCAGCATTAGAAATTTCCTTCGCAAAAATTCTTCAATATTTTCAATCCGGCTTCTTGGCTCTTTTCGGGATGGAACTGAACACCGATTATATTATCTTTTTGCACTGCCGCCGCAAAATCAACACCATAATTGCAATACGCTATCTGGACATTTTCGAGAGGGAGCACCTCATAACTATGCACAAAATAAAAACAGGATCCATTCTTAATGCTATCAAATAATTTAAGATCCGAACCATTCACATCATTCCACCCAATATGCGGTAATCGCAAAGGAAAGGTCGAGGCACGATGAAACGCCACCTTCCCTTGTATCAGGTTTAAGCCTTCAGCTCCTCCACCTTCTTCTCCGTAACTTGCTAAAAGCTGCATACCCAGGCAAATTCCCAGAATTGGCGTTTTTCCCATAAGCACTTTATTTCTTAATATTTTATCGATCCCTGAGGTTTTCAGCCTTTTAGCTGCCTCAAAGAAATTTCCCACCCCAGGAAAAATCAGCTTATCAGCATTACTAATGTCCTCAAACTTATCTGAAATAACATAATCAACCATTAATGATTTCAATGCGTTGCCTACGCTCGCTATATTCCCTATTTTTAGATCAATAACCGTAATCAATTTTTATGATATCTCCCATTTTATCCCTGACAAAACTGCCGTTCTTATTGGTTAAAAATATTTTTTTATTGGTAAACCTATCAAGAGTTCTATAAAATTCTTGTTCCGTACAATCAATAAATCTCAAGAAATCCGGTAAATACTTTTTGGGAACCCGGCCTTCGTATTTTCTTACATTACAGATTGCCTCATCGCGGGTCATCCGCCCATGTCTTATCTCAATACACAATTGATCAGTTGCCCGCCCATAACCATACTTAAGGAATTTCATGTAATCATGGAGCCCTCCAACCCATTTACAATCAAGATTTTCATAATCATAATAAGCTTCTTCCACTGAACCTTCCGGATTGGCGCTCCAACCAAGATCAAGCATTTTCTGCAAATGCTCTTTAGCGTTCCATTTTATATAATATCCCAGGAACAATCCTGTCACTCCCACATTTTTTATTTCCTCATCGGAAGGATATTTAAAAGTCAAAAGATCTTTTCTGTCAAATCCTTCATCATACAGGTCTGAAATCCTATATCCTGACATTTGGAACTGTTCCAACCAATTACGATCAAGAAAATTATTATTCCGCTTAGAAGCTGGCCCACCATACTCAAATTGCGAATTCTCTCCCCAAATAATGAGCGGAATTCTATATTGGACTGCCACTCTCGGAGGACCAGTAAAGATACCGATATGTTCTGGCCAGCAACAATCTCCTAGGTCAAAAAAACCTTTTCTGGCCATTTTCCGGTAAGTCTGCCGGTTAGCCGCAACTTGAACCATGTCAAAACCTAAATCTCTTAAAAATAATATGTTTTTCAACCCGACTTCTGTCATTTCGCAGGGAACAAAATTCACGCATAATGGATTCATGCCAAATTCGTACTTTAAGGTATAAGCTTGATGGCAACTATCTTTACCTCCGCTAACGGGAATAATACAGTCCCACCAGGAACCATCCGGGGAGCGGTACTTGTCCAAGATACCTTCGAATTCTTTACGCCTTTGCCTCCAATCAATTTCCTGGTTTTTTCTTTCGGCAGACCGGCAAGCATCGCAAACTCCTTCCTTATCAAATACTTGTTCCGGCCGGGTATCAGGCATGATACATTTTTTACAATATCTCATAATTACCCCTTACATATATTCTTATTTAAATGATATTTGACCAATTCATAATCATCTCTATTATCAATTTCAATACTGTATTTTTCTTCTTCAACAACACCTACAATCTTTCGACCCAAATAGACATGAGCGCCTTTCATATTTTTGGTCCCCATAAGAACTTCAGTTTTTATCGCTATTATCGCACCATCCAATAGGTAATAAGACTTAATATCTTGCCTACGATATTCTTTAACCTTTGGATATAGCGGAGAAATTATGTTTTTTTTGTTTATTATTTTCATCCATTGCGGATATTGCGAAACCACTTTCAAAGTGACGGCAGAATCTGCCTTGCGGGATAGCAGCAAATTTATAACTTTATCAATTTGCCCTTTTTTTCGAATCGGCACATTAGCCTGCAACCAGACAACGGCATCAGCAACATAATTTTCTTTTATTTTGACATATTCAACCGCATGTCGAAGCGCTTGTTCAATGGGGGCTGTGGATGTCGCATATTTTTTAGGCCTCTTAACAACTTGTTGATCATATTTTTTCGCGACTTTTGCTATTTTTTCATCATCGGTTGAGACAACGATCTTATTTATTAATTTGGAATCCAAAGCTGCCTCAATGGTATAACCAATAAGCGGTTTGCCCATAATTGGCATAATATTTTTATTTTTCAACCCCTTACTGCCCCCTCTTGCCGGGATAATACACAAAATATTTTTGCTATTTTTATGCCGCATGTTTTATCCTATTCCAGGCTTTTAGCCCTTTGATCATTTCGGTTTGGATATTATATAATTCTTCATCGCTTAAATCGGTAAAATTAACTCTTATTTTTTCTCCTTGTTCCCCAAGTTCCAGGATATATTTTTCTTCATCTTTTATTTTCCCCCGCTCTAACGCTATTTTATACAATTCGGTTCCAGGATATGGCGTTAAAAAGAAAATTACTTCCGGAGTTAGAGCCAATTCTTTACACAGATCAATAGTTTCTTGAATGGTTTCTTTGGATTCCCCGGGATAACCAATCATAAAAGAGCAATCAGCCCAGCCAATATGTTTTATAGTTAAGCGAATTGCGTTTTTTGCTTCTTCAACAGTAACCCGTTTATCAATAAAGTCCAGCATTTTTTGGCTGCCGGATTCGATCCCGTATCCGATCAGCACACACCCAGCGTCGCACATGGCTTTAATTAATTCCTCGGTCATCAGATTGACCCTTCCAGTACAACCCCAAGTTATTTTATGTTCTATTTTTTTGCTGAATTCCATTATCAATTTGCAAAATTCAAATACAAATTTTTTATTAACGACAAATTCATCATCAATAAAATGGAAATATAAAACCCCATATTTCTGATAAAGCAATTGCATTTCTTCAATAATACTTTTCGGCGAACGATATCGATAACCATGCCCCATAAAATCGTGGTAACAATAGATACAATTATAAGGACATCCTCTGGTAGCGTATAAATTCATAGTTAACTGCACGGAATCTGAATCAAAACCATCGATCCACTTATTTCTATTGGGAGCACCTATCGGATTTTTTAGGTAAATTTCCATGGGAAATAAATCCCACGCGGGCAAAAGGATTTTATCCAAATTCTTTATGGGAGATCTAGGGACATTTTTATGTATTTTCCCATTATCATCTTTATACCAAATCCCTTTAACCCCCGGAATATCATCATTATTCTGAATTGCTCTAACCAGGTCTACAACCGTTTCTTCCCCCTCTCCAATACATACATAATCAACGGGATTCTTTTCCAGAATAATTTGCGGAATGGAACTCCCTACACTGCCACCAATAACAAGAGGTTTGTCAGGATGATGTTTTTTTAATACTTCTGCCAGCCATTTCACATATCTATAAGTTGTTACTATACCGCCAATGCCAACAACATCATATTGGCTTATCCTTATTTCATTCTCAACTTGATCTTTGCTTAGCCTTTGTGCATTTATATCAAGGACTTTTATCTCATGTTTGTCTGCAAGCAAAACTGATGCTATGTACCCCAAGCCTAAGGGGAACACGTTGGGTTTAGCCCATTCTCTGACAGGAGGGTTTATTAATAATATTTTCAATTTTTTTCTCCCTTTGCCAAGATTAATCTTAACAGATCAATTCCGCGATCGTCAGCATAGGCATCATATTCCCTTCTCAAAGGTTCCGGAATTTTTTTTAATGGGAGATCATTTTTCGCCAGAATTCCATGTATCTCTAAAATAATTTTATCAGAATCTTTAAAAACTATTTTATTCCAAAATAATTTTGAAAATTTATGATCATAGCCATACTGGTCAAAGTATAAGCCTTTGATATCACAAACTATTGCGATGGTAGCCGAACTAGTCATCCCTTGAGTAACAACAAGGTCGGATACTCCGATTGTTTCAATGAATGTCCATTTGTCGGGATTAATGAGATAGACATTTCTCTCTTTTTTCAGATGCTCTTTTATTTCTATAAACCTTTTCTCATTCAATTCATTTTCAAACGGATAATTTTTGGAAATTTTTTGTTTTATTAATATGGTGTGCGACTTTTCATTTTCGACAACCTTTAAGATCATTTCCCAAAAAGCCATAAAATGGTCTTCAGTCATTTCGCAACCCCACCCAAAACTCTCATCGTAAAAAGATATGATCTTATTTTGCGGTTTGATTTCCATCTCGGCCAAATATTTTTTTCTAGATGCCTGAACTTGCTTAACAAATCTTTTAAACAAATATCCGATCGGTAAATTTCCTGAGCTGTCCAAGTGTCGGCCCTGGAGATGCGCTTTTCCCCACAGCAAAAATTTATCACAACCTAAAAATGCAGCTATATAATTAATTTCTTTAACCGAAATATCCGACCAGTGAAACAAATAATAGGAGGTATGGTAATTCTGGCAAATAATCGATTCCGCAATATGGCTGGGACAAAAATAATTATGGCCCAATTCCGAGGTGACTGAATAATTTGAGAATACCGCCTCATAAGGGATAGCGTTATAGGTAAAATCATAAGCAATTGCATAAAACAGATCAAAGTCTTTTGTAAATAATCGGAAAAGGAAGGATGAAACAATTATTACAATATATTTAGGAATTATTTTAAACAATAAGGTTCCGAGCATAATCGGTTGCTTTCCAAGAACAAAATGAGAATACCCGGATCTCTGAGCATCATGATATCCTTTCAACCTGCCCTTTTCTACTGGCACCCCTCGGGAATATAAAAGCAGATCCTCTTTCTTTATTATTTCTCCATCAACCATGAAATCATCATGATAAAAATGGTTTTTAAAATCGGGCAACCCCCAAATTGCTTCACGCATAACTTTGAATTTCTTCTTTTTCCCATACAGCTTAACACCATTTTTTAGGCTAAGAATCATCACAAAACAGGGAAATATAAGAAACAGGAAAAGTTTGCTTAAAAAAGGAGCTCCCCGTTTCCATTTTATTTTTAGCCCCTTTTTAAAATAAGAGATAAACTTTTCAGCCGCAAAACGATTGAGCGGATCGTCCTTTAGGGTCAACGGTTTCCCCTCAGGAAATGAATCCATTATATTAAAAAGTGAAAACAGATATTGAATAAGCCATTTTTTTAAAAATAGATCAAAACGCCTTGTCCTGAACACAGAATTTAAAGTAATGATAAAATGAGTGTTGAGCAGGTTTCTGTTACTAACATATTCATCGATGAATCCAATCATATTATTACCCAGCCATTCGTAATAATCATAATTTTTCTGCTTTTTTTCATACTCAATTGATTCTAAAGAAGCCACCAATTCCGGCGTCAACGTTCTTCTTATGTTCTTCCAAGTCGTTTGATTGATCTCCCTGATCAAATTAAGCATACTTTTTTAAAATCCTTTTGGTTTCCCTAATGATTCTGGAAAAATCACAATCTCGGATTCGAGGATAAAGCGGCAGAGTTAATGTTTCCGCATAATATTTTTCGGCTCGGGGACATAAACCTTTTTTATATCCGAGCTTCCGGTAATATGGATGCCAATAAACAGGCAGATAATGGACATTAACCAGTATGCCCCGACCTCGATATTCATCAAAGATGCGCTGGCGCGTCACGTTAAGTTTTTCTACTTTAAATCTGACCACGTAAAGATGAAATGAGTTTTTTACATATGGCACGGTTTTCAGCGGCATAATAAATTTACTGCCCTTAAAGATTGCATCATACTTTTTAGCTAAATTTATTCTTTTTTTGCAGAAACGCGGAAGTTTTTTTAATTGGCTGATCCCCAGCGCGCATTGTATATTCGTTAGGCGGTAATTAAATCCTAAGGCATTCATTTCATAATACCAGAACTTAGGATCCCGACTTATGCCATGGGTTCTAAGAACTTTTAATTTTTCATATAATTTTATATCATTAGTTAAAACCATGCCGCCTTCTCCAGTTGTAATATGTTTTACAGCATGGAAGCTTAAAATCGTCATATCCGAATATTTACAGGACCCAATTTTCTCATCCATATATTCGGCCCCCAAAGCATGCGCCGCATCTTCAATCACTGTAATATTTTTTTTCTTCGCCATTAGGTATATTTCCCGCATATCGCAAGGCTGCCCGGCAAAATGGACTGGAATGATCACTTTCGTTCTTTTTGATATTTTTTTCTCAATTTCTTTAGGATCAATACATATTGTATCCTCAACAATATCAGCAAAAATTGGCTTAGCTCCACAATAGAGCATTGCATTGGAAGTCGCAGCAAATGTGATTGGAGAAGTTATCCCTTCGTCGCCTTTTTTGATGTCCGCTGCAAGACAAGCAATATGAAGCGCTGCCGTACCACTACTAACCGCTACGGCATATTTTGCTCCACAGTAATCAGCAACTACTTTCTCAAATTTGTCAACCATCAATCCCTGAGTCAAGAAATCCGATTGTAAGACTTTTACAACCGCATTGATGTCTTTTTGATCAACCCATTGGCGAGAATATGGGATCTTTTTCATAAATTAATCGTTATCTTCTTTAATTCGTCTTCTTTTAGCCACTTATCGTTTATATCGCTTGAATATCTGAATCCCTCAGGCAAACTTTTTCCTTCAGCATGGTTATCTTCATTCCACCAATTAAATGCCGGCTGGATCACATAGCAATCATCCAGCTCTTTTGTATTCCTGGCATCATCTTCTCCAATCATGACTTCATGAATCTTTTCCCCTGGCCGAATGCCGACGATCTTAGTTTTACATTCCGGGCCAATTGCTTTTGCTAGGTCCATAATGTTCATGCTGGGGATTTTGGGAACAAATATCTCTCCACCCTGCATCCTTTCAAAATTCTTGATTACAAATCTTACCCCTTGCTCAAGAGTTATCCAAAACCTGGTCATCCGAGAATCGGTAATGGGAAATTCACCTTTTTTAAGCATATTTAGAAAAAATGGCACTACGCTTCCTCGACTACCAACAACATTGCCATAACGAACAACACTAAATCTTGGTCCTCCCTGCCCGGAATAAGAATTGGCTGAAACAAATACCTTGTCAGAACATAACTTTGTTGCTCCATATAAATTGATAGGATTGCAGGCTTTGTCAGTGCTCAATGCAATTATTTTTTTGATACCTTTATCCAGCGCCGCTTCAATAACATTCATCGCCCCGATCACATTGGTTTTGATAGCTTCGGTTGGGTTATATTCCATTGCGGGGACTTGCTTTAGCGCAGCAGCATGTACTATATAATCAACCCCGTCAAAAGCACGAAGAAGCCGTACTTTATCTCTTACATCACCGATAAAGAACCTGATATTCTTGTGCGCGGAAAACTGCTGCTGCATTTCAAACTGTTTTAATTCGTCACGGCTATAAATGATTACTTTTTTGGGCTGATACTCATTTAAGACAATCTCCGTGATTTTTTTTCCGAATGAGCCAGTTCCCCCGGTAATTAAGATCGTTTTATCCTTAAATATTGACATTTCCCTTCTCCTTATTTATTTTTCAGCCATTTTGCCATAATAATCATGGATCAGACCGTTAATTTTTATTATATCTCCTTCAGTGGTTTCCTTTCCCGGCCAAAGGTTGATAAGCTGCCGAAACATTTGATCTGATCGCTTAAACATCCCGTCTTTTCTCACGTAGAAAAATCTATCAATTGAAGGGAAATATTTTGAAGCCTTGATCTTATTTTCCTTGAGGTATTTCAACAAGCCTTCTCGATCTTTTTTGGCTAAAATATTTTGCCTCCAATACGTGGCCCCTTCATTATGTTTTAAGGGAACAACATTCTCGTGCTTAATGATTTTTTGAAAAAGCTCTGCATTTGCATTTCTGATAACTAACTCATCTTGCAAAAAATTCAACTTATTATCAAGAATGGGGAAAAAAGAAGTATCGTTGCCGATGTTGCTTAAAAAACAATCCTTGTAGGTATCTGCCAAAGGAATCCCAAACCTGCTTAAATCATCGCCTTTTTCGATAAAATCCACCATTAAAAAATAAAATTGGCTGAAATGCATGCTAAAAGAAAGCATTTTTTTGCTTAATGGCGGAAGGCTTTCATATATTTTTATGGTCTCTTTATAAAGCGGCTTTGAATTAAAACATAATACGCCACCAAAATTCACATCAATAATTTTTCCCATTCCAAAGCTGGTCATAGAATATTCGCTGAAGCTTCCAACATAATGTGTTCCGATCTTTGCACCTAATGATTGGGCCACATCTTCGATCAGGATCCAATTCTTATCCTTGCATATTTTTTTTATTTCTTCGATGTGCCCGGTATTCCCATACATATACGGCATAATCACGGCTTTGATTTGATCAGAATCGATACCCTCAAGTTCCTGAGGATCAATTGTATAAGAATCATCGATATCTACAAAATAAGGCTCATTTCCGCTAAGAAAGATGGCCAGGGGGACAACATAGCAAATATTTACGGGAACGATTATTTTCCCTCGTTTTATGTCTAGCGCTTTTAACAGCACCCATAAGGCGGTGGTTCCATTTCTCATAAATATACTGTATTCCTTTTTAAACATTTTGCCAATTTGTTTTTCTATAATAATTTTAGACGTATTCATAGCTTGCTCAACAACATCCTTTTATAGCCCTCATCATAGTCGAACAACTCAATTTCCTTTCGTAATTTTCCTTTGGGATATTCTAAGCACATTATTTTCACCGACATATTGTCCACGTCAAACAATAGGTAATTTGGTTCTCCTGCGCGCGGGTATCCAAGAGACCCTGCGCTAATGAAGGTTTTGCCAGATTTGCTTTTAATAAAAGGGATGTGCGTATGCCCAAAGAAATTATAATCGGCAATTTTATTGTTGAGATTTTCATTGTTTAAGTACAGGCTCAGATCGTTTTCACAAATATGCGTTTCGCAATCCTGGAATAATCCATGGCAAAGTACTGCTTCATTTTTTCCGACCGCAAATCTGAGCATGTCAGGAAGATCCCTTATATAATCCCTTGTTTTTCGAGTTAACACTCTTTTCCCATAAATGATAGATTTATCAAGCATAGCATTTGGTTCCCTGGGAACGAGCTCATCGGTAATATATTTATCATGATTTCCCTTTATTGAGATAATATTGTGTTTTTTAAATATCTCCACTACTTCTTCTTGAAAAGGAAAATACCCCAATATATCCCCGCAGCAATAAATGCCATCCACCTCGTGCTGAACGACCCTTATAAATTCTTTGAGAGCAAAAATATTTGAATGAATATCCGAAAATATGGCTATTTTATTCATATATACTATTTATCAAGCTCCTTGAATACAACATCACGCCCTCGAACAACACTTGCATATTTATATTTTTGTTGGCCCAAATTAACGTTCTTGACTATTGAATGGAATATAAGATGCACATCATTGTGGCCAAGAATTGCACGAATGGACGTGGTTCCAGAAAACCTTGGATTAATTTCAAAAATAAATATTTTGCCGTTGCACTTTCTACATTGAAAGTTAAGCGGACCGGTCGATTTCAGCTTAACCGCAACATTTTCGCAGAATCTTCGAATTTCAGGAAAGTCGCTTGCAATACCTTGCGATATACCCGAAGAAATAATCAAAGGCATTTTATTTTTGCCCTTTCTCGCCTTTCTTTTTTCTCGAAGAACAACCGATGCAGCCGAGCTCAAATCCCTCTTCAAGGCAAAACTGCTTATTACACCACCCGACATGTCAGACATTACCCCAACAGTATATTCTTCATCAGCAGCATCAATATATTCCTGTACGATTAAAGCCTGCTTGCTGCCACGCAGACTTCCCTCAACAAGATTATTCCAATCATGTTTGTCCTGTATTATTGATATTGCATTTGAACCGCCGGAATAAAAGTTTGGCTTAACTATAAAAGGACAAGCCAGTTCATTTTTTAATTCATAGAACGAGGCAACGGCATTTCGCTTGTCAATTTTTAGATTCCTTGTTTTGATGAAAGGAAAACTGTTTCTCTTAAGGAAATCCATAGTCTTAGCTTTATTCATACAGATATCAATAACTCGCGGCGAATTTATAAGCAGATAAACATTTATTTCCCTGAATTTTTTCCAATTGTTCATCAAAGCCCTAAGCTCATAGTCAGAGCCAGGGATGATAATATCAATGTTTTCTTTTTTAACGATCTTCATAATGGTTTTAATGTAACCGCTTGATGAAGCATACGGCTGAAGATAAAAGTTCCGGCAAACATGCTTGCCGTAAGAAAAATCCGTAATGTCCGTTGCAACTATTTTGTTGTATATATTCGTCAACTTTAAGCCTTTAAACGCTTCGGTCCCCGCATTTCTTCCGCCAAGCGGCGTAATTAAAAAGTTATATTTTCTTTTCATGTTGTTTGCCTTTTGATGCTGGTTACTTTCACGGAATTCACCTTTTGTGAATTGCGATCTCTTATGATTTTCCGTAGCATATTTGATATAAGCTCAACTCGAGTTTCCCTATTGTCGGAATCCAGATATTCTCTCAAGAAAGCTTCGCTTTGTTTTCTATAAAAATTGTTTTCCTGCAAATATTGATCCAGCTTTTCACACATTTTTGGGATTTCCCTATAATAGAAAGCCCTTTCACCGATCACTTTTTCCGCGGCTTTTGTGAAATTGCTATCCTCAAGCAAGAATATATCTGCGGATGTCATAACCGATTCAAAAAAAGAGGTGGACACATAATTACATATAACCAGATCAGTCGCAAATAAAATGTTTTTTAATGAGGACTGCTCTATCGTGACCACCTGGATATTGTTAGCGCCAATATCAGCCAAATATTTTCTTACAAATTGGACTTGTATGTTTTCTGGATACGGTCTTATAATAATATCGTAATCATGCTGATATTTTAAAAGGATTTTAAATATGCTTTTCATCGGCACCCAATAACCAAACATTTTATATTTAATACATTCAGTTGTATAAGCAGCATTAATTGGATATCCAAATCCTCCTAATATATAGGTTATGACCTTTTTCTTATTGCTAGGTTTCACGTATTTCCTATAATTCTTTTCATAAAAGGGAGACCCCGCAACATACGTCTCAAGTCCATAAGATGAATAATTCGCGTCAATTAACTCTTTAACCTGATTGCCGTAAACAAAATATTTGTCCCCAAGAAGGAAGTCACTTGATTCGAAGCCGCTAACAGTAGCGTGGGCACCATAACCGCCATGCATCCAACACACATATGGAATATTGAGCTGTTTTAATATTATCGGCAGTATCTGATTTTGATTTTCCCAATTTGAATGGGTGTTAAAGAATACAAGATCGTATTTGGATGCACCAAT
Organism: uncultured bacterium; assembly: GCA_964528395.1. Taxonomy (GTDB): domain Bacteria; phylum Margulisbacteria; class WOR-1; order CAZGTC01; family CAZGTC01; genus CAZGTC01. The sequence continues at coordinate 72,988 of CAZGTC010000002.1, forward strand.
ATATTTATTTAGCCACCCAAAGTTAACCAAAAGGCTTTCCAAGCAATGACAATATTTTAATATTTGTTTTGAGGCAATCTCATAATAAGATATGCCAAGAAAAGTGAAAATATTCTTCAGCTTTATATCATTATTGAATGCTCTCTGAAATTCATTCGTAAATCGATATTTATAAACTATATTGCTTTTTTCATAGTCTTTATTCGGAAAATCATCAACAATCCAGCCTTTTTTCAATAATTCGAGCTTAATCGATTCTAATTCTCGGCAATTAACATTTAAGATTCTTCCATATCGAGTTTTTGTGGCCTTAAACGATATCGCAGATACCCAATAAATTGAATGACTCATAAGATCTCTTGCCTTGACCAGCCAAGATACAGCTGCGATTTTGAGCTTAGCGAGATTGTCACTAATACTATTGCTAAACATAAATCGTTTGTAGGCCTCGACCTTGGCATATTCAACCGCAGGCTCAAAAGAAATAAGCTCATAATTAAAATGTGGCTGCAATAGTTTAATGATTTCATTTATCAATGACCCCTTACTTTTAATAAATCTAATGTTTACGGAGGACAATTCTCCTTGGTTTATTATTTTGACTTCCGCCGGCTTTTCCATGTCAAAGATGCTTTTTAACTGGAACAATCTTATAAAAATGTTTAGTATTGGCATTTCAGTCGCAAACAAAGAAGAATAAAAAGGCCCCATATTTATTTCCCTAAATCTGTCGTCCAGCTTAAAGAGTATCTCATCAAGATGCCGCATAATATCTTTGATATTTTTCCGCTGATTCAATAGGACATCGTGGAGCTCTTTATGCGAATAATATTCATCTGCAATCACCTTATAAACCAATCCCCTTTTCTCCATGGCACATGCAGCCAACGGAGAAAGGGCGACAAGAATATCATCCTTCTCCTTGTTTTTAACTAAAATGCCTATATCCTCTTCTTTTTCAATAAAAAATACTTTTTTCATTCTTCCCTAATATTGTCTTCAAACATTATCCATTTATGCGGCCGATTCCGGTTTAATTCCAGTAGCCACAAACAGATCAAACTTCTTTACAAACAAATCGTCCGTACATTGTCCGATCTGGACGTTATCAAACTTCCTACTCAAGAATTCATTGAGGTGTTTTTTTGACCCAAAATAATATAAGATCTTTCCTTTTCTGTAATCATCTTCTCTGCCAATCACACGCAGATGCTTTCCTACGCTTTTGCTGTTTTCCCAAATGAAGTGATTGGGCGTACCAGTTTGGATGAAAAACCTGCCTCCTGGTTTTAAAACTCTGGCGTACTCATTTAATGCCCGGTTAATATCCTTCTCGCTCGTCTCATAATGGATAACATTCCAGGATATTAAGTAATCAAACATATTATCTTTAAACGGAATGTTAGTATTTGTGCCAATTTTTAAATTACATTTGATTTTTTTTCTCTTCATAATTTCATACGCATCGTCTATCATGTCCTTATTGATTTCCGTGCCATAGATATCGAGCCCCAAGGTTCTCAAAAACGGAATGTTGTTTCCCCACCCAAAACCCATATCCAGAACTTTCTTGTCATTATATTGCTTATCAAGACCTTTAATATAATTACCTTTCATCAACATTATCAATATTTCGCTGGGATAACCAAAATGGCGCTTTTCCTTTATCAGGTTTTTCGAATACTCATTTTGATTTTTATAAAACTTCTTTTCCATTATTAATCAACTCCTTATTAATTATTGGGTATCATTCTTCGTAAAACCGTTTAATCTCATCTGCAATCATAAAGATATCATTACCCTTAGTTTCTTTCCCTGGCCATAAATTAATAACTTGCTTTGCCATACTGTCAGAGACTGTATATTTTCTCCCCTCCCTTGGAAAAAACAGCCTATCAATTGAAGGAAAATATTTGGAGGCTTTGATTTTTCTTTTCTTGAGGAATCTCAATAAGCCATCTCTATTGTTTTTTACGATTATATTTTGCCGCCAATATGTCGCGCCATCATTATGTTTTAAGGGGGCAACAAACTGCCTTGGCAAAACCCGTTGAAACGCAACCGCATTACTTTTTCTGATCTGTAACGCTTCGTCCAAACGAGATAACCCATTGTTTAAGTCTGACAAATATTGCGATGTAGGCTCCATACGCACCAAATTGGCCCATTGATATGTCTTTATTAATGCATCCCCAAACCTGAACACCTGATCTCCCTGCTCATGGCATTCGATAAATTGGCAATAGAGATGGTTAAACCGCAAATATTCATTCCATTTTTTTTCATTTCTGACTGCCAGCTTAGCATTAATATCTAATGATTTTTTATAAATGTCTCTCGAATTAACACTAATGAATCCTCCGGCATTTAGGTCAATTATTTTACCCATTCCAAAGCTACTGATCGTAATATTAGCAAAACTGCCAGCAAAACGCCGTCCTATTCTGGCTCCGAGCGATTGGGCTACATCTTCGATTACAACCCAACCCTTTTTTGAGGAATAGCTTATAACTTCTTTTATTTTTCCGGTATTACCGTACATATAAGGAAAAATAACAGCAGCAATATCGGGGGATTCAATTGTTTTGAGTTCATCCGGTGAAATCAAATGATTTTCATCAATATCCACAAAATATGGTAAATTATCACTCCATAAAATAGCACAGATCACAACAAAACAGGTGTTGATCGGAACAACGACACGCTTATTCTTTATCCCCAAAGCTTTTAGCGCTAACCAAATTGCGGTTGTGCCATTGCCAGTGAGAAGGTTATATTCCTTTTCAAACATATTGCAGATTTTCTTTTTAATACTAGTAATTTTTATTTCCATTATTTATTGCGAAGAACTCTCCTCAGTGGCGTTATTGGCACTATTAAATATCGCGTTAGCATATTTATTAATACGATCGTTGAATGTTTCACGGAAATATTCTCTGCAGAAGAATTTTTCTGCTATGTAATACGACAGTAGTATATCCGTAAACCCCTGTTTAAGATTTGCAATCCCAATTTGTTTTGCGCTTGGAATAATATGAAGGTTTGGCCTAACAAGATTTAAGCCCAATTCATATAAGTTTATTCCTAGTGATTTTAAAAATATTATTGCATGGTATTTCATGACATGGGAAACTCGAAGCTCTTTAGCCTCGGGGTTCACCGCAACGCAAAAATCGAAGGCCGACGTTTTATAAATCGTAACAAATAAATACCCCACGGATTCACCAGTTATTTTTTTCTTTGCGCGGATCAATATTCCGTGGCCGTGCTTTATCCAATCGAAATATGCTTCGTATTCATACCGCGGAAGCATTTGGCTAGGATCAATGAAATTGATCCTTATATAATCTTCCATGATCTCCCAATTTATGTCTTTACTTGTGATCACATCGATTGATAATTCTTTGCCGCAGCTTCTGATATACCTCCGATATCGGCTTCTTATGGAATTAGTGAGTTCTTCAATTGATCTCCGGCCAAGGTCGATAACTAACGTTGAATCGGTTCTATCTATAAATCCGTCAACAGAAAGCAATAGGTTATTTTTTTTGCACTCTTCGAAGAGAGAAACTTGATGAGGAGACACAGACATTGTTATTCTTTTTGCATTTAAGGCAACCGCCAACTCATTTATATGACTAAAGATCAAAGAGATTATTTTGTCTCGTATGGTTGTATCACATGAATTTATCGCTGGGAAAGGCAATGACCACCCGGCGTGGCTGAATTCACATGACAAATCATCCAAGTTCGAACTTACGGCAATCAACGGAACAATGGCAACCACCGATTGACCATCCTGAACCATAAAACTATGCGACTGTCTGCTTTCAGCCTGATTTAAAATATACTTCTCAAATTCCGTTGTATGCCAAAACCAGGCATCATTACAATTATCGCAAAAAATATCCCACTCTTTCTTATTGTCTTCATTTAATTTAATTATATTAAAAAACATATGCACATCTTATTTTTCATGATTTTCCTAAGATACTTGATGCTGGAGTTTCCACGCGCCATTTTCCTTTTTCCAAATATGCGGCAGCCGAAAACGATCAACAACTTCGTGAAATTCCTTTTCCGTCAAATCAACATAATCCAAAAACATCGACAATTCTTCCTTGGGAAATTCGCCATCATATCTTCTCACAAGGGCAACAGCTTCTTCCCTGTTCAAATGGCCATCACGAATTTCATGCGCCGCGTCAGAAGTTGCCCTGCCGATCCCGAACTTAATGAACATCATATAATAAAGAAAACAGTCGGTAGCATCGTCAAGCTGGGCGTATTTTGAATATGTCCCCTGGGTCCTGCCTTTTGGATTCGCTTGAAAGCCGGTATGTTCAGCAGCTGTATAAAAATTCTCTTGTGGAGTCCAATTATGGTAATAACCAAACCAATGCATCTCAACGCCTACCCTTTTTAATTCTTCGATGCTAGGCAATTTATATATATCCAGCGTATTACTTTCAATTTTTTCTGTTATATATCCGTCTTCAATTCCTATTTTTACCATATCTTCAACTGTCGTGCTGTAATAGGCTTCTTGAAAATCTTCCCAGTCACGTCCCGGTTTTTCCAGATCCTTCCATGATCCACCATATTCAACTTCCGCATTCTCTCCATACATTACAAGTTTAATATTACGATCGACGGCAACCCTGAAAGGAGCCCCCATCTGTCCGTGGTCAAAGATTTCATTGTGATCGCCAGCCAAAACAAAACTAAGCTTAGTCAAAGCACGGTTTAGTCTTCCTCCCGGGCTGACAAGATAATGGTCATAACCAGCATCAATAAACCTTCTCAGGTTCTGCCACCCAATTTCGCTATAAACTGGCGGAGAAAAAGTTACGCACAGCGGATGCATACCATACTCATGTTTCAATCTGTGGGCAATCGTGGAAGAGTCCTTACCGCCGCTGCAGGGAACAATTATGTCATGCGAGCCGTCTTTACTGCGATATTTATCCATTAGCGCTTGAAATTGTTTTTTTCTACTCGACCAATCAATATTTGCACGCTTATAAACCGCGTAATTGCATGCGCTGCAAACCCCATTTTCGTCAAAAGTAATCCTTGGCCTCTGATTGGAAATAACACACTTTTTACAGTATTTTACTTCCTGCGGCAATTTCCCTAACTGCGAATCCATAATTGGTCGTGGCTTATACATTATTGCCTCCTTTTACAAATTCACGATATATTTTCAATCCGCTTTCCCCGCTAAGCTCCGGATGAAATTGACAACCTAACACATTCTCCTTTTTGACAACGGAACAAAACCGATGGCCGCCATATTCAGTCATAGCCAGAACATGTTCGGGCCGATCCGGAATAACACGGTAGGAATGCACAAAGTAAAAGAACTCGCCAGGGGCATTATTTGACAGGATTGAGCCATCCCAATCCCCAGAGATAACATTCCAGCCGACATGAGGAACTTTATATTTCGGATTGTTTCTTTCCGGATCCGGAAACCGGATTACTTTCCCTGGAATTAAATCCAATCCTTCGTTAAAACCAAATTCCTCGCTGTTAGTCATCATCAATTGCATGCCAAGACAAATGCCAAAGATCATTTTCCCTGATCTTGCGCAATCTGCCAGCATTTTATCCAAGCCTTTGTGCTTCAATCCATTTATTCCGTCACCAAAAGCCCCAACGCCAGGCAAAATAATACGATCGGCCTTCTCTATTTCGCGACGATCTGCGGTAATCAGCGGATCCCCTCCGGCATGACGGACTGCCCGCTCAATACTGAAAATATTGCCTAAACCGTAATCAACTATAGCCACCTTTACATTCGGCATAATATCTCCGATTTCTGCAAATATCGTTTTACATCTATAATGCTGAGCGGCACGATATTTTTTCTTCCACTAACTGTTCCATTATTAAAATCCTTAATATAATTTAAATTGCCTTCATAATATTTCTTGGTCGTAGTTTCCGCGATGATTGATTCTAATTTATCGTAATGAAAAACCGATGCCGCAGCAACAGCGTCAGCTTTTCCTTCTAAAACAGCATCGCGAAAATGTTCCATTTTACCACAGCCGCCGCAAGCAATGACAGGGATAGAAACCGACTCGGAAACTCGGCTTACAAGCTCAAGATCATATCCGTTCCCTGTCCCCTCATAATCAACCGAAGTTAAAAAAATCTCACCCGCGCCTAACCCCTCAATTTTATTTACCCATTCAAACACATCAACCCCTGTCCGCTCCCTGGCATTATCGGTAAAACATTCGTATTTAAATTCTTTATCGGACATTCGCTTAGCTTCGATAGAAACAACTATGCACTGAGATCCGAATATCTTAGAAGCTTGGCGGATTAGATTAGGATTTTTTATTGCCGCGGTATTTATGGCAACTTTATCGGCTCCTGCCCTTAATAAGTTATTGATGTCTTCAATTGTCCGCACTCCTCCTCCAACCGTTAAAGGAATAAAAATAATATTAGCAGTATAATTTACAAAATCTAAAAGGCTGTTTCTGCCGTATAAGCTCGCAACAACATCCATATATATCAATTCATCCACTGAATCTCTATAATAAGCCTCTGCAAACAATTTGGGATCGCCAAGCACTCGCAAACCCTCCAAATGCACACCTTTTACAAGGTTTGGCCCCTTTATATCCAGTTTTGCTATAACACGTGTTTTATTCATGAACTTTTCGCCCGACAATGAATTGAGACGATCGTCGAACAAATCTTTTCGACATCTTGTTTTTGCATATGCGAATAAAGCGGCAGACTCAATACACGATCAGTTATTCTTATCGTGTTTTCCAACTTTTCATCTTTTCCCAGCCCTCGGTAGGCCTTTTGCCTGTGCACTGGAGGATAAAAATATTTTTTCACGATTATATTTTCTTTTATAAGCGCGTCAAAAAGCTGATCTCTTGTCATCCCAAATTTCTTCTCATATATATATATTGAGAAGTCCTTAAAAGTGCTCCTGTCGGACAAATCAACATACTGAAAACTTAATCCTGGTATTTTAACTAGCTCCTTCTTATATATTTTAACCAGACTGTTTCTTTTTTTAACGTTTTGTTCCAGCATTTTTAATGTTTCAATCCCCATTAATGCATTGAATTCGCTCATTCTGGCGTTAAAGCCGGAAAACTCACAGTCATAATCACCGGAATCGCCGTAATTCCTTGCTATTTTCAGTTTAGCAGCTAAAGCATTATTATTAGTCGCGACAATGCCTCCCTCCCCCGAAGTTAGAAGTTTAGTTGGACTTAAACTGAACGATTCGGCATCGCCAAAACCGCCGATATGTTTGCCTTTACGTTTAGAACCGAAAGCATGAGCCGCGTCAAACAGCAATTTTAGCTTATATTTTTTTGCAATTTTTTCTAATGCTTCCACATTTGCAGGATTACCGAATAGATGAACAGCAAGAATCGCAGAGGTATTTGGAGTTATCGCCATTTCAACTTTTTTAGGGTCAATATTATATGTTTCCGGTTCGCAATCGACAAAAACCGGCTTTAATCCATTCCAAACAACCGCATGTGCTGTAGCATGAAAAGTAAAACTCGGGAGGATTACCTCGCCTTTCAACTCAAAAACCTTCATGGTCAGCATTAAACCGCTTGTACAACTATTTAAAACAACAGCGTAATTTACTTTTAGATACTTAGCTGCTCTCGATTCGAACTCTTTCACCGTGGATGCATTAGTAAGTACACGACTAGCTATTATTTTCTTATATCTGCCAATAAGTTTCTCAGGGTCGGGCAAAGTCGGTACAGTTATTGGAATAAGTTTGCTAAAAGCGGGTTTCTTTTTTTCGCCATTTTTCATCCCCCAACCTCCACATTATAATATTTTGGATCATTTACATCCTTTATTCCGCCGTTTTCAATCGCGTCCTTAATACCCAATATTGATTTTTCTAATCCAAAATTTAATTTATATTTTAATACTCCCTCAATTTTAGAAAAATCCACAAAATAATTGCGTTGATCGATCGATTCGCCTTCGATAACAAGTTTAGATTCCGGAATATGCTTTTGGACCATATTCGCTATTTTATATATTTGATAGTTCTGATTGCTGCTGCCGACATTAAAAACATGACCTTTAACCTTTTGTAAGGGCAACCCTAAACATCGAATATAGGCATCCGCTGCATCTTCAACATTGAGGAGTGGCCTCCACTGTTTTCCTCCTCCATGAATAGAGATTTTTTTATCAACAATAGCCGTTTTGGTCATTGTATTGACTACTAGATCAAATCGCATTCTGGGAGAATAGCCATGAAGAGTACTCATTCTCAAAATAGTAGGAGAAAAGTTTTCATCTTCTAATGCAAGGATACTTTCTTCAGATTGGATCTTTGACCTTGCATATAAAGAAACTGGATTAAGGGGTGAATCTTCTGTTAATTTTTTATCGCCTTCCATTATTCCATAAACACTGCAAGTCGACGCATAGATAAACCGGTTTATTTGGTTATATTTGCATGCATCGGCTAATACTTTATTCGCCAAATAATTAGTCTGTATGGCATCTTCTGGTTTATTATTACAGGCCGGATCACCTACTATCGCCGCAAGATTGATCACGGCATCAACCCCATCAAGAGAACGTCCTATGGTAGAGATATTTCTCATATCTCCTTGCACCAGTTTAAAGTTTTTATCCTTCAAGAGCTCTTCAACGGGTTTAATTCCATACATTAAAAGATCAAGGACTTTTACTTTAAAGCCCTGTGCCAATAATTTTCTAACTAAAACAGATCCCAGATAGCCCGCACCGCCAACTATCAAAATCCGCATCACATTCTTATCTAAATTGCGATCCGTTACCTTTTTTTGACTCAAAGCATTTACAAACGGAATCATTTTCAAAGGTTTACCTAACATATCAACCGCAAGGATGTAGCGGCTGTCAGGCATACGCTCTAATAGTTTTTTTATTTTTCTTTTCAATATGAGGCTGTTAGTCATTTCTTTTTCATTCAAAATTATTGGGCTAATATTAACAATATCCTTGACCGGATACTTTATGTCTTTCCCTGCAATAATCGCCCTTCTGATTTCGCTGTCACTGACCGCCCCAATAAGCTTATCCTGGTTATCTACAACATAAGCTACCCTGAGGCCAGAATGATCGATTAAACGCATTACTTCTTTTATAGAAAGGTTTTCCGAAGCAATGATATTTTTCAGCGATTTACATTTCATTTTTGCCTCTCCTTAATCACTTTTGCAGGCACTCCAACCACTGTAACATTATCCGGGATGTTTTCAATAACGGCAGCCCCAGATCCAATCATTACATTTTTGCCTATTATTAAGTTTTGAATAATTGAGGCGCCCGTTCCAATATATGAGGATTCACCGACACTAACTGTTCCGGCAAGATGCGCTCCCGGCCAGATTTGACAAAATCTACTAAGATGACAGTCGTGATCAACCGTCGCTCCCGTATTCACTACAACGCCGTCTTCAATGATAGAACCGGAGTTAACAACGGCTCCAGGCATTATTACAATGCCTTTTCCCAACTTAACATCTCTTGCAATTATCGACTTTGGATGCAATGCGTTAATCACCGAATAACCCATGTTAATCACTTTATTAAACTTCTCTTGTCTTATTTTATTATTTCCAATTCCCAATGCAACGCTTATTTGTTTTTTTTCTTTCAAACAGGAACAATCCTCCAACACCTCAACCCCTCTAATTTTTTGGCCTTTTTTCGATGTATCATCATCAATAAATCCTGCCACATCCGCGCCAAATTCTAATAAAATATCCAGCACAACTTTCCCGTGACCGCCCGATCCATAAATGTAGATTTTATTCATTTTAATAAGTCATTTGTTTTTGCAATAAATTTTTATCCAGTATGGCTGAGCATAATATATTAACAATTTTTTTGCTGGCATGACCTTTACCATAGGGATTTTTGCACCTTTTAACCGTGGCCAAAAATCTTTTGTCGTAAAGAGCCCTTTTTATTTCTTTTGATATTGTTTCAGCATTATGCGGAACGTCAATTACGTTAGCGCTTCGCTCGCGGCCTCTTTGACGGTTCCCAATATTTATTACCGGCAGCTTAAAGGCCGGAGCTTCAATAATTCCACTGCTGGAATTCCCGATCAAGACAGATGTCTGGCCAAGCAACCCTAAGTAATCTATTTGTGGGATACTTTTCAAGACTTTCAACCAGGGTTCACGATGATAACTTTCAATAATTCTAATCATGCGCCGGCCACCCGCATCTGCATTGGGATAAATGACGATTGTTTTCAATTCCAATCTTTTAACCGCTTCCAAAGTATTGCGTATCTGACTAGCTGCGACCTCCACTTCAGTAGAAACTGGATGTTGCACTATAAGGATAAATCCCTCACCTGGCTTGAGACCGTATTTACCTTCAAGCTCTGGCCGACCAGGCAATCTTTCATTTAATATACGGTCAAGAGCTGGCGCACCGGCAACCGTAACCCTCCATTTTTCTTCTCCCAATCCAATAACTCGTTTTCCCGCATCAACAGTGGCCGGAAAATGCAAATGGGCTAATTTTGTAATGGCATGTCGCAAAAGTCCATCAACATGCCCCGAAATTTCCCCACCATGGATGTGAGCCACCGGCAGGTTTAAGTAATTAGCTGCAATGGCCGCCGCTAACATTTCCCCCCGATCACCCATTACGAGGACCAGATCAGGCTTAATCTTCACAAATATATCAGTAAAACCGCTAACTGCTTCACCAAACGACCTGGCCACTGCAGCTCCGGTGTCTTCAGAATAAGAAATATCAACTTTATAAAGCTGCGAATAACCAGCTGCTTCAATTTCTCTTAAGGTATAGCCAAATTCAGGCATCATATGCATTCCCGTCGCAATAATTTGCAGCTCAAGCTTCGGTGAAGCATCGATTGCTTTCATTACCGGGGACAGAATTCCGTATTCCGCCCGGGTTCCGGTAATAACAGCTATTTTTCTTTTAGGTGCTGCTCTCACTTAACATCCTTCCAGCTTAGCACTTGATCCTTCACTATTGGCTTTACGGTCATATTATTAAGCAGTTGAGGAAGATATTTGGGACTGATCCCGGTTCCAGGTCTTTTAATTGCTAGCATCCCGGCCACAAGTTTTGTGCCCACCGGGATATTATCGGTAGCAACAACACTCTTTCGTACTACTTTCTGAACAGCAAATTCAGAGCTTCGAGGTGCTTTTTCGCCAGTGCCCATGATCATTTCCACTTTTCTAATTTCCTCGATCATATTTTTTAATTCCGTAAAATCAAGTGAAACTTGATGATCTGGACCTGTGGCAGCTTTATCTAAGGTAACGTGTTTTTCAATAACTGTGGCACCAAGCGCAACAGCCGTAATTGATGCCAATATGCCTTCTGTGTGGTCAGAATAACCAATCGGAAGTTTAAATTCTTTCTGTAAAGTCAACATAGCCTGCAGATTAACATCTTCATACATGGTTGGATAATTTGAAGTGCAGTGAAGCAGAACTAACTTTCTGTTTCCAGCCGCATAAATAATTTCTACCGCTTCAGAAACTTCTTTAAGATCAGCCATTCCAGTCGAGAGAATAATAGGTTTGCCGTATCCAGCAACCTTGGCTAATAAAGAGAGGTTTGTAATTTCACCCGACCCAATCTTATAAGCCGGAACATTCAGCCTCCTAAGCAATTCGGCACTTTCCTCATCAAAAGGCGAAGAAAGGAAAATAATACCTTTTGATTTACAGTAATCGGCCAATTGTCTAAAATCATCTGCCGATAATTCCAGATCTTTGAGCATTTCGTAATGGGATTTAGTTTTAACCGTTCTATTTTGATACCCGGCTTTAGGAGCGGTTTTTGTGACTAAGGCTTGCGCTCTAAATGTTTGAAATTTAATCGCATCGGCGCCCGCGGCTTTAGCTTTATCCACCATTATTTTAGCTTGTTTCAAGCTGCCATTATGGTTAACCCCGGCTTCGGCAATAATAAAAACAGGCTGGACAAATCCGATCTTTTTATTTTTGACCTTGATAAGATATTTGGCGGATGATCGTTGGCTCGCGCATCTTGCTAAGAGAACTTGTTCAGCCAGCCAAAAATCGAAAGGATCATCGATTTCAATATTTTGCTCCCTAGAAATTTCTATTCGACCCATCTTTTTGCCATGGAGCTTTCCCCTACGGATTAAGTCTGAATTGATCACGTAAACATTGCCATCATCATAAAAGAATCCATTTAGTTCTTGTCTTCTTTTCATATAAGAGCCATAGCTCATAAACTTGCAGTTAAAACCAGTGCCCAAGTTATCAACCCCGGTTTTTTTAAATTGTCTTATACATTTATCAATTAAACCAGGATCTCTGACCGGCGAAGTAGGTTGAAGCAAAACAATCGTATCGGCATCAATCTTGGTTAAGATATCTTGTAATACAGCTAAAGTTGTCGCCTCATCGGTAGCCAGTTCGGCTGGCCTCTCTATTACTTCTGCCCCATATTCTCTGGCTATTGCGGCAATTTCTGGATCTTCGGTCGATATCACTAACCGATCAATTAATTTAGATTCTTGGGCAGCCAAGATTGTCCATGCAATAAGTGGTTTTCCCGCGATACTCTTAATATTCTTCCTCGGAATACCTTTGCTACCACCTCGGGCAGGAATAACCCCTAAAATCATAATATCTCCAAAGAAATCTCTTTACAGGCGGTAATTATCTTATTGATCTGTTCAAGTGTCATATTTACCATGATTGGCAAAGCAATTGCTCTCCTCAAATATCCCGTCGATTGTTTCCAAACCTTTTCAAGATCTTTTCCATTGTATTCAGGATATTTATAAAAAATTTGCGTCCATGTCCCAGCATAATGCCAATTAATCGCATCCGGCAGATTCTTGGTTCCTAATCCTTTTACAACAAGCGCCTTTGCAAACGCCGAAGCTTTTTCGTGCGATTCGACAAAAAATATTAAAGTATCCCCAGCATCACCATCAACATCCGGCAAATCTCTAAATTCAATTTTATTGATATCCTTGATTCCTTGCTTTATTTTTCCCTTATTTGATCTTTGCTTTTGAAGAATATAATCAAGCTTTTTCAATTGGGCTGAACCAATAGCACCCAGCAATTCGGTTGCTTTATAGTTAAACCCCCAAATTTTTCTTGTATCTTCACCCCTTGGGACACTTGAATTACATTCATGGCCATGATCAGAATATTCTCTAGCTTTTAAATATATTTGTTCATCATTTGTCACAACAATTCCACCTTCGCCAGTCGTAATTACCTTGCCAAGATCCATACTATAGGCTCCGACGTCCCCAATAGTCCCAAGATATTTCCCTTGATAGGTACCACCCAAAGCTTGACAGCTATCTTCAAATATCTTTAAATTGTTTTTCTTGGCAATTGCTATTATTTCCTGCATTTTTGCGGAAACTCCGGCCATATGTACAGGAACAATAGCTCGCGTCTTTTTTGTGATTTTTTTTTCCAGATCTATTGGATCCATATTTAACGAGGAATCAATCTCCGCAATAATAGGAATTGCTCCTAATTCCAAGATTGCTTCAACCGTAGCTATAAAGGTAAAACTCTGCGTAATAACTTCATCTCCTGACTTGATCCCTAATGCAATAAGAGCAAGCTTGCAAGCGGCCGTTCCATTACAAACACTCAACGCAAATTTAGATCCAACTTTTCTGGCTATTTCCTTTTCAAAAAGGTCTACTCTAAAAATATCCTGCCTCTTAGTATTAAGTCCATACCTATATAAAACTCCACCTTTATCAAAAATATCTATAACAGCTTGCTTTTCTTCCTCTCCTATTAATTCAAATCCGGGCATTTTTTCCTCCCCTATGCCAAATTTCGCATAATCATTCTAGTATCTTCTTTTGTAATCTCAATAGGATTTTGAGCAATCGCAGCCACTAAAATATCATACTGCTCAATCATAAACTCAATATCCTTCGCTCTTAATCCATAAGTACTCAAACTTTTTGGTATTTCTAATTTTTCCATCAAATCATGAATTTTTTTTACAAACTCAAGGTTCTTTTGTTTTTTAGATAATGATTTATCTGTTCCGTCAATTAAATCGTAAAGTTGATCATAATCATTATAATTTTTCTCAACATTTATTCTAGTTATTGAAGGAAGAAAGATAGCTCCTGCATATCCATGAGGAACATGATAAACTGCTCCGAGAGGATAAGAAAACGCACCCGACGGCCCAGAACCTGAATTGATTAAAGCAATCCCTGCAAAATAAGCTCCTAATGCTAGATCCGCTCTAATATCAACATCCGCCGGCTTGTCCAAAACCTTCATCAGCCCATTAAAGATTAAACAAAAAGCTTTTTTTGAATATATTCTTGAAACAAGCGTATGATTTTTGTGAACGTAACTTTCCAACGTATGGACTAGGGCATCAGCACCGGATGAGACGGTCACTGACCTAGGACAATTTATCGTTATTGATGGGTCAATAACCGCACAAACTGGAAAATTCAAAGTTGAATTTATACCTAATTTTTTCTTCTGTTTGCTATCGGTAAAAACAGCATTATAGGTAACTTCACTACCTGTACCAGCAGTTGTTGGAACGGCAATTATCGGCAAAGGTCTATTTTGTAGTTTTGGGAATCCTCTGAAGGAAATAGCTTCTCCTTCGTTCGTAGACAAAACAGCAATGCCCTTAGTTAAATCGATTACACTCCCTCCCCCAATACCTACTAAACAATCATACTCTTGGCCAATAAATTTTTTTTTAAATGATTCTAAGTAATCATAATCCGGTTCAACAGCGGTGTTATTATAAATATCCAAATCTAAGTTAACAACTTTAATATTTTTAAGAGCGTATTTAACTTGAGGATGGTTAATAACTCCTTGATCAACTATCGCCGCAATTTTTGAGTACCCCAATTCCTTGATTATTTCACCAAGTCTTTTACTCTCACCAACACCATATTTTAAATTCGTTGATAGTTGAAATTTAAATGGCCGCTCTGTCATATTTACTTCAGATCCTCTATCACTTTCTTATAAACTGTTTTTACCTTAGAAGGCAAATCCGGGCTCAACAACTGCAAAATATTCTTCCCCAAAACCCGATACTGCCCCCCAATTTTTCCCGCTCGCAAAATACCCTTGCGGATTAAACGGCGAAAGGTAGAATCAGAAATCTTTAAAATAGAAATAGTTTCTTGCGGAGTATAAATTTCATTTTCATCAACTATCATATTCGAAAATATAACATATTAGGATAAAATGTCAATATTAGTCAAAATTATTCAAAACCACTCAAAAGACAATGGACAATCGACAATAGACAATAAACCATTATATCTCTCTACGGACAGATTCTATTAAGCCATACAATTTAGAAAAAGTGTTATTTATCAAATCTATCAAATCAGAATGTTTTTTTTCATCTAAGTAACTTAGTTTTTGAGAAAGATGAATATAATATTCAACCTCAGACAAGGATCCCTGTGCAATATGTAAAAATTGCAAATATTCCTTTTTTGATGCTCGCCTTGCTCCTTCAACAATATTAGCAGCTATGGAGATTGAAGCTCTCCGAAGTTGAGAAGTTATTCCAAACATTTCTTCCTTCGGATATTGTTTAGTTACTGTATATACATTTAGAACCAGTTGATCTGCTCCTGACTTCCGCAATGCAACACCCATTTAGCGATAAATCAGGTTATAAAGAATTTGCTGTTCATGATCCATTTTTAAAACTATCTTTTCTTTTTTCTTTGCCTGGGGGAGCTCATATTCTAGCTCGTACATATTATGCGTTAGTTCAGCTGCTCGTCTTGGACTGAAACCAGCATTATATTTATAAAGAAGTCTTTCCAATTCTTTGTAAATTGTATAGGCTGCGAAGGCAATGCAAATATGCGCCTCAATCCGTTTTTTGCGGTAATGATAAATAGGTCGGATTTTTAGATCTGTTTTTGATATCCTAAAAGCTTTTTCTATCTGCCATAAATGCCGGTAATTTTCTATTATTTTCTTGGGAGATAATTTTGTATTAGTAATATAACCTTTTAAACCATCCCATTTTTGGTCTTCTTTTACCTTGTTCTCATCTATCTCAACTTCAATTTCGCCTTTAAGCGTAAGAAATTTATTGTAGCCGCGATTATTTACACTTTCTTTAGTTAGCCTGCCAAATTTAACTTTTTAGCGTAATTTAGCCAGTCCTCGTTCTCTATTATAAGCATCCTTTTTCTGGCGTTTATCTGAATATGTAATAATTAATCTAGTCCTGTCCAGCTTTTTCAAACTAAAACTATGACCGTCTTTTAATCCTTCAGCGCGTTTTAATATTTTTTGCTTGATTTTATCTGATTCGTTTTTTATCCTGCCTCCAATAATAAATTGATAGTTTTGCTTAGCTAGATTCCCTAAATTATCTTTAGACAGTAAAGCTGCATCTGCCACTACAATAGGTTTTTCAAATCCATATTTTGCTTTAATCTTTTTTAGTGTTGGTAAAAGAGTATGTCCTTCAAAAGTATTCCCTTCAAATATATCATAGCCAATCGGATAACCGTCTTGCCCAACTAAAAGACCCAGCATGATTTGCGGGTTTTGAAATTTACCATCTTTAGAAAACCCAATCTTTCTCAAATCATCTTCGTCTTCACTTTCAAAATATAAAGTGGTCATATCGTAAAAAACAATATTAATATTCTTTAATGTTTGTTTGGTATATTCATAGGCAACTTTTTCAACGCTCTCCTTATATTTGTCTCGTAACTTATCAAGAAAACGATAAATACTTGTCAGGGGGCGGTTTAAAGGGGGCCGGGGAGGGGCAGCTCAAAAGGGGCCACCCGGGTTAAAAAAATAATACTACTCTTTTTCCTCCTTGTCGAGTTTTTTTAAAGCTTCCTGGTTCCTCAAGCGATAGCTTCTACCCTTTATCTTAATAACATGGGCATGGTGTAAGAAGCGATCCAGAATGGCTGATGTGGCCGCGTTATCGCCCAGCAATTTCCCCCAATCTTCCAGAGGCCGGTTACTGGTGATAATGGTGGGGGCTTTTTCATAACGTTTCATAATTACTTCCAGAAAATGTTCGGCCGCGGCTTCCGGCATTTTTTTCATCCCCAAATCGTCAATAATTAATAACTGGGTTTCCTTTAGGGTTTTGATCAAAATTTTATTTGTTCCTATGGCTTCTGCTTCT
Organism: uncultured bacterium; assembly: GCA_964528395.1. Taxonomy (GTDB): domain Bacteria; phylum Margulisbacteria; class WOR-1; order CAZGTC01; family CAZGTC01; genus CAZGTC01. The sequence goes on from CAZGTC010000002.1 coordinate 90,190, forward strand.
TTCTGTTCCGCGATGAAATCAAAGGCACTTTTGTAAACAACCGTTAATCCCGCCTTTATGGCGCAAATGCCCAGGGCGACAGCCAGATGCGATTTGCCAACTCCCGGCGGCCCCATGAAAAGAATGTCTTCGTTTTGCCGCACAAATTTTAATGTCGCTAGCTCAAAGAATTGTTTTTTATTCAAATCCTTATTGAATCCGAAGTCTAAATCCTCCAGGGTTTTCATAGCCGGCAATTGCGCTTTTTGAAATCTTCTTTCAATTAACCTTTGCTTGCGTGTTGCCAGTTCGTCCTCGATTAGTAATTCAAAAAGTTCCAGGTAAGTTAGGCTGCTGGCTTGCGCTTCTTGAATTCTGACTTCCAGCGCTTGCGCTAAACCGGAGAGCCTCAATGCTTTTAACTTGCTTTGTAATTGCGGGTTCATGTCTGAAAATTCTCCTTTTTGTTTTTTCTTTCAAAATCAGGCCCTCATAAATCGCTTTATACGCGAGTTATTTTTTTTGTCGATACTTCCCCCTCCTCTTTTTTTAAATTGCATATTCTAGCAACGGCCTAATGATTTCGTCTTCCTGTTTTAATTTAGCCGGGACGATACGCTGCTTTTCACAGAGGAATTTTATTGTGCGGTAACGGAAGCTTTCATGCTTCAACGCTTGGCCGCAGGCAATATTAATTTGCACCGCGGTATACTTTCTGCTCAGGGAAATAGCTCCCTGCATTACCCTCAAAGCTAAAATCCCGCGTTCTTCAAAAACTTTATCCGCCCAGGCGGATGCCTCCTTTCCTATTTGCGCGGCTTTCTCTTTCAACTGATTTTCCAGCCGCAGTTGATTCCAGCGTTTGTGCTCCGGTAAATGATTTTCCAAAGTTCTGAAGCAGCCTTTAAGCTGACGAAGGTGAACGGCAATTTCTTTCCCTTGCTGGTCATAAATCCGGATGATCTTAGCGTCGCAGTGAATGGTGACATCCTGCCCAAGGTATTCACAGGGAATGGAATAATATGCCCCTTCCACTTCCACATGTCCGTCGGTGTGAACCCGTCTTTTACCGATCTTGAACAACTTAAATGCTTCTTGCGGCAACTCCTTTAAAACCCCTTGTTCTTTTTCCTTAAATCTTTTAATGACTTGCTCTTTAGTTGTCCCGTGGATTCTTAAAGACGCGATCGTGCGGTTCCAGTTCCGTAGAAAAATATTTTGCGGCTCCAACGCGTCAAATTCCCTATCCTTTAAAGCGTTATCCTGGGCGTAATTAATGCTGTTTTCAACTTTCCCCTTATGCTCCGGCCGGCGTACTTTGCAGGGGAGAGCTTCAAATCCGTAGTGTTTGGCAAAAGCCTGATAAACGGGATTAATGGTGGGATCGTAGAAACAAGCGTGTATGACGCCGGCTTTTAAATTGTCCAGCACGACAATCTCTGGCACGCCGCCAAAAAACCTGAAAGCATTTTCATGGGCGCGGATGAAATTTTCGGTATTTTGTTTCCAAAACACTTCTTCATAACTATGGCGGGAAAAAGAAAGCACCATTCGGAAAAGGTACGGCCGCTTGTATTTACCGGTCGCGGGATCAAGCGTGGGAGCACCTTTACCTAAATCCACCTGGGCTTCTTTTCCGGCCGGAACCTCTATGCGGGCGCAAACCTCTGGCCTTTGTTTCCTCAACTTTTTTACAAACCGCTTAATGCTCCAGTATTTGCCTGCAAAGCCAATCTCTCTCAAGTCTTGATAGATTCTTTGCGCGGTAAGTCCCTGTGCCAGCGCTGCTTCGATTTGCTCCTGGTAAGGCATAGCCAGGCTGCGGGAGCTGGGGAGCACTTCTGGAGCTCCGATCGCAGCCTCGGGAGTAACAGTGTCCGCTTTTGAAAGCGATCCTGTTAAAATTCCTGCCAGTTTGCCATATTTCGAAATGGTATTTCGTTTAACCCCGGTTCGTCTCTGAATTTCCCTCTGGCTGTATTTTAACCTTAATAACGCTAAAATGACCTGCTTTTTATCTTCACTCAAAAAATTTGCCATCCTTTCTCCCTCCAATCTTGTCCCGATCAGATCATCGGGATCGTTTAGATTAGAGGGTAGCTTTAGGGTGGCCCCTTTTCAAGTGCCCCTAACTGGCCCCTTTTGGGTGCCCCATGACAATACTATCCACTTCTATTTTTATTCCTTTGTAACGATACAAATAGTCTACTGTTTTGAGCTTGCTGGTTGGATAAGCTAACCGAGCAACAACAAGATGACGGAATAATTCTTCTCTGATGACCCCAAAACCAATTCGATCAAATAACGCTCCGAAAATTATCTCTGGACCAATAGTATGTATTTGTAAGTTATTTATGTTTGCTAGAAAGTTTTTGATGGCTAAATCGGTTTTCGATAAAATTGAAAATAATTGGATTTGGTTAGCATGATAATTAATGCGATTTTTTGCTTCAACAATTAATTTTTCTATTTCCTCGGGATCGTTTGAAGTTCCCACTGTTTCAATAACGCGGTACTTGCCTCCAGTTTTGGAAATAATTTGAACACTAAATGAACCGCTGTAATTACGGATTTTTCTTGCAAACATGCTGTAATTTTAACTTTGCAACACCCAAATCGCAACATTTCACGATAGAAATTAGTCATTTAGGCGTCAAGTGCGGAAGTCAGGAAGTTGAGAAGTTATTCCAAACATTTCTTCCTTCGGATATTGTTTAGTTGCTGTATATACATTTAAAACTAGTTGATCTGCTAACTGATAAGCTACTATTTTCTTATAATCCCTCATACTAAAAATCCATAGTCTATGGTCTATGGTCCATTGTCTTTCTAAGATATTCGATAAAAAATGCAAAGAAAACTCCTACGAATAAACCAATACCAAATCCAATCAATAAATTCTTTTTTGTATCTTTTGCAGGAGCCCTAGGCACCAAAGCTTCATCAATTAAATCAAAATTATTGGTAATGCCTTTAGCATTAAAAAACTGGGCTAATTTTTCAATATAAGCATTAACAATTGCAGCTGCTAATTTAGGCTCATTCCAATCAAAAGAAACAACAATCAAGCCATTTTTAGGAGTGGCCTTGATTGAACCCTGGATAGACTGTGCAATAGATAATACTTTTTCCTCGGCTTTTAAATTCTCCCATTTATCATTTTTTGCTAAACTATTTCGCGTATCAAAAACCTGGATTAAATTCAATTCTTCATCCCTAGCCACCATTTTTGCTAGAGCCCGGCTTTTTAAAATAGCATCAAAATCAATTCCACCCCCACCTCCACCACCAGTTAAAAAAGAAATTGAAGATAAGGCACTCGATAAGCCACCAGCAGATGAACCTAATGGCATAATGGTTGCTTCAGCTTTATATATTACAGGCTGGCGGCTAGAAAGGACAAAACTAATTATTACTGAAATAAAAGCCACGAATAAAACCAAAAACTTATATTTCCAAATAACAATCAAGTATTCTCTTAAATCTATCTCATCTTCCATACACTCAAGCCCCTATTTCTTTATATAATTTGCATAAACTGCCAAAGCTAGAGACGCTTCATAGAACCAATGCGTAAAGTCAGAGAAAGCTCCCCACCAATCAAACCGCTCAATCACTTGAGGCACAAGAATCGTGTCTCCCGGCAGTAAAATCGTTGAAGCCACGCTGCCATAACCGCTCAAAACCGACCCATCTGCCCTAATTACATAAATATTCCCTTTATCTGCATTATTAGTTGTGCCGCCGACTTTTTTCAAATAATATTCGCCTTTAGCTTTACCCTGGAAAACAACCGAAGATGGATTATAAACTTCGCCTAATACGCTAACAATATCCGGCACCGGCGGAACATACAATTTATCCCCATTTTCCAGCGCAAAATCGCTGGGAGAATCTACGAAATTAGCAATACTATCTAAATTTACAATTACCCGGCCTTTTATCTCAAGCGAAGACCTTAATTTTTCTAATAATTGCTTATTTTTTTGCAGGGAACTTTCTTTTTGAAGAATCCTTTCAGGCGCTAACATAGTATTTGTAGTAAGTTTGATTTCTTCTTCAATCAGCCTTTTTTCCAAATCATCCAAAAATTTCACGCTGGCATTTTCCTGGATGGCTTGCGCAGACTGGCGGGTAAAAACTGCGCCAAATAAATAAGCGCGCGAGGTAAATCCTCCGGCCCGGCGAATTACTGACCCCAAAGTTTCCCCGTCTTTTATAATATATTCTCCAGGCACCACCACTTCCCCATCCAAAACTACCCGGGCTTGGGGACGAAAATCCGAACCAGCCCGGATTTTATCATTGGGTGTAAGCAAGATATTTTGCTTTTCATCCCCAGCAAACAACTTGCCCAAATCAATATCAAAAATTTCCGTCTGGAGCGTGTCCGGATCAAACCTTACCACTTCGCCTTTTGGAAGATATGGATAAGGCTTTAATAAATTTTTTGAAGAAACAACATCTTTCAAGCGCATGCCCGGCTTATATTCATACGGCCCGATATATTTAAAATGCCCTTCCAAATAAACCACATTTTGAATTTCAGAAAAGATTGGATAAACCTTGACCAAATCCATATCCTGGACCAAAATATTGAATTTTTTCTGGGAATTAGATAGTTTCTCATCTACCATGATTTTTTTCTGGTGGGCAACAATGCGTTCAATCTGCACGCGGTTCAAGTAACTCAAAGGGGAAAATCCGCCAGCCAAGGATATAATATCCGCTAAATCAGTGTTATCTTTTATTTCATAAATTGCCGGGCGATTGACATTGCCGGTAATTCCAACTACCGGGCCGCGGGTAGGCACAAAAATAGTATCCCCAGACGTTAAATGCTTGTCCTGGGATTTATCTCCAGCTAATAAAAACTTATATAAATCAATGGCAGCAACTTTTTTGCCATTGTGCATGAGCTGGATATTGCGAAGGGTTCCGCTTTTGGTTGGGCCGCCGGCCTGGAATAAAAGCGAATAAACTGAACTCAAAGAACTGACAGCATAGCTGCCGGGATTTGCAACTTCACCCACGACAAATACGCGGATGGTTTTTATTTTGCTCATCGTAACATTGACATTAACTTGTTCATAATATTGGCCCAATTGCTTTTGGATAAAAGGCTGCAAAGCCCCGTATTTTATTCCAGCAACATTAATTACCCCGACTTTTGGCAGAATAATATCTCCTTGGGAATCAACGGTTACATCAAAAATACCCTCGCTAATCCCCCACATCGTTACCTTAAAAGAATCGCCTGGCCCAATGACATAATCCGTGGGTACAGGAGTTTCAACATCACTAACAAAAGGAATAATGCTGTTAGAAGAACTTTGGGTATCAGTATCAGAAGCGCCTTGCATCTTTTTAAAAGCATCATAGCCATAAAGCCTGATTTTTGAAAGGTTTTCTAAACTTGCAGAATTGGAAAAATATTTTTCAATCTCAACTAGACCTTTTTCTTCTTTATTCACAGAGGTAAAAGATGGATCAGTTTCCGAAGATGAATCCTGTTTTTGTATTGCAGTATTATTATTTTGATTGCTTTGCGTTTTTGTTGCACCAGAATTCTTAATCGCCGATTGTATGCGCGGGTCGCTAAGAGCTTTTTGATAATCTGCCACAGAAATAGTTTGGGCATTAACTGGGAAAGTAATAAGTAGTAAATAATAAGTAGCAAGAAAAAAAACAACAATTTTTTTACAGAACATTTATTCTCATCCTCCCATAATAAAAACGTCATCCCCGCAAAGGCGGGGATCCAGAAAAAAAGATTCCTGCCTACGCAGGAATGACGCTAAGGTGCATATTCTATAACACTTCTTGAAAGTAGGCAATAGTAAGGCCTAGGCCTTGAACAAGACCTATTTTTGGCTGCCATTTTAAAACCTTATTTGCTTTTGAAATATCGGGTTTTCTCTGCTTGGGATCATCTTGCGGAAGTTTTTTATAAACAATTTTACTCTTTGACTGGGTTATTTGTTTAATGATTAAAGCAAATTCTTTAACAGCTAATTCTTGCGGATTGCCAATATTTACCGGCTTATGTTCTTTAGATAGCATTAAAGCAAACACGCCTTTAATTAAATCCTGAACATAACAAAAACTTCTGGTTTGGGAACCATTGCCATAAACCGTAAGAGGCTTATTTTTCAATGCTTGACTGATAAAATTGGGTACAACTCTGCCGTCATTCAAGCGCATGCGCGGGCCATAGGTATTAAAAATCCTGATAATGCCGGTATCAACTCCATGATAAGTAAAATAAGCCATGGTTATGGCTTCGGCAAAGCGCTTGGCCTCATCATAAACTCCGCGCGGGCCAATGGGATTAACATTTCCCCAATAATCTTCTTTTTGAGGAGAAATAAGCGGATCTCCATAAACTTCTGACGTTGAAGCTAAAATAAAGCGGGCTTTTTTCAACTTAGCCAAACCCAGCATATTGTGCGTGCCCAAAGCCCCAACTTTTAAAGTTTGAATCGGAAAATTTAAATAATCAACCGGTGAAGCTGGAGACGCAAAATGCAAGATATAATCAATTTTACCTGCAATTTTTAAAGCACGGGAAACATCGTGCTGGATAAATTGAAAGTTTTTGTTCTTCAAATGATGCGCGATATTTTTTTTATCCCCGGTTATTAAATTATCCACGCAAATAACTTGATATTCTTTTTCCAAAAGAAAATCGCATAAATGCGAACCAATAAATCCCGCACCACCAGTAATAAGAATTTTTTTCATCTGCCAACTCCGAAATATTTAAGACCGTATTCTTTGATTCTTTGCGGGTTGTAAATATTGCGGCCGTCAAAAATATACGGCTTAAGCAGAAGCTTCTTAACTTTAGAAAAATCAATTTCACGAAACTCGGGCCACTCTGTTACAACTACCAAAGCAGAACTTCCCGAGCATGCTTTATACGGATCAGAAACAATGGTTGCCCCATCAATATGGAGTTTGCGGTATTTTATCACTACCGGATCATAAACTTTGACTTTGGCTTTTTGCTGGACTAAAAAATTAATTAATTTTAAAGCTGGGGCGTCCCTTAGGTCATCGGTTTCTGGTTTAAAAGCCAAGCCCAAAACCCCAATAGTTTTTCCGCTCAAAGACTTGAGGGTTTTCTCAATTTTCCCGGCAAAATGCTCGATTTGAAGTTTATTCACTGCTGAAACAGCATCCAAAATTTGCGGTTCATAACCATGTTGCCGAGCAAGATGGCTCAAAGCTTTTAAATCCTTGGGAAAACAAGAACCCCCCCACCCAATCCCAGCATTCAAAAAAGCCCGGCCGATCCTTTTGTCCAAGCCAACCGCATCTGCTACTTCATTGACATCGCTGCCCACGCATTCGCAAATATTAGCAATTTCATTGATAAAAGATATTTTTGCAGCTAAAAAAGCATTTGAAGCATATTTGATCAATTCCGCACTTTTGACGCTGGTAAAAAGGATATGCGCATTCAGCGGACGATACAGCTCGCTGATGATATTCACTGCACGATTATCTTGGGCACCAATCACAATGCGGTCAGGATGCAAAAAATCCGCAACCGCGGATCCTTCGCGCAAAAATTCAGGATTAGAAACAACGGAAAAGGATTTAGGATTAACTCCTTCTTCAACTAAAATTTTCGTTACAATATCCCCCATCCCCACTGGCACAGTACTCTTATTAACAATAACTTTATACGAATTTCGAATTTCTAATGTCGAATTTCTAATTTTCAAAATCCTGCCAATTTGTTGCGCAACTTCTTCTATTGCTGAAATATCTGCTTCCCCTGAATCCTTGGGCGGAGTTCCCACGGCAATAAAAACAACTTCAGAAGATAAGACTGCGGATTTTAAATTAATAGAAAAGCTTAAACGGTTAGCCGCGGCATTGCGTTTCACCATTTCTGCTAAACCAGGCTCGTAAAAAGGGATGCTCCCGGAATTCAGCAAATTAATCCGCTTTTTATCTTTATCAATACAAGCAACATGATTACCCAGATTCGCCAAGCACGCGCCAGTGACTAAACCAACATAACCGCTGCCAATCACGCAAATTTTCATACCAAAAAACCCTTTCTTTTAATCAGGTTGAGACAACCTGATTTACTCGTAGTTGAGGTTGTCCCAACCTCAACGCAACATCTTTTGGTAACCGTCGCTGGTTCCTAACTAGTATTATTATATTATATCACCATCTTGGAAACATATTCTGCAATTGCCAAGCAGGCAGTTAATCCCGGAGATTCTATGCCGATTAAGTTAATAAAACCTGGAAAGCCCTTCTCTGTTTCTTCCTGAATAATAAAATCTTTAAAGCCGTGATTCGGGCCTTGCAGCTTTGGACGAATGCCTGCAGTATCCGGCAAAAGCATTTCTTCTTTCAGCCAAGGCAAATATTTTTGGGCTGCAACTGCAAAATCTTTGGCCTTAGCTGGATCAATATCATATTTAATTTCATCAATATAAGTTGTATCCGGGCCCAGGCGTATGTAGCCTTCTAAATTCAGCGTAGCATGCACCCCTAATCCATACCCATGCTTTTCTGGAACTGGATAAACCAGATGAGAAAGTTTGCCTTGAGAATGGGAAATGGAAAAATAATCGCCTTTACAAGGATAAAGTTTATAACCAATTTTTTCAATATCAAAACCCGCTATTTGCGCAATTTTATCGCTGCTTAAGCCCGCACAATTAATGATTTTTTCAGATAAAATTTCTTCGCCTAGTTTATTTTTTATAATATAGCCGGCGGAATTTTTTGAGATTCCAACAACCTCATTATCAAATGCAAAAAGAACATCATTCGCCTGGGTTTTTTTGAAAAGACAATCCATCAAGCCATGCGAATCAATTATGCCGGTTGAACCGGAAAAAATCCCATTTAAAGCAAAAATATTCGGCTCTAGGTTCAGAACCTGTTCTTTGGTAAAAAGTTCAAGCTCCGGCACCCCGACTTTTTTTGCATTAGCACAAATGCCTTCAATTTCAAGCGCTTCTTGTGCATTAGTAGAAATAATCACTTTGCCGCATTTTTTATGTTTTATTTTTTGCTTTTCGCAAAATTCATAAAGCATGCGATTGCCTTGCAGGCAAAAAAGGCTTTTTAAAGAATTGACAGGATAATAAATGCTAGCGTGGATTACTTCACTATTGCGGCTTGAGGTTTCCTGGCCAAACTTAGAATGCTGTTCGAAAACAACAATATCAGAACCAGGATTTCTTGAAAGTTTTTCTGCAATCGCTAAACCAACTACGCCTGCCCCAATGATCGATATTTCAACTTTTTCCAATTTACTTTCTCTCTGCGTACCACTTAGATGAAAAAGACTTGTAATCAGCTTGCTTATCTTTTATTTTTTTCCACCAGGCTTCATTCTGCTGGTACCATTTTATGGTTTCAGCAATAGCTTTTTCAAATTGCGCCTGCGGCTGCCAGCCCAGAGTTTTTGTTTTTGCGCAATTCAGGGAATAGCGGCGGTCATGGCCCGGGCGGTCTTTTACGTAATTGATCATGCTTTGATCTAATCCTAGAATTTTTAAGATCTCGCCCGCAATTTCAATATTTGGTTTTTCGCATTCTCCGCCAATATTATAGACTTCCCCTTCTTTTCCTTTATGCAAAACCACATCCAAGCCTTTGCAATTATCCATGACATACAACCAGTCCCGGACATTTTTCCCATCACCGTAAAGAGGAACTTTTTTATTCTCTAAAAGATTGGTGATAAAAAGCGGGATGATTTTTTCCGGATATTGATAAGGCCCGTAATTATTGGAGGAGCGCGTAATCATAACCGGCAGTTTGAAAGTCTTAAAATAAGACCGAACGATTAAATCCCCGCCTGCTTTTGAAGCAGAATACGGGCTGTTTGGGGATAAAGTGGACTCTTCTGTAAAAGAACCTTTTTCAATTGACCCATAAACTTCGTCCGTTGAAATTTGGATATAACGCGCAATCTTATGTTTTTTTACTGCTTCTAATAATGTATGCGTTCCCAAAACATCGGTTTTAACAAAATCCTGGGGAGATAAAATCGAGCGGTCAACATGCGTTTCTGCGGCAAAATTAATGATGGCAGAAGGCTGAAGGCCAATCGCTTGCTCCACAGCCTCAAAATCACAGATATCGCCTTGGATAAATTTATAACGAGGATCATTTTCGAGGTCTTTTAAATTTTCCAGGTTTCCCGCATAAGTTAACTTATCAAAATTAATAATCGAATAATCCGGGTACTTATTTAAGATATGACGGATAAAATTCGAGCCAATAAACCCTGCCCCGCCAGTTACTAATATTTTCACAGCTTAACTCTCCCCTCCACTAATAAAGTTGCTCGCTCCAAAGAAGAAAAAGTCCCGGCATCTGACCACCAGCCGCTCAAAATTTCGCAACTCAAAGATTTTCTTTTTAAATAAGCATTGTTAACATCCGAGATTTCCAGTTCGCCGCGCTGCGAAGGCTTCAAGCCTTGTATAATATTAAAAACTTCAGCATCGTAAAAATAAATGCCGGTCACAGCATAATTACTTTTTGGTTTTTTAGGCTTTTCTTCAATCGAAAGTACTTGGTTGTTTTTTATATTTGCTACGCCAAAACGATGCGGATCAGAAACTTCTTTTATAAGAATCTTTGCTCCTTTATCTTGAGCTATAAAATTATCTATAAAGGGAGTTAATTTATCTCCAAAAATATTATCCCCCAAAATTACAATAACCTTGCCTGATGCCGCAAATTCCTTAGCCAAATAAAGCGCTTGGGCAATGCCCCCGGCCTCATCCTGGACCTTATAAGTAAAGCGGCATTTAAACTCTTTGCCTGAACCTAAAAGCGTAACAATATCACCCATATGCTCAACCCCGGTGACGATTAATATTTCCTCGATTCCAGCTTCAGTCATTTTTTTTATGGGGTGATAAATCATGGGCATGCGGCCTACTGGCAAAAGATGCTTATTCGTCACCTTGGTCAAAGGAAACAACCGGCTGCCAGTGCCGCCTGCTAAAATAATTCCCTTTATATTTTTATTTGTTTTTTTACGGCTCATTTTGCCACCGCCTTTTTCTGGACTTGGATAATTTGGCGAATGCCTTTGGAAGCTGCTTTCAATAAAGAATTTAATTGAATTTGGGAAAAAGTGGTTTTTTCACCGGTTCCCTGTATTTCAATAAAATCCCCTTTATCATTCATCACCACATTCATATCCACCTCGGCCTTGAAATCCTCGGCATAATCCAGATCCAGAAGCGTTTTCCCATCTGCTAAGCCAACAGAAACTGCGGCCAAGAAATTCTTGATGGGACTTTTTTCGATCTTTTTTTCTTTGAGCAGTTTTTGCACTGCATCATAAAGCGCCACAAAACACCCGCAGATAGAAGCACACCTTGTTCCGCCGTCAGCTTGGATGACATCTGCATCGCAAATAAGTGTGCGCTCGCCCAATAAGGAAAGATCAACCACGGCCCTTAAAGAACGGCCGATAAGCCGCTGGATTTCTTGGGAGCGGCCGCGCAACGAATGTTCGCGATGGGTGCGGCTGGAGGTTGAAGCTGGAAGGAGTGCATACTCTGCAGTTACCCAGCCTTCTTTTGAATCTTTTTTAAAAGGCGGAACCTTTTCCTCAATGGTTGCGCAGCAAATGACTTTGGTTTCACCCATTTCAATTAAAACCGAGCCAGCTGGAGACTTGAGGTAAGAACGAGTAATTTTTATCGGCCGCAATTGTTCGGATTTTCGGTTAAAAGAGCGCATATTAATTCTGAAGGACTTCCTGCACAATTTCTTTGCTGTTTTCTGTTGGAGCTTGTCCTTTTAAACGGTCGCGACCCGCTTTTACAGTTCTTAAAATGCGCGAAGTCGTTGCTTCTAAATGCGAGAGCACTTCGTCTGCGTAATGGTCAGCCCCGCCGCGGATTTCTTTGGCCATTTGGTAAGCTTGCTGGATAATCTCGGTAGTTTTGTCTTCGCGGGAGGTTTTATCATTATTTGAAAGGGCAATTTTCGGCATAACTGGATCAATTTTTACAGAAGCGCCTTCCACGGATTTGCGGGCCACGGCGCTCCCTTTTTCTACTACCAAACGGATTTTGTCTACTAAATTAAGGATCTTTTCTTCATCCACCATGGTTTTTTTAGTTAATGGGATTTTGAAACCATCCAGAACCGCGGACTCCAAAGCATCAAGCAGGCCGAGAATTTCCATAATCTTTTACCTCCTGAACTTTTGCTGCAAACCTTTTTCTACTTCTTTTGGCACAAGGTCTTTTACTTCCCCGCCAAAAGAAGCAATTTCTTTAACCAATTTTGAACTTAAGTAAGAATATTTATCGCTGGTCATGAAAAAAACTGTTTCGATTTTTTTCTCCAGCTTGCGATTGGTCAAGGCCATTTGGAATTCATAATCAAAATCCGACACGGCCCTTAATCCTCTAATTATAGCATGGGCTTTCTTTTTTCGGGCGTAGCCTACCAGCAATCCATCAAAATGGTCAACCACTAATTTAGAATTATTTTTTAAGGCGGATTTTAAAAATTCGAGGCGCTCTTCTAAAGAAAATAAAGAAGGGGACTTGGAAGGATTTTCCATTACCGCAACGTAAATTTTGGCAAACAAGCTGGAAGCCCTTTCAATAATATCCAAATGCCCATTGGTCAAGGGATCAAAACTGCCTGGATAAACCGCGATTTTCATGCCAGCTCCTTAAAAAAACTAAAAACCGTATCTCCGTAACGCCGTTCATCATAGCAGAAAATTGAGCCAAAAGTCTTTTCAATCTTGTGCTGGAAGCGGTGCTCTGCAATAACCAAGCTGTTCTTTTCCAATAATTTTCCGTTCCCTAAAATCTGCAGGCTGCTGGACAATTCCGGGCTGTCATAAGGCGCGCCAATGTAGACTAAATCAAATTTCGCGCCCTTGCCTTCCAAAACTCCCAGGGCTTTTTTGACTGGCAAAGAAAAAACTTCGGCTTGGCCGCTTAAATGGGTAAAATTCAGGTTCTCGCGAATCGTTTGAACTGCTGTACGGTTTTTTTCTACCAAAAAAGCTATTTTTGCTCCCCGCGATAAAGCTTCAATTGCCACAGACCCGCTGCCGGAAAACAGATCCAAAAAACGCGCATCTATAATATAAGGTGATAAAATATTGAAAAGCGCTTCCTTGGCCTGGTCAGTCAAAGGACGAAGATCAGTATGGGGGATTTTTAAATGCAAACCTTTTTTTTCTCCGCCAATAATTCGCACCATTTAGTTTAATCTTCCTAATTGCAGAAATTCACCGTATTTATTAAAAACAGCTTGCTTCAAAAGCGGATAATTTTTCAGTTGCGGGTCTTTTTCCAGCAAATTAAAAGCAGCTTTGCGCGCCTGGCGCAGTTCTTCTTCCTGATAAATTATATCAGCTAATAAAAAGCCCGGCAATCCGCTTTGGCGCACGCCAAAAAAATCCCCGGGTCCGCGCAAGCGCAGGTCGATTTCCGCTAATTTAAACCCGTCTGAAGTAGAAAGCATGGCCTTGATCCTTTCTTTGGCATCATCGCTTTTTAATTCGCCAAATAAAAAACAATAAGAAGCCAAAGCTCCCCGCCCGATCCTTCCCCGCAATTGGTGCAATTGGGATAATCCAAAGCGCTCGGCATGCTCAATCGCCATAATCGTAGCATTTTCAACATCAATCCCTACTTCAATTACAGAAGTTGAAACCAAAAGGTCAATTTCCTTATTCTTAAAATCCCGCATGATCTTATCTTTTTCCTCGGCTTTTAACCGGCCATGGATCAAAGCAATCCTAAGTTCCGGAAAAATTTCTTTTTTTAGGTATTGTTCTTCTTCAACCGCGGCTTTTAAGTCCAGTTTTTCTGATTCTTCAACCAGCGGGCAAACTACGTAAACTTGCTGGCCTTCTTTCATTTTTTGGCGCATAAATTCATAAGAAGACGCTCTTTTTTCTTTGGAAATATAATAAGTTTTAATTTCTTGGCGGCCGGGAGGCAGCTCGTCAATAACTGAACGGTCAAGATCCCCGTAAAGAGTCAGCGACAAGCTGCGCGGAATAGGAGTTGCAGTCATAACCAAGACATCTGGCCTAAAACCCTTGCCAATCAAAAGGGAACGCTGTAAAACCCCGAAACGATGCTGTTCATCAATAACAACAAAAGCCAAATCTTTGAAAACCACTTTTTCTTCAATCAAGGCATGGGTGCCGATCAGCAAATGGATTTTGCCTTGCGCAGTTTCTTTTAAGATGCTCTCCTTTTCTGCCTTGGGAGTAGAAGAAGAAATAAAAGCTGAAGCTATACCCAATTGATTAAATAAAGGGAAAAGTTTTTCAAAATGCTGGCGGGCTAAAATTTCGGTGGGAGCCATAACCGCAGCTTGCGCATTATTTTTAATCGCCCAAAAAATCGCTAAGGCCGCAACCACGGTCTTGCCGGATCCAACATCCCCTTGCACCAAACGGTTCATGGGATTTTCACTCTGCATATCCTGCTGGATTTCTTTAACTACCCTTTGCTGCGCCAAAGTTAATTCAAAAGGCAAATGCTTTAAGAAAACTTCCAAATCCTTATCTGAACACGAAAAAACGCGGCCTTTATTTTTTTGGGTAACGATTTTTTTGCGCAGCGCTAATCCCAGCTGGAAAAGAAAAAATTCTTCAAAAGCCACGCGCGATCTATATTTTGCAACATAATTAATATCGCTCGGAAAATGCAAACCCAGAATCGCTTCTTTTAAATCGCTTAAATGATAAGCTTTTTTTATTTCATCCGGCACATATTCTTTTACCTGGGGAGCAAAAACATCCAAGGCAAATTTCACTAGAGCCCGGATTTTTTTCTGGAAAAGGCCTTCCGTTAGCGGATAAATCGGGAAAATCGCCGGGACAAAATCTTCTCCGGCTTTTATGATCTCATAATCTTTAACAATAAGATTTTTCTGGCGGTCGTAAAAATTATATTCGATGCGGCCGCTGACAAAAAGCTTGGCCCCTTTAAAAATAATCCGCTGTAAAAAGCGCTGATTGAACCAAATCGCCTTAATTACCCCGCTTGAGTCCGCTAGTTCTGCTTCAAATAAAACCGTGCCTTTTTTGGTAGTTTTGACCTGGGCTGAAACAACGCTGGCTTTTAAAAAAATATGGGCATTTAAAGGCGCAGTAGAAATAGAAGATAAATTCCGGCGGTCTTCATAATCACGGGGAAAAAACCAGATCATATCTTCAATCGTAGCTACCCCGATATTTTTCATTAGATCCGCGGCCTTGGGTCCTACCCCTTTTAGATATTGGATCGGCGTTGATAAATTCAGGCCATTTTTTTGCAGCATAAAAGTAAAAATATTCTAGCACAGCCCCGCAGAATTATGTTATAATTTGCATTCAATTTTTAGCTTGAAATTAAGATAAAACCAAGGAGAAAAAAATGAACCAGAGTAAAAAAAGGAATAAAGCCTGCATTATTTGCGGCAAGGGCACTACTTTTGGGAACAAAGTCAGCCACTCCAACCGCAAGACCCGGCGCACCTGGCAAGCCAATTTACAAAAAGTAAGGGTTATTTCAGGGGGAAAAGCCGAGCGCGTTTTGGTCTGTACAAAATGCCTCAAAGCTGGAAAAGTCAAAAAAGCCATTTAATCATTGCTGTAATGGATATTCTTGAAGCGTTCGGTGGCAATTTCATCCATAAATTTTGATTCAAGCTCTTTCATCATTTTATTATAGTCCTCGAGCTTGTTTTCCTTGTCTTTTTCAATGATTTTCCTGTCTTTCATAGAATGGATAAGGTTTTCCCTCTGTTCTTCCAATTTCTTTTGCGCTTCAATAACTTGCTGGATTTGCTTATTGACGTCCTGCTTGAGGACCCCCAAATGCGCCTGCCGCCGCAAAACATTGGCAAAATCAGGAATCGGGCCGCCGCCAATCATTTTTTTTAATTCATTTTTTCTTGTCCGCTCCTGCTCTTTCAAGGCTTCTTCTTTTTCTTTTTCGGTCAAATAAGTCCGCTGCTTATCCGCAAATTTTTCCTGCTCCTTAATTTCTTTTATTTCCCTAACTTTGAGCACAGCATCTAATCCGTATTTAAACTTTCCGGGCTTCTGCTTGCGCGCCATTTTATCTTCTCCTTGTTAATAAAAAATGCTGATAAGTTTTTTCTCGGTTTTTTCAAAATCAACTGACTCAAAAGTCCCTTGCTTTAAAAATTCTATGATCTGGTCGTGCTTGGTCAAAGCATAATCAATCTTGGGATTGCTGCCTTTGACATACGCACCAATGTTGATCAAATCTTCGGCTTCGGCATAGCGGGCCAAAACTTCGCGCAGCTTGCCCGCAGCTTTTTTATGCTCTTCCCCAACTAAATTGGTCATCAACCTAGAAACTGAATGCGGAATATCAATTGCTGGATATTGGTTCTTGGCAGCTAATTCCCGCGATAAGACAATATGGCCGTCAAGAATGGAACGAGATTGGTCAGCAATGGGCTCATTAAAATCATCGCCTTCAACTAAAATAGTGTAAAAAGCAGAAATTGAGCCAACTTCTGCAGCACCCGAGCGCTCCATAAGGCGTGGCAGTAAAGCAAAAACCGACGGGGTATAGCCTTTGGTGGTCGGCGGCTCGCCCGCAGCTAAACCCACTTCGCGCTGCGCCATAGCAAAACGGGTAACCGAGTCCATCATTAAAATAACGTGCTTGCCCTGGTCGCGGAAATATTCCGCAATTGCAGTTGCCACAAATGCAGCTTTCAAGCGGATCAGCGGCGGCTTATCAGATGTTGCTACAATTACAACCGATTTTCTCAAGCCTTCTTCGCCCAATGATTCTTCAATAAAATCGCGGACTTCCCGGCCGCGCTCTCCCACTAGCGCAATCACGTTGACATCTGCTTCAGCATTTCTTGCAACCATGCCCATGAGAGTTGACTTACCCACCCCGGATCCAGCAAAAATGCCAATACGCTGGCCCTTGCCAATGGTTAATAAGCCGTCAATGGCTTTTACCCCGACTTTTAAAATTTTGGTAACCCGGGGGCGGTTGACAGGGTCTGGGGGCTCGGCATCTAAAGATCGGCCTTCTTCTGAAATGATCGGGCCTTTGCCATCAATCGGCTCCCCCAGCCCGCCCAAAACCCGGCCCAAAATATTCGGGGTAACTTTGACATCCAGCGGACGGCCGGCAGCCACTACCTGCGCCCCGGGAGAAATCCCGCTGGTTGAACCAAGCGGCATGAGTAAAACTCTTCCTTCGCGAAACCCTACCACTTCAGCAAAAGCTAAATCTTCCATACGGCCGCGCTCAATGGTGCAAAGGTCGCCGATAGAAACCCCCTGCACTTGGGCTTCAATAATTAAACCAACTACTTGGATAACTTTTCCGATAACTTTGACTAGATCCGCGCGTTCAATTGCCTGATAAAATTTAGAAAAATCAATCGCCATAAGATTCTCGGCCCATGAGGAGGTGGAAGGCATCTTCAATAGCAGCTAATTTGGTTGAAATGCGGGCATCCACAAAACCCAAATTCGTCTCAATAATACAGCCCCCGGATTCAACATTGCTGTCTTCCAAGATAGAAAAACTTTTTACCCCGTCTGCAATGCCGGCAATGCGGTCTTTGAATTTTTTGATCTGTTCGACATCTTCGTGGCTGACGCGCAAGATAATTTGCTCGCGGTCGCTGACCCGGGAAATGGCATCAGACACAATATTCAAGCAAACATCGCGGTGGAGAGAAACCTCGGAGCGGATAACCTGCTCTGCTACCCTTAATGCCAGGCGCAAAATTTCGGATTCAGCATCTTTTATGATTTTTTTTCTTTCCTTAACTGCTTCATTTAAAGTTTTCAGGGCTTCTTCCATTTTTTTAGCAGCTTCTTCCTGGCATTGGCGGCGACCAGACTCTGCGCCCTTTTCAAAAGCTTCTTTTTTAATGATTTCTGCTTCTTCTTGGGCCTTATGTAAAATTTCTTGGGATTTCTGCTTAGCAGACATAACAATTTTTTCTGCTTGATTTTCAGCTTTTTCTAAATCATCTTCAACTGGAATAATTTCTTCTTCCGGAACATTCACCAAAGAAATATCCTGGGGAGCAAAATCCTCTGGCTTGAGGTAGAAATCCCCGGATTCTTGAATTTTGTCTTTCTTGATAATACCCATAAAGCTATTTTATCTTTTCTGCAATCTGCGCAATAACCAAATCTTTAATTTTTGGAGTAAATTTGTTTTCCAGGCGGTTGCGCATCAATTCCTCGATCTTGGCCCTTTGGGTGGAAAGATTCATCAGGACATCCAAAGCCTTATTATAAGAAAATAATGACAGGATCATGGCGCTCACCTGCGGCCGCTCATAAACCAAAACCGCGGCAATCGAGCGGGCCGGCGCAGATAAAATCGCTTCTTCCGGAGAAGAAAAAGATTTTAGACCGGCATTTTCTTCTATTTCTTGCTCTTCTTCCAGCGGTTGTTCCTGCGGCTGCTCTTGGTTTTGCATTGAAGTATTTAAGGTTAAAGGTGAAGCCGCAGACGACGGAGGCAGGACAAATTTACGGAAATCCTCCAAAACCGCGGCAATGGCATCTGGAGATGGCGAAGGCAAATGATTTACGCCTGCAGCAATCAGGTCCGCCATTTCATCCGGCAAGAGGCGCAGGATCCGGGCAGATACTTCTGCTCCTAAAAGAGAAAGAAAAATCGTTGCTTTTTCTCGGCCGGATAAAGCCATTAACTATTTCCTTCTTTTTTTTCGGTCAGCCATTTTTTCAAAAGATTTGCGACTCTCTCTGGATTTTGTTCAACCGCCTGGCGGATTGCATTCACGGTTTCCCCGGTTCGCGCCGAAGAAGGCTCATACTGTAAAGCCGCATTTGTCTTAAGCCTTTGGAACCAATGCTTTTTGACAAAAAACAAAGTATATACCAGGGCAAAAATTCCAGATGCACTCAAAACCAAATTCAAAAGCCCAAAATTAAACAGCCACTGCAAAAACTTAAATCCCCAGCTTTTTTCCTTGATAATTTCTTTTTTATCAAACCCCTCAATCCCTTCCTGCATATCTTCTGAAAAAGTACGCGCCAAATGAAAAGGCACGGCATTCAAAATGATTTTATCCCCGCGCTTCTTATCAAAACCAATGGCCGCCTTAATCGTAGTATAGGTGGTATTTTTGAGCGCCGGGGCCATCTGCAAGCGATTGTCAACTAAAATAATCGCGGTTAATTTTTTTATAGAAACAATTTTTTTTATGGTTTCGTCTTTTTGCGGCTTGCTTTTTGAATTTTTTATTTTCTTTTTGTTTTTTATGCCGTTTTCTTCCAAATCAACCGCCACCTGCACAATAATGCTATTAGGCGGATAAAATTGGTTGGCCAATGTTTGGGCCCGCGCGCTTAGGCTGCGCTCTAATTCATTTTTTGCCCTAAAGTATTCAGAAGCTTTATCTTCTGGCGATATGGCCGGTAAAATCTTTTTTGCTTCTTTAGTCTTAAAAATTACTTCTTCCGTAGGCTTTTCTTTTACAATAATTTGGGATTCAGAAGAAATCAAAGTAATCGGCTGGGTTTTTACTTCTTGCAGGTTATTCTTTTCTTTTTCAGAAATAATGCCGATATCTTCGGTTTTTTCTACCGGGGCAGATTCGCCCACAATGATCGGCTGGCTTAGAATATTGCCATAATCATCAACGATGGTCACATTTTCAGTTTTTAGGTTCTCCACTGAACTTGCTACCAAGTGCACAATTCCATTAATCTGGTCCTTGGAAAGTTTTTTTCCCAGATGAACTTTTAGTAAAACCGAAGCTGTCACCGGGGCGCGCGAAACTTCAAAGAGCCGGGTTTCTGGAATAACAATCTGCACGCGGCAGTCTTCGATGGCAGAAATCGTGCGGATGGTGCGCTGCAATTCCCCTGAAATAGCGCGGATCAGCTGGATGCGGCGGTCAAAATCCGTTGCCCCGAGCTTGGACTCGTCAAAAATTTCCCAGCCCACTGACCCGCCCGTGGGGAGGTTTTTTTCCGCCAAGCCCAGGCGCGCATCTGAAGCGCGGTCTTTGGGCACAGCTACCGAGCGGCCTTCTTCTTTTATTTCAAAAGGGATTTTCAATTCTTTTAAGCGGGAAACCACATTCGCCGCATCTTTGAGTTCAAGATTGGAATAAATCGTAGTAAAACTGCGGCCGCCTGAAATAACGCCGCAGGAACGAAAAACAAAAATCAGAAAAAGAAAAACCACTGCCACCACTGCGCCAATAATGATAAGTGTTCTCCGGTTATCTGCCCCTGGTATTCCACCGGGTTCAGCCATTTACTACCTCCTAAATTTGCATGCTTAGAACTTCTTTAAAAGAAGCTACCGCCTGGTTCAAAATCGTTACAGCCAGCTGGATCATAACTGCAGATTGAGCCGAGGTTGTCATGGTCTCGGTTAATGAGGCCTTGCCTTGCAAATAATCCGCCATTAACTTATTCGCCTTGTCATCCGCAGCGCTAACTGAATTTAGAGAATCCACCATCTGGGATAGCATGTCATCAAAAAGGCTGGTCCCGGTTTTCTCTAAATTAAAGGTCGAACCCAGCCCCGCATTCCCATTTAAACTCCCGATATTTTCGACCATGATTATACCACCTCCCGATTATTGGATCTGGGTCAAATTGCGCGCCATCTGAAGGGAATTCCTATATGCCGTGATATTGGCGGCATGAACATTGTTCAAAAAAGTAGAGTCCAGCATTTCCCGGGCTGGGTCAACATTGGGCATTTCTACATATCCATCCTTATCTGCATCTGGATGCCCGGGATTGTAAACTTTTTGGAAAGATGAAAAATCATCTATAATCTCTTTTACCCTGACTCCTCCGGTTCCCGTTTGTTTTTGCAAGCGCGCACTAGCGGCATTTAATTCGTCTTCAAAAGGCACGGCTTCCAAAATCGCTACTTTGCGGCGATAAGGCCCGCCGTTGCTTGCACGGGTAGTATTCACATTGGCAATATTGGAGGCAGCGATTTCCTGCTGCAGGCGCACAGCCTCCAAGCCTTGGGTGCTAATATCTAAAAGACGATGGTAATCCATAACTTATCGCCTCCCTTGGCTGGCAATAACTTTCAGGACATTTAATTTTTTATTGTATAAATTTACCAAGACCGTATGGTCAGTTGAAATTTTTCCCATTTCCGCATATTCAGTATCCAGGTCAACTTTTTTATTCTGCCTTTTTACAGCTTTTTTGAGCTCATCATCAAAAGCCAAAGCCTCGTATCCCGGGGTATTGGCATTGGCAATATTTTGCGCAGCAATCGACTGGCGCATCATGGCATTTTCCATGGCTTCTGATAAGCGGTTAAAAGAAGGGTCAAAAACTGAAGATATTTCACTCATGCGCTTTTGTCTCCTCTTGCTCTTTTATTTTCTTGCGCAAAATACTTACAGCCCGGGCCAAGACCCGATTAACCTTGCTGCGGGACAAGCGCAGGCGGCTGGCAATTGTTTTCTGGTTCAGTCCTTCAAAATAAAAAAGATGTATGACTTTTTGGGTAACGCTGTCCAGCTCCTTTTCCATCAAATTGCGCAAGCGATTTCTTAATTCCTCAAACTCAAAACTCTCGGCCACGGTTCCTTCGCTGGCAACATTGACCTCGCTTTCTCCAGCAATGCCTTCCAGCGATAATAAATACATCAAAGCTGAAGCAGAAACGATTTTTTTTATCCGGGTAATTGCTGCCTTAAATTCTTTTTCGCTTAATTCTTTTTTCTCCATTAAGCGGTCGGTTTTTTTGTCCTCGGCCTTGACTGCAGTATCATAGCGTCCCCGCACCATATCGCGGATCGTAACCTGCACGCGGTACGGAACTGGATTATAATTCTTAAAGCCGTCCAAAATTTCTCCGCGCACGCGGTAAGAAGCATAGGTCTCAAATTTGACTCCGCGTTTAGGGTCGAAATTTTCCCAGGCTTTCATCAAGCCAACCGTACCGTCCGAAACCAAATCATTGTAATCAATATTCGGCGGCAAGCCCTTGGCCGCTACCATAGAAGCAATGGAATGCACCAGAGGAAGATACGCTTCCAAGGCTCTAGGCAGCTTGGTTTTTTCCTTAGTTTTTGCCATTAAAAATCTTCTGCCATTTTTTGGGCAATGATATCAGAAAAAATATCGTTCGTGTAAGTCTGGAAAAAATTATTATCAAAGAGCGCGTTACTGCTGTCTTCTTCCCAAGTGTTTTTAGATACTTCACGCACAAAAATGCGGAAAAACTCTTCTTCGGGATCCACTTTTTCATTCGGCTTATCTAAGAAAGAAAAACTTCCGGCGGGATATAAGGAACGCAGGAGCACAGGATCAATATAATTCATCGCTTTTCCCCCTTAAATAATCTTTAGCTCGGCTTTTAAGGCCCCGGCTTCTTTAATGGCTTGAAGGATAGCAATCAAATCCTTGGGCTTGGCCCCGACTTTGTTCAAGGCATTTACCAAGCTGGATAAAGTTGCTTTAGATTCCAAAAGCTCGAAATTCTTGTCCGCAGTAAAAACCTTGGCCGTTGAAGTGGAAGAATTTACGTCATTCTGGCTGGCGGTTGAAGAATTGAATTTTTCTGAAAACAAGTTCATCGGGCCAACTACCAAATTCAACCCTTCAAAAGCAACCGCAACCGGCTGGATAACTACATTCTGTCCGATCACAATCGTGCCGGTTTTTTCGTTGATAACAATGGCCGCCACTTCATCTGGAATAATTTTTAAATTTTCGATCCGCGCAATCATCTCCACTGCGCTCAACTGGCCTTTGCCCTTGGAAATCCTGATGGTTGCGGCATCATAAGCCGATGCCCCAAACCCGGCTTTTTCTACTGCATTTTTAATCCGCGCCGCTGTTGTAAAATCCGGCTCATTTAATAAAATAGAAATATAATCAACATCGCTAAAAGTTACCGGCACTTCTTTTTCAACCAAAGCGCCGCTAGGAATGCGGCCGGAATTGTATTCGCGGCTCCGAACCGGTCCAACCGGCATAACGGTTGTCATGCCGTCTAACACTAATTTGCCCTGGGCTACAGCATAAACTTGGTTATCTACTCCTTGCAGCGGAGTCAAAATCAAGCTGCCGCCGGCTAAAGAAGTAGCATCTCCCAAAGAAGAAACTGCCACATCAATTTTTTGTCCGGGCTTGACGAAAGGCGGAAGATTGGCAGTAACCATGACTGCAGCAGTATTGCGGGATTTGAAATCAATATTTTCCGGGACCACCCCCATGCGGGATAAAAGATTGGTCAGGGCTTGCTGGGTAAATCCAGTTTGCTGGGTATCTCCAGTCTGCTTTAGCCCCACCACCAAGCCAAAACCCATCAGCTGGTTGTCGCGCGCCTTATCAATGCGGGCAATATCCTTGATGCGGACCAAATTACCAGCAGAAAAAACTATGCCGGAAAAAAATCCCAACATCAAAAAAAACAAGAAAAGTTTTTTCACCTTGGCCTCCTTACAAAATCCAATTCAGCATGCGCGTAATCCATCCGGGAGCTTGCGCCTCGCCCACCGAGCCTTTGCCTTTTATCGTAATATCCGCATTAGCAACCTGATAAGAATAAACCGTATTGGCCATGGAAATATCTTTGGAGCGGATAACTCCGGTAATAGTAATTTGCTGCTCTTCTTCATTGACTGCAATATTGTGGATGCCAGCGATTTGCAACAGGCCGTTGGGCAAAACTTTGGTCACGCGCGCTGCTACCCGGGCTTTGATATTGGAAGAGCGGCTGGTTGCGCCTTGGCCTTTGAAATCATTTTCGAATTTGCCGTCTAAAGAATTGGTCGTAGCCACTGACGGGGTTAAGCGGTTTATGGTATGGTCCAAGCTTAAAGATAGGTCGTCTTTGAATTTTGTATCTGTGCCGGCTTTTTGCAAAGCTGAAGTTGATTCAAGAATTAAAATATTGACTAGATCCCCAGTTTTATAAGCTTTTTGCTGGGAATAAGGGGAAACGCTTTGGTCGTCCTGCCAAATTGAATCTGCCAAAACTAATGGGCTAAAAACAAGGAGGAACATAAAAAAGGCAAAGCCTGCCAACCTAAAATGCTGCATGTTTAACCTCCTGATTTTTTTATGCAATTATTTTTGTCTACCAAAACAATCTTGGGATTTATTTTCTGGCTATCTTCGGCTAAGACATAAGCAATGACAATTACCAGATCGCCTTTTGTTACCAAATGCGCAGCTGCGCCATTTACGCAAACCTCCCCTTTTTTTCCCGGGATAGTATAAGTTTCAAAACGGCTGCCATTGGTAATAGAAACTACATGCACTTTTTGCCCGGCTTTTATATCCGCAGCCAAAAGCAAGTCTTTATCAATGGTAATACTGCCTTCGTAATCCAAATTTGCATCCGTTACTGTCAGGCGGTGCAGCTTGGAATAAAGCATAGAACGCAACAATTTATTTCACCTCAACTTCTATGGAAGAAATAACCCGGCCTTCCAGGCGCAAGTTATTATCCGCTCTTTTGACTTTTATCAGCTGGCCTTGATACCCATCAGTCAGGGCAATGCCTTCGAGCTTGATATAAATGTCATCCGCGCGGTAAATTAGGCTAATTTTATCATTTTTTTGGATAAGAGGTAAGTCTCGGACCATATACTCTTTTAGAGGCTGGCCCGCTGCCACAAAAAAGCGCGCTTGCTTGCCGGCAACTTCGTCCATATTTGAATAAAAAGACTGCGGCATATGGGTTAATTCCCGCGCCTCCAGGGTCAAAATCTCGCGGCTAATAATATCCCCGGGCTTAATGCTTTGCTGGGTAATGACAATATCCTTTAAAATTTTTGTGTAGGTGCGCACAAAAATGCGCTTGAGATTTTTATTTTCCAGAAAAACATCAAAAGGTACGATTACATTGCCGCGGATATCAAAACCCGGATACATTTTTACCACTTTAAAATCCACTTCATCCGGCAATTGGTTCAAATATTCCAGAGTGCTCTCCCCAAAACGAAAATCAATTTGCACGGACTTGGCATCCAGCCCGGGATTCTTTTCCAAGATAAATTCTAAAACCGTGGCTTTTAATTTGGAGGTAAAAACATCTGCATTCGCATACAGCGCGGATGCAAAGACTAAAATCAAAATAAAAACAAAAACCAATCTGCGCATATTTTACCCCTTAAGACCGAATGTTCTGCAAGGATGAGAGCATATTTTCATAAGATTGCACGGCTTTTGTAATTGTGTCAAAAACCCTTTGCACAGTTACCATGCGCATGAGCTCTGAAATAACATTGACATTGGATTGTTCCAGGGAATATTGGGAAATCCCGCCATAGCCGTCTTGGGAAGCTGTGCCGGATTCTGCAGCCCCGGAAACTTGCGTGGCGGCAAATAAATTTTGCCCCAAGCTTTTTAGGCCGTTAACATTGGTAAAGCGCACCAAATGAATCTGGCCAATTTCAGTTTTGGTAGTTTGGTTATTAATTGAAACATAGATTGTGCCGTCTTGGGAAACCGCAATCCCAGTTGTTTCTTTGGGAATAATAATCCCGGGCTCTAAAATATGGCCATTGGGATCAACAATATTTCCTTCATTATCTATATGGAAATTTCCTGCGCGCGTATAAGCAGTTGAACCATCCGGCAAACGAACCTCAAAAAAGCCTTCTCCCTGCACGGCCAAATCAAGCGGATTGTTGGTAACTTCTATTTTGCCTTGGGAAAAATCATAATTTGTAGCGGCAATTTTTACGCCAGTCCCAAAAGAAGGCGGGTTTTCTACAAAAACATCATTGTCCCTTTGCATGGCTTTTTCCAATTCGCTCTGGAAAGATTTTTGGATATAAAACAAGCTTTCCATTTCTGTACGGCCGCCTTTAAAAGCCACGGTCTTGGCATTGGCCATATTATTGGTAATATCCATCATCTCTTGTTCCATTGCAGTTAAACCAGTAGCAGCCACATACAAAGGTCTAAACATATTTTACCCCTCCTATTGTTTTGGAACCAATTCTTGCGCCCGAGATAACATTTGGTTGCGGATCTCTATGACTTTGGCATTAAAATTATACTGCTGGCGCAGGGAATACATATTCATCATTTCTTCTGCAATATTTGCATTGGAAGCTTCTAAATAGCCGCGCACGATTTTTGGATCCGTTACTTCAGTTTCACCTGCCAGCGAAGGATTATAAAACAGCACCCCATTATATGATTTAAGCAGCTGGGCATTTTCAAAATTTACTACGCGGATTTTGTTGACAATTTCATCCCCAGAGCGGACTTCTCCGATTCCGGTAATTTCGGAAGTTTTTTGGGGATCAACCACAACTGGCCCATAACTGCCAAGAAGCGGATAATTATTGGTTGATGAAACCACTGATCCGTCGGATAAAACTTTGAACCGTCCGTCGCGGGTGTAAATCAGGCCTTGCGGGCCTTGCAGGACAAAAAAACCATCGTTGCCAATCGTTAAATCCCAAGGCTGTTTGGTCGGGACAAGCGCCCCCTGAATATGGGAAAAAAAAGTGCCTTCGCTGCGCGGGACTTCGCCGCCTCTTAAGCGGCGTTGGGATTCTTCCAGTTCCAAAGCAAAAGAACGCGTTACGCTTTCTGATTTTTTGAATCCCGGAGTGCGGGCATTGACCACATCATTCATCAGCTGTTTCATGCGGTCGTCCGCATCTGTTAATCCGGATCGGGAAATCTCATAAATCCGGTCGTTCATGCTCTCTCCTAAAGCAATTATAACTTAACTTGCAATAATCGCAACTCAAGAATTTTATTCGCGGATGAACGGGGCTTTTTCTAAAGCTCTTCCTTCATTTTTTTCAAAACTTTTTCTTTCTTTTCCGCCATGCGGTCGAGCTGGTAAACAAAGAACAGGACTTCAGCAACCAAGACATACAGCTGCGGGGGAATTTCGACTTCAATTTCCAAGCGGCTAAGGAGATTGGCCAAATCGGGATTTTCGTAAAGCGGGATTTTGTTTTCTTCGGCGATGCGCACAATCTCATCTGCCACCAGCCCCCGCCCCGAGGCCAAAACCAATGGGGCCTTGTCTTTTTCTACATCATAGCGCAAAGCTACGGCTGTTCGTTTTTCGATTTTTTTGGGAAGCGGATTTTCTTCTGCCATTATTTCTTATGCCTCAACATCAATTTTTAATAAGTCGTCCAGCCCCAGCATGGGAATAAGATACGGCTTGATATGGCACATGGAAGGATTGGTTTTTACCTGGAAAGAAGTGGTGGTATAGCCCTTTTGTTCGAAATTATCGCGCAGCTTGGAAAAATTCTTGGCAATATCCCCTTTGATTTCATCATTTTGGGTATTGAACAACACCCCGATATTTTTATCTTTGACAGTTAAGCAGATTGAAAGCTTGCCCATGTTTTGCGTTTCAATGGACATGACCAGCTTGGTATCTTTTTCATCGATTTGCGCGCGCTTGCCCCGGCCGTCGCGGAAAATTGCAATTTCAAAATTGCCCGGAGCCTTGGCATTTTGGTTAGGGATTTGGTAGTACTGGTAATTTTGTTCCGGGTGGGAAGCATCGCTCTTTTGCGAAAGAATCGCCTGGGCGGTAAAATTATCGATCAACTGGGACAATTGGTTGATAGAATTTTGGATATTGGCAGAAAGCGCCCGGCCTTGCGGGGTTTGCGGCAAATTCTGCGGCAAGGCCTCCAGCAATGCCTTCAAAGCCCTGGCATCATTTAACACCATGCCGCGGTTCACGGAATTATCCCCGGTAAAGCGGGATTTTCCGGGCAAGTCTTTTAGCAATTCATCAAACTGCGCCAGGATCGCATTGAGCTTGGCCGTGAGTGCTGGATTGAGCATGCCTTTGGCCGAAGATAATGCATTGATTAAATTCATTAATTCCGCGGCCAAATTTTGGACTTGGGCATTGGATTGCGGATTTTCGGAAAAATATTTGGTGAGAATTTTTATGGCGGCTTGGGAATCAATATTTTTCATCACTCCCAGCATGGCTGCTTCCTGCGCATTTTCGCTTTGGTTGGTGCCTTCTAGAAGGGTTAAGATTTTTACAAAATTTTCGCGGGACAATTCCAAGCCATGGGAAAGCATTTTTTGCGCGAGCTTAAAATTAAAATCCGTGGCAGCCAAGCCATTATTGACCAGCTGCATTTTTATGTCATCAGGATTAAGCGCGCGGGAAATCGGCGTGGATGGCTTGGCTGGTGCAGATGGTTTGGCAGGAGCTGTTGTGGGAGCAGTTTTACTGGGGGCTTCGGGTCTAGCCGGGGCAGTTGGGACTTGGCGCACCCCGCCGCTGGCTTGAGAAGCCTGGGTTGGATTAACTGGAGAAGACGATCCTTTTCCAGTGGGCCAAATGATTGGCTTGCCTGGATGCAGATCCCCTCCCTGAACTTCGGCCATAGAAAAATCTCCTTGTGTCATCCCCGTGAAAACGGGGATCCAGTCTTATAGCGGTATTATACAATATATAATCGAAGAAACCAGAAGAAAACTTGCGGAGTTAATATGCCCTCACCCAAATTTCTCACTCTCCCTCGCTAACGCTGGGAGAGGGATTTATTGTTTTGCGCTCAAAATAAAATCCTTCTCCCTCTGGGAGAAGGTAGGATGAAAAAAAAATTTTAAATTAGAAAAATTTAGGATGAGGGTTTTACCTTGGGCCCCAGTGCCTTCTTAAACCCAAAACTTCTTTTTTGAAAAACCTAGATAGATTTTTTTTGGAGATATTCTTTTCTCCTAGAAAGATTAATTTTTCATCATATTGAAGGTCTTCTAAATAAGTCAGCTGTTCTAAAAACATCCTCTCGCTAAAAAGCTCGCCATATTTCTTTTTTGAACCATCAATAATCTTTTCAAGAGAGATATATTTATTTTTAATAATGGCATATAAATCAAAATAATCCCGATAATTTCCCCTTCTACCTAAAGCATAGGCCTTGGTCAGCGCAATATCTTTTATCCCAAGCAAAGGGATTGTTTTTGGGCTTTTTATAAGCGGAAAAATAGGATCCCAAAAATAGCTTAAAAAAGTGATTTTTATTTCTTGATCCAGCGCCAAGGTTAATTCATCCGCCGTATCAATTAAAGTTTGCAGAGAATAAGCGCCAAACGCTTTTATCACCTTGCGCTTTAAAGCAAAAGAAACCGGAGCATTTTTGAACAGGTCAAAATCAAAAGACTGGCGGTGCCCTATTTGTAAAGCCAAAGCTGTTCCTCCGGCTAAATAGTATTTTTCTTTTTTTAATAGTTCGAAAAGTTGCTCGAGAATTTTTTGGCGTTTTTTATCCAGGATCTCAAGGTGTATTTTAGAATTCATTTCTTACCCTTTTGAGCTATCAGACGAATAAATGGCAGAATACTTTTACGGCTGAATCGCCCGGCATTTTTTTTGGCAAAAGTGTAAACTGCTCTAGTTCCTAATTTATCAAACAAAAAATTTAAATGTTCCATTCTGCCTTTTTCCAATGACTGAAACAGGACTAATTCTCTATCTTTTTCCAATGAAATATCATTAAAATTTGAAAACCATAAAATAGGTTTGAAGAATTTTGGCAAAAGCATATAAAAGGTATTATACAATATATAATCGAAGAAACCAGAAGAAAACTTGCGGAAGAAAAAAAACTATACAAACACAACGTAAAACAGGATGTCTCATCCTGTTATCCCGAGGTTGAGTCAACCTCGGTTACGATATTTTATCTATTGGATGAGGGTTTTACCTTGGGCCCCAGTTTCCTCCTAAACCTACAACTGATTCCCAAACTGGAATCTTATTTCCAAAATCTTCTCCGCGGATAGATTCTGAAGTCATCAAATATCTCTGCCATCTGCAGCGATTTGTGAAACTAAGTTTTAGCTCCTTGGAAAATCTATATTGCAATAAAACGCTCAGCACGATATTTAGATTGTGAGAATATCTATCCGGATTAACCGCTTCTACCCCTCCTCCAATCCACAATCCTGCAACCAGATTACCCACACCAGAAACTCCTGCTTCCAACAAAAAAGGCGGCTGGGGAATAGAGGGATCTTTTTCCGTATTCGTCGGGCCGAATGGAGAGCCGGCTACGCTATGGCGAAACCAAGCTTGAGCTTCAAACTTAGCCAAAGTTAAATTCGCACCAAATTCAAAAAAAGTATAATCGCCCGCCATTTTTATCGGATCATAACCGTCATAATTCGGCACTTGCCAATCTACAGATTCGCTTCCCCTTCTATAAGTTGCGTAGATATTCAAAAATTGGCCGAAACGAAATCTGGCATCTGCTACAAAACCATTTTTTTCATAAGGAGAAAACATAGTTAAGTAAGAACGGTTTTTCACCTCTGCGCGCTGAAATTCATATCCGCAAAACAACCGAAAACCAACTGACTTCCAATTTCCACCAATAAACCCTCCAACTCTTCCCCCATAGAATAATGGGGTCTCTGGATTTGTAAGGTTAGGAAAAGTAGTTGTAATCGTACCTAACGCAAAATCTCCTGCAGGTCCAAAATGAAAACCTTCCCTATTTATAAGGCCGAGGACTACGTCTTTCAATCCTGCGGTAAAATTACTGGCAAGAGCATTTGGTATAGTCGCGCTAAATCCTCCCTTAGCAAATAAGTCTCCGTCAAACCAAATTTGCTTTATTCCCGCGCCCCTTAAACCCCCATAAACATAAAGTTGCAATGCACCAACGGTTGGGTCATATTGTTTTGCCAATCTACCTGCAAAATCTGGACCTTGGATAGCAGCATCAAGTGGATTCATTCTCACCGAAACATCAAACCCAGTGCGAGCATGTTTTTGCCAGAAATTGGAAGTAGGCTTGGAAGCTGGGGGTTTTGTTCTTCTACTAGCAGGGGGAGTAAGTTTTGGGACAAGAGAATCAGCCACATTCCTTCTTTGTATTTGTATTTGCCAATCCAGCAATGCCTTTCTAAATTCTTCTAATAAACCAATATTTTGGCTCTTTGTTGCTTCTTTTCTTAAAAAGGCTTGTCGATCTTTAGATTCAATATGTTTACTTTGTTGCACAAATTTAAGAACTGCTTCATATTTTTGAATCGCAGATTGCGGGACTCTACCCCGACTTATTTCTTCTTGCATTACACTCAAGAGTCTTTTGAGATCAAGGGTAATTGCATTTCTCATAGCTTCAACAAGAGAACCTGGCTTGCCTATTTCAGGATAAAGCCGGCCATGATAATGGTTTAATTTGGGCAACAAAGGAGATAAGCTATCTCTAATCAACCCCAAAGCTACTGGTTCAGCATACAATCCATTCATTTTGGTAAAAGCTACTAGTCCCAACCGAGGATGCACACGATAAAAAATTCTATTTGGGTTAATTCTCAATTTAGAATAAATAAAATTTTTATCTGCATCATTTAGATTTACTCTGTTAACTTTAAAAGATCTTACAAATTCATCTGCCCTTTGCATAAACTCTGGATTGACCATCGCCATATCGCCTTGTTTGGCAATTAAGATTTTTTTATCAATTAATGCTTTAAATATTTTATGTCGATCGCTCCTAAATCTACTAGTAAAAACAGATATATTTACAGCTCCATTATCAACAACTGGCCAACCGCGGCGCATAAAATAAGCAAAATGATGGTTTTTAAACCCTAGATACGGGCTTAATTTGGGATAAGTTATCCCAATCAACTGCCGATTTAAGGAAATAATTTTTAGTTTTTGCTGGAGGGTTAATTCTTCATATTTTTTTGTTCTATAATTTTCTGTTTCTTTTACCAATTGAAGAATTTTAGGATACTTTTTCGGTAGGTTGAAGCTGCTTCCTTTTTTTACCAGCCATACATTATAAAAATCTGGTTTGCGCAAAAGAAAGTTAAGATCAGAAACAGTATTTCCTAAATTAAATCCCAAATCATAATTATCTGCTCTAATCGCCGCGATTAAAGCTGAAATAGTTTTGTTAACTCTAAATTCAGCTTCCGTATAATCAGCTACTTTTAAAAGATTTAAAAGATCTTGAGAAATATTTGCTATATTATTAATACTATTACGCCCAGTCCCACGATCTGCTGGATTTTTTGTATTAGCTGCTTCTGTAAATTGACGGAAAAGATTAACCGAGGCTTCGGCAAATGCCGCACCAAAAGCATAAGCACGCGCTTGCCCGTTCAAATATAGCGGGAATTTTTTTAGTAACTTTTCAAATTCTGACTCAATGGATTTTTTTTGTTGCGGAGTATAAGAATCTGGGCGAGATTGAGCAGCATTATAATTATCAATTATAGCCATAATTTGGTGTGGATTATTAAATTTATCAACAAATTCCTTTGCAGCATTTAAATAACTCACGCCATAAGCTTTTCCATATCTTGCAATAAAAGCTTCTTTTTGCTGCGGCTCTGTTTTTGAATTAACCGAAGTATATAAAATTACAATTTGCTTTATAAAATCTCTGTAGTTAGATCTAAAATAAATGGGAAAATCATTTTTAATTTTGTCTATATTTTCTGTATTCAATAAAGCGAAATATTTTTCATACAATTCCAATAAAAGCAATATTTTTTCAATGCCTTCAGTTTTGGCAAGCAAGTCTATAACTCGGATTTTATCTAATTCTTTTAAATGCGTTGCTTCACTATCTGCTGGCTTAGTCGCTGGATTTGAAGCAGGGAGAGAAGCAGGAGCTTGCGCAAGCCAGTTTCTCCTTGCTACTAAAGGTTGTAAACTCACACTGAAATTATTGCTTCCCATTTTTTATTTTCCTCCCTAATTATTGGCTATCTTGTGTTGTCCGAGCTTCTTTATCTACATCAAAAGATCCTTGATTATCAGGAACAGTTGGCCTAACAACTGGGGGTCTCCGTCTTGGTGGTTGCCGTCGTCTTGGTGGTTTTGATTTTGTTTTTGGTTGAGCAAGATCATCAACTTTATTATCAGTATTATTGCTTACTTTACAGGTTTGCTTAATGCCATGACCGTACAAGTTATAGTAATTATAAATTGGCAATTCGGGCCTGCAAGCTCGATCAAACACTGTTTGATCTTCTGAATTCGCTAATCGAATTTGTTTTTTCCCTTTCCTATACGCAGCAAAAAGCAAATTAAAGAGAACTGTTTTTTGTTTATCATTTAAATCAGAAATTTTAGCTTTTTTAAATTCTGCTAAATTCTTTTTCATGGCTTGCTTGGATGTGCCATGCGGTAAAAGCTTGTCTTCATTAATCTGCGCAACATTATTTTGCCCGATATAAACCTCGATAATATAATTATCAGTTTTAAGTTTTGTCCAAATAGCCTGATCATTTATTTGAGAATAAAGCAGTGCTGGAGAAGCTGTAAGTTTGGCTAAGATTTCCATAAATCTATCATCCACAGTTTTAAGCGGGTTAGTAGTTTTTAAATTTCCGTTAGCCTCGATAAACTTTTCAATTATTTGGTCATAGGAATATTTAGCAGCAAATCCCTCTTTACTACCTTTAAATTGATAAGGATTATCTTTAGCCTTCCAGTTATTTTTATTGCGGGCATTATCAACTTCTGTCATCAAAGCTTGAAGATCATTAATCTCTTTTATCGCATTTTTTAAGCCTATCAAAAAATTTGCGTAATCAGCACTGGCTGCATTATTCTTTTGTCCATTATCATTTATAACTAGAGCAATTTGCTCATTAGATAACGCTAAGAAAGCTGTAAAGCTACTATTTTTTATAATATTATCAATCGCGGTTTTAACATTAGCAGGAATATTGTGGGCTTTTGTTTTATCAGTTTTACTAACTGTAGCATCAGCTAAGCGGACTAGGAGTTTTAATACGCGTTGGATTTTAAAGTTCAGCTTGCCATCTATCCCATAAATCCTGCCTTTTAATTGATTAATATAATGTAAAGCTAAATTGCGGCCGTAGTCTTGGTCGTGTTTTATGTTGTGTAAACCAACTGTAGCTTGCGGCTGAAAGCTAACCCAGCGAGGAAGCTTATTATAATCTTGACACAATGCATACTTAGAAGCAAAACGTCTTGCGAACCAACCGCCTTTCGAATCATACTTTTTAATAAAATTAATAGGGATGTCCTGTTTTTCTTTTTTAATTTCTATTGCCAACCTATTTGTTCCATATTGAAAAACAGAAAGATTCTCCCATGATTCAAAAGGCGCATAATCGTAGTTTAATCTAAGATTAGTTGGAACAGGCTTCTTATACTTTACATCACAAACATTATAATTAAAATCCGACATAAATAAAATCTCCTGTTTTTATAAAAGGGAAAGGCGCCCGGTGTGATCGCCTCTCCCCATGGTAATCCCATGCTTATAATTATCGTCAAGCTTGGGAAAAAATTTCACTTACGCGGAATTATTTTTGCCCTCACCCAAACTCCTCTAGGATTTTCACTGTTCTCATGCTACCCTCTCCCTATTCTTCGACTCGCTACGCTCGCTCAGAATGGGAGAGGGATATGTAAATTTTCGCTCAAGATATAGTCCCTCTCCTTTTAGGAGAGGGTAGTTTTAGAATCGCTAATACATAAGAAATATTCGGGTGAGGTTATAGAAAAAGTTTGGGTGAGCCTATTTTTTTTCTTCTTTTTTGGCTTTGGCTTCGGGCTTGGCTTTGGCATCAGAAGCTTTTTCTGCCCCAGCCTGTGGAGAAGCTTTGTCTGTTGCTGCTGCACCTTCGGCTGCTGGAGCTGCGCCTTCAACAGGAACAGCCTCGCCTTCAGCTGGAAGCGGAGCAGTAGCCACAGGCTCGTCTTTGCTCGGAGGAGAAACAAAAGCCAGCATATCTTCTTTATTGGTAAGAATTTCTACGCTGCCGGAAATCGGCAGGTCCGAAACGTGCAAAGATTTATTCATCGCCAAGCCGGATACGTCCAAAGTATATTTATCCGGGATATCATTTGGCAAGCATTTTACTTGTACTTCGCGCAAGCCGTGCACCAAAACCCCGCCCTCTTTCAAGCCGATCGGCTCCCCGACTAATTCCACCACAACTAAAGTAGTAAGCTTATCCTTGAGGTTTATATTTTTAAAATCAACATGCTGGATAATATCGTTCATAATATCTTTTTGGATGCTTTTGGTCAAAACCATGAAAGAATTCGGGGAATCTGCGCCCTCAACCGTTAAATTGATAATCGTGTTCAAGCCTGCCCCGCCAGTAATGGTTTTTAAAAAATCTTTCTGCGAAATAGCAATGGATACGGGCTTAATATCCTTGCCATAAACTACCCCGGGAATTATTTTTTGGGCTAAAAGGCTTTTTACCTTTTTCCCAAAAACTTCTCTTTTTTTAACCGCTAGATTTTTTCTTTCCACTTTTCTTCCTCTTCTTATACAGGATTTTCCAACAAAACAGGGCATATTATAACAAATTAATCGGCCCGTGGTCAATATATTGCCTTTCAAATGCTTCGGGAGTAACGCTGCCCTTAAAGCGATTATCTTTATACCATTTCAATACTTTTCCTGCCAAGCGCGCAGTTACCTTATCCCCATGCTCGCCATGCTCCACAAAACAGGCAATGACAATCTCGGGATTTTGGTAAGGCGCATAGCAGATAAACCAGGCATGGGCCTTGCCGGGATTTTCTGCGGTACCGGTTTTTCCTGCTGCCGGCAAATCCGCCACATTGGCTGCCACCCCAGTCCCGCGGCGCACAACATTCCTCAAAGCTTGGCGTATCACAGCCAAATTATCCGGATGGATTTTTGGGACAGTCAGTTTATGGGGGAAAAAACTTTGCAGGCTTTTTTGGTTATAATCCAAAATATCTTTTACCAAAAAAGGCCGATAGCGCTCATTCACTGCAATCAGGGCATAGGCATTGGCAGCCTGCAAAGGCGTCAGCAGCAAAAATCCCTGGCCAATCCCATAATTAATCGAATCCCCGGCCATCCATGGGGTTTTAAAATATTTTTCTTTGTATCCCGCGTAAGGCACAAAACCTTTTCTCTCTTCCGGCAAATCTATCCCCGTTGCTTCTCCCAAGCCAAAATTCTTGGCCCATTTGCTCAAGCTTTCCAAGCCCAAGCGCCGCCCCATCTCATAAAAAACAATATCACAAGACCACACTAGTCCTTCTAGAACATTGACCCTGCCATGGCCAGTTTCCAGCCAGCAGCGCGCAGTCCTGCGGCCTAATTGATAAAAACCGCGGCAATCAAAAAATTCCTTTAAATTAATTTTTTTTTCTTCCAAAACCGCAGTTAAAGTAATGGCCTTAAAAATTGATCCCGCTGGATAATGGGCAATTGCCCGGTTCATAAATGGATAGCGCGTGCGGTTCAAGACTTGCCACTGGGCCGGGGATATGGGATGGGAAAATAAATTCACGTCAAAAGTCGGGCGCGATGCCATGGCCAATATTTCCCCGCTGCGGGGATCCATAACTACCACGCTGCCAGAAGAAACCGCCTGTTCATCCAGCGCTTCTTCAACTGCGAGCTGCAAATCAAGGTCTAATGTCAAGTGCAGGCTTTTGCCTGCCACAGGAATTTTTGAATCTCCAGTGCGGATAGGAATTCCATAAACATTGACATTAATTAAATCCCCGCCGCTTTCCCCTTTTAGGAATTCTTCATAGCTTGTTTCCAATCCGGACTTGCCGATTGAATCTCCCAAGCGATAGCCTTTTTCGCGCAAAATATTCAATTCATCCTTTTCTATTTCCCCAACGTAACCCAAAACATGCGCTGCCATTTTCCCATAGGGATAATAGCGCACTGGCCGGGAGCGGATAAAAACTCCGGGCAAGCTGGCTTTTTCTTCTTCCAGGCGCGTTACAATATCCAAAGAAAGAAAATCCTTGATTTTTATTGGTTCAAAACCCCGGCGCTTGCGATTTTGCAAGGCCAAAGTAATTTCTGCCCGGGAGATACCCATAATTTTTTGCAATGAAAGGAGTAC
The DNA here is from genome assembly GCA_964528395.1 of uncultured bacterium. GTDB lineage: Bacteria > Margulisbacteria > WOR-1 > CAZGTC01 > CAZGTC01 > CAZGTC01. The sequence goes on from CAZGTC010000002.1 coordinate 127,013, forward strand.
TCTTTCCATTTCATTTTCTTTTAGGGCATACGGAGATAAATAAACCGCAAAAACCGCCTTGTTTTCTACCAAGACTTTATTATTGCGGTCGTAAATCAAGCCGCGGGGAGCTGGGATTGAAATGATTTTTGAAGCATTTTCAAAAGCCATCTGAAAAAAACGATCGTAAGAAAAAACCTGCAAATAAAAAAGGCGGAAACCCAAGACACATAAGACAAAAACCAAAAAACCCCTTAGAATTTTTTCCGGTTCGTAGCGCATAAAATTACAAGGCCTCTTTGGCAATAGAAGATAAGAAAGGATAAAGCAAAAATAATAAGCCCAAATTCAGGAGATCTGACAGCAGTATATATATAGTATAGGAAAAAAGATTAACCCCGACTCCAAAAACCTGCTGCAAAACAAAATTTTCTAAGATAAGCATTAAGGGGAAAAAAATCGCGGCCAGGGAAAAAACCATTTTTTTTTCTTCTTCCCCAAAAAAATCCCGGGCCCAAATAACAATCGCCATCAAAATAAAATAAGTCAGCGCGTGCACAAAAGGCAATCCCCATAAAACATCCTGCAAAAACCCGATTCCCGCTGCCCAGAAAAAAGCCTTTTCTTTTTGTTCAAGCGTAAGGACCAAAAGCCCCAAAAAAACCAGGTTAAAGCCCAAGCCCCGGAAATACCAATTCGCGATAAAACCAGATTGGGCAACCAGAGCAGCCAGCATATAAAAAGCAAAAACCATACTTCACCTTATCAGATACACAAAATTCAATTGAGGAAAATCAACCGTTGGCTCCAACTCAATTTCGCGAAAAACACTATAATCCAAGCGAAGGGATTTTTTGACTTTTGCAATTGGCAGGCCCGGAGGAAAAACGCGGCTAACCGATGATGTAACAATCGTATCCCCTTCTTTGATCTTGGCCTGCACTGGAACGTATTTCATATCCAAACTACCCGCGCCCTTGCCCGAAACCACGCCAAATTCATTTGTTTCCTTATCAATCGAAGAAACCGAAAATTGCGGGTCAATCAAAAGCAAGACTTGTGCAGAATAAGGAAAAACCGCGCTGACTTTTCCCACCACCCCGTTTTCTGCAACCACAGCCTGCTGTTCCCTTATCCCCTTATTTTTCCCGGCATTTATCTCCACTTTCAACATTTGAAAATCCCCGGAGCGGGAAATAACCCGGGCGCAAATCAAATTAAGGCGCCAGGGATTTTTTCCGCTAAAGCGCAGGGCCGCGCGCATTTTTTCATTTTCAGAAACCAAGCTATCATAAGCCATCTGATGGGTTTTTAATAACTTGATATCTTGTTTTAATTTGGCGTTTTCATTGGATGCAGACTTAAGGGTTGCGGCATTTTTTACCAGCCCAAAAAACCATTGGTAAGTTCCATGCGCCAAATACTGCACGGGATAAAAAGCAGTTTTTATTCCAAAGCTAATCCATTGCAGGGGAGGAAAATTATTAGCTGCCGGGGAATTCAGCAAAACAAAAAGAAGAATTGCTCCCAGTATGAAAATTAGCGGACGGGACTTCATTAGCTTAGTACTGGCTTTTTTTCGGCATGATCAAGACTTTTTTCAAAGTATCGATTTCTTCCAAAATGCGGCCCGTGCCATAAGCCACGCAAGAAATCGGGTCATCCACCACATAAACCGACATATCGGTCTCCTGGCTGATATGCTTGTCCAAGCCGCGCAAAAGCGATCCGCCGCCCGCCATAACAATGCCGCGGTCCATAATATCCGAGGCTAACTCCGGCGGGGTTTTTTCGAGCGTCATGCGCACAGCATCTGTTACAGTCGCAACTGGTTCAGCCAAGGCATCTCGGATTTCTGAAGATGTCAGGGTCAAGGTTTTTGGCAATCCGGTTACCAAATCGCGGCCGCGCACTTCTACGCTTTTTTCTTCTCCCAATGGGTAAGCAGAACCAATTTCGATTTTTATCTGTTCAGCCGTGCGCTCGCCAATGAGCAGGTTATAATTTTTGCGGCAATGCTGGATAATGGCTTCGTCCATTTCGTCCCCAGCTACGCGGATAGATTTTGAAACTACAATCCCGCCCAAAGCCAAAACCGCAACTTCTGTTGTTCCTCCGCCGATATCTACAATCATTGAACCTGCAGCTTCAGAAACCGGCAAGTTTGCGCCAATTGCCGCAGCCATAGGCTCTTCCACAAGATAAGCTTCGCGCGCCCCGGCATGCATGGCAGCATCCAAAACTGCCCTTTTTTCCACTCCTGTAATTCCGGATGGAACCCCAACTACAATCCGCGGCCTAACAAAAGCCGAGCGGTTGTGGGCTTTTTTTATAAAATGGCGCAGCATCATTTCCGTAATTTCAAAATCCGCGATAACCCCGTCGCGCATTGGGCGCACTGCCACAATATTTCCCGGAGTGCGGCCGAGCATGCTTTTTGCTTCATTTCCAATGGCTAGAACCTTATTTGTATCGCGGTCAATCGCAACCACCGATGGCTCGCACAGGATAATCCCTTCTCCGCGGGCAAACACCAAAGTTGTAGCTGTCCCAAGGTCAATCCCCAGATCCCGCGAAAAATGGCCAAAAAACTTATCGTAAAATGACATAACTTTCTCCCTTAATTATTTTGATTCACCGGAAAAATACTATTCGTAGATAACAGCTGACTCAAAATATTTGCTTTTTAATTTTTGCGCTAGGTCTTTGGCTTCTTTTTCAGTGCGAAAAGCCCCTACTTGCACGCGGTACATCCCGTCTTTTTGCAGTCTAAGATAAGTAGAAAACCCTTGTTGTTTGAGATTATTAATCAATGATTTGGCATTCGCCTTAGCGCGGAAAAGCCCGGCTTGCACTTTGTAATATCCAGAACCAGCATTTAAGGCTTTGGTTGGCGCAACTTTTTTGGGAGAAGCTTTTACTGGGGATGCCTCGGCTTTTTTAATTGCTGGGGAAATTTTTGTTTTTGCTGCTTCACTTGAAGCAGGAATTGTGGTTATTTTTAAGCCTTTTTTATTTTTGGCAAAACTTTCATTAGTAACAGGAGCAATGGCTTTTTTGGCTTCAAGCGTTATTTCTGGCGCAGAAGCGGTCTTAAACTTGTCTTCTACTGCAGGAATAGTTTCTGGAATTGCAGCGGATGGGTTTTTCTTTAAATGAAAAGCCTGGACAAATTGTTTCCCCAAAAAAACGCTTAAGCCAAAAGTAATTGAAATAACTACAACCAGCAAGATTGAGGCTAACAAATAATATAAGAAGCCTTTTTCGTCTGTTGCGCTTTTTTTCAAGCGGTGGAAACGTTCTTCGCGCACTTCTTGATAAACGATATTTTCGTCATCTTTTTTGGGCGCAGGTTCGTTTCCCTCGGGAACTGGTTTTTCCTCTTCCATAGCTTTTTACCTCGGTGAGAGTATTTTACTTTAGCGGTTTAAAATAGTCAAACGGTCTTCAGATCCCCAATTAAATATAAAGACCCGCAGACCAAAAGCCTCCCAGATCCAGCCTTTTTAAGCGCCAAAGCCAAGGCTTTTGACTGGTCTTTTTCATAAAAATAGCCGGGGAAATATTCCGGGCCTGCGGACTGGGGATGCGTAGAATTCGTCACAATAATTTGCGCCTTTAATTTGGATAATATTTTAAGCATGGCTGGAATATCTTTGGATTTTAGGATACCCAATAATATAACCAAAGGGGATTTAACAGGCATCTGCTTAATTGCCTTAACCAAAGCTTCTATTCCCGCTGGATTATGCGCCCCGTCCAAAATAATTTCCGGCTGGCCTTTGATAATTTGCAAGCGGCCCGGCCATTTAACTAATTTCAGGGCTTTTTTGATTTCTTTTGGCCTAAAAGAAAATTGCAGCTGATTTAAAATTTGAAGCGCCAGCTGCATATTGGCCTTTTGATGCGCGCCCAAAAGCGGCAAATTCCCGCTGAATTTTTTCGTCACCTGGATTATCCCAGCCGCCTTTTTCAACTTAATTATTTTTTGGAAAACTTTCAAAGCCTGCGGTTTTTTTTCTGCAGTTGCCAGCCATTTTCCCCTCTTAATAATGCCGGCTTTTTCATAAGCGATTTTCTCAATGGTTGAGCCCAAAATCTCGGTATGCTCTAATTCTATATTCGTAATTGCTGATATTTGCGGGATAACCACATTGGTTGCATCCCACCGCCCGCCTAGGCCGGTTTCAATAACCGCATAATCAACTTTTTTTTCTGCAAAGCACAAAAAAGCCGCAGCAGTTAAGACCTCAAACACGGTTAAAACTATCTTCTCCCTAATCATCACCTGCTGGATAATTGAGATTAAGCGCGCAAAATCATTCTGCGAAATATCGCAGCCATTTAAGCGGATCCTTTCGCAAAAAGAAACCAAATGCGGGGAAGTATAAAGCCCGACTTGAAAATTTTTCTGCCTAAGCAAAGCTTCTAAAAAAGCTGCGGTTGAGCCCTTGCCATTCGTACCAGCAATATGGATGGATTTAAATTTTCTGTGGGGATTATCTAAACAAAGCAAAACTTTTTTAATGCGGGAAAGCCCGGGCTTAATGCCAAACTTTTCTAAAGACCGCAAAAAAACCAAAGCTTGGGAAAACTTCATATGAAAAACTTAACCACAAAATTAATCAAAAAAACTAAGGCATCCTGCATAAAGAAGATAATAAAAAGCAGGATAAAAAATCCGTATCTCTGCAGGTTTTCTAAAAATTCAGCATATTCGCTCGGCAGAAAAGCCTGCAAAATATTTGCCCCATCTAGCGGCGGAATCGGCAAAAGGTTAAAAATTGCCAGCGCGCAATTGATCCAAATTGCATAAAATACAATATCCTGCCAAAAAGGCATCAACGGAACATATTTAAAAAATAAGGAAAAAACATAGGCCATAAAAAAATTGGAAGCAGGCCCGGAAACCGCAACCAATGCCATGCCTTTTTTGGGGTCGGAAAAATTGTAAGGATTTACGGGAACAGGCTTTGCCCAGCCAATGCGGATGAAAATCAGCATTAACAACCCAAGCAAGTCAATGTGGCTAAAGGGGTTAAGGGTTAAGCGGCCTAAGTGCCGGGGAGTGGCATCTCCCAAGATATCCGCTACCTTGGCATGGGAAAACTCATGCACTGCAATGGTAAGCAGCAAAATCGGCAAAGTAATAAGAAGGCTGGATAAATCGAACATTCTTCCCTTTCTAAGCGCGCGGATGCGCGGATAAATAAGCTTTTTTCAAGCGCTCGCGGCTGACACTGGTATAAATCTGGGTCGTTGCAATATTAGCATGCCCGAGCATTTCTTGTACAGAGCGCAAATCCGCCCCACCCTCCAAAAGGTGCGTGGCAAAAGTATGGCGCAAGGTATGCGGAGAAATTTTGGAGCTCAAAGATAATATCTTTACCCACTTTTTCACAATCCACCACAAGCCCTGGCGCGAAAGCCTTTTCCCATGCTGGTCCAAGAAAAGCGCAGGATGTTCTTTGTTTTTTAAAATCTGCGGGCGGGCTTTAACCATATAATTTTCCAAGGATTTTTTGGCCTTTTCCCCCAGCGGAACCAAGCGTTCTTTTGACCCCTTGCCCAAAACCCTTACAAAAGAAATTTTTAAATCTACATCCAATAAATCCAGCCCCATGGCCTCCGAAGCCCGCATGCCCGAAGCATAAAGCAGCTCAAAAAGCGCCTGGTCCCGAATATCCAAAGGGTCCTTCTGCGGAATATTCTCCAAAAGCTTTAGGATATCTCCCAGCGATAAGGCTTTGGGCAGGAGCTTGATTTTTTTGGGAAGGAGCATTTGGCCCGTAGGATCTTCTTTAACATATTTTTCCCTAACCAAAAAATGGTAAAAACTTTTTAAGGCCGAGAGCTTGCGCGCAATGCTGGAAGAAGCATAATTTTTTTGGGAAAGAAAAGCCACAAACCGGGAAATGTGCGCTCTTGAAGCATCTTCTGCTTTTCCCTTGATAAAAATCAAGAATTGCTTTAAATCGTGCTTATAAGAAAAAAGCGTGTTCTGGGAAAAGCCTTTTTCATAGCTTAAATAGCTCAAAAATTCATCAAGATATGAAAGCGTCATAAGCCATTAATACCCCGATAATCGTCTTATTGTCATTAATCTCACCGCTTTTTACCATCTGTTTAGCTTTTTTAAGCCGGATAAAATGTGCGGAAATTTCTTCGTCCTCGTCCATATTCTGGCAGGTTTTTTTCAGGTCCTGGGCGAAGAAATAATGGAGCAGCTCATCCGAATAGCCCGGTGTAGTATAAGCAGCCAAAGCCTTTTTTATTTTTTTGGCATAATAGCCGGTTTCTTCTTCAAATTCACGCTGGGCTGCCTTGATTTTGCTCTCGCCCTTATTCACCAGTCCTGCAGGAATTTCCCAAATTTCTTTTTCAACTGCGTGGCGGTATTGTTTTATCAGCATAATTTCTTTTTTTTCATTGATCCCAATAATCGCCACTGCCCCGGGATGGTGCACTACTTCGCGAAAAACCTCGCGGCCATTGGATAATTTTATTTGGTTGTCGCTGACCGAAATAATGCGTCCGCGAAAATGGATTTTTTTCATTGGCATATCTCCCCTAAGATATTTTGCAGCATTTCTGCCCCTTGATATAAATCGCTGGTTTTTATCCTTTCATTTTTGGTATGCACGCGGTCCATGCCGGTCCCAATAATAATGCTTTTTACTCCCAGATGGTTGAAAATATTTGCGTCTGATCCGCCACCCGTTATCTTAAAAACCGGGGCCATGCCCATTTTTTTCAAGCTGCGGGAAATTTTTTTTATGCAGCTATCCTGCGGAGAAATCTTAAAAGCCGGGTAAATGCGCTGTTTTTTAAAATAAAGCTGGGCTTGGTTTTTTTTACAAACCTGCTGGAAAACCTTTTCGATCTTATCCATTTGCTGCTTGAGTTTTTTCAAGCTGTGCGAGCGCGCTTCGCCTTTAAGATAAACTTTTTCCGGGATAATATTCGTAGCTACTCCGCCGGAAATAATCCCGATATTCGCAGTGGTTTCATGGTCAATGCGGCCCAGAGCTAACTTGGAAATTGCCTGGGAAGCCAAGCTAATCGCTGAAATCCCGTCTTCTGGATGGATACCAGCATGCGCAGCCTTTCCCAAAACTTTTATTTCAAAATTATCCTGGGTCGGGGCCTGCACAACAATCTCATTTAATTCGCCGCCATCCAAAACCAGAGCAAAATCCGCTTTCAAGTTTTTTTTCCTTATGGCCGAAGCTCCCCTCAAGCCGATTTCTTCAGCTACCGTAAAAATCAGCTGAAGGTCTGGATGCGCCAGATGATATTCTTTCAGGATATGCAAAACTTCTAAAATTTGGGCTACCCCAGCCTTGCAATCTGCTCCTAAAATCGTTGTGCCATCGCTGACAATATAGCCATTTTTAATTTGGGGGCGGACTTTTTTGGTTTTGACAGTATCAACATGCGCGTTCAAAATCACAGGGGATCCTTTTTCCGTGCCTTTGACATAAGCAAAAAGATTTCCGCATTCGCCTTGAATTTTTTTATGCGCGGAATCAAACGAAGAAGCAATCCCCATTTTAGCTAATTCTTTTTGGATATAGCACATGATGCGCGCTTCTTTTAGAGAAACACTCTCAATTTTTACCAGATCTAGAAATGTTTTTAATAACCGCTTTTTATTGATCATGGCTTAAAATGCTGGAAACCTTCCTTTATATTAATGCCGTCTTTCATAGGAAGTATGCACCCGGCCGCAATTAACGGCAAGGAGATAAGCTTTTTGATGAAAGGGATGTTTTTTTCTTGGGCCGTAAAAACCAGCTCGTATTCTTCCCCGCTGTATAAAATTTTGTGCGGCAGGTCAAAAACTCTAGCACCGCAAGAACTTGCCCGGCAAATCTCCCAAACCGAGCGCGCTAAGCCGTCGCTGGAATCAATCATAGATGAAATCAATCCGGATTCTGCTAATTTTATTCCTTCTTTAATGCGCGGCTGCGGCCGCTTATTTTCTTTCCATGTTTTCCCCCAGTTTGACCCTAGGGCTAAAATAAAGTCTCCTTTTTTAGCACCTGATCGCAACACCGGGCCTTTTTTTGAGGGCTTGCCCATCACTGTAATAGAACAGAAAATCCCATTTAAAGAAGCACTGGTATCCCCGCCCACCAAAACCACTTTATGTTTTTTGGCCAAAGATTGAAAACCGCGCCAAAAAGCTTGGATATCCTTAACTTCGGTATTTTTGGGCAAAGCTAGGGAAACTAAAGCGTACTTAGGAATGCCGCCCATAGCTGCAATATCAGATAAGCTGGCAGCTAAAAAACGCCAGCCTAAATCTTTAAAAGTAAAATGCTTGAAATCAAAATGCACGCCTTCCACAAACTGGTCGCAGGAAATAAGCCAGCCATCTACTATGGCACAATCATCACCTATATAAGGCGAAGCTGAAAGCTTTTTTATTTTTTCAATTAAAGCAAATTCTCCGAGCTGGGAAATCTTCATGTTTTTGCCTCTTCTATTTTCTGCACAAAAATCTGCCGGCTTTCGCTGCCAATGCTCTTTTCTTTTTGCACTTTGGCATGCGTTTCAGTATCAATAATCCCGTCTTCAAAAAGGGATTTTATCTTGCTGGATTTAACTTCAACCACTTCTTCAAACAAGCCCAAGGGCTCTAAAATCTGCCTAACTTTTTGGCTGTCGTAATTATAGCGCTGGATCAAGCGCCGGGTAATAATAGCTTTTTCCGAATAGATGCGGTCCAAGCTTTTTTTATCCAAATAATTATGGATCGCTTCTTTTAAGTCTTCCAGCTGATTTTCGCAATCTTTATTTTGGTCGCGCAAGGCTAAATATTTTTCCACTACCTTATCAATATCAATGCCGGTTTCCTCGTCTTTTTCTCCCTTAGCGCGGAACTTGTCCTTTTGGAAAGAGCACAAATGCTCATAGCCGCAATAAGCGCACAGCGGGCTGCTGCGGCTGGGAAACTGCTGGTTCTCGATTTTTGCGATATTTTCCAGGATGCGGTCTTTTACTTTTTGGACTTTTGACGCATCAAAAGGAATGCTTACCTTGAAATTATTGCGCAAGAAATAAAGGGAAATCGTTTCAGGAAAACAGCGGTAGAGCTGCTCCACTGCCATTGCATAGATAATCAGCTGGGGATCATTAGCCACCTGCTCTTGGGTTAAAATATGGCGGGAAGTCTTGTAGTCAATAATTTCAATTTTATCCGCGGGATTGCGGTTATCCTTATCCAAGCGGTCAATTTTTCCATAAATTACATGCTTATCCAAAGGCAGGGAAAAACTCCGCTCTATTGCCAAGGCTGGCCGCAGGTTATTTTTGTGCTTATTGAAATAATCGATCAGTATTTTTTGGGCTTCCTTAAAATGGAAATTTTCATCCTCGCGGCTGGCAAACAACCCCTTGCTTTTCCAATTTTCCTGCAGCATTTGGACCAGATTTTCCAAGGAAGGCGCAACAAAAGACAAAGACTCGTAGAAATCTTTTAGCGTGTTATGCAGGTTGATCCCAAAAGCCAGATCCGGCCTAGGCCCGGACATTTCAGGCAAGCGCTCAACATGCTTAAATTTGTATTTTAGCGGGCAATCTTCGTAAGTTTTTAAAGCTGTGTAACTAAACCGCATTTAGCTTGACCTTCATGGCGCATAGGTCGCCGCACATGGAGCACTCTTTGCGATTGGCCAAATTCCTTTGCTGGCGCAGGTCCATTACTTTTTGCGGGTCAATGGACAAAGAAGCTTGCTTTTCCCAGTCAAAATCGCGGCGCGCCAGTGCCATTTCTTCATTTCTTTTGGCCACGGATTTTATGCCTTTGGCCATATCTGCGCAGTACGCGGCAATGCGCGAAGCCATCACTCCTTGATAAACATCTTCTGCATTGGGCAGCGCCAAATGTTCGGCTGGCGTAACATAACAGAGAAAATCCGCGCCATGAAAAGCTGCCAAGGCCCCGCCAATCGCGGATGTAATATGGTCATAGCCGGGTGCAAAATCACAAGGAAGCGGGCCTAATACATAGAACGGCACCCCTTGGCACAAGGTTTTTTGCATTTGCATCTGGCTGGGGATTTGGTCGTACGGCACATGCCCCGGCCCCTCAATCATCACCTGTACGCCTTTGGCCAAAGCCCGGGAAGTTAACTCCCCCAGGATAATTAATTCTTGGATCTGGGCTGGGTCGCCGGCATCTTTTAAGCAGCCTGGACGCATGCCATCGCCCAAGCTCAAAGTTACATCGTATTTAAGGCAGATATCTAGCAAGCGGTCAAAATCTTGATACAGGGGATTTTCCTGCTGGTTTTCTTCGATCCATTTGATCAGCATAGATCCCCCGCGCGAAACCACGCTCATCAAGCGCGGATGCTTTTTCAATTTATCAATTGTTTCAAAAGTAATGCCGCAGTGCACGGTGATAAAATCAACCCCGTCCTGCGCGTGCTTTTCAATAACTTCAAACAAGCCTTCTTTATTTAATTTTCCCTCGCGGATCGCCTGGTAAATCGGCACTGTACCAACCGGGATACGGGATATTTCCAAAACTTTTTTGCGGATAAAATCTAAATTGCCCGCAGTTGAAAGATCCATAACCGCATGCGCGCCCGCTTTTAAAGCTTGGTCCAATTTTTCCAGTTCATTTTCTAAACTGCAAAAATCTTCCGAGGTGCCAATATTTGCATTAACTTTGCAGGAAAGGCCTTTGCCAATAGCTAAGGGCTTGAGGGTTTTGTGGTTGATATTGGCTGGCAAGACCATTGTACCATTGGCTAATCCTTTTTGGATAGCTGCAGCATCAATGCCTTCAAATTCTGCAGCTGCCGCTATTTCAGGAGTAATGGTTCCGTTTAAAGCTTGTTGTCTTTGGGTCAAAATAAAAATCAATCCTTTAGTGTAGACAAGTAGTAGTAATTATATCAAAAAAAGAGCGCGGTATTCACCCTCACCCTAAATTTTATTAATATGGAGAAGATAGAAAGTCGTCCCTCTCCCATTATTAAGAAATGGGAGAGGGACAATTAAAAACAGTTTAACAAACCCCTACCTGTTAGGGTGAGGGTTATTCGGTTTTCGCGGCTTTACCTTCTTCGGTTGCCGTGATATCGGTTTTTATTTCTGGAAGATTAGAACTTTCCTTATCAAAACCAACTATCCAAGACCTTAATGTTTCAATCTGATCTCCCGCAAATTTTGTCTTAGAAAACATTTCCATAGATTCAGCACGAGATAAGCTTAATTTTGGCTTTAATGTATCATCTTTAATAAAGTCCAAAATCCCAGCAGTTTTCGCAGCCACTACATGGCGGGAAGACCAATGCTTAGCTGATAAATCCTTATAAGGAGCTTGATAAGCGCCAAATTGTTCAGCTAGAGGCAGTTTATCAACACGCGCCATAACCACGATGCCCTCGATGCGGTTGATCTTGTTATTTGGCTTAAAGTTGCCGTCTGGATAACCTTTTACCAGCCCATAAGTTTTGGCAGCTTTAACATAACCAGCAGCCCAGTGTTCTTTATTAACATCTTTGAACACATTTCCAAATACTTGCGGAACTTCGATGCCTTTAGCGCGGACTAATATAGTAGCTAGTTCAGCGCGGGTCAAAGATCGATCTGGTTTAAATGTGCCATCTGGATAACCTTGGACTAATCCTACAGTCCCAGTATTTTCAATCGGATCCTTAGCCCAGTAGTTCTGGTTAACATCAATAAAGTAGGCCAGGCGCAGGACTCTTAAGTCTTGTTCTTTGGTTTTTCCGCTCTGGTCTTCAGCTACAACCGAGATCAATTTTTTGCCTAGTTTTTCCATAGGAACATCAATAGCAAAATCTCCTTTATCATCTACATTAGCCATAACTCCATTAACCAATACCCTGACTTTTGAAAAAGAAGAAGCATTCCCTTGCACTCTAATTGCACTTTCATGCGTTACAAATTTATCTTCCGGAGCAGTAACAGTTAACTCAAGGGATTTGGTAGATGTAGGAACCCCAACATATGACATAGAAAAGAAATGCGTATTATCGTCTGCTACTGTGCCAACTGCGCTATAAGGATGGTAAGCATAGTTGAATTCAACCCCGCCTACCCTTATTCCCAAACCTGCAGTTAAGTTAGTATTAACTTGTACTCCGGGCTCTTGGTCCATACCAATTCTCAAAGCTAAAGAATTAACTGGCCAATATTCCAAGCCCGCATGCATGGTCATAGGAGTCATGCCTTTGACGCTGTTAAAATCTGCATCCAGAGCTAAATCCAAGCGCTGGTTAGCTTTTCTCAAGCCATTTTCTCCCATAATTCCAACCTTTACCCCAGCTTTTAAAGCTGAAGAAAGCGTATCGTTCTTATTCACGCCATTGATCAAGTTCTGGTAAGCCAATCCCGCATTCAACCAAGGATTAAGTTTGAATAAGGCTCCTACATCTGCTGCCATAGCTGAAGCTGCACCGCTATTTAATAAGGAAGTAGTTGAAGCGCTGGAAACCGATCCTCCGGCGCTATGAGTGTAATTCTTTAAGCTCAATCCTAAGCTGATTTTATCAGTTAAGGATTTTCCGTAAGAGACGAATATAACGCTGCTGTTCCAGGTGCCAGTACCAAGGCTTGCTCCGGCTGCGCTCTTATAAGGGATATCCGATACTCCGGCATTGACCAAGCCTGCGCCAATTGCGCCATATTTGCCAATCGGATATATGCCGCCAACCACAAGATAATTAACATCCTGCATAAAGGTAGAATACATGCTGGTTAGCTTAAACTGGTCAGCCCAGCCCAATCCCGCTGGATTCATAAAAATTGCGTCTGCGTCTTCAGCTACTGCAATATAGGCTTTGCCCATGCCCAGAGGCCGGGCTCCTACGCCAATGCGCATTGGATCCGCGATCTCCCCGGCAAAAGCCGTTAGAGCCAGCACTCCGATCAGCACAGATAAAATAGATAATTTCATTATTCTCATATTGACCACCTTTTCCCTTACTTCTTAATAACTACGATTTTGCCCTTGGAGATAAGAGTTTTGGTGTCATTATTCATGACGCGGACAAGGTATACCCCGTCTCCCACCAAATCTCCATCCAGGACTTTGGCATCCCATGCGACTTCATGGGTAAGCTCACCAGCATAATGAGCTTGTTTCTGCCAAACTAAGCGGCCGGTAATATCAAAAATATAAATTGCAACATTGGCTCCAGCTTTATCAGTTACAGTAATCCTAATCGTAGCCTTATTATTTGTTGGATCCGGATCCAAAGGATTAACTGGATTTGGACGAACATCCGTTATAGCAGTTAGCGGTGTGATTTCAAAAATCTTATCGGTTTCTGCGCTAAATGCACCCAAGTCATTGAGATCCGCCCTGCGGTTAAAGTAAACCGTATATTTGCCCGGCTGGACATTCATAGGAATTGTAGCCGTAACTTCAGTTGGAGAAATTACTCGTACATTCTCCAAATTCAGAAGTTTATTGAATACTACGCGGGCATAATCCTTATAACGGCGGTCGCTAAAGTCAAAGTTCTCACCTTTAATAGTTACTTGGATTCCTACAGGCCCAGAAGCTGGAGTAATCAAATTAATTTTAGGGAGGCCAAGTATGTTTGCGCTATTGGAAATAGTTAAGATAGCTTTGACTTCTGCTTTTTTGTTAAAAGCATTTGGATCTTCTATTACAATCGCAGTTTCGTAAACGTTTTCCACTCTCGCTACTTTTGAAGGATCAAAAGTGATAAATATTTTTTGGGATTCATTTGCGGCCAAATCCTTGGGCTGGCTGGCAATCTTGAGCCATTCTACGCTGGCATCTTTTTTCGCTACTGTATATTTAAGCGTGCCAGCTCCAGTATTTTTCACTTCAATTTCGTAGTTCACTGCCTGCGTATCCGATGCCGTAGTCTTGTGCTCAACCGTTAAAGGAGCTGCGGTAATGACCGGCTTAGTGGGCTGCGGGATAACCACAGTACCTGCCACCAAGAAATCTGCATAGTGATAATTTCCAGAAGCATTGGCATCTTTTGAATCTACATAAGTAAATTTATAAGATTTGATGACCTTTTCAAAACTATTATTGAACTTGGCATTAGAATCATTGCGCTTGAAATCTGCTAAGTTAAAAGTAACCGTATGCCAATTTGCATCTTTCAAGGCAACCAAAGGACTGGACCAAGTTTCTCCGCCTTTTTGGGTAGTATTATTTACAAATTTAGCTGCTTCTGCTTCTTCTAAATCAAGGCGGATCTGGTTATCCGTGCCATCGCCTTTGAGATAGAAAGTAACAGTTGGATATTTTGAAATATCTTGTGATTCATTTACAAGCGCTGCGCCTACTCCATCGCCCCAATCAGATACATAACCGAATTTTATTTTGATGGATTTTTCGCCTTCAAAGCGATCATTGGCGGTCATTTCTGGTATGGTAGCACCGGATGAGCCTGCGAATTTATAATATCCATTCGTATGAACATGCCCGCCTTCCATATCATCGATAATTGCGCCAGTATCCGAGATCGTAATGTTCTTTTCAACCGACTTGCCGTTTACTGTAACTTTTACTGTAGCAGTTCCAGCTGGAGTATCTTGCGGCACAACTGCTTTTAATAAGCTGTCGCTGTCAAAGAACACCTTGGCTTCTTTTCCATTGACCGTTACTTTCCCGCCTTTTAAGTTTTCGCCGGAAATCAGGATGGTAGATCCAGGATAAGCTTGGGACGGGAAAATATCATTCAGTTTAGGATCTGCAGTTACAACAGATTTGACAGTTAGCTTGATGCTGACCGAAGCTGTATCTTTAGCATCATTATTATTTGTTACAACTACGCTGTCAGTATAAGCCCCTGCAGCTAAACCTTTTGGATCAATGGTCAAAACTACAACATCCGCTGCCCCGCTGGCAAGAGAACCGCTGTCTTTGCTAAAAGCCAGCCAAGTCGCAGCCTTAGTTAATGTATAACCAAGCGTCCCGCCGCCCAGGTTGGTAATTGCTATATTTTTGGTTATAGCACTGCCATCTGGAGCGATTTCTACTTCTATGGTTGCTGGAGCAACCCCGATTTTGGCCGGGGCATTTGGATCAATCACAGTATAAGTTACATTGATTTTTTGCTCAAATGCCAGTTCATCTACAATTCTAATCACAGCTGAATAAACTTTTGCTTCTAGATCTGTTTTAAGAATTTGAGCAGTTATTTCCGCGGTTTTTCCAGCAGCAATCGTAATTTGATCTGGAGCAACTTTTAACCAAGTCGGCTGATCAACTGTTGAGCTAACCACTATACTTTTGCTTCCAGTATTGGTTAAGGTAATTTTTTGTGCCTCTGGAGCAGCTCCGTTTTTATTGGCTTTAAAAGCCAGGTCTTTGGGGCTGGCAGTAATAACAGAAACGCTGTCTTTTTCATTCGCAGCAAATACGCTGTCTACATAATGTTTTGTATTGGCTAAATTCTTGTCCGCATTATTATCGTAATAAGATAATTTGTATCCGCGGATAGATTTATCCAGTGTTCCGTTGCCAATATAGTAATCAGTACGAGTAAAGTTAGCTGTATCTAATTTGATAACAACCCTTCTCCAATTAGTGTCTTTAAGTTCAATTTTTTGGTTAGATCTCCAGATTTCGCCTTTTTTATTCGTTGGGTCATTACCCAAAGCTGCAGATGCAGCTTCTTCAATCTCAAAATGCGCGACATTGTTCGTGCCATCGCCTTTGATAAAGAAGTTGATATAGCCATAATCCTTAAGGTCTAGGTTTTCATTGATCAGGGCCGCGCCCACGCTGTCTCCAGATTTACCATCAATCTTGATAAACTGTAATTCCAAAGATTTATCCTGTTCCATTTTTTCCGAAGTTACAGGTTTTGGGTCCTGGGCTCCATCTCTATTGTGACTAAGGCTAGAGTAGCCATCTTTAGCAAGGTTTGCCTTTTGCGCCACATGCCCGCCTTCGATATCATCAATAACTAATAAATCTGTATTGACTTTTAATGGGGCTTCCGAAGTTTTGCCATTTTTCTCGGCTTTTACTGCAACATCTCCACTCAAAGAAGTTGGAACAGTTGTTTTAATCTCGGTATCAGAGCTTGCAAAAGGAGTAACTTCTATTCCGCCAACGGTAATCTTAGCTCCAGACAAATTGGATCCTTTTATAACAATTGTGCCTCCGCGGAAAGCAGAACTTGGAATAACTGAATTAATCACCGACTCCCCACCCATGGTAGCTTGATCAGTAATCTTATAATTAATATCTACATTAACCTGTTTGCCAGCATTATCCACAAAAACAATTTGCGCAATGTGCGTACCCAAAAGCAGTTTAGTTGTTTTGATCTCAACATCAAAGGTTTTGCTTTGGCCAGCTGCAAGCTCTACCTGCCCAATCAAAGTAAAGCTGCCCATATCCAATTTAGGAGTGCTGGGATCAATTGACAATAATTCAAACCAAGTTTGTCCATAATGCTTGATTAATATAGAATAAGCAGTTTTACTTGTTAAAGAAAGATTTTTCAGGGTAATTGCCTGTTTGGCTGGAACATTCGCAGCATCTTTTAAAGCCGTAAAATCTAGTTTGATTGGATCAACTGAAATCAAGCTGGTTTTATTTTCCGTAGAAACTTTTTCTGCCTGCACTTGATCTATATAATGATGCTTTGTTGTAGTGTTATTAGAAGCTCCGGGAACATAAGTAAATTTATACCCTTGAATTTTTTTGCTGAAGGCCTTATCCCCTTTGCTTTGATCTGCATCCAAAATAAAATTCTTCGCATCTAAAGAAACAACTGCCTTGCTCCATTCTATCCATCCGGCACTTGTTGCCTTTAGGGGAATAAGCTGTCCCATCCATTGGTCGCCGTCGGATTCAATGATATCTACGCGCATAAAATTGTCCGTGCCATCACCAATATACATAAAAGAAAGGGCATTATAATTTGAAAGATCTAAATTTTGATTGATGAGAGCTGCCCCTGCTCCATGTCCCCAAGTACCATTAACATAGCTATATTGCATTTTAAGGCCCTTGTCGCCATACATTTTTTTTGTCGTATCAACGACTGGAACAATGGCGCCATTAAGATCTTTATATTTATAGTAGCCATATTTTGTAGGATCTAGATCTTGGTTTACGTGCCCGCCTTCAATATCGTCAATTACCAAGACATCGGTATTAACATTTTGAGAATATTCATTAGAAAGTTTACTCGTTGAGGCATTTCTTACTTGAACCTTAGTAGTTCCGCTAACAATAGATGCATCCGTTGGCAGAAGAACCAAAATTTCAGTATCGCTGTTTCTTATAAAAGCAGAGATTTCTTTCCCGCCAATTTTCACAACCGGCGTTGTACCAAAATTGGAACCGCGGATAATTAAAGTTTCATTCAGGGCTGCATTGGTTGGATAGATAACGGTTATAGCGGGGTCTTGTGCTTGAGCAATTGTTACAACAAGGCTTTTAGCCAAAGCCATATCTGCAACATCTATTCCGCCAGCAGAAAGAACCGCAAAATCTCCAAAAGCAGGACTAACTGTAATTGAGCTGCTTTTTCCAAGAGCTAATCCAGTTTTTGTTGAGAAAACAACGGTTGCAACTTTTATTCCATCTTTTGGCACATTAATTTTACCGCTAAGAGTAAGTTGAGAAATTAATGAGGCATCCTTATCAAAACCAACATTTGAAGATGCCATGAAATTGGCAAAAGTTTCATCCTGTACAGATTTTGCCGTTACCATAGCAGGATCATATTTTAAGAGCACATTATAAGAAGAAATCTCTTCTCCCACATCAGAATAAAGTTCAACATTAAAGGAGAAATCACTTCCAGAAGGAACACTTACAGAAATAGGAGTAAATTTTACCCCCACCTTAGCTAATGCCACCGAAGAAAAAACAAAAAGCATTAAACCTATAATAGTAAAATTTTTCATAAACGATTTCATAACTTACTTCCTCCTCTTAATTTATAACTTTATTATGAGATTTTTTTAATAGTGAACGTTGAATAACTCCCATATCAATGGCATTAATAATACTATCTCCATTTAGATCTGCTCCAGGATTATAATCCGGGGCTCCGGGCTTTTGTAAAAGTGATTTCTGGACTGGTGCCATATCCAAAGCATTGACAACCCCATCCCCATTGGCATCCCCGCCCCATAAATATACTTTACTTTGATCAAAATTAGCCGGAGACGACCCAGTGAAGGCATCTTGTTCGAGTTGGTTCATATTTAATGATATATCGATGTTTGTATTAGAATTTTTACTCAATTTATAGGTGTTTTTTAGTGCCACCCCTAAGTGGTTAGGCTTTTGGCTCGCGGCGCTGACCTTTGCCCCATCAATTTGCTGGCGAATAACTAAACGATACGAATTATCCAGAACTTTTTTGCCTAAATCATCAAGACTAGAAATGAGCATTATGCCGTTTCCCTGATCATCAATAGTCACAACCTTAGAAGCTTCTGTCTTTGTCAAGGTTGTATCCCTAAATTCAACCAATACCTTGGCCGGACGCAGTTTTCCTTGAGTTTTATTAACAGCATAACCATCTAACAAAACTTTTAAATTAATCAAGTGGCTATCTTTTGTCCGCTGGTCGTTAACAGTAAACGGGCCGGTATATGCCCATCCGCTAAAAAAGGCTCCTTGTTCATCCCACTTAATATCTACTCCGGGCGTATAACCATCAAAAGCCCGGATTCTTAAACGGTATGTTTCTCCTGGGATAAGAAAAGCCATAAGAAGCGAAGTTGCGCTAGTATTTCCAGCATAATACCAATTGTATTGCTTGGCTTGAAAATCGCTTTCCTTTATATATTGCACAGTATAAATAATGCTTGCTGGCTTGCCGTCATCTTGAGAAGCTGTCCATTTAGCATCGCCATAAGCATTTTGCTCTCCAGCCAAAGGATAAGTAAATTCCGGGGCAGTTGGGGATTGGGTATTGCCAGTCCCTTTATCATCATATCCCAAATTTTTTAAAGCTGTAACTGCATACCATGTCCCGTTGCCAGAAAAAACGCCAAATATTTGAGGTTGCGGCTTATCCGCAAAAAACAAGTTATCTAGCTCTATCATCCCAGATTCAACTGGCCAACTCTTATTATCAAAAAAAGAATAAACTTTTATTCCTTCCCTGCCAGTTGCAGAATCTGCATAAGCTGCGTAGAGATAGTGGGCATCATGTGAAATGGTCATAGGTTCAAAGCGGTTACCCGTGCTCATTTCGCTTTTGACAAAAGTAAAAATATCGGTCCGCCAATTAAACCGGTCAGCAGTTACATCATAATAACCAATATTATTGGCTATCCCATCTTCTGAACGGACATACAAATAAGAGCGGCTGTCCAAGTATTTAGTTTTGCCATCCGCGGCAGTTCTTTCAATATCAAATTCCTTAACCAGCAATTGGTAAGGCTGTTTTGCAGTAGATTGGGAAGCTATTTGAGAATTAGAAGCTGTGTCATAAATATAAACATTTTTCCCGATATAATCGCTGATATATAAGCGGTCGCCCATCGGGCTAAAAGCAAGGCCCATCAAGCTTTTGCTATTAGCAATAACAATTTGCAAATTAGCCGAAACATGATCATAAACGTAGATATTGCCGCCATTATTATTATCCACAAAATAAAACTTATCTGTTCCCGGCTGGCGGGTAATATTCATCGGATAAGAATAATCGTTCAAATCAATAACACTAGACGGGACAACTGAAGTTCCGGTAATTTTAGCTGCTTCAACAACCAAAATCTTAGATTTTTCGGTTTTTTGCTGGTCGCAAATAGTTGCCAATAAAAATTTCCCATCTTTGGTTAAAGCCAACCCTGTAATTTGACCGCTGAAAAAATTCTGGGCATCTTTCATGATATAAACATAAGCAGTACTTTTTGCTGCAATGTCTACTTTTTTTATAAACATAGAATCGTTTTTGTTTGTAATAAAGAGGAATTTATCATCTGCGGTTTTTGCGTTAATCGTTGGCACAAATAAGCTCGTTGAAGCTAAAGCCAAATTAACCGAAAAAACCAAAAAAGCCAGCCCTAAAAAAATCTTGCTAAACACCTTGACCATATTTTCTGCTCCTTATTCAAAAATTTTAGGCATAAACTAATTCAACTTTAACTATTAAATCTGAAAAAGTTACAGTAGATAGATTAGTTAAGTTAGTGTCCGATTTTGTCACATCTACAGATAGTTCAATCTCTATTCTTGCTTGTGTATCTCGAGATATTATTAGGCCAGAGGCAAGCGGAATTAGTACGCCTTCTTGAGTAACCGCTATAGATTCTCCGTCTTTAGATTTTACTGGCACCTCATCTATTTCTGAACCAGTAATTGTTCCGGAATATTTAGTGAGCGAAATTTCCTCCAAGCCAATTTTTGTATCGCCTTCTTTTACAACATATTCTAGAGAAGATAAATTAGCCCTTAGCCATTCAAATGATTTTGGCGTTCCAGATACATTTTTCCCATCAAAAGCATACATAAGCGGATAAGGAATTAATGTTTCCATGTTATTTTTTGAAGACCAGAGAATGTTTGGTATCAAATTATTATTATCATCAATGGCTTGATAAATACCATCATTACCCCTAAGTGCGCGATAAGTCTTCCTTGTTCCTTTTTCAATCACTAGAAAAACTTCTTGTATCCCTTGAGAAATCTTGTCTGAACCTTTAAACCAAATTTTTTCTGCCACTGGCACAAACTGTTCATTCCCGGCCTGCAAAACATTTGCATTAATTCTTAATAAAATTTTATGCCCATTGCTAGAATACTCTATTGGTATTGCCCCTTGGTGGTATTGTTTAGCCTTTATCTTAGGAAGTTTAACAATTTTAACATTAAGAAAAGGATTTCCTTCGCCTCCAATAATAGATGTTTTTGTTAAGTAAGCTCTACTAACTATTTCCCCATTTCCATCCGTTCCATTTCCATATAAATCTTTAACATTTAATTTTGCACTGACACCAAAAATATCTATTTCTTTCTCCCCTACTGGCCTATTAATCTCCGGCCCCCCGCAACCAAAAAGCTTTCCAATAAAAGGAATTGAGGCTAAAACAGTAAAAAGACCTTGTAAAAAAGTTCTCCTATGCATATTAGGTAAGGATAAAGAAACCTGATCTTTTACAGATACATGAGAAGAACCATTTAGTCCTTGATTAAAAGCTCTAATTGTTGGAGCAAGCGGCCTCACAAACCTATCTGCAACTCTACTAAATAAACTCATAAAAAACCTCCTAAAAAACTATATAATGAATCCTTTTTTGATATTTGACATTAGGCATTTGTCATTTTCCTATATATATCGTCAAATATCGTCAAAAAAAGGCTAAAATTGCAGCTTGTCTAATTTATTTTCCAAACTATCGCCTAAGCCTTTTTACGCACCTTTTATTTCTCGTCATAAAAAACAAAAAATTTCACTTTGCGGAAAATATTTTTAAAAAATCGATTTAATTATTGTACACCATAAAGCATAGCATGCGCAAGCCCTTTAAAACAAGGCCCCACAGAAGAAAAGTAAAAACAAGGGTTTTTAACTATGCTATAATTATTTTCTAAAAAGAGGGGTTTGAAATTCACCCTCATCTAAATCTGTTTAATTTGAAAATCTTTTTTGTGCTGCCTTCTCCCATAGGGAGAAGGATTTTGTTCTAAGCGAAGAAGCAATAAGTCCCTCTCCTTTGAGGAGAGGGTAGCACTAGATAAGCAAACATATAAATTTAGTTAGGGTGAGGTACAATACAAAAGGAGGATAAATGCCTTATGGGAATGACGCTTTCGCAAAAAATATTGGCCCAGCACGCCGGCCAAAAAGAAATTAAATCCGGGGAATTAATTAATGTAAAAGTTGATTTGGTTCTGGGAAATGATGTTACCACTCCGCCTGCCATAAAAGCTTTTAATGAGATTGGCGTAAAAAAGGTTTTTGACCAAGATAAAATTGCCCTAGTCCCGGATCACTTTACTCCGAACAAAGATATCAAATCCGCGGAACAAGCAAAAATGATGCGCGAATTCGCCCAAAAATACGGGATAAAAAATTACTTTGAAATCGGGTGCATGGGAGTAGAACATGCCCTGCTCCCGGAAAAAGGCCTGGTTAAGCCCAATGATGTTATTATCGGCGCGGATTCGCATACCTGCACTTATGGCGCACTCGGCGCTTTTTCAACTGGCGTGGGATCAACCGATATGGCTGCAGCTATGGCAACTGGCGAAGTCTGGTTCAAGGTTCCAGAAGCTATCAAATTTGTCTTAAAAGGCAAAAAAGGCAAATGGGTAGAAGGAAAAGACCTCATACTATATATAATAGGCAAGATCGGGGTGGATGGCGCGCTTTATAAATCCATGGAATTTGTCGGTCCATCCATAAAAGACCTTTCAATCGATGAAAGATTCACGATTGCTAATATGGCGATCGAAGCTGGTGCCAAAAACGGCATCTTCGAAGTCGACGCAATCACCATCAAATACCTAAAAGAAATATCTAATAATAACCACCTTAATTTGTCATTTGACATTGGTAATTGGAAATTGTCGGCAGATGCCGACGCTATATATACTAATGTAATGGAAATTGATGCGGCAAAAATCGATCCGCAAGTGGCTTTCCCTCATCTTCCCAGCAATACAAAAACCATTAAAGAAGCCTCGAAATTGAATATCAAGCTGGATCAAGTAGTGATTGGATCCTGCACCAACGGCAGGATTGATGATTTAAGGATCGCAGCCAAAGTTCTAAAAAGCAAAAAAGCCCATCCGCAAACTAGGCTGATTATCTTGCCTGCCACGCAAAAAATCTATCGCCAAGCTATGGATGAAGGCTTGTTTGACATATTCCTAGATGCTAATGCCGCTATTTCCACCCCAACCTGCGGACCCTGCCTGGGCGGGCATATGGGGATTTTGGCAGAAGGCGAAAAAGCTTTGGCTACTACAAATAGAAATTTCGTGGGGCGGATGGGACACCCCAAATCCGAAGTCTATTTATCCAATGTTGCAGTAGCCGCGGCCTCGGCTGTGGCTGGAAAAATCATCTCTCCGGAGGAATTATAAAAATGTTAAAAGGCAAAGCCCATAAATTTGGCAATAATATTGATACCGATGTCATTATCCCGGCCCGTTACCTCAATACTTCTGATCCAAAAGAACTTGCCAAACACTGCATGGAAGACGCAGATGCGAATTTTATAAAAAATGTAAAACCCGGAGATATTATGGTAGGCGGAGAAAATTTTGGCTGCGGGTCATCGCGCGAACACGCTCCCATTGCCATAAAAGCCGCGGGAATTTCTGCTGTGATTGCCAAGACTTTTGCCCGCATATTTTTCCGCAATGCCATTAATATCGGTTTGCCGATATTAGAATGCCGTGAAGCTGCACAGGAAATAAAAGCCGGGGATGAAGTAGAAATTGATCTAGCCTCTGGGAAAATAAAAAATTTGACATCGGGAAAAACTTACCAGGCCGCGCAATTCCCGCCTTTTATGCAAAAAATCATTGACTCCGAAGGCTTGATCAATTATCTAAAGAAAAAAGCCGGGGGTAAATAGTATGAAAAAATATAAAATAACCTTGCTCGAAGGCGATGGCATTGGCCCGGAAATATCTAAGGAAGCTGTCAAGGTTCTCGAAGCCTTGGGCCAAAAAAATAGTTTAAAATTTATCTTTAATAAAGCCCTTATTGGCGGGTCAGCTATTGATGCAACTGGAGATCCCCTACCCAAAGAAACCATCAAAGCCTGCAAAAAAAGCCATGCTGTACTGCTGGCTGCGGTCGGCGGGAGCAAATGGGACAATTTACCGCGGGAAAAACGGCCCGAAACCGGGCTGCTCGGCATCCGCAAAGCCTTAAAGCTTTTTGCCAACCTTCGTCCTGCCAAAGTTTTTAAAGAACTAGAACATGCCTCGTCTCTAAAGCCAGAAATTATCCATGGCATTGATTTAATGGTTATCCGAGAATTAACTGGGGGGATCTATTTTGGAAAGCCCACAAAATACACTCCGCAAAAAGCCCTGAACACCATGGTCTACAAAAGGGAAGAAATTGAAAGGATCGCTATCAAAGCTTTTGAAATCGCCCGCCTACGAAGCAAAAAAGTTTGTTCAGTGGATAAAGCTAATGTTTTAAATGTTTCCCAACTTTGGCGGGAAGTAGTAATTGAAGCTGCAAAAAACTATCCGGATATTGAGCTGTCGCATATGTACGTTGATAATTGCGCCATGCAATTGATCCGCAATCCCAAGCAATTTGACGTAATCGTAACTTCAAATTTATTTGGAGATATTCTATCCGATGAAGCTGCTATGCTGACCGGATCAATCGGCATGCTGCCCTCGGCTTCTATGGGATTAAAGGATCCAGCGCTTTACGAACCAGTACACGGCTCAGCCCCGGATATTGCTGGCCAAAACAAGGCCAATCCATTAGCCATGATTTTATCTGCTGCCATGATGCTAAGATATTCATTCAACCTGTCAAAAGAAGCTGAACAAATCGAAAAAGCCGTGGAAAAAGTCTTGGCCGAAAAATACCGTACTTTGGATATAAAAGAAGAAGGCTGCCAAATCGTTTCCTGCTCGGAAATGGGAGATTTGGTGGTAGCCACACTAACCAGAGGCAATTCAATCGAGATTTTTTAACTCTTGAACAAAGATTCCTGTTCTTTGACTTGTTTTACGGCTGCAGCAATAAATCCCTTAAAAATCGGATGCGCATTATTGGGCCGGGATTTGAATTCCGGGTGGAATTGCGTTGCCATAAAAAACGGATGGTTCTCCAGTTCGATTACTTCCGCCAGGTTTAACTTTTCATAAGTTCCGGAAAAAATCATGCCATTTTCTTCAAAAATCTTGCGGTATTTGTTGTTAAACTCATAGCGGTGGCGGTGGCGCTCCATGACCAAGTCTTTTTTATAGAGCTTGTGCAACAGGCTGTTCTTTTTTATCTTGCAAGGATATGCTCCCAAGCGCATGGTTCCGCCCATGTCTTTTATATCTTTTTGCTCTTCCAATAGATGAATGACAGGGTGCTTGGTATCCGGAACAAACTCCGTGCTGTGCGCGCCTTTTTTGTGGCAAATATCGCGCGCAAACTCAATCACCGCGCAATGCAGGCCTAGGCATAAGCCCAAAAACGGGATATTATTCTTGCGCGCATAGCGCACAGCTGAAATTTTCCCCTCAATCCCGCGAATGCCGAATCCCCCGGGAACCACAATCCCATGGACATTCGCCAAAAGCGGCTCAAGATTGCCTTCTTTTTCGGTTTTTTCCGAATTGATCCATTTTATTTCTACTTTGACTTCGTTTTCAACCCCAGCATGTTTCAAGGCTTCAGCAATACTAATATAAGAGTCAGATAATTCCGTATATTTGCCAACAATTGCAATGGTTACTTTTTTATCTAAACGGTTCATTTTTTCGACAATAGCCTGCCATTCTTCCAACTTTTTTTCGTGGCGCGGCTTTAATTTAAGATATTTCACCACAATCTCATCCAAGCCTTCTTTTTCTAGTGCCAATGGAACAGCATAAATAGATGGGACATCTACCAAACCAATCACTGCTTCTTTATCTGTATCGCAAAAAAGCGAAATTTTTTCTTTTAGTTCCGGGGAAAGCGGCTGCTGGGAGCGGCAAACAATAATATCCGGCTGAATTCCAATGCTGCGCAGTTCTTTGACGCTGTGCTGGGTGGGCTTGGTCTTAAATTCCCCGGTTGTTTCTAAATACGGGACCAAAGTCACGTGAATATACAAGCAATTTTCCCGGCCGACTTCTTTATTAAACTGGCGCACTGCTTCCAAAAAAGGCAAGCCTTCTATATCGCCTACAGTTCCGCCAATTTCGCAAATAACTACGTCAAAATCCTTATTCTCGCCTTTGACCACTTTTTTGACGCGTTCTTTTATTTCATTCGTCACATGCGGAACTACCTGCACT
Organism: uncultured bacterium; assembly: GCA_964528395.1. GTDB lineage: Bacteria > Margulisbacteria > WOR-1 > CAZGTC01 > CAZGTC01 > CAZGTC01. Next base: position 152,928 of record CAZGTC010000002.1, read on the forward strand.
GTGCCTCCCAAGTAATCCCCATGCCTTTCCTTGGTCAAAACCGATAAATAAACCATGCCTGCGGTAACATTATTTTCTTTGCCCAAATTTTCATCAATAAATCTTTCATAATGCCCCAGATCCAAATCCGTTTCTGCCCCATCTTCTGTAACAAAAACTTCGCCATGCTGGTAAGGATTCATGGTCCCGGGATCCACGTTAATATAGGGGTCAAGCTTTTGGATTGAAACTTTGAACCCGCGGGACTTGAGCAGCCTTCCCAAAGATGCTGCGGTAATCCCCTTTCCCAAAGAGGAAACTACTCCTCCAGTTACAAAAATAAATTTAGGACTAATCTTATTTTCCATATTTTTCAATGCGCACGCGCGTAATCCGGCGGTGGTGCACCCTTTCTACGCTGATATGATAATTTTCTATTTCAACCAATGCTCCAACTGACGGGACCTTTCCCAAATGCGCCAGCGTAAATCCCGCTACGGTGTCATAATCTCCCTGCGGCAATTTAATTTTTAGCTGGTCGTCCAAATCCCCCAGGCTCAATCCGCCGTCAACTAAATATACATTTTCTTTGATTTTTTCAAACAATTTTTCCCCGCGCTCAAATTCATCGTGGATTTCCCCTACAATTTCTTCGACCAAATCTTCTAGGCTGACCAAGCCTGCAACTGAACCGTATTCATCTACCACAATTGCCAAGTGGGTTCGCGCAGCCTGCATTTGATGCATTAATTCATCTACTTTTTTTGCTTCAGGAATAAAAAGCGCAGGCCTTAAATATTTTTTCAAGGAATCGCCAGGCGAAGAACATAACTGCAGGCTTAGTAAATCCTTGGCATACAAAATACCGATAATATTATCCAAATTCCCTTCATAAACCGGAATGCGCGAATGCCCGCTTTCGATTATTTTTTGCAAAGCCTCTTTCAAAGAAAGGCTTACCTCAATACAATGCATATCCGGACGGGGCGTCATAACCTCGCGCACTAAAGTATCTCCGAATTCAAAAATAGAAGAAATCATCTCGCTCTCTTCTTTTTCAATAATGCCCTCTTGCTTGCCCTGCCGCAAAATCATTTTAATTTCTTCTTCGCTTAGAACCGGCCCTTTGCCTCCGCCTGCTCCAAATAAAAGGATAATCGGCCGGATAATAAACATAAGGATAGAAATAATCGGTTTCAATAAAACAGCCAAGCAATAAATAATCGGAGCTAAAATCGGGGCTAAAAAATCGGCGTGGCGGATGGCAATAGTTTTCGGAGTAATTTCTCCAAAAACCAAAACAATAAAAGTCATAATAGCAGTTGAAACTGCAATAATAGAAGCTTCGCTTAACCCTTGAAAAAATCTATATGCTAATGAACCCGCCAAAACCGAGGCCCAAATATTAACGAAATTATTGCCGACTAAAATAGTCGAAAGCATTTCCGGCGGGTTTTCTTTCAAATAAACTAAAGGTTTGGTAAATAAGCTGTTTTGGTCTTTAAATTTCTTGAATTTAACTTTTGAAAGGGTAGTTAGGGCGGTTTCCGAAGCAGAAAAAAGCGCGGAAAACATCAATAATACTATAAGAGTAATTGCTTCGATCCCCAAAAAGCTTTAGCCTCCTAGGGATAGTATTATAACAATTTTAGGAGCAAAAAGCAATAAACCGATAATTAGGGCGGCCACCGCCGACATTAGCGTTGCGCCAGCTGCTACATCCTTAGCAATCTTTGCCAAAACCGAAGGATGAGGAGAAATTGCATTCACAACTTCCTCCAATGCAGTATTAAACATTTCTGAAACCACAACAAAAAAAATCGCCAGGACCAATACCGCTAATTCCAAAAAAGAAAAACTTAAGACGATCCCCCCCATCAAAGCAAAACACCCAAACCCCAACTGGATGCTGATATTCCTCTGGGTCGACAGCGCGTGGAGCAAGCCTTCTTTCGCACATATAAAACTCTTCAAAAGTTTTCGCGGCATTTTTTTTCTTCCTTTCGCATTTTTTCCCGATCAGTTTTTTTTTGGTGGTCAAACCCAATCAAATGTAAAAAGCCATGAATCACCAAGCGCTTAATCTCATCTTCAAGTTTCACTTTGTACCTTTTGGCTTGGCGCTGGGCTTGTTCTTTAGTTATGATTATATCACCCAAAATTTTATCATCAAGCATTTCAAAAGAAAGCACATCCGTTGTCTTATTTAGGGAACGAAATTTTTTATTCAGCGCGCGGATTTTACTCTCCGTAACAAAGCTAACCTCAATTTGCTTTTTGACCTTATATTTTTGGCACAGGCATTTTAACTGCGAGCGCAGCTGGCGCAAAAACTGCGCCTTAAAAAAAGGCGGATCCTGGTCAAAGATTCGGATTAACATGGAAAGAATTGATCCTTTTTATGGAAGCTCCCAAGGCCACTAATTTTTCTACTACATTTTCATATCCCCGCTCCAGCTGGCAGTCGCAATCATCAACCAAAGTTTCGCCTTGGGAAGAAAGCGCAGCTACCATAAGAGCTGCCCCTCCCCTTAAATCCGGCACGCGCACTGGCGCAGAAGATAATTTATCAACCCCGGTAATAATCGCGCTGTTGCCTTTTATCTTTATATTCGCGCCCATGCGGATAAGCTCATTGGCATACATAAAGCGGTTTTCAAAAACCGATTCTTCAATTACTGAAGTTCCATCCACGGTAGACAAAAGCGCAGCAAACTGCGGATGCATGTCAGTGGGAAATCCCGGATAAGGATAAGTTTTGATATCCGTAGGCTTCAATTTGCCGTTAGATTCAACCAAAATATCCGCTTGGTTCAAATGCACCTGCAAGCCAATTTCTTTGAGCTTATTGATAACTGATTCCAAACAAAGAGCTGGAAAATCCCGGATTAATACCTTGCCATGGGAAGCTGCTGCTGCCACGGCAAAAGTGCCGGCCTCAATGCGGTCAGGCATGACTTTAAACGATCCGCCGGACAAGCTCTTTAGCCCATTAACAACAATCTTATCCGTACCTTGGCCGATAATTTGCGCCCCGCAATTGATCAAGAAATCCGCCAGGCAGACAATCTCTGGTTCCTGCGCCGCATTTTCAATTATCGTTTCTCCCTCGGCCAAGACCGCGGCCATCATAATAGTTTCCGTTGCGCCAACAGAGGGATAATTTAAATATATAGAAGCGCCTTTTAATTTTTTTGCTTTGACAATTACAAAACCATGCTCGATTTCGCTCTCTGCACCCAAAGCTTCCAAGCCTTTTATATGGATATCAACCGGCCGGGCGCCAATCGCACACCCGCCGGGCAAAGGCACTTTGGCCAGAAGATTTTTTGCCAGGATCGGGCCAATCACAAAAAATGAAGCGCGCATTTTGGTTACTAATTCATAAGGTGCAACGTGCCGGATATTGTTTCCCCAAATTTTTACGGTGCCATCCACATATTCAGCTTTTTTTCCTAAGGCGCGCAACACCTTGAGCATGCTGATAATATCCAAAAGATTAGGGACATTTTCAATAATACATTCCTTGTCCAAAAGGATCGTAGCTGCCAAAATCGGCAGCGCGGCATTTTTGGAGCCGGATATTTTTACTTCTCCCTTGAGGGCTTCCCCTCCCCGGATCAAAAACTTAGGCATTTTTTTCTCCCTTGAATTCCTTAGGCAAAGACCGTACAAATCCGAAATAATGCGCTAATATAAATGCCATTCGCTGGCTGGCTTTCCCATCGCCATAAGGATTTACCGGCTTTTGCATGCTTTTATAAAAAACTTCAGAGCACAAAAGCCGCTTGGCCAAACCATATATCTTATCGGCATTTGTTCCCACTAATTTCACCGTGCCGGATTTAACTGCTTCGGGCCGCTCGGTAGTTTCGCGCAATACCAGGACCGGCTTTCCCAGCGACGGCGCTTCTTCCTGCACCCCGCCAGAATCAGTTAAAATAAAAAAGGATTTTTTCATCAAAAAAGCAAACGGAAAATACTCCAAAGGCTCAACCAGATGGATATTCGAGATATCGGATAAAAATTTAAAAACAACTTCCTGCACTTTTGGGTTTTTGTGCACCGGCAAAACAACATAAATTTCTTTTTCAAATTCTTGCGCCAGTTTTTTCAAGGCCCGGCAGGTTTGCTGCATGGGACAGCCAAAGCTCTCGCGGCGGTGGGTCGTAACCAGGACCAGCTTTCTTTTTTCCTTGTCCACAAAACCCAAGCCGTATTTGCGGAAATCAATCTTTTTTTCTACGGTCATCAAAAGCGCGTCAATTACGGAATTCCCAGTGACAAAAATGCTCTTTTGCGCAATATTTTCTTTAAGAAGGTTAAATTTTGACCGCAAGGTTGGCGCAAAATGCAAATCCGCCATATGCCCGGTCAAGACCCGGTTGACCTCTTCGGGATAAGGGTTGAATTTATTAAAAGTCCTTAGGCCTGCCTCTACATGGCCAATCAAGATCTTATGGCAAAAAGCAGAAAACGCGGCAGCAAAAACCGTGGTTGTATCGCCCTGCACCAGGATCATGTCCGGCTTTTCTTTTTCAAAAACCGCTGGAAGGCCTTCTAAACAGCGCACTACAATTTGGGATAAAGTCTGGTTCGGCCGCATGATGTTTAAATCATAATCTGCAGGAATATCGAATTGCCTTAAAACTTGCAGCAGCATTTCTTTATGCTGGCTGGTAATAACGCTTTTTATAGAAAACCAGTTTGGATGTTTTTTCAGCTCAACAATGACCGGTGCTAATTTAATGGCTTCGGGTCGCGTGCCAAAAATACACAATATTTTTTTTCTAGCTTGAGCCATTTTTTCTCTCCCCAATCTGCCATTTTATGAAACTAACCGCAACAACTGCGGCAAAAAGAAAACCCAAAAATACAAATCCGCCGCTCGAAGAAGGCAGGGAAGAAATTAACAATGCCCCTAAGCCCAAGACCAAGCATACTATATATATAGATATAACTGCTTTTTTCTGGCTAAACCCTAAATCCATAAGATTATGATGGATATGCTCCTTATCCGCAGAAAAAATCGGCTGATGCTTAAGCAAACGGCGAAAAATAGCAAAACTCGTGTCAAAAATCGGGAAACCCAGGATCAAGACCGGCACCACAAAAGCCATCAACAATGCACTTTTGAAAACACCAATAATCGATAAGACCGCGATCTCAAATCCGATAAAAAGCGCTCCTGTGTCTCCCAAAAAAATACTGGCAGGATTAAAATTGTAACGCAAAAAAGCCAGGCAAACAGCTGCCAAAAGAATCGATAAAACCGCGGTTTCCAATTGAAAAGTATGCCAAATCGCGACCAAAAATAAGATGAAAGAAGCAATGGCAGAAATGCCGCTGGCCAAGCCATCCAAGCCATCTGCCAAATTTACCGCATTGGTTAAGCCAATAATCCAAAGCGCAGTTATGGGCAAAGAAAACCACCCCAGCCAAAATAAGCCGTCAAAAGGATTGCTGATAAAATCAATCCCGATTCCCAAAGAAAAAATTATCAAAATCCCAGCCAGCTGCCACAAAATTTTTATGGCGGGCTTTATTCCCCAAACATCATCCATAATGCCCGAACACATCACAATAAAACCGGAAAAAGTAATCCCCAGAACCAAACGCGCGTCAATTTCTCCGCTAAAAAGGAAAAGCGCAGCAAAAACACCTATAACAAATCCCAGAAAAAGCGCCAAGCCCCCTAAGCGCGGAATAACTCCCTGATGGATTTTCCGGGCAGAAGGCTTATCCAATACTCCCCATTTTAAAGCTAACTGGCGGATAAGCGGAGTAATAAGATAAGTAATGCAAAAAGCTATCAGAAAAAGGACAACAAATTTCATTAGTTTTAAGGTTTCTACAAGTCTTTCTTTATAATAATATGGATATTTTACACGAAATTCAGCTATTTTTCATTGAGAATTAAAAGCAGGAGTGATAGACTACGTGGAGATTAAAAATACTTAAGGAGCCGGAAAATGAGCGAAGACATAGTTTCCGCCATTAAAAAAGAAGAAGAACAGGCTCAAAAAACCATTGAAAAGGCGAAAGTCGAAGCCAAGCACATTCTTGAAAAAGCTAAAATAGAAGCCGAGGAACTAGTCCTTAAAGCAAAAAACCAAGCTGAAGCCGAAGCTAACACTCGTATGCGTGAAGAAAAAATCAAAGCGCAAAAACAAGCAGAAAGGATCATTCAAGAAGCACAAGATATAAAAATAATTCCTTCTCCGGATAAAAACAAAGAAGCCGAAATATACCTTAACGGAGAAATAAAAAAAACTTTATGTCTATAGCCCGCATGCAAAAAATAGGCTTGGCGGCTACTTCCAGCCTAAAGGGTGAAATTTTAGACCTTTTACAGAAAAGCAGCTGCCTTGAAATAGAAGAAATTCCCAATCCCTTATTTGACCGCCAAAAAAATATCTTGGAAAATGAGCTGAATGAGATCCATTTTGCAGTTAACCTTTTAAGCCCTTTTTTTCCAAAAACCAGCCTGTGGAAAACCCTGACCACGCCTTTTGCCGTAATTTCAAAAAACCATTTAAAGGAAAAATACCAGCAAGGCCAAGTGCAAAAAATCACTCGCCAGCTAAAAGACTATGAAGTCCAGCTCGCCAATATTAAGAACCGTGAAATTAAATTAACCAAAGACAAGGAAATCCTAGCTCCCTGGCAAAACCTTGAGCATCCGCTGGAAGATCTTTGCAATCTGGAAAAGACTGTTTTTTTCGCGGGTTCGATCAAAAACAAAGATATTTCTACTCTTAAGCAAAAGCTTGGGGAAGCCAGCCGGCTTTCTGAAATGACTTTGATTTATCAAACCCCGCAAAAAAATTATATTTTGGTAGCCTGCCATAAAAACCAGGCACAGCCAGTTGAAGCAATCTTAAATAAGTTCGGCTTCCAAAAATCCGACCTGCCTTTGACCAAATGCACTGCCCAGCAAGAAATGCAGAACCTGTCTCAATCTTTAAAAGAAAATCAAAAACAAGAACAAGAGATACAAAAAGAAATCAAAAAACACGCTACTCATCTTCCGTTATTAAAAGAAATGTGCGATTTTATCCAAAATGAAACAGAAATGCTTAAAGCCCAAGCCCATCTCTTAGATTCCCGCTATACTTTTTACTTGTCCGGATGGATGCCGCAAAAAAAGATCGAGAACTTAAAATTACAAATGGAAAAGATTTCTGCGCAAATTTTTCTCTGTGAAATAAAAGCCAAAGAAAATGAAGAACCCCCGATTCTTTTGGAAAACAATGCCTTTTTGAGCCCATTTCAAGAGGTTACAACTATCTACGGCCTGCCCAAATATAATGAGGTTGATCCCAGTGCTTTTCTCGCTTTATTTTTTATCAGCTTCTTTGGCCTATGCTTGGGAGATGCGGGCTATGGATTGCTTACAACTCTGCTGATGGGAATTTTAGTTGCCAATATGCCAAAAGCTTCCCCGGGCCGCGGGATTTTTACTCTACTATTTTATGGGGGGATAACTACCGTTATTTCTGGAGTCATCCAAGGAACCTATTTTGGCCTGGATGCTTCTAACCTGCCATCGGGCTTATCTTTTTTAAAATCCTTACGCTTGATGGACCCGATCAAAGACCCGATCTTTCTTTTGATCATTTCTATTATTCTAGGGGTAATCCAAATTCTTTTTGGAATAACAATTAAAATGGGAATGAAAATACGAGAAAAAAATTATGCCTCGGCTTTTTTGGACAGCGGCGCCTGGCTTTTTTTCCTTATTGGGGTCCTGCTTTTTATTTTGGATGCAGCTGGCCTTACCCAATCTGGCTGGGGAGGAAAATTAGCAATTTTGGGAGCAATAATCCTTATCTTAACCCAGGGACGGGACCAGAAGAATATTTTTATGCGCATAATTAACGGGGTCTTAAGCTTGTATAATTCCGTAGCTTACTTAAGCGATGTCCTCTCCTATTCAAGAATTCTAGCTTTGGGCCTAGCAACTTCAGTTATTGGCATGGTAGTTAATCTTTTGGCCTCTATGCTTGCGCAAATCCCATTGATCGGATACTTTCTCATGCTTCCGGTTTTGCTAGGCGGCCATATTTTTAATATAATCATCAGCACCCTAGGATCCTTCATCCATTCTGCACGCTTGCAGTTTGTAGAATTTTTCTCAAAATTTTTAGAAGGAGGTGGTCGGGCTTTCAAGCCATTTAAAAGAACATGTAAGTATATCGCAATAGAATAAAGTCAAAATGTCCTAAATCCGAACAATGTAATAATTATTATAATATTTTAATCCTTGTTAGGATTTTCGGAATTTCGGATTTATTTTTAAAGGAGGAAAAAAATGGAAATTGGATTAGGATTAGCAATTTTGGGCGCAGCTTTGGCCGTGGGTTTATCCGGTACAGGTTCTTCTATGGGAGTTGGAATCGCCGGGGAAAGCGCAGCAGGTGTCTTGAGCGAAGATCCGGATAAATTCGGATTAACTCTGCTTTTGGTAGCTCTCCCTGGAACCCAAGGCATTTATGGATTTTTATCTGCTTTTTGGGTTATGTTAAAAATTAATCTTTTGGGCGGAGTGATGGCAATTTCTCCTGCAGTTGGCCTGCAAATCTTTTTTGCTTGCCTGCCAGTTGGACTAGTTGGCTTAACTTCTGGAATTTACCAGGGCCGCGTAGCAGCCTCGGGCATTCAGCTCGCTGCCAAAAGGCCCGAAGATACCGGCAAGGGAGTTATCTTGGCTGCTATGGTGGAAACTTACGCAGTTTTAGGTCTTTTGACCACTATTCTCTTGTTGAATGGGATTAAATTATAAAATGGCGCTCGAAGACATATTAAAAAAAATCCAGGAAGAAGCGCAAACAGAGAGCGCGCAGATCATAGCTGATGCAGAAAAAGAAAAAACTGCCCTGCTTTCTAAAGTCCAGGAAAAAGTAAGAGAGTTTAATCGCAACGCCAAGATCTCGATCGAAAAACAGGCAAAAAATATCCAGCAACAGATCCTGGTCCCAGCCCGCCAGCAGGCCAAAAATATAATTTTAGAGAAAAAGCAAAAGCAATTAGAAGATTTTTTCAGCCGGATTTTTGAGAGCTATCTGCAAATGGATAAGAAAACCTATGAAAAAGCTATCACTAACCTAAGCAAAAGTTTGCCCAAATCCGAAAAAACCAAAAATTTGCTGGCTAAATCAGTTGAAAATTTTGCTGCCAACAATCGGGCCAGCGCAGGATTTATCTTTTCTGATGGAAAAATCAATTATGACCTAAGGTTTGATTCTATTTTTAAAGAAATCAGGGAAAATAGTGGAAACAAAATCAGCCAAATCCTTTTTTCATGACCCTACCAACTATGCTTATGCCGTGAGCCGGGTAAAAGCCAAAGAAGTGCATCTGATCAGCGCAGAAATGTTCTCGCGCTTGGTCCTGGCGCCTAATTTTGAAGAATCATATAAGCTTTTGAGCGAAACTGCTTATGCTAATTATTTTAGCCGATTAAAAGACGCTTTTGATTTTGAAGCTATTTTGGAAATGGAACAACTCGAAATCCTAACGCTTTTGAACAAATTGGCTCCACAAGATTTATATATAAAGTTTTTCATTGAAAGGAATTATGATCAGCTTATAGCCTGCGCCCCCTCTTCTTTCCTAAGGGATTTTGCCCGCATCCTGATTGATCTGGATAATTTAAAAATACTCCTGCGCCGCAAAACCCTTGGCTTAAAATCTCCGCATGCTTATTTAAAAAACGGGAGAATCGCAGCCAGCCAGTTTGCTGATCTGGAAAAAAAAGACTTTAGCGCAATGCATAGCTATTTGAAATATTCCTGCTTATCCGTGGTTGTTTCAAAAATAACTTTTGTATCCGATGCCCCGAATTTGGAAAGCTTGGACCCGGCCATTGAATATTATTTAAAGGAAGTGTTGGAAAAAGTAAAGTACATTGCCTTTGGCCTGGAGCCTTTGCTTTTTTACCTGATCATAAAAGAAATTGAAATAAATAAGATACGCTTTATCTTATCCGCCAAACAAAAAGGATTAAGTTCTGAAGCCATAAAGGAAAAATTGGTTTTATAAAATGAATAATAAGATTGCGATCATAGGGCATAACCATGGGGTTGAATTTTTTAGCTTGATTGGCTTAACGCCTTTTCCCTGCAAAAATTCCAGCGATGCCAGAAAAGCCATTGAAAAGATTTATCAAGAAAAAAATTATGCCCTGACTTTTATTGTAGAAAGCTTGGCTTATGAAATAAAAGATTCAATTAAGGATCTCGGGAATTATGTTTTAATCCCGGATCATTTAGGCTCATCCGGCATTGCCCAGGCAAAATTAACCGAACTAATTAGAAGCGCCATTGGACTGAATTTAAGCTAAAGGAGGAAATTATCTTCATGCAAGGCAGAGTTATAAAAGTTTCCGGGCCTCTCGTGATTGTGGAAGGACTAGAAAACGCCAAAATGGCAGATGTTGTAAAAGTCGGGAAAATAGGCTTAATCGGGGAAATTATTGAATTAAAAGGCGGCCAAGCTTCGGTCCAGGTTTATGAAGAAACATCCGGAATCGGCCCAGAAGATCCAGTGGAAAATACCGGGAGCCCGCTTTCAGTTGAATTGGGCCCCGGGTTAATGGGATCAATTTATGACGGGATCCAGCGCCCGCTGCTTTTGATCGAAAAACAATCCGGATTTTTTATGGGGCGCGGCATCTCGGTTCCAGCAATATCACGCACGCAAAAATGGGATTTTAAACCTTTGGCCAAAGTTGGAGAAGAAGTTGTGGGCGGGGATGTTTTGGGCGAAGTGGATGAAACCCAAAGCTTGAAGCACAAAGTACTCGTACCTTTGGGTTTAAAAGGAAAAATCATTGGTATAAAATCTGGAAAATTTACCGTAGAAGAAACCATTGCAACCCTTGATACTAAAGACGGTAAAAAAGAAATTTGCATGCTCCAAAAATGGCCGGTTAGAAAATCACGCGCTTTTGCCAAAAAACTGCCGGTCACCCAGCCTTTACAAACCGGACAAAGAGTTATTGACAGCCTTTTTACCCTGGGCAAAGGCGGGACTGCGGCAATTCCCGGTCCTTTTGGCTCTGGCAAAACTGTTATCCAGCATCAATTGGCAAAATGGGCAAATGTCGATGTAGTTATTTTTATTGGCTGCGGAGAGCGCGGGAATGAAATGACGGATGTATTAAAAGAATTTCCTTTATTAAAAGATCCAAAATCCGGCCGGCCTTTAATGGAAAGAACGATCTTAATTGCTAATACTTCCAATATGCCGATTGCTGCGCGCGAAGCCTCGGTTTATACCGGAGCAGCACTCGCAGAATATTACCGCGACATGGGATACGATGTTGCCTTAATGGCAGACTCAACTTCACGCTGGGCCGAAGCGCTCCGTGAAATGTCTGGCCGCTTAGAAGAAATGCCCGGAGAAGAAGGCTACCCAGCTTATCTTGGATCGCGCATTTCGGAATTTTATGAACGCTCCGGCTATGGCATTGTCCAAGGATCAAAGGAAAAAACCGGATCGCTTTCGATCATTGGATCAGTTTCCCCTCCCGGCGGAGACCTCTCTGAACCCGTAGTACAAAATACCCTGCGCGTTACCAAGGTTTTTTGGGGATTGGATTATAAACTGGCTTACCAGCGCCACTTCCCTGCCATTAACTGGCTCATCAGCTATTCTCTCTACCATTCTAATATTGAAGGATATTTGCGCGAAAAAGTTGCGCCCTCCTATCCAGAAGTGATTAAAGAAACTTTAAAAATTTTGAGTGAAGAAGCTGAACTGGAAGAGATCGTGCGCTTGGTCGGCCTTGAATCACTTTCAACCAAAGAACAGCTTACGCTTTTTTGCGCCAAGCAAATCCGCGAAGATTTCCTCTATCAAAGCGCGCGCGACGAGATCGACCAATATGCTTCGCTAAAAAAACAATATCAGATGCTATTTATTTTGCAAACTTTTAGGAAACTGGCAGAAAAAAGCATTCAAGAAAACATTGCGCTGGCTTTAATCCAAAAGCTCCCCTGCGTAGAAAAAATAACCAAAATGCGCTTTATCCCGGAAGATAAAATCGAAAAAGATTTTAAAGCTTTGGCAGACGAAATTAAAAAAGATTTTACAGGCTTAAAATAGGAGGACCTATGAAAAAAGAGTACCAGACTGTAACGCAAATCAGCGGCCCGCTTCTGGTGGTGGAAAAAACCCGGGACATAAAATACGATGAGCTGGTTGAGATTGAATTAAAGGACAAAACTATCCGCCAGGGAAAAGTTTTAGAAATTTCAACTAATAGCGCCCTGATCCAGGTTTTTGAAGGCACTTCCGGGATTGATATTGGAGAAACTAAGGTGCGCTTTGCTGGAAGAAGCTTGGAATTAGGCGTTTGCCAGGATATGCGCGGAAGAATTTTCAACGGCTTAGGCCGCCCGATCGACAACGCCCCGCCCATTCTTGCAGAAAAGAATCTGGATATAAACGGCTCGCCGATAAATCCTGTTTCCCGCGATTTTCCGGATAACTTTATTGAAACCGGCATTTCTTCGATCGATGGATTAAATACTTTATCCCGCGGCCAAAAACTGCCGATTTTTTCTGCAGCGGGCCTGCCCCACTCCCGTTTGGCTGCGCAGATCGCCCGCCAAGCCAGTGTCTTAAAAAGCACTGAATCTTTTGCCGTTGTATTTGCAGCTATGGGCATTACTTTTGAAGAAGCGGATTTTTTCACCTCTTCTTTTAAAGAAACCGGGTCCATTGAAAATGCCATTCTTTTCTTGAATTTAGCTTCTGACCCCGCAGTTGAAAGGATCGCCACCCCTCGAGTTGCCTTAACCTGCGCAGAATATTTTGCTTTTGAAAAAGAAACGCATGTGTTGGTTATTTTAACTGACATGACTAATTATTGCGAAAGCTTAAGGGAAGTTTCAGCTGCCAGAAAAGAAGTGCCCGGCCGCAGGGGTTATCCGGGCTATTTATATACCGACCTGGCTATGCTTTATGAAAGAGCCGGCATGGTAAAAGGCAAAAATGGATCCATTACTTTAATTCCTATTTTGAGCATGCCCGAAGATGACAAAACCCATCCTATCCCAGATTTAACCGGATATATTACTGAAGGCCAATTAATTCTGTCGCGAGAATTGCACCGCAAAGGCATTTATCCTCCCATGGATGTCATGCCCTCCCTATCAAGGTTAAAGGATAAAGGAATCGGCGAAGGCAAGACTCGCGAAGATCACCTGGATCTATCCAACCAATTATTCGCAGCTTATGCGCGCGGCAGAGAAGTACGGGAACTGGTAGTAGTTTTGGGAGAAGGCGCGATTTCGGATGTAGATAAGGATTATTTAAAATTTGCCGGTGCATTTGAAGAAAAATATATCCAGCAGGATGAAAAAGAAAAACGCACGATTTTTGAAACCCTGGATCTAGGCTGGGAACTTTTAAAAATCCTGCCCAAATCCGAACTAAAACGCGTGAAAGAAAATCAAATCGCAAAGTATATGAAATAATATGGCTAAAAAAACGATTAATGCAACTCGTATGGAACTTTTGACTGGGAAAAAGCGTGCAGCCCTGGCCAAAAGAGGCCATAAACTGCTAAAAGACAAGCTGGATGGCATTGTCCAGCGCTTTTTGGGATTGGTCAAAGAATACCAGAAACTCAAAAAGGAATTTGAGCCAAAGCTTATACAAATTTTTACTGATGCAGTTTTTGTTGGCAGTAAAATGACTCCTGAACAAATAGAAAAGATCGTTCAGGATAATCCTGCAACTGCTAGTTTAAACGTTGAAATAAAAAACTTTATGGGAGTTAAGATTCCACAGTATCAAATATCAAAATCCCAAATCCCAAACCCAAATAAATCTTCAAATCTTATAAATCCAAATTATGATCTGATTATGACCCCTGCAGAATTGGATACGCTTTATTTAAAAATGAAGGATATTTTGCCGGAATTGATTAGGCTAGCGCAAATGACACAGACAATCGAAACCATGGTACATGAAATTATTGAGATCAAACGACGCGTAAATGCCTTAGAATACATCTTGATTCCAGAACTGGACGAAACCAACAAATATATCACCATGAAATTATCTGAAATGGAGCGCTCCAACCTCGTTTCCCTCATGAAAATTAAAGAATTGGTTAATAAGTAATAATCAAATAAAGAGCTTATAATTCTCTTTTGGATATCTGGCAGATACTGTAGTAGAAATCCCCCCACGCACTCCAAAACGAGCAGAAACATTTAATTGGCGGGGTTTTACTGTTTTTAAAAAATCATCTAATATTTTATTCACTACATTTTCGTGAAAAATGCCCATATTACGAAAAGCCACCAAATATAATTTAAAGGACTTAAGCTCAACAATCAGTTTATCCGGCACATAATCCAAATAGATCGTAGCAAAATCCGGCAACCCGGTTTTTGGACAAACGCAGGTAAATTCAGGAAATTCCAACCGCACCGTATAATCACGATCAGAATAGCTGTTTTTAACTGCTTCTAATTTAGGCAGCTGTAAGCTTCTTATGTTATTTTGTAGGTTTTTATAAGACTTTTTCATAAAAAAAACTCCGAATTTCCAAAAGTTCGAACAAGAAATTAATATTATAATTAGTCGCGTAGCGACACCACGTTCGGATTTAGGACATTAGGATTTTTTACCCTTTATTGTTATTATTTTACCATATATGTTATAGTTTAAGCCATGCGAAAGATTATACTGATTGACGGCCATTCCCTGGCTTACCGTGCTTTCTATGCCCTGCCGGACAATATGAAAACTTCCAGCGGAATCCCTACCAATGCCTTATACGGCTTTACCAGCATGCTGATGAAGATAATCGATGAAAACCCGGATTTTATCGCTATTTGCTTTGACCTTAAAGAACCCACTTTCCGGCACAAAGAATATAAAGAATACAAGGCCAAGCGCCAGGTCCAGCCCCCGACCCTGACCGAACAGCTCCCTTATATAAAAGAAATCAGCGAAACCCTTGGCATTCCTATTTATACCAAAGAAGGATTCGAAGCAGATGATGTAATTGGGACTTTGGCCAAAGAAGCAGAAAAACAAGGCCTGCAAGCAGAAATAGTTTCTGGAGATAAAGATTTATTTCAAGTTGCCAGCCCTCACATTCATATTTTAAGGACTACCAAGGGCATTAGCGAAATGACGCTTTACGATCCAGCAAAAATAAAAGAGGAAACCGGCCTAACCCCAGAAAAAATCCCGGACTTCAAAGCTTTAAGAGGAGACCCGTCAGACAATATCCCGGGCATTCCAGGGATTGGCGAAAAAACCGCGCTCAAACTATTGGAAGAATTTCATTCTTTAGAAAATTTGCTGGAAAATACCAGTAAAATCGAAAACCAAAAACTGCGGGAAAAAATCGAGCAAAACAAAGATTTAGCAATATTATCCAAAAGATTAGGAACAATTATCACTAATGTCCCAATTGAAATTGATTTTAAGAAAGCCAAAAGAGAACCTCTGAATTGGCAAAAGATTATCCCTTTATTTGAGAAGTTTGAATTCCGCAGTTTGGTAAAAAAATACTCTGGCCGCGATGACAGCAACACTTTATTTGCTGCACAAATTGAGGACAAGAAAGAACACTTGCACCAAAAAAAATACGATTATAAATGCATCTTGGATGAAAACGAACTGAAGAAACTGGTTAAAGAGATAGAAAAAAAACGATTATTGGCTTTTGACACCGAAACAACCGGCCTAGATACTTTTTCCGCAGACCTAGTTGGCATATCCATTTGCCTGGAAAAAGAAAAAGCTTATTATATTCCGGTAAAGCTTAAAGGGGAAAAAACTCTTTCCTTAAAAAAAATTAAAGACATTTTAGGCCCAATCTTTGCAGATGAAAACATAAAAAAATACGGGCATAACTTGAAATATGATGTTGAAATTTTGGAGCAAGCTGGAATAAAAGTAAAAGGCTTGGCTTTTGACACGCTGGTGGCTGCCTACCTCATTGATCCCAACCGTGGCACGAGCATTGCCCTAAAAAATCTAAGCTCTGGCCTGCTCAATCGCCAGACCCTTAGCTTAAGCGAAGTTTTGCCGGATAAAAAAGCTACTTTTGACGAGGTAAAAATAGAAGATGCAACTCTCTATGCCTGCCAAGACGCGGATTTGACCTTCCAGATAAAAGAAATTTTAGAAGAAAAGCTTAAAGAAAAAGATTTGCTCAAGCTTTTTTATGAAGTAGAAATGCCTTTGATTGAAGTGCTTATAAAAATGGAAGAAAACGGCACCTATATTGATAAAGATAAACTCGCTTCACTTTCCAAAAAAATCAAAAAAACCATCGCAAAATTAAGGGAAAACATTTTTATCCTGGCGGGCGAAAAATTCAACCTGGATTCTCCCAAGCAGCTGCAGGATATCCTTTTTAAAAAACTAAGCTTGCCGGTTTCAAAAAAAACCAAGACCGGCTATTCAACCGATGCCTCGGTACTGGAAGAACTGGCCCCGGAATATGAGATTGCCCGGCATCTTTTGGAATACCGCACTTTATCCAAACTCATTTCAACTTATATTGATGCCCTGCCCCAGATCATAAATACCAAAACCGGCCGCATCCATACTTCTTTTAACCAAACCATCACTGCTACCGGCCGGCTTTCTTCTTCCAACCCGAATTTGCAAAACATTCCTGCCAAAGGCGAGTTAGCGCAAGAAA
This sequence comes from uncultured bacterium, assembly GCA_964528395.1. Taxonomy (GTDB): domain Bacteria; phylum Margulisbacteria; class WOR-1; order CAZGTC01; family CAZGTC01; genus CAZGTC01. Next base: position 169,594 of record CAZGTC010000002.1, read on the forward strand.
TCCGCTCGGCTTTTGTGGCAGAAAAAAAATCCTGGAAAATCCTTTCTGCAGATTATTCGCAGATTGAGCTGCGCATCCTTGCACATTTATCGCAGGATGAAAATTTAATCCGCGCCTTTAAAAATGACGAGGATATCCATGCCGCAACCGCCCAAGCCGTGGGCGTTGAGAGGGACAAGGCCAAGGCGATTAACTTCGGCATTGTTTACGGCATATCTGATTTTGGGCTGGCCAAGCAATTGGATATCAAGCGCACCGAAGCTGCGGAATTTATTGCCCTGTATTTTAATAAATACCCAAAAGTAAAAATATTTATGGATAAGACCATAGAATTTGCCCGCAAAAATGGTTATGTTATAACTATGCTGGGAAGAAAAAGGGATATGCTTGATATCAACAGCCCAAACCTTAACCAAAGGCTTTTTGCCGAGCGCACCGCCATAAATACGCCGGTACAAGGAACTGCTGCTGATATGATAAAAGTTGCCATGATAAATATTCAAAACGAATTAGAAAAAAAAGATATGAGAAGCAAAATGATCTTACAAGTGCATGACGAATTGGTATTTGAAGTTGCGCCAAATGAAGCAGAAGAACTTTCAAAAATAGTTGAAGGTCAAATGAAAAAAGCCCTGCCCCTGGATGTTCCAATTAAGATTGATTTAACTTTGGGGGGTAGCTGGGGGGAAAAATAAGAGTGCTATATCTTTCTCAATCTATTTTTTAACTGCAAAAGAAAAACACTTGGGTCCATTTTACACATATCCGAAATTTCCAGCCTAGAAAAAAGCTTTTTCCCTGCAGAAGGAGCCTGTTGCATTAAAATTAGTGCTGCTGCTTGCTCTTTTTGACCCAATCTTTTAAAAATTTCCCTTATTTGCTCTAATGTTTCTTGATTTGAAGTATCTGCAACATTAGCAAAAGCCGTTAACAAAACTTGTTTAGAATCTTTTTCTCCAATTTTAGGACTAGGTTCTAATAATACAACTACAAGCCTTGCATGAGATTCAGGAGGTAAAGCTGTTTTAGGAGCCGCTTGTTTTTTTACTATAGATAATAGATCAATAAGCTCTTCTGCTATTGTGGGCACAGTTAAGATACTTTCCAATTTTAAAGATACACTTCGTATCCCCCTAAGCTGAGCAGCTAAATTTTCATCTTCTCGTTGAAGTAATAATAAATTCAAAGGTAATAATGCATTTTCAACGGGGACTTTTCGGCCATTGATTATATAGGCTCCACTATATCTAACTAAACCAAGCCCTTTTCTAAATATTGCATAAGTAATTGCGGCTTTTTTTGTAAAAGCTCCTTTTTCATGAGGCGCAACCCTTATATCATTTTCAACCGGCCGAACAGAATTATAAACAACCGCTAGATAACATCTTATATAATCAGAAAGATCACTAATTGATCTCAAAGAATCAATTGTTCTATCATTTATTCCAATAAAATCCGGCAGGTTAACACGCTGGGCTTGCTCTCCAATTACATCAATCCAAAGAAGCCTTAATGTTTCTTGAGAAAAAGAAAGCCGATTAAATCCATTTAAATTTGGATCTAAATGCAAAAAACGCTTAACAATTGAGGTCGCACTCAAAGGATTAAAATGCATCCCTAACAAAAGGTCCGTAAATTGCCGAGCTTTGGTACTGCTCTCAATATTAAATTGTCCTAGTCGTATAGGAGAGAGTATCCTTAACGATTTTTTTGCTTCTACAATAGACATTTTTTCCTCCTGGTTCTTTTTAGAACTCTTATCGTCAAAAACCTTATATATTTCTGCAAAAAACAATAAAAATTTCACTTTTGAAAAAATATTTTTGCTAAAAGGCTTGATAATAAAGGGGTTAATAATAGATCCGCACAAGCTAAAATTTTTCTATGTTATAATTCCCCCATGCTTTCCAAAGAAAATTTAGAAGAAATTTTGGCCATTGCCTTATCCCGCGGCGGGGATTTTGCGGATATTTTTATTGAAGAAAATGTTTCAAATTCTATCCTGCTTGAAGATAACCGCATAGAAAAAATAACCTCTGGCACTTCTTCCGGCGCCGGCATCCGCATTATTGCTGGAGATATTATTTCATATGCCTCAACTTCTCTGGTTAACTTGGAAGAAATGAAAAAAGCCGCGAAACTAGTTTCAGAAAGCATCCCAAAACAAAAGCCAAAAACCATCAAAACTCTCAAACCCACGATCTCCAACCTAGCTTATCCTATAAAAATCCGGCCAAATGAAGTCAGCATCAAAGACAAAATCGACCCCTTAATGCTGGCGAATAAAACTGTGCGCAAATTTGGGGACAGCATAAAACAAGCTACCATCCGCTATGGGGATTCCAACCAAAGCATTACCATTGCAAATTCTGATGGTATATATATAGAAGATAACCGCATCCATTCGCGCTATTTCATAAATGTGATCGTGGCCAAAGATAACATCCTCGAAACCGGCTACGAAGGCCCGGGCGCTTCTTGCGGTTTTGAGCTGTTTGAAAAATACCCGATCGAAAAATTTGCCGCCAAAGCTAGCGAACGAGCCCTGCTGATGCTATCTGCCCCCCACGCCCCTTCTGGCACTATGCCGGTTATTTTAACCTCTGAAGCCGGGGGCGTTCTGATCCACGAAGCCTGCGGACACGGCTTGGAAGCTGATTTTATCATGAAAGAAACTTCGGTTTATGCTGGAAAAATCGGGCAAAAAGTTGCATCAGAACTGGTAACAATCATTGATGACGGAACTATTATTGGAAATTATGGGACTTTTCGCTTTGATGATGAAGGCACCCCTTCCCAAAAAAATATCCTTATCGAAAATGGCATTTTAAAGGGGTTTATGTCTGACCGCTATAATGCCAGGAAATTGAATCTAAAACCTTCGGGCAATGGCCGGCGCGAATCATTCCATAGCAAGCCCCAGCCCAGAATGACGAATACCTATATGGCGCCCGGCAAAATGGATCCGCAAGAAGTTATTGATTCCATAAAAAACGGGCTTTTAGTCAAACATATGGGCGGCGGCCAGGTCAATGTTACCAACGGTGATTTTGTTTTCCAAATTACCGAAGGATATATTATAGAAAATGGGAAAATTAAACATCCGGTGAGAGGAGCAATCATCACTGGCAATGGCCCGCAAATTTTAAGAGAAATCGACATGGTCGGCAATGACCTGCATTTTATCCCCGGGGTTTGCGGCAAATTCGACCATGCTCCGGTTACCGATGCCCAACCAACTACTAGAATCCCTAAAATTACAGTTGGCGGACGCTAAGCGCTTTTAAACTTGGAGATAAACCGGTCAAAAATCCCGCTTAAGAGAATCAGGATCCCCAATATAATGGCAATTGTTTTTATTCCCCAAATATCGGCCAAAGCCCCCATAATAACCGCCGGAAAAGTAAAAGCAGAATTAATAACCATGTGCTGAACCCCAAAAACCCGGCCCCGAATCTCTTCTGGAATATTCTCATGCAAAATCGTCTGCAGCGGTGCAACTATAAAAGCATTGCCCATCCCCAAAAAGAAAATTAGAAATAGCGAAAAAACCAGATCCACACTATACGGCAAAGCCAAAAGAGAAATCCCAGAAAAAAGGAAGCCCAATGTGACCAATGTCCCTTTTTTAAATTTATGCGAAAAATTTCCCAAAAAATATGCCCCAAAAAGCATGCCGCCACCGGCCGCAAAAATAAGATAGCCAAAATTTTCTGCCCCAATTTTTAAAATTTGCTCGCAAAAACCAACCGCAATCAAACTGACCGAAGCTAAAACTCCGGTTGCAAAAAACATCTTGAAAAGCGAATAAGAAATCAGCGGCTGGCCTAGGATGAAATTCAGCCCGCCCGCCAAATCCTTTAAAAGCCCCATAATGCTTTCTTCCTGATAAGTTTCTTTATGGTGCAGGCTGATCATCAAAATTCCCAAAGCTGAAAGAGCATAAACCGAACCAATTAAAATTAAAATATTGCGATTGCCCAAAAGCCCGATCATCGGGGCCGCCAAGCCAAAACCCACAAAAGCCGCAGCCATTAATGTCATCATAAAAAGAGAATTAGCTGCAATCAGGTCTTTTTTCTTGACAACCGCAGGGATTGCAGCGGTTTCCGCTGGAGCAAAAAATTGGGCAAGCGCAAAAATAAAAAAACTGCCTAAAAAAACCAAGACCAAAGCGCTATTGATAAAAGGAATTATCGCAAAAGCTAAAATTGCGCGGATCACATTGGACCAGAACATCACTCTTTTTTTCGACCAGCGGTCTACAAATACCCCGGCTAATGGCCCAAACAAGACTGCGGACAAGCCAAAGAGCAGCATCGGCAAGCTCACCCCAAGGTTGGTGCGCGTAAAGCGGTAAGCGAATATCAAAAGCAAATAAAGCAAAAATTTATCTGCAATATTCGTCAAGAGCTGGGTCAGCCATAAAAAAAGAAAATCTTTGTTTTTCAAAACTTGAGTAAAGCTGGCACCCTTATGAATAATTTCTTCAGCTGAAATACTCACGATAAATAGAGTATATAATAAAGCCCAACATTATAAAAGGTTAAAATGCTATAATTTTCAAGGAAAAAGAGGAGGAAAAACATGCTAAAAAAACTTTTTAGTCTTCCTATGGCAATCTTAGTTATCACACTTATTCTGATCGTTGCCTGGCAGCCCATTACCCAAAACAACCAGTTTTTTTATGATGATTGGGGTTATATCCAAGACTTTCAAAAAGGGCTTGGGACTTCTTTAAGCTACTATATGGCAGCGCATAATGAGCATTTTATGCCGCTCTTTAAATTTTACTTTTTTATTATGTATAAGCTCTTTGGGCAAAATATCGTGCCGTTTATGTGGATGACTATTTTTTGGCACATCTTGAATACAATCCTGTTCTATATTTTATCCAGCCTTATTTTTCCCGCCCGCCCGCGCTTTATATTTTTTCTAACGCTTATTTGGGGGATCAGCTCGGTTTATTACGAGGTTCTGCATTGGATTTCTGCTTCCCCCACTGCCCTGACTCTCATATTTTTCCAGCTTTCGCTGATACTTTTGCACAAGGCCGTAAAAGAAAAAAAACCGCACCTGAAAAAATGGTCCGTACTTTTTTCTTTTTTCATTCCCATGAATTTTTCCCTGGGCCTAACCGGGGTATTCTTCATTGTTTTGTACTACCTTTTAATCTTAAAGCAAAAGTTTGAAATAAAAAAATTAGCTCCCTATTTCTTAGCTTGGCTGCTATTCTTGGCTTTCTTCTACTTGTCAGTTTATTCGCCATTTTTTGTCATGCAGAACCAGCCGCCGATTACCGCAAAAACAAACCTATCAAACAGTTTGCAGATTATCCTGCTTAGCTTGTTCGGCTTAATCCAAAAAAGCTTGGGGCTAACCGTCTGGGGCGATCCTTTGAATATGATAATTGGATTTATCCTAGGGTTTAATTTCGTTATGGGTTTATATTTTATAATTCTTTATCTCTTATTAAACCAGAAAAAAGAACGCATCCCCCTATCCTATAGCAAATCTATTGCACTTTTTTCTATGCTGGGCATATTTATCGGGTATTTGGCAGTTTCATTATCCCGGACAAACTTAGAAACCGCAGCCTCCTTTTTGCGCTGGGGGCGATACCACTATTTTCCTTATTTTTTTGCCTGCTTATTTTTAGGAAATTTTGGATTGGGATTTTTACAAATACTCGGCAAAACATTCAATGCAAAAAAAATCCGCTGGTTTTTCATTTTATTAGTTGTTTTATACCTGATCCAGCATATTACTACTATTTCATCTTCTGCAAGGTCAATCATCCGGTTAGAGGGGAATATTAGGCCTTTAAGCCCAGCCATTTGCCAGCTAGCAAGCACCAATACCAGTGTAAATACCGCGGCAGCCATTTAGCCAGTTTAAAGTTTGATTTGCCAGCTTCGCGATCCCGCCAAATCGTTGGGACTTCGCAAATTTTTAAGCCTTTTAGATAAGCCTTGACCGTAATTTCCAAACCGATTTCAAACCCGCCCTGGCTTTCAATTTTTATTTGATCAAGCAACGCTTTGCTGTACATGCGATAACTATTGGTAATATCATGCGTTGGGATCCCTGTTAAATAAAAAGCCGAAACTCCGGCCAAGCGAGAAAGCATAGTTTTTAAAAACGGTCCGCCCAATTGTTGCCCGCCTTTCATATAGCGCGAAGCACAAACTACTGAATATCCTTGTTGCGCTTTATCCAGCATCTCATCTACAATCCTGTAATCATCCGACCCATCCGCCATAGAAACCAATACAAAAGGCTCCTTTGCTTCTTCCAAGCCTGTTTTTATGGCGTTCAAAACCCCTCGGCCGTATTTATTTTTGATTAAATTTAAATTGGGGTAATTTTGGTAATGAGCTTTTATAACCGGCAAGGTATTATCTGCTTCAAAATCATACACCAGATAAACTTTTATAGGAGATTTGACTTTTTCATGCAGGGAATTTAGCGTTGCCAGAATATTTTCGCCTTCATTATAAATCGGAACAACTACTGCCAAAAATTCGGCCAAAACTAGATCCCTCCTATTTCGATTTCTTTTTTTATCCAGGGAATAACTTCGTCCAGGATTTTATCCAAAGAAGTAGCTGCTTCAAAATTCAAGATCTTTTTTGCCTTGGAAACATCCGGAACCCTTTTTTGCACGTCATATTTAAACGGATTATCTTCGATTACGCGAAAAGCCTTATTTTTATTTATTTTTTTCCAGATAATCTGGGCTAATTCCAGGACCGAGGTTGAAACCGGAGTTGATAAATTAAAATCTTCATTAAGCGCTTGGGGATTTTCAATGCATAAGCGAATCCCCTGTGCCAAATCCCCGCCATATGTATAATGCCTAATTTGGTTCCCCTTCCCCAGAATATGCAAAGGATCCTGGCCTTTCAAAACTTTTTGCACCAAATCCGGCACCACATGGCTCATTGCCAGCTTAACATTGCCAGAATAAACCTCTTTATCGCACAGCGCCCTTTTTTCGCCAATGCCCACGCAATTAAAAGGACGGATGATCGTATAGGGCAATTTATATTGTTCATATGCCCCTTTGGCAAAATATTCGCAGGCTAATTTTTGGAAACCATAGGTTGAAAGCGGCGGCGGGCATTTGAGCTGCTCGCCTTCTGGGGTTGGATAAACATTTGTGCTTTCAAATACCATGGAGGAAGACATTACATTTATTTTTTTTAATTTGGCTTTTTGAAAAGCCCAGATCGCAGCATCAAAAGTTGAAGCAATAATCCTTTCGTTTTCTGCCAGTAAATCGTATGCCAGTTCATGGAACAAAGAAATCCCGCCAATAATCGCAGCTCCTGCTAATACTTGGTCGCAATCCTGCAAAAGCTTTTTCATCAGTTCAATATCTTTTACATCCCCTTGGGTAAAATGGTATTTTGGATGTTTATCATAGCTTTTAACAACTTTTCCATATTTTGAATAATTATCGATGCCCACAACCTCGTGTCCAGCATTTAATAATTCTTCAACTACATATCCTCCGATAAATCCTGCAGATCCAGTTACCAGTATCTTCATTTTAAAAATTCCCTCCCTGGCCTAAAAAATTCCAAATATCCACTAATTTTTGTTTTGGCTTAATTTTTATTTTCTTATATTCAGCATGCGGGCATCCAATAATTAGAATATCGCTTTTTTGTAAGACTTCGGCTAAAGAATAAAAGTTCTTATCTTTTATATAAACATCCGTACATAAAACTTGTTTGGCTTCAATTTCCAGCATCCGGCGCAGCTTATAAGCCAAGGAAGTCCTTTTGTCATCGCTTTCAGCTTTAAATGCCATGCCAATAATCCCAATAGTTTTCCCGGCTAAATCATTCTTTTCTTTGAGTTTGGCAACGATATAATTCGGCAAGCCTTCATTCACCAGCATTGCCGAGTGCCCAAGAAAAAAACTGTTATTGCTGAACGAAGCAATCTGCATCGTATCTTTTAAAAGGCACGGTCCTGCAGCAAACCCTGCCGCCGGAAAATCTTTGGCGCGCGGATATTTAAACTTAATCGCGGACAAAATCCGGTAAAAATCCAGGCTGCTTTGGTGGGCAATGGTGAAAAATTGGTTGGCTACTGCAAATTGTATATATCTCCAGGAATTGGTAAAAAGTTTCGCTAGTTCCGCTTCTTCTGGATTTAATTCAACCAGGTCTTTTGCCACATGGCTAAAAAGCTGCCGGGCTTTTTTTATGGAAATGGGATCAAACCCGCTGATAATCTGCGGCAGGTCTCGGATTTCTTCAATGGCTTTTCCCTCGGCTACCCTTTCCGGGCAAAAAGCTAAATTGATTTTAAGCTTATTTTTTTGGATCAAGTTCCTGACTTTTTTAGTGGTCCCGGGAAAAATCGTGCTGCGGAGAATGATGGTTTGGCCGGATTTAAGATAAGGCTTAATCTCGTCAAAAATATCCACAATATTTTGCACTTTTGGATTAAGAAATTCATCGATCGGCGTCCCCACGATCACAATAATAAATTCGCTTTGCGCAATTATAGAAGGCTGGTTAAAAAGTTTAAGGCGATTGTTTTTCAGGCTTTTTTTTAAAAGATATTCTGCGCCTTTTTCTTTAAAGGGGACAATGCCTTTTGCAATAAGCTCTAGGGATTTTTTATTGATATCATAAATAGCCGTCTTGAGATGAGCCTCCGCAAAAGTAAGCGCCAGCGGCAGCCCCACATGCCCGCAACCGCCTACCACGCAAACATCAAAATTAAATCTCACCTAAAATCTCCGGAATAACATCAATGTTATTGAGGGTCATAAGATGAATGCCGCTGCAAAGAGGTTTTAACTCTCGGATCAGTTCAATAGAAATAGCAATGCCCTCTTTTTTGGGATCTTTAGCTTTTTCTATGCGTTTTAAAATCTTATCCGGGATTGAAACCCCGGGAACTTTGGTATTGAGAAAAACCGCGGTTTTATAAGAAGTTAAGGGGAAAATGCCGGCCAAAATTTTAACTGGGAAATTTCCTAGTTCCTGTAAAAACTTCTTAAAAATATCAATATCATAAATTACTTGAGTCTGGATGAATTTAGCTCCGAAATCAATTTTGTTGCGCAATTTCAAAATTTGCGGCTCTATCGGAGTTGCGCCCGGATTGGCCACTGCGCCAATAAAAAAATCCGGATGCCCAATTAAGTCAGTCCCGGCAAAATCTTTGCCAAAGTTCATCTTATTGATCAAATCAACGAGTTGAACTGAATCCAAATCATAAACCGGCCGGGCCGAAGGATGATCCCCTTTACTCGGATAATCACCGGACAAAGCTAAAACATTTTTTATGCCCAAGGCCCACGCCCCTAAAATATCAGATTGGATCGCCAAAAGATTACGGTCGCGGCAAGTCAGCTGCCAAATCGGGTCAAAACCTTTATCCAAAAGCAGCTTAGAAAAAGCTAGGGAAGACAACCGCACCACCGCCCGCTGGTTATCCGTAACATTTATCCCCTCCACCAAATTTTTTAAAGGCGCGGCTTTTGCAATTAAAGCATTCACCTCTACCCCTTTGGGCGGGCATAGCTCGGCAGTTACAACAAATTTTTTAGTTTCTAACGCTTGCTTAAAATTCATTTGAATTCAACTCTTCTTGGCCGGATAACCTTGGAAAAATCCTTGGGTTTTCTTTTTTCTAGGAAATTATCCAATTTTCCTTGTTTCTTTAATTTTTCATAAATTAAATACCAGGCACAATCATAATTTTCGTTAACTTCACATTTTCCTTCGTGCGATCCGCCGCAAGGACCGCTTAACAAGTGCTTGGAACAGCGCGAAACCGGGCAAATGCCGCCCGTATCGGATAAAACGCAATCCCCGCACATAATACACATTTCGTAAAACTTCCCTAAGCGCTTGGTTCGCCCTAAGAACATGGAATCCAGTGCTGGGAAAGTGGGGATTTCGCAGATCTCGGCAACAGTTTGCACCCCGGCCCCGCAAGACATAACTAAAACTGCATCTGCATCCTTCACCTTATCCCGCACCTTATCCTTGATCACTAATCTATCATCACAAGGTGCTTCAACTAGTTGCGAACCAATAACTTTTTTACCGGCTTTTTTCAGCTTTTCATTCATTTCAGAGAGTTCTTTTTCTCCTCCAGTTGAACAAGAAGTCGCGCACCTGCCGCACCCAATCACATAAATAGTTTTGGCATTTTTTAATGATTCTAGGATTTGCTCAAAAGGTTTTGCTTCAGTTATTATCATAAGCACCTCGGCTCCGCTCGGTGCTCGTTACTATCCTGTGCCCTGAGCGGAGTCGAAGGGCATGTCGAGGTTCGCATATGCGGGAATAAAATAACATCGCGAATTGAAGATGAATTTGTTGCCAGCATTACCAAGCGGTCAATGCCAATGCCCAATCCCCCGGCTGGCGGCATGCCGTATTCCAAAGCCCTAATATAATCCTCATCCAAGCTTTGGGCTTCTTCATCGCCGCGTGCTTTTAATTCCATTTGCTTTTCAAACCTTTGGCGCTGATCGATCGGGTCATTCAGCTCTGAAAAAGCATTCGCGAGCTCCATTCCAGCTACAATCACTTCAAATCTTTCCACAACTTTTGGATTATCCCTTTTCTTTTTTGCCAAAGGAGAGGTTTCTAAAGGATAATCAATGACAAAAGTCGGCTGGATTAAGTTTGGCTCAACAAATATATCGTACAATTCATTAATAATTTGGCCGTATTCCATAGAGCCAGATTCTTCTACTCCTTTTTTCTTAGCGATACTACGCAATTCTTTTAGCGGTAAATTAACATCAATGCCTGAATATTCTTTCAAAGCATCCGCCAAGGTAATCCTTCTCCAATGCGGAGTAAAATCTATTTCATGGTCTTTATAAGCAACAACATATCCGCCCGTCACTTTTTTGATTACTTCCGCAACCAAATTTTCGGTTAAGGTCATAATGCTTTCATAATCAACATAGGCCCAGTAAAGCTCCAGCATGGTATATTCCGGATTATGCTTGAATGAAATTCCCTCGTTGCGAAAAGACCTTCCAATTTCAAAAACCTTTTCAAACCCGCCCACAATCAAGCGCTTGAGATAAAGTTCAGGCGCAATGCGCAGAAATAATTTCATATCCAAAGCATTATGATAAGTTTCAAAAGGCCGCGCCGCAGCCCCTCCAGCTAGAGCATGCAAAATCGGGGTTTCTACTTCCAAAAACCCTTTCTCCTCTAAAATTCTCCTAACCTGTGAGATGATCTGGCTGCGCCGCATAAAAGCTTCTTTAACGGGCTGGTTGACAATCAGATCCAAATACCTTTGGCGGTATCTTAATTCCTTGTCCTGCAAGCCATGCCATTTTTCCGGAAGCGGCTGCAAAGATTTTGCCAGTATTTCAAAATCTTCAATACGTAAAGTGAGTTCTCCACGATGGGTGCGGAAAATATGGCCTTCTACCCCAAGAATATCTCCTAGATCCAATTTTTCAAACAGCGCATATTTTTCCGGACCTAATAAATCCAGCTTGGCATAAATTTGGAGCTTTCCGCTATCGTCCTGGATATTGGCAAACGAAGCTTTCCCATGGCCGCGCTTAGTCATAATTCGGCCGGCTAAGCGAATAATGTCTTTGCTTTCTTCTTCGCCATTTAAGTTGGCAAACTGGCTCAAGATATCCCGGCTCAAATGGGTACGGTTAAAGCTATAGGGATAAGGATTAATTCCTTGCTGCTTTATTTCTTCCAGCTTGTCGCGCCGGATTTTTAAAAGTTCGGATAACTCTTCTGACATAGTGAAATGATTATAGCACGAGGAAAAACTGATAAAAAGTTTCTTTATTTAGAATCAGGGATATAATCTTTCAGCAATAAAATCTTGCTCGCCGGGATATTTACCCAGCCGATATAATCATAATGCACAAAAAGAAAATCAAATTTAACCCGGATTTTAAACCAATTCATATCATCCGATACATCCAGCAAAGTTATCTCCAGTGGAAATTCATAGACAACCTTAGAACTAGCTGAAGACTCTGCATACATTCTCTTAATCGGTACATTCAAAAGATCGGCCGGAGCACTAAAAGAAAAAACAATAAGTAAAAGCAAAACAATAAGAATAAAATTTCTCATGTAAAAAAAGTATAACACGAGGATAAAACTATAAAAAGGTATTTATTTAATATTCGGAAAATACTCTTCTGGAGAAATAACTTTATTTATAGGAATATTCACCCAGCCTGTAAAATCATAGCGGATAAAAGCAAATTCAAACTTAATCCTTACTTTAAACCAATTTAGGTCATCCGATACATCCAGCAAGATAATATCGATTGGGAACTCATAAACCACCTTAGAATTAGCAGCTGGAGATTCGTGCATCTTTTTGATTGTAACGTTCAACGGCGCAGCTAGCGCGCCAAAAGCCAAAACACCCACTAAAAGAAGGATAACAGGAATCTGGTTCCTCATATAAAACACCCTCTCTCTTTACATATATATATCGTAAAAAGAGGGGTAAAAATTGCGTTAAAAAAATGCTTAATTATCTGCCTTAGGCCAGATTAAATCGTAATGGACACTACGGCCTTTTCCCGGCAACTGATGAAGTATTTTTTTGTTCAGCAAATCAGTAATTTCACGAAATGCAGTCGCACGACTAACTCCGGCAATTCCCACATACTTACGCGTTGTTAATCCCCCGATAAATTTACCCGGCCCAGCCTCTAAGATTCGATTTAAAACCTTTTTCTGATGCTCGCTTAGTTGTGTTTGCGCATGCTGATTCCAAAATTGCGATTGAATAAATACATTAGAAATAATTTCACGAGAACGCTCGATAGCTGATGTTAGGGTTTCAATAAACCATAAAAACCATTGTATTGCATCCGCCTGACAGTGCTGTACATCTTCAAGAATCTTATAATATTCATTCCTTCTGCGCATAATCTCGGAAGAGAAACTATAAAATCTAATCTTTATTTTTTCATCCTGGGCTAAGGCCATATCGGTTAAAGCTCTGGCTAAACGACCATTTCCATCTTCATAAGGATGAATAGTTACAAGGCGCAAATGTACCGCAGCTGCACGCAAAATACCATCTACTTCGCTTAAAGATGAATTCCACCATTTTAAAAAAAGATGCATTTCTTTTGCCAAACGTTTTTTTGGAATTGCTTCAAAATGAATTTTTTCCCTGCCAATTGGGCCGGATACTACGCGCATCGGTTCCAAACCGCGTAGTTTGCCAACTGTTATTTTTTTTAAACCTGAATAACCCGAAGGAAAAAGTGCTGCTTGCCAGCTATTTAATCGTTTAAGGGTCAAAGGTTTATTATAAAATCGTACCGCGTCTAACAAAACATCTACCAAACCATCAACATTCCTATCATGAATACCTACTCCATGCGGCAAGCCTAGCCGTACCGCTACAGATGAACGCACAGCTTCTCGATTGAGTTTTTGTCCTTCAATTTCAGCAGTTCGGATAGCTTCTTCTACCAAAACTGCACCCTGGGCTTCGGTTTTTAATTTTATGTCCAGGGAAGCAATCCGGCCCAATAATTTTCCTTGTAAAACCCGCAAACGAGTTAAGGCCTTAAGCACCGCGGGATTATCATATTCAAAATTAAACCAATTCTTATTTTTCCAAATGTATTTCATATTTATTTACTCCTGAAGCAATTAAATCATTTAATCGCTTCAATATTTGATGCAATTATAGATAATATAAATATAAACGTCAAGGTATCGTAAATTTTTAAAATAGATGCCGCGCTGGCCAAAAAACAAATTAGATTATTAAATTCTCAAGCTCTTTTTTAACAAAATCTCTAACGCTACGAGCAGCTTCTAATGCTTCAGTTGCCTCTTTTTTAGCTACAGTTGCTGGCCAATGAACGGGATAACGAGTATCAATATAATAATCGGTCAAAAGATTACATTCTTCAAATAACACAGAGAACTTCTTTTCTTTTTCGCTACAAATTTGTAATAGTTCGGTTAGATCATGGGTCTTTTTGAAATTTAATTTGTTTTTCACAATATATGCTTTTAAATATTTTTCTGTTGATTGCTGCAAATGAAAACAGAGTTTAGCATAAAAAGTAGTATCTGGAAGGATTGAAACTACAAAATCAAAATCTTCATCTGCTTTTTTTATCCATTCCAATACATTTTCTTCAGGATTCATAAAGAGTTTTTCCTTTGCTTATTATTGATTTTAAGAAAGGATCTCCCAGTTTGAACCACTTATTGAATTCTTCCGGCTTATAAATAATGAAATCAGCGGCGACATGTTTATTAATCATCCGCCGCAACTGACGAGCCCTATCCCGACCCAAATAAGGAACATCTTCTTTTATAATAAAAAAATCTAAATCACTATGAGAAGTGAACTTGTCATTGACGGCTGAACCAAAAAGGATAACCTTTTGAGGCTTATATTTTTCAATTATTTGTTTAGAAATATTATTAATTTCTTCTTGAATGTTTCTTGGAATCATAGCTTAATTATTATAACATAAGTATATTCTCATTTTTGGCATGACGGGCAAAAATAGGTGCCGCGCTGGCCTAGGGTAATGCGCTTTAACAGACTTTTACACTGAAAACAAGGCTGGTTGGCACGATGATAAACTTTGACTAAATTTTGGAACCCTCCCTTTTTTCCCCGCGCATCCACATAATCTGAAAAAGACGACCCCTTGGCTTTTATAGCTGCGTGCAAAACCCGGCGAATCGAATCATATAAAAGGAAAGCTTCGGATTTTGAGATAGAATCTGCGCTGCGATACGGATTGATTCCCGCATCAAACAAGGCTTCGCAAGCATAAATATTGCCAATGCCTGCAATAAATTTCTGGTCCAAAAGCAAAGACTTTATTTTTGTTTTTTTAGCCTGAAGCATTTTATAAAAAATCTCTCGGGTAAATTCCTTGCCCAATGGCTCGGGCCCTAGTTCAAAATGAAATTGCGGCAAAAGCAGAATCTTTCCAAACATGCGGGAATCCGAATAGATCAAAAAATAGCCTTTCGACATTTTAAAGATAACTTTATTATATTTTCCATCTATCTTTTTTGAAATCCGAAGCGAACCAGTCATTCCAAGGTGAATGACCAAAACTTGTCCAGAAGAAAGCTCAAAAACTAAATACTTGGCCCTACGGAAATGCTTGAGGATTTTTTGGCCTTTTAATTGGCGGATAAAAGCTTGGGGAGATAAACCTTTAATTAGTTTGTCTTTTAATATTTTAATCTCTTCAAAAACCAAGTTTTTAACTAGGGGCTCCAGCTGGCGTTTGATGGTTTCTACTTCAGGAAGCTCTGGCATAATTGAAGGCCTTTTAAGGTTAAGTCATCATCAACAATATCAAAAATTTCGCAATGCTCGGCAAAAGTTTTCGCCAAGCCACCGGTGGCAATCACTTTGACGCGGTTAAAAAAACTGTCTTTTAATTCTTCTTTGAATTTACGCACCATGCCTTCTACCATTGATAAATATCCAAAGAAAAGACCAGACTGCATCGCGCCCTTGGTGCGGCTCTGGATGGCCCGCGGAACCGGATTAAACTCAATCAAAGGCAGTTTCGCGGTTTTTTTGTGCAAAGCTTCTCGTGCTAAATTTATGCCAGGAGCAATTGCCCCGCCCAAATAACCGCCGTTTTTTTCGAGCGCACAAAAAGTGGTGGCTGTGCCAAAATCAATGATAATCGCCGAGGCCTTATATAAAATATGCGCAGCATAAACATTGACCAAGCGGTCAGCCCCTACTTCATTTTCGCGCACTTTTAATTTTAATCGGCCAGCAAAATCGCGTGCTGAAATAAAATGCGGATTTTTTTTTATTTTTTGTTTAAGCTTTTTTGCAAGCCTGGCATCCACTCCTGGCACAACCGAAGCCACGATAATTTGGTCAATTTTTTTTGCCAAAGAAGGCTTTAAAAAATCCAAAGAGGTTTTTTGGGTTGCCTGGCGGTGCTTAAGAATCAGCTTCTCTTGTTCAAAAAGGCCGAAAACAATATTGGTATTGCCGACATCAATGGTTAAAAGCATAAGTAAATTATAGCGCAGAAACCCTAAGTTTTTGCAGTATTTCCAAAAGATCCGCCGGCAATTCACAAGAAAAAGAAACCTCTTTCATATCTGACGGCCTTTTAAAAGCCAATTTTTGGGCAAAAAGGAA
The DNA here is from genome assembly GCA_964528395.1 of uncultured bacterium. Lineage (GTDB taxonomy): Bacteria > Margulisbacteria > WOR-1 > CAZGTC01 > CAZGTC01 > CAZGTC01. The sequence continues at coordinate 185,755 of CAZGTC010000002.1, forward strand.
CTGGCGGGCCAAATGAAAATCGTTTTTCCTATTGCCGTAAATTTTATCCCCTACTACCGGATGCCCGATATGCTGCATGTGTACGCGAATTTGGTGCGTGCGCCCGGTCATAAGGTCAATCTCCAGCAAAGCATACTTTTCAAAAACTTCTAAAACCTTGAAGCGCGTAATCGCGGTCTTGGCCTCTTCAGAATCTTTTAAAACCGCCATTTTCTTGCGATACAAAAGATGCCGGCCAAATGGGGTAGAAATTTCCCCTGAAGTTGCATTCAAGCGGCCGTGAACCAAGGCTAAATAAGTTTTTTTGACTTCGCGCTTTTTGAACTGCTCGGCCAAAAAACGATGAGCTGCATCATTTTTTGCTACCACCATAATCCCAGCAGTATCCTTATCCAAGCGGTGCACAATTCCCGGCCGCAAAACCCCGTTAATGCCGGATAAATTTTTTATATGAAATAAAAGCGCATTTACCAATGTCCCGGTAAAATGCCCGGCAGCCGGATGCACTACCAAACCCGACGGCTTATACAGCACTAAAAAATCTTTTTCTTCGTGAATAATTTGCAAAGGCAAAGCCTCGGGCAAGGCTTCCATTTTACGGGGGGGCAAAATTTCTACTGAAAGCACATCTTTTTCTTTGAGCTTATAGCCAGCTTTAATTAAGCCGGGTTTTTGGTTCAACTGGATCTTTTCTTCAGAAAGCAGATTTTTTACTTGCGAGCGGGAAATAGAAAGTTTCTCTGTTAAAAAAACATCCAGCCGCTGTCCGGATTGGGAAGAATCGATTGAAAAAGTTTGTTTAGCCATTAAGCGCGCTTGTAAAAATCCCTATAAAACATAATTAAGCCTAAAACAAAAAAAGCTATGGACAAAATTTGGGAATAAGTAAGGATGCCCATAAACCGCACGGGATAATCACGCAGGAATTCAATCAGAAAACGATAAGTTAAATGCATAAAAAATGCAGTATAAAAAACAACCCCGTCTTTTTTCGCCCGCGGCCATAAGAACAGCAAAAAGAAAAAAATAAGCAAATTAACTAAGCTGGAAAAAAGCTGGGTGGGATAATGGAGTTCGTAAAGCTGCGGGAACTTGACGCCTAAAAAACTTTGGGTAGCAACTCCATAGCAGCAACCGTTTAAAAAACAACCGATCCGGCCAATGGAATATCCCAAGACAGCGCCCGGAGCTATAACATCCAGCAATTTTAACAAAGGGGTTTTTTTGAACAAAGCAAAAGTCCACACAGTTAATAAGGCAAAAAACAACCCGCCTAAAAAAACCAGGCCGCCTTCTTGCACATAAAATATTTTTATCCAATTCGATTTGTAAATATCCCAAAACCCGACCACATAAAATAAGCGTGCGCCAATAATTGAAAAAACCAAGACCAAAAGCGCGAGATCCAAAATTAATTCTGCGGAAAGGCCCTTTTTCCGCCCTAAAAAAATTGCCAGCAGAATGCCAGATGCAAAAGCCAGCGCCAGCATAAAGCCATAAGAATAAATTGTCAGCGGGCCGAAACTAGCAATGACGGGATGCATTACGTTTTTCTCCTAGGATAAATTTGATAATCAAAATAAAAACTCCGCAATTGATCATAACATCCGCCAAATTAAAAACCGGCCAAAAGCCCACATCAACATAATCCACCACATACCCTAAAAAAACGCGGTCAAAAATATTCCCCATGCTTCCAGCCAAAACCAATCCCAAGGCAATCTGCAAACTCCACACGCTGCGCGGACAGCAAAAATAAAAATAGAGAATCAGCAAAATAACCGTGGCGCCGATCGCCAAAAGAAATCCCAGCCAGCCGGAAAAAAGCCCGAATGCCGCCCCCTTATTTTGCACATAAGTAAGATACAAAAATTTATCCAAAATGGGCAAAGATTGGTTGGGGGTAAAATTCATGCGTACAAGAAACTTGGCCAGCTGGTCCAGCAAAAAACCGATAAGGGCAAACCAATAAAAAAGCATAATTTATTGTACTACTTTATTTTTTAGCGCTTCATTGACAAAAGCTACGATCTGCGCAATATATTCCCCGATAAAAGGCACATCAATAAAATGAACCAAAACTTGGCCCAAAACATAAACAACTATTGCTACAACCAAAGTCATGCCCAAAGCCAGTCCAAAACCCCGCGCCACCCCGGCCAAAAAATTAACCGCCAAAAACTTCCATGGCCGCACCATCATGGAAGTATATTCTTCAATGCGATTACGCTCCATTTGCTCGGAGAGTTTTTGGATGTTATGGTTTAATTTTTCGATCAAAGGGTTTTCCATATTTTCTTCATTATAGCAGTTTATTTTTTATCCTTGAAGTATAATAGCTAAAGTATTATGCAGAATTTATTTGAAAACGCCAACCAGTTTAAGAATGCGCCACTGGCTTTTCGCATGTCCCCGAAAAAGCTGGAAGACTTTATCGGCCAGGAACATATTGTCGGGGAAGGAAAACTCCTACGGCGCGCGATCGAGGCTGACCGCATCAGCTCGATTATTTTCTTCGGCCCGCCCGGAGTAGGAAAAACCGCCCTGGCAAAAATTATCGCGCAAAACACCCGGGCTAATTTCATCAGCCTAAACTGCACGGTAGCAAAAATCGAAGATATCCGCAAAGTAGTAAAAACCGCGGAAGAAAATAAAAATTTGCACGGCCAAAGGACCATTCTTTTTTTAGACGAGATCCATCGTTTCAACAAAACCCAGCAAGACGCGCTGCTGCCAGATGTTGAATCTGGAACCATTATATTGATCGGGTCAACCACAGAAAACCCTTTTTTCTATGTAAATTCCGCTCTGGTTTCCCGGTCGCAAGTTTTCCAATTCAAGCCCTTGTCCCAAGAAAGCATCAAAACCATTTTACAAAATGCACTTAAAGACAAAGAACGGGGTTTAGGAAATTTTAAAGTTGATTTAAAAGAAGAAGCCCTGCAACACTTAGTGAATCGCTGTGATGGGGATGCGCGCAAAGCCTTATCTGCTTTGGAGGTCGGGGTTTTGACCACTAAACCAAAAAAAGACGAGATTGTTTTTGATCTAGCGGTTGCCGAAGAATCCATCCAAAAAAAATCCGTGGTTTATGATAAGCAGGGAGAAGAACATTACAACACGATCTCGGCTTTTATAAAAAGCATGCGCGGATCTGATCCGGATGCTGCAATTTATTATTTGGCAAAAATGATTTACGCCGGGGAAGACCCACGATTTATCGCGCGGCGTATCGTTATCTGCGCCGCAGAAGATGTGGGGAATGCTGATCCGCTGGCTCTGGTTGTTGCCAATGCCTGCCACCAGGCCGCAGAATTTATCGGCCTGCCCGAAGACCGCATTCCCCTAGCCCAAGCTGCTATTTATGTTGCTTGCGCGCCAAAAAGCAATGCCTCTTATGTTGCGATCGATGCTGCATTAAAAGATGTAGAAAATGAAAAAACGCAGGAAGTGCCTTTGCACCTAAGAAATGCTCCGGCTAAAGGCATGAAAGATCTGGGCTATGGAAAAGACTACAAATACGCGCACAATTCTGAATCTGGATATATCAAGCAAGATTATTTGCAAAACAAAAAGAAATATTATGCGCCAAAAGATATTGGGTTTGAAAGTAAAATCAAAAAACGGCTAGAAAATTTAAAATAAAAGGATTATCATATTCAAGTTATAATTTTTTGGGAGGGAAATATGAAAAAAAGAAAAATCAACAATTTTGTCATGGGCCTTATTCTACTTGTGATCTGTGCTTTTATTGTTTCATTCGTTTTATTGATCGGCTGCGGAACAACTAATTCTTCTCCTGCTCCTACTCCCGCCACCAACTACACCCTGCAAGGAAAAGTCGGGACAATTTCTTCTAGCGGCCTAGGTGCTTCGGCAGCTACAACTGTTACCCATATCGTAGCTATTGGTTCAAACCTGGAAAAATACCTGGCCACTCCCGAAGCAGATGGAACTTTTTCTCTTCCTATTATAAAAGGCTACCCGTATGTACTCGGTTTTTATAATAAAACAGGGACAACTATTACTTTGATCGGTTATTTAAAACAAGCTGATGTAAATTGGCATTCCCTGCCAATTATGAATCCCTCTGATTCTTCCACTGACCTTGGAACAATAGAAATAAACTCTACCAGCCAAGAAGCCACTCCCTCTATAAATGTTACGAGCTTAATCGGTAAAATGAATATGGATCTTACTACTGCCCAATATTACGGCACATTCGACGAAAGCCTTATAGTTCTAACCAATTTAGATGTTGATGGAAACGGCGTATTTGATTTTTCCGAAAACAAAGCCTATATGTTCCACACTTATCTTGGCATGGGACCCGGCAATAGCAATCCTGGAGAAATAGCAAAAATGCTCAACGGCAATTACAATGATACTTTTAAGCCAAAACCCGCTTATTATGAAATGGTTTTTAGCTGTAATGTCAGCGATGGCCAAACCAATGGAACCATCATGTCTTTAGTTGGCCCAAAAACTTTTTATAGTTCAACCACCAATAGTTCTAACACCTTAACCGGAACAATCGATGTTTCTTCCTACGGATGGAGCTGTTTTATGGATATCGGGAACCTTCCGCTAATCAGCCCCGAAGTTGCGCCTGCCGGCACCTATGTTGCAACTGCTGGGGCAAAAACTTATACGATAAATAATTTTCAAGGCTCTTCTGTTGTTGCCATTAATTCTACCAATGGAATTATTTATCCGGTTTTTAATTTAGTAACCAATGAAGCCGGATACATTACTACCGTAAATTTCAAATGGAAAAAACTTGTCAATAATGTTATTACCACTGCCGAAGCCGCAGAAGTAAAAGCTGCGATCGAAGCTAATACGACCCAAAATGCCTTTGCCCATGAAAGCCCTTTTATTTCCTTTTTTACGGCTACCCAAGACGCTAATGCTACCCCTATCCGATTTGATCGCGATGGAAGCTCATTGGATGTCAGCAGTTATAATGTAAAATTATCAACCCTGCATCACATCCAGGCTTCGTATAATTTAACTTCGCGCGTGGTGTGCAAGTTTGAATATGGGAATTAGCTAAAAAGCTTGCCAGTATAGCCTTCTAGCCGAAAAAATAGTAAAATAGAGCTAGCAAGGAGAATCCAATCCATTGGCTGGCATAACATTAATTAAAAGGAACTCTTTTCGGAAAGTTTTCATATCGCCTCCCCAACCTCCTTTTCTCCATCGGGTTCCCTTTATTTCCGCTCCTGGTTTTCTTACCCAAGCTACCGATAAAGGCATTTTATATTTGAAAAGATTAAACTCAATTACACGTCGAATCCCTTCTTCTGCTGGTAAAGAACTTATAGAAACTGCCTTCAGCCTTGCGTGGAGGGCGCATAACGGTGTTTTTCGCAAAGACGGCAAGACTCCTTATATAGAGCATCCCCTTCAAACCGCTGAAATAGCAAGTGAATGGGGCGCAACTCCAGAAATCATTGCTGCAGCTTTATTGCATGATACCCTTGAAGAAGGGGAAATTAATGGTGAAAGGTTAACCCTAGATTCATTGGCTGCAATTGTAGGATTATCTGTATCCCAACTGGTTGAGGGCGTAACTGAACTAGGCAAAGAATCTAATTATACCGGAACTAAACCAAGCGATATAAATATTTACCGCAAGCTCCTAGAGCATGGCCAGCAAAATGCTGCTGTTTTTGCCATAAAATTAGCGGATCGCCTGCATAATATGAGAACCCTTGCTTACCTAAAACCTGAAACCAGGGAAGCTAAAGCCCGGGAAACCCTATATTTTTATGTCCCGATTGCAGATATTCTCGGCATGTGGCAAGTAAAACGGGAATTAGAAGACTTGTGTTTCCAATATTTACCCGAAGAATTTGAGTATTCTTACAAAGAAATATTTGCCAAGAGAGAATCAATCGTAAATGCCACCCGACAACACGCAGAAGATATCGCCGCCAGGCTAATGAAGAACCTAGAAAACAATGGGATAACCGCAGAAATAATTATTGAACAGCGCTCCATTTTCGAGCTTTATGAAAGGATGGAAAAGCGGCAAATTCCTTTGCAGCTCCTATCTAATTATGATGTTTGGCGCATCAACATTATTGTTGAAGAAAAACCAATTTGTTATTTCACGCAAGGCATTGTACATCAAGCCTATCCCCCTATCCAAGAAGAAATAAGAGATTTCATAGCAGTACCCCGCCCTAATCAGCATGAATTTTTACAAACTTATATAATAACAGAATCCGGAAGATTATTAATCCAAATAAGAACTAAAGAAATGCAACAAAATTATCGCTTTGGCATTGTTTCTAAAATCGGCGAAGAAACCACTCCGTGGCTAAATATCCTGTTAAATTTTTTAGCGGTTAACGATAATCCACAAGTTGCAGCACTATACGAAACCATGGGTAGCGCTTGTTATCCAATTACTGTCATGAGTCCTACCGGCAAACGCTATCTCTTGCCGCGCGACGCAACCGCCCTGGATTTTGCCCGGCAAATAGGAGAAGGATGCTTCTTGCACGCAGCACAAGCAATTATTAATTCCCGTCCACGACCTGTTTCAACTCCTCTTAAAGAAGGAGATATTGTATTTATCGAAACCAGTATTACTAGCCGCCCCCTGTTAAGCTGGTTAGACCATTTACATCTTCCAGAAGCTCTTGCCAGCTTACAGCGCTATTTTTCTGGATTTCCGAACATAGTTATATTCGCTTTGGCGAATCATTATTTGGAAGAAAAAACCCTGGCTAGGCATTTACCTTTTATATTATTATCTCGGACTATTTTTTTTAAAGAATTTCTATTAGCAAAAGGATTCCCCAATATTGCCGATTTTATTCAATCAGTAGGCCAAGGGCTTATCCCCAATATCAATGAAATAATATCAGGTTTTTTTGCTCTTTATGCTACAGCCGTACATAATTATAGGGGTGAATCAAATAATTGTGGCTATCGCATAATTGTCCGAGATAGAAGAGGGCTATTGCGTGATATCATTGATAAAATAAGCGGAATAGGTATTAATTTGTCCATTGTTGTTGGGGAAACCATAAGTCCGCAAAAAGCAGGAGAAGCCACCATTACTTTAGTTGCCCAAATTGTCCCAGGAAATATTGGCGTTTTACAAAAAATACAAATCGAAACCATAATAACGCGCACACCAGAAAAGATAAGATATGAAAGTATCGATCCCAAAAATATATTTTGAAGACCTAGGCTTTGCAAAAATCGACCTGCACCGCTTTTCGCGCAAAGGCTTTCCCGAAGTCATATTTTGCCAAGGAAAAACCAAAGAACAAATCTTAAAAATCGTCCAATCCTTAAAAAAACATAATCAACCCATACTTGCTACCCGCGCCAATAAAAATCATTTTCAAGCTGTACAAGAAATATTCCCGCAAGCTAAGTTTCATCCAAAAGCTAGAATTATCTCTATTGGAAAAATCCAAAACCCAAAGCCCAAAACTCAAAATAAAAAAATTATAATTTTATCTGCTGGCACTGCTGATCAGCCCGTGGTTGAAGAAGCCCGAGTTGCCGGGGAATTTCTCGGATTAAAAATTGAAGCTGTAAGAGATGTTGGGGTTGCGGGCATCCACCGCTTGCTGAACAAAAAAGTCCTGGCAAAAATAAAAAAATCTGCGGTTATAATTGTAGTGGCTGGCATGGAAGGAGCGCTTGCTTCGGTGGTCGCAGGATTAACGGATAAGCCAGTGATCGCTGTTCCAACTTCAATCGGCTATGGCGCAAACTTCAAAGGCTTGTCTGCCCTGCTTTCTATGCTCAATTGCTGCTCCCCTGGAGTTGCGATCGTAAATATCGACAACGGCTTCGGCGCAGCTTGTTTAGCCTTTTCTATTTTAAGGACAAAACAATGAAAATAGCCTATTTCGATTGTCAATCAGGAATTTCTGGGAATATGGTCTTGGGCGCACTAATTGATGCTGGACTAGATCTTGTTTTTCTAAGAAACGAATTGAAAAAAATTCCGCTGCATGAACATTACCAGCTCATTGCCAAAAAAGTAAAAAGATGCGGTATTCAAAGCACTTATGTGGAAGTAAAAATTCATGGCCACCAACACGCTAAAAAATCAAAAGATATTATTAACTTGATCAAACAAAGCTCTCTTAAAAAATCGATCAAAGAAAAAAGCATTGGTATTTTTCAGCATATTTTTGCCGCAGAATTTAAAGTGCATGGGGAAGAACATTTGCATGATGTAGGGGCAGTAGACACCATTATTGATATCGTCGGAACAGTTATTGGATTAGATAAATTAGGAATTGAAAAAATTTACTCGTCTGCAATTTGCACTGGTTCAGGAACTGTAAACACCTGCCATGGCATTATGCCCATCCCTGCCCCAGCCACTGCCCTGCTTTTGAAAAATACGCCCATTTACAGTGGAACAATAAAAAAAGAATTAACCACCCCAACCGGAGCAGCTATTATTACTTATCTAGCTGAAACATTTGAGGAAATCCCGAGACTAAAAGTTGAAAAAGTCGGCTATGGCGCAGGTTATTATGATTTGCCCCAGGCCAATGTTTTAAGGATGCTTATTGGAGAAAATCCCCTCGGAAGTTTGGAAGATAATATAATACAAATAGAAACCAATATTGATGACATGGATCCTAAATTATACGACAAGGCCATTGCAAAGCTAATGAAAGCTGGAGCACTAGATGCCTTTATCGAACCCCTCCGCATGAAGAAAAAAAGAAATGCTATTAAATTAACCACACTTTGCAAAATCGACGATAAAAAGAAAATTCTCGAAGCTATTTTTAGGAATACGACCACCATTGGCGCGCGCATATTCCTGGTAAAAAGGGAAATATTAAAGAGAAAAACCGAAAAATCCGGAAAAAACTGGTTTAAAAACAGCTATTGGAACAACGAACTCCTCACCAGCAAGGTTGAAGAAAAATAAAATCCTTCGATTGAAATTTTTGGCATAAAATGGCGATAAATAGATAGGAGAGATACTATGGCTGCACCAAGAATTGAATCGCCTCTTCAAAGGCCAACACGCCCAATAAAACCTGCGCGCGTACCGCGCCCAGCTGCTTCTTTTAAAGAAAAAATTAGGCAACTAAAAACTACTGTCCTAAATGCTATCCGCACTCCAATAAACAGAGATATCACCCTGCCAGAAATAGGTCTTGTTCCTAGAGAAGCCGCTATGTTGCTTTTGGCTGAACTATCTCGCATGGAAGAAAGACCAATTGAAAGAGAAAAAAAACCAGCCGCAGAATTATCGTTAAAAAAAGTATTCGAAAACTTGCAAAGAGAAAAAATCCAGCTTGCAAGAAATTTTTCATCTCAAATAGAGGCTCTCCCAGATAGGCCTTCACAACCAATGGCAATTCCCATAGAACAAAAAATAAATAGTGCTCTTATTTTTGTTCAGTTAACCGGCCTTCGACCTTATCAAGTTTTAAGCAATCCTGTAAAAATTAGACGAGCAATTGCTATCGGTAATTTGGTTTTAAATCCTCAACTGCCGCAATTTTTCAGGCAATTGATAGTAAGAGATTTATCCACCAATAATAAAGAAATTTTAGCTGCGTGCAAAACTCCCGAAGCTGCAAAGCATATTTTAGTCGGGTTAAGAGTTGCAACCGCTGCTCGTTTACCACTAACTTCTATGCCTTTATTTATATCTCGCAGCCAAAATCCTTATGTCATTGCTCGCAGGCTTGGACAAAGCATTGCCCCATCAACTGCCAAAAAAAATCTAATCCCTTTAATTTCTACTTCTATAGGAGCAAGAATTGTCCTTGCCAGCCTAAAACAAATAAAAGAGGCAGATAAATTTTATGCTGCCGCTGTATTCTTCGCTGTAAAAATTATTGAGCGCAAAAAAACGCCGGAAATCTCGCTTAAATTACTGGCTGCAATTGTAAAAATGATTGTGCAAGAGCAAAAAACAGGCCCCCAAAATACAGAACAGCAAATAGCAGTAAGGGAAAAAGAAAAAATAAAAGCAAGCATCAAGCTTTTTGTTTCCCAGCAAACCAATTATTTTAAACAAACCTCCCAATTAATTCTTGATATTATCCTGCGCTTTGTTTTTAGCATTTTAAGAAAAAGCCAGGCCAGTTTGAATATATTCCAAACCTTGGTTCTGCCAATTGAGATTCCTCATTTCCTAACCCTCGCAATACAACAAATAAGGGCTGCTGCAAAACCTATGGAAACTTCAGAACAGGCGCTAGAAGAGAAAACCGCAAAAGTTGCAAAAGAAAAACGATCTGCAGATCCAAGCACTCCCCAAATACAATTAACTCAAGAAAAAATTATCCTAATTTCTATCCTTACCAGCATTATCCAATACTCTAATCCAGAAAAAACCAGCCCGGAAAAAATACAAGATATGATCCGCCAAATTGCTAGCGCGCAAAATCGCGGGGAATTGGCAGTAGTTTTAGCCAAAATCGCCAATATTTTAAAAGGCACAAACAACACTTTTTTCAACGAGGTTGAAGCAGGTTTCCGGGAAATGATTCCTATCTTGGCCGTAAAATCAATCTTGCATGAATTAGAAATTGAACATTCCGTTGTGCTGCAAGCCTTAACTGCTGATCCATTAATCTGGGGAGCTGTAAAATCCGCCATAGAAAAAAACAACATTGGAGCTGTGGCTGATTTAATTTCTGCTCTTATCAATGAAGCCAGAAAAAACCGCAAAAAACTAAATAAAATAAATGATGTGAAAGAATGTTTAAAAGAAATTCCTTCGGAATTGTTCAGCCAGCTAAATGCTTCTGATAATATTTAACTTCAGCCGCTATATCTTTTGCCTGTAATAAACCCCGTAAAACCGCAACTTTTGCTTTGAGATAAACAGATTTAATTTGAGCCAAATTATTTAAATTAATATCCCCGATTGCAACCACCGGAATTTTTATTTGCGCTGCAACTTTTTTGAGCAAATCCAACCCCACCGCTGGCCGGCCTTTTTTAGTAGGAGTCTTAAAGATCGGGCCGCAGGCAATGTAATCCGCGCCTTGTTTTTCAGCTGCAAGCGCTTGTTGAAAACTATGTGTAGACCGCCCGATAATTTTTCCTATTCCCAAAATTTTTCGCGCAGTTGCACTGGATATATCCCCTTGCCCCAAATGCACGCCATCTGCCTCCACTTCCTTGGCAATATCCACATGATCATTAATGATCAAAGCTATCCTGTGCTTTTGGCAAAAGCGCGCGATCTTTTTAGCCCGCTGTAAGATTTTTTCGCGCGTGGAAAACTTATCGCGATATTGGAGAATCTTTAGTCCGCCCTTAGCCATTTGCACCAAAACCTGCATATAATTTTTATCGCTCACCAAGCTAAAATCCAGAAAACCATAGAGAGAAAAATTTAATTTGCTTGCGCGCAAATCCAAAGCCTGCAATTTCTCCATTGATCTTTTTTCCAGGGCATAAAGTTCAAATCGAAGTTTTTTTGCCTGTCGGGCTAAGGCAGGCTGTGCAACCTTTAAAAACTCTTCCAAAACGCGCAACGCTTCCTGCACTCGCTTGATATTAGCGCTAAAAATTTGAAGATAATCCTGCCGTTTTTTTTCTTCTTTTGAAAAAGATTTTCGCCCCACATCTTTTCCTATATCGCGGGAATATATTGCCAAATCTAGCTGACAATTTATTTTTTTTAAATCCGAGCGTAAATTTTTAAAGTCAGAAGTCAAGTCCGGATCATTTAATACGAAGCGGACGATTTCTTCGCAAACCCTCAAGCCCTCGCGCGCTCGGTTCAAATTTGCATCTATCACTCGATCCAGCATTATTCTATATCCAGCCACTGCTTAGGCTCGACCCGCACATCCTGCACGCTCATTCCCCAATGCAAATGCGGAGCAGTAGACACCCCGGTTGTTCCCATTTTTCCCAGCTTCTCCCCTTTTTTTATAAACTGCCCTTCTTGGGCTAATATTTTTGACAGATGAAAATACAAGCTAAAAATTCCTTGGCCATGGTCAATGACCACTGTATTCCCAAAAACTTTGAAATAGCGGGCCAGAACCACTTGCCCGGAATTGGTCGCGATAATATTAGTTTTTTCTTTTAACACAGATCCAATATCCAATCCCCTGTGGCGGCTAATACTTTTGCCAATTTTGCGCTTTTCTCCAAAAGGAGAAGTAAAATAACCTTGGCAAGGCAAAATAAACTTGCCGCTCCAAAGCTGCTGCGCAGTTTTTTTCTGCACTGCTGCGCCAATAATATCCCAATCATTGTTTACTAGAACCGGGGATAAAAGTTTTTGCTTCTTCGGCTGGAAGCTTAAATATATAGAAGGATACTGGTCTTTTAATACATGGAACCTTTCTACCTGCTTAATTGTGCCGCCGATATTACTATTATTATATATAACATAAACTTGGTAATACCCGGACTCGATTTCCAAGGGAATCGGAACAATACTGCGAAAATATCCTTTTTTCTCCATAGGATACAAGGCATAATATTTTCCCAAAAGCGAGACATAAGCATCTTGCACTTCTTCATCGGTTTTAAAGATAACGCTCAAAGTTTGCCCTGGATAGAGTTCGCTTTGCGCTAAGGAAATTCCAGGCTGTGCCCAAGCTGAAATTGAGAGGGAAAAAAACAAGAAAATCAGGAAAGCTGCTTTTTTCATGAAAAAATTATACCACAAAAAGCATTTGACATTCTTTTTCCATATATATATAATATCCAAGCTTTTGAAAAGGAAAATTAATTTTTTACTTCTTTTTTTTCCTGCAAGCAAGCTCTTTGAAAACTAGACCATATTATGCAAGATGTGGGCGCTTTTTTTGATTCTTTTTCATAATAAATAATTCATTTATAAGCTGAGAGTTTGATCTTGGCTCAGGACGAACGCTGGCGGCGTGCCTAACACATGCAAGTCGAGCGATCTTGGTAGCAATACTAAGGTAGCGGCGGACGGGTGAGTAACACGTGAGGAACCTCCCCCAAAGACTGGAACAACCTGCCGAAAGGTGGGCTAATTCCAGATGTGGTTTTTGGAACTCTTGTTCTGAAAACTAAACGGAACCTAAAGAACCGCTTTGGGATGGCCTTGCGTCCTATCAGCTAGTTGGTGAGGTAACGGCTCACCAAGGCTACGACGGGTAGCTGGTCTGAGAGGATGACCAGCCACACTGGAACTGCGACACGGTCCAGACTCCTACGGGAGGCAGCAGTGAGGAATTTTCCGCAATGGGCGAAAGCCTGACGGAGCGACGCCGTGTGTGTGATGAAGTCTTTCGGGATGTAAAACACTGTCAGGGGGGAAGATATTGACGGTACCCCTAGAGGAAGGTCCGGCTAACTACGTGCCAGCAGCCGCGGTAATACGTAGGGACCAAGCGTTGTCCGGAATTATTGGGCGTAAAGGGTGTGTAGGCGGCCTTGTAAGTCAGAGGTTAAATCTCCCCGCTCAACGGGGAACCTGCTTCTGATACTGCTTGGCTAGAGAAATGTAGAGGGAAGCGGAACTTCCGGTGTAGCGGTGAAATGCGTAGATATCGGAAGGAACATCCGTGGCGAAGGCGGCTTCCTGGACATTTTCTGACGCTGAGACACGAAAGCTAGGGGAGCAAACGGGATTAGATACCCCGGTAGTCCTAGCCCTAAACTATGTTCACTAGGTGTTAGTGGTATCGACCCCACTAGTGCCGCAGCTAACGCGTTAAGTGAACCGCCTGGGGATTACGGCCGCAAGGCTAAAACTCAAAAGAATTGACGGGGGCCCGCACAAGCGGTGGAGCATGTGGTTCAATTCGATGCTACGCGAAGAACCTTACCTGGTCTTGACATCTATCGAATCCTGTAGAAATACGGGAGTGCCCTTCGGGGAACGGTAAGACAGGTGCTGCATGGCTGTCGTCAGCTCGTGTCGTGAGATGTTGGGTTAAGTCCCGCAACGAGCGCAACCCCTATCGCTAGTTGCTACTTCAAGGTATATCTTTGGAGAGCACTCTAACGAAACTGCCCCTGATAAAGGGGAGGAAGGTGGGGATGAGGTCAAGTCATCATGGCCCTTACGACCAGGGCAACACACGTGCTACAATGGCACATACAAAGGGACGCAAGACCGCAAGGTGGAGCAAATCCCAAAAAGTGTGCCTTAATTCGGATTGTAGGCTGCAATTCGCCTACATGAAGCTGGAATCGCTAGTAAACGCAGATAAGGGTGCTGCGTTGAATACGTTCTCGGGCCTTGTACACACCGCCCGTCACACCATGAAAGCCAGGAACACCCAGAGCCCCGATTTATCGGGGTGAAGGTGGTATTGGTGATTGGGGTGAAGTCGTAACAAGGTAGCCGTACCGGAAGGTGTGGCTGGATCACCTCCTTTCTAAGGAGACTTGTCTTCAAGGCTTCGGCTAAGAAGAAAGGTCGATGGCCCCATCTTGCTCTAAGGTCTAGCCCCGAGTACCATATATAAAAATATGTATCGGGGTCCCGCTCCGCGGGATTTTCAAAAAGTTTGCTTTTAAAAAAACATCTAAAGCTACTAGTATAATTTCTTAGTAGCTTTTTTGTTTTCCCTTCGACTTTGCTCAGGGTATAAGATATTTGTACACCGAGCGGAGCCGAGGTGTTTACAACCCTACCCTTTTCTAGTAAAATACTTCCTCGGCTTTATTTTTTGTAATTTTAATTTGTAATTTGAAATTGGGATTTTGGATTTATCCCGCAGAGCAGGATTGTGGGCTAGTAGCTCAGGTGGTTAGAGCGTACGCCTGATAAGCGTAAGGTCGATGGTTCGAGTCCATCCTGGCCCACCACCACTGCAAAGCAGTGGAATGACAAATATCAAAATCCAAATGACAAAATAAAATTTTTTGGATTTTGTAATTAGTAATTTGGATTTATCCCGCACAGCGGGATTGTGGGGCTGTAGTTCAGTTGGTAGAATGCCTGATTTGCACTCAGGAGGTCAGCGGTTCGAATCCGCTCAGCTCCATAAGATTTTCTAGGTTTGTCCGCTTGCTAACGATATCTCAATTGTTACAAATTTTTCTAATTTCAACTGAAATTCTCCTCTTTATTTAGCGATAATATTATATAAGGAGATTCTATTTTTTATGAGAGTTCGCCCTATCCCAACAGCAAAAACAAATTTTAACCAACCAAAGATTTGTGATTTACATATGCATACAACCCGTTCTGACGGAAAATTAGAACCTAGAAGCCTGGTTAATCTTTGTAAGGATTTAGGACTAAATACTATTTCTATTACTGACCACAATATTATGCCTCTAACCCTTCTTCCTTCAGTTATTGCAAATATAAGACTTATTTATGGAATTGAATTAGATTGTTCTGCTGGACTACAACCCGAACTGCTTCGACAAGATCATCATTTACTCGGTTACGGAATAGATCCTAATAATCAAGCATTAAAAGACCGGTTAGAATTACAAAGTTTGGCGAGAATGGATGACGAACCAAATTATCTTCAAGCTTTATGGACTAAAGGACTAATGATTAATCGAGAAGAAGTCCTTTATCATGCTAAGGGAGAAACGCCTAAAATATATGACTACTATCGAGTCGTTGTTAAACACCAATCTAATCTTCCAATATTATTATCTTTATTTCCTAATCAATACTCGCAAGCTTTTAGAGAAGGGATTTTAGGGTTATTGATTCCTCATCTTTCGCCATTATCATTTTTAACAACTGCAGAAGCTATTAATTTAATTATTGGCGCTGGTGGGAAACCAGTGTTAGCTCATCCAGCTAACCGAGTCATTGGATGGGGAAACGCTGAAAACCCTGCCCTACTTAGTTTTTTAAAAGAATATATTCCCCAAGGTTTAATGGGGATAGAATGTTATGCCCGCACCCATACCAGAGAAGATGTAGATAAACTGATAGAACTCGCCAAATATTTTGGGCTGATTAGAACTGCTGGAACAGATTTTCATGGAACAAAACCACACGAAAACCCTGGTACAATACAATTAAGAAATACTGAAAAATTCTTTCTTTTAACAGAAGATCTAATTGATTTACAGGCTTTATTATCTTAAGCTAAAAAATTCAATTTCTGAATTTAATAATTGTCCTTACAAAACAAATTTCATCCTTGACAATTTTTCTAGACATCGATATAATACACATCACTTTTTCGCGCTAACAAATTCAATCTATTTTAAGCGTACAGGAATGTGCGTTTTTGTTTCTACAAATGATTTGAAAAGCGCAAAGAACCTTGAAAATTAAACAAGCAGGTAAAAAAATTCCAATTTTTACACGAATAAAAATATATGAGAATAGATTCTCGCATAATAAAAAGATCAAGATAATACGGTGCACAGGGGATACCTTGGCATTACATGTTGATGAAGGACGGGATTGGCTCCGATATGCCTCGGGGAGTTGTCAAGAAAGCTTTGATCCGGGGATGTCCGAATGGGGAAACCCATACTGATAAAATCAGTATACTCTGATAGCAATATTAGAGAAACAACCAAGTGAACTGAAACATCTAAGTAACTTGAGGAACAGAAATCAATTGAGATTCCGTAAGTAGTGGCGAGCGAAAACGGAAGAGCCTAAACCTTTTTGGTGTCATAGCCGGCAGGCGTTGCCATAAAGGTGTCGCGGGAAATTTCTACACATAACTGCTGATATGTGGGAGAGTCAAAAACTTTTAGTTTAGCTGAACTTAGCTGGAAAGCTAGGCCCAAGAAGGTGAAAGCCCTGTAAACGAAAAACTAGAAACTCTCTTGAAATTTTCCCAAGTACTAGGGGACTCGGGAAATCCCTTAGGAATCTGGGTAGACCATTATCCAAGGCTAAATACAATGTAATGACCGATAGCGAAATAGTACCGTGAGGGAAAGGTGAAAAGAACCCCGTAAGGGGAGTGAAATAGAATATGAAACTGTGCACTTACAAGCAGTTAGAGCCCCGATTTATCGGGGTGATAGCATGCCTATTGAAGAATGAGCCGTCGACTTAAAGTTAGTGGCAAGGTTAACCCCGATTGCTCGGGGGAAGCCGAAGCGAAAGCGAGTCTGAAAAGGGCGAATAAGTCACTAGTATTAAACCCGAAACCGGGCGATCTACCCATGGTCAGGATGAAGCTCCGATAATATCGGGGTGGAGGTCCGAACTGGTTGATATTGAAAAATCATCGGATGAACTGTGGGTAGCAGTGAAAAGCTAATCGAGCTCGGAGATAGCTGGTTCTCCTCGAAATGGTTTTAGGGCCAGCCTCAAGATAAGCGCTTCAGGGGTAGAGTACAGTTTGGACTAGGGATCTGAATAAGGTTGCCAAATCCTTGCTAACTCCGAATACTGAGGTTGCATGCTTGGGAGTGAGAATGTGGGGGATAAGCTCCATGTTCAAAAGGGAAACAGCCCAGATCATCAGCTAAGGTCCCTAAAGTTAGGCTAAGTGGTTAAGGAAGTGGAGTTACTAAAACAGCCAGGAGGTTGGCTTAGAAGCAGCCACCCTTTAAAGAGTGCGTAACAGCTCACTGGTCGAGTGATTCTGCGCCGAAAATACACGGGGCTAAAGCCTAATACCGAAGCTATGGATTTTTCTTTTCTACGGAGAAGGAAAGTGGTAGAGGAGCGTTCCATTTTAGGTTGAAGTCTCTGCGTGAGCAGAGGTGGACGAAATGGAAGTGAGAATGACGGCATAAGTAACGAAAAATTAAGTAAGAATCTTAATCGCCGCAAACCTAAGGTTTCCTGGGGAAGGCTCGTCCTCCCAGGGTAAGTCGATACCTAAGCCGATGCCGAAAGGCGCAGGTGATGGACAACCGGTTAATATTCCGGTACTATCTGCAGTAGTTAATCTAAGAAGGGACGCAGTAGGATAAGCTAGCCGTCTGTTGGATGGCGGTTTAAGCATCAAGGAGGAAAGAATAGGCAAATCCGTTCTTTCTCAACTCTGAGGTGTGATGACGACCCCTTTATTGGGGGAAGTAGCTGACTTCACACTGACAAGAAAAGCTTCGTAGGTGACTGCAGGTATTCGTACTACAAACCGACACAGGTGGGTTGGCTTAAAAGCCAAGGCGCGCGAGCTAACTCTCGCTAAGGAACTAGGCAAGTTGGTTTCGTAACTTCGGGAGAAGAAACCCCTGTAAAGGGCGCAAGCTTTTATACAGGGCACAGAAACCAGGCCCTTGCGACTGTTTATCAAAAACACAGGTCTCTGCTAACCAGAAATGGGATGTATAGGGGCTGATGCCTGCCCAGTGCTGGAACGTTAAGGGGCGAGCTGAGATTATATCAAGGTTCAAACCGAAGCGCCAGTGAACGGCGGCCGTAACTATAACGGTCCTAAGGTAGCGAAATTCCTTGTCGGGTAAGTTCCGACCCGCACGAAAGGCATAACGACATGGGCCCTGTCTCGGCGAGGGACTCGGTGAAATTGGGATGTCCGTGAAGACACGGATTACTTGCACCAGGACAGAAAGACCCCGTGGAGCTTTACTATACCCTAGCTTTGAATTTCGATGTTGCTTGCGCAGCATAAGTGGGAGGCTTTGATACCCGGCTTTTGGGCTGGGTGGAGCCAACAGTGAGATACCACTCTAGTGATTTTGGAATTCTAACTTTTTCGATCAAAGCGGAAGAAAACAGAGTTAGGCGGGTAGTTTGACTGGGGCGGTCGCCTCCTAAAGAGTAACGGAGGCGTTCAAAGGTACCCTCAGAACGGTTAGAAATCGTTCGTCGAGTGTAAAGGCATAAGGGTGCTTAACTGCGAGACAGACAAGTCGAGCAGATACGAAAGTAGGACTTAGTGATCCGGTGGTACCGAATGGAAGGGCCATCGCTCAGCGGACAAAAGTTACCCCGGGGATAACAGGCTTATCTCCCCCAAGAGTTCACATCGACGGGGAGGTTTGGCACCTCGATGTCGGCTCGTCGCATCCTGGAGCTGGAGCAGGTTCCAAGGGTTGGGCTGTTCGCCCATTAAAGCGGTACGTGAGCTGGGTTCAGAACGTCGTGAGACAGTTTGGTCCATATCCGGTGCAAGCGCAAGAAACTTGAAGGGAGCTCTTCCTAGTACGAGAGGACCGGAAGGGATAGACCTCTAGTGTACCAGTTGTCACGCCAGTGGCAAATGCTGGGTAGCTATGTCTGGTTGGGATAAACGCTGAAGGCATCTAAGCGTCAAGCCCACCCTAAGATTAGGTTTCTCCTCTTTATGAGATAAGACCCCTTGTAGATCACGAGGTTGATAGGCTGGGAGTGTAAGTGCAGTAATGCATTCAGCTGACCAGTACTAATCGGTCGAAAGTCTTGATCTTTTTTTCTAATGTCATTCTGAGCATAGCTAGACTATGTTTCAGGATGACATTTAGGCGAGATTCTATTCTGTCATATATTTACCTGCTTTGTTTAATAAAATTTTATGCCCTGGTGACTTTGCTGGCGGGGAAACACCTGTTCCCATTCCGAACACAGAAGTTAAGCCCGCAAAGGCTGATGGTACTAGAATCTTGTATTCTGGGAGAGTAAGTAGTTGCCAGGGTTTTTTGTTTTTTATAGTATAATTATTTAATGTTAAAAAAGACCGATCCAGATATAATCCAAGGCTATTTAGAAGATTCTTCAGCACTTAAAAATGGCAAAGCAGATTGCGTCTTAATTCCTGAAAACGAATCAGAAATTGTTGAAATCGTAAAGCAAGCCTCTAAAAATATAATCCCCACCACCCTTTCTGCTGGAAAAACCGGAACCACCGGCGGATGCATCCCCTTCAAAGGCCAAATCCTATCTTTAGAAAAACTCAATAAAATCATCAAAATTTCCCCTTCTAAAAAAACAGCTGTTTGCCAGCCCGGGATAACTATTGAAAACCTGGAAAAATCTCTAGATAAATTTGATCTCGCCTACCCGCCTGACCCTACAGAAAAAACCGCTTTTTTAGGCGGAACAGTTGCAACCAATGCCTCTGGAGCTCGAAGTTTTCGCTTCGGGCCAACGAGAAATTGGATTAACCGATTAAGGATAGTTTTAAGCACTGGTGAAATTTTAAATCTTAGCCGAGGTAAAAAACAACAACGAGAACAAGAATTATTAAAAATAATCCGCAAATCTACTCATTATAAAATGCCCCAGGTAAAAAATGCGGCAGGATATTTTATAAAACCAGATATGGATCTCATTGATTTATTTATTGGCTCAGAGGGAACGCTGGGCATCATCACTGAAATAGAAATTAAGCTTCTGCCAAAAAATAAAGATATTTTTGAATGCGCGGCTTTTTTTACATCAAAAGAAGATGCCCTTAATTTTGCCCAAGAAGCAAAAACTAAAAAGCCCCTATCCCTTGAATACTTTGACGCACATAGCCTTGAACATCTAAGGCCAAAATTTTCAAAAATTCCCCCTAGTGCTCAAGCGGCAGTTATGTTTGAACAGGATGTCACTTCGACTTCGCTCAGTGACCAGAAAGATATCGAAGAATATGCAAAGCTTTTAGAAAAATTCAATTGTCCGCTTGATAATGTATGGTTTGCGGAAACAGAAAAAGAAAGAGAAAACCTACGGCTCCTCCGCCATGCCCTACCCGAAATCTGCAATGAAATTTTTAAGCGTTCCAACCAAACTAAAATTTCAACTGATATCGCGGTTCCAGAAAAATACAATATAGAAATGGTTAATTACTATGATGAAATTTTGATTCCTAGCCAGCTAGACTATTTATATTTTGGCCACATTGGAGACAATCATATTCATGTAAATATCTTCCCGAAAAACGAAAAAGAAAGAAAAACCGCCAAAGATATTTATATGCAGTTCATCAAAAAAGCTGTTTCCTTGGGAGGCACTATTTCTGCTGAACACGGCATTGGCAAGATCAAAACTGAATATCTAAAAATTATGTATGGCGAAAAAATTATCGAAGAAATGAAAATGATTAAGAAAATCCTCGACCCCGCTTATATCCTCAATCTAGGAAACATATTTCAGGCTTAGTTAAGTATTTCCATTCGCCGGGCTCAAGACTCCCTAATTTGATATTTCCAATAGAAACGCGTTTGAGCCTTTCAACCCGATTGCCAACTTTTTCTACCATGCGCCGAATTTGCCGGTTAAGGCCCTCTCCCAAGACTATTTTCAGGCGGCGACTAGCCAAAAGCACAACTTGCCTTGCTTGAATCCTTTTTCCCAAAAACCACATCGGTTTTGAAAGATTCTTGAGCATTTCACTATTCACTGGAAAAAGAGTTTCTACAATATATTCTTTGAAACATTCATGCCGAGGATGCAAAATCTTATGGGACCAAGCCCCATCATTGGTTAATAAAAGCAAACCCGAGCTATCCTTATCTAATCTTCCAACATGAAACAATCGGCCTTTAAAAAAATTAAAGCATTGGTAAAGTGAATCTTCTTTATAGGGTGACATGGAACACTCAATTCCTCGCGGCTTATGAAATTTAATATAGGTTTTCTTTTCTTGCCCTTTGATCCTTGCCCCTTGGTATTCCACAACATCTTTTTCCGGGTCGATTTTAACTCCCATTTCTTTTATAACTTCTCCATTGACTTTAACCAAGCCTTTTAAAATCGCTTCTTCCGCAGCCCGGCGCGAGCAAACTCCGGAATTAGCCAGAAATTTTTGGATCCGCATATTTAGCATAAGAAGGTAATCATAACACACATAAAAAGCTTTGAATATAAGGGACTTTTATGCTAAAATAACCGCCTGTTATCGGTAAAACTAAGGAGGAAAACATTAAATGTCAGTTGTAACTATGCGCGAGCTTTTGGAAGCTGGTGTGCATTTTGGCCACCAAACCAATCGCTGGGATCCTAGGATGTCAGAATATATTTATGCCGAAAGAAACGGCATCCATGTTATTGACCTGCACAAAACCCTAACCAAAGTTGAAGAAGCCTACGAATTTGTAAAAAATAAAGCCGCAGAAAACGGCATTGTCCTATTTGTTGGAACAAAAAAACAAGCCCAAGAAGCTGTAGAAGAAGAAGCCCGGCGCTGCAATATGCCCTATGTCACCCAAAGGTGGCTAGGCGGGACTTTGACGAATCACCGCACCCTAAAAAAGACCATTGCCCGTTTGGATGAAATCGAAAAAATGGAAACTGACGGAATATTTGAAAAACTGCCGAAAAAAGAAGCTGCCAGCCTTCGCCGCGAATACCAAAAAACCTTGCGCGGGGTCGGCGGGATCCGCCAGATGGCTAACTTGCCAGCAGTTATTTTCATTGTTGATACCAGCAAAGAAGTAATTGCCGTAAAAGAAGCCCAAAAATTAGGCATTCCGATTGTCGGCATTGTAGACACAAATGCCAATCCCTATACCATTGATTATCCTATTCCTGCTAATGATGATGCCATCCGCTCGGTCAAGCTTATTTGCTCTGTCATTGCAGATGCAGTAGATGAAGGCCGCAAAGGCTCCAAGCAAATTGAAATAGAAGCTGGCGAAGCTTTGGGCGAAAACAAAACTGCAGAACAAATCAGCGAAGAAGCCCAGGCGATCTTAGAAGAAGAAAGACTAGAAGAACAAGAAGCTTTAAAATTGAGAGCTTTTCAAAAAGAAGAAGAAGAAAGAAAAGGACTTTAAGGAACCCCTCCATGGAAATATCCCTTGAAATTATAAAAGAATTGCGTGAAAAAACCGGTTGCGGCATGATGGATTGCAAAGCCGCCTTAAATGAAACCAAAGGCCATATGGATAAAGCCATTGAACATTTAAGAAAAAAAGGTTTTGCTGCTATAAATAAGCGCGCTGAACGCGTAGCCAGCCAAGGCATTGTTGAATCCTATGTGCATTTAGGCGGAAAAATCGGAGTACTGGTAGAAGTAAACTGCGAAACCGATTTTGTTGCCCGCAATTCTGATTTTCAAGCTTTTGCCCGCGACCTGGCTATGCAGGTAGCTGCATCCAATCCTCAATATATCAATAAAGAAGAAGTTCCAGAAGAGGTTTTAGCAAAAGAAAAAGATATCCTGCGCCAGCAAACTATTGCCAGCGGCAAGCCGGCTAATATTGCCGACAAAATCGTGGAAGGCAAATTAAGCAAGTTTTATGAAGAAATCTGCTTGATGGAACAAGCTTTTATAAAAGATCCTGCCAAAAAAATCAAGGACCTTCTGGCTGATTTAGCTGTTAAAATCGGAGAAAATATTATTATCCGGCGTTTTGTCCGCTATCAGCTCGGCGAAAAATCCTAAGTATAGAATAAACAATATCTAACATAAACTTTATCTCTTTTTTAGTAATACTCAATGGCGGCATAAGTACAATAACATCGCCTAAAGGTCGAAGGATGACCCCTTTTTTTCTAGCCTCTAAAATTACCTTATGCCCTATTCTTTGTTCATAAGGAAAAGGTTCTTTAGTTTTTTTATTTTTTACCAATTCAATGCCAACCATTATCCCGCATTGGCGAATATCCCCGACAAAATCAAGCTCCTTAAACTTCTCCAGCTTTTCCTTTAAGAATTTTATCTTGGGTTGAAGGTTTTTAATCACTTTTTCTTTTTTAAATAAATCAATCGAGGCAATGGCTGCAGCACAAGCTAAAGGATTTGCCGTATAAGTATGGCCATGAAAGAAGGTTTTTTTCGATGCATATGGCCCTTTAAAAGCCTTGTAAATAGCCTCGGTTGTTAAAGTAGCTGCCAGCGGCAAATACCCTCCGGTAATGCCTTTGGCTAAGCATAAAATGTCTGGAGCTACTTTTTCATGCTCACAAGCAAACATCTTTCCCGTCCGGCCAAAACCCGTTGCCACTTCATCACAGATCAAAAGGATATTATATTTATCGCAAAGCTTGCGGATCGCTTTTAAATATCCTTTGGGCATTATCAGCATGCCAGCTGCTCCCTGCACTAAAGGCTCAATAATAAAAGCCGCAATTTCATGCTGATGTTTTTTCATAATCTCTTCGGTTTTCTCTAATTTCTCATTCTTCACCCTATCGCTATCCTTTTCATATGGGGTTGGCGCTTTAAGGCTTAGATTAAGCAAAGGCTTATAAATTTGATGGAATAAATCTATTCCACCAACTGACACTGCTCCAATCGTATCCCCATGGTAAGCATTTTCTAGAGACAAAAATTTTGTTTTAGTCTTAATCGGGTTTTTCTTTTGCTGCCAATATTGGAAAGCTATTTTCAAGGCAATCTCAACTGCGGTTGATCCGTTATCCGAATAAAATACTCTTTGCAAGCCCTGCGGAGCAATTTGGATTAATTTATCAGCCAGTTCAATTGCCAATGGATGGGATAAACCCAAAAAAGTCGTATGCGCAACTTTTTTTAATTGTTGATTGATCGCATAATCAAGCTCTTTTTTTCTGTGTCCATGTACCGTGACCCACAAGGAAGAAATGCCGTCTAAATATTTTTTACCTTTAATATCATACAGATAATTGCCCTTGGCTTTTTCAATAATGGGAAAATCTTCCTGTTCCCAGCCCTGCATTTGGGTAAAAGGATGCCAAATATATTTTTTGTCCAATTTAGAATAATTCTCGGATCGGCTCATATTTATTTTGCCCTTTTTTTATCTTGGCCAAAACCGGCAGCCCGGAAAATTTTTCGATTGTTTGAGGATTATCTTCTTCCGCTAAATCTCCATTAAAACCGTTTAAAACCACGCCCAAAGTATTAATCTGGCGCTTTTTTAAGGCTTCTACCGTTAAAAGCGTATGATTAATAGTTCCTAAGCCGCTGCGCGCAACAATCAAGGCTGGGATATTCAAATCCTTAATTAGATCTGCAACCAAATAATTTTCCTCAATTGGAACCAAAGCTCCTCCTAATCCTTCCACCAAGACCAAATCATAAAAATGGCTCAAGATACTAAAAGATTTTTCGATCAGGCCCAAATCAAAACGCTTTCTTTCTTTTTTAAAAGCTACATACGGAGCCAGCGGATGGCTCAAGCGAATTGGATTAATTGTTTCCAAAAAATCATAAATACCCAAAGCTCTTTTTAGCTTCAACGCATCGTTTTCTTCTTCTGCCCCGCAAGAAATCGGCTTCATCACCCCAACCTCTAATCCTTTTTCCTTATAATATTTCGCCAAAAGAATTGTGATATAAGTTTTTCCAACCTCTGTATCTGTTCCAGTTACAAAAATCGCTTTAGACATTCTATTTCCTCCTTTGTATGCGTTGCTTGTATAGTTATCCGCAACCGGCTCGTGCCTTTTGGGACCGTAGGCGGACGGATTGCAGTTAATAATACTCCCTTTTGAAAAAGCTGGGCAGATAAATCTAAGGCTTTTTTTTCATCCCCGATCATAATCGGGATAATTGGCGTTATAAGTTGTAAGTTGTAAGTCATAAGTCGTAAGTTTTTGGTCTTTCCCAAAAAATAACTAATATTATCTCTAAGATTATTAATCAATGTTTGATCTTTTTTAATAATTTGCACAGCTTGTAAAACCCCAGCACAAATTGCCGGAGGAAGCGCTGTTGTATAAATAAAAGTTCTTGCTTTATTGCGCAAAAAATCAATCAAATTTTGAGATCCGCAAACAAACCCGCCTAATCCTCCCAAAGCCTTTGACAAAGTCCCCATAACAATATCAACTTGCCTCTCTAATCTAAAATGTTCCTCTAGCCCCTTGCCCCTTGACCCTATGACCCCAGTGGCATGCGCCTCATCAATCAGGGTTAAAGCATTATATTGTTTCGCTAAACGAACAATTTCTGGCAGATTGGCAATATCCCCGTCCATGCTAAAAACCGAGTCCGTAACAATCAAGCGCTTTTTGAATTTTTCCGAACGCTTCAAGATTTTTTCCAAAGCATCCATATTGCTATGCGCAAAAACTTGAAGCTTGGCTTTTGAAAATTTAGCAGCATCCACTAAGCTCGCATGGCTTAATTTATCAATTATAACCGTATCATCTGCATCTAAAAGCGCGGTCAAAACCCCTAAATTAGCCATATAACCAGAGGAAAATAGAATAGCAGCTTCGCGATCTTTGAAATCAGCTAATTCTTGTTCTAATTTCTCATGTAGAATCGTATTCCCAGAAACCAGGCGGGAAGCCCCTGCCCCATGGCCATATTTTTTTAAAGCCTCTTGGCAAGCTTCGATAACTTTTGGGTGCTTAGATATTCCCAAATAATCATTGGAACAAAAATTAATTAAGCCGGGCTTATCTAAATTTGGAAGATTGCGAAAAAGATTTTTTTCTTTTAGATCTGCCAGTGTTTGGGAAAGGAATTCATCCATAGCTAATTTCAAGGCCTAAATCCTTAATCATTTGTAAATCCTGTTCCACTTTTTGACCTTTAGTTACCAAGTAATCCCCGATTAAAATCACATTTGCTCCAGCCAGAAATAAAAGGGGCTGTAAAGATTTTAAGCTATATTCCCTCCCTCCCAAAAGGCCCACATCTTGTTTGGGAAAAATAAAACGGTAGGTGGCAATTAAGCGCAAAACCTCAAAGGGGACCATAAGCTTATAATTTTTCGCAGCCGGGGTTCCTTCTATCGGGTGCAAAATATTCAGCGGAATGGAATCAACTCCTATTTTTTTTAGCGTAAAAGCTAACTCAATCCTCTGCTGCAAACTTTCTCCCAAGCCAAAAATCCCGCCAGAACAAAGCTCTAGCCCTTCCTCTTTTGCTATTTTCAAAGTCTTAACACGATCTGAATATTTATGCGTTGTGCAAATATTTTCAAAAAAGCTCTCGGCAGTTTCAAGATTATGATGCATTCTTTTTAATCCAGCGGCCTTTAATTTTTTGATCGCAGCGCGGTCTAAAATTCCCAGCGACACGCAGCGGTTCATTTTTGTTTTTTGGGAAATTCTATTTAATGTAGAGCAGATATTTTTTATTTCGCTATCATCCTGCATGCCTTTTCCAGAAGTAACAATCGAAAAACAGGTAGCTTTGGATTTTTCTTCCGCGATTTTTGCTTTTTCCATGATATTAGCCGGGGAATAAAGAGAATAATATTTTGCCTGCGTTTGAAAATGTGCGGATTGGGCGCAAAAAGAGCAATTTTCGCTGCATTTTCCGGACTTTGCATTAACAATTGAACACAGTCGAACCGTATTTTTCTTAAATTTCTGCCGGATCTTATTCGCGGCATTTAACAAAAGCAAGGTATCCTGATCCGGGGTATTTATCAGGCGCAGGGCTTCGCTTTGGGTGATACCCTTCCCTGCCAAAACCTTATTTAACAAGCGATCTAGCATTTGGCAAAATTATAACATACTGTATAATATAAATCTTATGCGGAAATTATTGTTAATTCATGGTTTTGCCA
Organism: uncultured bacterium; assembly: GCA_964528395.1. Lineage (GTDB taxonomy): Bacteria > Margulisbacteria > WOR-1 > CAZGTC01 > CAZGTC01 > CAZGTC01. Next base: position 212,992 of record CAZGTC010000002.1, read on the forward strand.
CAGATGCTTCAATCTGGCAAAAACAAGTAGAATATTTTAAAGATAAATATGATCTTATCGTGCCAACGCTTGAAACGCATGATAAAAATGCTGCTTTAAAGCTAGCCGGAGAATTGGAGAATCTGAAAAGCATTAATATCCTGGGCTGGTCCATGGGAGGGAATGTTGCACTTTGGCTGACAGAAGAACTAAAAGAAAAAGTAAAATCTCTTATTTTAGCCAGCACCACCCCGCAATTTATCCGCACCCCGGAATTTGAACATGCTATTTTTATGGATGATTTAAAAACATTGGAAGAAAAAATCCTAATAAATCAAAACCAAGGCCTAAAATACTTCTATAAACTAGCAAATTACAATGATGAAAATAATATTGAAAGATTAGCAAACTTAATGTGTCATTACGAGCGTAGCGAAGTAATCTCTTTTGCAAATAAGATTGCTTCGTCGCAAGCTCCTCGCAATGACATATTAGAAAATCTATCGCAAAACCTAAAAACTTTAGCTATATTAGATCAAAGATCAATGCTTTCAAAAATTATCTGCCCTACCCTTATAATACAGGGAGAGCAAGACGTAATTTGCTTGCTGCCAGCCGCAGGATATATGCACGAAAAAATAAAAAACAGCACATTAAGCATCATGAAAAATACCAGCCATATCCCATTTTTGAGTCATTCTCAAGAATTTAATCAAATTACAGGAGATTTTTTGAACACCCATGCTGGATAAAGAAAAAGTGAAGAATAATTTTTCCCGCCACGCCCATCAATACGATCAGCATGCCATATTGCAAAAAGAAATGGCAGATGAATTAATTAGGTATCTAGGGACCAAGGTACCAAGGGGCCAAGAAAAACCTAGAAACCTTGATGCCTTGATACCTGGATACTTTACTTCTATTCTTGATATCGGTTGCGGGACTGGTTATTTAACCAATCAAATCTTTGAAAAATTAAACCCGCAAAAAATTATTGGCTGCGATATTGCGCCCAATATGATTAAGGTAGCTAGAGAAAATTATCCTAACCTTGAATTCATCGAAGCTAATGGAGAAAATCTGCTATTTGAAGATGGATCTTTTGATTTAGTCATATCCAACGCAGCGCTACAATGGATGGATATCAATAAAGCCTTGATAGAAATACATAGGGTGCTCAAACCCAATGGAACATTATTTTTTGCAACCTTTGGAGCAGGAACCCTCAAGGAATTAAAGCAATTAGCTCCTCATTCAGCCCATCGGTTGCCCCCTATCCTAAAAATACAAACTGCCTTAAAAATAGCTGGGCTTAAAATCTCCCAATTAGATTCAGAAACGAAAACTGTTTTCTATTCATCTGCTCGAGAATTATTTTCTTTTCTAAAAAACATCGGCGCACAAAATGCTAATAAGAACAATGACGGATTAACGGGAAAAAATAAAATGGCTAAATTGATCAAAGACTATGAAAAAAATTATACTTTAAACAACAAGATTTATGCGAGCTTTGAGGTAATTATCGGACAAAGTAGTAAAAATTAGGGTTAAAAGAGTTTTTAATTTCTAGCTTCTGCCACATTCGCGGAAGCTCCATACAAAGATAAACATAAACCTCTTTAATTAGGTGACGAATCTTCTGATAAATATATTGATACAATTTAAACCTTAACTCTTCTGGATAGCGCAATTTATTATCATCACCTTGCATCATTACATCCAGATTTAATTTTGAATGTGAAAACTTTTCTTTTATAATTTGCTTTTGTTTCAACGGAAAACGCAATGTCCCCAAGCTGATCCAAGCGATTTTTTCTGCGGGAATTTGAGAAAATAAATAGTCTATAAATTGTCCATATTCATTTGCCCAATTATCAAAATAAATGATCGGGTCAAAATGAAAAGCAACTGGATATCCAGCTGCAACACACTTTTTAGCCGCGACAATTCTTTCTAATGGGGACGGCGAATCGAATTCCTCGATTCTGGCAACCACTTCTGGATTAACTGACCAAGCCATAACAGTTTTTCCTTTATGGCCTAAGCTTAAAAATGGCTCAATATTTAAACTTTTAGTTTTTAACTCCAGTAAATGCTGATCTTGCTTTGAAAATAAATCAATTAACTTGATTGATAAAGAATGCGCTTCTTTCAAAGCCAAGCTATCCGAATATTCCCCTGTCCCTATTCTTAAAGGCCTGTATGCTTTTTGCATATACTCTTTAACTTCAGACAAAATTTTATTCTCATCTTTTACAACCACAATATCATCTTTTCCATAAAATGAATGGAGATAGCAGTAAGTACAATTATAGGGACAATTTAAAATTTGGCTGATAACCACGTAATTACAAGAAAGACAACCAACAGAACAAGGACAAGATTTAATGAGAGGATTTTTTACTTTTTCAACAAATTTTATCGTTTTCATGCGAAATTCGAGATTGGTTATCCGTTATCAGTTATCAGTTAGTGGGGCGGCCTAGGGGAATTGAACCCCTGACAAAAGAACCACAATCTTCTGTGTTACCACTACACCAAGGCCGCCATGCGCCCGGCAGGACTTGAACCCGCAACCTGCTGATCCGAAGTCAGACGCTCTATCCAATTGAGCTACGGGCGCAAAACCAGAGAAACCCAAAAGGAAGTTTTTGCCAGTTCTTTACCATTGGCATCTTCTAATCTAACTTGCCATTTTCCTTCTGAACCAACAAAAATATAGCTCCAAGTGCGTCCTCTCGGAGATTTAACCGATAAGGGAATCCGGGCAATTTCTTTCCCGTTCGGCGCCAGCCAAACATGCACAATTTCTAATGGGTATTCCTCATTATTAAATGTTGTATAAAAAAAGGCTTTGTCCCCTGTAGCAAATTTTGCCTCTCCTTCAAGCGGAGCTGCTTTTTCCACGCCGCGGCAAACTTTTATAATACTGACAATCCCCTTTGCTTGAAACTTAACCTCTTCTTTTGCCAAAGGTTTTTCCTTTGGAGGGACTATTTTCTTAACTTCAGCTTCTTTAGTTAATTGTTTTTCTTTTTTTATTTTTTCTGTAATTTTTGTTGCTTCATGACTAGCTAAAACAGAAGCAATTGCCGGCGCTAATTCTTTTTTAGCTTTTTTTTCAATTTTAACAGTTGCTTCTTTTTTATCCGGATTTTGAACCGGAGTCGAAAGCCAAATCAGATAAGCTATTCCAAAAACTATTGCGAAAACCGTAAAAGCAATATAATATTTTTTCCGGTCGTCTCTTCGGCTATAATAATCAACTTTATATAAACGCATAATTTTTCTCAACCGCTAATCTGGTCGGGGTGACAGGACTTGAACCTGCGACTTCTTGGTCCCAAACCAAGCGCTCTAGCCAAACTGAGCTACACCCCGATGGAGCGGGAGACGAGATTCGAACTCGCGACCTCCTGCTTGGAAGGCAGGAGCTCTACCGCTGAGCTACTCCCGCGCGTTTCGATACTATCATAGCATATGCCGAGGAGAGGAGTTGAACCTCCACGGGTTTCCCCGCCAGATCCTAAGTCTGGTGCGTCTGCCAGTTCCGCCACCTCGGCCCTTTAACTAATAACCATTAACCGATAACTTATAACTCCCCACCCCACTTCAAATAAATACAATAAAAAAACTCTTCAGTTATAAGTTATCCGTTATAGGTTATCGGTTGATGAGCCGTGGAGGAATCGAACCTCCAGCCTAGTGATTAAGAGTCACTTGCTCTACCAATTGAGCTAACGGCCCACCCGTCCCCGAAAGGATTCGAACCTTCGGCCTACAGATTAGAAATCTGTTGCTCTATCCAGCTGAGCTACGGGGACACAAAAAAAGCGGGAGACGAGGTTCGAACTCGCGACCTTTTGCTTGGCAAGCAAATGCTCTACCAACTGAGCTACTCCCGCATTATAAACATATTCGATAAAGAGGTAAAATTTTATCATGTTAGCTTTTTTAAAGCAATAAAAAGCTTCCGAAAGGCTTGTCCCCTATGGCTAATGCGATTTTTGAAACCCGGAGCCATTTGCGCAAAGGTCCTTCTATAACCCGCAGGAACAAAAACCGGGTCATAACCAAACCCATTTTTCCCCAACATTTTATCTATAATCCGACCCTTCACGATCCCTTTTATAATTTTCTCTTTTCCATCAGGCAAAACCAAAGCCACACAACAAACAAATCTCGCACCTCGACTCCGCTCGGTGCCCGATGACTTCTCGATCCCTGAGCGTGGACACTGAGCGTAGTCGAAGTGGAGTCGAAGGGATCTAAGCAATTTTTGGCATAACTTTTGCGAAGTTGGGTTTTTGCCCGCAAAACGCGCAGATCTAACTCCAGGTTTTCCGGCCAAAGCAAGGACTTCCAATCCTGAATCATCTGACACAGTGGGAAGCTTATATTTTCTAGCAACAATACGAGCTTTTTTTAAGGCGTTTTCCTCAAAGGTTTTCCTGTTTTCAACAATTTTGGGAACATTTTTTAAATCTAAGAGAGAAATTAACTCAACCTTTAATCCTTTTAAAATATGCTTAATTTCTATAACTTTATGCTTATTGCTCGTTGCTAAAATTATCTTTTCAATATTTTGGATTTTGGATTTTGACATTTGGATTTAAAAAGGCGTTGCCTTTTTTCCGATGTCTTTTCGGTACTGCATGCCATCAAAAGAAATTTTTTCAATTGCTTGATACGCCAAATTAATAGCATCCTTAATCGTATCCCCAAAAGCCGTAACCCCTAAAACCCGGCCTCCTGCGGTTAAAATTTTATTATTTTCTTCTTTGGTTCCAGCATGAAAAATAACCACATTTTCAAATTGCCGCGCAATTTCTAGGCCGCTAATTTGCTTTCCTTTTTCGTAAGCCGCGGGATAACCTTTTGATGCCAAGACTACGCAAACCGTGGCCTTTTCATTCCAATTTAATTCAATTTCATTGAGCTTGCCTTCGCATCCAGCAATTAAAACTGGCACCAAATCACTTTTTAAGCGCGGTAAAACTGCCTGGGTTTCTGGATCCCCAAAACGGCAATTAAATTCCAGAACTTGCGGGCCCTTTTCAGTTAGCATCAACCCTGCATAAAGAATGCCCTTATAAGGAATCCCATCTTGGGCCATTCCCGCAACCATAGGCCGCAAAACTTTTTCCTCTGCAAAGCGCATTACCTCATCAGTTACAACTGGAGCAGGAGAATAAGCTCCCATGCCTCCGGTATTGGGTCCTTGGTCATTGTCAAAAATACGCTTATGGTCTTGCGAAGAAACCATGGGAATCACATTTTTCCCATCGCAAAAAGCCAGGATTGAAGCTTCTTCTCCTTTTAAACATTCCTCGATTAAAATGCGCTCCCCGGCCTCACCAAAAATCTTTTTTACCATCATGTCATGGATAGCCAGCTCAACTTCTTCCAAATCTTTGGCAATTACCACGCCTTTACCTGCGGCTAAGCCATCGGCCTTAACCACCAAAGGAAAAGACTGGCTGCAGCAATAATCATAAGCTTCTTGCGGATTGTTAAAAACTTTAAAAGCTGCGGTTGGCACCCCGTATTTTTGCATTTTTTCTTTGGAGAAAATCTTGCTGCCTTCCAATTGGGCCGCAGCACACGATGGGCCATAAACTCTTAAGCCCTCTTTTTCAAAAAGATCAACCAAGCCTTTAACCAAAGGCGCTTCTGGCCCAACAAGCGTTAAATCAATTTTTTGTTCTTTGGCAAATTTTAACAATGCTTTTAAATTATCCGCTTCAATTGGAACATTTTCTGCCACCATTTTGGTGCCCGCATTTCCGGGCGCGCAATAAATTTTATTTACCAAAGGGCTTTGGGCAATTTTCCAGGCCAAAGTGTGCTCCCGCCCGCCCGAACCAATAATTAATATTTTCATAAAGCCTCCTTAAGTTTTTTCCATATCGATTAGATTTAATTGCAAGTTTTCGCTTTCATTCCACACATTTGACCGAAGGTTATAAGCAATATTATATTTATCGGCAAAATTAAGCTGGGAAGAAAAATGCCCCAGAGAAAAACCAATTGCATCCAATTTTCCCTGTGCAGAATCAATTTTTAATTTAAGGTGCGCACCGTCCCGGCCCACTTGGCTTATATCCCTTAATTTAATTGCGCGGGTAACAAAAACCGGCTCGCAATTCCCTCCTCCATACGGCTCAAGCTGGACCAAGCTATGCTGCAAATCCAAGGTTAAATCCCTTTCTTCTAAAATAGCATCAATATTTTCAATCGGCTGTAAATCTTCCCCTGTGAGCATAGGCTCGATATTTTCTTTGAGCCTTTGGTTCAATTGGGAAATATTATTCTCCAAAATCGAAAAACCCGCCGCTCCCCTATGCCCGCCAAAATCAATAAACAAATCGCGGCAAGAATTCAGCAGGCTAAAAATATCAAAATTTTCTATGCTGCGCGCAGAACCTCGGCCCAAGCCATTTTCCACCCCAACCAAAACCGTAGGGCGGAAATAACGGTCGGAAATTTTTGATGCAGCAATGCCAATAACTCCTGTATGCCAGCTTTGGCCGTCCACAAAAATCATTTTTCCCTGGCCCATATTTTCTTTTTCGATGCGGGCAAAAGCCGCTTTTTGGATTTCTTCCCCAATGCCTTGGCGCCGCGAATTAACGCGGTTGAGCTCCTGCGCCAGTTCTTTAGCTTTTTGCTCCTCCTCTTCCAATAACAGAGACAGGGACAAATTCGCATGCTCCAAGCGGCCCGCGGCATTTAAGCGGGGAGCCAGGCCAAAATTCACATCCCGGATGCTGATGCTTTTTAAATTAGCAGCTTCTGCCAAAGAGCTAAGGCCTTTGCGCTTTTTCGCATTGATATGCTTGAGCCCATGCACCACCAAAATACGATTTTCCCCGATTAAAGGAACAACATCAGCAATCGTGCCAAGAGCAGCTAAATCTAAATAAGCCGCCAAGCTCGCAGCATCCCCTAATTTGAATAATCGCAAAAGCGCCCAAGCAAATTTAAAAGCCACCCCTACCCCAGCCAAATATTTTAAAGAACTTTCTCCCTTAATCAATTTTGGATTGACAATGGCATCTGCTTCAGGCAAAGGCAAGCTAACATTATGATGGTCAGTTACCACTACCTGCATATTCAAAGAATGCGCCAAAGCAATTTCTTTATGGTTGGACACGCCGCAATCAACGGTAATAATCAGCTCTACGCCCTGCTCCTTAATTTTTTTAATTGCCGCTAAATTTAGGCCGTAGCCTTCGTCCCGGCGGTGGGGAATATAATACTCGCAGGAAAACCCGATTTTGCGCAAAACATCAATCAAAATCGCAGAACTGGAAACCCCATCCACATCATAATCGCCAAAAACGCAGACTTTTTTATTTTGCTGGCGGGCAGATTGCACAACCTCCAAAGCTTGCGCCATATGCGGAATTTCTAAAGGGTCTGACAAAAAAGATAGGCGGGGAAAAAGGAATTGTTTTGCTGCTGCAGCATTATTTATGGAGCGATTGATAAGTATCCGCGAAAGGATTGGGCTGATATTTAATTCTTGGGAAAAGCTTTTTACGCATTCTTTATCCGGATCAAGAAAACACCATTTTCGATTGAGAAAAGTCATTTAAACACTTAAGATTTTCGGATCAAGATTATTTTTTGTCCATATTCAACGGGCTGGCCATTTTCTACCAATATTTTTTCAACTGTGCCCGAAACTTCGGATTCGATCTCATTAAAAAGCTTCATGGCTTCAATAATGCAAACCGTTTTGCCGGCAGCTACTTTGCTCCCCACTTCTATATAAGGAGCAGAATCTGGAGAAGGCGAACGGTAAAAAGTTCCGACCATGGGCGAAGTAATGGCTACCAAGTTTGGATCCTCTTTGGCCTCTTCTTTTTTGCTTTCAACTGCAGAATGAGAAGCAACAGGAACTGGCGGCTGGTGGATATGCGAAGTGATTTTACCGCTTGATTCCAAACGCACTTCGATTTTTACCTCGCCCTCTTGCACCGCTAAACCCGTAATTCCCTCTTCTTTTACAATTTGGATTAACTTTTTTATCAAATTAAAATCAACCATTTTTTCCTCCTTATAATTAGGCCCGGCCTAGATATTTTCCGGTTCGGGTATCGATTTTTATGATTTCGTCTTTTTCAATAAATAGCGGCGCCTGGACTTGCGCTCCGGTTTCTACAGTAACGGTCTTGGACCCTCCAGAAACCGTGTCCCCCCTAACTCCCGGGGGAGCTTGGGTAACTTTTAGTTCAACTGCAGCTGGCATATCTACGCCAATGGCTTGGCCTTCATAAAAAAGGATCGTTACCATCAATCCCTCTTTCATATATTTAGCAAAATCGCCAACTGTATCTTTATTAAGGGAAATCTGGTCAAAAGTTTCTTGATCCATAAAATTAAAATCGCCCTGGCTCTCATACAAAAATTGCATGTTTTTTCTTTCAATATGAGCCCGCGCCACTTTATCCCCATTTTTGAAAGATTTTTCAATAATCCCGCCTTCGCGGATATTTTTCATGCGGATTTTTATGACTGCCCCGCCCCGACCCATCTTGATATGGTTGTATTCTATAACCTGCCAAATTTTTCCATCGATCTCAATGGTTATGCCTGGCCTTAAATCTGTCACCGCAATCACACTTAAACCCCGCCTTTCTTCTTTTATCGAGGATGAGACATCCTCGATTACGTATAAAATATCAAGTTTGAGACATACCCAACAGCAAACAAGCACAAAAACTAATCGTAAAGTAGGTTGTCCCAACCTGCTTTAGCAACATTTAACAACGGGTTAATTTTACACTAGACAAGTGCCTGAAACAAGCCGGTTATGACAAGCTTACCTGTTTCATGATATAATTATTAAAAAAAATAGATAGACAAAAATGCAAAAAATAAAAGAAATAATTAATTATTGGTTAAAATGCGCTCGAGAAGATTTAAAAGTTATGGAACATCTTTTTGAAAAAGGAGACTACCATTATAGTCTTTTTCTTGGGCATTTGCTTTTAGAAAAAACCCTCAAAGCTTATCATGTTAAAACAATACAGAAACATGCTCCCTTTACCCATAGTCTCACTTATCTTGCTGAAAAAAGCGGGCTTAAACTTAGCGAAGAACGAATATCATTACTTGAGGCGGTAAATCAATTTAATCTTGAAGCTAGATATCCGGACAAAAAATTTGAATTTTATAAAATTTGCAACAAAGAGTTTACATCTTCTTATATGAAAAAAATTAAGGAGTTTTATCAATGGTTATTAACAAAAATATAAAAGAAAAAGCCGAGGAATTCATTAAGGAACTACAAAAGCATAAAATACGAATATCAAATGCTTTTATCTATGGTTCTTATGCCAAGGGTACAGCTAGAATAGATAGCGACATTGATTTAGCTTTAATTTCTCCAGATTTTTCAGGAAATAGATATCTTGATAGCATAAAAATTATTCCTTTGCGCCGAAAAATAGATAGTCGGATTGAACCTGTAACTTTTAGACCTGAAGATTTTGATGAAATTGATCCATTAGCTACAGAAATAAAAAAATACGGAATTAAACTAAAATAATGCGAGTTAGAACTAATTATCACTTAGGCATGACAAGATTAGGTATTGTAGGTATTGGCGGAACCCTAGATATATGATCTATGATATAAAAATAGTCCCTTAATTCATTTTGCGATACTTTTAAAAATATGAATATAGAAACTTTCCTATGTTTACTTTCTAGTTACTTCATCGGTTCCATCCCTTTTGGCTATATCATTGCCAAGCTGCGGGGCATTGACATTCAAAAGCAAGGCAGCGGCAATATCGGAGCCACCAATGTTTTTAGGACCCTAGGGCCTACGTTAGGAATAATTGTATTTATCTTAGATGCTTTAAAGGGAACTTTCGCTGTAGTTGTTGCTACTTCTTTTATAAGCAATCCTATCGGGATTATTTCATGCGCTGGCTTAGTTATCTTGGGCCATATGTTCCCAATTTTTTTGGGATTTAAAGGCGGCAAAGGCGCAGCCACGGGCGTTGGAGTTCTTTTAGGCCTTGATTGGAGGATCTGCATTATCTGTTTTATTTTAGTAGCTCTTATTATTCTCCTAACTCGTTATGTTTCCCTGGCTTCAATCACTGTTCCAATTATTGCTACAATATTAATGTATATTTTTAATAAGCCCCTAGCCTACACTATCACCACTGGAATCATCACTCTTTTTATCATCATCAAACATACATCAAATATAAAAAGATTATTAAAAGGACAAGAGAGGAAATTTTTCTAACCTCACCCTAACAAATAGATACATGATAACTAATAGGTTTACGTCCCTCTCCAGCAAAGCTAGAGAGGGAAAACTGTCCTTCTCCGCTTTGGGGAGAAGGACATATAAGGTTAATTAGCATATTAGTTTAGTCAGGATGAGGTGAAAGGATTAAGCATGAACAATAAAATATCAATAATTGGCGCTGGAGCCTGGGGAACTACTTTAGCCATGCTGCTGACTGAAAACAATTACGAAGTTAAAATTTGGACTTATGAAAAAGAAGTGGCTGAACAAATCAATTCTTTCAAGGAAAACAAAACTTATCTAAATGGTTTCCCTTTATCCTCAAAAATAGAAGCCTTTAATTCTATGGAAGATTGTTTAACTGGCGCAGCCATAGTTTTTATTGTCGTGCCTTCAGAACATTTCCGAAAAACATTAAAACAAGCTGCAAAATATCTCAAGGATCAGACTCTCGTAATTGCCACCAAAGGCATTGAAATAGGAACTGGCAAAAGAATGTCAGAAATAGCGCAAGAAGAAACTGAATTGAAAAACATTGTGGTTATTTCTGGGCCAAATCTGTCAAAAGAAATTGCAAAAGGCAAGCCCGCCGCAGCAGTGGCTGCTTCGCCATCCAAAATTTGCGCGGAAAAAATCCAAAATATCCTCATGCAGGAAAGATTTCGCGTTTATACATCGGATGATGTTGCTGGCATTGAAATCAGCGGGGCTTTAAAAAACATCATCGCTATCTCTGCTGGAGTTTGCGATGCGCTAAATCTTGGGGACAATGCCAAAGCCAGCTTGCTGGTACGCGGCTTGGCAGAAATTGCGCGGCTCGGGAAAAAAATTGGGGCAAAAGCGGAAACTTTTAACGGGCTATCGGGCATGGGAGATTTAATTGCCACCTGCGCCTCCCCGCTCTCCCGCAACCACCAAGTGGGATTTCGCATCGGCAAAGGCGAAAAATTAGATGAGATAAAAAAGGATATGAAATCTATTGCTGAAGGCGTGCCTACCTGTAAAGCGGTTTATAGCTTAGCTAAAAAATTAAAAGTTGAAATGCCCATCACTGAAGAAACTTTTCGCGTGCTTTTTGAAGGCAAAGCCCCTTATCAGGCTATTTCTGAACTCATGCAGCGCAAGCCCAAAAAAGAGGTAGAATAATATTTTTCTAAAAGAACGGGCGGTTTTGGTCGGGGTAGCACTCAAAAAAGATGCTTGGCCCGCTGAAGAAACTCTGGCAGAATTAGGCCGCTTGGCAGAAACCGCGGGCGCCCAAGTTGTTGGCAAGCTCATCCAGAAAAGGGATTCTCCGGATCCGGCTTTTTTTATCGGAAAAGGCAAAGCCCTAGAAATAAAAAACCTCTCTCTCCAGCAAAAAGCGAATTTAATTATTATTGACCATGAGATTTCCCCATCCCAAATCCGCAACCTAGAAGAAATTATCAATCAAAAAGTAATCGACCGCACTGAATTGATCCTGGATATTTTCAGCCAGCATGCCCTATCCAAAGAAGGGAAAATCCAAGTTGAAATGGCCCAGGCCCAATACGGCCTAAGCCGCTTAACTGGAAAAGGCATCATGATGTCGCGCTTGGGCGGGGGCATTGGCACGCGGGGGCCGGGAGAAACCAAGCTCGAGGTTGACCGCCGCAAAATCCGCGCCAAAATTTCGGCCCTTAACAAAGAACTGAAAAAATTAGAAGAACAAAGAAGCCTGCGCCGCCAAATGCGCAGGTCCAGCCGGGTAAAAGTTGCGGCCTTAATTGGTTATACCAATGCCGGGAAATCAACATTAATGAATGCTTTAACGCATGCGGATGTTTTGGTACAAGACAAGCTGTTTGCCACCCTTGACCCAACCACCAGAAAATTCACAACTTCTTTTCACCATTCACCATTCACTATTTTGTTAACTGACACAGTAGGATTCATACAAAAGCTCCCCCACCAACTTGTGGATGCTTTTCATGCAACCCTTGAAGAAGTAAAAGAAACCGATCTTCTTATCCATGTGGTGGATGCTTCAAATCCTAATTTTGAGCGCCAAATCGAGGCTGTATATCAAGTTTTGGAGGAGATCGGGTGTATCACAAAAAAGATCATCACGGTTTTTAATAAAATAGATAAGATAGGAAAATTAGACAAACAATTATTAAAAAAATATGACCCGGCTGTAGCAATTTCTGCTGCGAAAAAACAAGGATTGGACAAATTAACAATTTTTTTATTTAAGAATATTTAATCGGATTTTTTAATTTGAATGCTTTTTTTATTTCTTTTATCTTATCCCGGATCTGGGCGGCTTTTTCGAATTCCAGGGCCGTTTTTTGTTGGCACTAATATATTTATGTTGGCAATCTTCTACTTAATATAGCCATTAGTAAAATAGCTGAAGATGTATTTAAACCTTCAGTATTAATACCTTGGCCAGCATTAAAGTTTTGCATTCTCTTTCTAACGACTGTTCCTAAAACTTTCCCTAACTCCACTCCAAACTGGTCAAAGCTATTAACTTTCCAGAGAAAACCTTTTGTTGCTGCAACATGTTCTGTATAGGCCAAAATTAAGCCAGCACTAAATGGGTTTTGTTTCTCTAACAATAAAGAACTTGATGGGCGATTTCCTTCAAATCTTTTGGCTGGATTATTTGATTCGCCTCCAAAAGCTAAAGCATCGGGCTGTGCTAAAAAGTTTGTCATTAACTCTTGATGATGTGTTACTCCGATAGCAGAAGCTGGTCCTCTTTCATATTGAGGATGAATAAAACCAATAAAAGTACAAGGAATTATCTGTGCCCCTTGATGAATTAGTTGATAAAAAGAATGCTGTCCATTGGTCCCTGGTTCTCCAAAAACCACTTCTCCAGTTTGAAAATCAATTGGTCGATTAGAACAATCCACCATTTTTCCATTGCTTTCCATTTCCACTTGTTGAGTATGTGCTGAAAGTTTTGCATAAGCTTGCGCATAAGGAAGTAAGGCTCTCATATTCCAACCCATAAAATTAATATTCCAAATATCAATTAAAGCCGCCATAATTGGAATGTTTTGCATAATTGGAGCATTTAAAAAATGTTGGTCCATCCAATATGCCCCGTTAAGTATTTCTTGAAATTTTTCATAGCCAAGAAATAGAGAAATAGGTAATGCCCCAATCGCAGAAGTCGCGCTATACCTTCCTCCAACCCAATCCCAGAAAGGAAACATATTATTAAGATTGATCCCAAATTCAGCTACTTTTTGTTCTGCTGTAGATACTGCTACAAAGTGAGCTTTAATAATATCCTCTTCCTTTAATGCTGGATAAAAAGATTTATAGTGACTTAACACCCATTCCCTGGCAGTACGCGCGTTTTGCATTGTTTCAGCTGTTGTAAAAGTCTTGGAAGCAATAATTACTACTGTTTCTTCTGGATTTAGATTTTGTGTTTGCTGGACAAAATCAGTTGCATCTACATTTGCTACAAAACGCAGATTCATTCTTGTCATGGCATAAGCAGCACAAGCTTTAGCCAAATATTCAGGCCCAAGAAAAGAACCCCCAATCCCAATATGCACAATATTTTTTATAGGGTGCCCCGTTGCCCCTAATTTTTGCATCTTATGGATACCATCAGCAAATTCTTTAACTTGAGCTAAAACAGCTCTAACTTCTGGCATAACATCCTTGCCATCAACCAAAATTGGTTCTTGACCCTGGTAACGCAAAGCAGTATGTAAAACTGCCCGCTTCTCTGTAGTATTTATTTTCTCCCCAGAAAACATCGCGCGTATTTGTTCTTGCAATTGCCTTTCTTCTGCTAAGTCTTTTAGCGCTTCCATTATTGGCTGATCAAATCTTTGTCGGCTAAAATCCAGAAGAACATTAGGAGTCATAATCGAAAATTGATACGCACGATTAGGATTACCAGCAAACATCTCCCCCAAATGCACTGTCTTCATCCTTGCGGCATGCTGCTGAAGTTTGGCCCAAGCTCTTGTCTGATTAAATGGGACTAATCTTATTTCTGCCATTTTTATTTCCTCCTATATAATTTTTTCCCAACCCCTTTTAAGCTCTAAATTATTCAGAGCTCAAGAAGGATTAAGAGAATACCAAAATTTTTTTTATGCAACTCCTAACATTGGCATAACTTCATCATGGATTGCTTGCCAGCCAGCCCGGCCTGAAGAACTTTCAGCATAAAGCTTGCCTTTTGGTTCTGTGCCTGAAGGCCGTACTGCAAACCAGGATCCATCCTTAAAAGATACTTTAACCCCTCCCATTGAGGCATTATTCCCAGGAGCTTTTTCAATAATAGAACTTATTTCCAATCCCGCTATTTGCATTCCTGGATTAAGCTTCTTAGGTAATGCTGCCAAATTTGCCCTAAAAACTGGATTAGCTTCCGGTGTCAGGCTAAAATCTGCCCTTTTATAGTATGGATTCCCGTGTTGAGGGACTAATATCTGTTGATAAATTTCTCCGGGAGTTTTTCCTATTTTAGCAGCTATTTCTGCTGCCAATAGAGTAAGAGAAAAACCATCCTTATCCGTTGTCCAAGTACTTCCATTCATGCAAAGCATAGAGGCTCCTGCACTTTCTTCTCCTCCAAAAGAAACCGTTCCATCAGCAAGACCTGGAACAAACCATTTGAATCCAACTGGCACTTCCCAAAGTTTTCTTCCTGCAGCGCTAACCACCATGTCGATCATACTGCTGCTAACTAGGGTTTTACCAAATTTCGCAGCTTGAGGCCAATTTGGTCGATTTTGCGCCAGATACCAAATAGCAACAGATAAATAATGGTTTGGATTCAATAATCCAGTTCCATCAACAATTCCATGCCGATCAAAATCAGGATCGTTTCCAAATGCTACAGTAAACCTATCTTTCATAGCAATTAAACCTGCCATAGCATATGGGGAAGAACAATCCATCCTAATTTTTCCATCCGCATCAACTGGCATAAAACCAAAGGTTGGATCAACTATTTGATTAACCACAGTAAGGTTTAGTCCATATCTTTCTGCAATCGGCCCCCAATAATGCACCCCCGCACCTCCCATTGGATCAGCGCCTATTACAATGCCTGCAGAACGGATTGCTTCCATATCAACAACCCCACCTAAAGCATCAACAAATGGAGTTATAAAATCTTGTTCGTGGGTCGTGCCTGCCTTCAAAGCAGTTTCAAAAGGGATTTTTTTCACTTCTTTATTTCCATCAGCCATAATTTTATTTGCTCTATTTTGTATCCAGTTTGTGGCGTCCACGTCTGCCGGGCCACCATGCGGGGGGTTATATTTGAATCCACCGTCTTGAGGCGGGTTGTGTGAAGGGGTGATTACTACTCCGTCAGCTAAATTCTCGGTTCGTCCTTTATTATATTTAATAACTAAAAATGATATTACTGGTGTAGGAGTAAATTCATTTTTCTGATGAATAATAACTTCTACTCCATTAGCAGCAAAAACTTCAAGGGCTGACCTAAAAGCAGGTTCTGAAAGAGCATGGGTATCAATACCAAGAAATAAAGGGCCTTTAATTTTATTTATTGATCTATATTCACATAAAGCTTGGGTTGTTGCTTCAATATGTTGTTGAACAAAAGTTCCATTCAAAGAAGTTCCCCGGTGGCCAGATGTTCCAAAAGCAACTGGGCCTTTAGGTTTTCGGGTATAATAATCAGATATCAAAGGAGGAACACTAACTAACAAACTTCGCGGCGCTGGTTTTCCTGCTAATGCATGTACTGCCATTTCTATTTACCTCCAAATAAAATTTTCTACAGCAATTACTATTTCCACCGGAATTAACCTAAAAAAACTATTATTTAATATCACCCCCTAAAACAAAAAAAACCGAATCTAAATTTCCTTATAACAAAATAATGGAAATTCAAATCCGGTTTCTAGAACCTTATATCAACAGAAGCTTTATGTCCTTCTTTTATTTTCTCTAAATATTAGCAAGAAAATTTCAATTAAATAAAAATATTTTTTTAAATGCACACAAATAAAAAATTAATCTCGAATATCCAAAGATTCGGAATGATTTTTAAGCTTGAAAGCTTTTTTTATTTCTTTTATCTTATCCCGGATCTGGGCGGCTTTTTCGAATTCCAGGGCAGTTGAAGCAACTTGCATTTCTTCTTCCAATTGCTTAATTAAATCCGGCACTTCTTGCTTGGGCACAAATTTCTTAAGTTTTTGGATTTCTATATCTTTTTGTTTTTGAATCGCCTGGCTAATATCATGCACTTCTTTAATAATAGTTTGAGGCTTAATTTTATGTTTTTTATTGTAAGCCAGTTGGATATTGCGGCGGCGATTCGTCTCGGAAATCGCCCTTTGCATAGAACCTGTCATTTGGTTGGCATACATAATCACTTTCCCATTGGCATTGCGCGCAGCCCGGCCAATGGTTTGGATCAAGGAATTTTCCGCGCGCAAAAAACCTTCTTTATCCGCATCCATAACTATAACCAGAGAAACTTCCGGCAGATCCAGGCCTTCCCGCAACAAATTTACTCCTACCAAAACATCAAAATCGCCTTTTCTCAACCCGCGCAAAATATCCACGCGGTCCAAAGTATCAATATCTGAATGCAAAAACCTGACCCGCACTTCTTTTTCAGATAAATATTCGGATAAATCTTCGGCCATACGCTTGGTCAAGGTAGTAATTAGAACCCGTTCTTTTTTATCCGCTACTTTGCGCACTTCTTTTAGGATATCTTCGATTTGGCCTTTGGTCGGCCGGATCAAAAGTGCCGGGTCAACCAGGCCCGTGGGGCGGATAATCTGCTCTACCACGGTTTTGCTTTTTTCGATTTCGTATTTTCCGGGCGTGGCAGAAACATAAACACACTGGCCTATTTTTTTCTCAAACTCTTCAAACTTGAGCGGCCGGTTGTCATACGCTGAAGGCAAGCGGAACCCATAATTTATCAGATTGTCCTTGCGCGCGCGGTCTCCGGCATACATGGAATGCAGCTGGGGCAGCCCGACATGCGACTCATCCATGAATAAGAGAAAATCATCCGGAAAAAAATCCAGCAGAACCCCCGGCGGCTGGCCAACTTGTCGTCCGTCAAAATGCCGCGAATAATTTTCAATGCCTTTGCAGTACCCGAGCTCGCGGATCATTTCCATATCGTAGCGGGTTTTTTTCTCCAAGCGATAAGCCTCGATCTTTTTATCGTTTTGCTTTAGAAAAGCAATCCTGTCTTTTAATTCCTGCTCAATTGAAGCTAGAGCTGCCTCCATCCCGTCCCGGGATGTGACATAGTGCGTTCCCGGAAAAATCCATACTTCATCCTTTTTTTCCAAAACTTTCCCGGTGATATGCTCTAGCTCTTCAATCTTTTCCACTCCGTCATCGCCAAAAATAAAACGCAAAGGATTTTTTTCATAAGTTGGGAGGATTTCAAAAACATTGCCGCGGATGCGGAATTTGCCGCGCTCCAGGACCAAGTCATTGCGCTCATACTTAACTGCCACAAGCTTGCGCAAAAGCTCATCGCGATCCAAAGCTTCTCCTGCGCGGATTTTGATAGCAGCTTCCTGGTAATTTTTTGGGGTTCCTAAACCGTAAATGCAGGAAACCGAAGCCACAATTATTACATCCCGCCGCGTTAAAATCGACATAGTAGCAGAATGGCGCAAGCGGTCGATCTCATCATTAATAGCAGAATCTTTTTCAATGTAAGTATCCGTATGCGGAATATAGGCCTCGGGCTGGTAATAGTCGTAATAAGAGACAAAATATTCAACCGCGTTTTCCGGGAAAAAATCGCGGAATTCCTGGCACAACTGGGCTGCCAAAGTCTTATTATGGGAAATAACCAGGGCCGGCCTTTGCATTTTCTCAACAACATTAGCAATCGTAAAAGTTTTGCCCGAACCCGTAACCCCCAAAAGCGTCTGGTGTTTCTTTCCCTGCTCCAATCCCTTTACCAAATCATCAATGGCTTGCGGCTGGTCGCCCGAAGGCTTAAATTTTGCATGGATCCTGAACTTTTTCATGTGATAATTATACAGCACCCCATGCAAATGCTATAATAATTTTCAAATGCGAACAACCCTCTTAATACTATATATCTTGTTTTTTTTCGCTAGTATAGGGGCAGCCACTACCTTGCCATGGCCCAATCCGCCAGATCCGATCACCTGGGAAGTGGTTTCCCAGAGCGCATCCGAAGGGATTGTTACAAAAACCATCTATATTAACAGCATACAATACAAAGGAAAAACTTCAAAAATATTCGGTTATTTTTCTTTTCCAAGAAAAGCGATCAATTTGCCGGCAATCCTTATCAGCCATGGCGGAGGCGGGCACGCAGTCCTAAGCCGCAATATCAGCTGGGCTAATCGCGGCTATGCAGTATTAAGCATTGACCTTCCGGGCAAAGGAGAAAATCGCAGCTTATCAAAATCAACTGGCCCGAATATGACAGTTTCCCAACTTTTAAAAACTATGCCGCTGGATGAAAATTACCTTTGCCATGCTGTGGCAGCGGTGCGCTCCTCAATTTCTTTTTTGGCAGCGCAAAAAGAAGTTGATCCCCAAAACATCGGCATGATCGGGCTTTCTTGGGGCGGGGTTTTGACCCTTTTGACCAACGGGGTGGACAGCCGCATAAAAACTTTTATTAATGTTTACGGGTCCGGCCATATCCAAGAAGAATCCACCTGGCAATCGCTTTTTGATAAAATGTCCGAAGGCGAGCGGCAAATTTGGGATTCTTTGATCGATCCAAAAAATGTCTTATCCCAGCAAAAATCAGAGATGCTTTTTATGACCGGGACCAATGACCACTGCTATTACCTGCCGATTTTCCAAAAAAGCTATATTGAATCCGAAACTTACAAAAATTTGATGATCTTTCCAAACATAAAACATAAGTTTTTTGGAGAACAGATAAAAAATGCCTGGCTCTGGTTTGATCTCAAACTAAAAGGCAAAGGCGAAGAATTTCCGCGGATTATTTTTAAAGAAATGCGAGACGAGGGAGAAAATATTGCTCTTTTGTATAAGTTTTATGGGTTTAGCGAACTTAGGAGCGCAAGATTGGTTTTTAATGCAGGATTTCCCAGCAGTTGGACGGAAAAAATTTGGGAAACTAAACGAGCTACCATTGAAGCTGAAGAAATAAAAGCTTTGATTTCCAAAGCAATGATTAATCCAGAAATTCTCTTTTATACTATTCTTGAAACCAAAACCCGCGGCCAAACCTCCAGCCTGGTACAATCAATTTTTAAAGCTGAAAACTCCTCTGGAAACGAAGACTATATCTTAACCACTCCCATTACCCAAACCCATCTCCACCCCGGACCTTATATTTGCCTAAAAAAAATAGCTAACAGCGAATCAAAAATAAAATACGAGCAACAAAAGAAGAAATATATTATTGAAGATTAGCGCAGAAACGATCCATTGATTGCGCGGCATATTTACCGTCCCCCATAGCAGAAATTACAGTAGCAGCCCCGCGCACCAAATCCCCGCCCGCAAAAACTCCGGGCTCGAAGGTCATGCTGTTTTCGTCCACAATTACCCCGCCCCATTTTTCGGTTTTTATGCGCGGATCCGCTTTAGGAATTAAAGGATTAGGAGTTTGTCCAATTGCCACAATAATTGTTTCAACTGGCATAATATATTCCGAAGATTCAAGGGGAACTGGCCGGCAGCGGCCCGAAGCATCTGGTTCTCCGAGCTTCATCTTGATGCATTCCATTTCTTTAGCCCAGCCGTTTTCATCACCAATCGCCCGGGTGGGTGCAGCCAGTAAAACAAATTTTACGCCTTCTTCTTTGGCCCTCTCAATTTCTTCGATACGCGCAGGCATTTCTTTTTCAGTGCGGCGGTAGACAATCGTCACCTCTTGCGCCCCCAAGCGCAGGGAACAGCGGGCTGCATCCATGGCCACATTGCCTGCACCGATTACTGCAACTTTTTTGCCAAGCTTTACTGGAGTTAAATATTCAGGAAATTTATAAGCTTTCATAAGATTAACGCGGGTTAAAAATTCATTCGCGGATAAAACCCCTTTTAAATTTTCCCCTGGAACACGCATAAAATTTGGAAGCCCTGCCCCAGCCCCTAAAAAGATCGCTTTGTATCCTTCATTAAAAAGATCTTGGATAGAAACCGTGCGGCCAACCAAAACATCCAGCTGCAAATCAACCCCTAGACTTTTGACAAAATCCACTTCGCGGGCAACAATTTCTTTGGGCAAGCGGAATTGGGGAATGCCGTAAGACAAAACTCCGCCAGGGGTATCTAGGGATTCAAATAGCGTAACTTGATATCCCATTTTAGCCAATTCCCCGGCACAAGTAAGTCCAGCCGGACCTGATCCTGCGACTGCCACCTTTTTCCCCTTCCTATGTTCCGTGCTCTGTGCTCTGTGCTCTATGTTCTGTTTCTCCTGGTCTGCAGCAAATCTTTCTAAATATCCGATGCGAATAGGTGTGCCCTTTTTACCGAGAATGCACATTTTTTCGCACTGGTCTTCTTGCGGGCAAACCCGGCCGCAAATCGCGGGCAATGCATTTTTTTCTTTTAATTTACTAATTGCAGCAGGAAAATTTTCATTTGCAATTTCTTTGATAAATTCCGGGATCAAAACTTCAACCGGGCAGCCTTTGACGCATTGGGGATTTTTGCATTGGATGCAGCGCTTGGCTTCTTTAATCGCAGCTTCTTTGGTCAAGCCCAAGGCTACTTCTTCAAAATCCTTAATTCTTTCCTCGGCCTTGCGCTCCGGCATCATGCAAAAATTAACTCCCGGGCATTTTTCGCTGCTCACATTTTCACCCCTAATACTTTGCAAACATGCTCTTTGGCAGAGCTTTCTTCTTGGATATAAGTTGATAAGCGGTTGGTTAGGTCTTGAAAATCCACTTCGTGACCGTCAAATTCCGGGCCGTCTACGCAAGCAAATTTTACTTTTCCTCCAACTACAACCCGGCATACTCCGCACATGCCGGTTGCATCCAGCATAATGGGATTTAAGCTAACAATGGTTTTTATATTGTGGGGTTTTGTTGCTTTGACCACTGCCGCCATCATCGGAACCGGGCCCACGGCAAAAATTCGATTAACTGGCTCCCTTTTTATAATTTCTTCCATCTTTTGAGTGACAAAACCTTTTTCACCATAAGAGCCGTCATCGGTCATAACATAGAGTTCAGAACTCAAAGCGCGAAGCTCTGACTCCAATATTAATAACTTTTGAGTGCGCGCACCGATAATGGTAATAACTTTATTACCCGCTTCTTTTAAAGCACGAACTTGCGGAAGAATTTCTGCAATCCCCACCCCTCCTCCAATTACACAACAAGTGCCAAAATTCTCAATTTCTGAAGGGTGGCCTAAAGGCGCAAGAAAATGTTCGATAGAATCTCCGGCCTTCAAACTGCCTAAATAACGGGTAGTTGCTCCAACTTCTTGAGCAATAATCGTAACCGAGCCTTTTGCTGCATCCCGGTCTGCAATGGTTAAAGGCACGCGTTCGCCTTTTTCGCTGATCTTGATGATAGCGAATTGGCCGGCCTGGGCGGAGCGGCTAGCGCGCGGGGCTTCGATTACCAATTTTACGAGATTATCAGCTAACCTTTGTTTTTCTAAAATCCTGAACATAAGAAGGCATATTATACACAAATAATGATATTTTGAAAACAATACTACCAAGGCTATTGAGATTATTATATAATTACAAGATATGAATAATAAAAAATCATTAACAATCTTTGAAGGTCAAAAAGTTCGGAGGATTTGGAACGAGAAAGAAGAAAAGTGGTATTTTGCGGTGGTTGACATTTTACAGGTTCTGATACAACAATCGGATTATCAGGCAGCTCGAAACTATTGGAAAGTTTTAAAAAACCGTTTAAAGAAAGAAGGCAATGAGTCGGTTACAAAATGTAACCAACTGAAATTTATGGCTGACGATGGAAAATATTATGCAACAGATGCAGCTGATGTTGAAACATTACTGCGCTTGGTTCAATCTATCCCGAGCCCTAAAGCTGAACCCATCAAGCTCTGGCTGGCAAAAGTCGGTTATGAAAGAATGCAAGAGATGGGTGATCCAGGAAAAGCATTAGATCGATCCAGAGAATACTGGCAGAAAATGGGGCGAAGTGAAAAGTGGATACAACAGCGGATGATGGGACAGGAAATCAGGAATAAACTGACAGATTATTGGAAAAACAATGAGGTCAAAGAACAAGATGAATACGCAATTTTAACTAATATCATCCATGAGGAATGGAGCGATTTATCGGTCAAGGAACATAAAAACCTCAAAAATCTCAAGACACAAAATCTGCGCGACCATATGTCCGATGCCGAATTGGTTTTTACGGCTTTGGCAGAACTTTCTACCCGGCAAATTGCTGAAACAATGCAAACTAAAGGTTTGGAAGAAAATAAAGTTCCAGCCAAAAAAGGCGGAAAAATTGCAAAAAATGCCCGTTTGGAGCTGGAGGAAAAAACCGGAAAAAGCGTCATCACATCCGAAAACTATCTTCCGCCAGAACAACAGCAAAAAAAGATAAAGTAGGAATGATTAACAAAGATCATAAGTTAACGGAGTAATTGATGGGAAAAAATGTTATTAAAAATGAGGTTCTTGCTGAATCATACGTCGCAGGAGAAAATATATTGTCTAATTGTTCAGTTGGTACTTGGCAAGAAAACTATCAATTAACGCAAGTGGATTTCGAGCGGATAAAAAATGATAAACCAATCACCTATTCTTGGGCAATGAACTCATTTATGGCAACAGTTGGGTTTGGCTTAACTCTAATACCTAAGTTGTATTTACAATTCATGGATAATAAAACAAACATTCAAAACGGTGAATGGCTTACCCTAGTAATAGGCATAGTAATTTCTCTTATCCTTTACGGAATTGGATCATTCATGCCAAACAATTATAAATGTGCAATCAACGACATCGAGAAACATTTCAAAAATGCAACAAAACACAAAACAGTTTGGAGGCGAAGTCAATGATTACCACTAAAAATCTACCTAATTCTTATGTACCTTATAAAATTCTTAATATTTGCAGCAATTCAATAAAAGATGGGGGGCATGTTCTTGCAGTCGGAGAGGTTCTGCCTTTAGTGATTGGTAAAGGTGAAAAGCCTATGATTTGGATGCAAGCATTAGCAGATTCCAAATTAAAGACCTTTGTCACAATTGTAGAAGCATCTGTTCCGATTCATCCTGCTGTAAGAGTTTATGAAAAATCTGGCCAGCTTATAGTTGCGGTTATGGAAACGATAGTGCTCTCTATTGAAAATTCTGATACGGATAGTGCCAAAATCATAATATTAGACTTGAGACCATTAGGATTAAATCTGCATGGCAATGAATCAGTATTATTTGTTGGGACATCACAATTATCGAATAACTCTATGATTGGAACAGGAACTTTAGTTAAATTTGATCTATAAAGAAAAGCACGCGTTCGCGCAGTTCAGAAGGATGCCTGCCGGCCGGTCAGGCGGGGCTCATCCTTGAGACAACCTCGGTTACGATTAGTCCCCCCAACAAAGCTAAAAAAAATGAGTTGGTTACAAAATGTAACCGGCTGAAATTACCTGCAGAATCAAACTATTCTATAAAGAAAAGCACGCGTTCGCGTAGTTCGGAATAGTTTTCGTAAAAACCTTTGTTTGCTGGATCTATGGCAAAAAGAAAACTGAATTCCAACTCTGGATTAACGCTGGCTTGCGGCTGCAGCATAACATAAAACTGCACTTCTTCCCTAACCGGCAAAAGATATTCAAAAGAATAAGCAATCTCATCCCAATCACTAAAAAATTTCTTGCGGTTTTTAAATTCGATCGGGGAATTCGAATAGTCAAAATTGGGTTCCAGCGCACTAAAAGAAAGCTGGTTGTACCAGGAAGAAAAAGGCTTTTGTATTTTCAGGTATACTGGTGAAGAATAAATATTTTTTACGCGCACGCGCAGAAAATTATCCTCCCCGGCCTTGAGCGGAGCCGGCCCTAAAAGATTATGGAATTGATCAAAGGCTTCAATATAAATTGCAATTGATTTATAAGTAAACCCTTTTTCGCGGATAATGATGGTTTCGGAAAAGCGCGCCAATTGGCTCTGTTTTTTCCCCGGCGTTTCCGGCGCTACCGAAAAAGCTAAAGCATAAGAAGATAAAAATGAAATCAATAATAAAAAGAATACTATTTTACGCATTTTTTTATCCCTTGATCCCTTGAAACCTCGACCCCTGGTTGCCTTATCATTAATGATAATCCTGCAAGGCTGTGACACTAAAACCTTTTTGCTTGGCCGCTAAAATGCCGTTTAGCGCAGCCTTGGCTCCGGAAACTGTAGTAATTAAAGGGGTTCCCTGCATCACCACCGCAGAGCGGATAATGGTCTCGTCTTTTTTGGTTTTTTTATCATCCGGGGTATTGATCACCAAAGCAATTTCTTTGTTCTTGATTAGGTCCAAAATATCCGGCCGGCCTTCATTGAGCTTAAAAACTTCTTCAACTGGGATGGCATTCTTTTTAAAAACTTCGGCTGTGCCGCTGGTGGCCACAAGAGAAAATCCCATTTCTGCCAGCTTCTTTGCAATATTTGCGATTGGCCGCTTGTCTTTATCTTTGACTGAAATAAATATTTTTCCTTCCAAAGGCAGATTTTGGCCAGCTGCAATCTGGCTCTTCATAAAAGCCGTGCCAAAGTCCGGATCAATGCCCATGACTTCTCCAGTTGAGCGCATTTCTGGCCCCAAAACCGTATCCACCCCAGGAAAACGGTTAAAAGGAAAAACCGCTTCTTTGACTGCATAGTGTTTCATTTCGCATTCTTTGTGGATGCCAAGATCTTTTAAGCTTTGGCCCAGCATCACTTTTGTAGCAATTTTTGCCCAGGGAATACCCGTGGCTTTAGAAACAAACGGTACAGTACGGGAAGCACGGGGATTAACTTCCAAAACATATAAAACCCCATCTTTTACCGCGTACTGGATATTCATCAAACCGCACACTTTTAGCTCTTCCGCCAAAGCATGCGTTGCTTTGCGGATTTGGCTCACAATCGCAGAACTTAAAGAAAAAGTCGGCAAACAGCAAGCTGAATCTCCGGAATGGATGCCAGCTTCTTCAATATGCTCCATAATACCGCAGACAACTGATTCTTTCCCGTCCGAAACACAATCTACATCCACTTCTATTGCATCTTCCAAAAATTTATCCACTAAAATCGGGCGGTTGGGTGAAGCCTTAACCGCTTTTTGGATAAATTCATCTAATTCGCTTTCATCATATACGATCTGCATGGCTCGCCCTCCCAAAACATACGAAGGACGAACCAAAACTGGATAACCAAGTTCTGAAGCAATTTTTTTGGCTTCGGTTTTTGAAGTGGCAATGCCATTTTCCGGCTGCTTTAAATTTAACTTATGTAAAAGTTCCTGAAATAATTTTCGATCTTCGGCCCGATCAATACTTTCAGGCGAAGTTCCAAGAATCTGGACTCCGGCTTTTTGCAAAGGAATCGCTAAATTTAAAGGAGTTTGTCCTCCGAACTGCACAATTACTCCTTTAGGCTTTTCGCGTTCAATAATATTTAAAACATCTTCGCGCGTCAAAGGCTCAAAAAAGAGCTTATCCGAAGTATCATAGTCTGTTGAAACTGTTTCTGGGTTGCTGTTCACCATAATAGATTCAAAACCCATTTCGCGCGCTGCAAAAGAAGCATGCACGCAGCAATAATCAAACTCAATGCCTTGGCCAATGCGGTTTGGCCCGCCCCCCAAGATCATAATTTTTTCTTTTTGGCTTTCGCGAGTTTCATTTTCTTGGTCGTAAGTAGAATAATAGTAAGGAGTATAAGCCTCGAATTCCGCAGCACAGGTGTCAACTAATTTAAAAACCGCCTCCACTCCCATTTTGATGCGGTGCTGGCGCACTTTATCTTCAGTAGTTTTATAAATAAAAGCTAATTGCTTGTCCGAAAAACCATATTGCTTGGCCTCAAACAATTCTTCTTTAGTTAAATCTGTAAGCGCTTCTTTAGTTTTTAGCTGTTTTTCTTTTTCTACAATTTGGCGGAGATTTTCTAAAAACCAGGGATCGATCTTGGACATTTCATAAATCTCATCAATGCTTTTGCCCTGTTCCAAAGCATATTTAATGTAAAAAACCCTTTCGGAATTTGGAATGCTTAGTTTATTCGCCAAAAGATCCGGGTTAATATCATCTTTGCCGTCCGCCCCCCAGCCTGCCCGGCTAATTTCTAAAGAACGCAGGCCTTTTTGCCAAGCTTCTTTAAAAGTCCGGCCAATGGCCATGGTTTCTCCTACGGATTTCATGGAAGTCCCGATCACATCTTCTGCTCCAGGAAATTTTTCAAAGGTAAAGCGCGGGATTTTTACCACGCAATAATCAATGGTTGGCTCAAAAGACGCTGGGGTCTCTTTAGTAATATCATTGGGGATTTCATCCAGGGTATATCCCACGGCTAATTTGGCTGCAATTTTGGCAATCGGAAAACCCGTGGCTTTAGAAGCTAAGGCCGATGAGCGCGAAACGCGCGGGTTCATTTCAATGACCACCATGCGTCCGGTCTTGGGATGCACGGCAAACTGGATATTGGAGCCGCCGGTATCCACGCCGATTTTGCGGATAACTTTTATGGCAGCATCGCGCATAACTTGGTACTCGCGGTCTGTCAGGGTTTGGGCTGGAGCAACGGTAATGGAATCGCCAGTATGCACGCCCATGGGATCAAAGTTTTCGATCGAGCAAATTATTACAACATTGTCTTTAAGGTCACGCATAACTTCGAGCTCATATTCTTTCCATCCCCACAAGCATTCCTCAATTAAAATTTCAGAAATCGGGGAAGACTCCAGCCCCCACTTCGCCACATTTTCAAACTCATCAATATTGTAGGCCATGCCCGAACCAGTTCCTCCCAGAGTAAAACTGGGACGGATAATCAGCGGCAAGCCGATTTTTTCCATAACTTCACGCGCTTGGTCCATGTTATGCGCAAAACCAGAGCGCGGAAGGTCTAATCCAATATCCTGCATCGCTTCTTTAAACAATTCCCGATCTTCGGCCATTTTTATGGCTTTTAGAGAAGCTCCGATCATTTGGCAATTGTATTTTTTTAGCACTCCATTTTCTGCCACTTTAACCGCAGTATTTAATCCGGTCTGCCCTCCCAAAGTAGGAAGAAGCGCATCCGGCCGCTCTTTTTCAATAATCTTTTCTACCATTTCCGGAGTGACCGGCTCAACATACGTGCGGTCCGCAAGTTCAGGATCTGTCATAATAGTCGCGGGATTGCTGTTGATCAAAACAACTTGATAACCTTCCTGCTTAAGGGCCTTGCAGGCTTGGGATCCGGAATAATCAAACTCGCAAGCTTGGCCAATCACAATCGGGCCTGCGCCAATGATCATTATTTTTTTTATATCTGTACGTTTAGGCATGCATCATCTCCACAAATTCCTTGAATAAATAATTGGCATCGTGGGGACCGGGCCCAGCTTCGGGGTGGTACTGCACGGAAAAGATCGGCAATTTTTTGTGCCGCAAGCCTTCCACAGTTTTATCATTTAAATTTATATGCGTTACTTTTACTTCATCCTTGGGCAAAGTTTCAGGATCAATGGAAAATCCATGGTTTTGCGCGGTAATTTCTACGGCCTTATTTTTTAAGTTCATCACCGGCTGGTTGCCGCCATGATGGCCGAATTTTAGCTTGAAAGTTTTTGCCCCTAATGCTAATCCCAATAATTGATGCCCGAGGCAAATGCCAAAAATCGGTTTTTTCCCCAAAAGCTTTTGAATATTTGAAATAGCATATCCTACCGCCGCTGGATCGCCCGGGCCATTAGATAAAAATACGCCATCAGGATCCATGGCCAGAACTTCTTCTGCTGGGGTTTGCGCTGGAATAATCGTAATTTTGCAGCCCGCTAAAGCTAAATTGCGTAAAATATTATATTTAATGCCAAAATCATAAGCTACAACATGCAGCTTGTTTTCTTCAGAGCCTGGCCAAACATAAGTTTTTTGGCAAGTCACTTCAGAAGCCAGGTCACGACCTGTCATTTCTGGAGCAGCTTTTACTTTTTTTAGCAGGGATTCTATTTCAGTATTATGGGTAGAAATAATCGCGCGCATGGCTCCTTGGATGCGCACTTTACGGGTAAGAGCCCGGGTATCAATGCCTTCGATAGCTGGGATTTTATGCTTTTTTAAATATTCAGACAAAGAAGACGTCTGTCGGAAATTGGAAGCAATGGGGCTATGTTCTTTAACAATCAAAGCCTCGGCCCAAGGCTTGGCAGATTCGCTATCTTCATCATTTATGCCGTAATTGCCGATTAAAGGATAGGTCATAATGACCATTTGTCCGCAATAAGATGGGTCGGTTAATATCTCTTGGTAGCCGGTCATAGAAGTATTAAAAACAATCTCCCCCACCCGTTCCCCGGCTGCGCCAAAGGACTTGCCTTCAAAAACCGAGCCGTCTTCTAATACCAGAACTGCACGCATAAAAAGCCTCACAAATTAGGTAATATTATACTAAAAAAGAAGAGGTCAAGCTAGGTGAAAAAGCGCCGG
This sequence comes from uncultured bacterium, assembly GCA_964528395.1. Classification (GTDB taxonomy): domain Bacteria; phylum Margulisbacteria; class WOR-1; order CAZGTC01; family CAZGTC01; genus CAZGTC01. The sequence goes on from CAZGTC010000002.1 coordinate 241,848, forward strand.
AGAAAAAACGCCAGTAAAAGAAACATAAAAGATAAGCCAACGACAAAATTACCCCATTTAGAATAAAAGGTCTGGCCGGATAAGGGATAAACTTTTTGCATCAAGATAGACTCTTGGTTCAAAATTGATTTTATAAGCACCCGGCCATATGGATCTGCCACAAAAGAAATGCCGGTATTGGCGGCCTGGGCAAAAAACTTGCGGTTTTCAATTGCGCGCAAGACCCCGGCTCGGGCATGCTGCTGTGCAGCAAATGGATACACAAACCAAGCATCATTCGTAAGAGTTAAGATGAAATTTGCTCCCATCAAAACCCTTTTGCGCACCAAATCCGGAAAAAGGGATTCAAAGCAAATCAAAGGCGCAATCGATAAGTCTTTGTATCGCAAAACAACTGGCACTGGATTCGAAGAATAATCCATGGCAAAAAAACCGGAGTCCTTAAACAATCCAAGCAGCAGCGAGCGAAAAGGGAGATATTCGCCAAAAGCCACCAGATTTTCCTTGTCATAGCGGCCAAGCACCTGGCGCTGTGAATTAATCAAATAAATCGAATTGTAGGCGCGGTTGCTTTCATAATAAGAAGCCCCGGTTAATAAAACTATTTGTTCTTTTTGCAAAAAATCAAAAATATATTCGCGCACAGCTGGCGTGCGGTTCAAATAAGCATTGATCGCGGTTTCCGGCCAAATTACAAGGTCGATTCCCTTGTTTTTTTCTTTAGCCTGGCGGGTCAAAAGCTTATGCTTTTCAACATTGGGAATCATTAAATTATAATCCAGCTTTTTTTCTTGTGGAATATTGCCCTGGATCAAGGCTAAATTATAAGAAGCTTGGGCTTGAGGTAGTTTTTGCGCCATCTGCCCTGCCCCCCAAAAAGCATTTCCTCCCCATATTAAAAGAAAAATCCCCAGCCAAACCCAGCGTCCTTTGTTTTTTTCAACCATAAAAAGAGCAAGAAGCACATTGGCCAAAATAATCAAAAACGAAATCCCGTACATCCCCCAAAAACTGGCGGACTGCAAAAGCACGGGATAATCTGACAAAAAATAAGCTAATGAATCTTGGGTAGTTGCCAAAAGCCCAAAAGACTGGAAATATTCCATCATTACCCAAGCTGAACTTAATCCTAAAATAAAAGATATTTTACGGAAATTGCCTGCTGGCTTATCTTTTAAAAAATAAACGGCTCCGGATGGCAAAAGGAAAAAAAGCGCCCCGTATAAAGAAAATCCGATCCAAGCTAAAGTCGGCCAAAAACCTACGTATTTATTCAAAACTAAAATCGGCCAGGAACTATATAAATGAAAAGCAAAAGCAAAAAATAAGGCTTGCCCTAAAGTGCTTTTAAAATCTTTGGCATAAAACAAGGATATAAATAACGGTATAAAAGCAAATAAAATTAATATCCCCAAGTTAAATGGCGGATAAGCCAAAACTAATAAAATTAAAGATAAAAATATCAGCATATTATTCTATTTTCACCAAATATTGCTTAAGGTCTAAGGCTGCATCAATATCAGCATTTGTTCTTTCGCTCTGGCTGACCTGCTCTCCCTGAATAAGTTGGATTGAATATCCGGCTGGAGCAATGCGGTCGCGGATAATATTATTTTTATCCACTGAAACAATATCAAAATAAACCCGGCTTGGAACCGCAGCCCCATAAGCCTGATCCAGGCGAAAGCTAAAGCTGACTTTATTATTGGCGGCATTTAAGCGCTCCAGTGAAATCCGCGTATAGCTAGAATAAGCTTCGCTGGATGACCGAAAAGGGCCTTTAACCAAAGTAAAATTCCCGCTGTTGTCTGATATAACATAAGCATCCCAGCCCTGGTAATAATTATATAAATCATAGCTGATATTCTTATCCTTGGGAGGAAGGCCGGGCTCAACCAGTTCGCGCGGATACTGCGGCAGGGAAAATGCTTCATTGGTTGTTATAATCAAAAAATAGCGGTTATCCACCAGATTAAGAGTTTGTGAAAATTCTGCAGATAAATTAAATACCGTGCCTGAAGTAAAAGTATTTGTAACTGTGCGGGCGCAGCCGAGCAACAATAGCAATGATATTAACAATAATAAGAACAAAGTTAAATTTAAGCGCATATTTTTTATAACCTCGATGGCGACGGCTGTTGGAAATTCTGGGTCGCTTCTCCAACTGCTTTATTCAAAGTCTCAAAAGAAAATCCTTTGCCGCTGCCCCAGCCAATCGGCTCATCCGGAAAAGCCTTTAAAGTGAATGATATACTAAACTCCTTGAATATTTCAACATAACGGAACTTGGCTTCCCAGCAATGCAAGTCTTTTATGACAACTACATCCTTTAATTCAAAGCTCTTTTTATAAAATTCCCACTGGTGGCCCAGGATAATTCGCCAGCGCGACTGCCAATTATTACCTATTTCTAAATCTAAAAAAGTATCCGCGGTCTTAAGCAAACCATTATTCACATCGCTCGTCCAATGCGCCCTGAACTGCGCTTTTTCTACTGGCCGGAAATTAAACCCCAGCCCCAGATCCAAATATTTTTGGCTTTCAATCGACCAGCCGGAACGGGCATTAAATTCAAGTTTAGGAGAAGGCACAACCCGCAAAACAGTATTGATATCTTGATGCTTTTGCGTCAGGTAATTAAAACCGTAATCAAAATACCAGTCAAATAATTGCTGATAGTAAAAGGTAAGCTTTTCATTCAAAAGCGAAGTATTTGCACCTTTAGTATCAAAACCAAAAGGAGAATTCCCTTCGGTCAAACTGCGGCTGAAACCCAAATTATTGCGGATAAAAGAAAAAGCTTCGGTATTTAAGCCATAGGCTTCGGCATAAGTATAGCGCTCATCTCCAGTTGCATATTGCAGCTGGGATAAGTTCCAGCCCAAAGATAAGCTCGTAGCAAAAATAAGCGGAAAAGTGCGATTGATATCTACTCCAGCCTTATAACGGTTAGTAGAAAAATCATACAAGCGGCCCAAAACCGGCACATATCTTTTTTCCCGATAATACCCGTATTCAAAACGCGGCCCCACGTCAAAAGTCAAAACTTTGAATTTTTTTAAGCTGATTAAGACTTCTGGATGCGCTTCTATAAACTCAACTGTTGTATCATCTGATTTGACATTATCCGCATCCAAATCCAAATACCAGTTTTCTTTGAAAGCAATATCATATTCTTTTTGGCGATAAGATAAAACATAGCTGGGATCCATACGCTGGTCCGGCAAGCTGCTGGAGGTAGGCTGGTAATGCTTATAAGGCGCGTCCAAGGATAAGGATAAATTAGAGCTTAAGTTTTGGCTGTGCTGCAAATGATTGGACTGCTGGCTCCAAAAAGGCGCATTTAAAAGCCGGGAAAAACTATAAGAATAACTCGTGGACATATCCTTATAAACATGCTTAAAATTAAGAGAATTATCTTCTTGCTTAGCATCATTATTAATAAATTCCCGCGCATTAAAATAGAGCTGGCGGTCCAAGTTATACGAAAAATTAACCGTATATTCGTTTTGGTTGAGCCGGCTGCCCTGCGGCAAAAGGTACATGGAAGCTGCGGTATAGCCCAGCGCCAATTGCGCACCTTTGCTCAAAACCACATTGTGCTTTAACCGGGTAACCCAATCTACATATGGCGTATCTTTTTCATTTACATTGTATAAATAAAAATTCCCGCTGTTTCTTTCATTGATGCGGTAATCATGATCCAATCCCAAGCCCAAGCCTTTTTTGCTCATAATATCTACTAGGAGCAAGCCATTTTGGTCGCGGTTGAAATAATAATCCCAGGCGCTTTTGACAAAGTCCCCTTCCACCGGGTTATTGCCGATCGAAGGCATTTTGGCGCGGCGGTCTTTCAAATTGTAAACAACTACCGGCAGCCAAAAGCACGGCACCCCGTTTATATAAAAAGTTGCGCTATAAGCAATCACCTTGTCATCCGGATAAAATTCTATCCAGCGCGCGCGGGTCATATAATGCGGGTGCTCATAATCACAAGTAGTTACTGAACCGTTTTCCCCTTTGAGATCCTGGCCCAAATCAACTAATTTTTGCGCAGAAATAAAAACTTTCCCTTTGACGCGGCTGGGCTCAAAAACCGCATTGAAATTTTTAAAAGCGGTCTGGTCATTGTCAATATCGTAAAAGATATCGTCAGAAGAAGCATGATATCCTGGAGCTTCAATCGCAACATTTCCCTCTGCGGACAAGTAATTGGTTTTTACATTCATGTATAAGCGGTCAGCAGAAACATAGATATCCCCCAGCCGCACCTTGACCTCGCCCGAGGCAAAAACCGTATCGCGGTTCTCATCATATTTCAAATACTTGGATTTCAGGTAAGTCGTAACATCTTCAGCTAAAGCATTTCCCGCAAAGATAAAAAACAAAAAACACCAAAGAGGCAAAATTTTTTTGAGGAACATTAATCTTCCGGGATTTTATATAAAAGTCTTTTTTGCGCCAGATCCGAAAGCACATCAAAATTCTTGACTGACTTATAGGCACTTAGGGCTTCTTCTACATCGCCTTTAAAATAACAAACATCGCCTAAATTCATTTTTACAACGCTTAAATCCGCGTCTTGCTCCAGTGCGCGCTGTAAAAGCTCCTTGGCTTTAGCAGTTTCTTCCTTTAAAAAATAAGTTAAGGCCAGATTATTCAGGACTACAGGAGAATCTTCTTCAATATCAAGCGCGGCCTTAAACTTGGTTTTTGCATCATCAAATGCCCCTTCGCGCATCAAAGCCGTGCCTAAATTATTCAGCGCGGCAGCAAATTTATTGTCCATGCCCACGGATAAGGAAAATTCTTCCTTAGCCGCCTCATACATGCCCTTCATAAAAAAATCAAAGCCGCTGTTATTATGGCTCTGGCCAAAAGAAACATCAAAATCCTTGTCTTTTTCATAGCGGTTGTAAATAAGGTCCCGGCCCCATAACCCTATAACATTTTTGCGGCCGTATTCTTCCAAACAGCAAATTATTTTTTTATTGCGGATATTAAATAGCTTGCTGGATTTAAGATGCTTTAGTTTTTCCTTGAGATTGCAAAAATCAATATCCTCCTGCAAAATCTCCTCATAAATTGCCGCGGCTTTCATCAAAAGGCCCTGGGCCTCAAAAACCATCCCTAGGTTAAATTTGGCTCTTCTTCCAAATTCTGCCAGCTCCGGAGGAACTTTTTGCAAGGCTTTTTCATATTGCGCAGCTGCTAAATGGTACTTGCCTTGGCTGGCAAAAACATCCCCTAGAAGCTGGAGGGCAAAAGGCGCACGCGATGCGTCTTTTAAGGCGGTTTGCAGCTCTTTGATCGCCTTATCCCGGTCAAAAATTTTTAGATAAAGCTTGGCTAAATCAAGATGCAAAGAAAAACGCCAGACATCTTCTTCGGACTTTTTATTCAAGCTTTCAATTTCCATAAGGGTTTCTTTTTCCTTGACCGTGCGGTATTTCTGGTGGATCTTTTCATTAAAGGGGTCGATTTTCAAAGCTTGTAAAAAAGCATCCTTGGCTTTGCGGGAAATTTTTGACAAGGAAAAAGCATCGCCCAATAGCACATAAGCTTCGGCATTTTTTTTGTCAATAGAAATAATTTCTTCGGCCCGGGAAATCGCACTGGAATAATCCCCCTTGGCGATAAAAGCTTCGCCTTCGGCCAGCTTGGCCAAAATTAAATTTGGGGAACTTTTTAAGACCTCGCGCACTTTTTTAAAAACATAGTCCGCAGAAGAAGGATCAATTTTTATCAAATAGCGGAAAGTATTCAAGGCTTCATGGTAATTACCCTTGAGCAAAAAGGCTTCGCCGAGATACTGCAAGGCCATAACCTGCTGCGGACATTTTTCCAAAATTTTTTGATACCCTTTTATGACCATATCAGCAAACTCTTGGCGGCGCTGCAAAAGCTTAGAATAAGCTTCGACCGCTTCGCTAAATTCATTTTGCATGACTAGCCCTTCGGCTAGGGCGATTACAGTTTCCGGATGGTCAGGATAAGTTTTTAAAATCGCTTTATATTTACTTAGCAAGTCGGATATTTTTTTAGGGTCAATTGCCAAAATCGCGCGGTATTCCACGGAAGCCTTATCCGGCTTAAGGGATTTGAGATATACTTCTGCCAGAAGTTCGCGGATCAAAATGCTGTTTTCTTCTTTTTGCTTTAAATCTTCTAGGCGCAGCGTCACTTCGCGCACCACCTGCGGGTCATCAGAAAACATGGCAGAATACATGCGGGCGGATTCTTCATAGCGCAAAAGCCGGGCATAGAGATCGCCCAAAATCCTCAAGACGCGCTTGTTGTTTGGATCGTATTTTAGGACTTCTTCGTATAATTTAACTGCTTGGGAAAGATTTTCTTCTTTTAAATAAGCGCTTGCCAGCATTTCAGTTAAGATAATGTCTTTGATATTTTTTTTGAGCGCCCTTTCCAAAAGCAAAATCGCATCGCGCGTGCGCTTTTGCATAATCATTAGGCGACCCAGGGTATTATAAGCTTCTATATTCTTCGGGGATAAATCCAAAATTTCTTCCAGCTCAATCTGAGCCAAAGGAAAATCCATCAGCGAAATAAAAAAATCCGCCAAGGATAACCGCAAGGAAATATCCTGCGGCTTTTGCTGGATAGTTTTCTCGTAAGCCAAAGTAATTTCGCCTTTTAACCGCGGCCGGTTTTTAAGCAAATGAACAAACGCATCTTTGGCGCGATGATAATAGCCTTCCTGCAAAAGGCGGGCCGCATTTTCAAACGCTGGATGATCGATTAGAACGCTTGGCATATTCAACCTCTATTTATACCATTCTCTCCACATCAACAGCAAGCCCAAAAATCCAAAAAGCATTTGCGGAAACCAGGCTGCCCAGATGGGCGGCAAAATTGCGCCGCGGCCGAGCGAGCGAAAAACCGAAGCAAAAACATAAAAAGTAAACATGACCACAATGCACATCACCATGCCCCAAGTGCGGCCGCTGCGGATCGACGGCAGGCTCAAAGGAATTCCCAGCAGCGCAAAAATAAAAGAAGAAAGCGGCACGGAATATTTCATGTATAAATCTACCGTCAAAGCTTGGGTCGAGACTCCGCTTTTATTTAAGCGCGCAACTAATATTTTAAGGTCCCGCGCCGACATTTCTTCGGTAGTCTTTTGGTCCGCAACGCGCAGGACATCTTCATTGGCAAAAACGCGCATATGCTCAAATTGGGCTTCGTATTCATTGTGGCCTTTTTCATCATATTTATGCACAATCCCATTATTTAAGTCCCAAACCAGGTCCTTGAAAGTAGCTTTTTGCGCAATAATCACGCGCGGAAATTTTCCCTCCCCCATTTCATAAATCATAATGTTTTCGAGCTGGTTGTTTTTTTCATCCACCCGGCCAACGTAATAATAGCGGTCCTGCGCATCCTTGAAAAAAACTTTTTCCTTGAGCTGGGGCAAGGGTTTTTTCATGATAATCTGCTGGATAATTTCCTGCGAAACCTCGTTGGCATAAGGCACCAGATATTCATTGGTCAAAAAAGCCCCGCCCGAAACCACCAGGGAAAATAAGACAATCGGCAGGGCAATGCGGAAAAGCGTTATGCCCGAAGTCCTTAAAGCTATGATTTCGCTGTCTTTGGATAACCGGCCCAGGCACATAGCCACGGCAAAAAGGGTGGAAACCGGAAAAGTCAAAATCATAAGCGCCGGAAGCTTGAAGATCAAAAGCTTTAAGACCGCGCCAAACGGAACCCCCTTATTGATAATCATATCCGTAAAGGTGAATAAAAGATCCGTAATTAAAACTAAAATAAAGCCTAATATCCCAATGAAAAAAGGCCCCAGCAACTCGGATAAAAGATAGCGATCTAGGACTTTTATTCTAGCGGTCATCGCGCTGGCGGCGTTTTATTTCACGCATCTTAGCTTTTTCGTGCTTCTTTCTGCGCTGCTGGCAGGGCTTTTCATAAAACTCTCTTTTTTTTATCTCGTTAATGATGCCCTCTTCGCGGATCTTTTGCTTGAAACGACGGAGCGCCCGATCTAATGGTTCCCCGTCTCTTAACTCATATTGAGGCATTGTAAAAAAACCTCCTCTCTTTTATAACTAGCATTAATTTACCATATTTTTCAAACTCATTCACAGAAATTAAATCCACGACATGCTTTAGGGATGTTCGCCCTCGGCTTCATAACTCAAACAGCATAAAAGCCTGCCGCACGCCCCGGAAGTTTTGGAGGGGGAAATCGATAGGCCCTGTTGCTTGACCATTTTAACGCTGACCTGGCGGGGCTTGTCCAGCCAAGCACAGCAGCATAATTCTTTCCCGCATACCCCGTACCCGCCGACTAGTTTTGCAGCATCGCGCGCGGTCAAGGATTTTAATTCTATTTTCATCATCAATGCCGTGGATAAATCCCGCCGCAAATCCCGCAAGCTCAAGGACTTTTTTTCTTCGGTTTCTTTATAGTAGAAAACGCATCTTTTCAGGTCGAACAAGACTTCTACGCTAAACAAGCGCATCGGCAATTCGTATTCTTTTATTTTAGCTTCAATCAGTTCCCGGGCTTGTGCTTCTTTTTTTGCCACCTTTTCCAATTGGGCTTTATCCTTGTCGTCCAAATATTTTAATATTTTTTTCAGCTTAATCTCTTTGGTAGCATTTTTGGCTCCGCATTTCGGGAGAGAAACCAATTCCCCAACCTCTAATCCTCGGTCGGTTTGCACTACCACTTTGGAAAAAAGCTTCAGGTTTTTGTCTTCTAATCCGGAAAACAAGCACAAATGGCCGAACCGGCCGATTTTAACTGCAAGCTGCTGCGCCACTTAAAATTCCTCCTAAATCTAGGGCTAAAAGATCCAGCGTCAAGCGCAAATGCGCTCCTTTTTCAATTTCTTTTTTTGCTTCAAAAACCAGATCAATGGCTTGGCGCCATTTTTTATCCGTCAAATTCTTTAGGCATGCTTCACGCAAAAAAAGCAGAAAATCATCCAAAACTAGGTTAATTTCTTCCCTATTATTATAGAGCATATCTGCGACTTTCAGAAACCCGGCTTGATCTTTTTTTGCAAGATAATTAAAAGCTTCTGTAATATGCAAAGCAAAATCCTTTGCCTTAATTCCAGCCTGATCCGGCAAATACAAAACTTGGCAGCGCGAACGTATGGTCAAGGGCAAAAAACTTTCCCGGCCAGTAATAAGGAAAAAAACCGCTGGATTATCAGGTTCTTCCAGGATTTTTAAAAAAGCAGCAATTGCCTCGCGCGTCATTTTTTCCGCTTGATGCACGATTAAAAAAATATAAGGGGAGCGCAGGGGCTGGCGCCGCACGATTTTTCCCAGCTCCTTAACCGCTTCGATTTTTATCTTTTCCCCCTCGGCTTCCCCAATTTCAAACCAGTCCGGATGGCTTTTTTTGTCCACATCCGATAAAGCTTTTACGTCTTTATTGTTTAAAGCAAAAAACAAATCGCGGATGATCCCAAGGCCAGCTCCCCAATTTTCCCCGCATAAGATATAAGCATGGCTGATGCGGTTCTTTTGCAAAGCTCCGCGAAAAAATTTTTCAGGCGCAGCGCATAACCCGGTAAACATCTGACACCTTCTTTATTTCATTCATGACTTCATTTAAATGCTGCTTATTTTTTATATCCACAGTCAAACTGATGACAGCGGTTGAACCTCTTTTGGTTTTTACATTGGCCCCGGCTACATTGGTTTTTATTTCTGCAATCCGGGCCAAGATATCTTTCAGGACTCCCACCCGGTCAAAAGCTTCAATCTCAATTTTTACTCCGGCAGATGCGGATTTTTTCTTTTTGCGGCTAGCGGCGGATAAAATAAAATCCGTTGGCGGTTTCTGTTTTTTGAACCAGGCTTTTATTTTTGAGCGGGCCCCTGACGTTTTTACAAAACTCAACCAGCCCATGCGCGGAGAATTATTCTTGGTGGTTAGAATTTCTACAAAATCCCCGCTTTTCAGGGGGGATTCCAAAGGCACAATCCGGCCATTGACCTTGGCCCCAATGCAGCGATGCCCGATTTCCGTATGCACGCGATAGGCAAAATCAAGCGGCGTAGCATCTAAAGGAAGGTTGATCACTTCCCCTTTAGGAGTAAAAACAAAAATTTCTTCCTCAAAAAGATCGATCTTGAGGTTTTCGATAAAATCCCGGGGATCTTTATGTTCTCCTTGGGTCTCGAGCAGCCGGCGCAGCCAAGCGATTTTTTCGTCAAACTTATTGTCAGTGATTTTTTCCTTATACTTCCAATGCGCAGCAATGCCGTATTCTGCAGTGCGGTGCATTTCTTGCGTACGGATCTGCACCTCGAATGGCCGGCCTTCAAGGCCAATCACTGTAGTATGCAAAGATTGGTAGCCATTGCTTTTGGGCATGGCAATATAATCGCGAAAACGTCCGGGTACGGGCTTAAAATGCGCGTGGATTGTTCCCAGAACTGCATAGCAATCCTGCACAGAATCCACCAAGATACGGATCGCATAAAGATCGTATAATTCTTCGAAAGCTAAATTTTGCGCCTGCATCTTGCGGAAGATGCTGGAAAAGTGCTTGGGCCGGCCGTACACTTGGGCTTTCACCTGCATTTTATCCAATATCCTGATAACTTCTTCGATAAAGAGAGAAATATATTTTTCGCGCATCCTGCGGGAAGCTGAAACTTTTTTTGCAATCAAATCATAATGGTCCGGTTCCAAATAGCGGAAAGACAAGTCCTCCAGCTCCCATTTTAAGCGCCACATTCCCAAGCGGTGCGCCAGCGGCGCGAAAATTTCCCTGGTTTCTTCGGCATTTTCCCGCTGTTTTTTGGGCGGCATATGGCTTAAGGTCTGCATATTGTGCAAGCGATCCGCCAGCTTGATAATAATGCTGCGCAGGTCTTTGCCCATTGCTAGGAGCATCTTGCGGAAATTTTCTGCCTGCCTTTGTTCTTTTGATTCAAAAACCAAGCGGCCAAGTTTCGTTACGCCATCCACCAAACTCGCTATTTCTTTCCCGAACTCCTTAGATAATTCTTCTTGGGAAATTTCGGCATCCTCAATACTGTCATGCAAAAGTCCGGCGGCAATGGTTGGAGCATCCATGCCTAAATTCAGCAGAGTTTGGGCAACGCATAATGGATGGATCAAAAACGGCTCGCCGGATAAGCGCTTTTGCTTAGCATGCAGCTGGCGGGAAAAATCCAAAGCCTTTTGGATCAGATTTTGATCGGGCTTAGTAAATTTTTCCCTAACTTTTTGAAGGAATTTTTGTTCTGACATCAGCCTCGGCGCATGCCTCCATAGTTTGAACGCGACCGGTCCATCACTCCAATCCCCGGAGGAATGGCACTGCGGGAAGAAGGGTTATGGATCGGGGCTTTCCTTTTTTCAATTTCATTTTTCACCGGCGATCCGCGGTACAATTTAATAAACTGCCAAATTTCCGAGGATTTTTCCAAAATCGACGTATATTGCAAAGCTTCATCCAGGCTATGGCCAAAGCTAAAACTAGCATAGCCCTTTACTACAAAAATCTTCGTGTCAGAATTCATGTTCGAAGGAATAAGGGTCACTACCTCCTCTGATCCAATCGGGTCGCGGACTTTGATAATCGAAACATGGCCCAAATAATGCATGCCCTCGGCATCCTGCGGCAAAATCTTGTTCTCGGTAATGGAAAGCGCCAACGCAGCAGCCGGATTGGCCTGCACAATCGCGCGGCAAGACGCCGACTGCTTGTAAATTGCGCGGTGATTATTTAAATCCAGGGAACACTCGCTGTCGCGGGAAGATTTTTCCATCTCAGTCTGGATAATATCTTCTGCTTGCAGATCCCCCAGCTTTGCGCCCATGCGCGTAATAAAAACCTTATTCCCCTCCCGCTGGCTCAAAGCCCCGCTGTGCGAAGAAACCAAGCCCATCTGCACCAAATCCCGCCCATTTTTTTTAAATTCTTCCAGCATATCTACTTCCTTTCTTTTTTATTTATTAAAACTCAAACGAGATGCCCGGCCGGCAAAGGATCAAAATGCGCCATGCGCTTTATTTCTTCAAAGCGGCCGATAATCTCCCGCCGGGTCAAGCTGCGCATGCGCTCCAAGCTAAAATCTTCAATATTAAAAGAAGCCATGACTGATCCAATCACAATCGCGCGCCGGATATTTTCTTGGGATAAATCATTGGATTGCGCCAAATATCCCATAAAAGCCCCGGCAAAAGTATCCCCGGCCCCGGTGGGATCGCGCAAATCCCCCTGCGGAAAAGAAGGAGCAGAAAAATAACCTGCCTGGTTGAAAAGCAAAGCCCCATGCTCGCCTTTTTTTATGATAACGCCTTTTAATCCCAGCTCAATCAAGCGCTGGGCCGCAATAATTAAATTTGGAGTTTCCATAAACTGGCGCGCCTCGGATTCATTCATAAAAAGATAATCAATTTTTTTGATCAATTGGTGCAACAACGGGCGCTTGCTGTCAATCCAAAAATTCATGGTATCTGCAGCTATAAACTTGGGCTTTTCCAACTGCTCAATAATTTTCAATTGCTTTTCCGGATCAAAATTCGCCAAAAAAACATATTCCGAACCTTGCAGCTCCTTTGGCAAAACCGCAGAAAAATGGTCATAAACATTTAAATGCGTTGCCACGGTATGCGCTTGGTTCATATCATATTCATAGTAGCCTTCCCAGCGGAAAGTCTGGCCCGGGGCAGTCTGGACATAAGAAACATCTACATTTTTACTCGTTAAAAAATCCAGGTGCTCTTTTGAAAAATCCGATCCCGCAACTCCCAAAAGCACAGTTGGAGAAAAAAATCCCGCGGATACGCTCGCATAAATTCCCGAGCCCCCCAGGATATCTTTTTTCAAACCAAACGGGGTTTTTATCGTATCCAAACCAATTGAGCCAATAATCAGAAGCGACATAGTCAGATATTTCCTTTCTAAAGTTTTAATAAGACTAGTTAGCAATGCGTCATTCCTGCGAAAGCAGGAATCTAGTCTGGATCCCCGCCTTCGCGGGGATGACAAGGAATCTTTAAATGAAACGTGTCATTAAATCAATTATTATTCTTTCCAAAACCCAGAGCAGCAAAACCGCCAGCATGGGAGAAAAATCAATCCCCATGGCCGAAGGAGGGAAAGCCCTTTGCACCAGGGAAAATAATGGATCGGTTAAAAAATCCACATACCTGCGGATTTGAAAGTAAAAATACGATCTTCCAGGAAACCATGAAAGCAAAACCCTTGCCAGTATAATAAAATAATAAGCTGAAAATAAAAATTTAATTGTTTGTAAAACTAACATTGTTGTGATAATTCAATGCTGCGCTTTTTAGCAGCTACAATTGCTTCATGCACAATTTTGGACAATTGTTTTTTCTCCAGCACCAGCAGCCCCTCTTCGGTTGTACCTTTGGGCGAAGCCACCATGGAAATCAATTCTTCTACCGGCTTTCCGCTTTCTTTCAAGGTTAAGACCGATCCCTTCAATGTGCTAAACGCCAAAAACAGGGCCTCTTTTTCAGATAAGCCTTCATGCTGGCCAGCCTTGACCAAAGCCTGGGCAAAAACATAAACAAAAGCCGGGCCAGAACCCGAAAGCGCAGTTACAGTATCCATATGTTTTTCACTGATTTCTAAAACTTCTCCCACTGCGGAAAAAATATCCAAAACTTCTTTTTTCGCAGCCGGGTCAATCTTTCCCCAAGACAAGACGATTGTGCCTTGGCCGATTAAACACGGATTATTCGGCATAGCCCGCACCAAATTATGGTTTGGGAAAAACCCTTTTAAAAAACCCAAAGTTATCCCGGCCGCTAAAGAAATTACCAAGGCTTCGGATGCAATTGAATCTCTTATGCCTTCGCAAGCCAACCGCATATCCTGCGGCTTAACCGCTAAAATTAATACATCAACATCCCGAGATACAAACTGGTTAGTGGAAACATTAATCTTATATTTTGCTGCAAGATGGGCGGTTCTTTTTTCATCAATATCAGAAATAAAAACTGATTGGGAAGATGCTTTTTTATGCTTTAAGAGGCCGTGGATAATGGCCTCTCCCATTTTCCCTGCTCCAATAAAACCAATCTTTTTTTCGCGCAAGCCTTAAGACCTTCCTGCTCTTTCTGCAGAAAACAACCCGATTTCGCTAGAGATAGAGGCTTTTTCATCTACATCTTTTACCGCGACTTTGGGCGGGGTAAAAAGAAAAATGGCCTCCCCGATTTTTACCATATGGCCATCGATCGCATAAGCGGTTCCGCATACAAAATCAACTAGGCGCGTACCTTCATTTTGCTCAAGATTTTTTAGGTTTATAATTACAGGATTGCCGGATCTTAAGTGCTGGGAAATAGTTAGCGAATCTTCATAGACCTTGGGTTCGCAAATCAAAATCTCGTATTCAGATTCTATTTCTACCGAGGGCTTCAATTCTTTGCGCTCGGACCTTTTCAGGAAAGAGGTCATATCCAATTGCCGGTTCTGCCCGGAAGAAACTTCGGTTTCATCATCAAAACCAATAAAAGCCTTGGCTTTTTCAAAAAAGCTGAGCGCCATTTTTTTCCCCCTTATTTTCGTTATTATTCTTATTCTGAATTAGAGTATACTTTAGCTAAAAGACGGCTGTCAAACTTTTATTTCAATAAACCATCATGCGCGAAAAAAGCGGCGCATAAATCAACTGGCCCAAGATCAGGTTCATCACAACCGCAATAATCAATCCTGCAATCAAAACCGATACTACATAAGCAAGCAGCTTGTCTTTGGGAGTTCCCATTAAAATGGGGGCTCCAACATAAAAGAGATAGAGAGAATACAAGCCAAAAACGCCTAAAAAAGAAAGAGCCGGGATTAAGCTAAAAATCCCCACTGCCCAAACCGCAGAAAAAGAATAAGCCACTAATTTAAAAGCGGAAACCCGATCCGGCTTGGAAGAAAAATACGGGGCTAAGAAATCTACAATCAAAGCCCCAATATAAACCCCGGCCAAATTCATCAGATAGCTGATAACAGAAGCTAAAAAAGAATCCAAAATAGGCAGGCGAATAGTTCCCATTCCCATCATGCCAATGCCAATTAAAGAAAAACCAATAAAAGAAGCCAAAGCCGGCACAGCAGCAAAAACCAAAACAAAGTTTTTGTAGATTGCTTTTATATCCAAGGCTTCAGATCTGGCTTGGTTAAAAGCTTCTTGCGGAGATAAGATAATCTTGCGCGCTTTTTCCATGATCTCAATAATAAGCGGCATCCGGTTCCTCCTTATCCGTATTTGAAACACATACATTATTTTATCTTTTTCTCCGAATTATGCAAGTAAAATCCAGGCCTATGCTATAATTTTTTAGAAATGTACCAGATGCTCAATATCATTCTCGACCCTAAACGAGTGGAAACCTGGCATAATCTGGGACGCCTTCCTTATGCTAACCGCAAAACTTGGTTGGAAAAAAATTTCGACCAGCTGATAAAAAGCCTGCAAGCTTACAAGCTGAATGCCCCTGAATTAACCTCTGCCCAAAACCCTTGGAATCTCTTGGGCTTTACTTGTTTGAACGACAACCTGTACGAAAAAGCAGAAAAAATTTACGATCGCTTGTTTAATAAAATAAAAGACATTCATGGCCCGCCCTCGATTGCCTGCTATTTTCGCGGCATTACCAAATTTTTGCAGGGCCGCTATAACGATGCTTATGAAGATTTTAAGCTGTCGCGCCATTATGACTTGCAGGATAAAAATTTTTCTGCCCCAGCCCTTAAAGCCATTTCTTATATGGAAGAAACCATTTTCCCCACCAAAGAAACTATTTTGAGAAACCAGTCCAAGCTGCATAAGGATTTATCTGCCCCGCGCCTTTTGGAAAAAATCATGGGGCCATATACTTTGCGAACCTTGCATAAATGGAATTCGTCCTCCCCTCTTTTTTCCCGCAACATCAGCCAGGGCGGAGGATATTTTTTAACTTTAAAAAATCCACAAGGAGAAACTAAGGGGATTGTAATTGACCCAGGTTATGATTTTTATAATATCTTCCGCGACATTGGGCTTGGCATTGCAGATATTGATGCAATTATCATCACCCATGACCATGATGACCACACTGAATCCGTAGAAGGGATCCTTTCTCTTTTGGCAAAATATAATGACCACAACCCCCAGAGAAAAAGCCGGGTGCTGGATATTTTCGGATCTGCCGGGGTAATGTTAAAGTTCCACGGCATCTTAGGCGCAACAGATTTAAGCGGCAGCCGCGAAATAAATTTCAAGCTTATGGTTCCGGGAAATACGATTGAAGAAATTGAAGGCAAATCCCTGAAGGAAAAATACGGGTTTGTCCTGCACACGATCCCGGCTTTTCATACTGAAAGATGGACCAACCAGGAATCTTCGCTCGGGGTTGTGCTGGATACTATTTTACCGCTGGAAAAACAAGGGGAAAAATTAAAAATCGGCATCTCCGGAGATTCGCGCTATGAAAATGGTCTCGGACGAAGCTATAAAGACGTCCAGCTTTTATTATTGAACATCGGCTCAATTGAAAAAGAAGAAGGCAAGCTGCTTTCCCAGCATTTGGGTATTTGCGGATGCATCAACCTTTTAAAAGAAGCCCGCTTAGGCAAGCCCCTCCTGGCAATTTTAACTGAATTTGGGGAAGAATTAGCTGGGAAAAGGGAAACCATCAGCAAGATAATTGAAACCTGGGCCTACCCTTTGGGCGCCAGCGACCAAAAACAATTAAGAGTTATTCCATCGGATATCCACTTGGAAGTGCGCTTATCTGACCTGAATATTCGCGAAAATGATACCAAAGCTTTTTTTCCCTATCAAATGATAGAAGTTGATGAATCTGATGAGCAAATATTAAAATATCGCTTTAAAAACTGACGCCTCCTGTCAAAAATTCCAACAGTTTTCTTGTTTTTTTACCCTGATTTAATCGCGTAATCCCCTTGGCCTGAAAATTGCAGTAAATAGGACAAAAGGAGGTGAGAAATATGGTAAGTTTAAATCATAGTGTCTTAACTGGCCGGCTAACCCGAGATCCAGAAATCCGCTACACTCCCAAAGATGAAAAGCCTGTTGCCCATTTTGCCATTGCAGTTGACAGGATCGGAAAAAACAAAGATGTAGATTTCATCAATTGCGTGGCGTGGGGCGGCTTGGCGCAGATTTGCGGACGCTACCTTAAAAAAGGGCGGCTGGTTGCAATTGAAGGCCGGATCCAAGTCAATAAGTACGAGGCCAAAAACGGGGAAAAGAAAACTAGTTTTGAAATCATTGCCAGCAATATGCAAATGCTCGACCACAAATTTAATAAAGCCGCTGAAGAAGCAAAGTAAAAAACGCGCCCTGGAGAAAATTTTCCGGGGCCGTTTTATTCTTCTTTCCTTGTTTTTTTTTAATAAAGGACGTAAAATCACTTTAATTAAAGAGGAGGAATAGTAAAATGGTTTCAAGAGTAAAAAAAAACGATTTAATTGGTAAATGGTCGGTAGAAAAACTTGGGTTATTACAAAAATATTTATCTGCATATATAAATGTTCTTATCAAACAACCATGGTGCAAAGGCTATGAATATATTGATGCTTTTGCTGGAACAGGAAAACCAAAAAAAAAGGAGGAAGAGGAATACATTGATGGTTCTCCCGGAATAGCCCTTGGGTTAAACCCTCCCTTTACCCAATATCATTTTGTTGAACAGTCTGATTGGAGGGTTGAAAAACTAAAACAATTAGAAAAAGAATATTCAAATAGCCGAAGTATCGCAATATATCATAGTGATTGCAACAAAATATTAAGAGAGCAGATTCTACCTCAACTTCCTTACACAAGTATGAAAAGAGCAATTGCTTTTATTGACCCATTTGGCATGGAATTTGAATGGCAGACAATGGAAGAAGTTGCGAAAACAAAAACCATTGAAATATTCTTAAATTTTCCTAATATGGCTATTAATAGGGAAGTGTTAAGAAAAAATCTCAATAAAATATCTGAATCTGCAAAAATCCGACTGAATCGATTCTGGGGTACAGAAGATTGGTTAGATAGTTTCTATCAAGAAGAAGAAACATTGTTTGGCCCAGAGAAAATTAAAAAACATTTATCTGGAAAAGAATTTGGTAAAGTATTCAAGCAAAGATTGGAAGAAATTTTTCCCTATTGCTCTGATCCTATTTTAATGGTTAACAGTAATAACGCTCCCTTATATTGTCTTTTGTTTGCCGGACATAACAAGACAGGAGTAAAAATTGCCAGTGACATATTTGTAAAACATGAACAGGATAAATTATGAGTGATAAATCTAAAATAGAATGGACTGATGCCACATGGAATCCTGTTACCGGCTGTTCGAAGATTAGCACTGGTTGCATAAATTGTTACGCAGAAACCTTTTCAGAGAGATTTAGAGGTGTTCCTGCACATCCATTTGAACAAGGATTTGATCTTAAATTATGGCCGGAACGCCTTGAATTACCTTTAAAATGGAAAGAGCCACGTAGAATTTTTGTTAATTCAATGTCAGATCTTTTCCATAAAGATATTCCTGATACTTATGTTATGCAAATTATTGAAGTAATGCGTCGTGCAAAACAACATATATTTCAAGTATTGACTAAACGTTCAGAGCGGATGATTGAATTAACTAATCAGGAAAAAAGAAATTGGCCGAATAACATATGGTTAGGTGTTTCAGTTGAAAATCATTGTTGTGTTAATCGCATTCATCATCTTCAGTTAACACCTGCAAAAGTAAAATTTATTTCATTTGAGCCACTGATTGGCCGAGTGCTTCTGCATTCTAAAATGTTAGAAAAAATAAATTGGGTAATTGTGGGGGGGGAAAGTGGACATCGTGCCCGTCCTATGAAATGGGAATGGGTAGAAGACATACACAGAAAATGCTTAGCTAAAAATATCCCTTTTTTCTTTAAACAATGGGGAACATTTGACGTTTTAGGAATGCGGGTGGGGAAAAAAAGTGCTGGCCGTACATTAAATGGTAGGATTTGGAACGAAATGCCTGTTCTTGTTTAAAGACAATACTCGCATTGCTAAAAAGTTTTTGTTATAATCATTTGCAACATGAATAGAAAGAAAATCATTTTAATATTTTTCTGCTTTTTCTTTCTGTTTTTTTCTTCTCTCCTTTTTGCCAAAAGCAATCGCAATGTCATAAGAGTAATCACTCTGCCCGAAGCCCAAAGGACCAGTCCGGTTTCTATTGAACAAAGCATTTTGAAGCGCCGCTCGGAAAGGACTTTTTTAAAGCAGCCGCTCTCGGAAAGCCAAATCAGCCAATTGCTCTGGTGCGCCCAAGGCATAACAGATAAAGAGTGGGGATTGCGCGCTGCCCCATCAGCAGGAGCAGTCTTTCCCCTGGAGTTATATATAGTAAAAGACGATGGCATTTACCACTATGTCCCAGACGGCCACTATATGGAACTTGTAAATAAAAATAATGTTAAATCTGCCCTGGCCCAATCCACTTTGGGACAAAAATTCGTAGAAGACGCTCCCATAAATATCATTATTGCTTCCAACCATGAAAAAGGCCGGAAAAAATTCGGCAGCCGCGCAGAAAGATATGTATATATGGAAGCCGGGCATGCCGCAGAGAACATACACCTTCAAGCCATTTCTTTGGGATTGGGTTCTGTGCCGGTTGGAGCTTTTTGGGATGACATTGCCAAAAAAATTCTCTTTCTGCCTGAAGACGAATATCCTCTATATATTATTCCTATAGGGTACACCCCATAAAAAAAACAAAAATGAAAAAAAGCTTTGACTTTTTAAGAATTATTTTTTTGCTGGTCTTAATTTTTGGCATTGCCTATTTTTACCTTTATGTCTTCAATCCTTTAGCAATTCCGCCTACTTTAAGAATCGGCATGCTGATGAAGCCTGCGACAATTTTAATTTTAGGTACCGATAATATTATAGAAGCAGAAACCGGAAAAATCATTAATGCTTTTGGCCACTCGGATACAATTATCCTTTGCCGGTTTTATCCTACCCGCAGCCAGATCACATTGGTCTCCATCCCGCGCGACACGCAGATATTTTTGGAAAGCGGCTGGAGCCAAAAAATAAATGCCGCCTACCCCATTGGCGGGATTGACCTCTTAAAAAATGTTATTGAAAAATTAACTTACTCAAAAATCGATAAATATATTATTGTAAATACCAAAGCTTTGGAAGAAATTATTGATATTTTAGGCGGCGTGGAAGTAGAAGTAGATAAAGACATGTACTATGTTGATAAGCGGGGAAATTTATTCATTAATTTGAAGCAAGGCTGGCAAACGCTCAATGGCAAAGAAGCCCATGGATTCGTACGTTTTCGGCGCGATATTATGGGCGATTTAACCCGGGTGCAGAGGCAGCAGCACTTAATGTCGCAAATGCTAAAGAAAATCCAGACTCCAGCTTCTTTTCTAAAAATCCACCGCTTATTTTGGGCGATACAGAAAAATACAAAAACCGACTTATCCTTAAAGGCACTGGCTTTTACTTTAAATTCTTTGCGCACGATCAAAACCGAAAAAATCCAGACTTTGACTTTGCCGGGAAAAACCGCTGATTTACCAGATGCTTTCGGGTATTTTTATCCAAACCAAGAAGAGATTGCGAATCTTTTTAAAAAATTATAATAAGAAAGGAGAAAAAAATGTCTGGCTTAAAAAATGTTACTGATGCAAATTTCAAAGCCGAGGTGCTTGATTCCCAAGGGGCGGTACTGGTTGATTTTTGGGCCCCGTGGTGCGGGCCTTGCCGCATGATGGCACCCGAGCTGGATAAGCTGGCAGGGGAAATGGCCGGAAAATTGAAAGTAGTTAAATTAAATACAGATGAAAACATGCAAACCGCCAGCCAATATCAAATTACGGGGATCCCTTGTTTAATTTTGTTCAAGGGTGGCAGTGAAAAACAGAGGTTTGTCGGTTTTCAACCCGGAGATGCACTATCTAAACAGCTAGAAGATATAGTATAATAATAACGATCAGAGCGTAAATCCAAGTTAAAAATGACAAATGACAAATTATTGTGTTGCTTCGCAACATTATTATATAATATTATTATTCCTTCATTTGACATTTGGAATTAGTCATTTGGCATTACGAGCACAGCGAGTTGGGCGATTATTTCAGCGGTAGAAAACTTCCCTTACAAGGAAGGGGTCGTAGGTTCGAATCCTACATCGCCCACCATTTTTTTTATTGCAAACTTTTTCTGCGCTGCACCAATTTGAATTTTTTTCTTGAGAAAGCTTATCACGGCCGAAAATGGACGGCGGCATTTTCGGCCGCAGTTTTGACCCCATAAAACCTATTTCACATTTGCTCTCTTCATTAACATCTCCCTCTGATAATGCTGAAAAATAGTCTGATTTATAAAGCTTTATTTCTATCTGCGTTTTTGAATAGATAATATTTTTGATGTACTTTTTTAAGGCTTCTGGCTTATTTAAAACTTCTCTTGTTGAAGCTATTTTTACCACTTTTTGAAGAACGTTTTTTATGCTTTCAGCAGACATTGCAGCAAAAGAATCCTTTAGTTCGAGTCCCGACGTGGTACCAGACCCATCATGGTTGAGCTTAAAACTCAAACTTTCAAGGTAATGACTATCCTGTGATATTCTTTCTAAGTTTTGCACAACAAAACCATCCAACCGTTTTGCGCTTATATGGCAAATCACTACTGTCCCAGTGATATCCCTTGTAATTCAAGCTGTCCCCACGACAAGGTGT
>CAZGTC010000003.1:0-215570 GCA_964528395.1 uncultured bacterium
TAATCCTTATCAAAATGGCATAGATAAGTGGAAAAATGCATCATGTACGAATGATGCTTATAATGTGGATTTCAAGGATATTGGCTCAAAGTTAGTCAAGGCTGAAT
Source organism: uncultured bacterium (assembly GCA_964528395.1). Lineage (GTDB taxonomy): Bacteria > Margulisbacteria > WOR-1 > CAZGTC01 > CAZGTC01 > CAZGTC01. The sequence continues at coordinate 108 of CAZGTC010000003.1, forward strand.
ATAAAATTGAGGGCCAAACAGAATGGCTGGAGATTTTTAATATTTCAGCTAATCCACAAACTGTGTACGAAACAGATTGGAAGATTAATTTTGATGCCTGCAATGAGGGAAAAAATGATATTTCTATTCGCGTTTATGATCAAGCGGGTAATATTACTGAAGCTAAAAATGCTTTTTATGTAAAAAAAGATACCAAGGTTCCAATAATAGATGATAATCAAACTGGAGAAGATGCTTGGAGAACTTCAAATAATGGAATTTATAATATAGATTTTTCCGATGCAACTTCTGACATTTCTTATTTTCAGGTAAAAGTTTGTAAAAATGATAAGCAGCAGAATCAGATCGTTGATTGGACAACAGTTAAAGATAATATTGGGAAATTAAGTTATACAGATAATTGGCCAATCCCAGATTCTATATGGAATTTGATGCCAGAGGGAACAAGCTATGTTTCAGTAAAAGTTTTTGATTCTGCCAGTAATAGTGCTGAAACAACGGATGTATTTTATGTAAAGAAAGACACTGTAGATCCAGAAATTATAGATAATCAAGCAGGAGACGATAATTGGAAAAATTCTGCTGGAACAGCTTACAATGTGGATTTTAAAGATCCAACTTCTGGTTTAACAAAAGCCCAATATCGAATAACTTCTGCTCCTGATCAAGGAGGGACAGAGTTAAAAGCCTGGACAGATATTTTTAACACTCCTTTGGCAGAATATACGCAAGATTGGAAAATAGATTTTGATGTTTGTCCAGAAGGAACAAGTTATGTTTCAGTAAGAGTTTACGACCAATCCGGCAGATCAACTGCAAAAAATGATGTTTTTTATGTAAAGAAAGATTTAACTCCTCCTTCTGTTAGTATTTCTTCGGTATCTCAAAGTGTATTTAATCAGATGTATGATCAAGTTACGATTAAATGTGATGTTGCTGATACATATTCAGACAAGGTAAAAATTGATGCTGCTATTTACACAGAAGATGAGAAACTGGTAAAAATACTAAATTCGTTTTCGGATGGTTATTTAGATAAGGGATTGAAGAGTTTTATTTGGGATGGAACAAATGTCAATAATGATTATGTCAATGATGGTTCTTATTATTTCAAAATAAAAGTTGAAGATCGAGTGGGAGAATCAGCGACAGCTGAAACTAAAATTCAGGCAAAGAGCCTTATCATTGTAAGCTCAATTACTGCGGAAAGTTTTTGGATTCCTCTTTGCAATTATGTTGTTAGTGAAAATAAATATCGTATTGCTATTCCGAGGAGAAATATGGATTATTATGAAAGTGCTGATTTTGGAAAAACATGGAATAAAACAAATGAAATAATGCCTAGTATAAGTTATAAAACTATAATTACAACTCATGAAGTTCAAACTGATGGAGAGTATTATATAAAATATAGGAGAACTCTTCCTAATGGGAGTTGGTCTCCTTTTGTTTTTGTTTATGGCCCTTTTATTAAAGGCGGATTAGGTAAGAGTATTCTAAGGCCGTTCGTTTTTGTTCCAGAAAAGGTAGGATTTTCACAAGATACCTCTGCTTACGTTATGTTTAGTGAATCATATTTTGATGCGCAAGGCATTTCAGTCGGGGCTAAATTATTTGTAAGAAAAATTCCCTATAACTTTGCTCCTATAAAAGGTACTGTTTCCGCGTTAAAAGTAGTTGCTCCAAGAGTTGAATTGCTTGCCATAAATTCCTCCCTCGAAGCCATTTCTCCAAAAGACGGGGAAACTATAAAAACGATCCGGCCGACTTTTAAATGGTACGGCTTAACGGGTGTGCAAAAGTACAAAATAGAGTGCACTAAGCCCGGAATTTCCCAAAGGGATTTGACTAAAACCTTTTCATCCAGCGAAGTGTCATCTACCCGGCCGGCTTTGTCCTACACTATCCACGAATTTGACGAGGGCTTGCAGAAATCAAATAATGATCTGGATTTTTGGAATTGGAAGATAAAGGCTTATGACGCCAGCGATATTGTAACTGCAGAATCAACCAGCAATAATTTTTTAATCATTCCGGATTTGACCTTGGAAGAAGTTATTAACTATCCCAATCCGTTTAACCCAAAAAGAGAAACAACGAAGATTCGCTATCGCTTATCGCGTGATGCCGAGTGGGTAAAAATCCGCATCTATGATATTACCGGAGCTTTGGTTCGAGAATTGGACGGGAAAACAAATTGCGAAGGCATGGGAATTTGGGATAAATATAACGATGTAGATTGGGATGGCTTAAATGGACGCGGCGACATGGTCCTAAACGGCGTATATCCATTTGAAATCATCGCCAAGTTAAATGATCGAACAGTTTCAGGACGCGGCAAGATTGCTGTGCTAAAATAACATTAATCAATGAGATTATCGCATGTAATATTTAAGAACTTTCTATTTTTGTCTCTAGCTGAAATAGTTGCTAAATTTATTGGTTTTTTTATAGTTTTATTTCTAGCCAGGGTTCTGGGGCCGGAAGTCTTTGGAAAAATTAATTTTGGGCAAGCACTTTTAATCTATTTTGCGGTTTTTGCTAATCTTGGGCTGGATACTTTTATCACGCGAGAATTTGCGGCGGATAGGGAAAAAATTGAAGGGCAATTAGGGAATTTATTTCTCTTGAGAATATTTTTAGGGATTATAGGCTTTATTTTTGCGGTCTTTTTTGTTGTTTTTTCTCATTTCCCCTTAGAAACAAAATCAATCATTATTATTTATTGTTTTTCCTTGTTTTCCCTAGTTTTGCTGATGGAAGGGGTTTTTCAGGGAATAGAAAAAATGGAATTTATTGCTTTTGCTAGAATCGTAACGCAGATTATTTTTTTGCTCTTGCTATTTTGCTTTGTAAAACAGCCTGGGGATGGATTTATGGTCCCGATAATATTCTTTGTTTGTTCTGTTTTAAACATGCTTTTTTTGTTTTATTTTTATCAAAAATACGTTGCCCGGATAATTTTTAAAATTGATGTTGGTTTGTGGAAAAATTTTATAAAAAAGGCTTTCCCGATCGGTTTTTCTTTTATTATGGCCCAGGTCTTTATCAACATTGATTATATTATGCTGGGGTTTATGAGAAATATAAGTGAGCTCGGTTATTATAGTTCCGCTTATAAAATCGTTTATTTTCTGATTCTTTTTCTGGGTACGTATGCAACCGCGATTTTTCCGGTTATAACTAAGTTTTATAATGAGTCAAATGACAGGCTAATTTGGCTTCTTTCTTTTTCTATCAAGTCTTCGGCGGCAATGGTTGTTCCTATCTTGATTGGAGGCACGATTTTAGCCCGGCCGATCATAATTTTATTGTTTGGAGAAATGTATTTGCCGGGGGTAGCAAGTTTTCAGATTTTGCTTTGGGCGGTTTTGATCATTTATATTAATACGATTTATAGCCGGAGCTTATTGGCTTTTGGCAAAGATAAAATGTTTTTGTGGGGAGTTTCTGTCCCGGCGGTATTGAATATTATATTGAATTTATTTTTTATCCCCAAATGGGGCATAGAAGGGGCAGCTTTAGCCACGGTTTTGGCTGAATTATGCGGTTTTATGGTGATTTATTCGCTTTTTTCTTCAATCATTAGGATTCGTTTTGCCCATTACTTTGTCAAGCCTCTTGTTGCGGGAAGTTGTATGGGAATATTTTTATTTTTGTTGAGCGGATGGAATATGTTTTTATTGATTTTTCTAGCTGGCCTGATTTATTTGGGAGTGCTTTTTAGCATTGGAGGGATTGCCAAAGAAGAATTCAAGGCTTTTAGCATGCTCTTTGCGGGCGCCAAGTTTAATGATAAGTTGTTTAACTGATTATTGCTTATATGAAATTATTATTGCTTAACCCGTATTTTAATCGCAAGATTTTTGCCCCTACCTTAGGGTTGGGCTTTATGGCTACTTTTCTTAGGGATTCAATTAATTGTGATGTAGAGGTTAAAGAACCAGTCCATCAAGAATTAAATGAACCCGAGCTTTTGGAAAAAATAAGAACGATTGATTATCTTGGCCTTACTTGTTACACCGAATCCCGATTCCAATGTTTTGACTTTGCTAAAAAAGCAAAAGAAATAAATCCAAAATGCCAAATAATCGTTGGCGGGCCCCATGTTATGCCATTAGACAAGAAAATTTTAGAACATTATCCTTTTGTAGATTTTGTTGTGCGGGGAGAAGCTGAATTGGCAATGAAAGATATCTTAAGCAAGGCGCCGAGTGAAAATATCGCTGGCATTACTTGGCGGCGCGGTCAAAAAATCATCCGCAACTCTAATCAAACTTTGAAAAAATGCATTGACCAGTTTTATCTGGACTATTCCTTGATTTATCCTGAAATTGAAAATTGGAAGGATAAAGAAGTTCCGTACGAATTACAGCTAGAAAAACACTTGCCGATTATTTCTTCGCGCGGATGTCCTTTTCGCTGTAAATTTTGTGCTTCGAATAATCAATGGGATGGCCTTTGGCGCGCTTATTCTCCTGAAAAATTGGTAGAGGAATTAGCTTTTTTAGTTGAAAAATATAAGATTAAGTATTTTAGATTCTACGATGCCCTTTTTATTGGAAATAATAGCCAGCTTTTTAAGTTTTGCGACCTGCTGGAAAAGAGAAATTTGGACATAAAATTTAGGATAGATATCCGGGTTGGAACAGATCAAGAGGTTTTAAGGCGCTTAAGGCAAGTGGGATGTTGTGTGGTTGGTTTTGGGGTTGAAACCGGTTCAGATAGGATTCTTAAGCGGATTAATAAGGGAATTACCCGGAAGCAAATTGAAGAAACAATTAAAATTTGCAAATCTCTGGATTATTGGATGCTGGGATTTTTTATGGTTTCTTTGCCGGATGAAACCCAAGAAGATTTTGAAAAAACCGCCGAACTTTTTAAGTATTTTAATTTTTTTAATCTGCAATTTTTCAAGCTCCATCCCAATACGGCTTTTTACGAGGAATTAAAAAACCGCGGAGAAATTAATGATGAGATATGGTTTAATCGAGAGTATGGAGAAGAAATTTTTTATAGCAAAGAATTATTCCCTAGTGCTAATTTCTATCGTCAAAAAGTTGAAAATAATGTCCATTATTTTTACCTCATTGGTTATATTTCCAAGCCTTTCAATACGCTCAAGCTTTTTGGTTTGTTTAAAGGCTTGCTTAAGATCATAATGTCGCTAATGCAATTGTTAATAATACGGAATAAAACCTTAGAAAAGCTGCTTAAGCGGGCCAAAGAAAATAAGTTGGCCAGGAGCATAAAATCTAGATTATTTTAGGAGAAATTTAAATGGTTCGGGTTGCTTTAATTAATTCTGGAAAAAATGTCCGTTTTTCTTCATCTGAACCATTACATTTGGGATTTTTAGCGAGTTTTCTTGAAAAAAATAAAATCGAAGTAAAGATTATTGATGAATTATCCGGGCAAAATGTTGATTTTGAGATCAATAAATTTATGCCCCAAATAATTGGATTAACGGCAACTACTCCCCTTGTTGAAGATGCTTATCGATGGGCGAAAAAATATAGAAATAAAGGGTTTTTGTTGGTAATTGGAGGGGTTCACGCCAGCATTTTTCCAGAGGAAGCTTTGAAATATGTTGATGTGGTGGTAAAGGGAGAAGGGGAAATGGCTTTTTTAGATATTATCCAAAATAATATCCGATCAGGAATAATTACACGTCCTGTAATAAAAAACTTAAATGATATTCCTCCTCCTGCCAGGCATTTAATACATATGGAATATTATTTAAAATCAGCGGAGCGTTTCCATGAATCTTATCTTTATTTTGTTCCTCCAAGAACAAAAGTAGCTTCTTTATTGACGAGTAGAGGCTGTCCTTATGCTTGTATTTATTGCCATAATACTTGGAGGGGTACTTCTTTTAGGTTTAATAGTGTTGATCGAGTTATCCATGAAATTAAACAGCTTATAAATGATTATGGGGTAAAGGCTTTTTTCTTTATTGAAGACAACTTATTTGTAAATAAAAAAAGATTATCAGATATTTGCCATAGGATCATTGAAGAGAAATTAAATATTATTTGGGGAGGAAATGCGCGTGCCGATAATATTGACCGTGAAATTTTGGAAAAAGCGAAAAAATCCGGATGCCGGCAAATAACTTTTGGATTTGAAAGTGGCTCGCAGCGAATATTGGATGTGTTAAAAAAAGGAACAACGGTTGAACAAAATAAGAAAGCGATCGCATTATGTAAAGAACTCGGACTTATGGTTAATGGAACGTATATGATCGGAAATCCGACTGAAACTATTGAAGATATTGAGGCAACCCGCAGATTTATTGAGGAAAATCCGATTGATCGGGCGGGGATATGTATTACTACGCCTTTTCCCGGAACAGAATTATGGCATTGGTGCAAGGAAAATAATTTGGTTCCTCAAAAAGTCAAATGGTCTGATTTTACTTTTGATAAAATTCCTTTTCCGGCATGCAACACCCTTTCAAATAAAGAAATTATGGAAAAATACCATGAATTGGAAGACTTGGTTTATAAGGATACTCCAATTACGCTTGGCCGGATATGGTCAAAGCCGGAAAAAATTTTGGATTTGATCAAGTATCCTAGCCGGTGGATGAAGTTGATTAAAAGATTAAAACTATTTAATCGCTAGGGAGTGATTATGTCAAAGCTTATAAAAAGATTTGCCAAGTTCTGGTTTTTGTTAAAGAAGCGCGGTTTTATTTATACTTATAATTATTTATGGGTATATGTCCTATATTATAATGATTATGCCCGTGATTTTATTGCGCGATACATGCCTTGGCTATATTCTGCTTCTCCGCAAACCATTGAAATAGAAATTACAACGCGTTGTGCCCTGCGCTGTAAGATGTGTGAACACACCTATTGGAAACAGCTGCCGCAAGAGATTTCCTTTGAAAAATTCAAATCTATTATTGATCAATTGCCGCGGTTGAAATGGATTGGTTTAACCGGGATTGGGGATAGTTTTTCCCATAAAGATTTCATTAATATGCTTTCTTATGTCAAGAAAAAAAATATTTATGTAGAGCTTTTTGACACTTTTTTCAACTTAAATGAAGAAAAAGCCAAGGCTTTGGTAGATTTAAAAATTGATAAGATGATTGCTTCTATTGACGGGGCCACTAAAGAAACTTATGAAAAAATTAGATTGGGGTCTGATTTCCAGAAGATCGTGACGAATGTTAAGAATTTGATAAATATCAAAAAAGCACGAAAAGCTTATTTTCCTGAAATGTCTTTTCATTTTATTGCGAGTGCATTGAACCTGCATGAAATGGAAAAATACGTTGATTTTGTTAATGCTTTGGTGGAAGGGGAGGCGGTTGAGATTTTTTTTACCAAGCTTTTACATCCTTTTGAAGAGATTCAACAGATTGCCGTGGATATTCCGGAAGATATAATCAAAAAAGTTGAGATAAAGGGAAAAGCCTTAAATCAAATTATCCGTTGGAATGTGAATGTTCCAGCGCAAAAGCAAGCTATTAGGAATTGCAGTGCTTGGATGATCCCTTTTGTTTTTGCGAGCGGCCAGGTAGTTCCTTGTTGTGCGGGAAACGAAGCTAACCAGCGTGATTTTCAAATCAAAACATCGCTGGGAAATGTTTTTAAAGATAAGTTTTCTACGATTTGGCAATCGGATAAATATCAACAATTCAGGAAAGATATTTTCAATAATAAAGTGCCCATCCCATGTAAGTTTTGTACTATTTATGATGTTTCGCGCAAAAAATAAATATCTGCTGGTTAATCCGTATTCTGGTGTCAACCAAGAAATACCGAATATGGCTTTGGCTTATTTGTCTGCGTACTTGCACGCCGGAGTTGTTGATTTAAATACCAAAAAAAGGCCAAAAAACAGGTATTTGGATTTTTCTTCTGACATTCTGGCTCTTTCGGTACAGACCCGAAACTACTCAAATGCAATTGATATTGCGGGAGCTTATAAGCATAAATATCCTAAAGCAGAAATTAAATCTATTTCAGGTTTTATTGATGTGCAGTGTTGTTATCCTTTTGTGGATTTTAATGAAAAGATAGAAATCCCCATTGATTTTTCTGACCAGCTGCCTTTTCCTGATTATGAGCTTTTTGATTCTTTTGCCATTTTTAAAAAGTGCTGGCAGTCTGGCAAATGGCAATATCCGCTCATGACAAGCTTGGGTTGTCCTTTCCAATGTGTTTATTGCGCCAGCCGTAATCGCAGGGTTAAATTTCGCTCAGTTGGGAATTGCCGGGAAGAATTATTGCAGGCAAAAAAAAGATGGGGAATTCGGTCTTTTGTGGTTATTGATGATTGTTTTAATTTTAGCAAGAAAAGGGTGCTTGAATTTTGTGCAGATATTGCTTCTCTTGGTTTGCCTTGGATATGTGCCAATGGTTTGAGGGCAGATATTTTTGACAGTGAAATAGCTAAAGCGCTTAAAAAAGCAGGCTGTTGGCAGATTAGTTTTGGGGTGGAGTCGTCGGACCCTAGTGTTTTAGAAAACATAAAAAAAGGGGAAACAATCGGGCAAATTGAAAGATCTATTCTTATAGCAAAAAATTTTTTCAGTACGGTTAACTGTTATTTTATTATTGGTCTTCCGGGATCAAGCTATGAAAGTGATTTAGCGAGCTTAAATTGGGCGAGGAAGCATAAGGTTAATGCTTTTTTTTCATATTATGTTCCGTTGGATAAGGCCAAGGACAATATTTTTTATGGATCGAGCGCAAAACCTTTGTCTTCTTCATACCCATTGGAATTACAGGAAAAAATATATAGAATGACTTATTGCATGCGTCCTTTTTCACTTAGGGACCCAATCAGCACATGGGGGAAAAGATTTATTAGATGGATAGCCAGAAAAAATTTAAAATAGCGCATTTTACGAATTACTGGCCGGAATTGCATAATATCTGGGGAGGGGCAGAGCGAGCCTGTCAAAGGACGGTTGAGGTACTAAATGAAGCTGGAATCGAAAACCATGTTTTTACCCTTTCGGCTTCAAAGAAATCTCCTAATAATATTCATTTTATTCCAGTAGTTGAAAATTTTTTGCCAAAAGACTTGGGCTCTTTTTATGCTCATTTCAAACTGTTTGTTTTTCCTTTTGATATGCTTTCTTTTCTTTCGTCCTTTCGCTGGCTGCAAAAAACTAAACCCCAAATTGTGCATTTGCATAATTTCAACTACTTGTCTTTTTCTGTTTTAGCCGCAGCCAGAATTTTAAAAATTCCCGCGATCTTATCAATTTATGATTATTGGTATTTTTGTCCGCAAGAGATGTTGATGAAAAAAGATGGTTCTATATGTAAGGATTTCCAGGGGAAAAATTGTAAAAACTGTTATGAATTTGGCCGGTTTAACCTGCTTAAACGCTTACTTCTGCCTTTGCGTAAGCCTATTTTTGATTTTTTCCTTAAGAAAATTGATCGCTTTATAGCTTTATCCGGATCTTCTAAAATGATTTTAGAGAAATACGGTTTAAAGCCTGAAAAAATTGAAATCATCCGCCAGCCGATTAGCCTCAAGATAAAAAACACGGATAAAACAGGAATATTGCCCGGGCAATTATTGTTTGTGGGATGGAAAGAAAAGAGAAAAGGGCTGCATATTTTATTGCCTGCTCTAAAAATGGTTTTGCAAAAATATCCTAGCGCGAAATTAATTGCGGTTGGTAAAGATATGGACCATGGATATGTGGAAGAGATCAAAAAGTATATTGTTGAAAATAATTTAAGCCGGAATGTGGAACTATTGCAGCGCATATCGCAGGATGAGCTTGATCGCTTTTGGCTTGCGTCAGATATTGTGCTCATTCCGGAACAATGGGAAAATATGTCGCCATTATTGCTTTTGGAGGCAATGGCTTGGGGCAAAGCTGTAATTGCCAGCCGAATTGGGGGCATCCCGGAATTTATTGATGAGGAAGAAAATGGATTATTGGCAGAGTATAATAGTCCGGATGATTTTGCCCGAAAGATTTTATCTCTTTTAGGAAAACCGTCCATGGCGGAAGACCTGGGCAGGAAAGCCCAGGAAAAGATTAGTTTTTTATCAAATGAAAAAGAATTTTTGTCTAAGCAGTTAAGTCTTTATAAAAAGGTAATGAGAGATGCAAAATAAATGGTTTGAACCCAAGCCTAAATGTGTGGTTGTTTGCGGAGGCAAAGGGACTCGGCTTGACCCGTATACTGGGGACAAGGCTAAGTCTATGATCAAAATTAAAGGAAAACCAATTATTTATTATATTATTAACTATTGGAAAGCATATGTTTCAGAATTTATTTTTATCCTTGGTTATAAAGGGGTAGATATAGAAAATTATATAAAAGCTTTGCCAGTTAAATCAAAATTCATATATGAAAAATCTGCCCAAGGGATTGCTAAAGCAGCTTTTTTAGCTAAAGAATATGTGGAAAACAATTTTGTTCTGGTTTTAGGTGATTGTCTATGCAGAGGGGAATTTGTTTATCCGTCAAATCTTGTTCAAGGGGTGGGGGTGTGGGAAACGAAGGAATCAGAAGATATTAAGAGGAGCTATTCTATTGAGATTAAGGATAATAAAATTGTAAAAGTGGTGGAAAAACCGGAGAAACTGGCAAATTCTTACTGCGGGCTGGGTTTTTATTTTTTTAATCAAATATTTTTTGATTCTATATTAAGAACCCCTCCTTCAAAAAAAACAAATAATGTTGAAATTACGGATGTTATCCAAACAATGATTTCATCCGGAGAGAATGTTTCCCCCGTGATTTTAAAGGGCAAATATTTGAATGTTACTTATCCAGCAGATTTAAAAAGGGCTGAAGATGTCATATAGAATTGCAATTGATGGGCGGGAGCTCTCGGGCTATGGCGGAGTTTCAACTTACCTTTCAAATTTGATCAAGAATTTCAAAAAAAACAACTGCGATTTTTTTCTTCCGGTAAAAGACGATCTTCTGGTTCCTTTAGAGGGCTTTAAAGTAGACAAATTAAAAATCCCTTCATTTTTATATTCAAATTTTACTTGGATTAATTTTGTTTTGCCTGAATATTTAAAGGCAAATAAGATTGATCTTTTTCATTCGCCTTTTTTTACTTTGCCGCTCATAAAAAAATGCAAGATGGTGGTAACAATTCATGATGTTATTTTTAATGTTAACTCTTCTTGGTTCCCGCTAAAAAATCTTTATTCTTTTAAGCTTTTTACTTGGACCGCAGTAAAATCAGCTGATAAGATCATTACTATATCCGAAAAATCTAAATCTGACTTGGTTAAGTATTATCCAGCTTCAAAAGATAAAATTGTGCTTATTCCTTTGGCAGCTTCAGAGGTATTTAAGCCATTGGGAAATACGGAAGGGATAATAAATAATTATGGCTTGCAAGAAAAGTTTATTTTATACGTAGGAAAGCTAGAAAAAAGAAAAAATATCGTAGGCTTAATCGAAGCTTTTGAAAGATTAAAATACCAGTCAAATATTCCCCATCAATTGGTTTTGGTTGGGTCTTATGGGTTTGGGGCAAATGAAATTGTCCAAAAAATATCAAAATCTCCGTTAAAAAGGGATATTGTTCATATAAAAAAAACTAACAATAAAGATTTAGTTGGTTTGTATAATACCGCAGATGTTTTTGTGTACCCGTCTTTTTATGAAGGGTTTGGCCTGCCTATTTTAGAAGCTTTTGCTTGTGGGACTCCGGTTTTATGTTCGAATACTTCTTCCATGGGAGAAATTGCTTCGGAGGCAGCGGTCTTATTTAATCCGGAAAGGATTGAGGATATGGCAAATAAATTGCAAGAAGTCATCAAGAATGAGGACTTAAAAAATAAAATGGCAGAAAAAGGCTTGCAGCGGGCCAAAGATTTTTCCTGGCAAGCTGCTGCGCAAAAAACCGAAGAAGTTTATGCCGAACTTTTAGCCGAATAATATGGAACATCCTAAGATATCAATTATAGTCCTGAATTGGAAGCAAGAGGAAAATACTTCTGAATGCTTACATTCTTTGCATAAAATAGATTATGATAATTATGGCATTATTCTTGTAGATAATGGTTCTAATGATTCTTCCCCGGATAATTTGCAGAAAAAATTTCCTGATCTGAAAATAATCAGGAATTATGCAAATCTTGGCTTTGCCAAGGGCAATAATATAGGGATAAAAGAGGCTTTAAAGGATAAGCCGGATTATATTTTATTAATAAATAATGACACAACAGTTGAGCCTGATTTCCTTAAAATTTTGGTTGATTATGCGGAATCGGATGAAAGTATCGGAATAGCTTCTCCTAAAATAATGTTTTATTCCCAGCCGCAAAAAATTTGGTTTGTCGGAGGAAAGTTTTTGCTTTTCTTGAAAAAACCTTTCCATCTATTTTATGGGCAATATGATAAAGGGCAAATGAAAGAACCAGCGGAAATTGATTGGGTTTCTGGTTGCTGCATGCTAATAAGAAGAAAGGTTTTTGAGGAGATTGGCATGTTGGATGCTGATTATTTCCATTATTGCGAGGATGTTGATTTTTGCATTAAGGCAAAGCAGCATGGGTTTAAAATAGTTGTTGTTCCGGATGCAAAAATATACCATAAGTTTGCGCTTTCAATTGGGGGGAAATTTTCTCCCCTGGCTACCTATTATCGGACTCGAAATATTCTTTTGCTTTGCAAAAAAACAGGACAATGGCCGGCATTAGTTTTGAATTTTATTATCTTTCCTTTTTATGCGGTTGGAGGGGCAGTGACAACTAAAAATTTTAGGAGTGTTATAGCGGCTTTTTTTGCGGTTTTTGATTTTTTAAGGGGACGAACCGGTAAAAGCGCGATAAAAAATGGGGTGGACAATGTTTTTTGATAAGCTTAAAAAAAGTATTTTCAATTGGAACTTTATAGTTTTTATTTTGATTTTGTTGTTGGCATCTGGAATTAGATTTTATAATCCAATTTTCCGCAGCTTGTGGGGAGACGAAGTCGATAGCTTATTCAGGATATATAATTTTTCCTTGCATAATTTTCATTATGAACCGATTAGTATTTTTGATAGGTTACAACTGGCGTTGTTTAATCCATTAAAGGGGCATCATTTACCCGCGTATTATTTGTTGTTAGGAGTTTGGACAGCTTTATTTGGTTTTGGGGAGATAGCTGTTAGATCGTTATCTGTTATTTTAGGAATACTTTGCGTGCCGATTACTTATTGGCTGGCAAGAGAATTATATGATGATCAAACAGCAAGGTTGAGTGCTTTTTTAATGGCAATTTCGAGTTTTGCCGTTTTTTACTCTCAAGAAATCCGGCCGTATGCACTGATGTTATTTATGTCAACAGCATCAAGCCTTTTCTTTTGGCGTATCTTTTTTGGAAAGGCGGGCCTGGCGAATTGGATTGGCTATTTTGTTTCTAGTTTTATTTTAATTTTAAGCCATATTTTTGGTGGTTTGGCTATTTCTGCGCAATCACTTTATCTTTTATTTGTCTGGTTTCAGAAACAGCGCCGCCAAAAAATAATTCAATTGGCCGGGGCGCAAGTTTTACTTTATATACTGGTGCTTCTTATTTTATTGCCTATTTTTATATCAGGAATAAAAACAATGTCAGGCATGGGACAGGATTTTCCTTTTACTCAAATTCCCGGCATATTAAAGCTTTGCTTGAATTTTTTTGTTTTAGGTTTTGGGGAATCTTTGGCTCCTTGGAATTGGCTAATAGTTATTCCCGCAGGATTAGTATACTTATATTTATTTGGCAGGATGCTTGTTAAGTGGAGAGATCCTAAGATTTTATTCCTCTTAACTTTACTTTTGTGGCCAAATGTATTCAGTGTTTTTTTGATCAAGCTGACATTGCCTAAATACCTAATTATAGTTTTGCCGGTTTTTCTTGTGTTAATTGGCAGGGCAATTATTGAAATCCGCTCGATTTATGTCAAAGCGATTATTTTACTTGTATTAATTTTTACCCAATTATTTTCAATTAATAATTATTATCAAATTAAAGAATATCATAATGCTAACCAAATGGAGCCTTGGCGCCAAGTCAGCGGCAATATCACGGATCAATTCAAGCCGGGCGATGTAATTTTGGTTAATAGTTATGATGTTTCTTTCCGGTTGCTCCAATATTATTTGAATGTTTTAAAAAAGGGGCAGTATCCTATTTTTTTAGTTAACTATCCTGGGAGTCCTGAATTCATAAGTGAAGATGGGGGTATGCCAATTTTTATTTCGTCTTTGAAGCTGGCTAACAGCAAATATGATCGGATCTTTTTAATTATCCACTTAAGAGATGACAGAAAAACGCCGCTAGGTGCGATTGCAAGTTTGAAGCAGTCGCTATTGAAAACCTATAAATTAAAACTGCAGAATAAGTATATTCCATATGAAGAAACTTTGATTTCTAAGCTTCCTTTTTTTAAGCCTAAGAATGGTGAAAACCGCATAGTTATTGAGATATATGATAGAATAAAAGTCAAAGATTAATATGAAAAATGAATTATTTTTAAAGCATGTTTTTTCAGTAAAAAAGCGTTTTTTAGCCATGTATAAAAAAGCTAATGCCGGCCATATTGCTAGCTCACTTTCTTGTGCGGATATTTTGGTTTTTTTAAAGTTTTTTTGGATGCAAAAAGATGACGGCTTTATTTTGTCTAAAGGACACGCGGCAGCAGCGCTTTATTCGATTTTGGCAGAAGCTGGAGAGTTGTCTGGCGAAGAGATCAATACTTTTTACCAGGAGGGAACTTGTCTTGGGGCGCATCCGCCGGTTAACCAAATAAAAGGGATTTGTTTTGCAACTGGAAGTTTGGGCCATGGCTTGCCGATTGCATCCGGTATGGCTTATGCAGCTAAACTTAAAGGGGAAAAAAGGGATTTTTTCTGCGTTACTTCAGATGGAGAATTGAATGAAGGCAGCACTTGGGAATCAGCATTATTTATGGCGCAGCATAAGCAGAATAATGTTGTTTGGTTAATCGATCGCAATGGATTACAAGGTTTTGGAAAAACAGAAGAAGTTTTAAGCCTTGAGCCGCTGGTATTGAAGCTTAAATCATTTGGTTTTTTTGTTGTTGAAGCAGATGGCCATGATTATAATTCTTTATTCCAAGCTAAAGAAAAGTGCTTGGGAATTAAAGATCAACCAAAGGTAATTATTTGCAAAACTATCAAAGGCCATGGAATAAGCTATATGGAAAACAAGATGGAATGGCATTATCTTCCTATGACAGATGATCAATATAATTTAGCTTTGAAAGAATTAAAAGAACGCTATGAGAAATGAATTTGCTAAAGCAATGGTTTCTTTATGTGCTCAAAACAAAAATTCGGTTTTTTTAACCGGGGATTTAGGTTTTATGGCTCTGGAGCAAGTGCAAGCAGCTTATGGCAAGCGTTTTATTAATATGGGAGTTGCTGAACAGAATATGGTTTCTTTTGCCGCTGGATTGGCTTACGAAGGCTTTATTCCTTGGCTTTATAGTATTGCAGCTTTTTTATTGCTGCGGCCATATGAACAGATCAGGAATGATGTTTGTTTGCATAATCTGCCGGTTAAATTGGTTGGAAATGGCGGGGGTTATGGCTATGGGATTATGGGAGCAACCCATCATATTTTGGAAGATATTGCGGTGATGCGAGTTTTGCCGAATATGAAAGTGTATGTGCCTTTTATTGCTGAAGATGTTAAAGAAGCGGTTTTACAGATGAATAAAGATCCCCAGCCAAATTATCTGCGGTTGAATCTGGCGGAGAAACTGGATTTTCCTATTCCTAAATTCCAGCCATGGAGAAAAATAAAAGATGGGAGCAAGGGGATTGTGATTGGCACAGGCCCGGTCACAGCCAATATTTTAAAAATTCAATCAAATCTTGAAGTTTGGGTGGCGGGGAAATTCCCATTAGAAGAAATGCCAAAAGAGTTAATTTCCAGCATAAAATGTAATCCCAAAATTTTGACGATCGAGGAACATGCTGGAGCATGCGGCTTAAATGAAGCTTTAGCCGCTTTATTGTTGAAAAATAAATTGCCGGTAATCTTTAAAAGTTTATATGCCCATGGCTATCCTTCGGGAAAATATGGGAGCCAAAAATGGCATCAAGAGGAAAATCATCTTTTGGGGAAAAATCTTGAAAAAGCAGTAGGAGAATTTATCAATGACTGACTTAATGGAAGAAATAAAAAAATTAGAAGGCCCCATTGTTATTTTTGGGGCTGGGGGATTTATTGGGGCAAATCTATTGCGGGCAATCTTGAAAGTGCGCAAGGATTGTTATGGGATTACCCATCAAAAATACATTCCTTGGCGCTTGGTTGAGGTGCCGGCTGCAAATATTCTTTATGCGGATATTAATCTTCCTGGAACAATTTCCAGAATTTTTGATGAATATTCTTTTAAGACTATTTTTGATTTTGCTACATATGGCGGGTATTCAAAGCAACAGGACAGCGAATTAATTTATCAGACCAATGTTTTAGGATTAAATACTCTTTTGGAAATAGCGGCTAAAAAAGGCTTTTCTGCTTTTGTGCATTCTGGTTCTTCGTCAGAATATGGGCTCAATGCCAATGCTCCAAAAGAATCTGCCCAGCTTTTGCCTAATAGCCATTATTCAGTTTCAAAAATTGCGGCTGCGCATTTAATAAATTTTTACGGTAATTTCAAAAAACTTCCGGTTATTCATTTAAGATTGTATTCTGTGTTTGGAGCATTTGAAGAGCCAGATCGCTTGATCCCAACTTTAATAAAAATGGGTTTAAAGGGGAAATTGCCGCCTTTGGTTGATCCAGAAATATCCCGTGATTTTGTCTATATTGATGATGTTATAGAGGCTTTGGTCCTTTCTGCAACGACAGGAGTAAATAAGCTGCCGGGAGGATCGATTAATATTGCAACCGGCAAGAAAACTACCATCAAAGATTTGGTTCTTCTGGCTAAAGAGATTTTACCGGTTGCAGATGAGCCTGCTTGGCAAAAAATGAATAACCGTTCCTGGGATATTAAGGATTGGTATGGGGATCCTGCTTTGGCTAAACAGGTTTTGAATTGGCAGGCCAAGACTTCTTTAAAAGAAGGTTTGCTTCAAACAATGCAATGGTTAAAAGAACGGTTAGAAAAGAATTTGCCGCTGGTTGACAATATTTTGGCAGCGGATGGCCAGGCTGTTCGGATTTCAGCGGTGATTGCTTGTTATGGCGATGAAAAAGCTATTCCCATAATGTATGAGCGTTTAACAAAGGTTTTTCTATCTTTAAAAGTTGAATATGAAATTATTTTTGTTAATGATGCCAGCCCGGATAACAGCGAAAAAAAGCTGCAGGAAATTTCAGCCAAAGACAATAATGTTTTGGTGATCAGCCATTCCCGGAATTTTGGCTCGCAAAGTTCCTTCCTAAGCGGCATGCAAATGGCAACCGGACATGCCGTGGTATTGCTGGACGGAGATCTCCAAGACCCGCCGGAGATTATTCCGCAATTGTTTGAAAAATGGAAACAAGGCTATGAAGTGGTTTATGGCAGCCGGGTTAACCGAAAAGCCAGCCCTTTGCTGAATTTTTGCTATAAAGCTTTTTATCGCTTGTTTAAAGGAATGTCTTATGTCCCGATCCCTCTTGATGCCGGTGATTTTTCTTTGATGGACCGTAAAGTAGTGAACGAATTAATAAAACTACCAGAAACTGACCAATTTTTGCGGGGGTTGAGGGCTTGGGTGGGGTTCAAGCAAACTGGAGTTGATTATGTCCGCCCAGAGAGGATGTTTGGCCGATCTACGAATAATTGGCGCAAGAATTTTTGGTGGGCCAAAAAAGCGATCTTTTCTTTTAGTTTTGTGCCGCTTGAAATTTTGAGTACCTTTGGCTTATTTTTGACCGGAGTATCGTTTTTGGCCATTATTGGGCAAATTATAATGCGCTTACTTTATCCTGATACTCCCCATGGAATTTCAACTATTATTGTTTTGATCTTGTTTTTTAGTGCGATTCAACTTTTAGCGATTTCAGTAATTGGAGAATACCTTGTTAAAATTTTTGATGAAACGAAAAAACGCCCAAAATTTATCCGGCGGGCGGTGCATTTTGGCGGGCGTTTTCTTTTGAGTGCCGAGGAAATTTCTGCTTTTGTAGAAAAAAGAAAGCCAAAAAATGAATCTCAAAACTAAGCATTGTGCCATTTGCCGGGAAAAAGAAAAACTTAAAGAATTATACCCGCGAAACTTTAATGCCAGCGACCTAAAACCAGAATTATTTTCTGCCCGCCGTGTAACTGAACATTTTCATTATCAAATCGTGCGCTGCTTGAACTGCGGTCTAGTTTTTTCCCGGGAAATTTTGCCCGAGGATGTTTTGGAAAAATTATATTCTGAAAGCAAAGTAAATTTTGAAGAGTATGCAGAAATTATCGCAAAGGATTATTGGTATTTTTTAAAGCCGCATATCAGCTTGATTAAGCGTGAAAAAGCGCTAGAAATAGGGTGCAGCAGCGGATTTTTTATGCAAAAATTAGCGGATTATGGTTTTGATGCGGTGTACGGATGCGAACCTAGCCAAGAGGCAGCGGAAAAAGCTTCTGCGGCTATTCGGCCGAATATAACCATTGGTTTTTTTAAGCCTGCTATTTATCCGGAAAAAAGTTTTGACCTTGTTTGTTCATTCCAAACGCTGGATCATTTATCTGATCCGGTTGCGGTTTTGAGGGGTTGTTTTCAGCTTTTAAAGCCCGGGGGCTTAGCTTATTTTGTTGTGCATGATGCGAACAGCTATCAAGCTGGATTATTGAAAGATAAATCCCCAATTATTGATATTGAGCATATATATTTATTCAACAAAAATACGCTGGCAAAAATTTTTCAACTGGCGGGTTTTGAAGTTATAAGAGTTGCGAATTTGAAAAACAGCTACCCCCTAAAATATTGGACGAAGATGCTTTCTTTTAATATTATAGGATGTTGGATAGATAAATTGGTTAATTATTTTAAACTAGGAAATGTTTCTTTTCCTCTAGCTGCGGGAAATATTTATGTGCTTGCTAAAATAGAAAGATAAAAAATGGGAAAGAGTACCACAAAAAGTATTGCTTACAATGTTTCCTGGTTATTTGTAGGAAATTCGATCAACGGAATTATCCTTTTTTTTACTGTTATCTTTGTAGCCAGGATACTTGGAGCGGAGTTTTTTGGATTGTATCAGCTTGCTCAGGCTTTTTTGGCTTATCTGCTTATTATGGTTGATTATAGTTTATCTATTTTCGGCACGCGTGAAATATCCCAGGCCGGAAAAAACGCAGGACGAATTTCTGCTAATTTATTTATGGTGAGGCTTTTGTTAGCAATAGTTGTATTTTTCATATCTATTATATTAGTTTTTTTTGCCCCAATTACGGGACAAATGCGCCTGATTTTTATTGCAACTTTTTCCTTTGTCTTTTATCGTGCTTTTAACGCAGATTGGGCATTTCAGGCGATTGAGAAAATGAGATGTATTCCCTTGGCAAAAATCATGTTTTCTTTATTGTCATTATTATTTATTATTTTTTTTGTAAAGAGTCCAGTGGATTTAGTTAATATTCCTCTAATTCAAGCATCCTGCGGATTAGCGACATCTTTTTTCTTTCTTTTTATACTTTTTAAGTATTATCTTCCTTTTCAAAAAGGATATCTTGAACCTTTAACTTGGCCAAAATATTTTATCAGGGCATTGCCTTTGGGAGCTTCGGTTATTATGGTTCAAATCTATAATAATCTGGATACTGTTATGCTTGGATTGATGGATAAAGCCGCAGTCGTTGGTTATTATAGTGTTGCTTATAAAGTATATTTTGTTCTGATTGGTTTCCTCGGATTATGGCAGTACACCGCAATTCCAGTGATGAACAAAAGAATGAGCTTAGATATGTCCGCGGCTAAAATTTTTCTTGAGAAATATATTCGCTTAACAATTTTATTTTTTTCGCCTTTTATTGTTTTAGTGTTTTTGCTTGCTCCTTTAATCATCCGGATGGCTTTTGGAGATGAATATATTGCAGCGATTCCAGCTTTGCGGCTTTTAATCTTGTCTCTTTTGCCGATTATTTTGTCTAGTAATTACGGGATGCTTTTGTTGATTCCCGCAGGAAGCTTTAATAATTACTTTTTTTCTGTTGCATCAGGGGCTATCGTCAATGTGATATTTAATTATTTTTTTATTTCCCATTACAGTTTGGTTGGGGCAGCAGGCGCCACAATTATTGCTGAAATAACGGTTTTGTTAATGGTTATTTACTTTTCTAAAAATATCATAAATGTTCCTATTACCCGAAACATTATTAAAACTGGATTTTATCTATTATTATCCTATTTTGCTTATTTTTTGATTAATGTTATTACAATACATTTGCCCATTATGCTGAGGTTCTCTTTTTCAGCCTTTGTTTTTGTGGCGGTTTATACTTTTATTGCAGGATATAGCGAAAGAATTTTTATTTTTGGTTTTATCAGGGAAATTGTGGATAAAAAATCAATTAAAAGATTTGGGATCTTAGGCAGATATTTTAATGAAACAGCCTGAAGCAATTGAAATAAGACCAGCCTGCTGTTGTTACCTCTGCGGTAAAGAAGGGATTATAAAATATAGTAATTTATCAGATCGCATGTTTGGCGTTCCTGGTTTGTGGAATTTCAGGCAATGCCAAGATGAAAATTGCGGCTTGCTTTGGCTTGATCCAATGCCAACCGAAAAAGGGATGCTTAATACATATCCAAAATATTATACGCATGGGTTGAAAAGGCCCTCGACTTTCCGCGTTAAAATTATGGATTCGATAAAATATATTTTGGGCGTTGATTCAATGGTAAAACGAGTGGCTAAACTTCGCTTGCCGAATAAATCCGCTCATTCCGTATTAGATGTTGGCTGTGGTTCAGGAGCGTTATTAGATTATCTAAAACAAAAAGGTTGGTCTGTTGCCGGGACTGAAATTGATGCAGCAGCTATTAAAATAGCAAAAGATCAATATGGTCTAGACATCAAAAATGGAGAATTAATTAAATTACACTTGCCCGGCAATGCTTATGACCTGATAATTATGCACCATGTATTGGAGCATGTGCATGATCCCATTAGTTTTTTGGCTGAATGTTACCGTTTATTAAAACCCGGCGGGGATTTAATTATTGTTACTCCTAATTATGATAGTTGGGCAAGTCATTTTTTTGCTAAGGAATGGTTTTGCCTAGAACCTCCAAGGCATCTTTACCTATTTTCGCCCAATAACCTGTTAAAATGTGTAAATAAAGCCGGCTTTATTGAATCGCATGTTTGGACGGACAACCTTGATTCATTAGTCTATATGGTTAGCAGTCTTGATATTAAAAGAACAGGACGTCATCTGGCAGGGGGCAAAAGAGCAATTCGTGATTTGGCTACAGGTTTAATTATTAAAATGGTTGCTGGTTTGTGGTTTTTTTTCAACCCGAATTCTGGAGAGGAATTACTATTAAAAGCAGTAAAAAATTATGACTAATTCATTTTCCCGTATGAAATTTGCCCTGGTTGAGGTGCGGAATCCGCACAGGCGAAAAGAAAATATATTTCCTCCATTAGGGTTAGCTTATATTGCAGCATATGTTAGGAAGCGCTGTCCAACAATTGATGTTAAGATTTTTACTGGTGATATTATGAAGCAATTGGATAATTATCAGCCAGATATTGTTGGCTTATCAAGTGTAACGCAAAATTTTACGATTGCCCGAGAATATGCAGCCAAGATAAAATCATCCTACAAAATTCCTATAATTATTGGAGGTATTCATATCTCTTCGTTGCCGCATACTTTGCCAAAAGAATTTGATATTGCTGTTATAGGCGAAGGAGAAGAAACTACCGTAGAATTGCTGAATTTATTTGGGCAATCAGGGTTTGACCGTAATATCTTGGCTAAGATCGATGGTATTTCTTTTCATTTTGCCGATAAAATTATTTTAAATAAATTGAGAAAACCAATTCAAAACTTAGATTCACTGCCTTATCCTGCTCGGGATTTGTTTGCGATTAGGGGAGAAGCGCATATTATAACTTCCAGAGGGTGCCCATATAAATGTTGTTTTTGTTCATCATCGAATTTTTGGAAACAAAGCAGGTATTATTCTCCTCAATATGTGGCGGGAGAAATTCGTGAAATAATCGAAAAATATAAAATACATTTCATTAATATTTATGACGATCTCTTTATTGCAAACATGAATCGGTTTAGGAAAATAGTTGATCTGTTGGATAAATCTGGCTTGAATAAAAAAGCGGAGTTTGCTTGTGCTTCGTCTACTAATCTGATAAATGAGGAGACCTGTCTTTTGTTGAAAAAAATGGGAGTAAAAATCATTAATTTTGGCATGGAATCCGGCTCAACTAATATACTGCGTTATTTAAAAAAAAATGTAACAACGGTAGAAGATCATTTTAGGGCAGTCGCCCTTTGTAAAAAATATGGCTTAGAGGTTATTGGTTCTTTTATTGTTGGGTCTCCAGAGGAAACGATTAATGATCTTAAGAAAACTTTGGATTTTATTAGGAAGAGTAATATTGATGGGGGCGGGGTTTATCCTTTGACCCCATATCCCGGGACCGAGGTGTGGGATTTTGCGCTCGAAAAAGGTCTGGTTAGCGAAAATATGGAATGGGGGATATTAGATGTTGATACTTTCAACCCCAATAAAAACATTTTATTAGCCCAAAAATATACGCGGGCAGAATTTTATGAATATTATAATAAGATATCAGCAGAGTTTTCCCGTAAAAAACGGATTAGATGTTTGCGGTCGATATTAATTTTATCGAAATTTATTAAATATTTTAAAAATCCACAATATGTATTTAAAAAGATAAAAGAATTGTTTTGGTATGATTAAGAGAGAATTTTATTTAACTTGTTATAAAAATTATTTTAAGAGTTTTTATGCTAAAACCGGCCCGGAAATTGGCGGTTCCAGTGGCTAAAATCGTTTTTTTCAGCCCTAAATCAGTTGGAAAATATATGTCCGGCCCTGCGATCCGGGTTTGGGAGCTGGCTAAGGTTTTATCTCAAAAACACGCGGTTTCTATTATTTCGCCAAAAAGAAGCGATCTGGCATCAGAAAAGGTTCAAATTATTCAACTTTCTTTTATTCAGCAGTTAAGCGCTATTTTAAAAAGCGATATATTAGTTGTTCCAGTGTTTTTTATCCAATTACATTGGTTGTTGTTAGCTTTTCTTTTGCGGAAGAATATAGTTATAGATGCTTATTGTCCTTTTTATATAGAGAATCAAGAGAAATTTTCTCGTTCGATAAAAAAATCTTCTTTCCGCGCAAAAATTGATTCTGTACGCCTAAAAATTATTTTGCGCTTGGGAGATCTTTATCTCTGCGCTTCCGAGCGCCAAAAAAAATTATGGGAAGAATGGCTTGCATCTTTACATAGAGTTGCTTCTGCGCTTATTCGTGTTTTACCAACGGGTTTAAGGACAGAACAACCAATCCTATCTCGGGGAATTAAAGGAGTCATTCCTGGAATAGCTAGGGATGATTTTGTGGTGCTTTGGTCAAGCGGTATCTGGCCTTGGTTTGATGCTTTATCCGCGATTAGGGCGATCAATCAAATTAATGATCCTAGGATTAAATTGGTTTTTTATGGCATTGATCCGGTGGAAGAGAATTTTCAAAATGAATTTGAGTCGCCGGTAAAAAAAGCAGTTGACCTTGCAAAAGAGCTGGGACTCTATGAAAAGAAAGTGTTTTTTATTAAGGAGCGGGTGCCTTATGATAAATTAGGAGAGTATCTTTTAGGCGCGGATATTGCTTTGAATTTGCACCATAAAAACCTGGAAACTTATTATGCTTTTCGCACCCGGGTTTTGGATTATATCTGGGCGAGGCTGCCGGTTATTACTACTTGCGGGGATGTTTTATCCGAAGAGATTCAAAATAATGCTATGGGGATAGTGGTTGATTATGAAAATGATGAGCAAATAGCAAAAGCGGTATTGCGCTTGAAAGAAGATCGAGTTTTTTATCAGGAGTGCAAGCAAAATATGCAGATGTGGTCAAGAAATCGAGAGTGGAAGCATGTTGCTAAACCATTGGAAGAATATTGCGCTGGCCCGTTTAGAGTACAGGATAAGCCAATGCTTTTAGGTTTTTTTATGTTCTTTAAGATAATTGGGCTGTATTTTTTGGTAGCTTGTTTTATACTTAGATACAGCTGGTTTTCTAAGCTTTTTGTGCAAAAAGAGGCAGCATGAGATTGTTTATTGATTTATTAATTATCAATTTTTCCGCGATTGCGGCTTTTGTTTTGCGCGAAATTGCTGGCTATCAAGATAAAATGTCAGCTTCAGAAGTTTTAGATAAATATTTAATCAGCTTGCTCTTATGGAATTTATTATTTGTTTTTATATTTTGGATGCTGGGGGCTTATGACCGGCGCCAGAAAAGGGTAGTGATTGAAGAGTTTGTTTTGATTTTGGGCCTTTTTTCAACCGGGCTTGCGATTCAAATTGCTTTTATGTTTTTGGGGCAGATGTGGTGGATGTCGCGGGCCATTGTTTTTATGTTTTGGGGATTTTCTATCAGCTTACTATGTTTTTCGCGCTTGTTCTTTAAAAAGGCCCAATCCGGATTAGATCTTATCAAATTAAATGTTAAGGATTTGGAACTTAAATTAAAAGATAAAAAAAATCAGTTGGATCAAAAACTTAAAGAAGCTTTATCCATTGTTATTGTAAATACTAATGAAAAAGAAAAATTAAGCCGCTGCTTAAAATCTTTGATGCAGGCAGGAATAAAAGTTCCTTTAGAAATAATTGTAGTAGATAATCAATCTATTGACGGGACGATAGAATTTTTAAAAAAAGAATATTCCCAGGTAAAAATTGTTAAAAATCCTCAAAACTTAGGTTATCCGCGTTCAGTTAACAATGGATTAAGGGCGGCTTCTGCGGATTATTGCTTGATCCTTAATCCGGATATTATGGTTTTGCCGGGGTCAATTGAAATTATGCTGCAATATTTGATTGAACATCCTCAAGTAGGATTAACTGGCTGCAAATTGTTGAATGAAGATGGTTCTTTGCAGTACTCTGTGCGCCGATTTTTAGATGCCCGGACTTATTTGTACCGCTTTACTCCTTTTAGGGGATTAATGGCTGGGAGTTCTTTGGAGCGATATTATTTGATGCAGGATTGGGATCATAATGATACGCGCTTGGTAGATTGGGTTTTGGGCGGGTGCATGATGGTAAGGCGCAAGGCTTTTGAAGAAATAGGCATGATGGATGAAAAAATATTCTTATATTTTGACGATGTTGACTGGTGCTATCAAATGTGGGATCAGGGCTGGCAAATAGCTTATGTTGCGGATGCGGTTATATTCCATAAGCATATGCGCACTTCTGCCAATAAAATTTTTAACCGCGCGGCTTTTGAGCATATGAAGAGCCTTTTTTACTTTTTGGCAAAGCGCGGCCTGCGTTTCCCGAAAAATTGCCCTTCCAGCCAGGAAAAATGAAAAAAAAGTTTAATCAAAAAAAACAGCAAGCAGATAAACCTCTAAAACTTCAATTAAATTGGCGCTTTGTAATAATTGCTGCGTTTTTTATCGTTTTTTTATCTTTTTTGATTATCAACCTGCTTCCTGAAGAAAAATTCGAGTTCCAATTTGCCCAAAATCTAGAGCGCTTGCAAACCCTGCCAGGGACAAAAGCGCAAGTAGTTGGGAACTTAATTAAATTGAATCGAATAAATGGCATGATGTATGTTGTTATCCCGGGAATTAACCTTGATGCAGATAAATATGATGTATGCATAATTGAAATGAAATTGCCAGTTGCTTATGAAGCAGGGCATCTTCTCTTTACCTCGCCGTATAATAAAAATATTGATTTTAATTTTCGCTATGATTTTGATACGGGCTTGCCGAATCGATTGAATAAGCAGTATATTGATTTGAAAAGACAAGCTGCCTGGCAGTTAATTGCTAAGGATATTTTAGTTATCCCGTCTACCACTGCCAAAGAAGCTGAGCTGAAATCTATTTGTTTCGTGCATTCTAATCTTGGGACGAAAATTAAGGCTTGGTGCAGTGAGTTTTTCCAATATAGTGATCCCAGGCTGGGAAGTTGTTTTGCTATGGCTTCTCCTTTTTTTATTTATAATGGTTTTAGCCAGGTATTTTTTCCCTTATTAGGGGAACTGCTGGTTTTTTGTTTGGGGATATTAGGTCTTTTTTATTTGATTCGGATAGATGAACGCGTAAAAAAATATGTTGTTGTAATGTTTTTCGTGTTTTTTCTAGCTGTTTTTGGCTTGCTGGACGCGCGTTATAATTTTTATTATTTGAAAGGGATAATTAGGGATATTAACCTTTATTGGGGCAAATCGCTTGATGATAAGAGAGGAATTGCAACTGGCGATCCGGATTTTGTTAAATTTATGAAATATTGCGATGAGAATATACCTTTGAACGCTAGAATTTTTAATGTTGTTTCTTTTCTTCCTAGGGGAACCGCCGACCATTATTTACAAAGCATCCAGTTTCGCATGCAATTGAGGCCGCGCTTGAACGGAATTTATCAATTTACCGATGATTTTCCGCCAGCTTATTATATTGTTTACCAAAAGGATTCTAATCAAATTAGAGGGACGGATCATATGCAGCCAGTAGTTAATGGTTATATTAAATTGTCCAAGAATGAAACCGTCCAGCAAAAGGTGCTGCTCTGGAACAGGCTGGAAGATTTGGAAATAATAAAATTAAAAATGAAGCCCGACGAGAAAATAGGGAAAAATGACCTTTCGGTGGAAATTCTAAGTGCAGACGGGAAATATGTTTTATCTCGCGGTGTTTTTAAGCAGGCCGATAGTTTTACGTCAGCGGTTGGGAAAAAGCATTTGGAACCGGTATATATAATGATAAACCATGTGAAATATGAAAAACCTTGGGTTGTCTTGCGAATTACAAATAAATTTGATAAAGACGTGGAGATTGGTTATTCTAATCGATTTAATCCTTATACCCATGGAAGTGTCCAAAGCAGGAATGACGGCCTTTTTTATAATGCTAAGCAAATTAATGGCGAGTTGGCTTTTACCAGCGAATATTTAATTAAAAATCCTAAATTATTT
Organism: uncultured bacterium; assembly: GCA_964528395.1. Taxonomy (GTDB): domain Bacteria; phylum Margulisbacteria; class WOR-1; order CAZGTC01; family CAZGTC01; genus CAZGTC01. The sequence continues at coordinate 27,196 of CAZGTC010000003.1, forward strand.
AAAAAATTTAGCGAAGATGCTTATATTTTTACGAAATAGGGGATAACGAATAATGTTGTATATTGGATTGTTTATAGGGTTGGCCTTGGTTTTTTTATTAGGCCGGGTCATTTTGGATATTCTTGATTCGGATAATGTTCTAAATATGCTTGAAATAGTTTCTTTAAGTTTTCTTATAGGCATGGGAGCACTTACAATATTACTGTTTGTGTTATCTTTTTTTTATTGGCCGCATAAAATAATAGTCTTGGGTATTATTATTACTCTGTTGTATATTTGGCAGATGAGAAAGAAAACTCGGCCAGCATTTTTGAATAAATTGAATTTTAAGATGATTTCGGGAATCGATCTTAAGAAAGCTATCTGGATCATTTTGCTTGTTATTATTGCAATCAAAATGTCTTATTCTTTGGTTGAAGCTACGAGCAAGCCGGAATATAGCTGGGATGCGGGTTCTCACTGGGCTTATCCTGGAAAGGTTATTTATGGCCTTAGCCAGCGGGGATTTGGTAATATTCCGGATATTCTTATAAAGTTTCCAGATCACGTTTGCCATTATCCCAAATTTATCCCGTATATGCATTACTGGCTGTTTAGCTGGATGGGGCAGGATAACGATCAGTGGTCAAGAATATTTTTTCCTATGGTTTTATTTTGCTTTGCAGCTATTTTTTATTCAATTATAAGAAAAAATAAGGGGCCAATAGAAGCCTTATTTTTCCTTTGGATATTGCTTTCCGGTCCGCTTTTTATATATCACTCTACTTTTGGTTACGCGGATTTTACCTGTAGTTCATATTTTTCTATTGGTATTCTTATGTTTTATCAATGGGCTCGGGATAAAAAAAATATTTATTTTTACTTATATTCTATGTTTATGAGCTTAACGCCTTGGATAAAACTTGAAGGGAGGCCTCTTTACCTTATTGGACTTATGCTTTTGCTAATATATTTATGGCGCGATTATGCGCAGCCTCCAAAAGATAAGCTAATTAAAATTTCTCAATATCTTGGAGCATATATTATTTTAGCATTGCCTTGGCAATTGTTTTTGTCCCTTAATAAAGTTGCGCCTTTATGGAATTTTGAGCTGCATTTGGATTATTTTTTCAATTTATGTGCTAGTTTTTATGGCAATCTTTTTTTTGACGGGTCCTGGGGTGTTGTTTGGATAGGCATCATTGCTGCTTTAATTTTCTTTTATAAGGAATTGTTTAATTGTGAAAATAAATATCTTTTTTTTACTTTGCTTTTATTTCACGGATTATTTTTTACAACGTATTTATCGTTTGATATGTATCTTATGTCAGGGGCTGCGATTAATCGGCAATGGCTGAATATTTATCCTGTAGCAGTTTTTACTGTGGCCTGCATAACTCCTCATTTTGAGGATTTTTTCAAAAATAAACAAAAGGGAACAATTTAATTCATTCTTGTGTTATGTCGAGGTTGGGACCCGCCTATCCGGCAGGCAGGCAACCTCAACTACGGGTAAATCAGGTTGTCTCAACCTGATTAGAAAAACGATTCAAAATTTAGTCTACGATCTTGTAATTTTTTACCCGTTCTAATAATTCTTCCAAGATTTTAGGAGGGGGTGTTTGTTCAACTAACTTATTTTTTATGAATAAAGCCATATCCAAGCAATGATCGCAATTATTATAATTATACATGCCAGAGCGGCCGGATAAGAGAACATTGTTTGTTTTTTTGAGCACATTAATAATTGCGCTTAATTTTTTGTCGTAATCCAGTCCGTATCTTGGGTAAAAATCATCAAATCTTTTTACGAGAAAGCTTTTAACTTCTTCTTTTCTTATAAAGCCGGCTTTAATTAAGCCTTCAATGCATTTGTCGGCCAGTTTATTGTCAGGGGATTGCCAGATATTGCTATTTTTGTCACAGGTAAAGTCACAACAAATTACGGTTTGGTTTTTGGGCCCAAGATTAGGATCCATTTGCTTTTGTTCAAATATACGACTGAAGATAAATTCTTTTTCCGGGAAAAATATCCATTGGTCATTTAGGATTAAATCTCGGTTGGCAAAAATATAAACGAGGACCAAATTGCGGCTTTCTAATTTTTCGATTTCTTTAGAGAAAAGCATATGGAAAAAAGAGGGCAAGGGAATAGTTGATACTAAATAATCACAGGATAAAAGCTGTTCTATATCTTTTTGGGTGTATTTTATCGCGGTGATTTGATTATCTTTCATGCTTATTTCTTTGATTTGAACGCTGGTAATAATTTTGCCTCCGGCTTGTTCAATTTTTTCTTTCATCTTTTCTGCGAATTCACCAAAAGCATGGTTGGGATATAAAAAAAATTCCGCATTTGTATTAGCTGTTTCTTTTTTTATGCCCAGCAGCTTGAGAATTACTTCCATTGCATTGCTTGCTGGAACGCGTGTTTTTGCCATATCTAGATGCAAGCCAGCTGGATTTCCCCAAACTTTGTTGGCTAATGGTTCAAAAACTAGTTTGTAGGCTGGAGAGCCAAAGCGGCTTATCATATAATCTTCATAGGAATGCGCGGTTTTAGGATTAATAAGATTTTTTATTTGTTGTAATCCAAACCCCAGGCCTAGCTTAAACAGCTCAAAAAATCCAAGGACTTTAGTTAAATTGCTCAATTTTAAAGGATAGGCTAGGAGATCATGGCGAAGAAAGATCTTGTTTTTTTTAGGAAGCTTTAAAATATGGCCGTCAAATATTTTTTCAATTTCATCCATTATGCCCGGCAGGGTGGAATAAAGCTTATGTGCTCCATAATCTAGTTTGAATCCCTGGTGATCGAAACTAGCGCATAACCCTCCGATGACGGGCTCTTTTTCTAATATAGTAATATTATAGAATTTGGTTTGGCTAAGGTAATAGGCAACCGCCAACCCCCCGCTTCCACCCCCTAAAATAACAACTTCTTTTTTATTTTCCATCTTTTGTTGTTTCCTGTTTATTTGCCAAAACTAAAACCTGTCCCATCCAATAAGGGATTTGGAGGTTTTGCAGGCCCAGCATTTTTATCATTTTTTGTGCAAAGGAAGGCAAAATCGGGATATATTTTTCCATGCGGAATAAAATATAACTGATTTGCAACTTTTGCCAGTAATTTTTGCGCAAGGCAACTTCGAATCCGCTTTCTTCTAACATTTTTTTTAGGCTTTCAAAAGTAAAATAATATAAATGGACAGAAAGCAAAAAGACCCATTTTTTCTTAAGTAATCGGGCGATGAAGGAATTAATATCCGGATAATTTATGACCAAAAGGCCATTCGGCTTTAATATGCGGCGGCATTCCAATAGCACCTTTTTGGGATCAGTCGTATGTTCTAAAACATCCCAGAGCGTAACGGCATCAAATGTTTGATCCGGTAAATGCATATCAAAAAGGCTGCCCGGAAAAATTTTTAACCCATATTTTTTGCTTCCCCAATCCGCTAGCCAATGGTTGGGCTCGCAGCCTGCTACTTCCCAGCCCTTTTGTTTTGCTACTCCCAAAAAGGCGGCTCCGGCAGTACCAACGTCTAGGATTTTGCCCTTGCTTGGAATTAATTTTTCAATTATATTTAGGTTTTCTGCAAAGGTTTTTTCGCGTGCATCATTTTGGGAAATAAAAATCTCATCGCTGCCTGAGCTGTAACCTTGAAATATTAGATTTTCTTTGAGTCGGGGATTAAGGTACATTAATCCGCATTTTTTACAGCGAACCATTTGGTCAACTAGGATTTCGTCTCCGGAAGAACGAAAATTTTCCATGATGTTTTCAGGTTGAGCCAATTCATAACGCGGCGGATAAATTATTTCGTAGCTGTTGCTTCCGCAGAGATTGCAATTAACTTTTTCCAAAAGATCCTGATAATTATTCGTCACCTTTATTTTCTCCTTAAGAGGATTTGCTTGATTTCGCTAAAACGGGTGTTGACAGCGCTTAAAATTAAGCCAATGCCGAGGGTGATCATGCCAGCAGGGATAAATATAAGTAGAAAACCAATCAATACTGTATTTGGAAATGTAATCGTGCCAAAGTAATTAATTAATCTTAAAATCCCAGCTATAAAAGCAAAAATAAAACAGAAAAAGCTTATGATGCCGTACAGGCGCAAAGGATAAACATCCCTTAGGATCATTGCAATGGTAATAAGAATGCGCACCCCGTCGCGAAAAGGCTTGAGTTTGGTGCGGCTTTCTGCTGGGCGAGGCTGGTAAGAAATGGGAACTTCCTTTATGATTAATTTTTCCTCCAAGGCCCGCAGGGTTAATTCAACTTCTATCTCAAATTCAGAAGTTAAAACCGCCACTCGATTAATGAAGCGTTTACCAAAAATACGAAAGCCGGACAAGACATCCTGGTGTTTAGTTCCGAATAAACGGTTAATGGCCGAAGCAATCAAATAATTCCCGATTAAATTCACTCTTTTAAAAGCAGGGGAAGATTTTTTATTTAAGCGATTGCCAACTACCATATCACAATTATTATCAATTAAGGTCTGGATAAGGACAGGGGCATCATTGGCAAAATAAGTGTCGTCGCCATCTACTACTACCAGTAAATCCGCGTCGAATTTATCAAAAATTTCCCGCATAACATTGCCTTTGCCCTGTTTATACACATGCTCTATTTGGGCTCCGGCATTTTTTGCTATTTCTGCACTATTATCTCTGGAGTTATTATCAAAAACAATAATTTTGGCTTGGGGTAAAGTGCGTTGAAAGTCATGGACGACTTTTGCAATAGTTTTTGCTTCGTTATAGCAGGGAATCGCAACTATAATTTTAAGATTATTCATGATAAGTATATTTTAGGGTTTTAATTTTAGCATACAATTTGAATTATTTTACTAGAAAGGTCTTTATCCCGGTTTTTATGAGGTTGATCTGGTTTTTTAAGGGGAGACGACCCAGCCTTTTTAAAGCTTTAAATACATAATTTGGCCTCATATAAAATTTCTTATAGGCTTGTTTGACCGTGTGTTTTATTTCTTCTGGACTGCGGCCATTAGATACATAAACAACTTCATCCCAGCTCATGAATTTGGACCAGTCTTCAGTTAAGAAGTGGCCATATTTTTTGGCAATATCATATAACTCTGTGCCAGGAAATGGGGTCGTAATCGGGAATTGCACAAAATCCGGGTCTAAGTCAATGGCAAAATTTACGGTTTGCTGGGATTCTTCAATGGTTTCGCTGGGAAGGTTCAACATAAATGAGCAAAAGGATTGGATGCCTGCAGTTTTACAGAGTTTAATGGCATTTCGCGCTTGATCCAAAGTAATATCTTTTTTTATAAGATCTAAAAGGCGTTGGTTACCAGATTCGATACCAAAGAAAATTTGATAGCAGCCGGCTTTTTTCATTTCATCCAGCAGTTCTTTATCCACGAGGTTGACTCTGGTAAAACATGACCAGGGCAGGGTTAGGCCATTGGTACGCAAAGCCTGGCAGAGTTCTATGACCCTTTTGCGATTTACAGTAAAAGTTTCATCATAAAATTGTATACCATCTATTTTGAAGTCATTAATCATAGTTCTTATTTCTTTAATGACGCGTTCTGCGCTAAAGTATCTAAAAGACTTTCCAAAGTTTATGTGCCCGGAACAATAGGCGCAGCGGAAAGGACAGCCGCGCGAAGTCATAATATTTAAGGTTTTTTCCCCGCGCAGTTGGGCGGAAGAATGATAGGCTTCAACGGGAAAATAATGCCTAGCTGGGATAGGGATAGAATCTAGGTCCTTAATTAATTCTTGCCGCTTATTTTCTATAATAGTGTTGTTTTTTTTCCAAATTAACCCTTTAATTTCACTGAAATCCATACTTAAATTTGGAGATTTTAATTTATTGATCAAGTTGGCAAAAATCATTTCACCTTCACCAATTATGGCAAAATCAATACACTCCTCTTTTAAGTATTCTTTGGGAAAAAGAGTGACTTGTGCTCCGCCTAACAGAATCAAGCAGTTTTTGTTGATTTCTTTTGCGATTTTAGCAACCTTTATTGATTGGTTTATGTTCGTGCAATAGGTTTGCATGCCGATTAGATCAGGCATAAATTCTGCTATATATTTTCTTAAGTCTTGATATGAATATCCCCGGGCTTCAGAATCGAGAACTTTTACCTGGCATTTTTTTTCTTCTGCGATAGCGGCTAAGTATGCTAATCCCAATGGGGGATAAAGGGTCCCGACATCTTTTAATTTGCCATATCTTTCCTCCATAGTTACCGGAGGGATGATAAACATGATTTTCATAGGTTTTTATTTCCGTGCGAGATGTTGTTTTAAATCGAGCCATTTATAGATAAAGGCTCGATAAGCCGTCATTTCCATTTTTGTAGTGTATTTTCTGGATAGGAATCCAAGAATCTGCTGAAAAACTTTGAAAGGGTGGTAGATCATCTTCCAAACAATAAATTGTAAATAGAGCTTGATCCGAAATTTATTTAAGGCAGGATAATCTTTCCTCCAAATCGGAGAAAAATTTAAGGCAGATAAAGGAATATTTAAGTTGGCCTGCGGATAGATATCTGACCCAGGAACCGGAGTAATTATGGATAAAACAATTTCATCTACTCCCAATTTAGTAAGTTTATAAATTAAATTTTGGGTGAGTTTCAAATCTTTTTTGGTTTCACCGGGAAATCCAAGGACAAAACAGGCCTGGGATTTTATTTTTAGATGGTGCATTGCTTGGATGAGTTTTTGAGCGTGGTCTAAGTTAAAATTTTTCCCCATTTTTTTTATCAGTTCTTGGGATCCTGTTTCTGGCGAGATAGAAATATAATGGCAGCCAGCTTGCGCCATAAGTTTTAATGTTTCTTCATTTTTGATAGTTTCAGCTTTTGTGCCAGCAACTATTTTCCAGCGAATTTTTAGCTTTCTCCGGATTATTTCATGGCAAATAGCACGTGTCCTTTCATCTGAAACCGTTGGGTTCAAGTCCTCGACGTGGAATTCTTCTACTTTGAATTTGTTTTTAAAATATTCAATTTCATCCACAACATTTTTGGCAGAGCGAAAGCGCCATTGGTGATGATTAGCGGCTGGGGCAAAACAAAAGCGGCAAGCATAGGGACAGCCGCGGGAAGTTAACAGAGGTAAATAACGCGGACTGCTCTGTGGTCCATGGGCAAAATGTAAATTCCAATAATTTTTTAATGGAAATAAATCCCAGGCGGGAATTTCTAAATGGTCTAAATTATCAATATTTTTGTTTTCAACCTTTCCCCCCAAAATTAAATTTACTAGAGAAATTTCTGCTTCCCCTGGCAAAATAGAATTAGCGCCTGCATCAATAAATTGTTTTTTTACCATCTCCAGGCTATAAGCAGTAACGGCTTGGGTGTTTTCTAAAATTATAACCGGCACTTGAGGGCAAAAATTTTTAATTGCGGAAATAATCTCTAATATGGATATATGGTTAGTAAGCTGGTTAGCATAGATACAAACCATGCTAGTTTCTTTTGGCAGGCGCTGGATAATTTCTGATTTGGTTAGTCCAAAAATTAGAAAATCTTTATCTTTACGGATGTGTAAGGGTTTTTCTCCAAAGGCATCAATGACTTCAAGCGGGATTTTTTCTTTGCGCAGGGAAGCAGCAATATAAGCTAGGCCAATAGGCATATAGGGAATGCCGGTGGTAAAAAAATCTTTACGTAAAGCAACTAAATTAGGGTTGATTAAGATAATTTTCATGATAAACGGTGTTGCTTTTTGGATGAATTATACTTATTCGTAATAGGGTTTTGTGGCGGATTTTTATCTCCGGAGTTTTGTGCTATAACTTGCGCGCAAAAAAACAATATCAAAGGAGCCTGGTTCATTAATAGCCTATCTAGAAGGGTCCCGTCCAATAACCAGCGAAACATCTCTCCAGATTGAAATTGGACGATGATAATAAACAAATCTGCCAGGACAATTGTTAGAAGATAAATATTTTTTAGTACTTGTTTATAGAAAAAAATAATAGTTATAAAGAAAAGTAGATAGAGCAAGTGCCAATCCGCATAAAGAAAAACTTTTTTTGAAAAAATAGCAGCAGTTGTTCCTAGCTTATCAATGAGGGAAATTTCATTTGTTTTTGTAATTGCAGCATTGGGATTTTCTATGCCGACCATGGATTTTGAGATAGTAACAAGAGATTGCATTTTTCCGTAGGAGATCCAAGGCAGGGCAATAATTAAAAAAATAACAAAAGCCGAAACCATTTTTTTTAGATTGTCTTTGGCAAATAATTTTTCCTTAAATATAAAACACGAAAAAACTGCAAAATTAATGGCAACAAGCACCAGTCCGGCTTTTTTTATCCAAATAGTTAATCCCAAAAATAACATGGCCAGAAAAAGATCCGGAAAAGACTCTTGGGTTTTGGCTTCTTGCATAAAAAGAAAAAGATAAATCGTCCCGATAGAAAAGTAAAAAGTTATAGATAAATCCGCATAAGCAGTGGAGGCGTGAAAAACTAAAAAAGGAAGCGTGCTAAGCAGAAAAGTGAAAAACAGGGAAAAGAATCTTGATAGCTTTCTTTTTAAGGCTGAATAAAAAAGCACCATGAAGCAGAGAAAAAGAAAAGGATAAAAGATTTTTGATAAGGCATCGTTAATTTGTCCCAAGCTGATAAATGTCCAGGCCTGTGTCATATAAGGGAAAGGCGGTTTATCCCCCATGCAAGGCTCTAAATAGGAGAGCAAGAAGGTTTTGTCAAAAAACATGCCTTTGGCAACTATGGAGTATTGCTGGAAGGCATCAACATCAACTAAGGGCTTAATCAGCGCTGTAAAAAAAACAAAGATGACTTTTAAGCTGATTAAAAAAAATAGTAGATATTCTAAAAATTTGTAGCCAGGATCCTTAGTTTTTGGGATTTTTGTTGGAATAGCCCTGACGCGGAATATGGCAATAAGGCCTAAAATTGAAGTTAATAATCCAGCAACAATTATGATATGAATAAAAGTTAAAGGAATATTTAACCGAGCTAGAATAAACATAAGGATGCTTAATATTCCAATACCAATGGCAAAAGATGCAGCTAGTTTTTCTATGAATTGATAATTTTGGTGATCTTTTCCTATAACCGCAAAGAAAACTGCTAAGCCCAAAATAAATGGAACCAATAAAGTAATAATCAACATGCTTATTCCCCTTTTTTCTTTAAAATCAAAGCGTTTTCACGGAATTTTTTCCAAGAATAATATTTTTTTGCTGCAGTATCTTCTACTTTCATATCATAAACAACCATATAATCAGCTTCGGTTGTGGATAGCTTTCGCGGATAAAGATAATATTTAGCTTTTATATCATTATAAACAGGGGGAATCCGCATATCAAAAAGAACATTCGGCTTTAAATTTTTTTCGCAGAATTGCATAAAAGGATAAAAATCACCAGTATTTACCATTACGAGTTTTTCTTCCTGGCTTTTTCCTATGAATTTCCATTCATCTTTTACAATATTAAAATTATTGATGAGAGAACTAATTTCTAATAAACACCAAAAAACAAGCGTGGCAATAACCAGGTCTTTGCCAATTCCAGCTAGAAATTCCGAAAAAGATGGCTTTTTTTTCAAGCATAAATATTGATTTCCTCGCCACATTAACGAAGTTATGAAAATAAAACCAATTAACCAATAAATATAAACAAATATTGCCTGCCCCATAATGGTCGAGCTTTGCATAGTGTTAATGGTAGAGCCAATAATGGCCCGACCCCGCGGCCCCCAAAATTCCTGCCAGCTGGATTTAAAATCAGTTAAAAAATTGCTGCGGATGGCATAAGCTTCTAATATATCAATGTTTTCCAGTTTGCTTTCAGGAAAAACCAATATCTGGAGGATAAAACCTGACCAAGTGGGATTTTGGGCTGCGAGGTTAAAATAATAATCTTTATAAGCATTATTTTTTGAAAAATTAAACATAATGCTTTTTGGTTGGTTCATTTGCGGGTCAAAATTCGTAGCCCAAAATAGGTTTGCCCGAGTATTCTGTTTAGCTTTAGCTTTTATATGTAAAGTATTAAATTCATTGCCATCGATATTCATTTCTGGAATCCCGATTAAATAAGGGGTGTTGGGGGGGTGAACGATTTTTATCTTAATATTTTCAATCGCAAAAGCAAAACTTTGATAGATAGTAAGCAGCAAAAAAAGAATAAAAAATTTCTGTTTCACGCAAAAATTATAGCATAAAAACTGTTAGAATAATGGCTATGCAACTAGCCTTGGTTCATGATTATCTATGCCAGATGGGTGGGGCAGAAAGGGTGGCTTTGGAATTTACCCGTATTTTTCCTGAAGCCTCTTTTTTTACTTCGGTTTACAATCCAGGGGCAGTAGCTTTGGATTTTAAAAAAGTTGATATCCAAACTACCTATATGCAGCATTTCCCTTTTATTTCTAAGATTTTCCGCTATTATTTCCCATTTTATCCTCGGGCTATCGAGAGCTTTAATTTAAATAAATACGATTTAATCTTATCTTCCAGTTCTGCTTATGCCAAAGGCATAAAAAAGCCGTCCAGTGCTTGCCATATTTGTTATTGCCATAATCCGGCACGTTTTTTATACCAGTATGATTTGTATATGCAGCAGGAAACTATCCCGGTTGGATTAAAGCAGGTTTTACCTCTGATTTTAAAAAAACTGGAACAATGGGACCAGCAAAATACCCAAGGCGTAGATTTTTTTATAGCGAATTCGCAGGTGGTTAAAGAGCGCATCCAGCGGATTTACCAGCGGGATTCTGATATAATTAACCCGCCAGTAGATACAAGTTTTTTTACTCCCCAAAATTGCGGTGAAGGGGATTATTTTTTAGTGGTTTCGCGCTTGAAGCCCTATAAAAAAATTGACTTGGCAGTAACAGCTTGCCGTAATTTAGGCCTTCCTCTGGTTATAATTGGCGAGGGAGAAGATCATGCGCGCTTGAAAAAACTAGCTGGCCCAAAAACGCGCTTTTTAGGTAAAACAACTGATTCCCAGCTGGTGCATTATTATAATAATTGCCGGGCTTTGGTTTTTACCGGGGAAGAAGATTTTGGCATTGTTCCCTTAGAAGCGATGTCCTGTGGAAAACCGGTGATTGCTTATAAGGCGGGCGGGGTTTTGGAAACTGTTTTGGCAGGAAAAACCGGGACTTTTTTTGAAGAGCAAACAACGTCAGCCTTGGAAAAAGCTTTGCGCTTATTTAAGCCAGGAGATTTTGACGGCCAATTTATTCGCAAGCATGCAGAAAAGTTTGATGTGAAAATATTCCGCCAAAAAATAAAAAATTATGTAGAACAAAAATATAAGGAGTTTAGGGTATGAAGAAAAATAATGTTTTTTTGTTGGCTAAAGCCCATTTTGATGCAGCCATACAAATTGTGTTTTTTATCCTGCTTTTTTTGGGAGCAGTAATTTTTGACCGCAGCTTGGGAATTGTTTTTTCCCTAACAAAAATAACTTTTATCCGGGTTTTCTTTGCGCTTATTTTATCTTTATGGGCCATCAAAATCATCCTTTTTAAGGATCGTTTTGTGCGCAATTTTTTTGACTGGCCGATTTGGGCATATCTCTTATCCGTAACCATTGCAACCATTACTGCGGTCCATGTTTTAACCAGTTTTGTCGGGTTTTATGGCCGCTACGAAGGATTGTCTACGCTTTGGATCTACGGTCTTTTAGCTTTTGTTGCTGTGCATTACCTGAAAAATGTTATGGATATCCGACGCTTGGCTGCTTTGGTGGGGGCGGCTTCTTTAATTATGTCGGTTTACAGCATTATCCAGCGCCACCATCTGGATCCGTATGCCTGGGGCGGGGTAATAACCTGGCAAAGGGTTATTGCAACGATCGGGCAGCCGAATTTTTTTGCGGCTTATGTATTGATGGCTTTCTTTTTGCTCTTTTTTCTTTTTATCCTTCCGCATAGTTCCCCCAAAAAAGAAGAAAAATTCCTTGAACAGTTAGCTGCGCTTTCATATTTAGTTTTAGCTTTGGTTATCTTTATAGTGATGATTTATACTTTGGATACGAATGCGCCGCTGCTCTGGTATTCAAGCTTTGCTTTTATGACGCTTTGCGCACTGCTTTTTGCTTATAATTTTGAAAAAATCAATTATTGGGGATTAAAAGTAATTTTTGGGATTTTGCTTTTTTTAAATTACATTGCGCTTCTTTATACCCAGAGCCGCGGGGGATACATGGGATTTTTTGTGGCCTTGGGATTGCTTTTAATTTTTAGCCCGCGCCGGCTTTTACTCAAATCTTGGAGGGAAATTTCAATTTTGATGCTGGCGATTTTCGGCTTTAGCTTGTTTGTCATGCTGAACCCGGAATTTTCCCCGGTAGAGAGGTTCTCCGGTGAAGTAAAAATAAAAAAAATCGATCAAAAAATTGAAGAAAAAAAGACCGAAGAAAAAGTAAAAAAAACTAAAGTAGATTTAAGCGGAGCAGCCGGATCCCGGGCAGAAACTTGGAAAAGCGGCTTTCGCATCATAATTGACTACCCTTTATTTGGCATCGGGCCCGAAGACTTAAAAATGGTTTTCCCGCGCTATGAAACCGATCTTTTCCGCTTCAAAGAAGGATTCCATGTGAAGCAGGACCGCTGCCATAATTCTATTTTTGACGAGGCAGTTACGCGCGGCATGGTCTCGCTGGCGCTTTATGTCTGGCTTTTAGCTTCGGTTTTTTATATGGGAATTCACAAGCTCCTGCAGTTTGAAGATGAAAAGCGCTTGCTGATGACAGTTGCTCTCTGCGGCATTATGGCTTATTTTATCCAAAACCAATTTAGCTTCGGGGTGGTGGCAATTGGTTCTTTATACTGGGTTTTAATCGGGGTGGTGGGTCGGCTTTGCTTGGGGGATGAAATTGTAGAGAAAAAAGAAAAAGGCGTTGAATTAAAGGATTTGCCCTGGGCCTATATTGCAGGGATTATTATTGTTTTTCTTTTAATCGTTTATGTTTCCTTTTTCCAATTTCGGGCAGATGTGCATTTTAAGAACGGCAAGGTCCTTTTGGATATGGGCAAGTGGGAAGAATGCATTGCTGAATTTGAGAAATCGCTTGCCATTACCCCATGGGAAGGAGGAACTGTTACCCATTACGGCATAGCACTGTTAAATTATTCCCGCGTGTCCGGGCAGCCGGCTTTTTTGGATAAGGCGATCCAAGTTTTTTTAACCGGGGCCAAAGTGGATGCGTATAATGCGGATAATTTCCAAATTCTAGGGAAAATTTATCTCTTTAAGACTAATTTGCGCGAGCCGCAGGCACTGGGAAAATGTACGGATTATATCAATAAAACTTTAGCGATTGATCCTTATTATGCAGAAGCTTACCTTTATCGCGGAGATTTGGATTTATTTTTAGGCAGGAAAAATGAAGCTGTGAAAAATTATACCCGGGCTTTTATGATTAACCCGTCTTTTCGCGAGCCGCAGGATAAATTGATGGCTTTGTTCTTGCAAAGCAAGGGGCAGAAACAGCTGCTGGATATTTATGAAAAAGCTTATGAAAAGTATCCCGGAGAAATGGAAACCATAGAATATCTGGGGAATATTTATATGCGCTACGGATATTATGATAAAGCCTTGGATCTTTTTTCCCGCATAAAAGAAGAGTTTACGCTGGATGATGAGCGTATTATCGGATATGTAAAAACCGCACAAGTTTTAATTGCCCAGGGAAAATTAAAAGAAGCTTTCCTGGAGCTGCAGGAAGCCTTGATGATCAAGCCGGATCAACCGGATATTTTTGTGGGGCTGGGGGACCTTTATTTAAAACAGGGCAATCGTTTGAAAGCGAATGAAATGTTCGAGCAGGTTTTGCGCTTGGATCCGAATAACCAAAAAGCAAGGCAAATATTGGGGCGCTGATAAAATATGTATGATAAATGGAGAAAATGGCTGGTTTTTTCAGGTGATTTAGCTTCTATTTATTTGGCTTTTGCTTTGGCTTATCTTATCCGTTTTAATTGGCTGCCTTTGCGCAATGCTTTAATCCCGGATTTCGCGGATTATTCCAAGGTGATTCTTTTTGTAATTTTTGCTTGGCTGGTGCTTTTTAAAGTAATTGGCTTATACGACCGCCGCTTCCCCCAGATTATTGATGAAATGGCTTTGGTTTTTATTGGGGTGGTCATGGGAACTTTAGTTTTATTTGGCATGCTTTTTTTGTTCCGCGAATTTTGGGTTTCTCGTCCGGTAATTATTTTAACTTTGGTTTTGACGTATTGCATAATGACAACCTGGCGGGTTTTGATCAATTTGGGAGAGGGATTATTTTATCGTTTTGGCTGCGGGCTAAAGCGGGTTGTTATTGTGGGGGTGGGGGAAATTGGCCAGGCGATTGCTTTAAAGATAATGAATAATGCCCGGTACGGGTATAAAATAGTGGGTTTTGTAGAAGAGGATTCTGCTGCGCAGGATAAAAAATCCTTGGGGCTCCCATTATTAGGAACTCCTCGCGATTTGATCAATCTCATTGGAAAATTTAATATCCATGAAATTATTTTTGCATCGCCATTCCTTTCGCATGCCCAAATCCTGGATTTAATTACAGAGTGCGAAGTGAAAAAAGTCAGTTTTAAAATCGTCCCGGGTATTTTAGAAATTATGGCTTCGCGCGTAGATACGGATGAAATCGCGGGCATTCCGCTGATGAATATTTCCCCGATACAATGGCAGGGAATAAAATCTTTGGTCAAGCGCGCAGTGGACGTTGGTTTTTCTGCTTTTGGGTTATTTTTTATTTCTCCGATTTTGCTGTTTTTTGCCCTTGCCATAAAAATTGACAGCCGCGGACCGGTTTTCTTTTTACAGGAGCGGGTGGGCCAAAACAATCGGAAATTTAAAATGATCAAGTTCCGTTCCATGATTAAAGATGCGGAAAAGCTTTTTCCGGAATTAAAAAACCAATCAGAAACCCAAGGCCATATTTTCAAGATGCGCCAAGACCCGCGCATTACGCGCATGGGAAAATTTATGCGGCGTTATAGCATTGATGAATTGCCCCAGCTTTTTAATGTGGTTAAGGGAGACATGAGCTTGGTTGGCCCGCGGCCGCCGCTCCCGCATGAAGTGAGCCAGTATAATAATTGGCAGTTGAAGCGCTTGAGAATCCGCCCGGGGATTACGGGTTTGTGGCAGGTTTCTGGCCGTTCGCTACTTCCTTTTGACGATATGGTGCGCTTGGATCTTTTCTACATTGAAAACTGGTCGTTATGGATGGATATCAAAATTCTTTTTCGCACCATTCCCGCGGTTATAACCGGCAAAGGGGCTTTTTGAGATTTATTTCAGCAGAATGATCTTGCCTTTTTTCTTGATGCTTCCAGCAAAAATATAATATTGGTAAATGCCGTTATCCATGATTTGCCCGTTTTGGTCTTTGCCGTCCCAGGAAACGCTGACAAACCCGCTTAAATTTTCTTCGGTTTTCCTGACTAATTCCCCATTAAGAGAATAAATCAGCATTTTAACCATGGCATTAGAGGCAAGGTCAAACTTGAAATAGCACACCTCATTTTTTGAAGGGTTAAACGGGCTGGGACCCCAGTAAAAATTATCTGCTGCAGCAGCGGATGTTTTTATTCCCGGGGCTTTTATGCTTATGATTTGGCTGGTGGTATTGCCGGCATAGTCAACGGCTGAAATTTCAATGATATTATCTTCTTTGGGTAAAGGTACAGATTGGGAAAAATATTGTGTTTTTTGGAGCTGCAGCGGAATTTTTTGCAGAGAATTTATAGTAAGCTGGGCGCTGGCTAAGTATGGTTCATTTATAATTCCTTCAAAGATAACTTCGGATTTTTCGGTTTGAAGGTTGTTTTCTGGGGCATAACGTATAATCATTGGCGCAGTATAATCAACAATTACTTCAAGGCTGGGACAGTTGATGGTATTTCCAGCTTTATCGGACAAGCTAAGCTGGGCTTCATAGGTTGCTTCTTTTAGCAGAAGGGATTGCTCTAAGCTTAAGCTGTTGTCTTTTTGCAGTTTAACTTGTGCTTCATTATTTTTCAAGGAAGCGCCTTTAATTTTTAATTGGCAGGTTTTTAGGTCTAAGCCGGATTGGGAATCAAATAAAGGCAAGGTTATTTTTTGGGACTGGCTGATGAAAATCTTATTGGCCATAAGCTGGGGAGGTTGCTTGTCAATGTTTATATAATAAGAAAGTTCTCCGCTATGTTGTGCTTTATCTTGAATTTTTATTTTTATAATATGTTTTCCTTCTGAGAGATTTTCAGGGATGGGGATAAATCCTTTGATCTTATTTTCTTCTTTATCGAAAATTGCGAAAGCTTCTGTGCTTTTGTTATCAATATATATTTCTGCCGAAGCTTGTGCTGGAACATCGTTTTGGAAATCTGTTATTGCCCATTCCGCGTAAATAGCAGAATCGGATTTTACCCAGGTTTCTGGGCTAGGGGATAGGCAGGTAATAATCGGCGAACTGGGCCATAGAGAAACGCGCAGGTTTTTTTGGCTGTAATTTCCCAAAAGATCCCAAGCTTCAATCGAGATTAAGTTTTCCCCAGTTTCTAAAGCAATTGTTGCAGCAAAGGCATTCTGGCTGGGATAAATATTTTTCCCTTTTATTTTAAGCAGGGAAACCGGCTCATCAATTGTCCCGTTAAGCAGTATTTTTTCATTATCGTATTCGCGGTTGTCATAATTTTCGCTTAGCATGATTTCGGGCGGGGTTTGGTCTTGTATCAAGCTGCTTAAAAATGGGACGAGCGGGGAAAGGCCTGAATTAGATACAAGATAGGCATTAGCTGCGCAGAATAAGATCAAGTTTTGACCCATAGGTTTTAAGCTTAACTCGAAAATTGGTTCAGTTGTTTCAATAAGCAAAGCATTCTTTTCCAGGTTTTTTATTTGATAAGCGCCTTGATTGCGGGTTAGGATAAGATTAACCATTTGGCGGCCGGATATTCCGCTGGCGAGGCTGATGATTTCTTCGCTTGGGATAAAAATTTCTTGTTTTTCGCTTATTTTTGATAATAGAAGACTATAAGTCATTTTTATGATCTTATGGTCATCGGATTTTCCGAGGATATAAATATTATTACCTTGTTTGCAAATTGAAAAATCCATTAATGTACTAGCAATAATTTGGCGTTTTTCTTCTTTCAAGGTTCTTTTATCAACTCTAATTAATGTTAATTCTTGGTTGGCAAGGACCCAAAGCTTTAAATAATTTTCATATAAGATTATTTCGAACTTATCAATCGGGGAATTAAATTTGATAATTTGGGATAAAGGCCGGTTGAATTTTTTAATGTCAAGGGTTTGAAAAAGGATTTGGTTATTTTTTTCTTTGTAGGCCAGAAAAATTTGATTATCCGTATCTATTATGCTTTTTAGGCTGGAAACTTCTTGGGAGGCAATTATTTTTAAAGGAATTTCTTCTTGCCAGTTGCTCCCATTATCTGGAGATGAAAAATAGTTGATTTGCAGGGGTTCTTTTGAAATCCAAAAAAGATGAAGGCTGTTATTCTGGTCTTTTGTGATCGAACTTTGGCGGATAGCTTCCAAAGAAAGGACGGATAATTTAGGAAGGCTGGACATGGGTTGATAGGCCCAAGCCCCGCTTATATATAGGACAGATAAAAAAAAAGCCAGGATAAATTTCGTGCGCATCTTTTGAAGAAATTCTATCAGAGCTTGAACAGGGATACAAGCTGGATAAATATTGCTATAATTAAATAGATTATGAAAGAATATTTGAGCTTAATAAAAACAAAGGCTTGGGCTAATTTGAAGACCAGAAAAGGCCGCGTGGAGGCAGGGCAGTTTTTGGCTGAAGGCCCGCATCTAATCGAAGAAATTTTAAATCAGGATAAGTTTAAAATCAGGGCTTTGGTTTTGCGCGAAGGCTATACTGGAGAAAATTTTTCCAATTTAAATTGCCCGCGCTATTTAGCCGAAGAAAAAGCCTTTAATGCCCTTGCTGAAGTTGAAAATTCCCAAGGGATATTAGCTGTAGTTGATATGTATGCTTATTCTTTGGAAAATTTAATTTCCAAGAAAAAAGATTTCCTTAATCTTTTAATTTTGGTCGGCATTCAAGACCCCGGTAATTTAGGGGCAATTTTCCGTTCAGCTGCAGCTTTTAGCGTGTCGGGAATTATACTTTCTTCGGATTGCGTAGAGGTGTATAATTCTAAAGTCGTTCGCGCAAGTTCCGGAGCAATTTTTCATGTGCCGTTTGTTGAAAAGGTTGATCTCGTTAAGTTTATAAAAGGGATTAAAATAAAAACTATTGCAGCTGCAGTAAAAGATGCCAAAAGCTGTATTGAAGTAAATTTAAAACCGCCAGTTGCTTTTTTAATTGGCAATGAAGGCGCAGGCTTGCCAAAGGATCTATTAGCTTTGGCGGATGAAAAGGTTATGATTCCTATGCCAGGAGGAATTGAATCCCTTAATGCTGCGGTTTCAACCAGTATTTTGCTGTATGAAATTATGCGCCAGAGGAAAAATAAATAATGCTAGAAAATTTTGACCAATGGTTGTCTGAAGCCAAAAGCCAGATTTTGACTGCCCTAGACCTTAAATCTTTAGAAGATTTAAAGATCAAATATCTTGGCAAAAAAAGTGATTTAATGGCTAAGTTGAAGGATTTATCTGCTTTGCCGATAGAAGAGAGAAAAGAAGCTGGCCGGCTTTTGAACAACTTGAAAAACGAGCTCGCAAGTTTAATCGCAGAAAAATGGCAGTCTTTGTCCCAGAATTTGACCCAGCAGACCATTCAAAAAGAGAAATTAGATATTAGTTTGCCTTCCAAGGGCTTTAAAATCGGTAACTTGCACCCTTTGACCCAGGTTATGGAACACGCAAAAAATGTTTTTAAGAAATTGGGCTATAAGGTGGCGGAAGGCCCGGAAGTTGAAGAAGATTATTACAATTTTGAGGCCTTAAATATCCCTTTCCATCATCCTTCCCGGGATATGCACGATACATTTTATATTACCGAAGACCAAAAAAACCTTTTGCGCACCCATACTTCTCCAGTGCAGATTCGGGTAATGAAAAAAAACAAGCCGCCCTTGGCAATCATTGCTCCAGGCCGGGTGTATCGCTGCGATGCAGATGTTACGCATTCCCCGGTTTTTAACCAGCTCGAAGGTTTTCTGGTAGATAAAAATATTACTTTTGCGGATCTTAAAGGTACTTTGACTTATTTTTTGCGCGAAGTGTTTGGACAGAGCCGGCGCGTTCGATTTCGTCCCAGTTATTTCCCTTTTACCGAGCCATCAGCAGAAGTGGATGTTGAATGTATTATTTGTTCGGGTAAAGGCTGCCGCGTATGCAAAGAGAGCGGCTGGCTGGAAATTTTGGGATCAGGCATGATTGATCCCAATGTTTTTAAGTTTGTGGGCTATGATCCAGAGGTTTATTCCGGTTTTGCTTTTGGCATGGGGATTGAACGCATTGCCATGCTGAAATTCGGCATTGATGATATCCGCTTGTTTTATGAAAACGACGTGCGCTTTTTGGAGCAATTCTAAATATGAAAATACCTTTTGAGTGGCTGAAAGAATTTGTTGATATAAATATCTCGGCCAAAGACCTGGCGAAAAAATTGACGATGGCTGGAGTTGAAGTTGCGGGATTTGAAGCTAGCGGAAAAGAATATGTTTTTGATATTGATATTTTGCCCAATCGCGGGGACTGCCAAAGTATTATTGGGGTGGCACGGGAGGTGGCGGCAATTTTAGGGACAAAAATAAAAAAATCCGAAACCTGCCTGCCGACAGGCACGGTCCGAAATCCGAAATCTGAAGTGCGGAAATTGAAAACCGGTAAATGTATTAGTGTACAAGTAAAAGATAAAAGGCATTGTCCGCGATATATGGCGAAGGTTATAAAAGATGTAGAAATCAAAGAATCCCCGAATTGGCTGAAGAATCGCTTGTTATTAGCTGGACTGCGGCCAATCAATAATATTGTTGATGTTACTAATTATCTTTTACTTGAGCGCGGCCAGCCTATGCATGCTTTTGACATGGACTTAATTGCTAATCAAACTATTGTTGTGCGCAAGGCCCAAAAAAAGGAAAAGCTGGTTACTTTGGATGGAACAGAGCGGGTTTTGGACGAAGAATTTTTGGTAATTGCAGATTCGGATAAGCCAATTGCCCTGGCTGGAATTATGGGCGGACAAAATACTGAAGTATCTCCTCGCACAAAAAATATAGTTTTGGAATCCGCTTTTTTTGATTTTGCCTTGATCAATAAGACCTCGCGCAAGATTAAGCTGCGCACTGAATCATCCATGCGTTTTGGCAAGGGGGTAGATTACCAGCAAGTAGAAGAAGCCTTGGCTAAAGCTGCGGAAATGATCCAGAAGCTATCGGGCGGAAAAATAATGCCGGATTCAATTGATATCCAAGCTGAAAAAATCACCCCTCCCCAAATTAAATTAAGGCTTTCCCGCATTCCTGAAGTATTGGGCCGAGAAATACCAGAGAGAAAAATCCTTAGCATTTTGGAAGGCTTGGGCTTAAAGCGCCTAAAAGTTGAAAAAAAGAAAAGTTGGCTCTTGGCTGTGCCTTTTTCCCGGGCTTTTGACTTAACGCGTGAAATCGACTTGATTGAAGAGATTGCCCGGGTTTTTGGCTATGATAAATTCGATGCCAAGCTTCCGGATTCGGTTTTTGATAATTCGATAAAATCTTCTAATGATGAAATCCATTTCAAAATAAAAGAATGCTTATCAAGCAGCGGATTGTTTGAAGCCCAGACCTATACCATGATCAGCCCAAAAGATTTGGACCTGTGCAACTTGCCAGACAATTATAAAAAAACAGTAAAAATTTCCAATCCATTGACTGAAGAGCAGTCAATTTTGCGGCCTTTAATTTTACCCGGGCTTTTGCATGTTCTTTCTTATAATGCCAATCGGCAGAATAAAGGCTTGGCTTTTTATGAAATCGGAAAGGTTTTTTCTTTGGAGGAAAAAAACGAGATAAAAGAAAAACTGTCTTTAGAAGGAGCTATCATTAGCCGCAGGCATTTGGAGGCAATTCATGAAGAGGAATTTGATTTTTTTAATTTAAAAGGTTTGGTCGAAAATATACTGGCATATTTGAAAATAAAAAATTACCTTATTGAGCCGGTGGAGCTTAATTTTTATCAGTCCGGCCATTGCGGGCAAGTGAAATATCAAGAAAAGGCTATTGCAACTTTTGGAAAGATTCATCCTCATATTGCAAAAAATTATGATTTAAAAGAAGCAATTTTTTATTTTTATTTTGACCTGGAAGTATTGTTAGGATTTGGCATAAAAATCCCTAAATATGCTGCTTTATCAAAATATCCAATTCTTTTAAGGGATTTAGCTCTGCTTGTGCCAGAAAAAGTGGCTAATGAAGAAATTCAAAAGATAATTTTTGCTTCTGGCGCCCCCCTGATAAAAAAAGTCGAGCTCTTTGACTATTATGCTGAAAAGAAAAAAGAAACTGGTTTTGCCAGCATGGCGTATCACCTGGATTTTTCTTATGAGCGCACGCTCACGGATGAAGAAGTCAATGCTAAGCTAAAAGACATTTTAGAAGCCTTAGCAAAAATTGGCGTGAAGCTTAGGGAATAGCTTTTTTCTGTTCATCTATGTTAAGATATATCCATGGATAAAAAAGAAGTCAAAAAGCTTATTGCAAGAGCACTTGAAAATAATCCCCTCATAGATCAAGTAAAAAAAATATCTTTGTTTGGGTCTTATTTATCGAATCAGCCTAGGGGAGACAGCGATATTGATCTTTTAATTGAGTTTAATCCAGGTGCTCGTATTGGGTTTTTTAAGTTGATAAGCATCCAAAACAGCATAGAAAATAAAGTCGGGAAAAAAATAGACCTATTGACACCAGAAGCTTTGAGTAAATATTTCAGAGAAAAGGTTTTAAAAGAAGCAGAAATTATTTATGAAGGATGATTTGGTTTATCTAAAACATATTTCCGAAGCAATTGAAAAGATAGTAAGTTATTTATCTGATATTTCTTTTGATTCTTTTTTAGAAAATGATATGGTTATTGATGCGGTTGTACGTGAATTAGAAATTATTGGGGAAGCCGCTAGCAAAATCAGCCTAAAATTCAGGACGAAATATCACAATATCCCTTGGAATGAAATGATTGGTATGCGTAATCGGTTGATTCATGAGTATTTTGGCGTAAACAAGAAAATTGTATGGGATACTTGCAAAGTAGATCTGAAAGATTTAAAAGAACAAATTTCTTCTCTATTATAACTTTGATAGTTAATATATAATTGTTGCCATGTCTATTCTCAGTCCTATGGTTCAGCAATATCTCTCTTTGAAAGAGAAGCATAAAGATGCCATTCTTTTTTTCCGCTTAGGGGATTTCTATGAAATGTTTAATGATGATGCGCTCTTGGCTTCGCGCGAGCTGGAACTGACTTTAACTGGCCGCGGCCAAGAAGAAAACCGCATGCCTATGTGCGGAATCCCTTATCATGCTGCTGCTAGCTATATTTCCAAACTTATTGAAAAGGGTTACAAAGTAGCGATTTGCGAGCAGGTAGAAGATCCCAAAGTAGCCAAGGGCGTGGTAAAAAGAGAAGTCATAAAAATTATTACTCCTGGCACGGTTTTGGAATCCAGCATGCTGGTAGAAAAAAGCAATAATTATCTGTGCGCTGTTTCCCAGGATAAAGAATTGTTTGCTTTAGCTTATGTAGATATTTCTACCGGGGAATTTTGTGCAACGCAAATTGATGATTGGAAAAAATTGCTGGATGAGATCGAGCGTATTTCACCAGCCGAATGCTTAATTTCTGACATGCTGGACCGCAAGCTGGATTTAGAAGCTTTTCTTTCTAGTAAAAATATTGTTTTTTTTGCTTTCAAAGATATATACGAAGCGGATTTTGCTGCAGAAAAAACTAAAGAACATTTTAAAATAGCTTCCCTGGAATCATTTGGACTAAGTGCAAAAAATGCAATATTAGGGCCAGTGGCTGCGATCCTGGATTATCTCAAAGAAACCCAAAAAACAAATTTAATCCATATCAACAACCTGAAACTTTATGCCGTAGATAATTTTATGTTTGTGGATGCAGCAACGCGCCGCAACCTAGAATTAACGAAAACAATCCGGGATAAGTCTTTTCGCGGCAGCCTTTTATGGGTTCTGGATAAATGCCAAACCGCCATGGGCAGCCGGGCATTAAAGAAAAATATTTTACAGCCACTGTTAAATGAAAAAGAAATCAACCAGCGCTTGGACGGGGTTGAGGCTTTAGTTAAAGGAGCGCTGATCCGGAATAAGCTTGCCCAGCTTTTAACCAAAGTTTTTGACATAGAAAGATTAACTGCAAAAATCGCCTCTGCTTCAGCGAATGCCAAGGATTTGGCGGCTTTAAAAGAATCTTTGAAATATTTGCCGGATTTTAAAGATTTACTAAAAGACAGCTACTGCGATATTTTAAAAGAAGCAGCAAGCTTGCCGGATTTAAGTGTTTTGGAAAACTTAATTGAAAAAGCAATTATGGATGATCCTCCGCATACTCTAAAGGACGCGGGCTTAATTAAAGATGGTTATAGCGCAGAGCTGGATGAAATAAAAAAAGCTGCGCGCGGGGGCAAAGAGTGGATTTCTAATTTAGAAAATAAGGAGCGCCTGCGAACCGGCATCAAATCTTTAAAAGTCGGGTTCAATAAAGTTTTTGGTTATTACATTGAAATAAGCAATTCTAATTTAGAAAATGTGCCCCCAGATTATATTCGCAAGCAAACCCTGGTTAATGCCGAAAGATTTATTACTCCGGATTTAAAAGAGCAAGAGTCTTTGATTCTAAATGCAGATGAGCGCCTCAAGCAGATGGAATACGAAATTTTTGTTGCTATCCGCGCCCAAGCTGCAGAATTTACCAAGGAATTGCAATTGGTTTCCCGGCTTTTAGCGCAGATTGATGTTTTATTGTCCTTAGCGCAAGTTGCGATTGAAAATAATTATATAAGACCGAAAATAGGGATAGGGAGAGGGATAAGAATGAGGGGAGCAAGGCATCCTGTGGTTGAGAAAACTATTGGTCAATATAAATTTGTGCCTAATGATATTGATTTGGATGACGAAGAAAATCGCTTTTTGTTGATCACTGGCCCGAATATGGGAGGGAAATCTACTTTTATGCGCCAGGTGGCTTTGATCTCTTTAATGGCGCAAATTGGTTCTTTTGTTCCAGCACAATCCGCAGATTTGTGTTTAGTCGACCGAATTTTCACCCGTATTGGTGCCATGGATGATATTTTTTCCGGGCAGTCGACTTTTATGCTGGAAATGACGGAAACCGCGAATATCTTAAATAATGCTACGGATAAAAGTTTAATTATTTTGGATGAAATTGGTAGGGGTACGGCAACTTTTGACGGCATGTCAATTGCAGCAGCTGTGGCTGAATATATCCATACAAAAATTAAGGCCAAGACTTTGTTTGCTACCCATTACCATGAAATTACCCAGTTAGCAAATAAGCATAAGGGCATGCAGAACATTAATGTTGCAGTAAAAGAAGAAGAAGATTGCATTACATTTTTATATAAAATAAAACCCGGGCCCGCGGATAAAAGTTATGGCATACAGGTGGCTAGATTAGCTGGTTTGCCGAAAGAAGTCATTGAAAGGGCAAAAGAGGTTTATGCAACGCTGGAAATGGTGGAGAATGATCTAGAAAAGTCTGAAGTAGTAAGTCTTAAGTCAAAAGTAATAAAAGATAAAGAGCAAACAATAATTAAGCAGATGGGAATGTTTTAAAATATATGACTAAGCCTAATTTTCTCCTCGGATTCCATTGCCACCAGCCGGTGGGGAATTTGCCACAGGTTATGGATGCAGCTTATGAAAAAGCTTACCTTCCGCTTTTTTCAACTATGTTTAAGCATCCGAAAATAAAATTTTCTGCGCATTTCAGCGGTTATCTCTTATCTTGGTTCAAAAAACATCGCCCGGAATTTATTGAACTGCTGGCAAATTTGATAAAAAGAGGGCAGATGGAAATTTTGGGCGGAGCTTTTTACCATCCAATCCTTGCTTTGATTCCGGATGAGGATAAGAAAAACCAGATCAAGGCCCAGACGGATTTTATCAAAGCGCAGTTCAAGGTTGTGCCGAATGGTTTTTGGCTGGCAGAGCGGGTTTGGGAAAGTTCTTTAGTTCCAATTCTTGAAGAAGCCGGGGCAGAATATACTTTATTGGATTCGCAGCATATTCCCAATATTTCTCCTTATAAAAAATTTGGCTATAGTTTTACTGAAGAGCAGGGGAAGATGTTGAACCTTTTTTTTATTTCAAAAATCTTGCGCCAGAGCATACCTTTTAAGCCTTTAAATCATGTTTTTAAATTAATTAGCCAGCTGGCGGAAAAAGCCCAAGGCCAGGCTATAGTTTTTTTTGATGACGGGGAAAAATTGGGCTTGTGGCCAAAAACTTATGAATGGGTTTATAAAAAAGGCTATTTAGAAGGGCTGCTTAATTTTTTAGAAGAGCATGCACAGACTTGGCGTTGTAGCGATTATATAGAAGAGCATTCTAGCCAAGGCAAGGTTTTTCCATCTGCAGTTTCTTATGCAGAAATGATGCAATGGTCCCAAGGCGGGTTTAGAAATTTCTTTGCAAAATATCCAGAGTCCAATCATATGCATAAGCGCATGCTGGTAGTTTCAAAAAAGATTGCCAGCGTTAAAACCTTGAATTCTCTTGAGCGGAAAGAACTTTTTTCTAAAGCCCAGCACAGCTTGTGGGCAGCGCAAAATAGTTGTGCCTTGTGGCATGGCATGTTTGGCGGCGTATACTTGCATTATTTAAGGGCCGCGATTTTTGAAAAACTGATCCAAGCGGAAAATATTTTAGACCAGCTCAACCGCGGGAATAAAAAGTATACCGAAGTTTCAATTATTGATTATGATGCAGACGGCCATGAAGAAGTTATTCTTTCTTCGGATATTTTAAGCTGTATCTGCAAGCCTTCTTTGGGTGGAGCTTTAGTTGAATTGGATTATAAGCCCAAAGCTGTTAATTTGTTCAATAGCTTGACCCGCGTTCCAGAAACTTACCATGAAAAAGTTATGATAGATAATTTTCCGCGGGTTTCGCTAAAGGACTATTGTTTTTCCGACCAAGCCGATGGAATAAACTTGCTGAAAGGACAATTCAGGGATTTAGGAAATTTTTTCAAGTCACCTTATAGTTATTATCCGCGCAAGAGCGGTCCGGCCTTGGAATGCGTTTTGTCTTGCAGCAGCCGGATCAAAAATGTGCCGGTTAAGCTGACGAAGATTATTACTCTTTTTCCCGGGCAGTCCATCCTGAATTTTGATTATGAGATCTTGAATTTGGGAATTTCGGATGTGCAATTCCAATTAGGCGTTGAGTTTAATTTTTCTGCTTTTGAGAAAAATAAATTTACCACAGAAGAGCGCTCGGGATTCAAACTTTTATCTCTGGTTGACGAAGAAAAACACTATAGTGTATCATTAGAATCAGATAAGGAAGCAGTTTTTTACAAGCATTTTGTCGAAGCGGTATCACGCTCGGAGGCTCGATTGGAAAAAACCCCTCAAGGGATAATGGTTTTAACAGTATTTCCAATTCAACTTCCCAAAAAAACAGCCTGGAGCAATAAGCTCAAAATAAAAATCGAAGCCTGATTGTTTTAAATAAAATTAAGGAGGTTGATTGTGCCAGAACTTAGAAAAGACCCTATCTCTGCGCGTTGGGTGGTTGTTTCAACGGAAAGAGGCCAGCGGCCCTCGGATTTTAAGGGTGTTTCTGTTCCTGCCCTGACTGAAACGTATTCTCCAAAATGCCCTTTCTGCCAAGGGAATGAAAAAACTACTCCCCCAGAAATTATGGCTTGGCGCAAGGACAAAAAAACCAAGCCCGATACCCCGGGCTGGGAAGTGCGGGTTTGCGACAATAAATTCCCGGCTTTGACCAAATCAGGAGAAGTGAACCGCACGGGAGTGGGGATTTTTGACATGATGACTGGGATTGGTGCGCACGAAGTCATGGTAGAAAATCCTATTCATAACCTGACTTTATCGGATATGTCGGTTGAAAACATTGAACATCTTCTTTGGGCTTACCGCGAAAGGCTGGTTGAATTATCCAAGGACTCGCGCTTCCGTTATATTTTAATTTTTAAAAATTATGGGGCAGCTGGGGGAGCCTCACTCGAGCATTCGCATTCCCAGCTGATTGCCACCCCGATTACGCCGCGCTATGTAAAAATGGAATTAAGCGCAGCGCGCGAATATTTCTTAAAAAAAGAAAGGTGCATTTTTTGCGATTTGATGCGCCAAGAGCTTTCTAGCGGCGAGAGATTAGTTTATGAAAATGAGTTTTTTGTGGCATTTACGCCTTTTGCATCGCGCTTCCCTTTTGAGATCTGGATTCTTCCGCGGCGCCACCATTTTTCTTTTAACGACTTGCCCGAAGCAGAAAAAAAGCAATTGGCAGTTTGCTTGAAAGATATCCTCATGCGCCTTAAGTTGGTCTTAAAAGATCCGGCTTATAATTATGTTTTGCATACTGCGCCAAATGCCCTGCCGCGGCCAGGCAAGCCGGACTATTGGGGAACTTTGCCGTTTGATTTCCATTGGCATATCGAGATTATTCCTCGGCTGACCAAGCAGGCGGGGTTTGAATGGGGATCAGGTCTTTATATAAATCCTACTCCGCCCGAGGAAGCCGCAAAACATTTGCGCAATGCGAATATAAGTTAATTAAGCAGATTGGTGTAAATGAATATTTTATTTTGTGCATCAGAGGCAGTTCCTTTTGCTAAAACCGGGGGATTGGCGGATGTTGCCAGTGCCCTGGCCAAATCACTTTCTAAAATGGGCCACGAAGTTTCTCTTTTTATGCCCCGCTATCCCATGGTTGATTTAACCTGCTATAACTTGAAAATTATTTTTGATGATGTCGAGATTGCTTTGGGGGAAGATAAGTATAATGTCTCTTTTTTTGAAGGCAAGATTCCTGGCAGCGAGGTTGTAGTTTATTTTGTGGATAGCGAAGATTTTTTTACTAGTTATAACGGGCTTTATCAGATTGAAGGTAAAGATATTGAAGAAAATTTGGAGCGCTTTAGCCTTTATTCCAAGGCGCTCTTTTTTTTGCTGCGCCTTTTGGAAAATAAGCCCCATATTATCCATGTTAATGACTGGCAGTGCGGGCTGATCCCAGCTTATTTGAAAATTTTGTACAAGGATGATCCGCTTTTTTCTCCTATGGCTTCGGTTTTTACGATCCATAATTTAGCTTACCAAGGCGTTTTTTCAAAAAAGAAATTCGATCTTTTGGGCCTGCCGGAATTTTGCCTGGAAAATGAGGCTTTGGGATATGGCAATTCTTTTTCTCTATTAAAATCCGGATTAGTTTACGCGGATATTATCAATACAGTTTCCACAACATATGCACAAGAGATCCAAACTCCGGAGCTTGGTTTTGGCTTAGATGCGCTTTTGAAAAAAAGAAAATCAGATTTATTCGGGATTATAAATGGGGTGGATTACTCATTGTGGGACCCAAAACATGACAAGGTTATTACCAAGCGGTATAGCCACCAAACTTTGTCTTTGAAGCAAGAAAATAAATGGGCCTTGCAAAAAAAACAAAACTTGAAACCCGATCCCCAAATCCCTTTATTGGGGATTATTTCCCGGCTTTGCGACCAAAAGGGCTTTGATACCCTGGCAAAATCTATGGATGACTTAATGGGTTTGAATGTCCAGTTAGTGGTTTTGGGCACAGGGGATGCAAAATACCATCAAATTTTTGAAGCATTAAAAGAAAAATTCCCTAAACAATTGGGAGTTAATTTAGGTTTTGATTCAGCCATGGCAGAAGAAATTTATGCTGGCTGTGATATGTTTTTGATGCCTTCCCATTATGAACCCTGCGGCTTGGGCCAATTAATCAGCTTTAAATACGGGACAGTCCCGATTGTCAGGAAAACCGGCGGCTTAGCGGATACGGTTATTGATTATACAGAAGATCCAAAAAAAGGCCGGGGTTTTGTTTTTGAAGAGCCGAAGGATTTTATTCCCGCAGTAAAAAGAGCCTTGAACTTATTTCAAAAAGATGCGTTCCACTGGCTGGAGCTGCAAAAACGCATTATGACCCTAGATTTTTCCTGGGATGCTTCAGCTAAAGAATATATTACTCTATACTCAAAAGCTTTGGACAAAATAAATAACCGTTAGAAACCTTATGTAAACATGGTAAAATTATCCTGTTGATTTAATGAGGGAGGGTTTTATGTCTGGACATTCCAAATGGGCTACGATTAAGCGCAAAAAAGCCAAAAATGACGCGGTCCGCGGAAAACTTTTTACTAAATTTTTAAGGGAAATTACAACCTCTGCTAAATTGGGCGGGGCAGATCCAGCGGGAAATCCGCGTTTAAGATTAGCCATTGAAAAGGCCCGGGAAAATAATGTGCCGAGCGATAATATAAAGCGTGCGATTGATAAAGGATCTGGGGCCGGGGGAGCTGGAGATATTTTTGAAATCAATTATGAAGGCTATGGCCCGGCCGGGGTTGCAGTTCTAGTTGAAGCAATTACAGACAATAAGAACCGGACTTCTTCAGATATCCGCAGCATTTTTACTCGGCATGGCGGAAATTTGGGGGCAGCTGGCTGCGTGGGGTGGATGTTTAAGAAAAAAGGCATGCTTTCTTTTGACAAAAAAAATATAGACGAAGACGCGCTTTCTATGGAGGCAATTGAAGCCGGAGCCGAAGATATTGAAGCAGCAGAAAACAGCTTGGAAATTACAACTACGCCCGAAGACTTTGAAAAAGTCCGCAATGCCTTAAAAGACAAAGGTTTTAATCCTTCACATTCGGAAATTGCCATGGTCCCGGAAAACCAGATAAAAGTCCAGGGCGAGGATGCGGAAAAAGTCCTGAAATTAATTCAGGCGCTGGAAGATTATGATGATGTTCAGAATGTTTATGCAAATTTTGACATTTCTGAAGAAGAATTAAGGAAATTAGCTTAATATGATTTTTGGAAAAAAACATCCCTTGATCGCTGACCTGCATGTGCACACGCTTTCCAGCGGCCATGCTTATTCAACCATTGAAGAATATGCCCGGCGCGCCAAAGAAATCGGCCTTAAATATATTGCTATGACAGACCATGGGCCATCTATGCCCGGAGCCCCGCATTATTATCATTTTGCTAATTTAGTCATGCTGCCAAAGTATTTGTACGGAGTACGCATCCTGCGCGGCGTGGAAGCAAATATTGTTGATGCAGCCGGCAAGCTGGATTTATCAGCCGATGATTTGGACCGCTTGGATGTAGTTATGGTGGCAATGCATCCTATTTGCGGGTATGAATCCCAAGGGGAAAAGAAAAATACTGAAGTGCTTTTAACCGCAATTGAAAAATATCCCCAAATCAATATTCTGGCGCATCCAGGCAATCCCCGCTATCCAATTGAGATTGAAACTGTAGTGGCTTTTGCCAAGCAAAAAAATGTGGCAATTGAAATTAATAATAGTTCTTTTACGGGTACGCGCAAAGGCTGCTGGGAAAGGTGCCTGGCTTTTGCCCGGGAAGTAAAAAAGCAGGATTGGGTGGTGATTATCGGCTCGGATTCGCACCAATCTTTGATGCTGGGAACTTCGGATTTGGCTTTTAAGCTTTTAAAAGAAGCAGATTTTCCATTGAATAGGGTAATTAATACTTCTGAAAAATTAATAAAAAAGCATATTATTGAAAGAAAAGGAGTAGGATTTGCTCTCTAAAAGAATTATTCCATGCTTAGATGTTACCCATGGCCGAGTGGTCAAAGGCGTTAATTTTGTCAATTTGGTGGATGCCGGAGATCCGGTTGTACTGGCGGAATTTTATGATAAAGAAGGGGCGGATGAGCTTTGCTTTTTGGATATTACCGCTTCTTCGGACGACCGCTATATTCTTTTTGACGTGGTCAAGCGCACCGCAGAAAAGGTTTTTATCCCTTTTACTGTAGGCGGCGGGATAAATGATATTGCAACTATCCGCGAAATTCTAAAAAATGGAGCAGACAAAGTTTCAATTAATACTGCGGCTGTAAAAAATCCGCGTTTTATAAAAGAAGCTGCGGATAAATTTGGCGCCCAATGCATTGTGGTAGCAATTGATGCCAAGATGGAATCATCTGGAAAATGGGAAGTTTATGTGCGCGGCGGAAGGACTGCAACTGGCCTTGATGCTGTAGAATGGGCTAAAAAAGCTGAAAAAATGGGAGCTGGGGAAATTCTTTTAACCTCTATGGACCGTGATGGTACGCATAATGGCTATGATTTGGATCTAACTTTGGCGGTTTCCCGGGCAGTTTCGATCCCGGTTATTGCATCTGGCGGGGCCGGGACCCTAGAACATATTTATGAAGCAGTGACGGATGGAGGGGCAGATGCTGCACTCCTAGCTTCACTTTTGCATTTTGGCAAGCTGCGCATAAAAGAAATAAAAGACTATTTGATTACAAAAGGGATCCAGGTAAGGAGCTTATAGCTTGCAGCTTAAAGAATATTTTTCCCAAAAAAAGAAAGCTATCGATTTCCAGCTTAACCAGTATTTGCCAAAAGAAAAATCTTCAAAGTTGGTTAAAGCTATGCGTTATTCCTTATTTGCTGGAGGCAAGCGTTTTCGCCCGATTTTGGTATTAGCCACTGCGGAACTGCTTGGTTTGCCGCAAAAAATGGTTATGCCTTCTGCTTGCGCCATAGAGATGATCCATACTTTTACTTTGGTGCATGATGATTTGCCGGCTATGGATAATGATGATTTTCGCCGGGGAAAATTAACCAACCACAAGGTTTTTGGCGAAGATATTGCGATTTTGGCTGGAGATGCCCTGCATATTCTGGCTTTTGAAGTCCTTGTGCGCTTTACACCGGTTAAAAAACCTTTTACATTAAACCAAGTTATGCTGATTTTATGCGAAGCTCTTGGAAAAGAAGGAGTTGTGAATGGCCAAGTCCTGGATATGCAAGCACAGGCCCAATCTTTAGGATTTAAAGAACTGGAAAATATCCACCAGAAAAAAACCGGGATTTTTATTTGCGCTTGCTGTAAAATTCCCGCAGTATTAGCTTGTGCCAGCGCTAAACAGTTGGGCGCCTTGGAAAAATATTCTTCACACCTGGGATTAGCTTTTCAAATCGCCGATGATATTCTAGATGTAGAAGGCAACTTGGAACAAATGGGCAAAAGCCCGGGCTCGGACCAGCAGAATAAAAAATCTACTTTTGTCAGCTTGCTCGGTTTGCAAAAGGCAAAAAGGTTTGCCCAAGCCGAAATTAACAAAGCAAAAAAGAGCTTGAAGATTTTTCCAAAGGCAAAAAGAAAAACTTTGGAAGAAATTGCGGATTTTACCATTAGCCGCAGTTTTTGACATATTTTTAAGGAGGGGAAAATATGGGTTTTATCGGAGAATTGTTTTCCAATGGGCCATTGGTTGTAACTGCGATTGCCTGGTTTTTGGCGCAAGTGATTAAGATTTTTTATTACCGTTCTCAAGAGGGCTATTATAATCTTATGCATTTTTTTGAAGCCGGCGGCATGCCGTCTGCGCACTCGGCGACAGTTTCTTCGCTTACTTTGTCAATTGGCTTGACTTATGATTTTAGTACTCCGCTTTTTGCGGTTTGTTTAGTTTTAGCCCTGATTGTAATGTATGATGCAACGGGCGTGCGCCGGGCCGCGGGCCAGCAGGCCTTGATGCTGAATAAAATTGTGGCAGAAGTTTATAATAAGGACGAGGCTTCGCATAAAAAACTGCGGGAAGCCCTGGGCCATGATCCCATTGAAGTAATTGCCGGAGCATTAATTGGAATAATCGTGGCTTTTATCGCCCATTTTTTATTTTTAGGGCGGTGACCAAGCTTGTCTGAATACCTAAAAAAATTTATTTTCCCGGAAGCCTTAAAAGAATTATCTTCTTCCCAGCTGGATTTAGTTGCCCGCGAAATCCGCAAAAAAATTATCCAGGTAGGTTCGCGCATTGGCGGGCACATTGCTTCTTCTTTGGGGGCAGTTGAATTATCCGTTGCTTTGCACGCGACTTTTAACAGTCCGCAGGATAAACTGGTTTGGGATGTCGGGCACCAGGCTTATGCGCACAAAATTTTAACTGGCCGCTTAAGCGGATTTGATTCAATCCGGCAGATGGGAGGCTTATCTGGATTCCCGAATAAGGATGAGAGCCCGCATGATCCTTTTACTGTGGGGCATGCTTCAAATTCTATTTCTTGTGCCTTGGGCTTGGTCAAAGCCCGGGATTTGCAAAATGAAAAGCATTTTATAGTTGCAATTTTGGGGGATGGTTCTTTTTCCGGGGGCTTGGCATGGGAAGCGATTAATAATGCGTCAACCCTTAAGACTAATTTTATTATTGTTTTAAATGATAATGAAATGTCGATTTCAAAAAATGTCGGGGCCCTGGCAACTTATTTAACGCAAATAACGACTTCTCCGCTTTATAATACAGCGCGCGACCGTATTGAACAGGTCATTGAAAAAATCCCTAAAATCGGCGTGCCCATGGTGCATGCGGCCGAAAGATTAAAAGACCGCACCAAGCACCTGATTATGGACATAAAAATGAATGTGCTTTTTGAAGAGCTTGGCTATAAATATTTTGGCCCGATTGATGGGCATAATATTCCACTTCTCATGAGCACTTTAAGTTATGCCAAGGAAGTTCAGAGGCCGGTTTTGATCCATGTTTTAACGAAAAAAGGCAAGGGCTTGCAGGCAGCAGAAAATGACCCAACGGCTTTTCATTCTGCAGTGCCATTTGACCCGGAAACCGGGGATATTATTGAGAAAAAAGGTTTCCCTTCTTACACGAGCATTTTTGGACGGACTTTGGTTGAGCTGGCAAAAAAAGATCAATCTATCTGTGCCATTACAGCTGCTATGCCGGATGGTACGGGATTAGAAAATTTTGCCAAAGAATTTCCCTCCCGCTTTTTTGATGTTGGCATTGCCGAAGAACACGCGGTTTCTTTTGCCGCTGGGTTAGCGCGGGGCGGGCTTAAGCCAATAGTTGCGATTTATTCGACTTTTCTCCAGCGCTCTTTTGACCAAATCATCCATGATGTCTGCTTGCAGAATTTACCTGTGGTTTTTGCCATTGACCGCGCGGGAATTGTAGGGGAAGACGGAGCTACCCACAATGGGGTATTTGATTTAGCCTATATGCGCCAAGTGCCGAATATGGTGGTCATGGCGCCCAAAGACGAAAATGAGCTGCAGCATATGCTCTATACAGCCACTAAGCATAACGGCCCGATTTCGATTCGTTATCCGCGGGGATCTGGCTATGGAGTTAAATTGGATAGAGAATTGAAAGAAATAGAAATCGGAAAAAGTGAGCTCGTTTCGAAATTCGAAATTAGGAATTCGAAATTAGGAATTTGTATTATTGCAATAGGGACAATGGTGGATACAGCGCTTGAGGCTGCGAAGTTGCTGGAAAAA
Source organism: uncultured bacterium (assembly GCA_964528395.1). GTDB lineage: Bacteria > Margulisbacteria > WOR-1 > CAZGTC01 > CAZGTC01 > CAZGTC01. The sequence continues at coordinate 61,685 of CAZGTC010000003.1, forward strand.
GAAAATATTGGAGTGAAAGTGATCAATGCGCGATTTGTTAAGCCCTTAGATAAAGAATTAATCTTAAAAGAATCCGAAGGCTGTAATTTGATCGTAACATTGGAAGAAGGGGTTTTGAGCGGAGGATTTGGCTCTGCGGTATTTGAATTATTTTCAGAAAATAATGTTAAAATTCCTCTGAAGTGCTTGGGCCTGCCGGATAAGTTTTTGGAACATGGCCCGCGCCCAAAGATTTTAGAAATGTGCGGATTATCTGTAGACAAAATTATGGAAACAGTGCGTAATTTTTATGAAAACTGATATTGAAATTGCTCAAGCTTGCAAGCTTTTGCCGATCGAAAAAATAGCCCAAAAAGCTGGTTTTCGGCCGGAAGAAATCGAGCTGCATGGCAAATTCAAGGCTAAGATCAATCTTTTTTCTTGGCGCAAGCGCTGGAAAAATAAAGACGGCAAACTAATTTTGGTAACAACCATGACCCCAACTCCCAAAGGCGAAGGGAAAACTACGGTTACGATTGGCTTGGGGCAGGCTTTGTCTAAGATTGGAAAAAAAACCATGATTTGCATCCGCGAGCCATCCCTGGGCCCGGTTATGGGGATGAAAGGCGGGGCAGCGGGCGGGGGTTATTCCCAAGTTTTGCCCATGGATGAAATAAACCTGCATTTTGTCGGAGATTTTAATGCAGTTGCTTGTGCGCATAATCTCTTAGCTGCAATGCTGGATAACCATATTTATCAAGGCAACAGCTTAAAAATTGATTTGAACCGCATTGTTTGGCCGCGCGTTGTTGACATGAATGACCGGGCCTTGCGCAGTATTTTAATTAATGGCACGCATTATACCCGTTCTGCTAGTTTTGATATTACCGCTTCCTCCGAGGTTATGGCAATTTTATGCTTGTCTGAATCTTTGGAAGAAATGAAAGAAAGGCTGGGGCGCATTATCGTGGCATATAATATAGAAGGCGACCCCATTTATTGCCGCGACCTTAAAGCCCAAGGAGCTATGGCTCTGCTTTTAAAGGATGCCATAAAGCCGAATTTAGTGCAAAGCATTGAAGGGGTGCCGGCTTTTGTGCATGGCGGGCCTTTTGCCAATATTGCCCATGGCTGCAATAGCTTGATCGCCACGAAATTAGCCTTGAAAATGGCGGACTACGTGGTAACTGAAGCCGGGTTTGGCACAGATTTAGGGGCAGAGAAATTTTTTGACATAAAAGTTCGCACTGGAGAATTGCATCCGAACTTGGTAGTTTTAGTTGTAACGATTAAAGCGCTTTTGCATCAGGGCAGCGGGGATTTAAAACAAGGGTTCAAAAATTTAAAACGCCATATTGAAGGCTTGAAGTTATACGGGGTTCCGCTTTTGGTTGCTGTCAATTTATCAACCGGGGATAAGAATGATGATGTTGCAGAAATAAAATCTTTCTGCGAAAAAATGAATTGTGAGGCAATTGAAGCCAAGGTTTGGGAGCAGGGGGGCAGGGGCGGCCGGGTTTTGGCGCAAAAAGCCGTGCGTTACGCAATAAAAGCTGCTCCGGTTGTTTTTAATTATGATTTGGACGACCCGATTGAATTAAAAATCGAAAAAGTGGCTAAGCGCATTTATGGGGCCAGCGGCCTGGATTTTTCTCCGCAGGCACACTCTGATATAGAGCAGCTCAATTGCTTGGGTTTTGATAAGCTGCCGATCTGCATTGCCAAGACCCAGTATTCTTTTTCCGATGATGCCAAAAAATTAGGCGCACCGGAAAATTTTAAAATCCGGGTACAAAGGCTAAAAGCTTTATCCGGGGCAGGTTTTGTGGTAGTATTTACCGGAGAAATTTTGACCATGCCCGGACTTCCAAAAAATCCGGCAGCAGAAAATATGGATGTTGCCGAAGACGGCAAAATAACCGGCTTGTTTTAAAAAAGTCCTAAATCCTAAATCCGAAAAAAACATAAAAATATGAATCAGAAAAAAATAGAAAAAGCGATTAGAGAAATATTGATTGCAATTGGCGAAGATCCTCGCCGCGAAGGGATTAAAGATACTCCAAAACGAGTGGCTGCCATGTATGCGGAGATTTTTTCCGGATTGCAAAAAGACCCGGGAAAAGAAATAAAAATTTTTAAGCAGGCGGAACACGAAGAATTGGTTTTGGTCAAGGATATCCCTTTTTATTCTATCTGCGAGCATCATTTGGTTCCGTTTGCAGGCAAAGCGCATGTTGCTTATATTCCCCGCAAAGGCCGCGTAACTGGATTAAGCAAGCTGGTAAGGGTCGTGGAAGGTTTTGCCAAGCGGCCCCAAGTTCAAGAGCGTTTGACTTCCCAAATTGCGGATACTTTGATGCAAAAGCTTAACCCCCTAGGCGTATTGGTGATTATTGAAGCCGAGCATTTGTGCATGTCCATGCGCGGGGTCAAAAAACCCGGGACGATTACCACAACTTCAGCGGTGCGCGGCGTGCTAAAAACCAATGCCTCTACGCGTTCAGAAGCTTTATCCCTGATTTACCATGGATCAAAATGAGCTGAAATATTGGCTCGGACTTTTAAAAATCCCCTTTTTAGGGGCAGTACGCCTAAAAAAACTATTGGACCAATATGGTACAGCAAGTGCGATTTGGCAGGGTGATGATTTTAGCATTGCAAAAACAGCGGGAGTATCGCTGGAACAAGTTCAAGAAGCTTGGGCTTCAAGAAATTTGGATAAAGTAGAGGAAGAAATTCTTAGGCTCCAGTCAATCAGCACCCAAATTATCACTATCCAAAATCCGGCTTACCCTCAAATCCTCAAAGAGATTTACGATCCCCCGGTTTTGTTATTTATTCAGGCGCGGAATTTAACTTTTAAAGATATTGGGAATTCTATGGGGATTGTTGGCACGCGCCATGCTTCCCAATACGGATTGGACAAGGCTTTTTCGTTAGCCAAAGAATTAGCCCAGCTCGGTTTTACCATTGTTTCAGGCCTGGCATCCGGGATAGATACATCTGCGCATAAAGGAGCATTGGCTGCAGGCGGAAAAACCATTGCGGTTTTGGGGCATGGATTGGATTATAGCTTTCCGCCGGAAAACCATAAATTAAGATTAGAAATTGAAGAAAAAGGCCTAGTTATAACGGAATTTCCTTTGGGCGTATATCCAAGCAAGCAAACTTTTCCCCGCAGGAACCGGATTATTTCTGGCTTATGCCAAGGGGTTATTATGGTCGAGGGTTCAAAAAAGAGCGGGGCCCTTATTACTGCAAAGAGCGCCTTGGAACAAAACCGGGAAGTTTTTGCCCTGCCGGGAAATGTGGATAACCCGAATTCTTTGGGTCCGCATTCATTGATTAAGCAGGGAGCCAAGCTTATTGAAGGAATAGAAGATATATTGGAAGAATTTAATATTGAGGTTATGCCGATGCAAAAAGCCGAAAGCAGCCCAGTAAAAAATTTAAGCCTTGAAGAACAGCAAGTTTTTGATGTGCTGGGCAATCAGCCGATCCATATTGATCTTTTAATTGAGAAAACCAATTGGAATGTCAGCCAAGCCATGGGAATATTATTAGCCATGGAAATGAAGGATTTAGTCAAAGCATTACCCGGTAAATATTATCAAAAAGTTTAGTTTGTTATTTTTTTTCCCCTAGTGTAAAATGCCCTAGAGTGCAAAATCCAATTTATTTTTGAGAGATTTTTATGGTCTTATTTTCTGAAATGTTCTTATCTGATCTAATCAATGATCCGGTAGTGGATAAGCTTCAAGAAAATATCGGCCGCGTCAAAGATATCCTCGTTTCTTTGGATAAGAGTTTTCCAAAAGTTTTAGGAATCCTGGTTAAAAAAAATGATGGCAAAAGAAGCGTTATTCTCATAGACGAAATTGATCTTATCGGCAAGCAATTTGTTTCTACTAAACAGGTAAAAGAAAAAATCCCATTTACAATTCAGCGCTCCGGAGAAATATTGGCTTTACAGGATATTGTGGATAAGCAAATTGTGGATGTTACCGGAGCAAAAGTGATTCGCGTCAATGATCTAAAATTAGCCAAAATTGACCAAGAAGTACACTTGATTGCTGCGGATGTCGGGTTGAAAGGCATGCTGCGCCGGCTTGGGCTGGAAAATTTTTTTTCTTTTATCTTTGGGATTTTTGGCCGCCCGGTCCCGGAATCTTTGATCGGCTGGGATCACGTAGATTTGCTTAAGCACCCAACCGATGCTCCCATTGCCTTAACTATCCCGCACCAGCAGCTGCAGGGCTTGCATCCAGCAGAAATCGCTGATGTAATCAGCCGCGTGCATACTGGAGAGCGCACGGCTATTTTTGAATCCTTAAGCGAAAAAACCGCAGCCGAAGCTTTGCATGAATTAGAACCGAAGATCCAGGCCATGCTCTTATTGACTTTGAATACCAAAAAAGCTTTGGGAATCCTGGAAAAAATGCCTTTGGATGAAGCAGCGGATGTTCTGGGGGATATTCCTTTGGATAGGGCGGAAGAATTTTTGCGCTTGCTAAGGCCCAAGAGAGCGCAAAAAATAAAAGAGCTCATGCGCCACCCGGAAAAAACTGCCGGCGGGCTGATGAACACGGAGTTTTTAACTATTCCGTATAATCTTACTTGTGACGAGGCGATTAAGGTAATCCGCCAGTCTGCACCAGCAGCAGAAACGATCAATTATATTTATATTATTGATGAAAAAGAAGCTTTGGCGGGAATTTTGTCTATCAAGCACCTGATTATTTCTCCTCCTGAAACCAAAATTTCTTCGATTATGAAAACGAAAATTATTTCCGTAACCGAGAAAACCGATGAGCGCCAGATCGCGGACTTGATTTCTAAATACAATCTTTTGGCGGTGCCGGTTGTAGATGAACAGCACAAGATAAAAGGGATTGTTATGGTAGATGATATTATTGATTATATTTTGCCGCCGATTTCGCGGCGCAAAAAGCATATGCTAGGATAAAAAATGGGCCGATTATTTATTTTTTTATCGATTCTAGGTCCGGGAATCATTTCTGCTTTTGCCGGCAATGATGCAGGCGGGACAGCAACTTATTCAGTGGTCGGGGCTTCTTTTGGCTACCAGATGTTATGGCTGCTTTTTATTTCTGGTTTTTTGTTGGTAGTAACCCAGGTCATGTGCGCGCGCATGGGTGCTGTAACGGGCAAAGGGCTTTCTGATTTAATCCGCGAAGAATTTGGCTTGCGCTGGACCGTGTTTGCCATGTTTATTTTATTAGTCGCAAATATTGCAGTTACGATTTCAGAATTTGCCGGGATTGCAGCCAGCCTTGAAATTTTTGGCTTTTCCCGCTATATTGCAGTGCCTTTAGTGTCTTTGCTGATTTGGTCTCTCATGGTAAAAGGCTCTTATCGTTCGGTTGAAAAAGTTTTTATCGGGGTTTGCCTGGTATATTTTTCTTATATTATTTCCGGAATATTAGCGCATCCGGACTGGCAAGCAGCAGTCCAAGGCTTATTCGTCCCTTCTTTTTATCTGGAAAATGATTTTTTGCATCTGGCGATTGCCATGGTTGGGACAACGGTTGCGCCTTGGATGCAGTTTTATCTGCAGTCTTCAATTGTAGAAAAAGGCGTGCGCATGAAGCGTTATGCTTATATGCGATGGGATGTTGTGATTGGTTCGTTTGCCGCTATTTTGATTGCAGGTTTTATTATTATAGCTTGCGCGGCAACCCTGAATGTGCATGATATCCGGATTGAAAAAGCCGAAGAAGCAGCTTATGCGCTTATTCCTTTTGCCGGAAATTATGCTGCATTCTTATTTGCCTTGGGATTATTTGCCTCTTCGGCTTTGGGAGCTTCAATTTTGCCTTTATCTTCTTCTTATGCGATTTGCGAAGCATTTGGCTGGGAAAATGGCATTTCAAAAAAATTCCACGAAGCGCCGTTTTTCTATTGGCTTTATACTTTTTTAATCCTTTTTGGCACGCTTTTTGTGCTTTTACCCGGAGTTTCGCTCTTAAATATTATGTTGGTTTCCCAAACTTTAAACGGAGTTTTGCTCCCGGTTATTCTTATTTTTATTTTGCTTTTAGCCAATAATAAGCGCCTTATGGGCGAACATGTTAACCATCCCCTGTTTAATATCGTGGCTTGGTTTGGGGTCGTATCTTTGGTTTTGATGTCAGCGATGCTCTTCTTTTTGTAGTATAATACTAGCTTCTTGCCTGGAGGAATAACATGAAAAAAATATTAATTGCGAATCGAGGGGAAATTGCCGTCAGGATTATCCGCGCTTGCCGGGAAATGGGCATAAAAACCGTAGCGATTTATTCCGAGGCCGACCGGGAATCTTTGCATGTTAAATTAGCCGACGAGTCTTACTGCATTGGTCCAGCCGCTCCCCATCAAAGTTACCTAAATATTGCGGCAATTATCTCGGTTGCAGAATTAACCGGTGCCGATGGAATTCACCCGGGCTATGGGTTTTTAGCAGAAAACGCCAAGTTTGTTGAAATTTGCGAATCGCATAAGCTTATTTTTATCGGCCCATCGGTTGAAGCGATTAAAAAAATGGGAGATAAGGCTACTGCCAAGCGCACGGTAAAAAAAGCCGGAGTTCCGACTATTCCTGGATCCGAAGGAATAATTTCGGACGAAAAGCAGGCTTTGGAAATAGCCAAGGGCATTGGCTTTCCGGTTTTGGTAAAAGCCACTGCAGGCGGGGGAGGCAAGGGCATGCGCATTGTCCGCAATGCAGATGAATTTTCAAAAATGTTCAAAATGGCCCGGACCGAGGCTGAAGCAGCTTTTGCCAATCCAGATGTTTATATTGAAAAATTCATTGAAGAGCCGCGCCATATTGAAGTGCAGATTTTAGCGGATAAATATGGCAATACGATCCATTTGTGCGAAAGGGACTGTTCGGTACAGAGGCGCCACCAAAAATTGATTGAAGAAGCTCCTTCTCCTATTATTGACGAGCGTTTGCGCCATAAATTGGGAGAGGCAGCAGTCAAGGCAGCCAAGGCAGTAAATTATTATTCGGCCGGCACGATTGAATTTATTATGGATAAAAACCGCCATTTTTATTTTATGGAAATGAATACCCGCGTGCAGGTGGAACATCCGGTCACTGAAATGATTACTCAAGTAGATATTATAAAAGAGCAGATCTTAATTGCCCAAGGGGAGCGCTTGCATCTTAGGCAAAAAGATATCAAAATTGATGGGCATGCCATTGAATGCCGCATCAATGCTGAAAACCACGAGAAAAATTTTATGCCGTCGCCCGGCGAGATAAAAGCTTATCTTGCTCCGGGTGGTTTGGGAGTAAGGGTAGATAGCCATGCTTATTCCGGCTACAATATTTTGCCGCATTATGATTCCCTGGTTTCTAAGCTGATTGTTTGGGGCAAAACCCGCGAGCAAGCCATAAAAAGAATGGGCCGGGCTTTGGATGAATATATTATAGAAGGCATCCATACTACAATTCCTTTCCACATCAAGGTTTTGAAAAACCAGAGTTTTATTTCTGGCGATATTACGACCAATTTCATCGAAAAGCATTTTCCTCTAGAGAAAAAATAGTTATGGGAAAAAGATCAACCTCTCGACGTTTAGCCATGCAAGTACTTTATCAAGCAGATATTGGCGGGCATTCTATAGAAGAAGCATTAGACAATGTTTTTGCCGAGGAAGAATTCATCGAAGAAACAAAGCAGTTTGCAATAGATTTGGCCAAAGGGACCTGGGAAAATCTTGCGGCCATTGATGAAATTATTAAGTCTTCGGCAATTGACTGGTCTTTTGAGCGCTTGAATATTGTTGACCGCAATATCCTGCGCCTGGCGATTTTCGAGCTGCGCTTTGCCAAAGAAAAAAATCCCCTTTCGGTTATTATCAATGAAGCAATCGAGCTTTCCAAAAAGTACAGCACCCCGGAATCTTCGCGCTTTGTCAACGGGATTTTGGGCAAAATCGTCAAGCCCTAGGGCTTGCAAATATATTTTTTGTCCTAGTTGACGCCTATTATTAGCTATGCGATAATAAATTCGTTCCTTCCCCCAAATTGCTATAATGTTTAAATACTTGCAGGTTAAGCGTTTAAGCGATATTTATTTAAAAAAGTGAAATTTTCCAAAACGTTTGCCGATATTCAAATAGGGTATCAAGCAACAAATTATGCCCAGTTTTTCAAGAATTCCCCCAGAGGATCAATAAAAGGTCACAAGTTGTAAGTACAAAGTCACAAGTAAAAGAGGCACAAGGTCAAAAGGTCACAAGTACAAAAGTCAAAAGTTAAAAGTTAAAAAGCAACTTGTGACTTATGACTTGTGACTTATGACTTGTGACTTGTGACTTATGACTTATGACTTATGACTTGTGACTTATGACTTATGACTTGCGACTTACGACTTTTTGAAGGATTTTGACAATGGGTGAATATGGCTATAAGAACTTATTGGTATGGCAAAAGGCAGATGATTTAGCTTATCAAACTTATCAAGCGACGAAAACTTTTCCGCGAGAAGAATTATATGGAATTACTTCTCAATTACGGCGGGCAGTATTATCGATTCCAACAAATATTGTTGAAGGTTGCGGAAGGCAGAATAAGGGAGAGCTTAGGCAGTTTTCAAATATAGCGTTGGGATCATTAGCTGAAGTAGAATATTTAATGGGTTTTTGTTTTAAATTGGGATATTTTAAATTAGAAAGTTATAGTTTTCTTCAAGCTTTAAGGGAAGAGGTTGGTCGATTATTATGGAAGTTTTACAAATCCATATAACTTATGACTTGTGACTTACGACTTTTGACTTAAGACTTATGACTTAAGACTTATGACTTTTTGAAGGAGGAAACAATGAAAAAGATAAGTTTACTAGTTTTGATTTGTGTCATGGGTGTTTTATTTCTAGCAGGATGCGGACAACAAACGAGCAATAATTCTACCCAAGCTGCTTCTATTGCTAACCCTATAAACAAAATATATTTGAACAGTGCTAATGGGGCTGTGGATATTACTTGGGAAGCAACTGTCAGTGAAGCTAATATAGCTGGATATAATATTTATAGAAGCACTACTTCTGGTTCTAATTATGTAAAAATTGCAACTGTTAAATATGGAAAGGTATATTGGGATTGCGGAGCAAATTGGACAACGAATAATTTGAATCAATATCAAGCAAATACTATGGAAGTTGCCCCCTTAATTTATCCGAATCCATGCTCTTTTGAAAGCTCAAATATACGGATCCAATATTTGCTTTATCGGAATAGCGATGTGACGCTGGAAGTATATAATGTCCATGGGGAAAAGATATTTCAAAAAGAATATTCTGATGCTTTACCGGAGGGCTTTGCAGGATTTAATGAAATAGTATGGGATGGGATGAAAAATGACGGAACGCGCATAATACAAGGCATTTACCCATTTAGAATTATAAGCGATGCTTTGAAGCTTACAAGTACTGAAGCAAATATTAAAGGTGATTATATTGTAGCCGCAGGAACAAACGTTCTTACGAATGATATTCCTTATTATTATGTGATGACAGCTTTTTCTACTACAGGGGCTGAATCTGCATATTCATCCGAAGAGGCGGTAACTCCATCTTCTTCTGCCAAGAATACAATCTGGGAAACAACGCTTGATAGTTTTGGCAGAATTACTAGGTAGTAAAAAGTTTAAAAAGGTATAATTTATAACGATAAAGAATATGCTTAAAAAGATAATATTAATATTTTGTTTGCTAATTTTTCTGATGGGAGTCAGCCATGCAGCTGCTCTTTCTGTTTATATTTACGGTGGCGATAAAACTATTGATATAGGTACAACAATTTCTTTTTCTGCTTCGGTCACTGGAGGCGTTACGCCTTATAGCTATGAATGGTCCGTTGGTACTGTACTATCTTATAGCTCAAAATTTAGCTATAGATTTGATAGCCCCGGTACATATTATGTTGATTTATGGGTAGAGTGCGGCTCTGGAAATGATTGGGATTTTGCATCTGATACAGTCATGATTAAGGTAGAAGATCCTAGGGATACCACCCCGCCTGCAGATCCCAAGCCTATTCACACTGATCTCGAAAAACTAGGGAATGCGGATAATGATACTACGTTGGATTTTTCCTGGACAGCTTATGATGCTGGCAGCGGAATAAAAACAACTTCTATTTGGATAGCAAGAGACGGTGTGTATGGAAACCTTTATGATTGGAGTTTCAATCCCCCTGCTTGTCAAATTGAAAAAGCAGAAGAAGGCCGCAGCTATAAAATCAAAGTAAAACTTTCTGATAAAGAAGGCAATGCTAGGATTGGAGAATCAGCTTCAATTGTGGTTGATACAATTTATCCAAACATCCAGCTTATAGAACCAAAAAATGATAAGACTTTAAGTGGAACCTGCAATATCCAGTATAGCGCTAATGATAATAGGGGAATTCATAAAAAAGAAATAAAAGCTACAAAAGGCAAAACCTCTGATTCAGCCTGGGAAACTGCTCCAGATGACGGAGAAGCAATGTTAACTATAACGGTCTGGGATGAAGCCGGAAATAAAGCATCAACGAGCAAGAGTTATACGCTTTTTAATCCCCCGCCAGTTCCCCAGGAGCTCAAAGTGGTGAAAGCTGAAAATGGAAAGGTTCTGCTGGAATGGAAAACCCCCTATGCTTTAACAGATTTAAGGGAATATGCCATTTATCGAAAAGAAGAAAACGATTTTATCAAAGTCGGCGCTACTAAAAATTTATCTTATGAAGACGCAAATGTTATTGACGGCAGTAAATATTATTACAAAGTAAAAGCTATAGATGATAGCGGAAGCGAGAGTGATTTTTCCAATGAAGTGAGCGCTACTCCCAAGGACACCCTTGCCCCGGCTGCCCCGGTGATTGACTCAAATGGCTGCTGGGTGGGCAACGGCTGGGTGATCTTAGTATGGGATAAAGTTACGCAAAATGCTGACGGCAGTTTTTTAAAAGACTTAGCCGGATACAATGTTTATTACAAATTGGAGAATGAGCCGGATTCTAGCTATAAAAAAGCAAACACTGCTTTAATTAGCAAAGATTCCAGCCCAAAGCCTTTTTACAAGGTAACCAGCCTAAAAAACTTCCACAAATATGTTTTCAAGGCAGCGGCCCAAGATTTATCGCAAAACGAATCTCCTATAAGCAAAGTGCAAAAACTCGTCCCGATTCCGCACGCTGTAATCCAAGAAGTAATCAGCCCAAGCGGGATGATAGTAAAAGACACGGATGTAATTATTGATCCCAGCAAGGCCGAAAAAATAATGCTCCGCTATTTTACTGGAATGAAGACAGATTGGGTAAAAATAAGGATCAAAAAAGTGGACACAAACGAAATTGTTTATGAATACAAGGATTTTGATGTGCATCTTTATATGCAATCAGATGTTGTGATAAATACTTTGCCGATTGCGTATTGGGACGGGAAAAGCTTTTTAATCAATGGCTCTCAAGGGGAGATTGTCCCTCCTGGAGAATATAAAGCCGAGATAGAGGCTGGAAGATATGATGCTATGCCAGGAAGCAGCGGGCTAACTGCTATGGGAACATCTGCTCTTGCCAGCAGTTCAATCGGGCAATGGATTGAAGTTTGGCAGCATAATATAAAAGTAAATTGGTTTGGCTATGATAAATTAGGGATAACGCTGGCAGCAGAACCGAGCCAAATATTTTCTAATGGCGGAATTGCTACCATAAAAGTCAAGCTAAAAGCTCCGCAAGGAGTAGAGGTAAAGGGGATGAAAGTAAAGTTTACCTCGGATAAAGGGCAAATGCTGGATACTGAAGTAATAACCAATTATTTAGGGGAAGGTAGCGCAAGGTTCAAAAGCGGAAAAGAGGGCGGGAGTGCAACGATTACTGGGAAAGTAGGCTGGACATTGTCGCAAAAAAGCGAAACTGTCAAAGTAACCATGATTGAACTTGGAGCTATGTCGATTAGCCCCAGCGCAGAGGCGCCTGATTTATATAATAAAAACTTCTATGCTGGTTTAGGAGAGCGCAAATTTGAGGCAGAGCTAAAGGATAAAGCTGGGAATCCGCTCAAGGATGTAATGATTGAGTGGTTGAATATAGGGGCCAGCGGAAAATTTCAGAACAGCAATATTAGCAAGACGAATGAACAGGGAAAAGCTTTTATATATTTCAAGGTGGATAGTAATACCTCTAATAAAACCCTGGAAATTAAAGCCAGAGTAAAGGGTACGGAAAAAGAAGCCAGTACTGGGAATTTGGCGGTTATCTTTAATTCAGATGCAACTATATTTGATATTGAAAACGGGAATAAATTATTGACCTATGATTTTGGTAATCAAGAAGCTAACGTTATGAAAGAGATCAAAGAAATGTTGAATCAGGTGGTACCGAGGAAGAAATCAATTACAAGTTATAAAATGCTGGATGAAACCGGATCATTTAAAGAAGATACAGAAGCAGCAGTGAGAAGTTTTGTGGAGGGATTTGGTTTTAGAAATACCTTTCTAGAAGAAGATACTGCCTTTAATGAGATGAAAAAGCAGTATCCTAATCTAACTGATTCCCATAGGTATAGGATTATTGGCAGGGAGACGATAAGGGAGTTGAAATCTAAACGATTGGAAGTGGATAAATTTATAAATGCGTTTTTAACAGAAGCAGATAGATATGCGAATTGTCCTACTAGGTGGGTGCATGATCCTAGCGAAAATCCTAAATATCCGATAGAAGGCAGTCCTGGAGAAGCATATTTACTTGGAGGAGGAACAGTCCTTGATAAATTTGTAGAAAAATTAAAAGCTAATAAAGTTGGGCCAGGAACAATAAGCGAATATAGCTCCTATGAAGTAGGCTATAGGCCAGAGACTGATATAGGAATTGATTGCAGCGGTTTTGTACAAGCATGTGCAAATGCTGCAAAAATTCCTTTTATTATAGTTCCTAATTTAAGCAAAGGAGCAAGTTCTAAGATTGGGACATGGAATATTTATAATGAAATCATTTTTAAGTTCCTTTCTCCAAGTTCGAACGAAATTTCAAAAAGGTTGAGAAGAGGGGATATTATTATTATTCCAGGTAAACATGTTGTTATTCTGTGGGAAAATCCAAAAGAAGATAAAACCGATACAGAGTTTATTGTTATTAATGCGTATGGAAATACTCCTATTGGAAAACTTTTTTCAAATAAGGTTATTAAAATGTTTTTTACTGAATGGGTAAGCGGTAAAACACAAAAACCAATACCTTTAACTTATTTTACTTATGGAAGAATGAAAATATGGGAATAAAAAAGGAGGAATTATGAAAATCGGATATATTGTTAGGTTGATATCAATTATATTTTTTGCGAAATTGGTTTTATCAACAATGGTTTGTGCAATCGAATATTTGCCATATAAAGAAGTGATTAATGTTTCATTAGGAACCAAAGAAGGAGAAATAGCTTTTTATTTGCCGGCTATGGGAGGAATTGATGCTTGTAATGATATGGCTATCGATTATGAAGGTAATTTTTGGTTATCTAATTTTAGAGGGAATAAAATTCTTAAATTTTCAAAAACAGGAAAATATATAGGGAGTTATAATATCTATCAAAATTTTGATAATAGTTCGATAAGTGTTTATCCTAGGAGTCTTTCTTTTGATATAAAGGGGAATGTTTATGTGATTCTTTATTATTCACAAAAATCTTTTTCTTTTCCTTCTATTATTAGACTCAACAAAGAAATTAAACTTGATAAAAAACTGTTTATAGGACAAGAAGTAGAGAAAATATTTATAGATCGAAAAGGCAATCTATATGCTTCGATTCCTAAAAATAAAAGAAAAATATTAAATGGTATTTTTAATTTTGATGGAAAATTATTGCAAAAAATGAATCCTAACTGGAAAATAAATTATTTTGATTATTCTGGCTATTATCGACAGCCTGTTAATAAAGAGGAAAACTCTTTATGGGAGATTAATGATATTGATGGTAAAGTTGTCAGATTAATATATCCGGACGATGATTATGTTGGAGGTTATTTTGATTTAGAAGGTAATAGTTACGTTGGAAAATTAAAAGATTTAGTTGGTAATAATTTAGGAAATATTATACAACCCTCTAGTGAGGTAGATTATGTCTTACCTCCAAAAAATCCATATGATGATCCTATTAAAGGACCAAGAAAAATTGAATATACTGTTTCAAGTATGGATATCTATGGCAATGTTTATATCGAAGCTTTTACCAAAGACAAATACAAAATTTTCAAGTGGGCGAAAATAAACTACGAGCCGCAGAAATTAGATATTCAAAACCTGTTTCTTTCGGATAAATCTCAATTAGCTGTTAACAATCAAGGGATTATTTATGTTCTGGATTCTTCTAGCCAGCAAGTATTGAAAGTACAAAACAATAAGGTGATCCCCTTTGTTAAAGGTAATTTTTCGAATATAGCGATAGATTCTCTTAACAACATTTATCTAGCAGATTCCAAGGCTGGAAAGATACATAAATATAGTCCAGCTGGCAATCGGCTTTTAAGCTTGGGCAGTAAAGATGAATTTAACCATATCCAGCGCATAGAAACAGATGTCAACAATAACCTGTTGGTAGAAGATACCCAGCCTTCGAATACATCAAATAAATACGAGCTCTATAGCCGATTGAAAGAAGCCCTAGCAAATAAGTTTGCAGGAGATAAAGTCCTTCCATTATATAAAGGGGAATTCAGCATAAAACTTTCCAAGAACACCCAATTATTTACCGCTAAAGAATATTTTATTGATCGAGAAATGCAGTTTGTCTTTGCTGTAGATAAAAAAGAAGTTACCAGATATTCATTAAAAGGAGAACAACTGGGAATTTTTAACCTCAAGGATATAGAAGCAGAAATAGCCAAATCACAACCTTTATCCGAAGCAGGAAAAGTAACCGAAAGAATTAGAAAATATAACCCATACGGCAAATACATAGGAGAAGTAAAGAGCTTGGAAAAAGAAGCATTTGGGTTTGAAATAAAGAAAACCATGCTTGAGCGATTGGAAAGAATCCCTATAAAAGGCGGAGCCCAGGTAAATAAAATTAACGATGTCCCAGCGATTAAATTAGTAAATGCAAAAGATAAGACTCTGCGGGATTTTAAATACGGGTGGGGAGATACGATCGAAGCCGTGAGCATTATAAAAGTCCGCAATGCCTCGCAAAAAGAACAAACCGAGATCGTCGAGAAATTGGGTAAAAAGAGAGTTTATGTATTGGTAAAGTGGCAGGAGAAGTGGGGAGACAAGTACACGCCTAAAGAGGAAGTTGTTATTTTTGATGAAAACGGCAGTTTTGTGAATCGGGTGAATTTGTGGAAGGGAGACGGAGACCAGATGCCGGATGCCGGATACCGGGTACCAGATACCGGATACCGGGTACCAGATGCCGGATACCGGATGCCGGATAAAAAGGCAATGGGGAATGTGGTGGTGGGTGGGGATGGGAGGGTTTATCAAGCGGATAAAAAAGGGATAGTTAAATGGATAAGGGAATGATGCCGGATGTCGGATACCAGATACCGGATGCCGGAAAGGAAAGAAAAAATGGGATTTGTGAGTTATAAGGATTTGGATATATATAAACTTGCTCATGCCTTAGCAATTGAGATACATGCTATGAGTTTAACCTTGCCGAAATTTGAACTTTATGAAGAAGGAAGTCAAATTCGAAGGTCTGCAAAATCCGCTTCTTCCAACATTGTTGAGGGATTTGGCAGAAGAAGGTATAAAAACGAATTTATTAAATTCTTGGTTTATTCTTTAGCATCCTGCGATGAAACCAAGGAACATCTCGAAATTCTTTTTGCAACAAAATCGCTAAGATCCGAAGATGAATTTAAACATTTAAAAGAGAAGTATTCCGAACTGGGAAGAAAAATTGTAAATTTTCTGAAAGCAGTTGAATTGCAACATAGGTAAAGGAGCATAGATGTCGAATGTCGAATGCCAGAGGGGATAATCGACTGAAACAGCTCGAACTAAAAAAGATGATGAATAATCAATGAGAAATATTATCAAGATGGTTTGGAATATAAAACTAAAAAAGTATCTGGTATCTGTCATCTGGTATCCGGTATCAATAACCATTCTTTTTCTGCTTTTGGCTCCGCTTGTTTATGCCAGCGACTTTGCTTTGGTTAATAAGATTGATGATTTAACTAATCCTTGCGGTATTGCGCTCGATAAAGACGGGAATATTTATGTTGCCAATACCGGTGCCAATGAAATTCGAAAATATAGTGCAGACGGAAAAAAGCTGGAACCAACGATTGGCCCAGGCCAAAATTTTCTCAATCCAGAAGGGGTGGCGGTTAGCACTAGTGGAGATATTTATATTGCTGATACTGGGAATAATCGTATTCTGAAATTTGATAAAAACGGGAAAAAAATATGGGAAATAAAAGGTGGGGCATCAAGGTTTTATAGTATAGAAATCCCAACTATGTATGATGCTGGCAAGGATTCTGGACATCATCTCCAAACTATTTCTAAGTTTGAAAATTTAGGAGACTTTAATCTTCCAAGAGATATCGTTGTTGCACCAAATGATATATTATTTGTGGTTGATTCTGCTAACCACCGGGTACTGGCTTTTAATGAAAAAGGCGGGGCTTATCATTTCCGGTCAGGCAAGGATAATGACATTTGGAAATACAATTACATAGGGAATGATAATGGCTATAGCGATAACGGGATTTTAAATAATTCTTATTCTGTAGCGGTTGATCAAAATCTTAATCTTTATATAGCGGACACTTATAGCAATCAGATCAGGAAGTTTGATAAAGATGGCAAAGATTTAAGCGTTATAAAAAATAGCCATTCTTTTTTATTCCCTCAAGGAATTGCTGTTTCTGCTCAAGGCAATATTTATATAACCGATCCTTCAGCCCATAAAATATTAAATTTTAAAAACCAGGGAGATTTAATTAAAACTTATGGCGAGCCGGGTCCTAATGATTCTGATTTAACTAGCCCGCGCAAGTGCGCAATAAAAGAAAATGGGATAGAAAAGTTTTTGTATGTCATTGATTCAAATAAAAACCAGGTTAAGATTTTTGATATTACAAATTTAATTGAAAATGTTTCGATTTCTGACATTTATCTTTCACCAAATAACGATGGCATAAAAGATCAGATTACTTTTTCTTTTGATCTAGCTGAAAATGCCCGGGTAAAACTTGAAATTTATGATGCTGACAATAAAATGATAAAAAGTTTTTCTGAAAATAAGATAAAAGGCTCCAATGTTTTTGTTTGGGACGGGAAACTCGATAATAATAATGCTCCTGATGGAAATTATATTTACAAGCTAACTGCTGCAGCTGGGAACTATAAATCAACAGAAAATTCCGGAACATTTATTCTTGATACTACACCTCCGGATTTAACCTTCATATGTAACAATTATTCTTTTTCCCCTAATAATGACGGGATAAAAGACGAGATATTGATAGATGCTAGTATAAAAGATGCATATTCATCCAGCCTGGAATATTACAGCATAAATCTTTTGAAAAAATACCCGGATAATACCTATCAAACAGTTAAACATTTAAGCCTGCGCCGCGGCCAAAACCTGCCTTATGAAGAAAAAATAGTTTGGGACGGTAAATTGGCTGACTTTATATCAGAAGGAGAATATTTGATTTCTGCCGAAGCGGTAGATTTGGCAGGGAATAAGGCCTCTAGTGTGTTAAATTTTATACTCGATATAAGTCCCCCGCATTTAGATAATATTCTAGTTTCGCCTGATTATTTTTCGCCAAATAATGACGGGAATAAGGATAGCACTTCTTTGAGCCTTTATGTTGATGACAATTCTACTAATAACATGTTTTTATCCGTAAAAATATTTGATCTTGTAAATAACGAGATTAGCAGTTTTAAAAAACAAGATTTAATATCAAAAGGAAAGCATTTTTTTGATTGGAATGGAGATTCGAAAATAATCGATGGCAAATATCTTTTTAAAATAATTGTAGAAGATGAAGCCGGGAATGTAGCAACCAAAGAATCTTCTGCTTTTGTCTTAGATACTATCCCACCTGTGGTATCTAATCTAAATGCACAACCCAATCCTTTTACTCCGAATAACGATAAAGTTGATGACAAGACTAATTTTAGTTTTGTTTTATCTGAAACAGCACAAGCCAAATTAATCATTCGTCAAAATGACCGGGAATTTTACAGTTCTTCTTTATTTATTAACCAGGAACCTTTGGCAACTAGTATCAAATGGGACGGCCGCGGAAATTATAATGAATTAGTTGGAGGAAAATATGATTATCAGGTTAATGCCGAAGACTTAGCTGGTAATATCGGGATATCCGAAACAAAATCCATTCTCGTGGATATCGAACCCTCCCTTGTCCCATATATTTATGCATATCCAGATCCTTTTTCCACTTTTATTTCCCCAACCAAAATTAAATATTATCTTGCTCGCGATGATCTAACCGTTACTTTAAAAGTTTTGGGCGAGGATAACCAAGTTTTAAAAATTCTGGCTAACAAAGAAAAGCAGAATAAAGGCGCGCATGAAATAGCCTGGAACGGGAATTTTGATTCTACCTATTCCGGCCCCAAGCACAAGCAGGACCCAAATAAAATTACAGACGGGACTTATGAATATGTCATAGAAGTTTTTGATAAAGAGGGAGTTCAGCCAGCAGTTATTAGTAATACTGTTCGCGTTGACAGCACTCCCCCTTATTTAAATATCAAACCAATTCAAATAGACTATGTTTATAAAAAGATAAAATTTGATTATGTTGTTCCGGAAAAAGCCAAAATTAAAGTGCAAGCCTATAAAGAAGTTGATCATAGTTTGCTCAAGGATTTTGATGAAGAAGAAAAAATCCCCGGCCAATATACTTTTGAATGGTTGCCGCAAACACTAGCAGCTTCCCCATGCTATTTTAAGATTATTGCAACCGATTTAGCTTTGAATACTGCCGAGGCTAAGACAGAAATTTTTAGTACTGTATCGCAAAAAATATTCCAAATATCTAATTTTTCTTCTTCCCCGGATATTTTTACACCCAATAATGATGGGCATTTAGACCAAATAAAAATTAGTTACAAAATTCAGGGCGGAATAGAACCGTATAAGGCTTCAATAAACATATTATCTGCTACTGGAACTACAATCAAAAGAGTAATTGAAGACGAAAATCAATCTGCTGGCACTCAATCTTTTTACTGGACAGGGGAACAAGTCACAAGTAATAAGTCACAAGTCATAAGCCTGCCTGCCGGCGAGGCAGGTAATTATGTTTCTGACGGAGAATATTATGTTGAAATAAAAGCCGAGGATGCTCTGGCTAAGAAATTAGAAGAAAAAATAAAAATTATCGCTGTTTCAACCAAGCCCGAAATAAAAATGAGCATTGATCCAGTTTCATTTTCACCAAACAATGATAATTCACAAGATACAGCAAAAGTTGATTATTCAATAAATTATTCTAATACACATATAACAAAAGAAGCACAAGTGAAGTTCGATATTTATGATAAGGATAATAATATAGTCTTAACGAAAAATTTTAGCCATACACCTGGCAGTTATTCTTTTACCCTTGATACCTCAATCCCTGGATCCCTTGATCCCTCGATCCCTGATGCAAATTATGTCTTGCGTGCGTTTATTGAAGATGCGCTTGGCAGTCCTGGCTTGGTTCAAAGCTCCAGCTTTAGAATTGATAAAAACAAGCCCAGCTTATCCATCCTTTCCCTTTCTCCTCGGGAATTTTCTCCCAATGGGGACAGCCGAAAAGATAATTTAGCGATTTCCTATAGCTTGTCCGAAAAATCACAAATTACAGCTCAAGTTTTGGATAGCCAAGATCAAATTGTCCACACTCTCATTGACCATGAATGGACAGACAAATACGAGCCAATGCTTTCCCTCTCTAGCTCTGCTGGAGAGGGGGGACCACGAGCAAGCGCAGCGAGTCGAGTGGTGGGTGAGGTGAAAACCCTAGCAATTCCTAACATAAGTTGGGATGGCAATGCTTTGATCCCTAGATCCCTGGATCCCTTGAAACCTTCTCCTGTTCCTGACGGCAACTATAAACTTTTCATTTTAGCTACTGATGAAGCAGGAAACAGCAGTTATTTGGAAGAAAATATTTTGATTGATACCAAAGCTCCAGCAATTCCACAAGTTGACCCATTGCCTAGCCATACGAATGTACAAGCACAAGTTGTCAAAGGCACGGGCGAGGCAGGGGCTTTAGCCTATCTTTATAATAATGATATTCTAATTGCGGAAAAAACGGTTGAAGCAAATGGAAGTTTTTCTTTTCCAGTTAATCTTTTAGCTGGAGATAATAATTTTAAGGTAAAAGTTGAAGATAGTGCAGGGAATATTTCTGCTTTTAGCAATATAGTCAATACTTTTTATGAAACCACAGCTCCGCAAATAACTAGTTTTGAAATTAGTCCCCAGATTGCAAGAGCTGGCAATGTATTAATTACATTTGAAGCCAGCGAAGAGTTAGCAAAAGATCCTGCCGTAAAAGTTAATACTAAAGATGCACTGCTTCAATCTTCTAAGGGGAACCGATATACATACATATATAGTGTAGGTGCTTCAGATAAACAGGGCAAGGCAGAAATTACGATTGAGTTAGAGGATTTAGCAGGAAACCTGGATACCTTGATCCCTGGATCCCTGCCTGCCGGTCAGGCGGGCCTTGATACCTTTTCGATTGATACTCTTGATCCAATAATTTCCGAAGTGGATATCAGCCCATACTATGCGAGTGCAGAGAGCGAAGTGAAAATTAATTTTAGCGTGAATGAAAAGCTTTCCAAATTGCCCGAGCTTTTAATAAATAATAATAAAGTAAATTTTTCTTCCAGTCGAGAAATTTCAACTGCAAAATATCAATATGAATATAAATATAAAATTCAAACTTCGGATATAGATAATGATAAAACTCCGCTTTCAATTGCTATTGAGGATTTAGCGCATAATGTTATTTCAAAAAGTTATGCTTTTGTTATAGATAAAACCGCGCCGCAAGTATTGGATTTGAATGTAGAAAAAGACCCGGCTAAGGCTGGGGACATGAAGATCAGCTTCAAAGTTTCCGAAGCCCTCAATCAAGCGCCAGTTGTGAAAGTTAAACAAAATAACGGAAATGTTCAAATCTTACCAGTATCTTATGACTTAGGACTTTTGACTTATGACTTACAACTTGTGACTATTTACAACGTGATAGCTGGTTTTGATGGAACTGCACAAATTACTGTAGAAGTGGTGGATAAAGCTCTCAATGCGAATAAAGGGGAGAAAACTTTTGTCGTTGATACGATAAAGCCGGAGTTTACGGATATAAAATGCGAGATCGAAATGAATCAGGATTTTAGTAGATATGCCAAATTAAATAGCAAGGTAAAAATAACTTTCAAATCATCGGAAAAATTGAAATTCAATCCGGATGTAGAAATCAACGGAAATCTTGCTGTTTTTGTGTCATTCCTGCGAAAGCAGGAATCCAGTCGAGAATTCATAGAATACACTTATGAGTATACGATTACTTCTCAAGACAAAGCTGGCGTTGCTCAAATAAAAATATCCGGTACGGATCTTGCGGATAATTTAGGAGAAAATGTTTTTGATTTGGAAAAAGATACTTTTGTCATAGACTTGATAAGTCCAGTAGTTGAGATTGATAACAATCCAGGATTAATTGCCAATCCCTCGCATTTTTCAACCAATGCAGACCCTCAAGGAAGTGCTCCAAAAAGTACAACTTTGCAGTATAAGACCAGCGAGTATGGCAAAGTAACGTTAAGTATTCATAAAGTTCCCAATGATAAGATCGTTTATGAGAGAACGGATTTTAATGCGAATAATAAAGCAGCGGTTTTGATAAATGGGCAATGGCTGGATGGGGGATCTCATAGCGTGATATATGATGGGAAGATCGTCGAGCCGCAAAATTTTGCGGCTTCACTAGATATCAATCAAGACGGCTTCGCAGATCCAGGGAAGTACGCGTTTATCGTAGAGGTAAAAGATCGAGCTGGGAATGTAACCGAAAGGGTTTGGGGCGGAACATTTTGGATCCAAGATAATGTTTTAAAAGTAGATGAACCGGATCAGGCAGTAATAGGAGGCATAAATCCAAATCCAAAATATTTTTCACCACAAGGGGTGGGGAGTAAGTCTAAATTTCATTTTAAGATAGTGTTGGGCATAACGCCAAAGCAATATAAAGACCCTGAAAGGATCGAAGTTCTTGGAATTCAAGATGATATACAGTGGATAACTACCGAAGCTAAGAGAGCTGGGACGTATACGGTTAGAATTTATGATGAGAGCAATAACTTAGTCAGAACCATAGTAGAGAACAAGGATTTTTATACTGCGACAAATTATTCTGAAGAATGGGACGGGCGTGGTACCCTGAGCGGAGTCGAAGGGCCTGTTTCTGATGGCAAATATTATTTTGAGATCGAAGTAAAAGATTATTCCGGCAATCCGGCCTTGGTGAATAACAAGATGAGGAGAGAGGTGTATGTTGATAATACCTTGCCGGAGATTATTAATCCTTATCAAAATGGCATAGATAAGTGGAAAAATGCATCATGTACGAATGATGCTTATAATGTGGATTTCAAGGATAATAATTCTAAATTAAAATCTGCTTTTTATAAGATTAAAAGACCGGATGCAACTGAAACTGCTTGGAAAGAAATTTTTAGCAGTACCACGGAAGCATATACAAATGATTGGCAGATTGATTTTTCCGAATGCCAAAATGGAACAAATTACATTTCAATCAAATCTCAAGACCAAGCAGGAAATGAAATTTTAATAAATAATGCTTTTTACATTAAAAAAGATACTGCTGCTCCTTATGCTCCTCTTATAAATATTAGTAAAACTTATTCTGCCGGAGAGCCAAACTATACCAATATTGTTGGAGTTAAGCTGGAAAACTTAAGTGCTAAAGACGACCAAAGCAGCATTGCAAAGATGAAGATATGGAATGATGGAGACGAAATAAATGCCCAAACTTTTGATAATGCTGCAACTAAATCATGGGATATAAGAAGTGTTGAGGGGCAAAGAAGTGTTTACGTCCAATATCAAGATGAAGCCGGGAATTGGAGCAGTTCTGCTTCTGCCAGCATTTTCTATGATAAGACTGCGCCTGCAATTAACAATTTAGTTGTTTCTCCCAATCCATTTAGCCCCGGAGCCAGTCTTGGCAAAAAAGACTCAACGGTTTTTGATATAAATATTAGTGAAAGAGGCCGGCTGAAAGTAAATGTAGATGGAGCAGGAGATATTCATAACCAGTATGTTGCTAGCGGAAACAATGCTATTTCTTGGTCTCCGGGAACAAGCGTAGCTGAAGGTGCCCATGCTTATACTGTTTCCCTTATTGACCTGGCTGGAAACGAAGCCACAAAAACTGGGAGTGTTGTGATTGATAATACGCCTCCTGGAGGAATTCCTGGAGCTTCTACTAGTTCTGGGAGTTTTCTTTCAGCGACTTCGGGGAATCAGGTAGCCAATCTTTCCTGGAGTACAGTGTCAGATGCAGATGGATATAATGTTTATAGATCTAGTTCTTATAATGGGACTTATACACAAATAAATTCTTCTCTTGTTACTTCAACTACTTATCAAAATACAAGTTTATCTAATGGGACACGGTATTGGTATAAGATTTCAGCAGCAGATAATGCCGGGAATGAAGGTAATTTGTCTACGTATTTTGCTGCGCGTCCCGGAGATATAACCCAAACCAAATTACTTTTTGACGAAGCTCCTTTATTAAGAAAAGGAGATGTATATAAATCTAATTATGATTTTTCAAATAAAATTAAATTAACTTACGATGAAAAATATGAAGAAAAAAGCACGGTTGATTATAGCCATACGACAAGCGCCGGATCATTCCCAACTGATTGGGCCGAAAATGGAATAAAAATAATTTATATTTATCAATATCAAAAAACATCTACTGGTATGTTTGGCGTAAGATGTCAAAGTATTAATTATTTAAAGAGCATGGATACAAATGGAACAAATCAAAAAGATATTTATAGTGTAGATTCAGGCACAAAAAATGATTGGCATTTCGAATTATTTATGAACGCTCAAATTTCTCCGGATGGAACAAAAATCGCTTTTACGCATAAATTAAATGATAAGTCTCAAGTAAAAATGATTAATGCAGATGGTACAGGGATAAAAGCAATGACATCTGTATCTAGTAGCGGTAAGTATTATTATTTTCAAGATTGGTCTATTGATGGGCAAAGAATATTTTATACTTATGATAATCATATTTATTCACAGAATATTTCGACTACAGAAACAATAAAAATTACTACTATTAGCAATTCTTATGATAACGTTAGAATTTCACCTGACGGCATGAAAATGCTATACAAAAAAGGCAGCCAGAATATATATAAAGCAAACTTAGATTGTTCAAACGAAGAACTTGTAAGTAGTTCAGAATCTTTTGCTTGTTGGAAACCGAATGGAGCCATCTATTTAGGTAATAAAGAATTAGTTTGGTCTCCTTTTGTTGCAAATATGGCTAGCTTATCAATTAGTGGAATATCGGGAAAGCTTGTTCCATCCTCCCTCGAAGCCCTTTACCCAAAAGACGGTGAAACCATAAAAACGATCCGGCCGACTTTTAAATGGTACGGATTAACTGGCGTGCAAAAGTACAAAATAGAGTGCACCAAGCCCGGAATTTCCCAAAGGGATTTGACTAAGACTTTTTCATCCAGCGAGGTGTCATCTGGCCGTCCGGCTTTGTCCTACACTATCCACGAATTTGACGAGGGCTTACAGAAATCCAGCAATGATTTGGATTTTTGGAATTGGAAGATAAAGGCTTATGACGCCAGCGATGTGGTTACTGCAGAATCAACCAGCAATAATTTTTTAATCATTCCGGATTTGACATTGGAAGAAGTCGTGAATTATCCCAATCCGTTTAATCCAAAAAGAGAAACAACCAAGATTCGCTATCGATTATCGCGCGATGCTGAATGGGTAAAAATCCGCATCTATGATATTACCGGAGCTTTGGTTCGCGAATTGGACGGGAAAACAAATTGCGAAGGCATGGGAATTTGGGATAAATATAACGATGTAGATTGGGACGGCTTAAATGGACGCGGCGACATGGTCCTAAACGGCGTTTATCCATTTGAAGTCATCGCTAAGTTAAATGACCGGACAGTTTCTGGGAGAGGGAAAATTGCAGTACTCAAATAAAATGACAAAATCCCAAATCCAAATGACAAATAAATTAAGCAATAACCAATGACAAATAAGGTTTTTAATTTTTGCTCTCTTATTTTTTGAATTTGGTTATTGGATAATTAATTTGGATTTTGGAATTGGTTAATTGGTCATTTTTTTAAAAAGGGGTAGTTTTAGGGCTTAATTTTACCTCCAAAATATGTTAAAATAACCTTGATTTACCGGGATAAAGGCAGGGAATTATGTTTACTGGAATTATTGAGGAATTGGGTGCAATTAGCGGTTTAGTAAGGTTTCCCCATTCGATAAAAATGACTTTTGATGCTCCTTTGATTTCCAAAGGCCTAAAAATTGGGGAAAGTGTTGCAGTAAACGGCGTTTGCTTGACAGCTGTAGACATAAAGCGAAAAAATATTACCGTAGATGTTGTTGAAGAAACCATTTCACGCACTAATCTCGGCCGGAAAAAAGTCGGGGAAAAGGTTAACTTAGAAAGGGCCTTATCCCTTAGCGGGCGCTTGAACGGCCATATTGTTAATGGCCATGTGGATGGGCTGGGAGTTATCAAGGCTAAGAATAATATGGGTAATTTTTTCGAGATTGCTTTTGAAGTCCCGGCTTTGCTTAGCAGTTATTTGGTAGAAAAGGCTTCTATTGCCATTGATGGGATCAGCCTGACAATTGCTTCAATAAAAAATAATCTCTTTACTGTAGCGGTAATTCCTCATACTTTGGAAAATACAACCTTGAATTTTACTCCAGTCAATACTCCGGTGAATATTGAAATTGATATCTTGTCCAAATATGTCCAGCGCCATGTTGTACGCACCGAAGCTTTTCCCCATGCCGGGCGCCTGCCTACGATTGATATAGACCTCTCGCATATTTTCAATTTGGGAAATGGTTTAAATTAGCCATGAAGTTAAAGTTCAATACGATTGAATCTGCTTTGCAAGACCTGGGAAGCGGCCGCATGATTATTGTGGCGGATGATAAAGACCGTGAAAACGAAGGCGATCTGCTTATGGCAGCAGAAAAAGTTACTCCCGAAGCCATAAATTTTATGATCCGTTTTGGCCGCGGTTTGGTCTGCGTCCCTATGGAAGACCAGCGCTTAAGGGAATTGGGTTTGGACCAAATGGTAGCTTTGAATACCGAGCCATTGCATACGGCTTTTACAGTTTCAGTAGATGCGCATCCCCAGCACCGTATTGCAACCGGGATTTCTCCTGCAGACCGCGCGAAAACCATTGAACTGCTGATCAACCCAAAAACCAAAAGCCAAGATTTAGTCCGGCCCGGGCATGTTTTTCCCCTGCGGGCAGTGGAAGGCGGAGTGCTTAAAAGAGCCGGGCATACGGAAGCAGCCATTGATCTGATGCGCTTATCCGGCCTTTATCCTGCGGGCGTGATTTGTGAAATCATCAAAGATTCCGGCGAAATGGCCCGTACCCGGGACCTTTTTTCTTTTGCCCAAAAACATAAGCTGAAGATTATCAGCATCGCAGACCTTATAAAATATTTGATGAAGCGCCGCAAATTGATCCAGCAAGTAGCTAAGTCAAAAATGCCGACAAAATTCGGAGTATTTACCAGCTACGCGTATAAAGATATGGAAGGCTTTACGCATATTGCTTTGGTCAAAGGCAAAGTCCAAGGAGAAAAAAATGTTTTGGTTCGCGTGCATTCCGAATGCTTGACCGGCGATGTTCTTGGCTCTTGCCGCTGCGATTGCGGACAACAACTGGCTAAGGCATTAGAAAAAATTTCTTTTGTGGGGCAGGGGGTTTTGCTCTACATGCGCCAAGAAGGCCGGGGCATTGGATTAGAAAATAAATTAAAAGCATATGAACTGCAGGATAAAGGTTATGATACAGTAGAAGCCAATGAAAAATTGGGTTTTGCTGCAGATTTGCGCGATTATGGGATTGGCGCCCAGATTTTGGCAGACCTGGGCTTAACTACCATCCGCCTGCTGACCAATAACCCTAAAAAAATTGTCGGGCTGGAAGGATACGGGTTAAAAGTGGTAGAGCGCTTGCCGCTGCAAATATTGCCGAATGAATTTAACGAAAAATATTTGGCCACCAAAAAGAAAAAATTGGGGCATATCATATCCTTTAAAGGAGGAGAAAAAAAATGTCGAGAATAATTGAAGGGAGCTTGAATGCAGAGGGTTTTAGTTTTGCGCTGGTTGCCAGCCGTTTTAATGATATTGTTTCAAAGGGCTTGCTGGCTGGGGCATTGGATGGCTTGAAAAGGCACGGGGTAAAAGATTCTGATATTACTTTGTCGTGGGTGCCGGGAGCTTTTGAGATTCCAATTGTTGCCCAAAAATTGGCCCAGACCAAAAAATATGACGCCATCATTTGTTTGGGGGCAGTTATCCGCGGAAGTACGCCGCATTTTGATTATGTGGCTTCTGAAGCCAGCAAAGGCATCGCAAAAATTTCTTTGGAGTTAAATATTCCGGTAATTTTTGGTATACTAACCTGCGATACTTTGGAACAAGCGCTTGAGCGCTCGGGCGCCAAAGAAGGCAATAAAGGTTTTAGCGCAGCACAGTCAGCAATAGAAATGGTAAATATTTTCGCGCAGATAAAATAGATTCCTGCCTTCGCAGGAATGACATAAAGAAAGGCTTAAAAAATATGGCCCAGGTTTTATTAAAAGATGTCAACAAAAAGTTTGATGAAGTAGTTGCTGTAAAAAATATCAACCTGGACATAAACGATAAGGAATTCGTGGTTTTTGTCGGGCCGTCGGGCTGCGGAAAAACTACTACCTTGCGTATGATCGCAGGCCTCGAAGAAATTACCAGCGGAACCATCCAAATCGGGGACCGGATTATCAATGACGTCCCTCCCAAAGACCGCAATATTGCCATGGTTTTCCAGAATTATGCGCTTTATCCCCACATGAATGTTTACGATAATATGGCTTTTGGTTTGAAAATTAGGAAGCATTCAAAAGCAGAAATAGAGCGAAGGGTAGAAGAAGCTGCAGAAATTTTGGATTTGAACAAGCTCTTGAATCGCCTTCCGAAACAATTATCCGGAGGTCAAAGGCAGCGCGTTGCACTGGGCCGGGCGATTGTGCGCCATCCGCAAGTTTTTTTAATGGATGAGCCGCTTTCTAACTTGGATGCCAAATTGCGCGTACAGATGCGCGCCCAATTAAAAAAATTGCATGAACGCTTACAAACTACGATTATTTACGTTACCCATGACCAGGTTGAAGCCATGACCCTTGGCAGCCGCATTGCAGTTATTTTAAACGGCGAACTCCAGCAGGTTGACAGCCCGATTAATATTTATGAAAACCCTTCGAATAGTTTTGTTGGCGGCTTTATTGGCAGCCCGCCCATGACATTTATCAAAGGTAAAATAAAAGTTAAAGAAGGCAAGAAACATTTTGAATGTTCAGATTTTGAGCTTCCTACCAGCCAGTCTATAGAAGAGCTGCTTAATCCCTATGTAGATAAAGATGTTATGCTGGGATTGCGCCCGGAATATCTTGTTGATGAAAAAATTGCCAGCTGGGTAAAAGAAGGCCATCGCTTGGAAGCCAGAGTTAATTTTCGGGAATTAATGGGGTCAGAAACTTATTTATATTTGCATATCGGATCAACTCCGATTATTGCGCGCGTTGATGCCATGAATGATGCCAAAGAAGGCAGCATTTTTCCGCTGGTAGTGCGCTTGAATAAATTGCATTTTTTTGATACTGCCAGCCAAAAATTAATTGTTTAATGTTAATTTCTGAAAAAAATCAACCAGAATGTGCCTGTGATTCTTTGCCGCAAGAATTTTTGCGTTCATCGCTTAATTTGCCTGAAATGTCCGAAGTAGACCTTGTCCGGCATTTTACCAATCTTTCCCGCAAGAATTTCGGCGTAGACTTGGGCTTTTATCCTCTTGGTTCCTGCACTATGAAATATAATCCAAAAATAAATGAGAATATAGCAGCCTTGCCGGGTTTTAACAAAATTCATCCCTTGCAGCCAAAAGAAACAGTTCAAGGAATATTAGAGCTTTTATATAATTTTGAGCAGTATATGTGTGCTTTATTTGGCTATCAAGCTTTTACTTTACAGCCAGCAGCAGGAGCACACGGCGAGCTTACGGCGCTATTAATGATGAAGGCTTATCATCAGAAAAAATTCGAAATTGGAAATTCGAAATTGGAAATTCGAAATAAAATTATTATTCCAGATTCGTCGCATGGGACTAATCCAGCTTCGGTTTCAATGGTTGGTTTTGAAAGCCTGCCGATAAGGTCAAATGAAAAAGGAGGGATCGATTTAGACATTTTAAAATCTGTGGCAGGGGAAGATACTGCGGGGTTGATGCTGACCAATCCGAATACTTTGGGATTATTTGATCCCAATATTTTAGAAGTGGCAGAAATAGTGCATAAAGCTGGAGGAATATTATATTATGATGGCGCCAATGCCAATGCAAATATGGGAATTGCCCGGCCTGCGGATTTAGGCTTTGATATTGCGCATTTTAATCTGCATAAGACTTTTGCCACTCCGCATGGAGGAGGGGGCCCGGGTTCTGGAATTGTTGGCTGCAATAAAAAATTAGAGCCATTTTTGCCGGTGCCGCGTATTATTAAGTCGCCAGATGGTTTTAGGCTGGAAGAAAAGAATTTTCCTTTTTCAATTGGCCGGGTGCACGGTTTTTATGGAAATATTAATGTTATTATAAAAGCATATACATATGTATGCCGATTAGGCTTTGCCGGGTTAAAAAAAGCCAGCGAAACTGCAGTTCTAAATGCTAATTATTTAAAAGAAAAGCTAAAAAAACATTATTATTTAAAGTATGATTCTGCGCCTTGCCAGCATGAATTTGTCTTATCTGCGAAATGGCAAAAAGAAAAGTACGGCATTAAAGCTTTGGATATTGCGAAGCGCTTGATTGATTACGGTTTTCATCCTCCAACGATTTATTTTCCTTTGATTGTAGAAGAAGCTTTAATGATTGAACCTACAGAAACAGAATCCAAAGAAACCTTGGATAATTTTGTTGATGCCATGGTAAAAATTGCCAAAGAATGTGAAACTAATCCGAATCTGGTAAAAACTGCCCCGCATACAACCCCAGTTAAGCGTTTAGATGAAACGCGTGCAGTTCGAGAACCACGGCTCCGTAATGCTTAATTTCATTTCTGATAAAGCAAAATCTGGCCAGTATAATATGGAAAAAGATATTAGCCTTTTTCAAGAAATTGAATCTGGGAAAAACAGTGTTTTTTTTCGCGTATTTTCATGGAAGACCCCCACGATTTCACTAGGTTATTCACAGGCTATCGAAAAAGAGTTGCATGTGGATAAGTGCCGAAAAAATGGGGTGGAAATTGTAAAAAGGCCTACTGGGGGTGGAATGGTTTTCCATAATATTCATGAAATTTCTTATTCCATTATTGCTCCGATTGATATTTTTCCCAAAGGATTAACTAATTCTTATATATTTATTTCTGAAATCATTGTAAAATCTTTGCAAGATTTGGGAGTTTTAGCTGAAATTGTTAATAAAAATCCAATCAGGTTGAGACAACCTGATTTACCCGTATTTGAAATAGATCGAAATTTAGCAAAATTTTGTTTTTTGTATCCAAATGAGCATGAAATTATGGTAAATGGGAAAAAAATTGTAGGTTCTGCGCAAAAAAGAGGAAAAAATGCGCTTTTGCAGCAAGGATCGATTTTTATTGCAGAAAACAATCAGATTTTTAACGATTGTATACAAGATCAGGATTTGTTATCCTATTTTAAGGAAGCATCTATTTCTATAAATCAAGTACTAGGGCGACTAGTTAGCTTAGAAGAAATTTATGCAAGCATTCAGAGAAGCGCTGCTTTATAAAAAATTAGAAAATACCAAGGTGCAATGCCAGCTTTGCCCCCAGGATTGTATTATTTTAGAGGGGAAGGCGGGCATGTGCGGGGCGCGCGTAAATAACCAGGGACAACTTGAGGCTTTAAATTACGGGGTTATTTCTTCTGCGGCAGTTGATCCAATCGAGAAAAAGCCGCTTTATCATTTTCATCCAGGTTCAAAAGTATTTTCCGTTGGCTCTTTTGGCTGTAATTTTAAATGTGGATTTTGCCAAAACTACCAAATTGCGCATGTTAATTTATTCAAAGATAAGCCAGCGGGAGAGCAACTTTCTCCAGAAGATTTAGTTAAATTAGCCAAAGCAAAAAACTGCCAAGGCATAGCCTTTACTTATAATGAGCCAACGATTTGGCTGGAATATGCTCTGGATGGCGCGAAATTGGCTAAAAAAAAGGGGCTTTACACAGTTTTTGTTACCAATGGTTATATCCATAATGCAGCTTTGGACTTAATTGGTCCATACTTAGATGCTTATGCTGTTGATATAAAATCTTTCAGCGATGATTTTTATAAAAAAGTTTGCGGAGCGTTAAAGGGGTTGTCTCCAGTTTTAGAAGGATGCATTTATGCGAAAAATAAATGGAGGATGCATCTTGAGATAGCTACTTTGATTGTGCCGACCTTAAATGACCAAATGGATGAGCTGAAACTCTTGGCAGAATGGATTGTGCATAATCTAGGACAGGATACCCCGTGGCATATTTCGCGCTTTTTTCCGCATTTAAACTACCAAAATTTTCCGATAACTCCGATTGAAACCTTGCGACGAGCTTGTGAAATTGGAAAAAAAGCAGGCTTAAAGCATGTTTATATCGGGAATGTCCCAAAATCCGAATTGTAATTTACCGGTTGAAAATAATCCGTAGAATAAGCAGAAGCAGGATCATTAAGCTGAAAAATATTATAAATGGCAGCTTCCACCAATTGATAACTATATTTTTCTTTTCTCCCGCCTTTATAATTTCTATTGAAGAAGCGTGGATATCCATATCTCCGCCGTGCTGGCGGCAAGCGCGGTAAAAAATCCCTTTTATTTTTATATAATCTCCAGTGGCCTTATAATTTCCGGTAATTTTTATTTGGCCAGCCATATCTTTAGGCAGCCAAATGCCGAAAGCATTATATTTATCTTCAACATTGATCCAGGCAAAATTACCTCGAATCATTTTATCTCCAATAGCTTCACCTTCAAAAGTTACTTGTTTTCCATCTAAAGAATAGGCATTATTGATTAAAGTTAAACTATTTTCAGCTAGGGCAATTGGGCAGAAGAATATAATAAAAAAAAGCAAAATTAGCAGGTTGAGACAACCTGCTATACGAGTAGTTGAGGTTTTATGCCAGGTTTTTTTAACGGCCTTTGAGTTTTGCATATAAAAATCCTAATAATCCAAAAATAGAGATGAATTCCAGCCGGCCGACCCACATTTGCAGGATATAAATTATTTTTAAGCCGGTTGGCATGGTTGTATCCGTAATTCCGCAGGATAAGCCAACATTGGCAGCAGCAGAAACCGATTCAAAAGCTGCTTGATAAAGAGGGTATCCATAAAGAACCCCGGCCGCGGTCCCAAAAAGATAAAGCAAAATGAATAGAATAATTAACATCAAAGCAGAGCGCACATGTTCTTCGCGCAGGATAATAAGACGCAAATGATGGAACTTGCTTACAATAATAGCCCGGCCGGGAAGCATGACTTTTTTTATGTCTTGTCCCAAGGCTTTAAAAAATATCCCGAGGCGCAAGACTTTCATTCCGCCGGCAGTTGAACAGGCTGATCCGCCGATGCCCATTGCAATCATGATAAAAAACATGGTAAGGTTTTTCCATTCCGTAGCAAACTGCTGGGCATAAATGGTCATATAGCCAGTGCCGCTGTGGCCAGAAACTAAATGAAAGAATCCCTTGCGGAAAAGGCTGATAAAATCCCCATAAGTTTGATGCCGCAATAAACCGACAAAAACAAAAAAAGTAAGGATAAGAATACTAAAAAAGAGAGTCTTGGTTTCGATATTCTTAAAGGGCTCTTTAAAATTCCGGCCCCAAACTGCGTAATGCACCCCGAAGTTAATGGTTCCAAGCAGCATGAAAAAAATGATAATCGTTTCATAAATTCCGCTATGGTAGTACAAAATATTTTGCCCTTGGGGCCCGAATCCTCCGGTATCAAATGCTGCCATAAAAATCCACATGCCGTGAAGAAACGCGTTTACTGGCTCCATGCCAATATAATAACCGGCTAAGCCAAGAAGGATTGTCCCGATAAAAAGATAAACTAAGCTGATTATCCAAATAAAGCGCGCAGTCTGGATAACATTGGGCAGGACCTTTTCATCGCGCGCTTCGCCGACATACATGCGGTAGGCGCCGGCAGTGCCTTTGATAAAAAAAGTCAGGCCAATAACTACAATGCCTTGGCCGCCAAGGAACATAATCAAATGCCGCCACATGTTTGTAGCATTGGAAATATGGTTTTTTACTATGACTAAAGATAAGCCAGTGGTAGCAAATCCGCTCATAGCTTCAAAGCAAGCATCCAAATAAGAAGCATAAAACCCGGAAAGGAAAAGTGGAATTGCTCCGATCAGCATGGCAACCAGCCAAGAAGAAGAGGCAACTGCCATCCCATGCAGCCAGTTTAAATCCTTGCGGGTAAAATTTATTATTTGCAGTAAAAGCCCGATACAAATTGACAGGGCAATGCTTAGGCTGTAATTTAATATTTCTTCGGTTTCGTTAAAAAAAATAGCGCAGATTAAGGGGATAAAAAGAACCAAGCCTAAGGCAACAACCAAGCGGCCGAGGTGGAAACCAACGATTTTGAAATCATCCGCAGTCGGCTTAAGGAGCATTTATTTGGTTTTCCCTAAAAATAAGTTCTTAATTTCGTTTTCTTTTTGCGGGATGGTGAGAATAACTACTTCATCCCCGGATAAAAGCTGGATATGTCCTTTGGGAAAAATAGTTTTTCCTAATCGCAAAATTGTTGCAATAATGCTTTCGTCTGGCAGGTTAATTTCTTTGATATACAGATTAACCATGGGCGAGGCAGGGGTGATAGTTACTTCAACAATGGTGATCTGGCCTTTTTTGAGGGTTAAAAGCGTAATAATATCCCCAACCGTTGCTTCTTCTTCAATTAATTTCGAAATAACTGAAGTGCTGGAAACCGCATCCAGACCGAGCTTGATGAAAGTTTCTTCGTTTTTTGGGTTGTTTACGCGCGAGATCGTGCGCACAGTCCCAAAAGTTTCTTTGGCCACTTGGCAGATAATTAAATTGTCTTCATCATCGCCGGTAACAGCTACCAAGACTTGGGCTTTTTGCACTCCGGCTTCTTCCAGAATTTCGGGCTCGCAGGCATCGCCTGCAACGACCAATACATTATCCAAGTTTTCAGCCAAGCTGCGCGCGATATTTTCTTTCTTTTCAATTAAGGAAACCGTGTGTCCGCGCTTGGCAAATGTATCGGCAAGATAAGCCCCGATTTTTCCTCCGCCGGCAATTAAGATTTGCATAAAAAGTCCTTTATTGTTTTAGCTTAAAAAACTCTTTGATTTTTCCAATGGCTTCTAATTTAGCGATTCCAAGAACTTGGTCGCCTTTTTTGAATACAAAATCCTTATCCAAAAAATGCGTATGATTTTTACGAATCACCGCACTAATGGCGAATTTACTGCCCAGTTCTTCTTGAAAAGTAGCGCATTTTAATCCATCCAGCTCTTCTTTCAAGATAAATTCAATAATCGCAGCATCCCGGGCAACCGGCAAATGGTAAGTATAATTTTCTTGGGTGAGCATGTTTTTTATGATATTTGCGCCAATAATTGTAGAAGAAATGGTATTGATCCCAAAATTTTTATAAATTTGGGCGCGATAAGGATCGTAAACCCTGGAAACAACGCGCGGGACATTAAAAATGCGCTTAGCAATCTGGCTGACCATGATATTGGAGTTATCCCCATTAGTCACAGCGGCCAGGGCATCCGCGCGTTCAATGCCGGCTCTTTTTAGAGTATCAAGATCAAAGCCAATGCCAGGAATAGTAATGCCGTTAAAAGCAGATCCTAAGCGTTTAAAAGATTCAGGGTTCTTGTCAATAATTACTATATTGTGGCCTTCGGAAGATAAAATTTGGGCAAGACGGGCGCCAACTCTTCCGCACCCAATAATAACAACATGCATAAACCCCTCCGCCAGTTATTTTACTCTTTTAAAGCAGTCCGCTCAACAGGTTCATCAATCCTTCATTCAAGCTGATAATTAAAGGTGCAAAAACTAAAGAAACAATTGTCATTAATTTCAACAAAATATTTAGGGCCGGGCCAGCAGTATCTTTGAAAGGATCCCCAACGGTATCTCCAATAACAGTTGCGGCATGAACTGCAGTACCTTTTCCTCCCAAATTTCCTTCTTCAACATATTTTTTGGCATTATCCCAGGCGCCGCCAGCATTGGCTAATAAAAGCGCCAGCGGAACTCCAGAAATCAGCGAGCCACCCAAAAATCCGGCTAAGGCTTCTTTTCCTAAGATAATTCCAATAACTAAGGGAATAACCACTGCCATAATGCCGGGCATGACCATTTCTTTTAGGGCAGCATTAGTTGTAATTCCAACGCACTGGGCGTAATCTGCTTTGGCAGTGCCTTGCATTAATCCTGGAATTTCTTTGAATTGCCTGCGCACTTCCTGTACAACAGAAAAAGCGGCGCGTCCCACGGCCTGCATGGCAGCAGCAGAAAAAAGAAACGGGATTACTCCCCCGATAAATAGGCCTGCAATAACTTGCGGCAGCATCAAATCAATACTTTGCATTTTTGCAACTTGGGTATAAGCAGTAAAAAGAGCCAGGGCCGTTAAAGCTGCGGAGCCAATCGCAAAGCCTTTTCCAATCGCTGCCGTGGTATTTCCTGCGGCATCTAATTTATCCGTAATTTTTCGAACTGATGGCCCAAGGTGCGCCATTTCAGCGATCCCGCCCGAATTATCTGCAATCGGTCCGTAAGCATCAACTGCAATAGTTGTGCCGGTAATAGCGAGCATTCCAAGGGCAGCGATAGCAATTCCAAACATGCCGGCTAAATAGTAAGACCCAATAATAGCAATTGCAATAATAATAATTGGCAAGAGTGCGCTTTTTAAGCCTGTTGCAAATCCGGCGATAATGGCAGTGGCTGGACCAGATTGGGCAGCTTCTGCTATTTTTTGCACGGATTTCCCGGAAGTATAAATTTCTGCAGTAAAGCCAATGATAATCCCAGAAACTAGGCCAAACAGCATGCACCAAAATGGAGTTAAATCTTGATACCAATAATTGGTGAAAAGATAAGAAACAATAATAAGAAAAGCTGCGGCACCGTAAGTGCCGTTTCTTAAGGCCTTTTGCGGGTCATTAGAGCCGGATTTTACAAAGTAAGTGCCAAAGATAGAAGCAATAATTCCAATGGCTGCATATACAAAAATTAGGACAACGGCATTCATTTGTGCAACGGAATCAGAAAAGAAAGCAACTGCAATAACAATGGCTGCAATAATTGATCCAACATAAGATTCATATAAGTCTGCGCCCATGCCAGCAACGTCTCCAACATTATCCCCGACTAAATCAGCAATAACTGCCGGGTTGCGCGGATCATCTTCTGGAATTCCGGCTTCAACTTTTCCAACCAGGTCTGCGCCAACATCTGCGGCTTTGGTATAAATGCCTCCGCCCACGCGGGCAAAAAGCGCAACCGAGCTTGCGCCCATGCTGAATCCGGCAATCAGGTCAGTAGCTTGCACAATATCAGTTGATTTTAAAAAGATTAAATATAGGATAGAAATAGCAAATAAGCCGATAGAAACTACATAAGTTCCCATGACTGATCCGCCGGAAAAAGCAATGGCAATGGCTTCATTAAAACCTTTGGTGGCGGCTTGGGCAGTGCGGGAATTGGCTTTGGTTGCGATTTTCATGCCAATAAACCCGGCCGATAAAGAACAAGCTGCGCCAATAACATAGGCTAGGGCAGTCAAAAAGTTAATCCCCCAAGTCAAGGCAAAAAACACAACCACAATAAAAATGCCAATGGCCTTATATTCTCGACTCAAAAAAGCCATAGCACCTTCTTGGATCGCTTCTGAAATCTGGACCATCTGGCTATTTCCGGGATCTTTCTTTAAGATATTCACCGCTAAATAAGCCACAAACAACAAGCCAATCACCGAAACCAGGGTACACAAAACAATCAGTTCCATTTACTTTTTCCTCCTTTAGGGATCTTTTAAGATCTCCTGATTTTTTTAAGCCTTGCAGGTGTAAATTCTTTTTTGCTGCAAATAATTTATAATTGCTATAAGTGTTCCTAGGGTCAAAAAAGCCCCGGGCGGCAAAATCATAATCAAGGCCGGAGAATAGCTGCCAAGAATTTTTATTCCAAAAATGCTGCCAGTGCCGAGAATTTCGCGGATGCTGCTGATTAAAGCCAGCGCCAAAGTAAATCCAATACCCATACCTAGGGCATCAGCAATGGAAGATGAAATATTATTTTTGCAGGCAAAAGCTTCGGCTCGGGCAAAAATAATGCAATTGACCACAATTAAAGGGATGAATATTCCCAGGGCCTTATGTAAATCAGGGACAAAAGCCGCAATCAAAAGGTCTGCAATGGTAGTAAAAGAAGCGATTACTATAATGTAAACAGGAATACGGATTTTATCTGGAGTGTATTTTCCTATCATAGAAACTAAAATATTGGAAAATAAAAGTACAAAAGTAGTGGCTAGCGCCATGCCAATGCCATTGATAACAGAAGTAGTAACTGCTAGGGTTGGGCACATGCCCAAAACCAATCTAAATGTAGGATTTTCGGATGCAATGCCTTTTTTAAAATGCCCAATAAAGTTCATTCTGCAATATAGCCTTTTTTCGGAGCTAATACTCCGCCAGAAACAATCAATTTAACTGCGTCATCCAACTTTATGTTTAATATTTTTACTTCTTCTTCAGGAAAGGTAGCGATAAATCCTGTGGCGGGTGAGGGAGTGGTGGGAATAAAAACTACGAACCATCTCTTTCCATGGATATCCAAAAATTCGCCGGCTTCTTCATTGGTTACAAAGCCAATGGAATAAATCCCCTTGCGCGGATATTCTACGGCACAAACGCGGCGAAAAGCCCGAGTTTCTTTCTGCAAAAATAAGATATTATTGATTTGCTTTAAAGAAGAATAGATTGAATTTACCATGGGCAGGCGGTAAAGTATTTTTTCGCATTGCGTTCCAAATGATTTGAATATGATAGACCCGGTTAAGTAGCCAGCTGCTAGAATCAGCAATAATGCGCTGACAAACCCTAAGCCCGGGATTTTTTCTCCAGTAACGCTGGAAATAATATCTCCCAAGATGCTGTCCGCAAAATTAAATAAAAGCAAGGAGAGCCAAATCGTTAAAAACAATGGGAGAAGAACTGCTAAGCCGCGGAAAAAGCTTTTGGTAATAGAACCCCAAATCCTATGCACTTGAAGTTATATCTCCTTTTCTTCAGTTGGTTTCAATACTCCGCCGGAAATTACATATTTAAAAGCCTCGTCAATTTTCATGTCCAGCAGGATAACTTCTTGGGCAGGCACCACGACTAAAAATCCCGTGGCAGGAGTGGGAGTGTTGGCAATAAAAACATTGATCATTTTCCCGTTGGTTTTTTGTTCTATTTCATGGGCAGCGTCAGAGGTAACAAACCCAACGGAATATACGCCTTTTCTAGGGTATTCAACCAAGCAAGCGCGCCGGAAATCGCTGCCTTTATGGAGGAATAAGACATCATTTACCTGCTTAACCGATGTATAAATGCTTTTTACTATCGGCAAATGGGTGAGGATATATTCCCCCAGTTGAAAAATTTTGGCGCCGATCAGGTGCGTGGCAAAATAGCCCACGACGAATATAAGCAATATGGTAACGATTAACCCTAAGCCAGGCAAAGGATGGCCGTAAATAATGGTAATGATGCTTCCCAATATCCCGTCCAAAAAATTAAACAAGAACATTAAGAGCCAAATAGTAATCAGCAAAGGAAGCAAAGTAATCAAACCGCGCAAGAAATAGGTGCTCATTCTTTGCCACATGTAATTTATTTCCTCCTAGGTTTTTAAATCACAAACCTGGAAATTATAGCATAAAATTCTTATATCTTGTATAATAAAAACCTATTAGATAGGAGGATTTAATTATGAAAACAACCAAGGCGTATATATTAATAGAAACTTTGCCGGGCAAGGGCATGGAATTAGTGGGAAGCGTAAAAAGCATCCCCGGGGTTTTGACCGTTGATTTAGTAACCGGCCCTTATGATGTGATTGCGCATGTCGAAGCCCCGGACCTAAAAAGTCTAGGGGATATGATCGTTAAAAAAATCCAAGCTACAGGTTTTATTGCCCGGACTTTGACTTGCATAACGGTTGAGGACTAATCCTTATTTACCTGCGTAGTATTTACATTTGGAATAAGCGAATAATTATTGCTGGCATTCCAGATCAAAAAAGAATCTTCGTCCAAATCTTCCCCGGCTTTTATTTGGGCCTGGATATAAGGCGTGCCGAAATTAGGCGCGCGCAGGGCAAAACCTTGGATCCAGGGAATAATTTTTACCCTTTTATCCGGGATAATATCTTTGATTTTTTTTACCCCGGCATTTACAAAATGATAGGGTTCGCTGCCAGGATTCTTAAACCCGTCGTAGCCCGCATGAAAATGTGAAGGGTAAAGCATAGGGCAGATAGCATCAACATAGTAAGAAATTTCTTTTAAGTCCTGGCCCAATTTTGTAATATCAACCTTGTTTTGCCAGGCCGTTATCCCAAAAATATCAAATTCAATGGAAGCATTGGGATATTGGTCAATCCTTTCCTGCGCTAATTTCAAAAAATCGCAGATTACTTTTACCCGGCTGCGTTCATCTTCAAATGGGAGGACAATTTCTCCTTTGCTTTCTCCTTCGGCCGGGAAGCGGATATAATCGAACTGCACGCCGTCAATACCTGACATAATAATGCTTTCAGCGATTAAAGCCTGGTAATTCTGTGCTTCCTGGCTATAGGGATCAATCCACAATCCGCCTTTATGGTCGCGATAAAGCTTTCCATTTTGTTTAATCGCAAGATCCGGCCGGGCAAGGGCTAAATGCTCATCTTTAAAGACTACCATGCGGCCAATCACCCTGAAGCCTTCAGCTTTTAATTTAGCGGTAAGGCTGCTGATCCAGGGAATAACTTCAGCAGAGGTTGACATATCGATCTGGTTGTTTTTCATACGGCTTAAAAATGGCTTTTCAGCTTCATATTTCACATCAATGACCAAAGTATTGTATCCGCGCGCTCTGGCCAGTTGTTTTAAAGTTTCAAAACGATTATAAGAATTGGCCACGGATTGGGTGATATAAATCCCTTTTTCTGCGGGCATTTTAGCGATTTTTTCCCTATGGGCCTGAATGTTTTCCGGCAGGCGGTAGGGATTAATTTGATTTTTGCTTAAGCCATATTCTCCTTCTTGGTTAATTGTAAACTTTGCCATTTCCCCATCAAAGACTTCAGCAGAAGTTACATGCAAAACCAGGGGATCAAAACTAATATGATAGCTGGGGAGGTTGGGTTGATTATCATAAACAAAGCGGAAATTTCTTTCTTTTTCTCCCAGGATAACCAGCGGCCGTACGGGTTTTTTCGCGCAGAGAAAGTCCGCGTCAAGAAAATTGTCCAGGCTGATTAGGTCAAACCCTTCGGTAGTGGCGGGCATGGCGCTTAGGATATAAACGCTGATTTGTCCTACTTGCCTAGTTTGCTGGTTGCGTTCATAAATACTGAAAGCAGACATGAAATAAAATACGGAGAAAATAAAAACAACAATAAATCCCGTGATAATTGCAAAAATAATGCGCTTTTTCATTTGAACGGCATTATAAATTAACTTAGATAGAAAGACAATCTGTTTTATTTAGATAAAAACCGGTTTATGGCATTGATATAAGCCTTGGCAGAAGCAACGATAATATCCGTATCTGCGCCGTGGCCGGTAAAAATTTTCCCTTTTTCTTCAATGCGTACGGTTACTTCGCCCTGGGCATCGGTTCCGCCGGTAATAGCTTGGATAATATAATCTTTTAACTTAGCGTTTGCTTTGGTCAGTTTACGGATAGCTTTATAAGTTGCGTCAACTGGGCCAGTCCCAGTTTCTTTGGCTTTAATAGTTTTCTTACCGTGCGTTAAAATAACTTCAGCTTCTGGTTTTGATTTTGTCCCGGCTTTTATCGTCATATCTTTTAGTTTAAACGTTTCTGGAGCCATGTAAATTTCATCTGCAACAATGGATTCAAGATCCCGGTCGGAAATTTCTTTTTTCTTATCCGCTAGTTTAATAAAAGAATGGTAAGCTTTTTCCAGGTTTTCTTTTGACAGTTCATATCCCAAATCTTTCAAGCGCTTGTTAAAAGCATGGCGGCCGGAATGTTTTCCCAAAACGATTTTATTTGCTTCTAAGCCAATATCGGCTGGATCCATGATTTCATAGGTTTCGCGCGCTTGCAGCACCCCGTGCTGGTGGATGCCGGCTTCATGGGCAAAAGCATTTATTCCAACGATGGCTTTATTGGGCTGAACCAGCAAGCCAGTAAGGGTTGAAACCAAGCGGCTGGCCTTATAAATTTCTTGGGTTTTGATATTTGTTTCGCAATCATAAAAATCTTTTCTAGTTTTCAACGACATGACAATTTCTTCCAAAGAAGCATTTCCAGCGCGTTCGCCAATCCCGTTAATCGTACATTCTACCTGGTCAACTCCTGCAAGAACCGCAGCCAAAGAATTGGCAACGGACATGCCCAGGTCATTGTGGCAGTGCACAGAAAGAGAAGCTTCGCGGATATTGGGGACATTATCAATAATGCCTTTGATCAATTTTTGGTATTCTAGCGGCATGGTGTAGCCAACAGTATCTGGAATATTGATCGTCCTAGCCCCAGCTTTAATGACTGCTTCTATTATTCTATATAGGAAAGCTGGTTCCGAGCGGGTGGCATCCTCGCAAGAAAATTCCACGTACGGGGCTAGT
Organism: uncultured bacterium; assembly: GCA_964528395.1. Classification (GTDB taxonomy): domain Bacteria; phylum Margulisbacteria; class WOR-1; order CAZGTC01; family CAZGTC01; genus CAZGTC01. The sequence continues at coordinate 103,918 of CAZGTC010000003.1, forward strand.
TTTTTGGCATAAGCAACCATTTCAATGGCTTGGGCTAGAACTTGCTCGGGTTTCAATTTCAATTTCTTTTCCATGTGGATAGGGGAGGTGGCAATAAATGTATGGATATAAGGTTGTTGGGCAAAACGTACGGCTTCCCAAGCTGCGTCAATATCTTCTTTTCTGCAGCGGGCCAGGGAAGCAATGGCTGGGCCTTTGACAGATTTTGCAATTTTTTGAATCGCATCCAAGTCGCCGGGAGAAGCAATGGCAAAACCCGCTTCAATGACATCAACATTAAGGCGTGCCAATTGATGGGCAATTTCCAGTTTTTGCTCGGTATTAAGCGATGCCCCTGGGCACTGCTCGCCGTCTCGAAGGGTAGTATCAAATATTTTTATCTTTCGCATAGTAGAGGAATTTTATCAAATTAATTAACAATTAACAATTAACAATGACACAATTAACAATTACTCTCCGCCCAGACTGATATCATTAATCAAAATCGTGGGGGAATTAAACCTCTAATCTTAAAAGGTCATATTTTTCAATAGAAATTTCAATATCGCTAAGAATTGATTTTAGCAAGCCTTTCCCTAAATCATCGCTTCTATGCATTGGGACAACTGTGGATCGGCCGTCAGAATGTTGAAAAAAAGCATGGCTGCCTTTTTGGCGGACTAAATTAAATCCAAGTTTCTTTAATATTTTCTCCATTTTTTGAGGAGAAATTGTAACTAATTTTGTCATCGAGCAACCTCAAGTTGGTAGGAACCAATGAATAAGTTTTGGGGGATTTCTTCTTCTTTATTTTTATATTCTACTTCCAGACAGAGATCAATTGCTTCTCTAACTCTTTTATCCAATTCTTCCAATGATTTTGCTTGAGTATGACATCCCTTTAGATCAGGAACTTTTGCTACAAATATGCCATCTTCGTCTTGTTCAATAATAATAGGAAAACGGTATTTTTTCATTTTTCACCTCCGTAAAATTTGTATTATTATACCATGCTTTCGCAAAGAGGATACGATGCTTTTACTCTCCTCCCAGGCTAATATCATTAATTAAAATCGTGGGACAGCCGATGGAGGAGAAAAAGCGCAGGTCTGATCCGATTTCTTCGATTGCTTCCAGCATATGAATTAAATTTCCAGCAATGGTAATGCCTCTAACTGGAAAAGTTTTTTTGCCGTTTTCAATCATCAAGCCCGAAGCCCCAATAGAAAACTCTCCGGAAATTGGATTAACGGTATGCATGCCCATAACCCGCGTAATATAAACGCCTTTTTTTATCCCGGACAAGATTTCTTTTTGGGATTTTTTGCCAGCTTCAACAAATAAATTAGTTGTGCCAACATAAATTCCGCCGCTAAATCCTCCGCGGCTGGCATTGCCTGTTGATTGTTTGCCTTCTTTTAAGGCAGTGTAAGTATTGTAGAGCAGGGTATTGAGCCGGCCTTTTTCGATCACAACATTCCTTTGTGTTGCAATGCCTTCCCCGTCAAAAGGCTCGGAGCCTAAATGGTTTTCCAAGGTGCCGTCGTCAATAATGGTTAGCTGGCTGGATGCCACTTTTTGCCCGACTTTTCCGATAAAAAGGGATTTGCCTTTTTGGGTGTTTTCCGATGAAAAATTTGGACTCAAGCTGGCGATAAGTTCTGCCCCTATTTCCGGATCCAAGACAATCGGGATTTTTTGCGAGGAGATTTTTTGCGCGCCCAAGAGCTCAATCGCTTTTTGCCCAGCTTCTTTACCGATTTTTACCGGATCAAATTCTTTTAATAAAAGCTTAGATTCTCCGCTTGATCCGCTTTCTGCTTCATTTTTATCTTCAGCAATAATTTCTGCAAAGCCGCCGAGGTGATTGGCTTTTTGGTAAAGGTCATGGCCATTGGTTGAAACAAGAAACATTTCCCCTTCGCCGGATGAGAATTGGACTTTTTCAGTTTTTTTTATGCGCGGGTCAAAAGCATAAGCGCTTTTTTCTATTTCCTTGGCCAGCTTGATTTTTTCTTCCACGGTCATTTTTTCAATTGCCGGGTCAAAGAGCTTTAGTTTCGGGTATTTGGGCGAAGGGGTAGCGATCTTATAGAATTTATCTTCAGCGGAATTTTCAGCATTGGCAATGGCTTGCTCGATTGTATCTTCGATGACTTCAGGCGCGAAATCCGAGCAAAAAGCAAATCCCTGGCGCTTGTTTTTTATAACCCTTAATCCCAAGCCCGCGTCTGTTGAACTTTCTAAGGCTTCGATCTTTTGATTGAGGATTTCAATTGTGGTTGATTCAGAACTGCCGCAAAAAACTTCGGCCTCATCAACTTTGTCTTTGCAAGCTTTTAAGATGTCTAGTGAAAGTTGGCGAAGATCCATTTTTAACCTGCTTGAATCGCGGTAATCGCAACAATTTGCACAATGTCTTCAACGGAACAGCCGCGCGATAAGTCGTTGATCGGCTTGGCGACTCCTTGAAAAATCGGGCCAAGGGCAATGGCTCCAGCCAAGCGTTGTGTGAGCTTATATCCAATGTTGCCGGCATCTAGATCTGGGAAAATTAAAATATTGGCACTGCCAGCCAGCGGGCTGTTCTTGGCTTTTTTCCTGGCAACTTCAGGCACCAGCGCAGCATCTAGTTGTAATTCCCCATCTACGATTAATTCAGGTTTTTTACTTTTTAATATTTCTGTAGCTTTAACAACTTTTTCTACATCCGGGTGCTGGGCCGAGCCTTTGGTGGAAAAAGACAGCATCGCAATTTTTGGGGTGGTTGGAACTAGTTGCCGGAAAGAATCCGCGCTGCACGCTGCTATTTCAGCTAATTCTTCGGCATTGGGATTGGGAATAACTCCGCAATCCGCATAAAGCAGCATGCCATTTACTCCGATTTCCCGGTCATTTAACAGCATAATGAAATAACTGGAAATCAATTGATAATTTTTGGCAACTCCCACGCATCGGACTGCAGCTTTGATGGTATGGGCAGTGGCGTGGTCTGCGCCCGAAACTAAACCATCGGCCTGGTTGATTTCTACCAGCATTGCCCCAAAAAATACCGGGTCGTCCAGCAGGGTTCTTTTGGCTTGTTCAAATGAAATGGCCTTTTTCTGGTTTCTCTCCGCATATTTTTGCGCTAATAAATCGATTTCTTTTGAGGCTTGGGGATTAATGATTTGCGCCCCGTTTAACTTAATATTTTCTTTTTCTGCCAAAGCTTGGATTTTATTCTCATCGCCAATCAGGATAATTTGGGTAATTTTGCTGGTTAATATGATGGAAGCAGCTTTAAGGATGCGGATATCATCGGTTTCAGGCAAAACAATGGCTTTTTTGAGTTTTTTAGCTTTTGAATATAACTGCTGGATGAATTCCATAGCGGCTTATTCTAGCATGAAAAATAAAAAAATCGCAAAGAGTGAAATTTAGTTTTTTATTTTACGATATAAAGACCTATTGACAGTGCATGTATAATATAAAAGTTTTCATTATAATAAGGAAAGGGGACAAGAGGAATGAGAGAAACAAGCATGATTTCTAAGATTTCCGGTGTTTTAATGGTGCTGTTACTGTTTGGTTTTGTTTTGGGTTGCGGTTCAACGGGAGGCAGTTCCGGGGGAGTGTTTAGTATTGGCGGAAAAATTATTGGCCCGGGAGGCAGCGGGGTGGAATTAGTTTTGTCCGGGGTAAAGAGCGCAGTTGCAAAAACTGACAAGGACGGAGCATTTTTGTTCGGCAATTTGGATAGCGGAATTTATAATGTAAAAGCCGGAGCTTTGACCGTTGATGCCAAAGATGTTTCAATTTATAAAATTGATTCAGCTGCTCGAGTTGTTACAATTGAAGGCAAAAGCATTTCAGACGTTATTTTTTATGTAGAATACAAGTCTTCGAGCAGCCCGGTTATCCCTAATCCAACCCAAGAAGCAGCTCCAGCCCCGAATCCAAGTAATGAGGCAACTCCAATGCCAAATCCAACTAAAGAAGCAATTCCAACACCAAATCCAACTAAAGAAGCAGCCCAAGATCCAAAACCGATCGAGCCCAGCGTAAAGCCAATTTCTTATTATGCAATTAATGGATTCATAGGGGGTAATTTATCTGGAGTTACGGTAAAGCTTTATTCCTATTCTCTAAAGGAAGAGTTTGCAATGGATACAGCAAATACAGAAAATAAGATTATTTCCCCGAATGAGATAATTATTTCTAATCCTATAGATAAACCGATCAAAACAATTATTACGAGTGAAGACGGTTGCTTTTATTTTGAAGGGTTGCCTGCTGGAAAATATGTAGTGAAAGCAGAAAAATCCGGCTATAGTTTCCAGCCTAAGTATTATGAAATAACTTTGCCAGGAGATGAACGCAGCATTGATTTTGAACCAGTTGAGGAATCTGCAATTTCAAATCCTACTCCAGTGAAACCTACGGATAAAATACTATTGGAAGAAAACCGCCCCGGCGGCATCCAGCCAATTTACACGCCTGCTATTGATCCAGTAAATCTTTCTCCCTATGATAAATTGGTCAATTAAATAGGTTTTTGTTTGTAAAAAAAGGCAGTATTTTCTTTTTGAGAATGCTGCCTTTTATATTTTTATGAGAGCGTATTTTCTTTTTCCCAATCCGATCTTTTCAGCATAAGAAAGCTGAATGGACCAATCGGTATTGGGCCAGAGCGCGCGGAATTTATTGCGGCTTTTTATCCGGCCTTCAGTTTGGTTTACCAAGTCAACGCTGGCTTGGTCAATTGCCACCGGATCCCAGGAAGCAAGAATTCCAATATCCGGTACAATCGGCTCATCATTAAAATCGTAGCAATCGCAATTAGAAGAAATATTGTTTAAGAAGTTTATGAAAATAACTTGTCCTTTTTTTTGTTGTACAACTCCCAAGGCATATTCTGCCATTTTTTCCTGTACCGAATCCGGCGAACCAGACCAATCGATAGAAATAGCGTTAAAAGGGCAAACTACTACGCATTGGCCGCAGCCGATACAAATATTATGGTCAGCTTGGGCAACTTTGTTTTTTATTGCCAAGGCTTTGACCGGGCAGGCTGCAACACAGACTTCACAGGCCGTGCATTTTTCTTTTTTTATATTGGGCTTGATATCCGCATGCATTTGCTGTTTGCCAGCGCGGGAGGCGCATCCCATGCTCAAGTTTTTTATTGCTCCGCCAAAACCTGTGACTTCGTGGCCTTTAAAATGGGTTAATGCAACCAAGCTATCTGCCTGGCAAATGGCCCGGCCCAAAAAAACTTCCTTAAAATGTTTTTTCTGGATTTCAATTTTTTCAAAGTCATAGCCTTTTAAGCCGTCAGCAATAATGGTAGGGCAGAAATTATAGCCGTGTTTTTGGGCAGTTAAAATATGGTGGTAAGCATCGGTTCTTTGGCCTTTATATAAGGTATTGGTGTCAGTTAAAAAAGGGAAGGCGCCTTTTTGAATAAGGTCTTGGGCTAATGGCTCTACAAATTCTGGTTTAAGATACGCGGTATTTCCTGGTTCTCCAAAATGCAGCTTAAGGGCAATAAATTTTTCAGGGGAAATAATATTGTTAAATCCCGCGGCATCAAACAGTTTTACAACATTCTCAACTTTTAACTGTGCAAAATAAACTTTTGAATCTTCTTTTTGGATATTTGGCATTAGAATTTTATTTGTCATTTGTTAATTTGGATTTGGTCATTAATTTTTATAGGGATTCGGCATATTGCCAGAGACAAAAAGCATAGAGATCAAGCGCAGGGTATCGGGATAATAGCCCCAGTCCCCGCCCGTGCGCATTTTCCTTAAAAAATCAAAAGAAGTATCCAGCCATTCTTGGTGTTTTTTATCCACTATTCCAGCTGCGCAAAAAGGCCCGACAAAAGCCCCGTTATTATATTTGCCGGCGGCTTGGCCATTTAGTTCGTAGCCATCCCGGATGCGCGAAGGATAATTTTCAGTTTCGGTTTTTATCCATTCTGCGGTTTTATCCGCCATGAAATAGGCTAGAGGAGAATTTTCATTTCCAAACCAAGCATAATCAAGGGCCATTTTTAAGGGGAATTGGCAGGCATTATATTCAAAACGATAAATTAAATCATCTTGCTCGGGTTTTTGGCCATTGGCGCGCGACCAGTCCGGGACCAAGCCGGTTTCATAATTATCATTAAAATTTTTTATAACTGCATAATTGGCTTTTATAACTTTCCCCCAAAAATTGTCTTTGGTAGCTTGGCTCCACATTCGTAAAAATGCCGGGCAAAAATACATGGGATTCAAAACATGCGAACCTCCCCAAGTGTCCCCGGGTTTTAGGATATAGGTATCTTTTTCTATTTCAAAACGTTTTATCTTTGCTATCAGTTCATGGGCTTCATTTGAATAATCAATTTCCCCGTTGCTTCCCCAGACTTTGTGCGCGATTAAAAGGGCAGAAGCTACATTGATATCTGCTTCGGAGGCGGAATTGGCATTTAAGATTTTCCGGTCTTTTGAAATTTTCCAATTCATTAATCCGAAAGCATCGCGGAATCTTTTGTAATATTTCCAAAGGGCATCAAAATCTTTTTGGTTTTTGTTTTTTGGGTTTTCCATATAAGCCAGGATGAGCATCCCGAACCCAATGCCTTCAGAGGTTGTGCCGAAATCATAAGCTTTTCCCATTTGCACTCTTTTGGTGCCTGGGGCACAGCCTTCTTCGGTTAGATATTTGTTTTTCCAATCTTCAAAAGCTTTTTGTACTTCTTTATTCATGTCATTTTGGGAAATATTATTCGGCTTTGTGCCAAAGGGGTATTTGAAATTGTGCGGGAAATTAAATTTGGCCGCTGAACAAATTTGATTGAAAAATAAGGTTAACAGCAAAATTACAACCAGTTTCTTCATAAGGATTTGTTTTTTATTATATCAAAAACCGGAAGTTTATTTCTAGCTTCTTCAACTAGTTCAAGATAAATAGCTTCAGAAACAATGGCTTCTTTTTCTCCTCCTTCATTTAGGATCGTGCCATTGGGATCAATAATCATAGAAGACCCAAAATGGTTCAAGCGCTGTCCTCCCACGCGGTTGCAGCCAACGATAAAAATTTGGTTTTCAATGGCCCGGGCTTTTAGGAGCGTGATCCAGTGGTCGCGGCGCGGGTGGGGAAATTGGGCCGGGACAAAAATAATTTTCGCGCCTTCCAGCGCCATTTTTTGGAAAATCTCCGGAAAGCGCAGGTCATAGCAGATCGCTACGCCGATCTTCCCGAAATTTGTTTCAAAAACATGTTCTTTATGCCCGGGGAAAAAGTTTTTGTCTTCTTCGGTCAAAGAAAAAAGGTTCATTTTTCGGTACTGCCCGATAATTTTTCCAAATGGGTTATAAATAAGACAAGTGTTATAGGTTTTATGGTCATCATCTTCAGGGATACTTCCCCCTATTATATAAGCTCCAGATTCTTGAGAAATTTGGGCAAAAAACTTTTCAAACTCTTTGCGGTAAATGCGGGCAATTTTGTGCAAGTCCGGATAAGCAAAGCCAGTGAGAAACATTTCTGGAAAAACAATAAAATCCGGGTGATGGGTTTTGGCAGCTTGAAATAATTTAGATGCTCGATCTAGGTTGTGATCGATATCTCCGGTTACCACATTCATCTGGATACAGGAAACGATTGTTTTATCCATGGTTTGATTATACTAAAATTGAAGCATTGAATACACCATATTTTTATGGGATAATCCAAAATCATGGACTATAAAAAAGTTTTCAAAAAATATCCTCCTATAATAAGCGCTTATCTATTTGGATCAAGGGCTCGAGGAAATTATTCGCCTATTTCAGATTATGATTTTGCGGTACAGCTCGATGAAAATTTTCCAAAAGATAAATATATTGATATTAAATTAGCTGTCATGAAAGATTTAAGCCAAGTTTTAAAAGCGGATAATATCGATTTAGTCATTCTTAACGAGGCGCCTATTTTACTCAAACATAGAATCTTGAAAGATCGAAAAATATTGTTTTGCCGCTCACAATTAAAAAGGATACGCTATGAGACGAAAATTTTAATTGAGTACTTAGATCAGAAAGAATATGAGATAGCTTTTGCTCATGGAGTTTTTAGGAGTATCTTGAGGGGAACTTAGATGGTTGATATTGAAATAATTGCTACACGTTTTAAGCTTCTAAAAGACTATTTAAAAATCTTAAAAGAACTCCAAAAAATTAATAAAAATACTTTTATTAGTGACTATCATTATTATGGCCTTGCTGAAAGATACCTGCAATTAGCGATTGAATGTATTCTGGATGTGGGGAACATGTTGATTGTTAGCTTTGATTTACGTAAACCTTCTGATCGACAGGAAATAGTTGATATTCTTGAAGAAGGTAAAATTATTTCTTCTTTATTAACGACTCGATTATCTGGGATAGCTGGTTTTAGAAATTTATTAGTGCATGAGTATGTAAAAATAAATCGAGAAATGGTATATAAGATTTTGAAAGAAAGAATTTTAGATTTAGAAGATTTTGCAAAAGAAATTACTAAACATTTAAATAAGCAGAAAAAATTTTAATTCTTTTTTCTTTCTAAGCTTTCAACTTCTTTTATAAAACCGAGTGCATTCTTTACTTCCTGCATATCCTGCCAAGTCAGCCATTTGGGAGAACCCGGAGTTTTTTGTTGATTGCGTAATAAAAAAGAAGGATGGAAAATCGGCATTACATGGATATCGCTGGATCCGGGTAATTTAAACCATTGCCCGCGGATTTTGCTCATGGCTTCGCTGGTTTTTAAAATTACTTTGCAGGCAGGGGCTCCGGCCAAAAGAATGATTTTTGGATTCACAAATTTTATTTGCGCTTCTAAATAAGGCCAGCAAGCCTGGGTTTCACTCTCTAGGGGGGTGCGGTTATTGGGAGGACGGCATTTTACCGTATTAGCAATGTAAATATCGGTTTCCCGATTAATTCCAACAGATTCTAAAATCTTGGTCAAAAGCTGGCCCGCTTTGCCAATGAACGGCCGGCCGGTTAAATCTTCTTGTTCTCCCGGACCTTCACCAATCAACATCAAATCGCAAGGCATCGGGCCTTCCCCAAAAACTACTTGAGTACGCGTTTCATGGAGTGAACATTTTTTGCATTCGAGCGCGGTTTTTTTGACATCATCAAAAGAAAGTGATAATAAATCCGGAGATTTGTTAAATAGATCCAATGCGGATCAACCCCTTTATTTGCTGATATTATAACAAAAAATCTAAAAAATATCTAAGATGCAAAAAGTAAGAACCCAAAAAGATCCTAATGTCCTAAATCCGAACAAGGATTGAAATATTATAATAATTAATACATTGTTAGGAAATTAGGACTTTAGGATTTCGGATTTTTTGAAGTATTTGTGTTATAATTTTTTAACTTATTATGCAAAAAGTATATTTATTCGACACAACTCTTCGAGACGGATCGCAAGCCGAGGGCATTTCTTTTACGGTTAAAGATAAATTAAAAATTGTCAAACTGCTGGATGATTTTGGCATTCATTATATAGAAGGCGGATGGCCGGGATCCAATCCAAAAGACGTCCAATTTTTTAAAGAAGTAAAAAATCTAAACCTTAAAAATTCTAAAATTGTGGCTTTTTCTTCTACGCGCCGTCCGAATATAAAAATTGAGGAAGATAAGAATATCCAAACTTTGGTAAAGGCTGAAACCCCGGCGGTTTCTATCTTTGGCAAGGCTTGGGATTTTCATGTTACGCAGGCTTTAAAAACTACCCTTGAAGAAAATTTGGCCATGATTAAAGATACCATTGCTTATTTAAAATCTTTGGGCAAGGAAGTTCTTTTTGATGCCGAGCATTTTTTTGATGGTTATAAAAAAAATCCAGATTATGCCTTGCAGTGCTTAAAAGCTGCAGAGGAAGCTGGGGCCGATGTTCTTTGTTTATGCGATACCAATGGAGGCTCTCTATCTTTTGAAGTACAGGAGATATTGTTGTTAATAAAAGAAAAAATAAAAATCCCATTAGGTATTCATGCCCACAATGATTCTGAATGTGCAGTTTCGGTTTCGGGCATGGCAGTAAAATGCGGATGTACTTATGTACAGGGAACCATTAATGGCTATGGAGAAAGATGCGGCAATGCCAATCTTTGCTCAATCATCCCAATTTTGAAATTAAAGATGGGGATCGATTGCGTAACAGATGAAAAATTAAAAGGTTTGACCGAGCTTTCCCGGCATATTGCAGAAATTGCTAATTTGCCTCAAGGCGCGCACCAGCCGTTTGTTGGGCGGTCGGCTTTTGCGCACAAAGGCGGCATTCATGTAAGTGCAGTTCTGAAATCTCCGCAAACTTATGAGCATATGGATCCAGTTTTAGTTGGCAATGAGCGCCATGTTACGGTTTCGGAATTATCCGGAGTCAGCAATTTGGAATATAAAGCGCAAGAATACGGGGTAAATTTGAAAAAAGGCACGCCAGAGGTAAAGCTTTTACTTCAGAAAATAAAAGAATTGGAACATGCTGGCTATATGTTTGAAGAAGGCGAGGCTTCTTTCGAGCTGATGTTGAAAAGAATATTAAAGCAATATACGCCCTTTTTTGAATTAATTGACTTTAAGGCCGAGACTATAAAAAAAGGGCATAAGCCAACCATTGTCCATGCTTTTTTAGAATTAAAAGTAAAAGGGAAAAAAATAAAAACCAAAGCCGCGGGAGACGGCCCGGTTAATGCTCTAGACGGAGCACTTAGAAAAGCCATTGAAGATATTTATCCTCAAATAAAAAAAGTAAAGCTAACAGATTATAAGGTCCGGGTCCTGGATTCAAAAGAAGGCACTGCAGCCAAAGTGCGGGTAATTATTGAATCCGCAGATGATACGGATGCTTGGGGCACTGTTGGGGTATCCACCAATATTATCGAAGCTTCCTGGCTGGCGCTTTTTGACAGTTTGGAATATAAATTGCTGAAAGGATAAAAGAATGCTTGCAAAATACGCGCCTAATTCTGCACAGGTTGATGGCAATCAGCTAAGTATTGGCGGAGTGTCTTGCCTTTCTTTAGCAGAGAAATTTGGAACCCCGCTTTATGTTATTGACGAGCAAACCATTCGGGATAATTGCCGCGCTTATAAAGAAGCGTTTTCCGCGCACTATGCTAATCATGAAATGGTTTTTGCCAGCAAAGCGCTTTGTACTGTTCCAACTTCAAAAATTATTAGCTCGGAAGGCTTTGGTTTTGACGTTGCATCCGGCGGAGAATTGTATACGGTGCTTAAAGCTGGAGCGGATCCAAAAAATATTTATTTTCATGGGAATAATAAGCCGATAAATGAATTGAAAGAAGCTTTGGATGCGCAAATTAATTGCTTTGTCGTAGATAATTTTACTGAATTACTGAACCTGGAAAAATTATCCCGCCAATTAAAAAAGAAAGCCAATATCATGCTGCGGATTAATCCCGGCATTGAAGCGCATACGCATGAATATATCCAGACCGGCAAGCTGGATTCGAAATTTGGACTGAACCAAGATAAGCTCCTAAAAACTATTGAAATCATTAAAAAAGCCCCGGACTTGAATTTGATTGGATTGCATGCGCATATTGGTTCCCAAATTTTTGAATCTAAGCCTTTTGCCGAAGAAATAAAAGTGCTTTTGCAATTGGTGAAAAAACTAAAAAACGACCATAAGGTGGATATCCAAAAGATAAATGTAGGCGGCGGAGTAGGGATTGCTTATCAGGAAGAAGACCAGCCTTTGGCGGTTGATGTATTAGCCAAATTTTTAGCCAAAACAATTTATTCGGAATGCAAAGCTTTGTCTATTGAAGAACCGGTTCTGGTTCTAGAACCAGGCCGATCCATTGTAGGAAATGCTGGAGTAACTCTTTATACCATTGGTTCTATAAAAAAAATCCCTAAAATGAAAAACTATATTATGGTAGATGGGGGAATGTCGGATAATCCGCGGCCGATTTTGTACCAAGCAGTTTATTCTGCGCTTTTAGCCAACCGCGCGCGCGAAAAAAACCGTACAGTTTATAGTGTGGCGGGGAGGTTTTGCGAATCCGGAGATATCTTGATAAAAGAAATCAAGCTGCCCGAAGCTGCATCCGGAGATATTTTGGCAATGTTTTCAACTGGCGCTTATTGTTATTCCATGGCTTCTAATTACAATCGGGTAACGCGGCCAGCAATGGTTATTGTCAATAAAGGCAAGTCTCGTTTGGCGGTTAAGCGAGAATCTTATGAAGACCTTGTTCGCAACGATATAATCTAAAAGGCGGTTGCAGATGAATATACCTTGGGGTTTTCGTCTTAATGATTTATTGGATATTCTGATTGTTGCGGTTTTGATTTATTATGTTTTGCTTTGGCTGCAGGGGACTCGCGCTATCCAATTGATCCGCGGTCTTTTTATTATTTTATTAATTTATATCATTGGCAAAACTTTTCATCTTTATATTATTAGCTGGTTTTTCGACAAATTTGCAGCAGTGATTGTGGTGATGCTGGTAGTTTTATTCCAGCCGGAATTAAGGAGGACATTGGAGCGCTTTGGCCGGGGCAAGCTTCTGGGACAATTAGGATTTTCTCCCAGCCAGCACGGCAGCTGGTTTATTCGGCATTTAGTCAATGCTTTAACGGCTTTATCGGATAAAAAAGTTGGGGCACTCATTGTTTTGGAGCGTAATTCCGGTTTGTCGGAGTATTTGGAATCCGGCGTGCGGATTGATGCTTTGGTTTCTAGCGAGATGTTGGTTTCGATTTTTGAGCCGCATTCTCCTTTGCATGATGGAGCGGTAATTATTGAAGGAGAAAGAGTTTCTGCAGCGGGCTGCCTTTTACCTTTATCCGAGAGCCGGCTTTTGGATAAAAGGCTTGGGACGCGGCATCGTGCGGCAGTTGGCTTAAGCGAGCAGACGGATGCTTTAGTTTTGGTAGTTTCGGAAAAAACCGGAGTTATTTCTATGGCAGAAAATGGTTATCTTACGCGTTTTTTAACTAAAGAAATGCTGGAAGAAAAATTATTCAGCATGTTCTCCCGCCATCTCCCGCATAAGATTAATTTCTTGTCTTGGAAGTTTTGGTTTGGAGGCAGTGAAAGTTGATCACCACTCGATCAATCCGCGATTTTAAGGGCAGAAAAAAGATTTGTTGCTTATCAGCTTATGATGCTTTATTTTCAAAGATTTTGGCAGAAGCAGGATTGGATATCATTTTAGTGGGAGATTCACTGGGAAATGTTGTTTTAGGATATCCAAATACTTTGCCTGTGACGATGGAAGACATGCTGCGGCACGTGCAAGCTGTACACCGTGGAGCTCCACAAACTTTTGTTGTGGCAGATATGCCTTTTATGTCTTTTCAGGATAAAGAAAAAGAAGCTTTGGGAAATGCCGCTCGCTTCATAAAAGAAGCCGGGGCTAATGCGGTGAAGGTGGAAGGGGCCAATCATTTAGCTACGATTAATAAAATCATTCAAGCGGGGATTCCTGTAATGGGGCATCTTGGTTTTACTCCGCAGAGTATTCATCAAATTGGTGGTCCCTATATTCAAGGGAAAGATAAGCTAGCAGAAGAGAAATTGATAAAAGATGCAAAGGCTTTAGAAAAAATAGGGGTATTTGCTATTGTTTTAGAATTGGTACCAGAGGTTTTGGCGCAAAAAATTACTCAAGCGATTGCGATTCCGACTATTGGAATTGGAGCGGGAAGATATGTTGATGGCCAAATCTTGGTATTGCCGGATCTCTTGGGTCTTACCGAAAAAACCCCTAGGTTTGTAAAACAATATGCTGGTTTGCGCCAAGAAACTCTCAAAGCAGTAAAAAATTATATAAAAGAAGTAGAAAATAGCATATATCCTAGTAAAGATTTTAGTTATTAAAAAGTCATAAGTTATAAGTCATAAGTTATTGGTTATAAGTTATTAGCTGGCAGGTCCCCGTAGCTCAGTTGGATAGAGCGACAGTTTCCTAAACTGTAGGCCGGAGGTTCAACTCCTCTCGGGGACGATTATAACTAATAACAGATAACTTATAACGAATAACAAAAAAAGGATATTATGAGACCAAAGAATATTATTTTGATTGGGTTTATGGGAACAGGAAAAACCGTGGCGGGCCGGCATTTGGCAGGTTTATTGAAGTATAATTATTTAGATACAGATGATTTGATTGAAAAAACCGAAGGCTTAAGCATCAGCAATATTTTTAAGCAGAAATCCGAAAATTATTTTAGGAACTTGGAAACAAAAGTTGTTTTAACCTTGATAGATTATGAAAATTTTGTTATTGCAACTGGCGGAGGCATTGTTTTGCGCCGGGAAAATGTGGAAAACCTAAAAAAAATTGGGGCATTGGTTCTTTTATCTTCGCGGCCAGAAGTTATTTATGAACGGCTAAAAGGGAATAAGAGCCGGCCGCTGCTTTCTGGCGATAACCCTTTAGGGAAAATAAAAGCGATTCTTGGCCAGCGTACGCCCATATATGAATCAGCTGCAGATTTTGAAGTGGATACTTCGGATATTTCAGTGGATGAAGCTGCGCGCCAGATTATCAAAAACTTAGGAGATAAATAGATGAAAAAAATTGTAAAAGTTGATTTGCCGTCTACCAGTTACATTATTGTCATTGGAATCGATATTTTGGAAGAAATCGGCCCGCACCTGATCAAAGAAAAGTTCGCCAAAAATTATGTTATTGTGACAGATACAGTAGTAAAAGATTTATACGGCAAGACGCTTCAGAAAAACCTTATGAAAAACAATATTCCCTGTGAAATGGTGGCGATTCCCCGCGGCGAACAAAATAAAAGCCTTAAAAACGCAGCAAATCTTTATGATTATCTGGTTAAGTTAAATGCCCATCGCGATACCGGGATTATTGCTTTGGGCGGGGGGGTTATCGGGGATTTGGCGGGTTTTGTGGCTGCTACTTATATGCGCGGGGTGCCTTTGGTGCATGTTCCAACTACGCTTTTAGCGCAGGTAGATAGTTCCGTGGGAGGAAAAACTTCAGTCAACCATCCCCGCTGCAAAAATTTGATCGGTTCTTTTTACCAGCCCAATTTAGTCTGGACGGATGTAAAAACTTTGGTTACCCTCGATGATCGCGAGTTGAGGACCGGCTTAGCGGAAGTGATTAAATATGGGGTGATTTGCGATTATGATTTCTTTAAGTTTTTAGAAGTTAATGTGCATCATCTCACGGCCAAGGCTTTTGAAACTCCGGAAAAAATGGCGGCAGCACTGAAAGTTTGGCAGATTATTGTGGCAGAATCCTGCAATAATAAGGCCAAAGTCATTATGAAAGATGAAAAAGAACAGCACTTGAGGATGATTTTGAACTTCGGCCATACGATTGGCCATGCTATTGAGACCGTGACAAAATATCGGCGCTATAATCACGGAGAAACCGTAGCCATTGGCATGTTGGCAGCAGTGATGATTGCTGAAAGATTAAAAATGCTCCAGATGGAATCAGTGCAGCGTTTAAGGAATTTATTAGAAAGGCTGAATCTCCCTCTGAAAGTAGAAAAAATCAACCATCGCAGCGTGATCAAGGCGCTTTTTATTGATAAAAAAATCCGGGAAGAAAAACTGGTTTTTGTTTTCCCTAAAAAAAGGCTTGGCCAAGTAGAGATTGTTGATTCTGTACCTCTTAAAACGGTTAAAAAAGTATTACAGGAAGTAGGCTGCAGCTAAAATGATGGATTTTGCAGAACAGCTAAAAATTATCGAGCAAAACACCGTAGATATTTTACCCCGGGAAGAGCTGGTAAAAAAACTGAAATTGGGCCGGCCCCTGAAAGTGAAGTGGGGGGCAGATCCTTCAGCCCCGGATTTGCATTTGGGGCATACGGTTGTTTTAAATAAGTTAAAGCAGCTGCAGGATTTGGGGCATGAGATTATCTTTTTAATCGGTGATTTTACGGCCATGATTGGCGATCCCACCGGGAAAAACGAAACTCGCCCTATGCTTTCAAAGGACGAGGTAAAAGCCAATGCCAAGACTTATTGCAGCCAGGTTTTTAAAATTTTGGATAAAAGAAAAACCAAGGTAGTTTATAACAGCCAGTGGTTGGGCAAGATGGATATTATGGATATGGTAAATATTTCAAGACAGTATACGGTTGCGCGCATGTTGGAGAGAAGAGATTTTAAGGAAAGGTTCCAAAAAAAAGCTGATATTAGTATTTTGGAATTCATCTATCCTCTTTTACAAGGATATGATTCAGTGTATTTACAGTCAGACCTGGAGGTTGGAGGGACCGACCAGAAATTCAACTTATTGATTGGCCGCGCGATTCAAGAACGTTATCATAAAGAGCCCCAGGTTGTTTTGACTGTGCCGATTTTAGAAGGCACTGACGGAGTGCAGAAAATGAGCAAAAGCTTGAATAATTATATCGGCATTACAGAAGCGCCTAAAGAAATTTTCGGTAAAATAATGTCTGTTTCGGATGGGCTAATGCTGAAATATTATAATTTATTATTAAATGTGCCGCCTGAAAAAGTCAAGGTTGATCATCCGATGCAAGCCAAAAAAAACCTGGCGTTTAGCTTGGTGGAGCGTTTTTATTCCATCAAAGAGGCCGAAAAAGCGCAGCAAGAATTTGAGGCAGTGTTCAGCCGCCGCGAACTGCCGAAAGACATGGAAGAGCTAGCCTTAAATAAAAAGGATTTTCCCGAAAGCAAGATAAATATTATTCAACTTATGGTTTTAGCAAAAACGGTTGCTTCCAATAGCGAAGCGCGCCGCATCTTGCAGCAGGGCGGAGTTGCTCTCAATGGAACCAAAATTACTTCAGATAAAGATTCGCTCCTGGTTAAAAATGGAGATGTTTTAAAAGTCGGCAAGAGGAGGTTTGTAAAAATTATATGCGAATAGGCATTGGATATGATGTGCATAAGCTGGTAAAAAACCGGAAGCTTTTTTTGGGGGGGATAGAAGTCCCACACAAATTTGGCTTGCTCGGGCATTCGGATGCAGATGTTTTGCTGCATGCCTTGATTGATGCTTTGTTAGGGGCAATGGGAGAGGGCAGCATCGGCAAGCATTTTCCTCCAAGTGATAGCCAATATAAAGGAATTTCCAGTCTCTTGCTTTTAAAAAAAGTGAAGGAACTCTTAGACGAAAATAAGTTCAATATCAATAATTTGGATTGTGTTCTTGTTTGTGAAGAACCCAAAATTGAGCCTTATGTCATGAAAATGAGGCAAAAAATTGCAGAAGTTTTGCAAATTACAATTGAACAAATTAATATAAAAGGAAAAACCGAAGAAGGTTTGGGATTTACAGGACAAAAAAAAGGAATTTCCGCATATGCAGTCTGTTTGCTTCACCATAAGGTTTAATTAATTATGCCTGAAAAAGTTAAAGTCAGGTTTGCCCCATCGCCTACCGGCACTTTGCATGTAGGGTCTGCGCGCACGGCCTTATTCAATTATTTATTTGCCCGCTCCCAGAAGGGTAAATATATATTGCGCATTGAAGACACGGATTTTGACCGCTCGGCGGATGAATATGTCATGGATATTGTCAAGGGGTTGTCTTGGCTGAAGATAAAGCCCGATGAAAAAATTTACTACCAGTCCCAGCGCCGCGGCCTTTATTTGCCTTATATTGAAAAAATATTAAAAAGCAATTCCGCCTACCATTGTTATTGTACTGATGAAGAATTAGAGAGCGAACGCGCTGCGCAAATTGCTGCTAAAAAGCCTCCGCGCTACTTGGGAAAATGCCGGAATCTTTCTGCTTATCAAATTGAAGAATATAAAAAACAAGGCCGCAAGCCCGCGATTCGCTTTGCTATGCCGCAGGAAAACATTCTAATTGATGATCTGGTGCATGGGCTGGTTAAATTTGATGCAGCTTTGATCGGTGATTTTATTATTGTTAAGTCAAATGGCATGCCCTCTTATAATTTTGCAGCAGTTATTGACGATCATCTTATGGGGATTACGCATATTATCCGCGGAGAGGACCATTTATCCAATACGCCTAAACAAATGGCCCTTTATAAGGTTTTGGGATTAAAGCTGCCAAAATTTGCGCATATTTCTATGATTTTGGGGCCGGACCGCTCCAAGCTGTCCAAGCGGCATGGGGCTAAATCAATTTTAGAATACAAAGCCGAAGGCTATTTGCCGGAAGCAATTATAAATTATTTATCGCTCTTGTCTTGGACGCCTAAAAAAAGCGAAGTTTTATCTTTTGAAGATTCGTTAAAAGAATTCAAGCTGGAAGATGTTTCAAAAAGCCCGGCAGTGTTTGATGCAGGCAAGCTGGATTGGATGAATGGCCAATACATTCGCAGCGTAAAAAAAGAGTATTTGCTGGAATTATGCTTGCCGTTTTTAGAAGAAGCTGGATTTGATATAGAAGAAAAAGAAGATGAATGGCTGATGGAAATTATAGAATCGGTTAAAGACAATCTGGTTACTTTGCGGGATTTGAAAAATTATGTCGGAGTATTTTTTGAAGAAGACATAAATTATGAAAAGGTTAAAGAAGCTTTGTTCCATCCTGCTTCAATTTTGATTATCCAGGGCTTGATAAAGAAAATCCCTTCTTTAAAAGAAATTAACCATGATTCAGTTTTACAAATATTGAATGTAATTGTAGAAGAAAATAAATTAAAAAAAGGAGAGGTTTTTAAAACCGTGCGAATTATCTTGACCGGCCGTAATTCCGGGCCGGAACTATGGCGAATCATAAGGATTTTTGGATTAGAAAAATGTTTAAAACGCATTCGCCAGGCTTTGGAGATGAAAAAATGAAATTAGGGGTAAATATTGACCATATCGCAACCTTGCGCCAAGCGCGCAAAGAAGCTTTTCCGGATCCAGTTTTAGCGGCAAAAGAGGTCTTGTTAGGGGGAGCAGATGGGATTGTCTGCCATTTGCGCGAAGACCGCCGCCACATCCAGGATAAAGATGTTTGGGAATTAAAAAAAATTTCTCCGCGCCTGGATTTTGAAATGGCGGCAACGGATGAGATGGTAGAATTTGCGCTTAAGCTTAAGCCGCATATGGTAACTTTGGTTCCGGAAAAAAGGCAGGAAATAACAACTGAAGGAGGACTGGACATAAAATGTCAAATGCCTAATGTCCAATGTCAAATAAAATCCCAAATAGGAAAATTACAAAAAAAAGGGATTCTGGTTAGCTTGTTTATTGATCCGGAGGAAGGTCAAATCCAGGCTGCTAAAGAAAGCGGGGCTTGTTTTATCGAGATCCACACTGGGAGTTATGCGCTTTCTCCCAAAAAAGAGATTGAAAAAATTAGGGAAGCCTGTGCTTATGCCAAAAAAATCGGGTTAAGAGTAAATGCCGGCCATGGGTTGGATTATGCAAATGTCGCAGAAATTGTTAAAATAAAAGAGATCGAGGAATTAAACATTGGTTTTTCAATTATTGCCCGGTCGGTTTTTGTGGGAGTGAGGCAGGCGGTTAAAGAAATGTTACAACTCATGGGAGAAAAAAGATGAAAATTATTATTGCTTCAGACCACGCTGGAATCAAGCTGAAAGAAGCGATCAAAAAATACCTGGTAAAAAATAAAATTTCTATTGATGATATTGGAACTTATACCGAAGATTCAGTTGATTACCCGGATTATGCGCATAAAGCGGCCCGAGCCATTGAAAAGAAAAAATACCAATTGGGGATTTTAGTTTGTGGTACGGGCCTTGGCATGTCTATGGCAGCCAATAAGCATAAAGGCATCCGTGCTGCCCGTTTAACTTCAATATATGACGCCCAGATGGCTAAAGAGCATAACAATGCCAATATTCTTTGTTTTGGGGCCCGCACCAGCAGCGAAAAATTAGTGCTAAAAATGCTGGCAGCTTTTTTAAAAGCAGATTTTGCCGGCGGCCGGCATACAAAAAGAATAAGGAAAATTTCTTTAGCATGAGCGTTTTTATTATGGCAGCTGGCTATGGCACGCGCCTTGAGCCTTTGACATTATCTATTCCCAAGCCTATGATGCCGGTTTGCAATACCCCGATTATGGAGCATAACCTGCGGATTTTGAAAGAGCAGGGGTTTATTGAAGCTGCCGCGAACCTGCATTATTACCCAAAGCAAATCCAGGAATATTTTGGGCATGGAGAAGATTTTGGGATAGGGCTAAAATATTCTTTTGAAGAAAAGTTGTTGGGGACTGCGGGTGGGGTAAGGAAAATGCTGGATCTTTTTCCTGGCAACCGTGAAACCTCCTTAATTATTTCATCCGATGCCCTAACGGATATTGATTTAAAACAGGCCGTCAGCTTTCACAAAGAAAAAAAATCCCTTTTTACATTGCTCCTTTATCCAGTTGAAGATGTTGAGCATTTTGGGGTTGTGATTACGGATAAAAATAATCGCATTACTTTTTTCCAGGAAAAGCCCAAGAAAGAAGAAGCCCGATCCAATCTTGTGAATACAGGGATTTATATTGTGGAACCAGAAGTTTTGGAAATGATACCAGAAAATACCTTTTATGATTTTGCCAAAAATCTTTTTCCAATTCTTTTGCAAAAGCAATTGCCTTTTTTTGGGATTCAAGTAAAAGGGTACTGGAGCGATATTGGCACCTTATCCCAGTTAAAACAAGCCAATTTTGACACCCTTTTAGGAAGAGTAAAATTTGGCTTGCCGGCGAACCAAATAAAAGATCAGGTTTTCATTGGTAAAAATACCCGGGTAGAAAAAGGCGCGCAAATTAAGGGTCCAACTGTGATCGGGGATCATTGTTTTATCGGGGCGAATGCCCAAATTTCCCAATCTTTAATTTTTGGCGGAACTACTATAAAAAATAACAGCCAAATTGTTGAATCTATCATTGCGGATAATTGCCAAATCGAAAGTAATGTTAAAATAGAAAAAGGTTCAGTTGTAGCCAGTTACAACCATATTAAGCAAAATTTACCGGCTTTTACCAAGCTTGTTCCAGGGCAGCAACCTCACCCTAATCTCTTTTAAATGTTAGCTTATCTCAAGCAACCCTGCCTGCCGGCAGGCAGGCCTCTCCAAAAAGGAGAGGGGCTGGACAATATTCGATTATGCGTAATCGAGGTTGTCTCAACCTCGATAAATATTAAACTCCACAGGATGAGACATCCTGTGGTACGCAGTTTTAAAACCTATATCATAAGGACAAGTCGCGACTTGTCCTTAAAGAAGATTGGATGAGGGCCGTTTCTCAAAATATTTCCTTACTGGATGCAAGTTTTTCCTGTCTTTCCCCGATATAATGATTGAGTAAAAGAGTGTATATATAATAATGTTTATTTTAGGAGAAAAAAATTTATGGCTTTAGATCATGCTATATCTGGAACTTCTAATCGTCCATCTCAATATTCACAAAAAGCAAAGCGTGTTCAAGAAAAGCAAAAACTTCCGTCAACTTTCTCTGCTTTTGTTAATGCGTCAGGAGTTGTAGAAGATAGGGAGGGTCGTCTTCAGTCTCTTATTCGTAAATGCGATGAGTTGAATTTATTTAAGCGGGAAGTTGGCAAAGCTGATACTGGGGCAGGAAAAGAGCAAATCAAACCTGGGGAAGGTTTCATGAAAGCCATTCCAGGAAATACTCCTATTAGCCCAAAAATAGAACAACCAGCTGTTCCTACTAAAAAAGAACTTCCAACTACTCCAAAATTAAGAACGGGAAATTCTCTTACTCCAAGCCAAGGAACTAAGGTGAATACTAATGTTTAATTTAGACTGGAATT
The DNA here is from genome assembly GCA_964528395.1 of uncultured bacterium. Lineage (GTDB taxonomy): Bacteria > Margulisbacteria > WOR-1 > CAZGTC01 > CAZGTC01 > CAZGTC01. The sequence continues at coordinate 125,598 of CAZGTC010000003.1, forward strand.
CTTTTATATTGGGAATAGTTTTTATTTTGCTGGCGATCAATATTTATCGCATAATTGCAGCTTTTCAGAAGCGTAATTTTTACCGTAATAAGGCTGAAAAATTGAACCAAAAAATTAATGGGTTAATTAAGAATATTGAGGGAAATTACTCAAAATTCAAAGGAAATAAAAATGTCTAACGTAAATTCAATCAATAAAAATCTAGCAACTCCTGCAAAGCCAGGCGTGAATTTAAATGCGTCAAGACCAACTGCGAAATCAGATAAAGTTCGTGCGCTTTTAACCGAGCTTTTTGGAGATGTTTTTTATACTAGTATTGGTTCAAAGGATCTATTTAGCAAAATGGAGCTTTTGCTTAAGCAAGGGCAAATATCTGTAAAAGAATTTATTAAATTAGTTAGGTGGATTCTTCGTCATGCCGGTATGTATATTTATTTTTCTGACCAAGCTGTGAAAGCAGTATTTGGAGATAAGCCGAATATAACCTTAGATCAATTAATTAAGCGCTTGGAATATGCGGAAAAGAAATTTAGGAATGACAATGCTTATGATTTTTTTGCTTCAGAGCATATTATTAAAGTTGATACTACGAGCGCATATGGGTATTTAAAGCATATCCCCCCAAAAGAATGGGCTCGATATCATGTTAATGTTTTGATTAGGGCTTATGGAGCAGCTAACCAGCCTCTCATTAGTGATAATAGTAAAAAAATTAAAACTAAAAGAGAATTATCAGAAGCTATTTTAGAGGGGAAAGTTGCGCTTAATGCTCCGGATAAAGAAACCCAAAAATATTTAATCCTCTTTGCTATTCGTGCATTTGAAGGAGGCATGAATAAGGGAGATAACTTTTTCAAAATAACTTGGGCTGATATAGGCAAAAGAATTGGTTTGCCTAACGGCAAGGAATTATCCGGTATTTATCTGCAGAGGTTTATTCGGACTTATTTAATTCAAATGCTTGAAACCGGTAAGATTGCTTCAGATCATACTTATACTCCAAAAACTTATCCCAAAGATGTAAAAAATCAAGATATAATGGGTCCTACGAAGAGATAATATACCCTGTTTTTTCTCTCTATTTGATGCAAGGAAACCTCGCTTTTTTCCGATATATATAATGTAAAGGCAAGCCTATGACTTATATTGATAAAACAAATAATGTTAACCCCGCTGATTTTAATGATGATCAGGATGATATCAATGGAGTTGGGGATCCGGGCTATATTCCCAATGAGCCAGAAAATGATATCAATGTCCCTAGTTCAGATACGACCTCGGTTTCTTCTGCGAGCGGATCCAATACCGGCACTCGCAGTTCCGCGCTTTCTTCTGCTCCAGCGGAGAAAGAAGAAGACAGTAATTATTTATCCTCTTTGAATTTAGAAGAAAAAATGACGGAGATTCTACAAGAGTTTTTATCATTTACTGAAGAATTTAATGAAGCAGATTATCTTGAACAAGATGAGAACGGCTTCCAGTCTTTTAAAGGAGATAAATGGAGCAAGAAATACAACCGCTTCCGCTCGCTTTTTTCTTATGTCCTCTTAGGCAACCTAGTTTCCCAAACTAAAGAAAATATGCTGCTAATGATGTTTGAAATGATTTATGAGATGAAAGATCTCAAGGGTGAAAAGAACAAAGGAGACCGCTATCGCGAAGAACAAGCGGTAAAATGGATCGAAGATGCTTATAAAAAGCTGAATGATTCCCTGGAAGCAGTTTTAAATAATATCCAGCAGCATAACTATACGGAATACCAAAAGAGAGTAGAAAAAGCAGAAAAATATAATGATGACTGGTATGAGCAGCTTTGGAATTTTATCTCTGGCGGAGAGCAGGAAAAAAGAAAGCTGGAAGAGCTGCAAAAGGCTTCTGCCCAGTATAAAGCTGCAACAGAGAGGACTTACCAAAGCTTAAGAGGAACTTTGGATACCACGGTTTTCAGCGGATTGAATGATAATATCAGCAATCAAGTTAATAAGGCTTTGCAAAATTTCAACCAGACTTCTTTGCATAATATTGGCGAAAATGGCTATATCGACCTCCCGCAAACCAAAGATTCAGTTATGAATATCCGAGCCCAGCTCAATGCCGGATTGCAAGCCCAGAATATGTTTTCTATGGTGCGCGGCAATAAACAAGATTTAACTGACCTGGTAATGGCAGATAGCTATGGAGTTACCTTGGATAATTCCGCCCAAAGGGCCGGCCGAAGAGCAGTAGCTGAAGAGGCTAACCATACTAAACAGGTTTTTGACCGGGCCGCAGAAAATGCCATCCAAATTGCCAAGCTGCATAACCAAGAAAACTATCTTAAAAAGCAGCTCGAAAAAATGGGGATTATGCAGGTATTTAATATTTTCGGGAACATCTTTAATTTAGCCGGGATAATACTTGGCGCGCTGGCAATGTTGCTTTCTTGGCTCCCGCCCTTGAGTGCAGCTTTGGCCGGGGCCGCGGTGATTTGTTCTGCAATTGGAGGCGGCTTGCGCTATTTAGGCACTGCGATTGCAGATGCTGCGATTCAGGACAAATATAAGCCTTCCCGCTTGTCCCATGAGGCTAAGCCTTTTGATGATTCTTTTGTTTCTCCGGCCGAGAGCAAAGCTGCGTTTTTGGAATCTGCAGCCGATAATTATTTGGAAAAAATTACCGTTAAGGACGAAGAAGATAGTTATGCCAACCTAAAGAAGCTAAAAGATAAGAGCTTGGTTTTGAATTACCATTATATTGCAAGCTTCCAAGATACATTAAAGGCCATTGGTAATGCCCTGCGCATGCTCTATGAAATGAAACAATCTGCGGCGGCAGTGCAAGATTTGGTCTGGTCCAGCTTTAATGTAAAAAAATCTTCTCTATCCAATGAACAGCTGCAGGATCAAAACTTAGAAAATATCATTTCTACCAATGATTTAACCGCGAAACAGCTGGTTTCTAACTTGCAGGAAGTCCAACAAGCTTATAACAGCGAAATTGAGCAGCAGAAAAATATGGAAAAAGCTACGATCAATTTCTTTGTTTCTATCGGTGGAGCAGTTGTTGGCGGAATTGCCGGAGGAATGCTGGGGGGATTTGCGGCTTTGGGCTGGAGCTTGGGTATGGCGCTGGCTGGGGCGGGAGGAGCTATTTTTAATGCGGTTGGCCCGGATAGTGCTTATGGCATGACTTGGGATGAGGAGTTTTCCGATGTGCGCTTTATTTTAGCAGCTCGCGAAGCGCAAAACAGCGCCCAGTATGAGATGATGGATAATTTGGAAAGAGCCATTTATGCGGATTTGGCAAAAAATGGCATTACCAAGACAAAAGATGGTTATGCGATTTTGGATAACAACCTGGTTGCGGATTTATACGAACGCTTGAAGCGCTTGGCAAATTTTATCTCTGTAGTTAATTCTATCCATCAAACCAAAGAAGATTTAGTCAATGTTATCTTGGGCCAAGACGGCTTAAGCATTAAATCCAGCAAGCGCCGCAACTCCCAGATATATTATTCAGAAATCCGGAGAATGCTGGAAAACTTCAATAATATAAAAATGTTCTTAGGCGAAAAGATCCGCGTGCAAAATGCTGCGCTGGATGCAGAAAAAGAAGCCCAAACTGCGATTGTCAAAGGCGCGGTTTCAACTGGGGTAGCAGCCTTGGGATTGGGATTGAGCCTGATACAGCCTATCAGTAATTTGATGCTGAATTTAACCCCGGCTTTGGTTGGGCTTTCTAACTCTCTGACGGATTGGATTGCAAACTGGGCTTGGGCAAGCAATGCCCCCGGACAACAGGATATAGCTGGGCCTAATCGTGCTATAAGAGAAGTTAGAGAAGGACAAACCAACTTAGAAAGGGTTATTTCTCAATTAGATAGGCAAGAATTGCAGATTTATCTGGATAAAAGCTTATTGGAAAACGTAGGAGCTGGCCGCTTGGGCATAAATGCGGTTTTCTTAAGCGAAGCCCAAAATAACCTGCGCAAAATTTCAACCGTGCGCGAAGCGATTGCCCAGATTTTGGATACGCAAAAACAGCTCATGGCAGAAGCTGGCCGCTTAAACGGCATCAATATTACAGATAACAGTGCTTTAAAAGACATGATCCGCGTGAGCCAGAACCTGACGAATTATATTATGGAATCACAGTACCGGGCTGTAAAAACCGCGGCAGATAATGCCAATCGCAAGCTCCAGTATGAAAGGGCAGCTTTATCTTCTTTTGTAAATACGCTTATGCAAATTGCTTTTATCGTGCTTTCCATCCGCCAATCTATGCTGCAGGATTCTGCTAAAACATTAAATAAGATGAAGGCAAATGCGCGGGAAAGAAACACCTTGAAGCATCAAAAATACACTTCTGACTCAAAAGAGGTAGAAATAAAAAAATTCAATGAGTTTATGCTGTTGGAAGCAGTGCTTTTAAATGTAGCGGATGGAATAAATAAGCTTGCAACCAGCCTTGTTTTTGACGAGGTGCGGGATAAAAAGAGCTACAAAGAAGAAAACGAAGGAAAAATCAGCGAGGAGCAAAAACGCGCAAAAGCTTCTACTGGCAAGGGTTTGGCAAATACGCTAGAGCGCTTAGAATCTATCAGCCGGGCGCTTTCATTAGAGGCTAGCCAAAGTGAATATACTTTGGAAACTGTTGCTGTTCATGCTGGCCGCATGAAAGAGCTCTTTGATCTGATTCAATCTCAAGTGGAGAGCTTTATGCGCGATTTTGGCAGCTATCATAAAACCAAGGTGGATAATTTTACACATAAAGCTTGGGTAGATAAACAAAGGAAAAAGGAAGAAAAAAATAAGACAAATATAGCTGCTCCTATGCCAAATCCCGGATTAGTTTATACTAATCCAGTTGTTCCTCCTTTGGCGCAAATTCCTCAATCTACTAATTTATTGAGCCAATATATAGAACAGCTAGAAAATAGAATTAAGGAAACAAAAGCAGTCTTGGCCCAGTCTGTGGCTAGCCCAGCAGATGTTGCAAAAGCACGAATTCCGCAAAAGCTTGATATTACGGCTTTACGCCAGCATATCCAAAAATTAAAAGATAAGATTGATCTCATCGTTAAAAATATTAAGCTATTGCAGGAAGAGCTGGTGCAACGGAAAAACGAAGCAGTTCAGATGCAAAATACTATGGTGCGCTTAAAAACCGAAGTTGAAAACTTGAAAAAAGAGTATCTTGGCTTGAAAGCAAAGAATGATCCGAAAGCTGAACAAGCTTTGAAAAAATATAATGAACAGCTAGCTAAACTTGTGCAATTGCAGGCAGCAGAAAAAGATTATGCAAAAAAGATCAATGGATTGCTGCAAAAAATTACCGCAGAAATTAAAGAGCTGAAATCTCAAAGGGCTGAATTGTCTCAAGCCCAGGCTGCTTTTAACCGCTTAGAAAAAGAGAAAGAAAAGTCCTCTTTAACTCCAAAAGCAGCGGCTTTAAGCCAGCGCTTTAAAAAACCCGAGACTATCTATGACAAATACCGCTTTGCCCAGGAAGAATCAGAGCGTATTTTGGGCCATATATCCTCAAAAAATAGCCTTATAACTGGCGCTTAGCCCACCCTCATCCTAACTTTTTTGAACTTGAAAGCTTTCTACTATATGGCCTTCTCCCAGTCCCTCGACACCTCGACTTCGCTCGGTGCTCGGGAGAACAGGGAGAAGGACTGAGTTTTGGATGAAAAACTATAAATCCCTCTCCCAGCTTTAGCGAGGGAGAGGGTTGTTCCAGATAATAGTTAGCATATATTGAAGAAGCAGGGTGAGGGCATTTTAAGGTGAGGTTCTTTTAGGTTTTTTATACAAGTTTCCTCTTGATTATCTCGATAATATATACGGAAGAAGGCACAAAAAATGGATTTAGCAACTGAACTAATTTCAACTTTGCAAGCTTTAGTAAAAGATAGAGCCCCTCAAAAAGGCAATAAAGCTCTTTCTCAAAATGTTCAAAAAAGTCCAGTTATCCCAAAAAAAGACGAACCCAAAATTGCTAATGCCCAAGAAGTTACTGCTTATATCAAAGGGCTTGAAGCAAATGCAACTGTCCCGGGCCAATTAGTTAACCATTGGTTGAATTAAGGAAAGGCAAAGACATGTTAGAGATTTATGCAGCGAATGTTGAAAATAGGATAAATACCAAGCGTACGGATAAAACGCAGTCAAACCAAGCCATTGAAAATAGTTTTATTGCCAGCAACCGTGAAGTTTGGAAAGCGCTTTCCGGGGAGATTATTACAGCACAAGCGAACCTGGGTTATGCGCTAAGTTTCTTGCAAGGCAAAAAAGGCTACCAGGAAAAAGAAATAAAAGATGAAACCGAAGAGGTTTTAAGTTTTATCTCGAAAATCGAGAAACTGCTAAAAGAAGATAATGGGCGATAATCTATAAAAAGAAGGAGGTGAAACATCATGGCTGACGGAATGGGAAATGCTGAAAACGTTCTTCAAAAGTGCGATGAGATTTTGAATGACATGCTAGACAACATGAAATTTTTGGGAGTCGAAAAAGATAATGTGACGAATGACATTACGATTACCGATGAGCAAGGTAAGAAAGTTGACTCCAAAAGTGAAGCAGGCAAGCTAGCAGAGAAACAAGGCGCAGGTGTATATACTAAAGATCCTATCACCGGCAAAACCTTCAAATTAGACGGAGCTGCAGGAACCTTGAGATCTGGCGATTTAACTCAAAGAGTTCAGGCTGCAGGCGCTGGTGCTACCAAAATTGAATCCACCCGACGCATAGTTATGGCAGAAACTAAAAATGCTATGAATATCAGGTAGGGTTTGTAGTGTATGGGAGGGGGAAGATAAAATTTATTTTCTCCCTCCTTATAATAGGCTTGAATAAATAAAAACTATTTTTTCAAACCCATTATAAAAATGGGGGGATATAAAGGGGGATAAAAATATGAAATACGTAATCATTAACCGAGCTCCGGGCCAAGTGAGTACAGAGCATAGCATTGCCACGAACATGAAAAAAGTGGCCAAGGATTTCTTGATGGCTTTAGATGATTTGATGCGCATGTATTCTGACCCCAATGAAGACTTGGTGGTGGGGGGATTAAAAGTTGCCAGCAAGGATAAATTTGGAGTATTGGGCACATTCTTATTGCAAAAAGAAACTAGCGACTTATCCAACCAATACCAAGGTGCGTATGCTATTTATAACAATATGAACCGTACGGATATTATTTCCAAGCTGTTTTCTTAATTTTTAGGAGAGCTTTATGTTTTTAGACGTATCAATTTTAAATAATCCGGAATTGGTGGGATTGCTTCCGCCCCGGCCCCTTTATCCCGGGGTAATGCCATACCCGGATTATTCTTCGATAAAATGGCAGCCCGGAGAAGATCCCCAAGCACTGGCCCGCCAGCTAAAAAATGTCCGCTTCTTATCCCAGATGTTTAAGCTCATGTCCGGCCCCCGCCAATTGGGCTATAAGAGCGGGGTTGATGCTTATCGCAGCGCAAAAAGCGATTATGGAAACCAGAATATTGATGCTTCAAACGGCATAGGGGAAGTATTTAGCCGCGTGCGGGGATGGGCGCAGGATTCAGTGGATATTGCCCACGAAGTGGGTGCTTTTGCTGGCCGTGAATATGGTTTTGGCTGGGCAGAAGGATCAGATAACGTAGATTTTTCTCCGTCAGTAAATGACTTGATGGACGAGCAATTATCCGCTGAAGAATATAAAGGAATTTTTAAGGATCCAAAAACTGACCTGGATGATTATGCTTCTTATGCAGATGATTGGAATGACCTTAAGGATTACCTCAAGGGATACGGGGATAAGAGCTATTACGATATTATTATGTCCGGGATTAAAACGTCTACTTTTGATAAAAAAGACGCAGATCTAAAAGGCGATACCAGCAACTATTTTAAGATCAAAGACCGCGGTGCTTTTGACTATGATTCTATGGCAGATTATGGAGGAGTACAGCACAAAGGCGCATATTATCTTATGCTGGGCTTATTGGACATGCGGCGCAAAGTCAATTTTGGCATGACCAATATTATGGGCCCGGTCTATTATTTGCATAGCTTAAATAACGGGGCAGCCCCGAATGATAAGGCTTTAATGGATTGGAGCAAAGCTTATGAAAACGGGCTGGATAGGTCAAATTTAAGGATTAACATGCTTTTCTTTTCTGCCCAGCACTATTGGAGGCAGATTTTACAGGGAGCTTCCCCGGGGATAAATTCAAACTGGGAAACCCAAATGGGTGGGGTGGGTTATTATTCCGGAAAGAATAGGGTAGCTAACAAAGAATTAAATGATTTTTTGAGCAATCATATCCCAAAATATATTGCGGACTTAAGGAAAGCAGACCCAAAATCAAAAGAAGCGGATAAAGTTGAAAAATTATGGGAAGAATTCAATTTTGATAAAACCGTGGAACAGCCCTATAATTGGGTGATTGGCGACTGGAATAACCCGGGAGACGGCTGGGACCTGTATTCGCCTACCTGGCAGGATCAGACAACTTGGAAATGGACCAAGCCAGTTCCAGAAAATGTTAACCCTTTATGGGATGATTTAAACTTAAACCATCCTCAATATGCATCTGCTCAAACTTTGGGCTTATCCGATGGCCAGTTAAACGGTATGGAGGCTGTAGAAGGCAAAGCCTTGAGTGAAATTAACTGGGTAGCGAGTTTTGTCACGCGCCAATTGGGAAATATTCAATCTACAAATAACAACGTATCCAATGTTTTATCCTCGAATTTGGGGAATGTGCGCCAATATCAGAACCAGAAAAGGACTTACGATACGAAATTAGAGGAAGAAAAAGAGAATATTATTGCCCGAAAAAGTGACGAAGCCCGCGCCTTGGCCCAAGCCCAAGCTATGCGCCAAAAAGAGCGCTTGGAGGCAGAAAAACGCGCCCAAGCTATGAAGCAGCAAGAACAAGAACAGAGCAAAAAAAGCCCTAAAAAAGCCTAATTTTACACAAGTTTTCCCCTCTGAAAACCGATATATATAATGTAAGGCAAGCCCAAAGTTTAGGAGAAAAATATGTCGGATTCTATATCAGATCTATCTTCTTTTTCACATGAAAAGCTTTATCGTCTAAACCAGAAAAAGCCGGAAAACGATCGCGCCCAAAATCCTCAAACCACTGAAAAAACTGTTAATGCCAATCTTTCAGGGATTGTTTGGACTAAGACCCCTGAAAATAATTTAATAGAAACCTCGCATAAAAAAACTGATAAAAATCCGCTTAAAATTAAATCTACAGACAAGCCTCAAATTTCTGCGATCGAAGCTTATGTGGATCAGGTTTCGATTTATTCTGCAATTTCTTTGGTTGATTTGGATAATAAATTTTCTTCTGAAGATAGCCCGCAAAAACAGCAAATTATGGCTGAGCTGGCTCGTGTTTATGATGAATCAAAATCTCACAACTCGGTTTATGAAAGATTTAAAGGAACATTATCTTTAGCTGCGGTTAAAGCGCGTGCCTTATTCAATGGGATTGATTTTAAAAAACAAGGAGAAGTTCTGGCTCGTGTAAGACAAGATAAATTAAATGAGCTGGATAAAAAAATATGTCAAGAATATGCCTATACGACGGCTTTATTTAAAATTACTACAATAGGGTAATAAAAATGGCTAATCGACAAAAAAAAGCACAAAATAAAGTTTTGAACGAAGTTCTAAAACAACTGGTTTTGCAGGCTGAACGCTGGGGACGAAAAGATTACTATACTCCGGAAAAGATCGAAGAAATGGTCATGGAGCAGTGTTATGTAGTTAAAGGCGAGTTATTGGCTGAAAGAGCAAATCTGGAATACGAGTTGAGCTCTCTAGACTCAAACAAAAAAGAATCTTTGATCAAATTAGAAAGGCTGCAATCTTATTTATCGCGTGCTGACCGCGTAATCAACCAGCACAAAAGAGTGCTGTTTAATTTTTTAAGCAAAAAGCTTGGCGACCAGAAGCAGCTGAAAAAAGCCGTTAATCTGATCGAAGATACGCCTTCGCAGATATCTGTAATGATTGGACGCGAGGAGAATTAAATTTATGAAACTTTCTATTTGCATGATTGTAAAAAACCAAGCTGAAATATTAGAAAAAACTTTGCCGAGTTTAGTGGCTGGAGCAGAAGAAGTGATTGTACTTGATACTGGATCAACGGATGCCGCAGTTAAAACCGCAGAAAGGCTCGGGGCAAAAGTTTTCTTTTTTCCTTGGCCCAATGATTTTTCTCTAGCGCGCAATGAATCAATTAAATTAGCAACCGGAGACTGGATACTTTGGGTGGATGCGGATGAATTAATCGAGGTAGAAACCCTGCAAAAATTAAAGCTGGTTTTGGCGCAAGATAAAGCAGATGCGTATAATTTGTTGATCTGCGAATCCCATCCGTATGACAAAGAAGAATCTGAATGCTATTTTCGCACCAAGGTTTTTCGCAACCATAAAGGCATCCACTTTGAAAGACCGTTCAATGAGCAGGTTTGTGCTAAAGACGGGAAAGTTTTGCCCGCAGAAAATTTATCCGACATAAAAATATACCACTTTGGAAAATACTTGGCTGAAGCAAAAATGAAGGCCAAAAAAGAACGCAATATCCAATTGTTGGAACAAGCCCTTAAGAAAAAAGATCAGGACCCTTATTATCATTTGCTTCTAGCGAATAACTACTACGAAATTGATTTATTGGAAAAGTCTTTAGCCCATTACCAAAAAGCTGCGGATCTGTTTGATGAACCGCAAAAAAAAGCCTATGCCTTGTATAAAACTGCCAGAGTTGAATTTGATTTGAAGCATTTTAAAGAAGCTTATTTAATTGGCCGCCAGGCTTTGAAACTAGATAATAAGCTGCCGGAAACCTATAACCTGTTAGCATTGATTATTGCCCAAGGCGGGAAATATGATGAAGCTCTCCAGCTTTTAAATATAGCAGAAAATTTGCCTGAAGTTGAACATGCTTTTGGCGTGAATCGTTTATATAAGACTTATTATCCGAATTATTACAAAGGCCTTATCCAAAAATTAAGAGAACAAGAGGAAAAATCCCATGTCAGTTAACCCGATTATTGATAAGGCTGCTTCGCAAGAAGCGGCAATTGCCGGCAGCCAATCCATTTTAAATAATTTGGATAATGTCCAGGCTCCGGAAAAAGATTCTCGGGAATCCGGCGTTCGAAAAATCCTGGATTCAAATAATATTAATAAATCCGGGCGGGAATTAATGGTAAGCCTGCTCAACCGCGTAATAGGGTCATTGGGAGCCTCTAATTCAAAAAGCTTGCTTTCTAAAGTAGAAAATAATATCAAGGATGAATATGACCTGATGTTTTCTTCTTCAAAAGAATCATTAGAGGATTCAGCGGATATAAGATCATCCAGAAATTTTGTGGAAAATACCCAAAATAAGAAATCGCGGGACAACCAAAACAATTTTAATGATTCAAACAATTTTAAAGGCGAAGCCAAAGACTATGCTAAAACTTATGCTAATTTTGTGGTAAATGGTTCAGATAAAGTCAAAGAAAAAATGGAAAAAATGGAAGCTGGTTTAAAAGCTAAAGGATTGAGCGATAAACAGATTTCTGACCTGCGCCAATCTTCAAAAAATGCCGTGCGCTTTGAGATTACCCAGCAGATTAAGGATGCTTTTTTAAGGCAGGTTTTGAGCCCGCATAAGAGTTTGGAACATATAATGAATTCGCGGGCGCTTAACCAAATCCTAGACTTTGCTTTTTTGAATGAAAAGATCGGGGGCTATGACTTTGGCGGATACCATGGAAATTTGCAGGGAGCAACGAATAAAGTAGTAACAGAAGTCAGGGAAGAGCTTTTTGACTTTTTTAATGATGAAATAGAAAGGGAATTAACCGGGCAAGTGGCTACGGGTAAAAAAGATTATAAAAATGTTAAGAGCTTGATCAAGCTAGCGGAAAAAGTGGGTTTTGATAAGGAAGCTTTTCTGCGCAGCTGGGAAAATAAAATTGACGATATTGGGCTTTTGCCAGTTGACCCGGAACTTTTAAAGCAGGGAACTGCCGGCTCTTTTTCTAAAGACAGCCGCGAAAGAAACACTGGTTTTGAATACAGCCAACAGGACGAAAAAGAAATCCTGATCAACCAGCTGCGGGTCATTTACATGCAGAGAATTGTCAGCGGCTCTTGGCAGACTTTTTTGACCACTTCTTTTAGGGTCAGAAAATTGAAGAACGGATTGATTAAATTAGGCTTGGAATTTAAGGATTTTTCTAATTTAGAAATAGAGGCAAAAGCCATGGCTAGGGTTAAATTGATTTCTGCCCTAGAAGATGTCTTGCACGAGCGGGCAACTTTTTATGATTTAAGCGGCCCGGCCTATAAATTAAACGAGAGAAAAATCAAAGGCTTTTTAAGGAATATTGAAAAATTGGGCCGGCCTTTGAGCGAAGAAGAATTTTTTATCTTGCGTGATAAAGCCAATGAAGATATGTTCCATCAAGCCAAGAATGACTTGAATGAATTAGAAATTATTACAGAATTCAAAGCCAGCCCGCAGCTTGAAAAGCGGCAAAGGCTTCTAATTAAATTAATGGAAAGGCTCAAAGAAGAATCCAAGCTGCCTTTTGCTATCCCAACCTTGCGGTCTTTTTCCGTAAAAGCCCCGGCTTAGATCTGTTGTACGCGTAGTTGAGGTTGTCTCAACCTCGACGCAGCGTATTTTGAAAGCTGGCAATTATTTTTCTTATTTGCTACAATCTTTTACAGCAAGATTGCTGGTTCAGATTAATTAAAGGACTTCTTCTAATTTAACTGCCCCGGTGTAAAGAGCTTTTCCAACTACGCAGCCTTCTACACCAAAAGAAGCGAGCTGGCGCAGGTTTTCGATATCCTGCTTTGAGGAAATGCCGCCAGAAGCAATAATTGGGACATTCAAAGTAACTGCGAGATTTTTTACCCCTTCCAAATCCGGGCCTACCAGCATGCCATCGCGCTTAATATCGGTGTAAATAAACCGGCGTGCGCCGAGAGAAACAGCTTGCTGGGCTAGGGTAATATGGTTATAGGGAGAAGTTTTTGCCCAGCCGTGGGTCGTAACCTTATCGCCTTTAACATCAATCGCAATTGCCAGCTTTTCTCCGAATTTGGGGCAGAGGTTGCTCAAAAGGTTTGGATTCAAAATAGCGGTAGTTCCCAGGATAACGCGGTCAGCGCCTTCTTTTAGCATTTCATCAATCAAAGTGACATTGCGAATGCCTCCTCCGATTTGGATCGGGATATTAACAGCATGGATAATTTCTTTAATTAACTTAATATTTTCCGGGATACCGGTGCGGGCGCCGTTTAAGTCAACTACATGCAGCCTTTTTGCGCCTAATTCTTCCCATTTTTTTGCGGTTTCTACCGGCTTTAAGCTGTAAATAGTTTCTGCATCGAACTTGCCTTGGGTTAACCTTACGCATTTGCCGTTTAATAAATCAATTGCTGGTATTACTTCAAACATTTTTTGCCTTCTTTCTATTTTTTGGAGTGAACTATATTAGCAAAGTTCCTAAGAATCTGCAATCCAGTTTTTCCGCTCTTTTCCGGGTGGAATTGCGTGCCAAAAATATTCTCTTGGCAGACGGATGAAGCAAAATTAATGCCATAGTCAGTGGTTGTCAATATCGTGCTTTCATCTTTGGGCGCAACATAATAGGAATGCACAAAATAAACCTGGAGGCCTTCTTCAATATCAGTTAATAAAGCATTTTTTTGGTTAAAAAGCAGGCGGTTCCAGCCCATATGCGGGATTTTTAATTCTTTTGGGAGCTGGAATTTTTTTACTTTGCCTTTCATGATTCCCAAGCCTTTTTCTTTGCCTTCTTCGCTTTCTTCAAATAAAAGCTGCATTCCAAGGCAAATTCCCAGTAAAAATTTCCCTTGCCCGGCTTCTTCTAAAATAGCTTCTTCCAAGCGGTTTTGCCTTAAAAATTTAATGCCATGATCAAAAGAACCAACCCCGGGCAGGATTAGCCCGCGTGCTGATTTTATTGCTGAAGGATCGCGGGAAATTTCAGCGGGTATATTTATTGATTCTAAGGCTTTTTGTACGCTGCGCAGGTTCGAAGTCCCGCAATCAATAATAATTATAGGCATAAAGAAATGGCTCCTAAAACGCCGGTTTGGTTGCCGAGCTTAGATTTTACGATAATGAGGCCTTTGGCATTAGCCGAGAGCGCGCATTTTTTTACAATGCGGCTTAAAGGATGGATAAGCCTTTCTCCCATATTGGAAAGCCCTCCGCCGATGATAATCATTTCCGGGCTAAAGATATTCACCAGGTTAATTATTCCCATGCTCAAGAATAAAATAGCCTGGTCGATAATTTCATTAGAAATTTTATCTTTTTGCTTGGCCGCACCAGCAATTAATTCTGCTGTAATATTTTTTGGGTTTTCTCCGCAAAGCTTCCAAATTAAAGACGAGGTTTTTATCTCTGCCAGGCGGGCAAGCGCGTATTTTTTCAGAGCTGTTCCCGAAGCCTGGGCTTCCAAATCCCCGATATTTCCGCAGGCGCACTTGAAACCATTGGGAGAGAGCAGCATATGCCCAAATTCCCCGGCTGTGCCGTTTTTCCCATGCAGGATTTTCCCGTCAATTACAATGCCGCCTCCAATGCCAGTTGAAACCGTGATATAAATATAATTTTTTTTGTTTTTTGCGGCTCCAAAACAGCCCTCGGCTAAAGCTGCGGCATTCCCGTCATTTTCTAAAATTACTGGGATTTGAAATTCTTTTTCTATGATTTTTTTTAAAGGAACATTCTCCCATCCGGGAAGGTTTGGGGCATGGCTAACGGTCCCATCTGCAAGAATAATTGGGCCCGGGGCAGCAATGCCTATTTTTTTTACTTGCTTTAATTTTTCTTTAGCAGTTTGGAGGATGGATTCTTTGATCAGGTTCAGTACATGTTCTTTGCCTTTGGTGGCTTGGGTGGGAATAATGGTTTCGGATAAAATACGGCCGTTGTTCTTAGCTAAAGCGGTATAAATTTTGGTTCCGCCAAGATCTACGCCAACTACAAGGTTTTTCATTCTTTTATTATAGCATAGCGAAAAATGCCATTTTGGTCTTTTTCTAGTTTTGCTTGGGGGGCAAGGGCCCTTATTTTTTTAGCTTGATCATAGCTGAATTCAAAAATCAAAAAACTATTGTGATGCATGTAGCAAGCTTGCGGCGAGCGAAGTCGAGCCGGGGCAAGGGTCAAGATTTGAACAATATAATCTAGGCCTTCTTTGCCGGCTTGTAAAGCTTTTTTAGGTTCAAATTTTACAGCTTTGGGCAATTTTTTCATGTCTTTTTCAGAAACATAGGGGGGGTTGGAGATGATGAGATCAAATTTTCCCTGAACTTTTGAAAACAAATTGCTTTGCTTAAAATGAATATTCTTAATTTTATTGAGACGGGCATTGTCTTTGGCAATTTTTAAAGCTTTTAGACTAATGTCTACTGCCAATACTTTAGCTTTAGGCAGATTTTTTGCTAGGGCCAGGGCGATACAGCCAGAGCCAGTACATAAATCAAGTATCATAGGGCAATTAGGGAGGGGCAAGGCCAGAGCTTTTTCAACCATTAATTCAGTTTCTGGCCGGGGGACTAAAACATCTGGATTAACTTTTAAATTTAAGCCAAAAAACGGTTGAAAACCAATCAGATAAGCCAAAGGCCAGCCTTTTTTTAGCTTAGCCAAAAGCAGGTTGAATTTTCTTTTTTGCAAAGCCGAAAGCTTGATTTCTGGATGCGCTAAAACAAAAGCCCGATTTTTTTTCAGGATATGGGTGAGGAGATATTCTTCTTCTATTTTTGTAATTTTATCTTGGCCTCGCGTTTGGAAGAAATTTTTACTTTGTTCTGCTGGACAAATATTTCTAAGGTTTTTTCGGTTTCGGAATTTATTTTTAAATAAATATTTTTTTGGTCTATCCTAATGTCAATGATATTCCCTTGCCAAACCGACTGAAAAGCAATTTCTTCCCAATGTTTTGGCAGCCAAGGGTTGAAGCAAAGGGTGTTCCGGCGCGTTTCCATGCCTGCAAAGCCATTGATAGCGACTTTCCAGGCCCCGCCAGTGGCAGCTGCGTGAATGCCGTCGGAAGTGTTGCGGCTTAAATTCAACAAATCAATATAAGAAGTGCGCAGGAAATACTGGTAGGCTTTTTGATGGTTTTTTACTTCCAGGCCCATTAAAGCATAGGTGCACATGGAAAGGGACGAAGCATGCATAGTGCGGGCCTCATAATACTGGTAATTTTTTTTCTTTAAAGCTTCGTCAAAGTTATCCGGGAAAAGATAAAGGAGCAAAACAACATCCGCTTGCTTAACCAATTGGCTGGCGCGGATTTTTGATATGTCGTCATAGCCTTTGGGATACATCGGCATGCCATTTTTATCGTGTTTAGTTACAGGCACATCTTCCAAGCTGAAATATCCTTCGAATTGTTCAATGAGGTTGTTGCGGTCGCTGTAAGGCAGGTACATGAATTGGTAAACTTTTTTCATTTCCTGAAAATTAGAATCATCCATCATAATTTTTTTTAGCATGAGCTCAAGCTCTCCGGAAACTTTTTCTTTCATTTCAAGGTAAAGATGATAAGCAACTTTCAAATGCCAAGTAACGAGATAATTGGTAAAAGCATTGTTATCAACATGCTCATGGAATTCATCCGGGCCGATAACTTTTCGTATCTCATAGCGGTCGCGCCTTTTTTCTACGCGGCTCAACCAAAAGAGCGCAGATTGAAAAATGATTTCTGCGCCTTCCTTATACAAAAAGTCTTTATCTCCAGTTACATTAACATATTTATATAAGCCATAAACTAAATCCGAAACAATATGGTGTTCTTCGTCCCCGGTCCATATGCGCACGATATTTCCGTCGCAATCCGAGAGTTCGGTAGGAGTAACTTCATCCCCGGTATCTGCACTTTCCCAAGGGAATTTGGCTCCTTTATAATTATTGGCCTGGGCATTTCTTAAGGCTCCGGGCAGGGTGTAGTAGCGGTAAAGCAATAGGTTTTTAGCTGCTTCCGGGAAAGTATATATATAGAAAGGCAGGAGAAAAATTTCTGTGTCCCAAAAAGCATGCCCCTTATAGCCTTCGCCGGTTAATAATTTTGCGCCGATTCCAACCGTTGGGTCGTGGTGGGGCATAGCAATTAAAAGATGATAAAGGTTGAACCGGATGCCTTTTTGCGCTTTGGCATCGCCCTTAATAGATATATCCGCGCGATTCCACAGGTGTTCCCATTTATGGATATGCTTTTTTAGTTCAGCCTCTAAGCTGTTTTGGCGCAGTTCCCTTACCAGATTGACAGTTGCATCCCGGATAATCTGGCGGTCATATCCTTCGCGGCTGGTGTAAATAGAAACCCATTTAGTAAAAGAATAAATTTCGCTTTTTTTAGCGGAAAAGATTATTTCTTCGGAAAATTTTTCTCCGTAGATGCGGTTGCATTTCCGGTGGAAAATATCCCGATTATTAAAAATTGTAGAAGAAGCTAAAGCAATAATATGTTTTTTTTCCCGGGAAAGCATGCTTAAATAAATAAAATCTTCGCCTCTTTCCATTTGCAGCAAATTTAAGTGTTTAATAGATTCATTCGGATAAAAACCGGTATTTTTTACATCGCCGTTTAATCCGCTGATCAATTTGATATTGCCGGAAAAATTTTCCGGTATAATGCGGATATCAATGACTGCGCCGCGCACCTGGTGCATAAAAACCAAACGCTTGGTTATAAGCTTTAAAATGCGTCCTTTTTTATCTTTGAAGCGAGTTTGGCGGTGCAAAATGCCTTTTTTAACATCTAAAATGCGCTTATGCTCAAGGATTTTACAAGAATCAAAATTGAACTTCTGGCCTTCAATCCAGATAGATAAATCCGTCCAGCCCGGGGCTTTTACTAATTCTGGGGCAATCGCTTCAGACTTGTCAAAAATCCCCGCAATATAAGTTCCTCGATAAGAATTTTTAGGATTTTCTTCTAAGCTCCCGCGCTGGCCTAAATAACCATTTCCCAAGGTGAACAAGGATTCAAATTCTAGAATATTTTGGGGCTGGTAGCCTTTTTCTTCAAAGAGCCAGGGAGAATTGCTTAAGTCAAATTCTTTAATGAACATGCTTTTTCCTTTCTTTTTTTGCGAAATTTTTCTGGATTTCTTCCAAGGTTGTTTCAGACAAGTCATCTACGATAATATCCGCTCCCTGCAAAAGTTCGGGCTGGTTGTGCCGGTCAATGCCCACGCAGAAAAAATTTCCATTGATAGCTGCTTGTATGCCCGAAGCCGCATCTTCAAATACCGTACATTCTTCAGGGGATAAATCCAGGCGCTGGGCTGCAGCGAGAAAAATTTCGGGGTGGGGCTTGCCCATTTTAAAGTCTTGGCCGCTGACATTGATATCAAACATTTTATCAAGATTGGTTTTTTTCAGGATAGAGCCAGCATTTTTACTGGAAGAAGCGCAAGCCAGCTTAATTTTTGCTTCTTTCATGTTTTTTAGGAGTGCAACGCTTGAAGGAAAAGTTTCCACCCCGTCAGTTTCTAAAAACTCTAAAAAATAAGCTTGTTTCTTGTCCGAAGCTTTAAGCAGTTCTTCGTTTGAAAGAGAAGTAAGAATAGCTTTTGCTCCCTCAATCCGGGGGCGGCCATCAACTTTATTCTTATAATCCTCAAAAGAAAAATCTACGCCATATTCAGCGAACATTTTCTTCCAGGCTTTGAAATGCAAAGGGACGCTATTTGTAATAACCCCGTCCAAATCAAAAATGGCCCCGCGCATTTTCATAATTAAGTTTTATTTTATCTTAGACTAGGGCTGCTTGTCGAGGAGCTTTATTTTTTTGCAGCATTTGCTCGTAAACATTAAGCATTTTTTGCGTAATAATCCGCTTGGTATATTTTTCTTCAACCAGTTTTCTTCCGGTTTCTCCCAGCCTTTTTGAGAGGGCCTTATCCTTTAAAAGTTTTATGCATCTTTCTGCCAAGGCTTCGTAATGGCGCTTTTTGACCACAAATCCATTGACATCATTAAAAATAATTTCTGGCATGCCGCCGGAATCTGTTACGACAATCGGCTTGGCAGTTGCCATAGATTCCAGCATGACCAAGCCAAAGGGTTCTTCAACCGAAGACGGATAAATAACAACATCGGCTAAACGGTAGAGCTCTGGCATTTCATTGATGTTGTAGCAATCTATATAAAAATTATCTTCTAGCTTTAATTGGTGGACTAAATTAACAATAAAAGCGAGGTCTTTGTTTTGGGTTAATCCCCAGTCAATAATATTTTTTGAGCCAGCCATAACTAATAGAACATCTGGAATTTCTTCTTTTATCAGCCGCAGGGCTTCAACTGCAATATCGCAGCCTTTGGATAATCCAGAGCGGGCTGGGCAAAAAACAATCGGACGATCAGTTTTGAGCGCCGGGAATTTTTCAAATATAGAAGGGTGGGGTTCCCCGGGGGTAAAAAGTTTTTCATCCACCCCGTGCCAAAGGGTAGAAATTTTTTCTTTTGGGAAGCCGACTGCAGTTATTTCGCGCGTGATATATTCACTGATCGAAATAATATGGTCCCATCCAATCTTGGTTGTTAAATCAACATAAGTTTTATCCGTCCAGCAATTGTGGGCAGTTAAAACTAAAGGAATATTATTTTCTTTGGCAATTCTTTCTAGGTTGCGGGCATGGTACTGGCAGAAGTAGTGCATATTGTGGGCATGAAAAATATCCGGCCGGGCAATTTTTAAGAATTCATCAAAAACATCTTCGAGGTTGCTGTCTACTTCTCCAAACTGGCTTTTAAAGAGCCAATTCAGGTCCATAACTTTTTTGCGGATAACTTTCATGCCTTCGAATTCAAAATTTTCCGGAGAACCTTCTGCGGCTCCAGTCAAAAGAAAGACCTCGTGTCCCATTTTTACCATTTCCGGTCCAGTTACTACCAGGTGCGTTTCTACTCCTCCGATAATAGGCGGAAAACCCCAATGCACAATACCGATTCTCATTTCCCTCAACCCCCTTAAAAATTATTCACCGGAAAGCCTAAATATGCTGTGACTTTAACGCTTTTGAATATAAAAGTCAATCTTCCTACTTGGCTACGTAACTTTAACTATTCATGATATAATAAAAATGTTTTATACATGAAAAGGAATAGATAAATGATGGATCAAGTATTAATTAAAGAAAAAAAATATTCTGGTAATTATGTTGCTCTAGAAGATTATAAAAAGAATAAAGTTATTGCTTATGGCGACGATCCCAAAAAAGTTCATGCTGAAGCAGTAAAAAAGGGATTTTTAGATCCGGTTATTTTATTTATCCCTTCAAAAGATATGGTTCATATATATCCACTAGGTTAATAGATGAAACTCGAAAAGGTTCCCTTTATTCAATTAAGTCCCAATGACATTGCGCGTCCTTGGTTAGCGGTTACTATAATAAATCCTCATAATGCTAAAAAAGTAAAAGTGCTTGGATTGATTGATACCGGTGCTGACGAATGCGCATTACCAGCTCGCTATGCTTCAATTTTAGGTCATAATTTGGAGGCTGGAATACTAAAAGAGATTAACACTGGAAATGGCAAAACAATGGCTTATTCCCATACGATTAAAATAGAGATTCCAAATTTTGCAACACAAGAAACACTGATTGATTTTATGCCTAATCTTCATGTTCCGCTTTTAGGGGTGAAAAGCTTCTTAGGGAAATTTGTTCTTGTAGTAAATTATCCTAAAAAAAGATTTTCTTTAAATCAAAGCTAATTGCTCGGCAATGATTAGATTTTTTACAGAACCTTGTTTTCTTCCATTGAGCAAGATAAAAGGAGCGGCGCGTTTGATATCTACCCTTAATCTTTTTAATTCTTCCAGATAATTGAATCGATAAGCTTTGCGGATTTGGACAATTTTTTTAGCAATATTTGGGCCAATGCCTGGAATTTTTAATAAATCATTTTGAGATGCTTGATTAACTTCAATCGGGAATTTTTCCGGTTTATGTAAAGCGTAATTTAGTTTTGGATCAATGGCAGAAGATAAATTGCCGTCTTTTTCAAAAAAAATATCTTGATAATTAAAGCCATACTGCCGGCCCAAAAATTCAGACTGGTAAAGCCGATGCTCGCGCGTAAAGGTCTGCCGCATGTTTTGAGGGGAGGAAGTCCCATTTAAAGGCAAGAAAGCGCTGAAATAAGTGCGAAAGATATCTTTTTTATTTTTCAACCAGAACATAGTCTTTAATATTTCTTGATCTTTTTCTTGACCAGCTCCCACCACAAATTGGGTCGTGGCTTTTAGATGATCTTTTTTAAAATGGGTATATTTTTGAATAGTATCAATCGGCGATAATATTCCATTATACATATCTTTTCCCGGACAAAGTTTTTCCAGTTGTTGAGGGGTGGGGGCTTCGACATTTATAGATAAGCGGGTAGCGAGTTGGCTGGCTTTGGCGATTAAGTGAGAACTGGTATAGGGCAAGACTTTTAGATGCAGATAGCCTTTAAAATGATAGCGATAACGCAAAATTTCTGCGGTTTCAATCATTTCTGTCATAGTTGAATCCGAATTATTGCAAACTCCGGAGCTTAAAAATAAGCCAAATACTTCGCTGGAACGATAAATTTTCATAAAAAGATTAGCTAATTCTTGCGGTTTGAAGCTGATGCGCTTAACTTTATCCGAAGAAACGCGGTTTTCGCAATAAACGCAATCATTTTTGCATTTATTTGTATAAAGGGTTTTCATAATCGGGCAGACTTGGCCATTGCTCATGATCGAGGGGTAAATGCCAGCGCGAAAATGCTCTTTCTTATTTATGCTTCTTCCGCAGCAAGAAAGGTCGTACTGCGCCGCAAATCCTAAAATCTCTAATTTCTCATTTGCATTCATGTGTACAATTGTATAATAAGGTAATATCTTGTCAATCGATAATTAATTAAGTAAAAATAAGTTATAATTACCTGGTGCAAAGCATATATGATTATAACTTTGAAGAACTAGAAGCAAAAATTAGCTCTTTGGGTCTGCCCAAATACAAGACCCAGCAGGATTGATGCTTTCTTTATCTAGAGATGCTATAATTTTAAGTATGACACCTAAGGCAAAAGAACGTTTAGAGCAAGCGAAAAAACAACTTCGATTAATCAGTAAAAGGATAGAGGCTAACTATAAACCAGAAAAAATAATTCTTTTTGGTTCTATTGCTAAAGAAAATATAACTGATTCAAGCGATATTGATCTTCTCATAATTAAAAATACTCAAAAAGATCCTTGGGCAAGGTTAAAAGAAGTTGATCGTTTGGTTGACCATAATTTTCCAACTGATTTTCTAGTTTATACTCCGAAAGAAATAAAAAAAGAATTGGAAGAAGGAAATTCATTTATAGAAGACGCCCTAAATAATGGGAAGGTTATCTATGAAAAATAAGCCTTCTAAAATTGTTTTAGACTGGATTAATAAAGCTAATTCTGATCTTGAATATGCAAAAGCATCTTTTAATGAGTTTGACGATTTTTATTCTCAAATGTGTATTTTATGCCATGATTCCGCAGAAAAAATTTTTAAAGCTTATATTGTTTCAAAGAAGAAAAGATATAAAAGAATTCATGATTTAGTTACTTTATTGAAAGATTGCATTCAAATTTCAGATCAAAAAGAAGATTTTCATAATTATGAAGAAGACTGCAGAATTTTAAATAATTATTATACCCCTTTAAAATATCCTTCACATTTTCCTATCGCCTCAAAAAAACAAGCAAAAGAAGCTATTAATGCTGCGGAAAACATAGCTAAATTTATCCAAACGCAGATTTTTGATCCAATTTAAGTGCAAAGCATTTACGATTATAACTTTGAAGAATTAGAAGCAAAAATCAGCTCCTTGGGTTTGCCTAAATACAAAACCCAGCAGGTTTTTGATTGGCTTTATAGGAAATTTGTAACTGATTTTAGCCAGATGACTTCTTTGTCAAAAGATGAACGAAGGATTCTAAGAGATTGCTTCGCTAGTGCTCGCAATGACACCTTGTTGCCTTCCTATAAAAAATTTGAGGGTAAAAAAACAGTTAAATATTTAATT
The DNA here is from genome assembly GCA_964528395.1 of uncultured bacterium. Taxonomy (GTDB): domain Bacteria; phylum Margulisbacteria; class WOR-1; order CAZGTC01; family CAZGTC01; genus CAZGTC01. Next base: position 148,681 of record CAZGTC010000003.1, read on the forward strand.
GCTTTTGAAGATGGTTTATCTATTGAATCCGTTGTTATTCAAGGTAGAGAAAGAAAGACCCTCTGCCTTTCTTCACAAATCGGCTGTTCTTTTTCTTGTAAGTTCTGTGCTACCGGTAAAATGGGTTTTAAACGCAACTTAACGGCTGGCGAGATTGTAATACAATTTGTTATTGCTCATATAGATGGCCATACAATTGATAATATTGTTTTTATGGGTATGGGCGAACCGCTCTTAAATTTAGACAATGTTCTGAAATCTATGGATATCTTGAATGATAAGCGCGGCGCAAACTTTGGCATGCGCAGGTTTACAATCTCAACTGCGGGTATTATTACCGGCATTAGAAATCTTATCAAAGCTAAACAAAAAATTAATCTGGCGATTTCTCTGCATGCGGCAAATGATGGAAAAAGAAGCTATTTAATGCCATTAAATAAGCAATTCCCGATCCAAGAACTTATAAAAATAGCTTCGGAATATATGCGCGTTTCTGGCCGAAGAATTACCTTGGAATATCTTCTTCTCAAAGATTTTAATGATACAAGAGAAGATGCCAATGCTTTGGCTAAGTTGGTAAAAAATAAGGGCTTTCATATAAACCTTATACCATATAATAGTATTTCAAATGAATTCCAGCGTTCAGTAAAAGAAAAAGAATTCGCTAAAATCTTACAAACTAACCATATCAATGCTACGATTCGCCAAAGTCAGGGTTTTGAAATAGCGGCAGCCTGCGGAATGCTGGCAGGAGAAAAAGATGCTAAATAAAATTCAATTAGCTTTTTTTGATATTGATGAAACTCTTCACCAGGGAGAAACTATTTGGGAGATTCTCCACAAGAAAAATCATACTTGGGATTCCCACGGCCAAAAATATTGGCAGATGTATTTGGATAAAAAAATCGATTACGAAGAGTTTGCCAAACTCGATGCTGCTTGCTGGAAGGGCATGCCAGTAGAAATTTTGCATGAAGCTTTAAACGAAGTTAAATTATTTGAAGAAGTTGAACAGCTTTTTAAAAAATTACTGGCTAAAAATATCAAAATTTATTTGATTTCGAACAGCTTATCGCATATGGCGCAAAAAATCGTCCAGGATTTTCAACTGACTGGATTCCATGCGAATGATTTGATTGTTATAGATGGAAAATTAACTGGGGAAATCCGGCTGAATGTGAAATATCAGGATAAGGGAAAAATCGTGCGCCAAATTCTGAACCAACCAGAGAATACAGGGAAAAAAGCTCTGGCCATCGGCGATAGTAATAATGATTTACCCATGTTAGAAGCCGTGGATTTTCCGGTCTTATATAATCCAAAAAATAAAAATTTTAAAGAATATACTGGTTTTACGGCCAGGACCTGGCAAGAAATATTGGATTATATTACCTAACGGCTTATGTTATAATTAATACATATGAAAATGTCGCAGTTGTTTGCACCGACTTTACGCGAAGACCCTAAAGAAGCAGAAGTAGTATCCCACAAACTCATGTTAAGAGCTGGATACATCCGCAAAGTTGCCTCTGGCATTTACGAATACCTACCTCTGGGCTGGAAAGTTATCCAAAAAGTATCTCAAATTATCCGTGAAGAAATGAATAAAGCCGGTGCCCAAGAATTATTCATGCCGGCGATTCTTCCTTCCGAGCTGTGGAAAGAAACCGGGCGCTGGGATGTATACGGCAAGGAATTATTAAGGATAAAAGACCGGCATGAGCGTGAATTTTGTTTCGGCCCCACCCATGAAGAAATTATCACAGATTTAGCCCGCCGCGAAATTAAGTCTTATAAACAATTGCCGATTAATTTATACCAAATCCAAACCAAATTCCGGGATGAAGTGCGCCCGCGTTTTGGCCTAATGCGCGGCCGGGAATTTCTCATGAAAGATTCCTATAGTTTTGATCTGGATGAAAAAAGCATGCAGAAAACTTATCAAAAAATGTATGAAACCTATTGTCGTATTTTTGATCGTTTTGGTCTTAAATATAAAGTAGCAGAAGCAGATTCTGGTGAAATTGGCGGTAATTTTTCCCAGGAGTTTATGGTTTTAGCAGATTCCGGCGAAGATGAAATGTGTTATTGTGCAGAGTGCTGTTTTGCTTCAATTAGCGGAGCTAAAACTTGTCCCCATTGTAAAGTGGAACTGAAAAAGTGCCGGGGAATAGAAGTTGGCCAGATCTTTCAATTAGGAACCAAATATTCGGAAAAGATGAAAGCGATGTATTTGGATGAAAACAACCAGGAAAAACCATTAGTCATGGGCTGCTATGGGATAGGAGTCAGCCGCACCGCAGCTGCAGCCATTGAACAAAATAATGATAAAGACGGCATTATCTGGCCGCTTGCCATTGCCCCTTATCAGGTGGCGATTGTTCCAGCGGATATAAATAATGAAGAGCAAGCAGATGTAGCAGGCGCAATATATTGCGCTTTATTAGAGAAGGGCATTGATGTTTTATTGGATGATCGCGATGCCCGCATGGGAATCAAGTTAAAAGATATTGATCTAATGGGGATTCCCATGAAGATCATTATTGGCCGAGCTTTGGCTGACGGACAAGTTGAGCTGAAGATGCGGCGTAGTACAACGGGTAAATTATTTTCCATAAGTGAAATTTCGCATGAAATTCAACGACAAATAAGCTCCGATAACCCAAGCTAAACTAAGGGGAGGATTGCTGTATGTGTGGGATCTTTGCGATTTCGGCTAAAGGCAATATTCTTGATGATTTGCTTCTGGGCACATTTTATCTTCAGCACCGCGGCCAAAAGTACTGCGGCCTTGCAACCAGCAATCGCAGTGAAATCAAAATAAAAAACCATCATGGGTTGGTGCGTGAATCTTTATCCCGCGATATCAAAGGCCTCGAAGGGATTTTGGGCATTGGACATACTTCTTTACAAGACCGCCAGCCGATTAAGCTTGATTCTAAAATGGGTGAATTCGCGATTTGTTTTGAAGGAAATATAATCAATAAATCCGAGCTGGTTGAAGCTTTAAAAAAAGACGGGCATTCTTTTTATACTGGTTCGGATATAGAAGTCATTTCTAAGCTGATTGCCCAGGGGGATAATTTTTCAAGCGGCATTGAAAAAATGGCCGAACGTGTGCATGGGGCTTATGCGCTGGTTATCCTTACTAAAGACAAAATTTTTGCTGCCCGCGATAAGCATGCTTTTCGCCCTATTATTATAGGCAAAAGGGACGGAGCTGTTGCAGTTGCTTCAGAATCCTGCTCCTTTGTTAATTTGGGCTTTGAGATTGTCCGCGATTTGAAGCCCGGAGAAATTATAGAAATAGAAGGCGATAATTTTGAAACATTAAAAACAATTTCCAGCCCCTTTACCCAATACTGCGCTTTTGAATGGATTTATACTGCAAATGTGGCTTCTACCATTGATGGCTTGTCGGTAGATATTGCCCGAAAAAACTTGGGAGCAGCTTTGGCCCGGCGCTATCCAGTTGAAGCTGATATTGTGGCAGCTGTTCCAAATTCTGGGATCGGCCATGCGATTGGCTGCGCGCATGAATCAAAAATCCCTTTTGACAATGTTTTTATCAAATACGATTATGCCAGCCGCAGCTATACCCAGCCTACCCAGGCCGAGCGCGACCGCGAAGCCAAGATCAAACTTATTCCTGTACCAGCTAAGATTAAAGATCGCCGGGTGATAATTTGCGATGATTCTATTGTGCGCGGAACGCAGATGAAAAATGACTTAGTGGTAAAGCTTAGAAAAAATGGGGTAAAAGAAATCCATGTGCGCGTGGCTTGTCCGCCGCTTATGGCGCCTTGTGCCTATGGCATTGCCACCCGTTCAAAAAAAGAATTGGCTGCGCATAATAAGAGCATTGAAGAAATCCGGAAATATATCGGAGTAGAAAGCCTAGGTTATAATACTTTGGAAGATTTGGAAAATTCTTTGGGTTTTTCGCGCGACCAGATTTGCGTATCTTGTTGGACCGACCAATATAGGGTGTAATATGCAAGAAGCTTGCGGCGTATTTGGAATTTATAATTTCAAGGAAGATTCCCCGGCAAAATCTGTTTATTACGGGATCTTTGCTTTGCAGCACCGCGGCCAGGAATCTGCGGGGATTGCTTCTTCTAATGGCAGCGAGATCCGTTGTTTTAAGGGGATGGGGCTGGTTAACCAAGTTTTTAATGAGGAATCCCTCAGCGGTTTAACTGGGAATATTTCTATTGGCCATGTGCGATATTCTACTTGTGGTTCATCTATTATAGAAAATGCCCAGCCCATTGTGATTGATACGCGCTATGGTTCTTTAGCCCTAGCGCATAATGGTAATTTGATTAATTCTCTTTATCTGCGCCAAAAACTTAAGGATCGGGGGATTAGTTTTGTAGGTACTTCTGATTCTGAAGTTATGGCTGCCATGATCGCAACTTCTGAAAAAATAAATCTAGAAGATGCCATTGTTGATACGTTACAGCAGTGTAAAGGAGCTTTTTCGGTTTTAATTATGACAAAAGATAAGCTTATTGCTGTACGTGATCCTAATGGCATTCGGCCTTTGACCATTGGCAAGCTGGAGAATGCTTATGTTGTTGCTTCTGAAACCTGTGCTTTGGACATTGTGGGGGCCCAGCATATCCGCGATGTTATAAATGGGGAAATCGTAGTCATTGAAAAAGAGGGCTTACGGTCAAAAACCTGGCAAATGGGAGAACGTGAGGCCATCTGTGTTTTTGAATATATCTATTTTGCCCGGCCGGACAGCATATTGCACGGCCGCAATGTGTTTGAAGCCCGCTCCCAAATGGGAAAATATTTAGCTAAGCAAAACCCAACGGATGCGGATATGGTTATGCCGGTTCCAGAATCCGGCGTGCCAGCAGCCATTGGCTATGCCGAAGAATCAAAAATTCCTTTTGGCGAAGGATTGATCAAAAATCGTTATGTGGGTCGTACTTTTATCCAGCCCAGTCAGGAGATTCGTGATTTAGGGGTTAAGCTTAAATTAAACCCGATCCGCGATGCTGTGCGCGGCAAAAAAGTTGTGGTAATTGATGATTCAATTGTGCGTGGTACTACTTCCCGCCAGATGATCAGCTTAATCCGCGAAGCCGGAGCCCGGGAAGTGCATATGCGGGTTTCTTCTCCACCAAATATCTGTCCTTGTTTTTATGGCATAGATACAGCTACAAAAGCTGAACTAATTGCTTCTAATTTATCGATTGAAGGCATTCGAAAATATTTGGGTGCAGATTCTTTGGGGTATTTGAGCTTGGATAATTTGATCCGGGCTGTAGCTATTCCAAAGTCTAATTTATGTTTGGCTTGTTTTAACAATGAATATCCGGTAAAAGTCCCGGAACAAATGGAAAGTCTGAAACTTTTATTTAAAAGTTAAAAAAGAAAGGGGTGAGGAGCATGGGAGAGCAATGTGGATGCTATCCGAAATGTCAAAAGTGCGGCGGCCAAATCGTGCCGTTATCTGACTTTTCAAATAATTCGGTGGCTATTCGGTATAAAGCTTGGGCTTGTACCAATAAAGATTGCCGTTTTTTTGTGGTTTTACGCGGCGGCGATGTATACTATGGTACAGCAACAGCTGATTCTGCGAGGTAAGTAAAAATTGAAAAAGCTTACATATAAAGATGCAGGAGTAGATATTGAGGCGGGTTATGGGGTTGTAAAAACAGTCTCAAAACTCGCCCGCTCTACTTTTACCCCTCAAGTTTTATCCAAAATCGGTGGTTTTGGCGGGGCTTTTACCTTAAAGGGTTTAAACATAAAAGACCCGGTTTTGGTTTCTGCGACTGATGGGGTGGGAACCAAGATCAAGCTGGCTTTTCTTATGGATAAGCACGATACCATTGGCATTGATTTGGTAGCCATGAATACTGATGATGTGATTGCGTGCGGAGCCCAGCCTCTGGTTTTATTGGATTATATTGCCTGCAATAAAGTAACGGATGGGCAAATTACTGCTATTTTAGAAGGAATTACCCAGGGTTGTAAAATGGCGGGTTGTGCTTTGATTGGCGGGGAAACCGCAGAAATGTCCGACCTGTATGCCAAAGGCGAATATGATCTGGCGGCTTTTGTGGTAGGCGCAGTAGAAAAGAAAAAATTAATCAACGGCTCAAAAATTAAACTAGGGGATTGCATTTTGGGATTGGCTTCTTCCGGCTTGCATAGCAATGGCTATACCCTAGCGCGCAAAGTATTTTTTGATGAAGGCAAATTATCCCCGCAAGATAAGGTCCGCGGATTAGACAAATCAATTGGCGAAGAACTTCTTACTCCAACGCGTATTTATACCAAGCCATTGATCAAGTTATTTTCAAAAGTAAATGTCAAAGGGGTTTCGCATATTACGGGCGGAGGCTTGCCGGAAAATGTGGCGCGGGTCTTGCCCAAAGGTACAATGGCGTTGATTCATGAAAATACTTGGAAAAAACCAGCGATTTTCCAAACCATGCAGCTCTATGCGCAAATCGACCGGTCTGAAATGTTCAAGACTTTTAATATGGGCATTGGCATGACGATTATTGTTTCTCAAAAAGATAAAAAGAAAACCATCAAAATTCTTGAAGACCAAGGGGAAACAGTTTTTGAAATCGGCGAAATTGTTAAAGGCAAGCAGGACGTTAAAATATGTTAAAACTAGCAGTCTTGGTTTCTGGCCGCGGTTCAAATCTGCAGGCGATCATTGATGCAATCGAAAAAAAAGGCCTACCAGCAAAAATTGAGATAGTTATAAGCAATCTAGATAGTGCTTTTGCTTTGGAGAGGGCCCAAAAACATAAGATTGATACTTTTGTCAGTGCAAATGAAGGCGAAATTCTCCATAAAATCCATGATAAAAAAGTCGACTTGATTTGCTTAGCCGGTTATATGCGGATCCTGTCGCCGGATTTCGTGAAAAAGTACAAAAATAAGATCATTAATATCCATCCGTCATTGCTTCCAGCTTTTCCAGGGCTGCATGTTCAGAAAAAAGCTTTAGATTATGGGGTAAAATTCTCTGGCTGTACAGTGCATTTTGTAGATGAAGGCTGCGATACAGGCCCGATTATCCTCCAGGCCGTTGTGCCGGTTATGGATAATGATACTGAAGAAACATTATCTGCTAGAATTTTGGAACAGGAACATAAGATTTATCCGCAGGCAATTAAATTAATCGCAGAGAACAAAATAAAAATTACTGGCCGAAGAGTGCTTTTAGCTTGACACGTTATTTTAAGTTTGTATAATTATTCCGCCTTAGAAAAAAGCTTCCCCCCAGCTTTGTCGAAAGTTGTTTTTTCTATAGTAAAAATTCTAAGGAGAAAGTTTATGAGAAAAAGTAAGATTGATTTGGTGTTAAAAGAGCTTGGTTTTGTGAAAGAGGAAATCGGTTCATTAAAAGAAGGTCAGCAGAAAATTTTCGGAATACTAGAAGAACATTCTGGGCTACTAAAAGAACATTCTGGAATACTAGAAGAACATTCTGGGATACTAAAAGAGCATTCTGGGCTACTAAAAGAACATTCAAAAACACTGCAAGAACACTCAAATAAATTTCAAGAACAATCTGAAATGATTCAGAAAAATGGAATATTGATTGAACAAGTAGCTTCTGATGTTAAAGCAGTTGCAGAAGGACATAGTGTTATCCGTTCTGAAATGAAAGCTATGAAAGAAGAGCTGCTTGAGAAAATAAATGAGAACAGCTTTTATATAAAATCACTGGCCGAAGATTTGCATAAACATATCTGCCAGCCTACACATTAAATATTAAAGGAAAGTGATAAATTATGTTAAAAACAACTAGTAATAGAATTACAAGATCTTATAAACCCGGAATTAGAAGCCAGCGAGCGATAGTTAAAAAATTGTTAGGACAATTTACAAAAACAGCGTCTTTATATACTCAACTTGATGAGATTATAATGGAAAGTAATCCACATCATCAAATAACACGCGAAATTTGGCAGCTAAATAAATCGGAAGCAATGCGAGTTTTTGGTTGGCTAGCCCCAAAAATTTTACCTGCAAAAATAGAAGGCCAAATTACCGAATGTTTCTATGGGAGTTGCCAAGGTTGGGTAGATGGAAAACAGGTTGAATTTACTCCTCTAACAGGTAGAAGGATTTATGAGAATCAAGCTATAGATGTCTTAAGGGGATATCTCCAAAAAAAACTTACTCATTAATGATACTTCCTCTTTTGGCTTTCATGTTATAATTTGAAATAAATGAAGGGTTGCTTTTTCTGAAAGGGGATTATATGCCACGAAGAAAAAATATTGTTAGAAAAACTAGAAAAAATAAAAAGAAAAAAAACAATAACGAAAACAAAAATTATGTCCTTATTTCTGTTTATGATAAGACTGGAATTATAAAGTTTGCCAAAGATTTAACAAAATTAGGATTTAAGCTTATTTCTTCTGGTGGCACGGCCAAAGCCCTGGAAAAATCCAAAATCGCGGTCCAGGAAGTTTCAAAACTGACTAAATATCCGCATATGCTTTCTGGCCGGGTAAAAACCCTGCATCCTCTTATCCACGGTGGAATATTAGCGGATCGTACCAATGAAGAACATCTCAAAGAAATGAAGCATTACGGCATAAAAGCCATTGATATTGTAGTGGTTAATTTATATCCTTTTGAAAAAGTTATCAGCCAGCCAGACTGCACTTTGGCCAAAGCTATTGAGAATATTGATGTGGGTGGTCCAACCATGGTCAGGGCTGCAGCCAAAAATTATAAAAATACAGCCATTATTGTTGACCCAGCAGATTATGGAAAAATTATTAAGGAATTAAAAAAGAATAAAGGGGTTTTATCTTTGGCGACCAAAGCACAATTGGCAAAAAAAGCTTTTCGCCATACTGCCCGCTATGACAGCATTATATATTCTTACCTTACTGGGTCAAATGACGAACAGAAAAATGAATTTCCATCTTTGGTGAATATTTCATTGGAAAAAATCCAAAATTTGCGCTATGGCGAAAATCCCCACCAGAAAGCAGCTTTTTACCGCCAAGTCGGAATAGATGACAAGAACCAAGGCATGAGCCTGGCTAAGGCCCGGCAATTGCACGGCAAAGAACTTTCTTTTAATAATATAGTAGATTTAGAGGCAGCTTGGAATTGCGTAGTTTATTTTGCGGATCCCACGGTTGCTATTATCAAGCATACTAATCCTTGCGGCATTGCCCAAGCCAAAACTCCAGAAGAAGCTTATAAAAAAGCCTTGTCTTGCGACCCGGTTTCTGCTTATGGGTCAGTGATTGCATTTAACCGTACCTTAAATAAGAAAACTGCGGAAGAAATGTCAGCGCTTTTTGTTGAGGCAATTATTGCTCCTGATTTTGAGGCCGAAGCTTTGAAAATTTTTAAAACTAAAAAGAATTTGCGGGTCATAAAAATGGGAGAAAATGCTTTAATCAACACTTTTAAAGGCTATGATTTTAAGCGTGTTTCCGGCGGGTTTTTGATCCAGGAAGCCGATCTTAAACAGTTGGCCATATCGGATATAAAGATTGTTTCCCAAAACCAGCCCAGCCTGCAAGAAATGGAAGATCTTTTCTTTGCTTGGGGGGTTGTAAAATTCGTAAAATCAAATGCAATTGTTGTGGTAAAAAATAAGAAAGCGATTGGGATTGGGGCTGGGCAGATGAGCCGGATTGATGCTGCAGAAATTGCCTTGAAAAAAGCTGGAATCGAGGCTAAAGGCGCAGTAATTGCATCAGATGCCTTTTTTCCTTTTAGGGATTGCGTTGATTTAGCGGCTAAACATGGAATTTCTGCGATTATCCAGCCCGGTGGCTCAATCCGCGACCAAGAATCAATTGATGCAGCCAATGAACATGGCATTTCTTTGGTCTTTACAGGTTTTCGGCATTTTAGGCATTAAAAAATAGGAATTTTATGATAAAGATAAGTTTTAGTATTTTAATATTAGTTTTGTTAAGTAGTTTAGCTGTTGCAGCCGAAGATTTTACCTTTAGTTTTGAGCCTTCATCTACTACAAGAAAAAATTTCGAACTTACCAATTCTTTTACCGGCGGCTGGCTTAAAGAAAATGAAAAAAGCAGTGGGTCTTTTCTTTTGCAGTCGGATCTGAAGCTGGGGCCAGTGGGAGTTGGGTTAGATGCCAATTTATTATTAGGGGATAAGATGATTGAAGGATTTAACAGCGTGGTAGTGCGTTATGCTGAATATGATGATGGTTTTCGCGGCTTGCGCTATGGAGTTTTGGAAAAAGTTACTTTGGGTTATGGGTTATTAATGAAAAATTATACTACCCGATCCCAAAGTGCAGCTTTGCTTTCTAACCAACAGATCGGCTTAAAAGGCTATATTGGATTTGACCGGTATAAGGCTGAAGCCATGGGGACTTGGTCGCATGTTTATGCTGTAAGGTTTTCAGAACAAGTGCAGCCGTGGTTGATTCTAGGGCAGTCTTGTGTAACGGATGTGGATGGGGTAACTTTTGTTAATCCAGGCGGGGTAACGGTTAAATATAATCCGATCTCTGGATTTGCATTAGATGCCGGAGTTCCTATTTTACCTGGATTGGTTTGGTTTACAGAATATGCAAAATTAAATGGCTATGGGGGAGGACTTTCAAGCGGTTTGAAATGGGGGGTGGATTTTCTCTTTTTACGTTCCTATGCTTCAGCTTCTTACAATATGCTGGATAAGGATTTTGTGCCAGCGTATTTTAACGAAGCTTATGAGTCTAACCCGATTAATATGACAATAGCAGCAGCAACCGGTCAAAATAAAAATGGCTATATTGCAGAAGCTGGATTGCATCTTATGAGCATAGCTGGGCTGGATTTGACTTTTGAGAATTACAATACCGGGAATGCTGCATTTTTAACTTCTTTTTATATGCAGCCAACGGAACAGCTTTTCTTTGAAGGCTATTACAAACAACCCGATTTTATCAATTTTAATTCCTTAACTTTTGAACAAGGGTTGATTTTTGGCGGAATCTTGACTTATAAAATCAATCCCAATTTATCGCTTTTGACTATTTATAAAAAAGCTTATGACCCAAAACAAGGCAAAGTTGTTGAATCCCAAAACTACGGTTTAAAATTCACCCTCTAAAAATCGATTTTAATTGGGCCGTTTCTTAAAATAATGAGTCTTTTTCCTGTGGCATCAACTACTGTTGAAGCTTGACCAATTTTTATTTTCCCCTCAAAAATAAGGTCTAATTCGGGAAAAGCTTTTTTCACTTCTTGAGCAGTTAAAAGCGGGGGTTCATTGGAAATATTAGCAGAAGTTGCAGCAATAGGTCCGATTTTTTCAATTAACTCCAAAACTTTTTTGTTGTTCGGCATGCGCAGGCCTACTTTTTCCGAGCCCGCAGTGGCAAAATCTGGGACTAGTGAACTTTTAAAAAATAAGATGGTGAGGGGGCCGGGCCAATATTTTTGGATTAAATCTTGAGCTAAGGCGGGAATCTCTTTAGTTAATTTTTTTACCTGATCAAGGTTAGAAACTAAAATCTGTAAAGGCTTATCTTGAGGCCGTTTTTTTATGGTAAAAATCTTTTTTATACTGGCTTTGTCATCAAACCTGCAGCCGATTCCATAGACGGTTTCTGTGGGAAAAGCAAAAAGGCTATTTTTTTTCATATTCTAATTATCCTATAATTGGCCGCAAAATTCCAACTTAATTATGATATACTTTTGCCAATATGAAATTTTCAGCTCCGCGCGGAACCAAAGATATTTTGCCGGAAGAAATTGCGATCTGGCAGAAGATTGAAGAAAAAGCGCGCCAAATTTTTGCTTTATTCAATTATCACGAGATTCGCACCCCGATTTTTGAAGCCACGGATCTTTTTGTCCGCTCCATTGGCGATGGAACTGATATTGTGTCAAAAGAAATGTATACTTTTTTGGATAAAAGCGAGCGTAGCATTACCTTAAGACCCGAAGAAACCGCGCCAGTTGTGCGGGCGGCTATTGAGCACAATTTACTTTCGTTGGATAGAATTACTAAGCTTTATTACATGGGACCTATGTTTCGCTATGAACGTCCTCAAGCTGGTCGTTATCGCCAATTTAACCAAATCGGGGTTGAAGCTTTTGGGGCAGAAGATGCTTTGCTTGATGTTGAGGTGATGATTTTAGCCCATGCTTTTTTTAAGGGTTTAGGGCTAGAAGATTTGGTTCTTAATTTAAATAGTGTTGGCTGTAAAAAAGACCAGGCAGCTTATAAGGAAAAAATTAAACATCACCTTAAAGAAAACCTCTCTAAGCTGTGTGATAATTGCCAAAATCGCTGGCATAAGAATCCGCTGCGAGTTTTGGACTGCAAGGAAGAAAAATGCCAAAAATTGATTGATTCAGCGCCTAAGTCTACGGATTTTCTCTGCCAAAAATGCAATCATCACCTTAATCAAGTCCAAGCTGGCTTAAAGCAGGCTAATATTGATTATAAATTGAACCATCGCTTGGTGCGGGGCTTGGATTATTATACTGGAACAGCTTTTGAGATAATTTCTGAAAAGCTTGGGGCCCAAAATGCAGTTTGCGGGGGCGGGCGTTATGATGACCTTGTCCAAGAATTGGGCGGAAAGTCTATTCCTGCGATTGGTTTTGCGATTGGAATTGAACGATTGGTAGAAGTTCTAAAAGCTGGAAAAGTTTCTTTTGATTATTTGCAGAAAATTGAGCTTTTTATTGCATGGATTGGGGAAGAAGCAAAGCAAAAAGCTTTTGAAATACTTAAATCTTCTCGAGAAAAAGGCGTTTGCGCAGAGATTGATTATTTAGGCAAAAGCTTAAAAGCACAAATGAAACTCGCGGATAAATTAAAGGCTAAAGAAGTTTTGATTATCGGCGAGGAAGAATTAAAAAAAGGCAAGGCTATATTAAAAAATATGCAAACTGGTGAGCAAAAGGAAATTGATTTATGAAACGGACGCATTACTGCGGACAATTAAAACACACACAAATTAATAAAGAGGTTGCGCTGTGTGGGTGGGTGCACCGCCGCCGCGACCACGGGGGATTAATTTTTATTGATTTGCGCGACCGCTCGGGTTTGGTACAAGTTACATTTAATGTAAAAGATCCGGTTTTGCACAAGGAAGCAGAGAAATTAAGGTCAGAGTTTGTTATTTTTGTCCAGGGAAAAGTTGCTGGCCGCGATAAAGCTGCTATTAACCCCAATCTTCCTACTGGGGAGATAGAAGTTATTGCAGAAAAGATGATCATCCTCAATACTTCAAAAACTCCTGTCTTAGAAGTGGCGAATGAGAATAAAGAGGTGGATGAAAACCTGCGCTTGAAATACCGCTACCTGGACTTGCGCCAGCCAAAAATGCGCGAAAATTTAATCTTCCGCCACAAGGTTATAAAAGCTATGCGCGATTGTTTAGATGACCAGGGTTTTCTAGAAATTGAAACCCCATTTTTAACCAAAAGTACGCCCGAGGGTGCGCGTGATTATCTGGTTCCCAGCCGCGTTAATCCGGGCAAATTTTATGCCTTGCCGCAATCGCCGCAATTATTCAAGCAGTTATTAATGGTGGCAGGCATGGATAAGTATTTTCAAGTGGTGCGTTGTTTTAGAGATGAAGATTTAAGGGCGGACCGCCAGCCGGAATTTACTCAAGTGGATATTGAAATGTCGTTTGTAGATGAAAGTGACATTATAAATATGATAGAAAATTTAATGCGCGAATCTTTAAAAAACATTGCTAAAGATATTGATCTTTATAGAGGTAAACATATTCCTCAAATAAACACTCCTTTTCAGCGCTTAACCTGGCAAGAAGCTATGAATAAATACGGCAGTGATAAGCCGGATACCCGGTTTGGATTGGAAATTATTGATATTTCCGAATTTGTTAAAAATTGCGAGTTTAAGGTTTTTCGCTCAACCATTGATAATGGGGGAGTAGTTAAAGTAATTAATGCTAAGGGAGCAACCAAGTTTTCAAGAACAGACTTTGATAAATTAGAAGCAAGTGCCAAGGGGCAAGGGGCAAGAGGATTGGCCTGGATGGTGATTGAAAACAGCGGGGTAAAGTCGCCAATTGCCAAATTTTTAAATAAAGAAGAAATAGAAGCTATTTGCCAGGCAGCAAAAGCAGAAACCGGAGATGTTTTATTTTTTGGGGCAGATAAGTGGAGAGTAGTAAGTGATGTTTTGGGTGCGGTTCGCTTAGAATTGGCAGCCAAGCTCGATTTAATTAAAAAAGATGTTTTTAGCTTTTGCTGGGTCGTTGACTTTCCATTGTTTGATTATTCAGAAACTGAAAAACGCTGGGTTTCTAATCATCACCCTTTTACTGCTCCGCATGGTTCTTGGGACGATCTAGAAGAGCGTTTTGCCAAGGATCCGGCTTCGATAAAAGCCCAGGCATATGATTTTGTTTTAAATGGGGTAGAAATTGGCGGGGGTAGTATTCGTATCCATAATATGGATATTCAGCGAAAGATATTTAAGATTCTTGGATTTTCCGAAGAAGAAGCTAAATTGCGTTTTGGATTTTTACTCGAAGCTTTAGAATATGGGGCTCCTCCGCATGGCGGGATTGCCTTAGGACTAGACCGCCTGGTTATGATGCTATCTGGTATGGATTCTATCCGCGATGTCATTGCTTTTCCAAAAACCCAATCGGCAGTTTGCCCTCTAACCGGTGCTCCGGATGTTGTTTCTCCAAAACAACTCAAAGAGCTTCACATAAAACCCGTATAAATATAGTTTCGAGGTGATTTAATATGAATATTGCTTTAAAAGAATTAAAAAAAGAGATTTCCGAAAAATGGCAAAACCATGAAAAAGAAGCAGAAGCGGATATAAAAAATAAAAAAGTTTCCGGCCCATATAATTCTATTAAAGATTTATTAAAGCAACTAAAAAAGTGAAATTTCTATATTCCGTCCCTACACGTAAAAAAAGTTAAGGGTTATCTAAATGTTTGGGAAGTTAGGATAGATTACTGTTATAGGTTTACCTTTAATTGGGAAAAAATTTTAATAATATTACGTGTTATAGGTTCTCATGATGAAGTTTTAGATAAGCCATAGCGGGATTGTCGCGAAATGTCATTGCGAGCGTTAGCGAAGCAATCTTTTTACTAAATTTGAGATGAGATTGCTTCGGGCTATGCCCTCGCAATGACACTAAAAAGCTATTATGCGACAGTCCCATAGCTTAAAGATTTTCACATAAAACCCTTATAAATCAAGCATTTTATGATACCCCCCAAAAATACTTTTCTCAAAGTGAAATTTCTTTCTTCTTCTTGCGAGAATAAACAGTAAAGCCTGTTAAATTATCATCTGCAAGAGGAGGATGGAAATATACTATAATGTTTGCAGTTTCGTTTTGAAAATATTAAAAAAGGAGAAAATAAAATGAATATATCAAATATAAATGTTTCAACAACCGCTCCAGCTTCAAATAAAAAGAAGGGAAAAAAAGCAGTTAGTAAAAAACAGCCGTCATCAGTTACCAGTAGACCAGCTACAAAACCAGCTACTAGACCGGCTACTACTAAGCCAATCCGTCTAAGTGTTGAGCTTTTAAACCCTGGTACAGTTAATTTGAATAGGGCTTCGAGAAAAGGGCCAGATAGATTGATTGTAACTGTTGCTGCTAATTATACCCGAAATGTGGCCCTAGATGGTATATTATCAACTCAAGGTCCAACTAGAGGTAGTGGTTTAAGCATAGATTTCACTTTAAATTATAGGATAACTCCGGATAATAATCCTGTAGATGTTTATGCTGGTGCGGGATTTGAATACACAATTGCAAATAACCCAGACTCAAAAACAGGCTTAGCTGCGGTAGCGCCTTTTATTTTTCTTTCAGGTGTGAAACAAATTCCGTTGAACGCTAACCATAACTTGGATTTAAAATTAGGAGTGCGAGTTGGAGGAATTTTTTATCCGGAAGCACTAAATGTACATGGAAAATCTTACAGTCCTTATATAGGGGTAGTAAGTTCATTGGGCGATACTTGGAGAATAAATGAAAACCTTTCTTTAGGATTTTTCTTTCAACTACAAGCAGGTTATCCTTCTGTGGGTGCTGGATGGGGGATGACTCTATCTGTGCGTTAGAAATAGTTTTTAGGTATAATTAAAATCCCTCTTGCGATAAAGGTAAGGGGGATTTTTTTTATGGTATTGCTCCTCAATATATATTATAATATTTCTCTTATTATTTGTTGTCCTTAAAATTTTGGATTTTGATATTGGGATTTTATTTGTCATTTGTTATTGGGATTTGGGATTTTTAATAAGGGGGCATATTCATGAGCGTAACCGTAGTTGTTGGAACGCAGTGGGGAGATGAAGGCAAGGGGAAAATAACCGATCTTTTAGCTGAAAATATGGATATGGTGGTCCGCTATCAAGGCGGTAATAATGCCGGCCATACGGTTGTTATAAAAGACAAAATTTTTAAATTGCATCTTATTCCTTCTGGCATCTTTTATTCCAAAGTCCTTTGTGTGATCGGAAATGGAGTGGTGGTTGACCCCAAAGTATTATTAACAGAAATTGAAACCTTAAAAAAGGAAGGGCTAAAAGTTGATAATCTGCGCATCAGCAGCCAAGCTCATGTTATTTTGCCCTACCACATTAAATTAGATGAAGCCCAGGAAAAGAAATTAGAAGCTGGAAGGATTGGCACCACTTGCCGCGGGATCGGGCCTTGCTATGTGGATAAATATAACCGCCGCGGCATTAGGATTTGCGATCTATATAACCCAGAAGTCCTCAAAGACAAATTAGCCTGGAATATTGAAGAAAAGTCTTTTCTATTAGAAAAATTCTATGGAGGTAAAGCAGATTTACATATCGATGATTTGCTAAAGCTTTGTGCAGATTATGCAGCTGCTTTGAAACCTATGGTGATTGAGGATTTATCCAGCCTTATTGCAAAAAGTATTGTTAAAAACAAAAATATTCTTCTGGAAGGTGCGCAAGGCACCATGCTGGATGTTGACCATGGGACTTATCCTTTTGTTACATCTTCTAATCCAATTTCTGGCGGGGCTTGCTGCGGGGCCGGGATCGGGCCGAATAAAATTAACCAGATTATTGGAGTAATAAAAGCGTATGTTACCCGGGTTGGCAGCGGGCCTTTTCCTACAGAAATATTAGGCAAAGAAGGCGATGACTTAAGGGAAAAAGGCCATGAATATGGCGCCACCACTGGCCGGCCGCGCCGCTGCGGCTGGTTTGATGCAGTGGTAGCCAAGCATGCTGCACAAGTAAACGGGCTGACTGAATTGGCAATTACAAAATTAGATGTTCTTGGCGGTTTGAAAAAAATAAAAATTTGTACCGCTTATGAATATGAAGGGAAAAAAATTGATTACTTTCCAACGGATATTTTCAAGCTAGCTAAATGTAAACCTGTATTCGAAGAAGTGGCAGGGTGGGAAGAAGATATCTCAAATATCAAAGGTTATAATAAGCTCCCCAAAAATGCTAAAGCTTATTTAGATCGCTTGTCCCAGCTTAGCGGGGTTAAAATTTCTATGGTTTCTGTTGGTGCAGAGCGCGGGCAAACCATTAAGATATGAAGAAAAAAGCCCTGGTTCTTTTATCCGGCGGATTGGACTCAACAGTTTCTTTAGCTTCTGCCCTAAAAAATTATCATTTATTGTCAGCCTTAACCTTTGATTACGGCCAGAAATCCGCTCAAGCAGAAATTAAAGCCGCGCAAAAAATCAGCCATTATTATAAGATTCAACATCGCGTTATTGATCTTCCTTGGTTAAAAGAAATTTCAAAATCCGCGCTGACTGACCCGGAATTTGACATTCCGCTTAAACTCAATAGCGTAAAGCAAGTTTGGGTTCCAAACCGCAATGGGGTATTTTTGGCGATTGCCGCTTCTTTTGCGGAAGCGCTTTCTTGCGATATGGTTATTACAGGATTTAATAAGGAAGAAGCGCGCGCTTTCCCGGATAATTCCATGCGCTATATTTTGGCAGCTAACGAAGCTTTTAAATATTCTACTTTGAATAAAGTGCAGGTTGATAGTTTTACCAAAAAAATGACCAAAATAGAAATTGTTAAAAAAGGGCTAGAACTCAATATTCCTTTTCATCATATATATTCTTGTTATATAGGAAAAGCAAAAATGTGCGGAAAATGCGAAAGCTGCCGGAGATTAATAAATGCACTCGAAATTTGTAGAAAAGAAGATTGATTATACTGGGGAGCAATTAAGATCCAACTGGATTAAAGATAATTTTGCTCTTGAAAAGGATGCAATCGTAGCTTTTATCGGGGCCGCAGATGTCAAAGAGCATATGGTTGACTTGGAAGATATTGCAAATGAAGAACATATCTTTAGCGAAAAAATGCTCCATTTTATTGCGGAACACCAAGATAATGATTTGGAAAAGGCAGTTTGCAGGCAGAGGTTGATGATCAGTATTATTAAAGATTGGATAAATAAAATAGGCGAGCCCTTCGACTTCGCTCAGGGCACGAGATATTCCTGGGCACCGAGCGGAGTCGAGGTGCTCTATCGAAAAGGGGATGATTTGTTTGTTGAAGATAGAAAACTTTCGGTTTCAATTGCTACTAAATCGCCAAACTCAACGTTGATCCATACTGGCTTGAATATTTCGTCAAAAAACACTCCGGTAAAAGCCATTGGCCTGGAAGACCTAAAAATTGACCCCGAAATGCTAGCTTTAAGAGTTATGGAAAGTTATACTAGAGAGATAGAAGATATCTATAAAGCTACAAGGAAGGTAAAACAAGTAAAATAAAGTCCTAAATCCTAAAGTCCTAACAAGGAATTATTATTAA
The DNA here is from genome assembly GCA_964528395.1 of uncultured bacterium. Classification (GTDB taxonomy): domain Bacteria; phylum Margulisbacteria; class WOR-1; order CAZGTC01; family CAZGTC01; genus CAZGTC01. Next base: position 167,469 of record CAZGTC010000003.1, read on the forward strand.
AATAATTTTACATTGTTAGGAAATTAGGATTTTAGGAAATTAGGATTTTTTAAATTTTATGTCACCTTTATTATTTGTTTGCATATTAACTGGCATTATCCATGCCACCGAGACTTTGGCTGCCTCGCTGCGCTTGGCCGGGGTGCGTACCCAGCAAATTGCTTCTTCTTTATCTTTTGTGAATGCGTCACTCTTAATTTCGCGCATGTCCAATATGATCCAGGCTCCGCTTTTAGGCGGCATGGTAGATACCGCGATTTTAAGAGGGGATCCTTCAGCGCTTTTAGGTAATTTTCGAATTATAATCTTCGCGGCTTTTATTGGGAATTTAATTGCAGCTTTGCTGACTCCCTCTGCGGTTGCTTTATTTACCCGGGGAATTAGACGGTTTGAACAAACTGGTTCTGTACCGCATTTAATCATCAAATTATTTACTCCCAAAGGCCTTAAAATAATTAAACAAAGTTTACGTATTCCAAGATTAAGTGCATTAAAAAACATATCCTTAGCTGGAATACCAAAAACTTTTCTTTTTCTGAATGTTTTAATGGTTTCGATCTATGCCATCGGTGTTTTAGCTTCGCTACTTGCAGGAGTTTATATTCCCGAATACCGCATCACCGCAGTCCAGCTTTCAGGCATTGTAAATGGAATGGCAACCATTCTTTTAACTATTATGGTGGATCCAGTTTGCGCGCATATAACTGACCAAGCTGCGCGCGGAAAAAGAAAAGAACAAGATGTAAGGACTGTGGTTTTCTATATTATATCCGGCCGGGTTTTTGGCACGCTGATTATTTCCCAGCTTTTGCTTTTTCCGGCTTCCCAATATATCAAATACGCGACTTTTTTGGTTAAAGGGCTATTCCAATAATGAAGGTTTTTTATCATATAAAAGACATCCCTTTAAAAAATATTATTTTGATCTTGGGCATGTTTGACGGCGTGCACCTCGGCCACCAAAAAGTTATCCAGCAAGCTGTAAAATATGCAAAAAAGCATAAATTAAAAAGCGTACTTTTAACTTTTGATCCGCATCCGCAGTTAATTTTACAAAAAAAAGAAAACCTCAAGCTTCTCACAACGCTAGAAGAGCGCTTATCTTTTTTAGAAACATTAAATTTAGACGCGGTTTTAGTTTTACGCTTTACCCCGCAGATTGCTTCTTTATCCTCTAAAAATTTTATTGAAGAAATCCTGCTTAAAAAACTTTCTATCAAAAGAATTTTTGCAGGCTATGATTTTGCTTTTGGGAAAGAAAGATCCGGCCATATTTCAATATTAAAGCAAGAATCAAAAAAACTTGGGTTTGGAGTTTCAATTGTTTCTGCCAAATCTTATCAAGGCCAGCATATTAAGAGCAGCAGGATTCGCGAACTATTAAGTGCTGGAGATTTTAATTTGGCAGTTAAGCTTCTTGGACATGCTTATCGTTTTATCGCTCAAGTAGAAAAAGGGCATGGAATCGGTAAAAAACTGGGGTTTCCTACTGCAAATTTAAAGCTTTCAAAAAACAAACTTATCCCATCGCCAGGAGTTTATGCTGCTGCTGTTCACAGTTCACATTTCACTTCTCACTTTAGAGCAGCAGTGAATATTGGGGAGCGGCCGACTTTTAAAATTGGCGGGTGTAATGTTGAAGCGCATCTGATTAATTTCTCGGGTAATTTAATCGGCCAAATCATCCAAGTTGATCTTATCAAAAAAATCCGGCCCGAAATCCACTTTGACCATATCCATAAACTGCAAGCCCAAATCGCAAAAGACATTAGACTAGTTGAAAAAACCCCCATATTTCTGTAAACTTGTATGGTTTTGTTATAAGTTATTAGTTATCTGTTATCGGTTATCGGGGCCGCTAGCTCATTTGGTAGAGCACTTGCCTTTTAAGTAAGTGGTGCTGGGTTCGAACCCCAGGCGGCTCACCAACCAATAACCTATAACGGATGACCGATAACTGAAGAAAATAATAATACCCACTGTTATAAGTTATTGGTTATAAGTTAGCTGTTGGTATGCCGCGGTAGCTCAGTTGGTAGAGCAGAGGCCTGAAAAGCCTTGTGTCGGCAGTTCAATTCTGCCCTGCGGCATTTCTCTCTTTTTCCTGTTTTTCCCGCATTTTTTCCGCCACAAAAAAACATTATTTTTTAGTAGACAATATTTTTTATATTGTTATAATCATTAAAGATTTTTTGGATAGAAAGGACCGGTGTAAAATGAAAAATAATAAGTGGATTTTAATTTCTCTTATTGGAATCATTTTGATCTGTGCGCTTGTTTTCCTCTTTCTGAATCTCCAAATGAAATCTGCAACTCCTACCATTGGCGATGTTTTAAATAAAGGCCAAAGCAGTGAGCGGGCTTTTCTCGACCCGTGGCAGCTCAATTTCGCTTTAATGGGCCTCTTAATGGTTTCTTTTGTAGCTTTAACTGTACAGGGAATGCGCAAGCCTAAATGCAATTGTGCCAAAGAAAACATCTACGAAAAAGTAACGGCAGAGAGCGAACCTAATCCCGCAGAAGATGAATTCCGCCAGCTCAAATTGGAACATGAAGAAATCCACCGCACCCATACCAAGGTCCTTTCCGAAAAAACCAGCTTGGAAAAAGAAATAAAAAAATATGAAGATATTATCAGCAATATGCTTGGCAATGAAGAAGTCTTGAAAAAATCCAATGAGGCCCTGCGTAAAAAATTCGACCGCCTGGTTGCAGAAAAAGAAAATCTTATTTTAGAAATCAACCGTAAAAATTGGGAATTACAGGAAGTACGTGCAAAAATGGAAGCAACCCAAGATAATGGAAATACTGTTTCTGAAGCAAAAGAGGCTGAACCGGATGGTTTAATTGATCAACAAGAGCGAAAGGCGGTGGAAGAGCTAATAAAAGAAGTTGATGAAATAATCAAGCAGCAAGAAACTAACCCGGTGAAAACCCGTAAGCTGAAAAGGAAAAAAATGAATTTCAGTGCTACGGAGACCATAGAAGATAGCAGTAGAAAGAGAGTAAAAAAATGAGAAGGGTGCTGGTATTTTTATTTGGATTTTTTTTCCTGGCTTCATTTTGTTCTAATGCGCAAATGACGTTTTTTTTGATTGATAATTTTGAGGATGGAGATTATTCCCGCAATCCAGAATGGTTTAGTTTCGATAATGTTGAATTAAACACAGTAAAAAACAGCAAAGAAAAAGGTTCAGTTGATTTTATTTCTGATTCTTGCGGACTTTATTCATTGAGTGTCAAAGGCCGGGCAAAAAATTGGTATGTGGGCGGGATTGGTACGAACATGTCAGTAAATGCTTCTGATTATAGCCGATTGCAAATTGATGTCTATGGCCATGATAAATTTAGCGGCAAAGTAAAAATTGAGCTGTATGAAGATGATAATAACAATAATAAACTTGAACAAGACAGCGAAAAAGGATGGATCCCAACCAAGGACGATAAGTGGGTGGCTGAAGTAAATATTTTAGGCAAGGGATTTTCTCGTGTTTCTATTCCTTTTTCTGCTTTTAGGGATGATAATCCAAAAGTTGGCAATAACCGCTGGGATCCTAATACTAATGGGAAATCCGGCGGTTTACTAAAATGCCAGATAGTTTTTATTGGAGAGAGCGAAAAAGCACCGGTTGATTTGAGAATTGATAATATTCTTTTAACCAATTAAATTTTTAATTTGGGGGGTAAAGGATGAAAAAGAAGCAAATTAGTCTATTTTTGGTGCTGTTTTTCGTTTTATTTGCTGGATTAGTTTGGGCAGGAGAAATGCCGGTTAGCCGAGCTGAAGTCAGTATGAAAGCTGGCCCAACTGAAGCAACCGAAGAAGTACCCTTAGTTTGGCTAGAAACAATACTTTATCCCAAAAATGTTGATAATGGGGCGTTTTTATCTTTATGGGCGCGCAGCGCTTCCCCAGTCAATAAAGTTGCGGTTACTTTTGATTTTTCTGCCCCTGAAGTTGTTCTAACCTCAAAAGATAAAATGACTTGGAGCGGGGTTGTGCCTATTCCCCGCGACTTGAAATCCGGCTTGCATTTTGCCCGTTTTAATATTGAAGGAACAAACAGAAAATATATTGTACGTTCTTTAGATTTTGCAGTTTCTTCATCCAAAAATTCGGTCGCCTTAAAAGAAGAAAAAAGTGATGCTGTAGATGAAAAAGTTAAAGAAGAATTGCAAAGCGAAGGCTGGCCGATAAAGATAAAAGAAAATACTGTGCTCTTGGTAGAAGATAAAAAGGATAGGGGCAAAAAGATCTTAAGGTATATTGGTAAGGGCGAAGAAATCCAAGGGCTTTTCAAAAAACCATGGTATTGCGTTCGCTTAAAAGATGGAAAAGAAGGCTGGGTCAGGGAATCTGCAGTAATTGAACCTACAGAAACATTTTATATATCTGGCTATCAGAGTTACATAAAGAAAAACTATAGCAGTGCTATTTATAACTACCAAAAAGCTTTGGTGATAAATCCGAAGCATGCGCGTGCCCGTTATTGGCTGGCAAAATCTTATTGGAAAGCGGGAAATGAGGATGCTTCTATTTCCCAAATTAAAAAACTTTTAGCTGAAGAACCCGATAATATAAATGCCTTGGTTTTTTCTGATCTTTTATCCAAAAGGTATTTCCGCGAAGCCCATGCGCAATTTTCGGCAAAAAACTATGAAAAAGCCATTGCTAAATACATAAAAGCAACTGAATTATCGCCTTCCCTATTATCTGCTTATACAGAAATGGGGCATAGTTATAAGGCTTTAGGCATGGATCTAGAAGCAGAAAATTCTTATAAACAGGCTTTAAGATTGGATCCTTATCAAGCAGAACTTCAAACTTTGGTGGCTGTAAATAAAGACCTTAAAAAAGAGGATCATGCAACTGAAAGAGAGAAAATAGAAATTACCAAAGAGTTAGAACTTGATAATAAGGATAATTTAGCCAATAAAAGCATTGATATGGTAAAAAATTCTATCACTCGTAAAGGCACAAAAATAAATATAGCCTTAAATAATGTCCTTAATTTGACACGGTCTTTTGGAACAACCATAAATGAAAAAGGCTGGGTAACAAATCTGGAAGGAAATGCTTTTATTGTAACTTTCCTTTGCCATCAGAATCGAAATGATAAAAACAATACTTTTGTAACAGAAAAATTTGAATGGGTCGTTGAGCCAAAATCCAACCAAATAAAAGCTAATAATAAAAATGCCCAACTTTTAATGAGCAGCTGGTGATTTAGTTTATCATCAAAATAAGCTCTTCGGTAATAGATGTTGAGATTAGTTAGGAACCAGCGACTGAACGTCGCGGTTACCAAAACTGAATTGGGAAACCGAGGCGCCTGCCTGTCGGCAGACAGGTTTAGCCTTCGGTTTTTAATTATGCTAATTGCTAACTAGTCTAAGGTTGAGTTTGACCATATGATATAATTCCCCTGTTATCTGTTAAATGTTATAAGTTATTTGTTGATGGGCCGCTGTAGCTCAACTGGCAGAGCAACTGATTTGTAATCAGTAGGTTGTGGGTTCAATTCCCTCCGGCGGCTCTCTAACCAATAACTCATAACCTATAACCGATAACTTTTTGTTAATTAACTTTTTTCCTATGATATAATTTCATCCAAGTAAAATTAGGTTGGGGCAACCTAATTTACGAATTCTTGCGAAATCCCACTATAAGGATTTTGTTATAAGTTATTAGTTATAAGCTATCGGTTAATGGGCCGGCATAGCTCAGTTGGTAGAGCGACTGATTCGTAATCAGTAGGTCTCCAGTTCAATTCTGGGTGCCGGCTCTCTATTAATATATGAAAATAAAAATTATTCCAATTGGATATTTACAAACAAATTGTTATTTAGTCTCTGCCATAAATGGGGATACCTTGATTATTGATCCAGGCGATGAAGCAGAGAAAATTAAACAAGCGATTGAAAAAGAAAAACTCCAGCCCAAGCTAATTATTAATACGCATTCACATTATGACCATGTAGGGGCAAATGCAAGCTTGGCTTCTTATTATAATATCGCAACTGCTATGCATGAAGATGGAAAAATGTTTGCTGAATTACAAAAGCTTAGGATTAATCGCTGGTTAAAAGACCATGATCTGATACAAATAGGGCCTTTGGTTTTTGAAGTATTAGAAACTCCAGGACACGATGCATCGGCGATTTGCCTTTATAATAAAGAAGAAAATGTGCTTTTTTCCGGGGATACGCTTTTTGCGGGAGATATTGGACGCACAGATTTACCGGGCAGCAGCCCGCAAAAAATGCGCCAATCTTTAAAAAGAATTTTTAATCTCCCTAGCCAAACCCTTGTTTATCCAGGCCATGGAGAGCAAACTACCATTGAAAATGAAAAAATGTTATTATCTTCTGGCTTATGAAAGAAAACATCTATCTCTTATGCGGTGACGAAGACTACCTGATTGACCAAAGAATTTCCCAGCTCATTAAAAACCAAGGCTTTGCCCCTGAAAACGTAGAAAAAATTGAAGGGTCATTTGCAAATTTATTTTCATTAATAGAAAACATCAGCTTTGCCGGATTATTTAATGCTCAAAGATTTATCCTGGTCGAAGCTAAGGCTTTATTCGAAACCCCGGCAAAAAATAAAAAAACCGAGCAATTGGATGTTTTTATAGGGGCATTGAACAATTTAGACTCATCTATTGTTTTGGTTTTTAAATTTAGGGGTTGGCCGGACAAGCGCAAGGAATTTTATTTAAAACTCAAAAAAATTGCGCAGGTCGAGGAATTTGCAGCTTTGAATGAATGGGCAAAGGATAAGGCTATAGATTTTGTCATAAATTATGCGCGCCAAAAAGGCAAAGAAATTTCTCCTGCCTCTGCCAGTTTTATGATTGACCTTATGGGCGCTTCTTTTTACAACTTGGCAAGCGAAATAGATAAATTGAATGCTTATATAGGGGAGCGCAATAAAATTGAAACTGCGGATATCAAGCTCCAAACCGCGGAAAGCGATATTAATGTTTTTCTTTTGAGCCATCAAATCGGGCAGAAAAAAAAATCCGCGGCTTTTGCCATTTTGAACAAGCTAATGCATAATAATCCCGAGCCTTTTGCTATTTTAGGGCTAATGGCTTCGCAAATAAGGATGTTATTGCAGATAAAAATCTTATCCCAAAACAACCCTTCAGCTTATAGCTTGGCGCAGATTTTGAAATCGAATCATTTCTATGTGCAAAAATCTCTTGAACAGAGCCGTAATTTCAATCAGGCAAGCCTTATGCATGGTTTAAAAAGAATAAAACAAGCTGGATTGAATATCAAAAGCGGCAACGATGCCAAAACCGAATTGAGTTTAACTTTAAAAGAAATATTAAAATAAAATGAATACTAAGACGCGCATCCAATGGCTGATTAATTTTTTTTTGGTAATCTTTATTTTATTGGCCGGCAAGCTTTTTTTTATCCAGGTTATCCAGAATAATTTTTATGCAGAAAAAATCCAAAACCAGCGCTACCGCTTGATCTCTTTATCTTCTCCGCGCGGGGATATTTTGGACCGCAACAGGAGCGTCTTAGCGACCTTAATTGATGTTTCTTCTTATTTTGCCGTTCCTCGTGAAGTAGAAAATAAAAAGCAAACCGCCCAGATTCTAAGCAAAATTCTCAATTTAAAAGAAATAGATTTAGCCAATCGTTTTAACCGCGAGTCGCATTTTGTCTGGGTCAGCCGCAAAGTGGATGATCAAAAAGCCAAGTTAATTGACAGCTTGAATTTAAAAGGCATCCATAAGATTACGGAACAAAAAAGAGTTTACCCCAAAGGCCGGCTTGCGTCCCAGCTCATAGGTTTTTGCGGCATAGATAATCAAGGCCTTTTTGGGTTGGAGATAGGGTGGGATAAATTTTTAAAAGGCAAGGAAGGCAAACTTTTGATTGAAAAAGATGCTTTTGGGAAAACCATCTCATTTGCCGAGCAAAAATTGGTTGAGAAGCCCACTCCAGGAATGAATTTAACTTTAACAATTGATGAAACTATCCAATATATTACGGAAAGAGAACTCGAAAATGCCGTAAAAAAGAATAATGCTAATATGGGGATTGCTATTGTCATGGATCCCAAGACGAATGAAATCTTGGGCATGGCCGGCTATCCTAATTATGATCCCAACCAATATTTCAAATATCCGGCAAAAAACTGGCAGACGCAAGCAGTTTCATGGGTTTATGAGCCAGGATCAACCTTTAAGGTTATTACTGCTTCTATTGGGGTAAATGAAGGCTTATTTAAGAAAGATACCCGCTTAAAATTTTTAACTTCTATTACAGTCGGGGGAAAAGTTATAGAAAATGCCCATGCAATTCATCGCTTTAAAAATACTTTGACTGTTTCTGAAATGCTGCAGGAATCAGTTAATACAGGTTCTGTCCAGGTTGGGCTTGGGATTGGGCCGCAAAAATTTTATGAGGGCATAAGAAATTTTGGTTTTGGGGCATCTACGGATATTGGGCTTCCAGGGGAAAGCGCGGGATTGCTTCGGCATTATACTAGATGGTATAAGCCAGATATTGCCATGATGACTTTTGGCCAGTCGATTGCAGTGACTCCCATCCAATTAATTACCGCCTACTGTGCAGTAGCGAATAAAGGCGTTTTGCAAAACCCTGTACTGATCAAAAAAGTAGAAAGTTTGGACGGCCAATATCTAAAGGTTTTCGAGGCAAATAAAATCCGGCAGGCTATTTCACAAAAAGCCGCCAAAGAGGTAGTTGAAATGATGGAAGAAACTACTACTTTGGGCACTGGAAAACGGCTAAAAAATAAGTACTTTACCGTGGCTTCAAAAACCGGGACAGCGCAAAAAATTATTGAAGGCGGGCGGGGTTATTATAAGGATCGCTTTGTCGGGTCTTTTATGGCTTTTGCGCCAGCGAGTAATCCAAAAATTTGCGTGCTGGTAATTATTGATAATCCGCGTGCTGGAACTTATTGGGGAGAAACAACAGCCGGGCCAGCGCTCAAAAAGATAATCGATGAAAGCCTGCATTATCTCAATACAAAACCAGACAAATCTTCATGACAAGCAACCTCGACTACTTTGTGTTATAATTTATTTTAATGAAAAAAAAGCGCGTTCTTTCGGGCATCCAGCCATCCGGACGGCTCCATTTAGGTAATTTGATTGGGGCATTGGAAAACTGGAAAAAACTGCAGGATAAATACGAATGTTTTTTTGAAATCGCGGATTTGCATGCTTTGACTACTTCTTATGAAGATACCCACGATTTCCGCACGAATATTAAAGAAGCTTTTATTGATTTATTATCCATTGGACTAGATCCGGATAAGGCTACTATTTTTCTCCAATCCGATCTGCCGGAACATTCGGAGCTTCATCTTATCCTTTCTATGATTACGCCCTTGGGCTGGCTGGAAAGGATTCCTTCATACAAAAGTAAAATTCAAGAGCTAAAAGACCGGGATTTAGGGACATATGGCTTCTTGGGCTATCCGGTTTTACAGGCTGCAGATATATTGATGTATAAAGCTGAAGTTGTGCCAGTCGGGCAGGATCAGTTGCCGCACATTGAAATAACGCGGGAGATTGCGCGGCGCTTTAACTTTTTATACAAAAAAGAAGTTTTTCCCTTGCCAAAAGAAGAATTAACCCATATCCCGACCTTGCCCGGATTGGATGGCCGTAAAATGAGTAAAACTTATGGGAATACGATCAATTTATCTGATTCCAAGGAAATTATCCAGAAAAAAATCATGTCTATGATTACTGATCCCAGCCGGATCAAAAAAGAGGATCCCGGGCACCCGGATATTTGCGGGGTTTTTGCCTATCATTCTTTATTTAATGCAAAAGAAAAAGACAAAATTGAAAAAGCCTGCAAAAAATCCGAAATAGGGTGCGTAGAGTGCAAAAAGATATTAGCGCAAGAAATCATTAATAAACTTTTGCCGATTCAGGAAAAACGCAAAGAGTTTGATGCTGTAAAAATTGCTTCTTTATTGGAAAAAGGCCGGGAAAAGGCTTCACAAGCTGCCCAAAGTACATTAAAAGAAGTTAAAAAAGTCGTGGGATTAAATTAATTATGCCTTCTCTTTTTCCAGGAATACATATTGAAGATCTAAGCGAGGGCGCCAGCCTGGATTTTCAGATTGATAACCCTGTTTTTAAAGGCCCTTTTCAGATATTGCTGCATCTTATTGACCTGCAGATTCTCCCTTTGCATGAAGTCTCGCTTAGCCAAATAACCCGGGCTTATTTAGATTATCTCAAAAGCCTAAAAGATATGAATATCAATTTAGCGGCAGAATTTTTGCTTTTTGCCGCTTATTTGCTCGAGGCCAAATCTTCCCTGCTGCTGCCGGTTGAAAAAGATGAGCCAGAAGAAGAAATTAAAGAAGACCTGATCAACCGCTTGTCGCAGTACAAAATTTTTAAGGAAGCCGCTGAATCCCTAGCAGAAAAAAAGAAACTTTTTGACCGCATTTATTTTCGGCGCGAGCATGTCGTAAGCGATATGGTCCAGCCAGAAAGATTTAAGCTTTCGAATGTTTCCTTAAAAGATCTGGTAGAGGCCTTCCAAAAGATTTGGGACGAGACTCCTGAAGAAGAAAAAAGCATTATCTTTGACGAGCCGGTTACAGTAGAAGAGCGCATAATTGAAATTACGGAACGGATTAAATCCAAAAAAGAGGGCGTGGCTTTTCGGGAGCTTTTTACCCGGCATACCCGCATGGAAATTGTGGTTACTTTTTTGGCAATTTTGGAATTAGCCCGGCGCAATGAGATTGCCTTGAACCAATCCGAAAAATTTAATGATATAATCATTTCAGAAAGGAAGATGCCAAACCATGGAATTTGACCAAAATAAGCTAGAGAGCATCATGGAATCTTTATTATTAGTTTCGCGCCACCCTTTATCAGAAAAAGCCATCAGCGATATAACCGGGGTTAGTATAAATATAATTTCCCAAGCCTTTGAAGCTTTGGTGAAAAAATATGAGCAAAGCGGCATCAAAGTTTTAAAAGTAGCAGGAGGCTTTCAATTGGCAACTGCCATAGAAAATGCAGAATTTGTGGATAAAATTTTAAATTCTCCCCAAGAGGTGCCATTAACTAAAGCTGCATTAGAAACCCTTTCAATTATTGCTTATAAACAGCCTTTGACCAAGCAAGAGGTAGAAGAAATCCGCGGGGTTTTATCGGATTCTCCGCTCGAAACCCTTTTAAAGCGTTGCTTAATTGCAGAAGTAGGCCGATCCGATGCCGTGGGCCGGCCAATTTTATATGCTACAACTGCTGAATTTTTACAGCAATTTGGACTAAAAGATTTGCAGGACCTGCCGGCTTTGCCCGAAGAAATAAAGGCTAAGGCAGATGCAATCCATACGGATCACCACATTAACCAGCAAATGGAAATAAGGGAAGAAATCATTATTGATGCCACAGCTTAACGAAGTTTTTGCCTCTTTTCAGGGTGAAGGCCCTTATATAGGATATAAACAGGTTTTTGTGCGCTTTTCTGCCTGTAATCTAAATTGCGAATACTGCGATACAGAAGCAGCCCGGAGCTTTTCCCCAGATTTTAAAATAGAAAAAGAGCCGGGAACCCAGCATTTTACCAAACAGCTTAATCCAATTAATACAAATGCATTGATCGATTTAATTAAAGAAATTGACAAGCCCAAAGGTTCTTCCCATTCTATTTCTTTGACAGGGGGCGAGCCGCTTTTGCAAGTTGATTTTTTAAAAGAATTCCTGCCTTTATTGAAAAAGGAAAAATATAAGGTTTATTTGGATACCAATGGGACCCTCCCAAAGCAGCTGGAAGAAATTATTGGGGACGTGGATATCATAGCCATGGATATCAAGCTGCCTAGCGCCACCAAAGAAAATAATTATGCGAATGAACACCAAAAATTCTTAGAAATAGCCTATCTCAAAGAAGTTTTTGTCAAGATAGTTTTTACCAAGGAAAGCAAGCCCATGGAAATTGATGCTGCGGCCCAGCTGATTGCCAATATTGATCCCAATATCCAGGCAGTGCTCCAGCCGGTTACTCCGCATGGAAAAATAAAACACCGGCCGCATACTGACCAGATATTTTCTTTTTTTAATATGGCAAAAAGAAGATTAAATAACGTCCGCCTTATTCCCCAAACCCACAAGCTTTTGAACTTGCTATAAATTTTTTCTTATAGCTGAAATTTTTTTCTAAAGCTGCCGAAATACATACGTAATGATTAATATACAAAATCTTTATTCAGGAATAAATGTTCAACATGGGAAGAGAGTTGTTGATGGAGGCGTCTTACGACGTGCGCGCCAATTATCCCCTTTTGCTAGAAATGTTAATAGAATTCATCAACTAACTCAAACTAATAATTTATTTACTCCCCAATTAAATTCCCATTTGCTAGGCATGATAACATCATTAGATTCAAAATATCTAGAAGTTGATCTAGGCAATTTCTTATACGCGATGCGTGTTTTGACAAATGGAAATGATATTTCATTAGAAATAAGCCGACAGTTGCGTATCGGCGGGGAACTAGTTGTTTTATTTAGATCTGGCAATAACGTAGGGGGCTATTTTAAGAATGAAGACAGGCCGATTGGAATACCAATAGCACAACCCAGAAGTATTTTAATTAATCCGAAAGAATTAGAGTTTTTATCTTCATCGATAGTAAACAATCTGCAAAAAGCAACTCAATCTGCTGATCCTTTTATCAGGAGAACAGCCTCTAGAATACTGGAACAATTTAGGGAGTCTATTTTTCAGAGAAGAATAGATTTACGAAACACCTTATTTTCTTCTGCTACAACAGAAATGGTTCCTTTTTTAATAAATATGCTGACATTACCCGAACTTGATCAAACAGACAGAATAGAAATAGCTGAAATTTTGATGAGATTACGTGTTAATCAGGGTAGAGATTTTCTTATCGCTAATTTTAGGGATTTTCTTATTGCTAATTTCGATTCTGAAGGATTTGGCATCAGAACTCCTGTAGCAGAAGTTTTTGGTAAAGTTGGAGATCTTCTATCAATAGAACCTTTACAAAGTGCATTGCAAGACAGAGACGTTTCAGTGAGAAAAACAGCAATTGAAGCACTCGGTTATTCAGGAGATCCCGCAGCTAGAGGGATTTTATTGGCTTTATTGAATGGAATTGATGACCCTCTTGATTTTCAAATTAGAGTAGCCGCAATTAAAAGTTTAAATAGATTTACAACAATTACGGATGAAGCCCTTCTGCTTGCCCAATTAGAAAATGAAAATTGTCTTGTCAGATTAGCAGCTGCTGAATCATTAGAAGAAAATTTTGGCCATTTTGGAATAGCTAGGAATACCGCACTTACTATCCTTAAATCTTTTATGAAAAACTATGATTCTATGAATAGAGCTTATGAATCTATGAGTAGAACTCTTAATGCAATAGAAGCAGTTAAAGTCTTAGGTAAATTTGGAAATTATAATGATTATTACTTTTTGAGTTTTTCGAAGCTTTTTACAGATTCTTCATCTTTTAAGAAACTTCTTGAGGAAGCTGCAATTAAAGCGATGGGAGAAATAGGTATTCCTAGTGCTAGCGAAACTGTGCTGTCTATATTAAGAGACCCGAATAAAGATATAAATATTAGGACAATAGCATTAGAAACTTTGGTTAAGATAATGGATGAAGAGAGCATAAGCAAACTTTTGAACGACGAAAAAGTCGATCAATCTCTATTATCTCTTGTCTTAGCAAAAGCCACTCTTTTTAATCAATTGATAGAAACTTTACAGTCGATTAATGATACTAATACTAGATCAGCAATTAAATCATCTCAGCAAGAACTAGAAGATGGACTCATTGAAGATTTGTGGCATTAAGTTATTGAACCTGCTATAGTTTTTTGCGCTTTTGCTGAAATTTTAGAAGCGTTTTTTCCAGCCATTGGATATCATTTTCACGCTGGGAATCAAATTCTAACTTTTGTAAAGAACGCATGAGATCCAGCTTATACTGTGCAGTTTCAATTGCTAGGTCTTCCAATTTTTGGCGGATCCAAACGCTGCCGGACGCAGAAATGTGCGAACCTAGGCGCCGCGCTTTTAGGGTTAATTTTTCTATCAAAAAAGAAAAATAGATGAAATCCTTCTGCGAGCTAGAAAAAACTCTTTTTAGATGGAGTTCTTTGAGCTCCGCAATTGTTTTTAGCCAAGCCAAATGCTTAGCTTGCTGAAAAAGAAAAGCAATTTCTTCATTTCCAATGCCCATTAGCTTTAATTCATCCTTAATCTGCCAAAGCTTAAAAAATAAAGTTGCTTTTTCAAATAAAGAGTTCGTGATCAAGCGCTGGTATTCAATGGTACGGTATTCATCTTTGGCCAATCCCAGTATTTTTTCTGCTTCCAGCGCCGTATAATCTATAATCACTTCTCCTGACGGGGAAAGGGAAATTTTTTCCGCATTCCAATAAGAAATCCAAAAATTCAGGTCCAGACCCATTTGCTTTGAAATCTCTAATAACTGGGCTAAATTTTCTAATTTTGATTGGGGGGAAAGGGTAGATAAAATCAAATGCAAGCTGTCTTTATTTAAAGCCAGGTCCAGCATTTTTGCACTATGAAATAATTGGCTGACCAAAGATTTTTTTATATAAATGCGTAAATCTTGGGCTACGCTTTTTTGGATTAATTGCTCAAAATTGATAATCTCTTTTTTCGCAATACCAATTTTTAATAATTTACCCCTTATATCTTTCAAGGCTTGGCGGATATAAGGCTGTTCTTCCTCTGGCAGTTGAGCAAAGTTTTTTGCCAGGTTGACTATATATTCTTTTATTTGGATCGGGGAAAAATTCAAGGCCAGCTTATCCCAGAACAACACTTTTATTACGGCTTTTTCTTCTTCTTGTCCTTGTTTTTCTCGATCTTTTCTTTTTTCTTTTTTCTCGCGCAAAGCCTGCTGGCGAAAAACTTTTTCTTCTGGAGAATATTTTTTTCGCGAATTGAATTCTTGAGCGGGTTCAATTATCGATAAACGATCTACCTGGGAGATAAAACTCTCGATTTCCCTGGCAGAAATTTGGGGGAGATTAGCGTCGATTTTTATGCCGTGCTGGCGAAGCTTTTTTTCAATATCGCCAATCGCCATCAAAGAGGAAGCAGCATAAGCTTGGGCAAAGTTATTTACAGGCTCAACCATATTTGAAAACTATTGTACAACTTGGGATATAAAATTCAAACCAATATTTTTTAAATTGCCCCTTGACAAAGAAATGAAGCCTCTATAAAATATGAAGCCTGTTAGCACTCATTATTAACGAGTGCTAATAATAGTAGCAGGGAAAATTCTAGAAGAAAAAAGGAGGTGAAATAAACATGGCCACATTGATTCCCTTGGGTGATCGGTTGATTGTAAAGCCCGAAGCGCAAGAAGAAAAAACTGCCAGCGGAATTTTGCTTCCAGATACAGCCAAAGAAAAACCTTCTGAAGGAACGGTTGTTGCTGTTGGCAGCGGCCGCGTTTTGGATAACGGGCAAAAAGTCGCTTTAGAAGTAAAAGCCGGCGATAAAGTTATTTACAGCAAATACGGCGGAAACGAAGTAAAGATCAATGGCGAAGAACTAATTATCTTGGGCGAAAGAGATGTTCTCGCAATTAAAAAATAATAATAAAGGAGTGAATGATAAATGGCAGCTAAGCAAATAGTATTCTATGACGAAGCTTGGCGAGCACTTGAAAGAGGCGTAACTAAAGTAGCTGAAGCAGTAAAAGTTACTTTAGGCCCTCGCGGACGCAATGTCGTTCTCGAAAAAAAATGGGGCTCACCAACAATTACCAATGATGGGGTTACCATCGCAAAAGAAATTGATTTAGAGAATCCTTTTGAAAATATGGGGGCGCAGCTTCTAAAAGAAGTCGCTTCCAAAACCAATGACATCGCTGGCGATGGAACAACTACTGCAACGGTTTTGGGCCATATAATTTTTAAGAAAGGCCTGCAAAACGTTGTTTCTGGCGCTAATCCGATGTTATTAAAAAGAGGAATCCAAAAAGCGGTTCAAGCTGCAGTTGAGGAACTTAAAAAGATCAGCCGTCCAGTTGAGAGCAAAGAAGCGATTTCTCAAGTTGCGGCGATTTCTGCGAATAATGACCGCGAAATCGGCAACCTTATTGCGGATGCAATGGAAAAAGTCGGAAAAGACGGGGTTATTACGGTTGAAGAATCAAAAGGAATTGAAAATGATTTGAAAACTGTAGAAGGAATGCAATTCGATAAAGGATATGCTTCTCCTTATATGGTAACAGACCGCGACCGTATGGAATCGGTTTTAGAAAATCCTTATATTCTAATTACCGACAAGAAAATCACTGCGATAAAAGATCTTTTGCCAACTTTGGAAAAGGTTGTGCAGGAATCTAAGCCTTTATTGGTAATTGCAGATGATATCGAAGGCGAAGCTTTGGCAACGATTGTTGTTAATAAGCTGCGCGGCACGCTGAATTGCGTAGCAGTAAAAGCTCCGGGATTCGGCGACCGCAGGAAAGCCATGTTGGAAGATATCGCTATTCTAACCGGCGGCGAAGTAGTGGCAGAAGATAAGGGCCTATCCCTAGAAAAAGTTGATGCTACTATTTTTGGCCAAGCCAAAAAGATAATTGTGCGCAAGGAAGAAACCACAATTATTGAAGGTAACGGCGATAAAAAAGCCATTAAAGACCGCATCAGCCAAATCAAGAAAGAAATCGATGCTTCTGATTCTTCTTATGATAAAGAAAAATTACAGGAGAGATTGGCTAAGCTATCCGGCGGAGTTGCGATCATAAAAGCTGGAGCTGCAACTGAAACCGAATTAAAAGAGAAAAAGCACCGGATCGAAGACGCTCTCTCTGCAACTCGGGCGGCAGTTGAAGAAGGCATTATTGCCGGGGGCGGTTCGGCTTTTATCCATATTATTCCAGCTTTGGAAAAATTGGAAAAAGAAATGGAAGGCGAAGAAAAAATCGGCGCAACGATTGTAAAAATAGCCTTGGAAGAGCCGATTAAGCAAATCATTGCCAATGCCGGCGGGGAAGGATCTGTTATTGTTACACAGCTAAAAGAAAAGATCCGCTCTAAGGATGATGGAATTGGTTTTGATGCTTTGAAGCTGGAGTTTACGGATATGTTCAAAGCCGGAATTGTTGATCCAGTTAAAGTAACTAAATCCGCTTTGCAGAATGCGGCTTCGATTGCATCTATGCTTCTAACGACTGAAGTATTGATTGCAGAAAAGCCGGAAGATGAAAAGAAAATGCCACCAATGCCAGGAGGTATGGGAGGCATGGGTGGAATGGGCGGCGGCATGGAAGGCATGATGTAGTTTTTTAATAGTTTTTAGGTTTTTTCAAGAGGGGAATTGCCCACAAGGTAATTTCCCTCTTGATTTTTAGGCAGTTGAAGCAAAGCGAAAAAATTGCTATAATGCTTCAAAGTGGGTTTTTCGCCCACTTTTTATTTTGCGGAGGGAAAAATGGTACAAATTGAAGGGTTTTCTCAAGTTCTTAACCAGATTCTCAGTGACCGCAATATTTCAAAAGAAGCGTTAGTTTCGGCATTGGAAGCAGCCTTGTCTTCTGCGGCTAAAAAAAAATACCACTTGGAAAACGAGCAAGTTAGGACAAAAATTGAAGAAGACGGCTCTTACAAGATTTTCGCCTTAAAAAAAGTAGTTCCGGCCCCGACCAACCAATATGCTGAAATTTCTTTAAAAGAAGCCAAAAAAATCCAGCCGGATATTGATTTGGAAGGCACGCTGGAAATTGAAATCACCGAAAAAGATTTTGGCCGGATTGCAGCACAAACCGCCAAGCAAGTTATTATCCAAAGAATCCGTGAAGCTGAAAAAAACAAAACCCTAGAAGAGTTTACTGCAAAAAAGGGAGAGCTAGTTACTGGAACTATCCAAAGGAAAGAATTTAACGGTTTTCTCGTAAATTTAGGGCGGTTAGAGAGTATTTTAACTGTTAGCGAATTGGCGCGCGGAGAATATTACCGCATAGGAGAAAAGATAAAAGTCTATGTTGTAGATGTGCAAAATTCTTCCCGCGGACCCGTAGTCTATATCTCGCGTGCGCATCCCGGCATGATCAAAAAGCTTTTTGAAATGGAAATCCCAGAAATCCAGCAAGGAGTGCTGGAAATAAAAGGCATTGCCCGCGAAGCTGGCCGGCGCAGCAAAGTAGCTGTTTTATCGCATGATCCCAATGTAACTGCAGTGGGAACTTGCGTTGGGCATATGGGAAACCGCATCCAGAATATTTTGCGCGAGATCGGCAATGAAAGAATCGATATTATTGAATGGAAAGAAGATCCCAAAGCTTTTATTGTAAATGCTTTAAGCCCGGCAAAAATCAGTGCGGTTAAACTTAATCCGGAAGACAATTCTGCCAAAATTATCGTGCCAGAAGACCAATTATCACTAGCCATTGGAAAAGAAGGGCAGAATGTACGCTTAGCTTCTAAGCTTACGGGTTGGAAAATTGATATAATCAATGAAAAAAACGAACTCTCTGGGGATTCAAAGGAGGTAAAAGCCGATGAATCCAAAGCCGAGTAATGAAAAAATAAAAGTCAGCCAACTCGCTAAAGAATTAGGGTTGGAATCTAAAGACCTTATAAAGATATTAAAAGATTTAAATATTAATGTTAAAACTGCGGCTTCTTCACTTGAAGCAGAATCTGCTAAATTAGTTAAAGAACTGATCGAAGAACAAAAAGAAAAACCCGCAAAAACCCCGCCCAAAAAAGAAGAGCCAAAAATTATAGAAGAAGAAATAAAACCAGAAGCAGTCCAGGAACCTCTTGAAGAAGTTATCCCTCCGCCCCAAAGCCAAATCCCTCCTAGTGAAACCATTGTTTTATCCGCCAAAGAAATATTGGTCAAAGAATTAGCGGAAAAATTGCATCTCAAAAATAGCGATATTATTAAAGCCCTGATGTCAAAAGGGATTTTAGCTAACCTGAACCAATTGATTGATTCTAATATTGCCAAGGAAATTGCCGCGACTTTTAATAAAGTTATTGTTTTGGATATAAAAGAACGCGGGGGCGAAGGCTATGAAGCCCACAAACAAGAAACCGGAAAAGAAGAAAGGCCTCCGATTGTAACGATTATGGGCCATGTTGACCATGGAAAAACCAAGCTTTTAGATACGATCCGCAAGAGCAATATTGTAGAGGGGGAGGCCGGCGGAATTACCCAGCATATCGGGGCCTACCAAGTAGAAATTCATGGTAAAAAAATTACTTTTTTGGATACGCCTGGCCACGAAGCATTTACTGCTCTGCGGGCGCGCGGGGCTAAAGTAACGGATATTGCGATTTTGGTAGTCGCAGCAGATGACGGGGTGATGCCGCAAACGCTTGAGGCGCTTGACCATGCCCGGGCTGCCGGGGTGCCGATTATTGTAGCGATCAATAAAATTGATAAGCCCGAAGCCAATCTTGACCGGGTCAAACAACAATTAGCGGATCATGGCCTTTTGTGCGAAGAATGGGGAGGACAAACCGTAACTGTAGGTATTTCAGCTAAGCAAAATCAAAATATTGACCAGCTTTTGGAAATGATCTTATTAGTTGCAGAGGTGCAGGAATTAAAAGCTACTTCCGAAGGCCCAGCTTATGGCGTTGTGATTGACGCAAAATTAGATCGGAATCTAGGGCCGATTGCTACAGTTCTGGTCAGAAAAGGGACCTTGAAAATCGGTTCTTCTTTTGTAGTGGGGGAAACTTTTGGGAAAGTACGCGCCCTTATTAATGATTTAGGGAAAAAGATAAAAAGTGCCGGGCCTTCTATGCCGGTTGAGATTTTGGGATTAAATAGCGTACCCCAGCCCGGAGATCTTTTAGAAAATGTCCCCTCCGATAAGAGGGCCAAGGAATTAGCCCAGCTCAATAAGGAAAAAAGGGAAAAAGTCATGAAGGGCAAAATATTTTCTTTGGAAGATTTTTCCGCACATATCCGTGAAGGAAAAAGAAAAGATTTGCACCTAATTGTCAAAGCCGATGTCCAGGGTTCTCTGGAAGCCCTTTGCCAATCCTTGCAAAAATTATCGACCGCAGAAATTAATATCCATATTGTGCATAAAGGGATTGGGTCAATCAATGAAAGCGATATTATGCTGGCCAAAGCTTCTTCTTCTATCTTGATCGGATTTCATGTTAATTTTGACACTCAAGCCAAGTTAAGGGCGGAACAAGAAGGGGTAGACACCCGTATTTATGATATTATTTATAAATGCACCGAGGATATCCAGCTGGCCATGGGCGGATTGCTTGAGCCGGAATACGAGGAATTTATCCTGGGACATGCCGAAGTGCGCAATTTATTCAAATATTCTAAAGTTGGAGTGATTGCCGGGTGCTTTGTAAAAGACGGTAAAATGATCCGCGGCAAAAATATCCGCATTATCCGGGATAAAAAAATCATTTACGAAGGCCGCTTAGAAGCCTTGAAGCGCTTTAAAGAAGATGTAAAGGAAGTAGAAGTAAATTTTGAGTGCGGAATTTCTATTTCTGGTTATAAAGATTTCAAAGTCAATGACATTATCGAAGCTTTTGAAATGCGCGCCAAGCCGCGAAAGGTTTAGACTATGTCCCGCTTAGACCGTGTTTCTGCTTTGATCTTAAAGGAAGTCGGAAATATCATCCAGACCAAGGTTTCGGATCCGCGCATCGGGTTTGCCAGCCTAACCGGAGTTGAAATTTCCCCAGATCTTAAATACGCAAAGATTTTTGTCAGTGTCTTGGGCACAAAAAATGAAAAAATAAAAAGCCTAAAAGGCTTAAAATCTGCTGCTGGTTTTATCCAAAGCCTTTTAAACCATCGTTTGCAAATGAGGTATGTCCCTGAAATCCGCTTTTTTCTTGATCCATCTTTGGAAAGAGGAGATCGCATATTGAATATCTTGAATCAAATGCAAAGCAAAAAAGATGTACCAGCAAATAAAAAAAGAACTAAAAAAAGCGCATAACATTCTCTTGATTTCGCACATTGATCCAGATGGGGATTCGCTTGGATCGATGCTGGCAATTTTTCAAATGCTTTCAATCCAAGGGAAAAACGTAGTTATGTACTGTGAAGATCCTGTCCCGGAAGTCTATGATTTTCTTCCTAATGCAAGCGAAATTATCCATGAAATTACCCATAAGAACTTTGACTTAGTCATTACTTTGGATGCCGGTTCTCTAAAAAGAGCCGGAAAAATCAACCTGCGCGGACTAGGCCGCAAAATAATAAATATTGACCATCATATTGATAATACGCTTTATGGGGATATCAACCTGGTAGAAAAGTCTTCTTCTTGCGGCGAAATCATCTTTAATTTAGCCAAAGCTATAAGCATGCCGATTGATAAAGAAACTGCAATTTGCTTATACACTGCGATTATGACGGATACCGGATCTTTCCGCTACAATAATACCAGCTTAGCTACTTTCAAAACTGTACAGGAATTATATGCTAAAGGGATTAATGTTTCTGACATAGCTTCAAAAGTTTATGATAATAAGCCGATTGGTTCTTTGCGTATCTTAGCCAAGGCTTTGGAAAACATAAAAGTTTCTGCATCAGGAAAAATTGCCCATTCTACGGTTACCGAAGAAATGCAGAAAAAAGCCGGGGCAAAAGAAGAAGATTTAGCCGGGTTGATTGATAAAATCCGCTCTGTTAAAGGCGTGGAAGTGGCGTTTTTAATCCGCTCATTTAAGAATAACCAGGTGAAAGTTAATTTCCGCTCAAAATCCGATATTGATGTCCAAAAGATCGCAAAATCTCTTGGCGGGGGCGGGCACCCGCGCTCATCTGGCGCTATTTTTGAAAGTTCGCTCGAAGAAGCGGAAAAAAAGATCCTGGCTAGCATAAAAAAAGCCGCGAACCTAGAATAAATGCACGGCATTTTAATTGTCAATAAGCCTCGCGGAATTACCTCTTTTAAAGTTATCTCTATTTTACGGAAACTGACCGGAATTAAAAGAATCGGGCATGCTGGAACGCTAGATCCCATGGCCGAAGGCGTGCTGCCGGTTTTTATCGGGAGAGAAGCCACCAAGCATATTGCTGAATATTTAAACGGGGATAAAGCGTATATTGCAACTATGACGCTGGGAATAACCACGGATACGCTGGATGCAGAAGGCCGAATAATTTCTAATTTCCAATGTCAAAATCCAAATGAATTTCCAAAGCTCAAATCCCAAATAGAGATTATATTTAAAAAGTACATTGGGGAGATTGAGCAGAAGCCGCCGATGTATTCAGCTGTGCACCATGAGGGCCGGCGATTATATGAATTGGCTCGCGAGGGTAAAACAGTTGAGAGAAAATCTCGAAAAATAACCATTCATTATATTAAACTGCTCGAAATTATTGAAGATGAATATCCGCAGGTAAAATTTGAAGTAAAATGCTCAAAAGGAACTTATATTCGGCAATTAGTTTCTGATATTGGGGAGGATTTGGGGTGCGGGGCGCATTTATCAGCTTTAATTCGAACTTACAGCCATCCTTTTAGCCTAGAGCAGGCTTTATCTTTAGAAAAAATAGAAGAGGCTTCAAAGAGTAATAATTTAGAAAAATTATTTTTGCTATAAAACTAAGGAAATGCTAAAATTTAGATTGTGGAACAACAATTTGACCAAAAAGCTATAAATAAAATATGTAAACAATACGGGATAAATCTCCTAATTTTACACGGTTCCTCTATAACTGGCCGAACCACGGCTGAAAGTGATATTGATGTAGGCATTCTGGGCAATTCCAAAAATATTTCAGAGCATCGTATGGATATAATTTCTGATTTTTCGAAAGTTTTTGGAGACCGCTTTGATCCGGTTTTTTTAAATGGCGCAGAATCAATGATAACTTATAACGTTGGCCTTAAAGGAATCCCTTTGTATGAAAAACAAAAAGGATTTTTTGATGATTTTAAGGCTACGGCGATTACCCGCTATATGGATGCTAAAAAATTTAGGGACTTAGAAAAGGTGTATCTCAAAAATGCCATTAAGGATTATTAAAAATGATAAATATTGATCTTATCCGAAGAAAACTAGCTCGTTTAAATATGTATCTAGATAAATTAGCGCCGATTGCCAATCACTCATTTAAGGAATATTTATCCGACCCTTATTTAAAATATTCAACAGAAAGGCTCGTCCAGGTTATTGTTGAATGCGCAACCGATGTAAATGGTCATGTAGTAGTTGAACTCAAAAAACGTCCCCCGGAAGATTATACCTCCTCTTTTGTACGAGCAGCTGAAGTTGGGCTCATTGATTATAAATTAGCTAACCGTTTAAAAGCTTCGGGCGGGATGAGAAATTTATTGGTACATGAATACATGGAAGTAGATGACGAAAAAGTCTATAAAACCATCCCAATTTGCATAGAAGATTTCCATGAATATATAAAGCAAGTTGAAAAATTCATCGAAAATTACAATTATTAATAATAAGCTTAATAAAATTAAATCATCAAAATATTTTATCGCAATTGAAATTTTCTAAATTCGCATACGATAATGAATCATGAGAGTTCCGAATAATTAATGAAAATGCTGTAGGGTAAGCCCTCGTGGCTTACCGCATACTCGGCAAGGGACGAGCCCTTGCCCTACATTTTTTAACATTAACCAATTATTCAGAGGTCTCATCATGACAAATAAGGAATAAATAAGGGGAGAAAAATCATGTTAAAAAGTGTTAAGTTTTCTTTGCCAAAAAGAGCAGGTCGTAACCCTCATAAATTTAACCTAAAGCTTAGCCCTATACGTGATATTTTGAGTAGAAATTCTTCACCTGGTATTATGAGAATTATGCTAAATGCTACAGAGAAGGGGTGGGCAAAGGGTGCAATTACTGATCTGCTTTTATTAAGCACAGTACTTTTACGGCATAATGATATGTTCAGAAAGGATCCTTTATTAAAAAATAAGGAGTATTGGGATAAGGCCCAATTTAATTTTAAAGTAGGACAAGAGGAAATCCATTTATTCTTTAAGGGTGATCGTTTAATTGCTGCAACTTATTATGAAAAACTTACTTCTACTTACGCATCTATTCCTCCAACATTTCCTTCTGGTTGTCGAGTAGAAAAAAACATGCTGCTTTCTCTTGATGAGAGAAGAGAAGCAAATGAACGTGAATATAGTATGCTTGAGTATCAAGCAAAAGGTAGAAACAAACCGATGTTTGATTTTTTTGATTATTCTGAGAAAGGTGAGTTTAATCTTACTATGGAACAACAAAATAATAGAATATCAGTTTATTGGCAAGAAAGGCGAGAAGCAGTTATAAAGCTTTTTGCATTAGGATATAGAGAAGAAGCAAAAAATATATTATGTCTAATTTTGAAAAGTCAGCCTAAATATTTTCCACAGGAAGAAAGAAACAAAACTTATTCATTATTTGTTGAGCTGTGCCAGGCAGATAATGGGGAAGGGATGAAAAAATTTTTTATTGATCCTGGAATTTTGGAAGATATGAGGGAACAAGTATTTCATTCATTACTCAAGATAAATAGAGAAGAAGTTAAAGAAACCGTAAGAATATTCATGAAAATTGATTCTTATTCTTATATAGAGGACGAGAAGGAAAAAGCTTTTATTCAAATGGAAAAAAGAAAATACCTTCATGCGTATTTATTGCTATGTTTGGAGGATAATGATATTGAAGGCCTCATGTATTTTGTCCGGCCTAACATGGTCAATTCATTTGCAAGAATAAATTATTATTATGATCTAGAAGTTAGTTTCCAACTCTGCGAAAAATTGATCAAGATGGGCTATGTTAAGGAAGCTATAGAAGGATTAGGTTTGTTAGCTCTTCCTTATCATGATCATGACAATTATCGCCCTGCAGGTTGGTTTGTGAGTGAAAGACATGCTGAAATAGCTTTGTCTGCCTGCAAAAAATTAGCAGATTTAGGAGAAATTAAGACGACTATAGCTAGACTTGAGACTATAATAACAAGATTATCTGAAGATAGATTTAATATAATAGATAAAGCTAGAGAACTCAA
Source organism: uncultured bacterium (assembly GCA_964528395.1). Lineage (GTDB taxonomy): Bacteria > Margulisbacteria > WOR-1 > CAZGTC01 > CAZGTC01 > CAZGTC01. The sequence goes on from CAZGTC010000003.1 coordinate 192,507, forward strand.
ACAGTTAATTTTATCCTCGATATAAACTTGCCGCTTCTTATTCAACAATAATTTAACTATCTAAAAAAATATCCCTGTATAGCTGCCTATAAAATCAACTTGACATAGGTATTATTAGGTTTTACAATTTATATAAAAGTAAAACTAGGAGGTAAAGTAATTATGACCACTAAGCTTTCACCAAAAGGACAAATTGTTATTCCAGTTGAATTAAGGACTAAATATAATATTAAAGCCGGAGATACTGTTGAATTGATGGATATTGGCGGAGAAATCGTTATTATTCCACTGGTAATTAAAAATCCGATTGACCAAGCTAGGGGAATTCTTAAGGGAGGCAAAAGCACCCGACAATTACTAGCTGCTATCAGAAAAGAAGAAAGAATGTTTGAAAGAAAAAAAAGATGAAAAAGCTGGTTTTTGATAGTTATGCTATTTTAACTTATCTTAAAGAAGAACCTGGTTGGCAAACCGCTAGAAATTTTCTCTGGGACGCAGCTACTAAAAAAAACGTTATATATATCAACTATGTAAATCTAGGGGAAATTTATTATATGGTTTATCGTGAAAAAGGGGTGCTTTTGGCAGATGAAATTATTTCAATTATAAAGCTCTGGCCAATAAAATTCATTCAAGTTAAAGAGGAAATAGCTGTCATTGCTGGACGGATGAAAGCTGAAAACAAAATTTCTTACGCGGATGCTTATGTAGTTGCATCTGCACTGGATAAACAAGCAGAAATTGTTACTGGAGACAGGGAATTTAAAGAAGTGGAAGATATTGTCAAAATAAACTGGCTGCCAAAAAATAAATAATTAGAAAAACTATTCATACCTTAGTGCAATAACTGGATCAAGAGATGCCGCTCGGATCGCAGGATAAACCCCGAAAAATATCCCAACTGCAGCAGAAACCGTGGTGGCTAAAATAACCGCCCAATAAGCAATAATCAGCGTGCCCTTGATGAACCACATAATCAGAAATGCCCCTAAGATGCCAAAAATTATTCCCAAAACCCCGCCAATTAAGCTGATTAGCATGGATTCAACCAGGAATTGAAAAATAATATCCCGCTTTTTTGCGCCAATGGCCTTGCGGATGCCGATTTCTCGCACGCGTTCATTTACTGCTACCAGCATGATATTCATAATCCCAATGCCCCCAACCAAAAGGGAAATAGCAGCAATCCCTGTTACAAAAGCCGTGAGAATAGTTAAAATATTTCCGGTAATATCCAGCAGGCCTTTTTGCGTTATAAAGCGAAAATCATCATTGCCCAGGCGCCGAGTAAGAACTATTTGAATTTTATCTTTGGCAATCTCCATGTCATTGATATCTTTGAGAAAAACGTTCAAACGCATAATATAGTTAGAACCCATCATATTTTGCACTGTAGTGACAGGCAATATTATCCGGGCATCCATATCAATCGGGCCAATGCTGCCTTTGGGTTCAGAAATACCAATAATCGTAAATTGGTTGCCGCGAATACGGATTTTTTCTCCCAAAGCACTGCTTTCGCCAAAAATATCTCTCGCAATCTTTGGCCCAATTACAGCTACTTTTTTGCGGCCTTCAACTTCAGGCAGGGTAAAAAATCTTCCATCCAAAAGTTTTCCGCCCATGAGTTCTAGCATATTGGCAGTTGTGCCCAGGATAATCGGGGTTTTATACTTCTTTTTGCCATAATAAATATCCCCGCTGCCTGGGTTAAAAGGTACAACATCCCTGACTTCAGGCACGCGCGCTTTTAAATAATTGATATCAGAATAAAGAAACTTTGGGGTCGGCGGGGCGTGGGAATCCTTTCCCGCTACTATAATTAAGGAATCATAGCCTGCGCCCAAATTCTGGATTTGGTCAGTTACGAATTTTTTGGCGCCTTCACCGATAGTTACCAGCGTAATAACAGAAAATATTCCAATAATAATGCCCAGCATCGTTAAAAATGAACGTACTTTATTAAAAGCCAGGGCCCGCAATGCTTGTTCAACACTTTCAAATAAGAAAAAAATCATAATTCAAACCTCAAAGCATCAACTGGATTAAGGCGCGATGCGCGCATAGCAGGATACACGCCAAAGAATATTCCCACCAATAAAGCTACAAAACAAGCAATAATAGCTGCGTAATAAGCAATAACTGGCTGTAATTTGAGGTAAAACATGACTAAACCAGCAAAACCTGTGCCAATTAATACTCCAATAAATGCACCGGATAAGGTAATTAAGATCGATTCCACCAAAAATTGCATAAAAATATCCTTATTCTTTGCACCTAGTGCTTTGCGAATGCCAATTTCACGCGTGCGCTCGGTAACTGCCACCAGCATAATATTCATAATGCCAATTCCTCCAACCAAAAGCGATATGGCGGCAATAGCGCTGACAATCCCGGTTAAAGCATTTAGAATATTGTTGTAAATATCAATAATTCCTTGCTGGGTATGGATATGAAAATCAATTTTTTTATGGCGGTAGAGCAGGGTGCGGTTAATTTCTTCGATTGCCAGTGGAACATTTTTTTCGCTTTCTACAGTTATAAATAATTCAAAAATTTTATCCGTGCCCAAAACTAGCTGGGATAAGGTATCTGGAATTAAAACCATATCATCCATATCAAAAGTCATCATCGAGCCTTTTTCTTCCAAAAGCCCGATAATTAAAAAACCCGTGCCGTTAATTTTTATTTTTTCTCCCACTGGAGAAGAGTCGCCAAAGAGTTTTCGGCTGACAGTTTTTCCAATCACGGCAAATCGCTTCCGGCCCAAGGCATCGGCCCGGGAAAAAAAGCGGCCTTCTACGGCTTTTTGCTTAAAAGCTTCGGGATATTCATAAGAAGTTCCCATGGCAAAAGCTGGGGTATAAGATGTATGCCCGTATTGAAGACGGCCGCGGCCAATGAATTCAGTTACCAGCGCAGTTAAATTAGAAACTTTTTCGCGCAAAGCTACAGTATCTTGATAAGTAAGCGTCATTTCTGGAATAGCTAAATCGCCTTCGCCTGGATGTATCGTTAGGCTATTGGCACCCACGCCCCAATTGCCGATTTGAGCTAATATATATCCTTTTGACCCTTCTCCAATGGAAACCAGGGCAATTACTGCCGAAACCCCAATTACCACTCCCAATGTTGTTAAGATTGAGCGGAGGCGGTTGGAATAAATGGAAGTTAATGCTATTTTAAAAGCTTCAAGCATGGAGGTTATCATCGGATAAAATCAAGCCGTCTTTTAAGCGGATGATGCGCCGGCTATGGTGAGCAATATCCTGATCGTGGGTAACCACAATAATCGTAATGCCTTTGAGGTTTAATTCCTCAAATAAACGGATAATTTCATCCCCGCTTTTACTGTCTAAATTCCCAGTTGGTTCATCGGCTAGAAGAATAGAAGGATTATTTATCAGGGATCGGGCAATAGCTACGCGCTGGCTTTGTCCTCCGGACATTTCCGAAGGCTTATGGAACATGCGCTCTTTTAATCCTACGCTCTCCAAAAGCTCGGCTGCACGCTGGCGCCGCTCTTCCAGCTTTATCCCAGCATAAATTAAAGGCAGCTCCACATTTTCAATGGCATTTAATTTGGGCAAAAGGTTGAAAGTCTGGAAAACAAAACCCACTTTTTTATTGCGGATTTCTGCCAGGGAATTGTCATTCAATTCATCAACATCCACTTCATCCAGCTTGATATGGCCGGTAGTAGGGCGGTCCAAGCAGCCCAATAAGTGCATCAGGGTAGACTTGCCGCATCCCGAAGGGCCCATGATCGAAACAAATTCGCCGCGCTGGATATTTAGGCTGACCCCATTTAAGGCCGCTACCTGCACTTTGCCCATCAAGTAGATTTTTTTTACGTCAATAACCCGGACAACTGTATCAGCGCTCAATTTTTACCCTGCTTTTATTTTTTAATTTAGCTAAATTCGAAATAGCTAATTCATCCCCATCAGATAATCCTGAAAGGGCTTCCACGCTAGAATAAGAACGGATGCCGGCTTCAAAAGAAGCGAGCAAAGCGCGGTTGTTTTTTATGCGGAAAACATGCGCAGAATCATTTTTACTTACCAAGGCTTCACGCGGGAAAATTATTGTATTTTCTTTTTTAATTGTGATAACTTCTACATTAACAGTCATATTTACTTTCAGCAGGGAATGATCATTAAGAAATTTTATTTTACAAGGGAAAACATAAGATTCTTCGTCTATTTTTACCCGTCCCCCGACTTTACGCAGTTCCGCCAAAGGCGCGATCCAAAAAACTTCCCCCTCAAAAACCTGGTCAGGGTAAACATCTGACGTAATTTTCACTTTATCCTTGATTTTTACATTGGCAATATCAATTTCATCGATCTGGGCCTGGATCCAAGAATTCTCATAATTTACCATGGTAATGGCAAATTGGCCGGGAAGCACGGTTTCTCCTTCTTGGTAGTTTATTTTTGCAATAATGCCGTTATTCGGGGCAACAATGCGCGAAGATTCAAAAATAGTGCGCACAGCATCATAAGCTTGCCGGCTGGCTGCCCCTTGGTTATATAAGCTGCGCGTGCGAAAAAAATCATTCCTGGCTTGCTCATAATTATCAAATTCTGCTAAAAGCTGGCCTTTTACAGCAATATCGCCTTCTTTTACCCTAAGATAACTAATTTTTCCGCCTAGTTTAGTCCCTAAATCATAAACCGGGGCATCCACAATGCCGCTAGCAGCAACAATGGCTTCAATCGTCCCAATCGATACTTTTGTCGTTTTTACTGCAACAATATCGCGATTAAGCCATTTTATCCCGAAATAAATTATAAAAATTAAAACCGCTAAACCAGCTATTATCCAAATCCAATTTTTGTTTTTTTTATCCATTATTTTTATCCTTTTCTATGAAAAAATTTTTTTGCCGGTTGCTTTATTAATTTTAGCTTTGGCAATCTCCACATCAAAAAGAGCCTGCAAATAATTAATCTTAGCCTGCGTCAAAGAAAACTGCGCATCAATTACCTCTATATTTATGCCAACTCCGGAATTGAACCTTAAAACTGAAACTTTATGGTTTTCTTGGGCTGATTCCAAGGCTTTTTTAGCATAAGATATAGATTCCAGAGCGCTTTTTAAGCTTAAGTATGAATCTCTCACTTCCAAAGTAATCTTATCTTTCATTTGTTTTTCATTGGCAATTTGGGTTTCCAAATTTGCCCGGGCTTCGCGCACGCGGTTAAAAGTCCCTAGCCCGTCAAAAATCGTCCAAGAAGCTAGTCCCATAACCGTCCAAGAAGCAACGTCCGAGCGGTAGGCCGGATAATCGGTAATGCGGTTGCCGGTTTGTCCGGATAAAACAACTGAAGGCATATATCCGGTTTGGGCTAAGCGGATATTATCTTCGCTGATCTTTTGGTTTAATTTGTATTGCATCCAATCCGGGCGGTTTTCAAAAGCAATTTTTAACATTTCCGGGTACTCCATAATATTGAAGGATTCTTCTGTAACTCCTTTATCAAGTTCTATTTTTTCTTCCAGGCTGCGGCCTAAAATATTATTAAAATTATCTTTCGCCAGCTCCAGAGCATTTTTTGCACTCGTTAAAGCTAAAAGGGAATTTTGGTAAGAAACTTCGGTGCGCAGATAATCTGCCCGGGTAGAAGTGCCGGCCCGCAGCATTAATTCTATTTGTTTTAAATGCGAGCTGGACATTCCTTTGGATTCTTCATTGAACTGCTTCATTTTTTCTGCTTTGAGCACTCCAAAATAGGCTTGGGTTGCATTGAATTCTATCTCCTGGGCCACGCGGCGCATTTCTTCATAGGCAATATCTACGCCTTTTTGGGCAATAGTAATACCCGGGAAAATAGCCGGCACCAAGATCGGCTGGGTGGCCGAAGCCGTCCAGCTCCTGGCATCGCTTGGCGCATCCGTTCCAAAGACAAAAGTTTGGGTAGCTGCTCCAGTGCTGATCTGGGTGGTCATGGGCTGGGAATAAGAGCGGCCAAGAGTTCCTTCAAGTTTAAGGCTCGGGAAAGCAGCTCCCATGGCTTGGTTGAATTTGGCCCAGGCAGCATCAGATTTTTTCTGCGCGGCAATCGCTGAAGGGTTATTTTTTTGCGCAATATCAATACTTTCTTCCAGAGTCATGGAAAAGGCTAAATTAGCAAGTAAAATAAAGGTTAAAATGCTTATGAAAATTTTTCGCATAGATTTATATATTTTACAACAAAAAAAATAAAAACGCACTTTAAAATTTTATAAGTTTTTTCGCAAAACTGAAATTTCCTGAATTTGTACACGATAATATAAAGTATTAATAATCAGGAGGTAAAAAATAAAAATGACACGTATTTATATCAGTCCTAGATTTTATAGAAAATTACCGCCAGAGGTATCCAGCCGGAAAGCCCAAATAACATCTGGCGAATGGTTACGAGAAGGACCTGTTTTTAGAAAGTCCGGATTGATTGGCCCTGTTGTTCAAAAGCCGCTCCAGTTAACAGAAGTTGCTCAAGTTGAAGCGCTTATCAGAAATTGCGGGCTAATTCCTGTAGAATTGAGAGTAAGCACAGCCGATCTTGCCAAGCCTGCAACTTGTTCTGCAAGTTTGTGGGACTCAAGCGGGTTGATTTCAAGCTGGGATAGATCTTCCATGCCAGGCTTAATTGTCGCAATGCGCGAAGCTTCTGGCATTGAACCTGGGAATCTCATTCTAAAATACCTGCTGACTACTCCCAATGCAGGGACAGCAGAAAAATTGTTAGAAAAATTTCAGGATTTTTTAATGCAGATTGCTTGCCGCATCCAGGGCCTGCCCTTTTTGCAAATAACCGGTTACACAGAACCACCAGAGAATCGTAAATATCCATTACAGTTTTTTAGTTTACGGCTCATATTCAGCCATCAACCAGATAAACTTTACGGGTTAGCTAAAAAAATGCTATCTTTATGGGCTAAAATTAATAATCCAGCCACAGATAAATTAGGACAGGAAACAGTCGCAGATGAATTAATGGAACTCCAGCATTCAAATCCATTTTTAGCTGAATTGGATTGGCCAGCGTATGAAGGTAAGATGGTAAACTATTTACTAGATTGAGAATATTCTCCAGATACTTTACTCGAATAAAGGATAAATAATGCTAGTTTATGTTTTTTCTAATAATGATAAAGGGGCAGAATGGAATGTCCCCCAATACTATTGGCCGTCTATTATTAAAGGACAAGCAATTGCTAAAGGACAAGCAATTGCTGATAGGCTCCATAATTTAAAAAAAGATCTTTTAGTTGAAGTACTCCGATCAATTATCGATTATATCAAGGATAATCCCTCCCTGCGCATATCTTCTTCCATTCGCCGCAAACTCAAAATTTTACACCAGATGGTTTGGAATTCCACAGCAGCGCAAAAATTAAATCGGCGCGAAAAAAATAACTTGGATTTGCTTCTTAATAATTTATTCCGATGCATAGGAGATAAGGATCACGACGGCCGGCCAGATGTAATGTTTTCTATATTGCAAGTAACTTTAAAAAAAGGCGGAATTAACCTGCCGCTTTTATTATTAAAAACAGCCATATTGGATTCCAGGTTTAATATGGTCAGGTATTTTAAAGATTTTGGAAATGGAGAAGGAGATAGGACGACTTTGGGGAACAACGAAGCCTTAAAAATTGTAGCGCTTCGCGGAAATCCAATGAATGATTATACAGAAGTAACTTCCCACGGCCGTTATACAATAATAAGAGAAAATCCGAATCTTCGAAAAATGGAGCAAAAACTAGCCCTTAACTGGCTTCAACAAAAAGAAAGAGCTGAAGCAGCCCTTTTATTAGCTGCCTTAAAAAAAGAAAGAAATACTCCTTTAATAATACTAAAAAATGCCGTTAATCGTGCAAATGCGATCCTAAAAATATTAGAAGCAGCGGGATTAAGCTTAAAAGGAAAAAAAATTCTCCCCCAAGAGGTGGCGCATTTTGGGATAGAGGGGAAAGAAGTTTGGAATATCTTATATAGCCGCGGCTATATAAATGAAAAAGGAGAGCTCCAGCTAAAATTCAACGGGATTTATAAAGAGTTTAATCTTGGCCCGTCCCTGTCCGAAAAAGAAAAAAGAAAAATTTTCCTTTTCCTGCGCCTTCTGCCATTTGACCTAAATAATGCCGGGAAAATAGATTTGCTAATTGCCCTACTGGAGAAGATTGCTAATCGGACTTTAACCAATGAACACTTGCTTGCAACTTACACTGATCTTCCTTTAGCGCTAAAAAAGCTTGGGGAAGAGGCTGGCCAGGGAAAAATCATCCTGGAAATTTTAAAATTAACTGCTTTGATTTTACCCGGGGCTGCCCAAACTCCGCTCGAAATACACCTAAAAAATTCTGCCATGCGAAATGCCATAAAAGAACTATTGCTTGAAATATGCGGTATTTTGCGGGATGTCCAGCGCAAAGGCCCCTCTGTTCTTCAGCCCATCTACTTTAGTAAATTTGTCGGAAAAGCCTGGGTTTTTTTCGACCGCTGGTCATTTGACTGGAGAAAAGATGCCTATAAGCTGGAAAAAGTAGCAAAAGTTGTACAACAAATCGAATCCGTTGAAGATACGGCAATTTTTATAAACTACTATTTGCGCTTTTTTTATGCCCATCCTGGACAGCCCGGCGTCAGTTATAATTTTCCTTTGCAAGATTTTTATAAGCTTTCTCGAGCGGCCCGGGGAGTTGTAAAAGAAGGCATGCCGCGGATAACTTGCGCCACCTATGCTATTATCGCCAAATACCTATTGGAAGCAGCCGGCTACCGCGGGACTTTTGTTGGCTTATATCACACCGATCTCTTGGAAAAAAGAAAAGTAGTGAGCGGGCACTGCATCTTATTTGCCGAAAGAAGAACCAAATCCATCCAAAAAATTGCGGTATTTCTAAGAACTTTAGGATGGGCCCCGCAAAAACTTGAGCAGTTTTTTATAAGAAATAAAAAAGGACAATTTATAAGATGGCAGCCTCAAATTGATGAAGAGAAAATGAAAAAAGAATTAGGCCGGGACTGGCCAAAGATCGCCAAGCTTTGGGAGTATTCGCAGGAAGGCGACCCGGTAATTTTTGTCAATAATGAAAGGGTCCATACCGTCTATCCTTTTGAAGTAAACAGGATAAATATTAAAGCTGAAGCCATTGAAATATATCGAAGGAGCCTCGGCAATAATGAAAATATAATTATTTCCCCATTGGTTATAACCGCGAACAAGACCGATGAGATTGAAGATAAAATTAATGGGCATTTTGATAATGTGGTGATGGTTTTATTAAGCCACCAATACTTTAGTTCGGTTAGCGAAGCCTTGGAATTAATTGCTTTTTTACAGCAGCGTGAAGGGGCTTATTTGGTTAGCCCTGAAGGAAAAAGAAAAACCGAAGAATTGCGCGGAATTATTAATTATTTATCGGTTTTAAAAAAACATTTGGCAGAAAGAGGCCATCGTCTAACGCAAAAACATAAAGCCTTTGTTAAAATTACTATTCCTATGCGCAAAGGCAACCAGCAGGTTAGGTATAAAATTGGCAACCCCAAGAGCCTGTATTTAGCCTTGCGGCGTTTTAGCCAACAGTGCCGAGAATTAACCGTAAGTTGGCAGAAAATAAAAGAGAGGCGAAAAAATTTATCTCGGCTTGCTTCTGTCGGCTTGCTAGATCTTGCTCGAAAAAAGAAAAGCCAGTAGGAGATTTTTTATGATTATATTACCGCTAAATTTTAATCTGTTTTTAAGCGGGGCAAACCAGCCGAGGAAAGATAATACCAGCCAAGCCCGGCAAAATGCCCTGCGAACAAAAGCTTATAATAAAGCAAAACAGCTAGAAAAAAGAATTGCTGATCTAAAAAGAGCTAACAAGCCTGTTCCTCCCCAATTATTAAAAGAATTAGCTGAAGCGCATGCACAATGGAGTCCGTCTGAAGCATTGAAAACCTGGGAAATTATAATTAATAATCCTAAGTATGCAAATTATACTGGCCGGCTAGAAATTTTGGGAAAATATATAGTCACCGGTTATATAATAATTCCAAAAGAAAAGCGCCCTGCTGTTTATGCTGCTATTGGAGATTTTTTTAAGATAATAGAGCAAAAAAAAGGCAAATTAACTCCGCAAGAAGAACAAATGAAAAAAAACGTCCAAAAAGCAGCTGCAAACATAGGATTTTTTTACGCCCGCTTAGCCCAGCCTAAAAAATAAATAAAAAGTGAAATTTTTGATTTTACGGCACGATAATGATTGGGATGAAATAAACAAAGTTAAAGGAGTTAAAATTTAATTAGGAGGGAAATAAAAAATGAGCGAGTTTAATAATGTTACACTTGGTTTAGGGTCGTATAATAGGTGTCCACAGGATAAGCTCCAACGTTATCTTGCCAACCTTAGTCATTCAGACCAAAAAGTAAGAGAGGAGGCCACAAAAAATCTTTATATGCTTTTTTGTGAAGTACCTAAAACACCTGATATGATTGAAAAATTGATAAAAGCCTTGGGAGATAAATCGGTTATAGTAGTTGTGAATGTTAGAATGATTCTTAAGAACATGGGAAAAGTCGCAGTTCCCGCATTAGCCAGAGCACTTTCACACCCAAATGAAAATATACGAGAGGAAGCAGCTACAGCTCTGGAAAGGATGGGGCCATTAGCAATTAGTGCAATTGCATCACTGATAATGGCTTTAGGAGATAGTTCGTGGAGCGTGCGTTTGTATGTTGGCTTGGCTCTTAGTTCGATGGGAAAAGTTGCAGTTCCCGCATTAACTAAAGCACTTTCACACTCAAATAAAAATATACGAGAGGCAGCAGCTACAGCTCTGGGAAGGATGGGCTCCCTAGCAACTAGCGCTGTTCCATTGTTGAAAAACTTAGCCGCAAATGATAAGGACCCTAATGTAAGATTTTATGCTCGTATAGCACTGAAAAAAATATTATCCCCTAAACCTGCTTTAAACAAATCTATTGTTACAAAACAAATCGGCCGGAGACATCGCCTTAATAATAGGTGTCCGCAAGATAAGCTCCAACAGTATCTTAATAACCTTAGCCATCAAAATAAAAAAATAAGAGAACAGGCCTCAAAAAATCTTTATTTGTCTTTTTGTAAATCACCTTATATGCTGGGAAAATTGATAATGGCTTTAGGAGATAGTTCGTGGAGAGTGCGTTTGTATGTTGACTTGATTCTTAAGAATATGGGAAAAACGGCAGTTCCGGCATTAACTAAAGCACTTTTAAATCCTAAAAAAAATGTACGAAAGCAGGCAGCAAAAGTTCTGGGAAGAATGGGGCCATTAGCAAAAAGTGCAGTGCCGTTATTGAAGAAATTAGCTGCGAAGGATCCATCCTATACAGTAAGACTTTCTGCTCGCCGCGCACTAATTAAAATAAAAAAAGCGAATATTAAAAAATTACCTAATAAAAGCAGATAAATTTTCCCGCAGAATCGGAATTTTTGACTAGAATCAGAGAAGAGCTCATTTTGTTAGATAACGCTGGTAGATATGGCATGTCTTCTGCATGCTTTTTTGAACAATGTAGGCAGAGATAAAATTATTAGTATAGAGGGGATAGACGGAGTAGGGGATAAATTTTACATGGCAAGCTATATAAGGAAATTTTTTTAAATCAGGCAAATAGCGGTTTTGATCAGCTTTACTTTTTCATTTTAATTTCTTCGTAAATTGAATCAGGACAGAGGTCAATTCCATTTGGCCAGCAGATGGTATGAGTTTCGTAATCTATACGAACTTTTTTAAATTGATTTGGATCTTTTATAGAACTGAAAACGCCTTTACCAATTAAATTAGAAATATCTACAATCCCTTTAATTCCGTCTTCAAATTTCACGGCTATTTTGAATTTTTCTAATGGTTTAACTTCAATAATTTTATGCATAAATAACTCCTATCCTAGAGGCTCAATAAAACTCTGATACTTTAGGCATATTGAAATTCCTTTTGAAAAATATTATAACATAAAAATACAAAAGGAGACTAGTTAGTAACCAGCAACGGTTAGTAAGAGGTGTCCCGTTGAGGTTGGGACCCGCCTGCCTGCCGGTAGGCATGGGCAGACAGGTTCAGTCAAGCAAATAGTTGTGTTAAAATATTTTTATAAAAGTGAAATTTTTGATTTTACGGCACGATAATGATTGGGACAGGATGAGCGAAGTTGAAGAGGTTAAAATTTAAGAGGAAAAGGAGAAAAAAAATGTCTTCGAGAATTGGAAAGATTCCCACAGCAAGAATAAGACCACCATTTGATCCTGCAAAAAGGCAAACGCTTCACACTTTAGGAAGATTAGGAGTGGCAGTGCTAGGGCTAGGGGGGATACTAGGATGTGAGAGCAAACCTCCTCTCAATCATCCTATAGGAGAAAAAAACTGGGAAGATATTTCTATAACCTCAAAAAGTGAAATTATGGGTGGGCTGGATATGGCTGAAAGTGGATTAAAATTATCCGTGAAAGAATTACTAAAATCTCTTCCTCCCCACATATTAAGCCGCATCAATAATATCAGATTTACTTCAAAAAAGGAATTTGACGAGTTGCCCGATAAAATTGTTGATATTAGTAAAATTCTGTTTCCCCCGAAAATGAAAGAAGTTTATGATGCTTTGACTCCTTTTGCTTCCGCAGCTTCCGCAAAATACCACGAAGAAAATAGAACTATTTATATTAATATAGAGGCGTTTGTTGACGCGCCGCTTATGTTTTTAGCTAAAAAAGTGGAAATTGCGGTGTTAGCTGGCATAGCAATGTCAGTGATCGACTATTATAGAAGCTCTATTCCAATAACTATCCAACAAAGGGAATATTTTGTAGAGGGATTTATAGCTTATGCGTCAAATGGCAATTTGTTTGAGCTGGTCAGCAAAAAAGGGAAGAAGATACTGGATAATAGGGAATATTGCGTTCCCGATAAATCAACAATTGCCGCCGACTTAGATAAGATTAACTTACTTTATCCTTTCATGAAGGAAGTTTTCAAAGGCCGTGAATATGTCCGGCCAGAGGAAGTCCACAATGCCGCAGCGGAAGCGGTGTATACTGATATCCTCGAAGGTTGGTGTTCTTCAAAAAACACGCGCCAAAATGAATTAAAGACTTATAAGCAAAGGATCGCCGAATTAACCGGTGATGATTTACTTAGGCCGCTGGAACTTATTTTAACTTTTCTTAACGGTCGGTTCCCTGGTTTTCAAAGGGGGATTGAAAGCGAATTAGAATATGCTATTATGCTCAACCTTCTTAAATCACATGGAGAAAATCCATTTTCCAATATTCTTTTACAAGATCTCACCTTAAATGAGTTTTTACTGCGATTTGTACCGTTGAATCTTATTCCAGCTCTCCTTTTTACGCTTGAAGGGAGTTTGAATATTTATTCGCAAGCAGAAAGCCCATCGTCAAAATATAATTATTCAAAACCCACGCAAATAGAAAAAAATCAAATAACTGACCCAGCCCAAAAATTCCGCGATGCTATAGAAACATTGGCCCGGAGAGGTCCTGGAACATTTATTTATACGATATTGCCTAACCTATTAAATTTAGCAAATAAAGTCCCAACGATTCCCGTTTCTTTTAATACGACGTTATTAATAGCGGAAACATTGAAATCCGCGCCATTAAATGCGCCAAATTACCTTAAGCTTAGGACTGAAATCGCGATAGGGATTTGCAAGGAACTAAGAAAATTATATTTAAGGAAAACGATAAATGAATCTGATGTAGGCGCTGTAGCTAAATTATTTTGGTGGGAAATATACCATGCTTACAAAATGCTTTTGGATATTTCAGGTAATGATAAACAAATCAAAGATTTCATTGTGGATTTTTATATTTATGCCGGCATGTATTTTTATGATAACGCAAGAGACATTTATGATTATTATCAAGCGATTGATTGGCTAGAAAGAGCATATGAAATGGATGGAAAATTTTGGAAAGTACCTAGCTATGTCTACTACAAAAAAGCTTGCGAGAAGGCGCCTGGGCATAGTAATTGTCCCAAGTAAAATCACAAAGAAATAATAATTTTGTAAATAATTTAATCAGACTACTATAAATCGGAATTTTCGACTAGAACTAGGGGAGAGCTCATTTCGTTAAATAACGCCAGTAGATATGGCGTGCCTTCGGCAGATTTTTTTAGGCAATGGGGACAGAGATAAGCTTATGAGTATAGAAGGAATAGGTGGATTGGGGGTAAGTCTTACATGGCGCCTCTATTAATAGAACGGATAAATTTGTTTCCAACTTGGCAGCCGAAGAATTCGTTTCAGCTTAAACGCTGTACGCGTTTTTCTACGCAACAATTGCAATCTTTGCTGCAAGAAGGATATACAGAACACGCTTTTCCAAATGCTCGAAGCTTGTTATTTACTTTACAAGAGAAAAGAACATTTCGCGATAGGCATACACTTCATTTACGCGCACTGGATTTAAGAGGCGGAAAATTTGTTTTTGCCGGGGTCTGTGAGTTTACAGTTGATTTAGGAAAAATTCCAGAAGCTAAAATACAATTTATGGATCTAACTTTGGATTTACCACCATATAATCCCGCCCTTTGTGATTTAATTATTGAAAGACTTCAGCTGGGACTTGCAGATGTTAAGCAGTTAAACAAAGAATATAGATTACATAGTTTTCCAGAGCAATGGAGGTGCTTTCCTAGAAGATCTGATTTTGCAGAAATATCTAGAAAATATCCTAATTATATTGGTGGTACAGGGCTTTGGATAAAGGAAAAATATAGATATCGCAATAGCCCAAGTTTTATAGGCTTAGCAAATTTATTATTTGGCACAGCGGTAATAATTACTAAAGGATTGGGCTTTGATTGGTTTGAAATATGGGTAGGTAATTGCCATACTCGGTTAGGGGAAGAAGGGATGAAGTGGTATCGCAGAACTCAAAAATATTATGCTGGCCAATTTGGAGCAGTTGTAGATGATGATGGCTATGGAGTTATGACGATTGATCTTCGGTAATGATACAATAAAAATAATTGATGGGATACGGTTAAGAGGCCAGTATGTCCTTAAAAATATATCAAAGTAAAGGATATCGCAGTTTTACGCTCCCAAACGGGATAACTCACCAAGGAAGAAGGCTTTCTGCTACATCAGAACTTCCAATTTTAGACTCCTTGCTAGCCCAAAAAATACATAATCCTATAGTTGGCGATATTAGAATTGTTATACTCCCTTTTGCCAATGAATCGGCTCCATCAGGCGCACTGCCAATTCTCCTGGATCAAGTTGAAGAGATATTAACTTCTCCAACTCCAGCTCCGGCTTTATTCTTAGGGCAAAGATCCCCGGTTTATTGCCTGGAACAGCCTTTTTTGCTTGGCCAAAGAAGAATTCATGCCTTACAATTCAAAGGATTCCTTTATAAATCATTGGGAGGAGAGGAATATAGTTTTCCTAGAATGGAAAGCTATCAGGGGATTGGAGTTCCTACACAACACCGGTTTTTTGATCTTTCAGGCAAGTTTGCAATTATAGATCCTCCTTTGCGGCCTTATGCATCAATGTCTCTAGAAGGAGCAATCTATGAAGCCGTTAATGCCTATACTCTTTCTGAAAAAACGGAACTTATTGCCCCGCCTTTTGCTTTTTGCGAATTTACTGATCTGAACTTTCCCTTTTCTAACCAGGATAGGAGGGTTGGTTTTGTCATCCATTTATCAGAAGGAATAGGGCGCTTAAGAGGCACTGCCATGATAAAAGAAATCGTAGAAGGAAGAAAAAGCGCCCATGAACAAAAAGAAATGATTGGAAAACTTTTTCTCCTGGCTGGAAAAATGCTTTCTGATTTACATTCAAATGGATTTACCCATGGTTATTACCACCTGGATAATATTTCTTTTGATAATAGAATGGCCCGTTCAAGGATCCATGATTTTGATAATATGTCCGGGCTTAATGATTGCAACCCCAGAGCTTTTTTTGGAAATGTTTTATTAGACCTATTTGAATTTCTTTTTATCCTTGCCTTTGCAGATGAAGCAACCCAAAGAATTCGAAGCTTTGATGAAAATAGAATAGAAGATTTGGCCCGCAAAAGAGGAATTCCTGTATCTGAAGTAAAAATAGTTTTAGATTGGGAGCAAAATATATTTAGAGCCTTGAATGCTGCTAATGCGCGTACCGCAGACCCAATCTTAAATTTTTTCAAAGGGTATTTTGGGAATATAGAAGCCGCTTTGGGACTAAGCCAGAAAGATATTGGCATCTTTGCCGCAGCTTCCTATCATCTTATTGGTAATTTTTTAGCTGGGGCTCCTTGTCCGTATGATTATATTTCCAGTAAAATAAATTCTCAATTTTTATCCGAAGAAGATATTTTACCCAGGGCAGTTTTTAAAAAGCTTTTTGCAGATAAATAAAAAAAATTAAAAGCGTGAAATTTTTTGTACTATTAATAGATAATAAAATATCAAATTAATATTAGGAGGTTTTTAATATGAGAAGTTCTGGAACTTCGCCAAGATTTGGAATCTCTAATGAACGCTGGCCAGAAAAACGCACGCCAATCAAAAGAAGCTTTGTGCCAACACTCCCAAAACCCAATAAAAAAGATCTTTTTCCCTTGCCGCCTTTAAATAGTCTTGAGGCATTTGCAGCTTCGGTTAGTAGAACACTTAAAGATGGGGGATTTTTAAAAATCACGGGATCCTCAATTTGCCATAAATCAGGAAACAATCCCGAATTAGCCACTTTTTTACAACAGGCATATCATCATCCAGAATTAAGAATTTCTCTTAATCTTAGGTTTTCTCATCCAGAAATAGGAGTACAAACATTTACTAATCTTAGAAATGATGAAAAAAATGCTTTTCCTGTAGTTGAAATCTTAGGGCGTCTTTTACATCAACACAAGATTAGTGAACTTATTCTATCTGCAGGAATTACTGAACAAGCAATTAATGATCTAGCAACCTTTTTAGGCCAGCCGGTTGGAACAGAACAATTATTAAATCATTCTATTCCTAATGTAACTATCAAGATAAAACAAAATATAAAGTAAAGTGAGGTAATAAAAACATGGCAATTTTTAAAGTGAGAGGGAGTATCTATTCTGGGAGACCGCCACTTGCAAAACAACCAAGAATAGAAACTGATAAAATTATTGGAATAATTAGAAAATTTAAAGAAGTGTTTTCCCCACAACTGGCAACCCCCAATGGATTATTAATTTCAGCAGCTAATTTAACTGCCGATGCTTCGGAAGGAATAGGGGAAAGACCTCTTAGTAAAATACTGCAAAAACTTAACCTGCAAGGCATCGAAGAGTTAGCTGGCTGGATAAAAAACAAATCTATAGTAGTTATCAGAGAAAATGCGCCAGAAATCATAAAATATTTAAAGGATTGGCAAAATTCTCAATCTACGGCTATTTATGCTGCCAGCCCTAATCATATAATGGAAACAACGGGCGGAAAATTTTATGCTTTTGTTAAATATAGGCTAAGTCAAGCTGGTTTCTGGTTTTGAAAAAATCTTCTAAAGAGGCGATAATTAAAACAAGAGGAGGTGATATTTTATGGGTATTAAAGTTGATTCAGTACAATCCGATATGCGTGTTAAATTGCCCTGGTTAGTAGTTACAGACTTAAAGCTTACCATATCAAAGAAAAAAGGCGAGGAAAAAATCCGAGTAGAATTTAATTTGTTAGCTAATCGCGTGAGGGCAACAAAAGTTCAAATGTCGATTGTAAACAAGCCTAATGATCACGGATTACATATTCCTGCAACAAAGATTACGGGTAAAAAAGTGATCGTAGAATGGACTGGAATTAATGCAATTAATGGCTTATTAAGATTAAAACAGCCGGGAAGTAGAATTGTTTTGTATTTTAAAAATGATAACAATTCAACCGTTGCTAAAGTTAATGTGCCAAAGCCAACAAATCCTTCTGCTGTAATTCTAGAATGTATTTCTGTTGCTAAAACTAATGTGCCAAAACCGAAGAAATAAACAATTTTTTATTGGTGGGATACAGTTAAGAGGCCAGTATTGATAATGGATTAGGGTAAAGAATGGATTGTGAAGATGCGTTTTATGAGCCATAGAAAGCGGGTACGCGCTCAACTAAGCGGCAGCGATTTGCAATGGTCAAAGCTGACAGGGTATAATAATTAAATGTTAAAAGATTATATTATTCAGAAGTTTTTAAAAGGCGCCTTAAAATCCCGAGTTAAAACTAAAATAAGAAATATTTATTTATTTGGTTCTCGTGCTCGCGGAGAAGAAAAGCCTTATTCTGATTATGATTTCCTTTTAGTTATGAAAGAGCGCGACGAAAAGATTGTTGATAAATTATATGATATTGCGGTGGATCTTTTACTTGAAACCGGGAAAGTAATTTCCTTAAAAATTTTCAAAGAAAAGGATTTTAATCGGCTTTCTGGCATTCCTACGCCATTCATGAAAAAAGTTTTAAAGGAGGGAATTAAACTTGCATAAAGAAACTAAGAGTTTAATAAAAGCATATATAGAAAAAGCAAAAGAGAAGCTAGCTACGGCTGGAGATTTGTTGGATGAAGAATCTTATGATGATTCGGTTTCGCGCGCTTATTATGCGGCTTTCCATGCGGCTTCAGCTATGCTTTTAACCGAAGGGCTTTCTGCTGATACGCATAGGGGATTAATTAATCTTTTTGGTCTTCATTTTGTCAGGACCGGAAAGATTGCCAAAAAATATGGCAGATATTTGTCTAATTTAAAAGATGATCGAGAGATGGGGGATTATGAGGTTTTTTCCACTATAGATAAAGCTGTAGCGGAGAAAGCTCTTAACGAAGCTAGAGAATTTGTCGCTGTAATTGAGAAATATTTGGATTCTTAGCTGAAGAATCTAGGCGCAGCCGGATCTTTTTAGGTGCATTTTAATCTTAACCATAACCACTAAACCATACAGGCTTCTTAACCCATTACCCCTTATTCGATTGGGACGGGATGAGCGAAGTTAAAGAGAATAAAATTTAATCAGGAGGTAAATAAAGAATGAGCGAGTTCGATAATGTTTCCCTAGGTTTTATATCTTTTAATAGGTGCCCGCAAGATAAGCTCCAACAGTATATTGCTAATCTTAGTCATCCAGATAAAAAAACAAGAGAACAAGCTTCAAGAAATCTTTATATGCTTTTTTGTAAAGTACCTAAAACTCCTGATATGATTAAAAAATTGATAACAGCTTTGGGAGATAAATCAGTTGAAGTGGTTCTGAATGTTAGAATGATTCTTAAGAACATGGGAGAAGCCGCGGTTCCTGCATTAGCTAGAGCACTTTCACACCCAAATGAAAATATACAAACAGAAGCAGCAACTATTCTGGAGAGAATGGGTCCCTTAGCAAGTAGCGCTATTCCATCACTGATAATTGCTTTGGGAGCCAGATCACCTGTAATGCGTTTCTATACTTCCTTAGCTCTTAGTGCGATTGGAAAAGCTGCAGTTCCCGCATTAACTAAAGCACTTTCACACTCAAATAAAAATATACGAGAGGCAGCAGCTACAGCTCTGGGAAGGATGGGCTCCCTAGCAACTAGCGCTGTTCCATTGTTGAAAAACTTAGCCGCAAATGATAAGGACCCTAATGTAAGATTTTATGCTCGTATAGCACTGAAAAAAATATTATCCCCTAAACCTGCTTTAAACAAATCTATTGTTACAAAACAAATCGGCCGGAGACATCGCCTTAATAATAGGTGTCCGCAAGATAAGCTCCAACAGTATCTTAATAACCTTAGCCATCAAAATAAAAAAATAAGAGAACAGGCCTCAAAAAATCTTTATTTGTCTTTTTGTAAATCACCTTATATGCTGGGAAAATTGATAATGGCTTTAGGAGATAGTTCGTGGAGAGTGCGTTTGTATGTTGACTTGATTCTTAAGAATATGGGAAAAACGGCAGTTCCGGCATTAACTAAAGCACTTTTAAATCCTAAAAAAAATGTACGAAAGCAGGCAGCAAAAGTTCTGGGAAGAATGGGGCCATTAGCAAAAAGTGCAGTGCCGTTATTGAAGAAATTAGCTGCGAAGGATCCATCCTATACAGTAAGACTTTCTGCTCGCCGCGCACTAGCTAACATATCCCGTCTAAACCGACTTTCTAAAAAACCGGGTGTTGAAAAATAGGGGGGGGATATGATTTCTGGAGTTAAGAAAATTACTGGTACTGGGTCTGCTAAAGCTATTAGTAACGGAAGGCTTCAATATGGAAATAGAATCGGTGGTCGAGTGACATCACCTGCTTTTTCTCCAACCTTCCAAGAATTTATGTTCAGTATGGGATGCGTTGATTTAAGAGGTAACATAAATCCAAATTTTATAGGAAATGCAGAGGCTTTTTGCCAGAGTAAGCCTCCAGAAATCGGTTTAAAATTGCAAGAAGCTATTCTCCCTGTCTTAGATATTCTTACACAAATGGAGGATTTAAAAGCGGAAGATAATTATTTTATAGATGCCTTGCGTTTGGGTGATAACCGTTCAGTAACCCTTACGGCTTGTTTTGCCAGGGCTATTCTTGCCAGTATCCCGGCTTTTTTAACTGTCACTGGAATAGTAAGCGGAGTTTTACCGGTATTAGGCGCCGGCATTGCGCTTGGATTAGCAGCAGTTAGTTTAGTTAGGGATTTTAAGGCTCGAAAACAAATTCAGCAAAATATTGAAGAATTTATTAAATCTCAAAATCCTATAGCTACTGGAGCTTTACCTGAAACGCCGGAAACAATATCAATTCAACCTCAACATCAGTCAGATGAACTGGGCTTTTTTGCAACTGCTGTGAATCCTGATAATCAGCAAAAGCGTGATTTAGACGGTCCTGAAGCTTTTAAAACTGCGATCATACCTGCTGCGGTTAAACCATTAAAGAGTCAATCAGTAAAATCAACCGCAGATGAACAAAACCAAGAAAATTTTCTTGATTATTCTTTGAGCTGGATAACAATAAAATGTTTTAATCTAAAAGAATCTATTCCATTTTTTGAGATAACATCGCCTCAACCCTCACAAAAATTAACAAGCCAAAGAACCAGATTATTTTTGACCAGATTCAGAGAAGAAATTCGAAAATTAGTACTAACAGTGCCTGTTTTGTATTCAGGGAAAATAGCAGAAAAAGCTCGTAATATATGGGATGAGATTATTAAAATTGATCCTGCTTGGGTTGAAAGAGAAACGAGACAAATAGGATCGAAGTCTGATGCAGAAAAAATTATTACCCAAGCCATGCTATATTTTCAAAAAGGAATTAATAAAAAACAAGAAGAGTTAGAAAGTAGCGCATTATTTATACTATTTGGTTGTTTTTGGGGGGAGGATATCCCTCTCAATATTTTATATCAAGCGGCTTGCTTGCCAGATAAAGATATTGCGAGAAAAGCATTGTCTACAATAGAAAAACTATTTCCGCGTATGACCGAAGAAGAACAAACCGATTGCGCGCGAGTTATTGCAAGTTTGCTGATCGGAACAGAAGTAGGTGATTTTGGCCTTGGGTTCGATTTTTCTTTTTCTCTTTTACCAGAAATAAAAAAAGAAGCAAACGAGAGAATAATGGATGTAAGGAATTGGAGGCCTTTCGCTTTAAAAGTGCGTCAAGAATCTAAATTGTTATTCGAAAGCACACTGGAGATCCCATCAATGGGGTGGTGATTTTTTTGAACAATGGAGACAGAGATAAGCTTATGAGTATAGAAGGGATAGACGGATTGGGGGTAAGTTTTACATGGCAAGCTATATAAGGAAATTTTTTCTATGGGCATTTCGGGATCCAGCAAAATAAATTTTGGTCAACAATATGTGATTCAGAAACTTAATCAAATCAAGGTTGTTGAAAAAATAAACTATTTATTAGGCAAATTGCAAAAGCCTACAAATAAAATAGTATTAGTTGTTCAAGGAGATTGCAACGCAGGGAAGTCTACTTTTATTAAGAAGATAATAGGAGGAGAAATAAAATTGGGGGTTCCCCCTTCGCAAATAGCGCATATTGAGGGGAATTATTTTGAAACCCTTCTTAAAAATTTAAATATATCTTATTCTTTAAGGTCTCCATATAACTGGATACAAGATGATATCAAAAGATATAGTGACATTAATGGCGCATTCGCTGAATTTGAGCGCACAGCTTTGTTCTTTGAAATTAATCAGGCTAAACTTTTTTTCGGCAATCCATTCTCAATGGTTTTATATGAACGAGGAGATGCATATCCCTACTTACAATTATTTAGAACTATTTCAGATAAATTTTATTTAAAATCCAAAATTAAATTTCCTAATATGATTGGGGTATTTGTAACAGTTGTAAGAGAACCATCTGACGCCCGACACTTTGATATTTACGTGCAGAATATATAATAGATGAAAAGATTTTACTTCGGGCAGTTTTTAATAAGTTTTTTTAAATCAGGCAAATAGCGGATCGAGTAAAAAAACTGATTGAAGAAAAGAAACAATTTACCCTCCAATTAATAAAAAATCTTCAAACGGAATAGCAAAATTACACGATTCATTGCGCATGGCTGTTTTTTCTGTATAATATTCTTCATTAATGAAAAATGAAATTTTAGCTAAATTTTTAAATAAAATTAAACGCTTAAAGCCCAAAATATCAGCCATATATCTTTTTGGATCGCGTGCTCGTGGAATCTTTCGTCCAGAAAACAAATTTTATGAATTGGCTAGCATTCCTTCTCCTCTGCTTGAAAATATTTTAAAAGAGGGAATAAAAATTGGATAACAAAACGAATCTTAAAAAAGCAAAAGAATTTTTAATTGCAATAAATAAATATCTAAAATCGCAGGATGCTATATAAAATTACAGGTGAGTTGAAAAAATAAACAATTTTTTCAGGCTTCTTAACCCATTACCCCTTCCCCTGAAAATATGCTTTCTTTGGCTAAAAAAGAATGGAGATAAATTCTAATGTCCTTAAAAATATATCAAAGTAAAGGATATCGCAGTTTTAACAGGCTTTTTGCGCATAAATAAAAAAAATTAAAAGCGTGAAATTTTTTGTACTATTAATAGATAATAAA
>CAZGTC010000004.1:0-170568 GCA_964528395.1 uncultured bacterium
AAACACTCTGGAATTTTCTTGCGCCCTAGCTATGGAATTTATTGTAGCGTTGAGGCAATTTAGGCTCCCGCTCGCCCTTTTCTATTCTCATAAGGACGCTGTTGCTGATCCCGCTATCAAGAGACAACTGATACATGCTAAGCCCTTTAGCTTTTCTAAGCTTAGTAATATGCTTACAAATATCAGCTTTGGTGTGCTGCAAATCCTCATTGTCAGTTGACATACAAAAATCATAGCGGTAAACTAAAAGGCATGCATTGTCAGGTGACAACCATTGAAGCTGGGGAAATGAATTTGTAATGAAGAGATCGTTGATAATTATCTCAATACTATTATTATTGCCATCTTTCGCGTTTTGTATGGGGAAAGCTCCTCCCACACGGAAAGTAAATGGCGAATTCATTAAATCTCCAACTTTTTCTTGGGAAACAATTAATAATATATATGTCCCTGCATATGAAAAACATGGGGATCCAGTTGTAAATAAATGTCTCGATCCTCTATTAACAGAAAACATTAACAATAGAATGGAAGAGATATTAAAAACAAAGGGTTATAAGTTAGCAAGCTATAGCGATGCAAATTATTTCTTAAGTATTATATATTGGTCGGATGAAAAAGAACTAGAATATACATATAAACATGAAAAATATAGCTTTAACACAACATATATGAGAATGCAAATAGAAATATTAGTCCCTTCTAAATTATCCAAAAAAACATATGCGATAACTAAAGATGATATTAAATTATTTCGATATATTGGTGTCACAGTTTATGATGATAAAGAAACACGCCTAGATGCTTATTATCGTTTGATCGATGATTTTGCCAAATATGTTCCAGACAAAACAATTAAATCGGAGGAATAAAAATGAAAAAGTTATTATTGGGGATTTTTCTGCTCGGACTAATTATTGGTTCTCCCATTTTTGCTGACACTAAATATAATGCTTTTACTGGGGAATGGGAAACAACCTCCCCATCTTCACAGCTACAATATAATACTATGGAAAACAAATGGAGTTATGAGCCCCAAAATTCTTCCCCTCAATATAATGCTATGGAAAATTCATGGGACATGACTCCAGACAATTCTACGCAGAAATATAATGCTATGGAGGATACTTGGCAAACAACAAGCCCTGACTCGCAACTAAAATATAATGCCATGGAAAATGAATGGTCTTATGAAAAACCGGAATCTAAACTTGAATACAATGGATTTGAGAATGATTGGGAATATTCGGAATAATCTTTACAATTAACTAATGTGACCACCACTGTTAGTGGTAGTTTATCGCTGAATTAAGGGGAGAGTCTTTTAGTTAAAGGCACATTATACTTTTGATAAAAAACATTCATCGTACCCTTAATGCTTTGCGCTAATAAAGGTAAAACATTGTCTAATATCCAAGTTGGAACTCCTTGATAGTAAGCCTCGGCAATCGATCCTGTTATGCAAGCAATTGTATCACTATCTCCCCCTATAAAAATTGCTTTTCGTATGGCATCTTCATAGTTATTAGATTGTAAAAAACAGAAGATCGCTTGTGGGACAGAGCCCTGGCAACTAATGTCATATTTATAAGTTTGATTGAGGGATAGGAGATCAAAATCAAGATTATAACAAAATCTCTCCACTATAAAACTCTTAATTTCTTCTTTGCTTAATCCTTTTCTCGCAAGGAATATTGAGGCAGCTGTTGCTTGTGCTCCTTTTATTCCTTCGGGATGATTATGTGTTACTTGAGCACTATTTTTTGCTTCTTCAATAACAATTTCAAGATCATTGAAGGCATAAGCAACAGGACTAACTCTCATTGCAGAGCCATTGCCATAGCTGTTATAAGGTTTTGGCTCTTTTCTAAACGCCCAACGCATAAAATTAGCGCCATACCCTGCAATTTGATGACGGTTAAAATATTCCCGGTATTTTTCTCCGTAATCTACCTTTTGAAGGATAGCGTCAGCTGTGGCACAGGTTAAAACTGTATCATCAGTATAACGAGATCCAGGGGGAAAAAGCTCAAAATCTTCTCTTTTGGCATTGTTCCATTCGTAAGTTGAACCAATGATATCTCCAACTATTGCTCCAAACATATTTATTTATTTTACCATTGAATTCATTGGTATAAGATAATTGATAACAATAAGCGTTCTTTTTCCATCTCGAGAAGGTTGTCTCATCTATACCAGCTAAGATAGAGCAATCCCTTTGGCTCATGCCAAGTGTTAATAACAACTTTTTGCACTATAGCAATATTTCTTTTTTTGCTTTCGAGTTCTTTTTGCGCCATTTCCTCGGCAAATTTAGCGTTTCTTTTCCAACGAGATAGAGTTGTTTCGTTTATTCCTGCTAAAATAGAGCAATCCTTTTGGCTTAGTCCAATAGCAAGATTATCAAAAATAATTTGTTTATATGATATATAGGGGGTGTCTTAAAACAAGGCAGAGTGTTGATTTTTAATACACCAAAGAGCATAATCTATATTGAGGTATACATACAAATGAACAAAATATTAGTTTCTTTATTATTAGTAGCTTTATTTGCTCCTTTTTCTTTTGCTGCTCGCAGCTCTGGTTATGTCCGCCATAGCACCGGTACTTATGTTGCACCATACTCCCGATCAGCCCCAAACTATACGGTAAAAGATAACTACTCTTACAAAGGGAATATAAATCCTTCAACTGGGAAAACCGGATCAAATTACTACAAACATTCGAAATCGAGTGATTATTATAAGGGTTACTAAACCGTGAAAAAGATCCTTTCTTTTGTCTTTTGCTTCTTTCTATTTTTTAACTTATCTGTTACAACTTCTTTCTCTAATTATGCCCTGGCTAAAACCAATACAAACGCTACTTCTGTTCAACAAAAAGAACAAACGGTTTATATTACTAGAACAGGCGCTAAATATCATAGGCTTGGCTGTAGCTATCTTAGAAGAAGCTGTATTCCTGTAAACAAAAAAGATGCTAGAGAAAACGGGTACTCCCCTTGCTCAAGATGTTATTGATATCACCTGATTATGCAAAACAGGATCAACTTACAATAGGCTTCAAAAGAAACCTGTTTTTTCCTATAACTTTCCTATAACTGCTACGATTTGACACACATTTGGGACACTTCCTGACCCCTATGAAACACGCTTTTCCCTCGTAGATTGCTTATTTCGTTTATGGTAAAATATGCTCGACAAGCAAGGAGTCGCAGGTTCGATCCCTGCTGCGCCCATTCAACGGATAACTCATAAACAATAACTTATAACTTCCTCGCCGAAGTCCGAATGACGTAGGAGGGAGCCCTACTGCCCCCTTTCCCTGTTAGATAAAGAAAAATTATAATTCCCCGTCGCAGAAATTGTAGTTTACCTAAAACTATTTTATGTTTCTTAATTGATTAGAAATGTTGCTTTAGAGTATTGGGGGAGTATAATCGAAGGCAAAAGAGGAGAAAAAAAAGTTTAATCATAAGAATACGGAGGTTGAAATGAAGAAAATAATCGTATTTGTGTTTATCTCAATGCTTCTGCTTTTTCTTACGGGTTGTAACCCAGAAAGAGAAATAATATTTAAGAATAAAAGTTATAATGAGGTTTATAACAAAACTATTCAGTTCGTTAATTTAAAGGGGTGGTCAATTTTATATGAGAATAGCGATGCTGGAGTAATAAAAGTTGTTTTGCGTCAATTTGGTGGAGGAACAATAAAGCAAGGTTCTATAAATGGGAATGCTTCAGAAGTTGGATCTAATGCTTATGTAACTGGATCCTATCAAGAACAAACAATGCAGCTTCCTGTTAATAAAGATTGTCTTATCTTCATAATTACCTCTAATAGGCTCGAGGAGGTTAAGGTTAAAATAAAAAGTGAAATTCAAAGTCTTGTTTTGTGGGAAACAGAGAAAAATTTTAGTGAGTATGAAGATTTTATTTTTGAAAATTAGAAAAATAGCTAAAGTTCTTAATATTTCTATCGATAAATTGGTAGGGTATAAAACTTTAAAATGAATATAGATTTTATAGTTTTATTAATGACTTCTTTGGCAATGTTAGGTACTATGGCAATATTTCGTTGAAAAGCCCATATTGAAGATACAAAAATCATTATAAATGGAACGAGTCCAGAAATTCTAAAATTTCCATCAGACTTTGCCACAGATGTCCGGGAAATCCAACAAAACCCAGATCCATTAGAATTAGTTTTAGCTATAACAAAATCAGCAATTGAAATTAAGAATAATGAAATCGAACCTCTTAAGAATAAAACAAATTTGGTGGATAGAGAAAAAAAAAGACTCGGTGCTTTAGAATCAAATCTTGGAGCTCTCAATGAATACAAAAAAAATCTCGAAAACTATAAGAAAGGAATTTTAACAATTAGAAGACTATTTAATTGGCCTTTTTATTTCAGTTGTTTGACTCTTATTATATTGTTTTTCTTTGCATTAGAATTTACAGATATCAAACAATTCTTAATATCTATTAAAATAATTGAATCTTATGCGTATTTTATTAGTTACTTTTTACGTATCATATTGCCACTAATAAATATAGCTATTAATCTTTTGTTTTTTTATCGGCTTTTTAATTTCAAGGTGCGTAACTATTAACAGCTTAAGACAACATGCCTGCAAGGCAAGTAGCCTATGTTTTTTAGGGTAGGATAAATTCCTCTACCTAAAACTTTC
Organism: uncultured bacterium; assembly: GCA_964528395.1. GTDB lineage: Bacteria > Margulisbacteria > WOR-1 > CAZGTC01 > CAZGTC01 > CAZGTC01. The sequence continues at coordinate 4,694 of CAZGTC010000004.1, forward strand.
CTAAAACTATTTTATGTTTCTTAATTGATTAGAAATGTTGATTTTGAGTATTGGAGGGGTATAATCGAAGGCAAAAGAAGGGAAGGGCTAACAATGAGCAAAAAAGAACAAGAAGCAAAGCAAATGATAGAAAAATGGTTTAAGGATAACAACAAAACTATTCAGATTGCTGATATCAATATCGAGGAAGGGCAAAAAACTGTTAACATTGAATATTCTATTGGGGAAAAAGATGTAGGTCTTATTAGTTTAAAGGAATATTCTTGCTTGGCGAACGGAAAAGTTCCTTTTTTTGAAGATCATTTTTGGGAAGTTTGGAACAAAGCAATTTCTGGTGATAAAAAAGCACAAAATAAAATTGTGAATGCGCTTGAAGAGCTTATCGAAAGAAAATGTAAATCAAAAGAATAATTTTCTGGCTTCCGCACTTTCGCTAAAATAGGTTAATTCTGATAGTGAAGTAAATTTCTAAAAATCATTAAATGAATAAAACACAATAGAGGTGGTCGCAGGTTCGATCTCTACTGCGCCCACCATTGAGCTGGCGTAAAGTCCCTAAAAAAATTATTCCATCAAGTCGTTTAGAAGAATAACTTTGATTTCTTCAATTTTTTTTAGTTGTTTATCATTAGTTATAAAGAGAGTGGCGCTTTTTTGAATGGCTCCGGCAATTTGCAAGGCATCGGGAGTTTTAATCTTATATTTTGCCCTAAGCGCAGCAGAAGAAAAAGCCATTTTGGAATCAATTGGAACTAAGGCAAAATTAGGAAAACGCTCCAGCATAATTTTGTAATCTTCGGCAGCATTAAAGTTTTCTTCCTCTAACGGTTTAACCAAAATTTCGCTTAATGAAATAACCGTTGAAACCGCCTGATTTTTACCTTTTTCAATAGAAGAAAATATTCTGCGGGTTAAAGCAATATATTTTGGATCAGCTTTAAAATGGTAAATAAAAATACTGGTATCCAAAGCTAAAAGCGCGTGATCCTTAAGAAGAGAAGATAATCTTTCTATTTTTTTCTTTTGGGCCATGATTTTCTTTCGTTTTTTATATAGCTATCAATATTCGTATTCTTCCACACCTCTTGATGCAAGCCTTCCATATACTTAGAATAATCTTGGGGGGCCTTAACCAGGACTAATCGCCCCCCTTGCCCATCAATCAAAAGCTTATCGCCTTCTTTTAAATGGGCGTAAGTGCGCAATTCTTTGGGAATAACGATCTGATTTTTCGAACTTAGCTTTGCTTCTTCTGCCATTTTTTATCACCTCGCTTTACATTTTACAATAAAGTAAAGCAAGCGTCAATCTCTTTTAAACCGCGCATCGCCAATAGAGGAAACGCGTAATAAGGGGGCGAAGCGAGATAATTATATTACTTAAGAGTGTAATTGTGGGCTGCAAAATCATATTGCGCGATGAAGATTTTTTTAAAAGGGACAATGGAATTTATTTCGTAAAAAACCAATGTTGCTTCTCGATATTCATTTTCATCTACGCTTCTATAAGATAAGGGAGCCCCCCCATGTGCCATAAGCAGGGCATTTGCCATTAAGCGAGCGCAGCGTTTATTTCCATCTTCAAAAGGTTGAATATAACTAATGCCTAGAAGAGCCACCAATGATTTTGCATAAGGAGATTTTAACTTTGAGGTTAGCTGTGAAAGATCAGCCACGGCATCATTTATTTGATGGATGTTATCTGGGGGCCGATATTTAGAGCCCAGAATGCCAACTGGTTTTTTGCGAAATCCTTTCCCAATATTTAGATCCTTAACTATTAAAGCATGTAAATGATCTAGGTTGGCGCGCGTTAGTTTTTTAAAAAATTTAGTGTTTTCATGGATAAAAGTAAAAGCAGCTTTATGATTTAAAATCATTTGCGCCTCACTTTTACTGTGCCCTTGTGCTTTTTTATTCTCTAGAATTAACTTCTCCGTTTCCAGGAGGGTATAAGTATTCCCTTCAATTCTAGAAGATTTCCAAGAAAGCTCAATAATCAGCCTTTCCAGCTCTTTTTTTTGAATCGTATCTGATACTTTTGCGATGCGTTGACGGTATTCACGCGTAGCTTCTGTAAGTGTTTGTAATTCGCGCGTTGAGAATAGGTCTGCAGGAAAATCCGACAACAGGTTAAAATTAAAATGGCTGGAACCAAAACGCTTGTCCGTTTCGACTACACAATAACTCTTGGCATCAATATCAGCATAAATGCGGCCAGTAACACTAACTTCATACCTGGTAGATGGACCAGAACCTTTAATTTCTAGCAGCTTAAGTAGAGCCATTTTTGATAATTCACGTTTGATGGTAACTAGAGAGACTTGCTCCCCCCTTATTTTTAGCTCTTTATGGATATCAGACGAAGAGAGCGGACTTTTTTCAAGAAGAATTAAGATAATTTTTTGCTGTTTCGAAGTTATTTTAATCATATTTTTATCGTATCTTTTTACCTTGTCTATCATATCAAAATGATACGATTTTAGCAATCAAGCGCATCGTTTATTTCGCGTCGTCTAAGGTAACTTATCATGCGTTTATTAAGAAATTTTTTTATTTTTTGCTTGCTTCCATCATTGCATCGGTAATGCTGTAAATATTTTCAAATGTCTGCGCCGAATTGTAGGGATGCCCCCAATTTGAAGATTCAATCGCTTCGGCAGTCGCAATGCCGGCAGCAACCGCTGTATCATTTGCAGCAACTTCGCCAGAATAAAAACCTTTTAATATTGTTAGGACATCCTTTACATCCTGCAGCGATATATTCTCCGTATAAATTTCTTTGCTTTCATTAAGCATTGCGTTTAGCCACCCCAGCTGCCAAATATAGCGTTTCCCATACGCCACAGAACTGTTGCCGACTTCGTAGGTTGCACTAATTTCCAAAAGAGGCAGATCAGAAGAGCTTGTACCAAAAGCATCTGTTATGACCTTGCTTGGCGGCCAAGTATCCGGATTAACAAAAGGGTTTTGCCCGCGATTATAAAAGTAAGACATTACTTGTCCAAAACAATTAAACGCCCCGAGAATTCCCGGAGCCTCGTTCGTTATAATAGCAGTTTTAAAAGGATATGTAGTTGTTCCATTTTTTCTGGTATAGGCAACTGCCCATTTTGCCAGATTAAAATCCGCATAAGGCCGGTTATTATAAGCCGCTTTATTCTTAGCGTAAGACTTGGCCTCGTAATACCCTTTTTCAACCGAGGACCAAACAAAACCTTTTTCATTTATTTGGTTCAGGGTAGGATAATTTGTGGGATAAATATAAGAAGCTCCTCCAGTCAGATCATTCAAAAATGTGTAGTACGATCCCATGCCTTCAGCAACCGTAGAAGGTTTATCATCTATCTGGTAAAACCCTGATTTTAATACCTCTGTAATAGGAGCGAATCTTGTTTCCTGAAAAGCAGTTGCCAGCCATTGATTAACGTTAGCGCCTGTCATGATATCGTTTATTTCGGCGCTGGTCGCCCCTGCCCCAGCCAAATCAGCAGGCAAGCTAGTTAATTTTAGAAATACGCAATACCCCATCGCCATTGCTAAAGCGGAATTTTTGATCCCTTTTGATGCTTCTGAAGAGAGCGCCAGCACTGTCAATGGAACTAGTTTTACCCCGTCCTGCGAAATAGCAACGCTGACTTCTTTTGTGCTAAGGGTAAAAGAATTGTAATTGGATAGCGTTGGAAGATATTCGCTATCGGATGTGGAACTTTGGCCGCATCCATTTGCCAAAAAGTAAATCAACAAAAAAATAGCCGAAAATATTATCAAAGATTGAATCCAAAGCAATAAATTCTTTTTCATAATAATCATCCTCTTTTATTTATTTTATATTATGCTGCCATAAATTATGTCTTGTATTGTGTGCTAATGTCAATAAAGATGTACAATTTCCCTCGTAGATTGCTTATTTCGCTTATGGTAAAATATGTTCGACAACCAAAGAGGAGCAGAATAAAAAAGGAGAAAAAATATGTATCGTCCGGAAATTAAAGTAATTGATTGCACCATCCGCGATGGCGGACTGATTAATGAGCACAAATTCGAGGACAAGCTGGTAAAAGCCGTTTACCGGGCGGCCTCGGCAGCTGGGGTAGATTATGTAGAGCTAGGCTATCGGCTGTCAAAAAAACAATATTCCCCGGATAAGTATGGCCGCAGCAAATTTTGCGACGAGGAGTTTTTACAAGAGATTGCTGAAGGAGTAACTGGCGGCGCAAAGATTGCCACCATGGTTGATATTGGCCGGGTGGAGCTCGATCAGATAAAACCAAAGAAAGACAGTATGGTAGATTTGATGCGAGTTGCCTGCTATGTAAAAGACATTGATAAGGCCATTGCTTATGTAAAACATCTATCCGAAAAAGGCTATGAAACTACGGTGAATATTATGGCAATTTCAACTGCCCTGCAGCCAGACCTGGAAGAAGGGTTAGCTCAACTTGCAGAATGTCCGGTTAAAACCGTATATGTAGTAGATAGTTATGGCGCGCTTTTTTCTGAACAGATTCATTTTCTGGTAAATCTTTATAAGAAATATCTGCACCCTAAAGGAAAAGAAGTGGGAATTCATACTCATAATAACCAGCAATTGGCTTTTGCTAATACAATTGAAGCCATCCGCAAGGGCGCAAATTATCTGGATGCTTCGATTTTTGGGATTGGCCGCGGGCCCGGGAATTGCCCGCTGGAACTCTTGCTGGCATTTTTGAAAAACCCCAAATTCAAGCTGGATCCCGTCCTAGAAATTATTGAAAAAGATTTTCTTCCCTTAAGGGAAAAGATGGAATGGGGATATATTATTCCTTATATGATTACCGGGATATTAAACCAGCATCCTCGAGCTGCCATTGCCCTGCGCGCGGGCAAAGACAAAGACAAATACGCCTCGTTTTATCAGGGTTTGGTCTCGGATATTGAGCTGGCGTAACAAAGGGAACGCGTAATGAGGGTGCGAAGCGAGAAACGTTGAAAACAGATAGCAGCCTAAAAAAGCTATTTAATTTTCTTTAATATTTTTTCGATGACTGTTTTTAAATGCGGGGACTTCTTAATAAAATATAAACTACTTCTTTTAAAATATGCTTACCGATTCTCGGCTTTAAGGCTGATTGCATAACTAAATCTACTTTTTGTCCAGTGATATTGGTTAGATATCTTTCTAGGGCGACAAATTTAAAAAGGCCAACCGGGTTTTTGAAGCTAACCAGAAGATCTAAATCGCTTGTCTTATTCTGTTCTCCCCTAACATACGATCCAAAAATTCCCATTTTTTCTACTTGGAATTTTTCTTCCAATTCTTTTTTTTGTTCTTCTAAAAGGCCCTTTATTTTTTCCAATTTAACCATTTTTAACCTTCTGACATTAATTTCGAATCCATTATTGAAAGTTTCCCAATTTGAAAATATTATATCACACCCTTTAGAAACCGCGCATCGCCAACAGAGGGAATGCGTAATGGGGGGGGCGAAGCGAGAAACGAAGTGCGGCTTGCAAAAACCCTAGAGTTGAAAGCCAATCTATTGATCTAAACAGTCTGGGGCCCGCACAATTGCAGTTTTTCCAATTTGTTTAATTTTTAGCAAATGTTTATCTCCTGTAACTAGGAAATCGGCTTCGGAAGATATTGCTGCCTCCAAAAAAATATTATCTGAAGGGTCTTCTGAAACAATATTAATCCGCTCAATAATAGGAATTAAATTCCCTGCTTCTGCCAGGGCCAATTTTATTCTGCTTTTTTGATCAGAAGAAAAAGCAAATTTTGGATACTCCAAAACCCGGGAAACTTCTTCTAAAATTTCAGTGGTAATATAAAGAATAAACTCACGATTAATACATTTAGAAAAAACCCGACGTTCTGGCCCATCATATGCTAGAGCTGAAATAACAATATTCGTATCTAAAACTACTTTTTTCTTGCCCATTTAATTGCTTTTGAGATAGTTGTTTTTGTAATGTTTTTTTCTTTAAATTGTTTCTGTATTTCAGAGGCAATTTTCATAAAATCATCCATTGCAGACGGTTCTGACATCTTCTTTAGCAAAACATAATCTTTGCCTTTAATAAGATAATATTTTTCCTGTGGACGAAGTCCTTCTATTTTTATTCCTCCGTTACGACTAGCCTCTAAAAATTTAGCTTTGCTCACTTTTATATCACCTCGAATTTTATTATATCACACCCTTTAGAAACCGCGCAGAGCCAACAGAGGGAACGCGTAATGAGGGAATATTATCATAGGGACAAGTCGCGACTTGTCCCTAGAGAAGGTTACTGTTTTCAAAGAATGTCAAATAGCAATTAACCAGGAATTTTTATTTCCATATTATCTAAGTTTACGGGCATTTTATATTCTTCTTTTTTTGTTGTATAAAATTTTTCTATTAATTTTTTCAAAAAATTTTCCGCTTTATTTTTTTGAATAAGAACTCTATTATAACTTAACTTAATATCAGTCGTTTTAAGGTTAACTTTTATAATATTCCCCGTTGAATCAATTTTAAAAGAAAGTCCTCCTATAAAAGAAATGGAAAAATCATTTTCAAATTGCTTTTTTAATGCATTCTCTAAATAATTTTTAAATTGATGTATTGTATTCATTTTTAGTATGTAAGGACTGGTAATACTTTCAACCTTTCTTAATAAAGCTTCATATGGATCTGATTCTTTAACGTTATTCAAAGCAGTATTAAGCTTCTTCATGTTTGTACCCTCGCTGCTTTTTGCATAACCATATTGCTTGCTAGATGAATCATAGCCAAAAACCTCTATGAATGCTAATCGGGATAAATTAAGAAGATTAGTCGCAATTGAAGAATTATGAAGCTTTTTAGCCTTGATATAGGATAGGGTTTTTTGAACTAATTTTACAACTCTGCGTATATTAATCTTATGTTGTTCTGTAAATTTATTTTGCTTGCTTATAAAAAACCTAATGGCTCCTATTAAAAATGTTATTTGGTCATTTACAGATTTATTATTAGGATATTTTTTTATCCTTCCAGCAATATTATCTGCGATTGTTTGATCTTCAGTTTTTACTGCTGGAGGAGTTGCTGGTTGTACTGGAGCCACAACAGGCGTTCTGGCAACAGGAACTGGAGAGGCAGTAGAATTATTAGCCGCTTTAATAAGATTTTCTAATGCTGCTTTCTTGCTTTCAAAATCCTTATTAGACTTTGTCGCAGCCCAAAAGTCATCATGCGCGGTTTTTAGTTGATTTGCTAATTGAGAATTTGAGTTTTTGACTTTATTGTAAGCAGTTAAAGCAGCTTGGGCAATGCCTTTATATTGCGTGTGTCTCTCTATAAAAAGCTCAAAACTACTTTTTTGTCTTACAATATTTCCTACTTGTACCTGTAATTGGTCATAAGCATCTTTAACTTCTTGATAGGTTTTAGTTGTTTTTGCTAAAACAGCCTGCAGATCTTTTATTGCTTGGTTTAATTTTCCTGCGAAGTCCTCTTTTTGGTCAGTTATTTGTTGAGCAGTATAAAGAACCTGTTGCTGTCCTGTTTCTATCTTAAAGAATTTTTTTGTACCAACACTATCAGCAAAAGAGAGAAAAACATTGCGCTGGATTTCCGCATTACTTATCCCCTCTTGCGCGATTTTAATCATACCCGGAAGCTTTGGATCTGGCGCTGGCGTAACAGCCGGTTTCACAGGAACTGGAGGAGTTGGATTTGGTTTTGGTTCTCCTTGACCCTTGACCCTTGACCCCTGACCCTTGCTACTTGCCCCTTGTTTATTTTTTGGAGGAGCACCCTCTGGATCTCCATCGCTAAGACCAAGACCGGAAAGATCTGGGTCTTCTGATCTAGCAGCTGGCGGGGCTGGTCTATTCGCTGGATTTGTGGTTTGAGGATTCATAGGCCTTGAATTAATAAAACTTATTTTATTTTTTGTAACAGGAGTTGGGGTTGGTACAGGCGTTGGAACTGGCCTTGGCTTAGCTGCCTCTCTAGGCTCCGGCGACTCTTTGGACCTGTAGTAGCGAATCGTTGCAATTACTACTGGCGGTGGAGTTGGAGCTGGGGTTGTTGACTTACTCACTGCCGGAGTTTGAGGTCTCGGAGCAGGAGGAGCTGGCTGTGGTGCTGGCGGAGCTACTGGTAGTGCTGGTGGGGTTGGCGGAGTTACTTGACCCTTGCCACTTGACCCTTGCCCCTGGCTACTTACTACTTGCTTCGTCCCATTCCCATTCGAATTCCAAGTATCTAAAGAGGCTTTTTCATATTTCTTCTTTACTTCATAAGCTTGTCTATCAGTTACTTCATTTTTCAATCCCAGCACTGTTGCAAACCCCTTTAGATTTGAAGCTAGCGGATGCTTGAGGAAAAAAGTAATAACTTCAGGTAATGGAGTTCCTCTAAAGTTAGTTTCAAAATCTTTCAGATTCTTTACAATACTATCTCCATCATTAAGACTAAACTTCCATTTAATATATTCAGAGAAGGGTTTATTTATATTAGCAGAATCCTTTCTCCATCTTTCGTACTCGGTTTTTAAAGTTGCAGCGTACTGACTTCTATTCTTTGCCATTGTATCTAAGTCATCATGTTCTTGACGCTCAAATTGGGTGCCTTGGGCAAAATAAATGCGGGCTGCTTCTACTAGGCTCAATCCATGGGCTTTTGCAAAACGCTGAATTGATTCAAATCCTCTTTGGATTTCTTCAATAGAAATATGCTTGTTATCAGAGCTATCAACTTTTTCCTTATCTTCTTTTACCTCTTTTTGAGTCCTATTTCCTCGCGCTACAATATCCGTTCCCTGCCGTCCAGTTAAACCAAGGGCTTTTCTCTCATTCTCATCAAACCCATCGTCTGGGTTTATCTTTGTACCATTAATTTCAACCTTGTTGTTTTTATCGTTATCTCCGTAAATCTTGGCAACTTTTTGAGCCTCCCCAAGCCCAACTCCGTGTGAAGCCAAAAACAATATGATTTTTGATCTAATTTCTCCAACAGACATAATTCTTTTTCTCCTTTATTTGGTCATTAGTAATTGGGATTTTATTTGTCATTAGACATTTGACATTTCCCCATCCCCTACCTATATATATCGTAATAACTTTTGAAAAATTGCACGCTGGGGAAAATATTTTTGATAGAGGCTTGGGGAGGTAAATTAGAGAATTTTTAGGGTTGCGGGAAAATTCAAAACTCGATCGGCTTGCTCGGCATTGAACAAAAAAGGCATAACATCCCTTGCCAATGCTTTGTAATTTAAAGTAGAACACTTTTTTAATAGTTTTTCCTTAAATTCGCCTTTTTCAAGCCCAATAATTTGCTGAATATAGGCGTAATCCGGCTGGGTCAAGCCAGCCAAGAAAGAAACATCATAAAAATCCCGGCCCCGCTCCCTTTTGCGCTGCAAAATAGCCATCAGCTTTTGAGCCAGCAAAACCGGCAAAGGATTGACCGCAATATTGCGAAAAATTCCAAATTTATTTAGCGGCTTAATTTCTGGGACAAAAAGCTTTTCTTTTTTTTGCGCATCCAAAGCAATAAATATCTTTTCTTGGTGGTGTGCTTTTAGCCCGTATTGCTGCAAAATCAAGGGGAATTTTATATATCCATGAAAAACTTCTTCCTTTTTCAAGAGGCGCATCTCTGCTTCAAATCCCTTTAGCTTCAATTCGCGGAAAGCCTTTTCCATCAAGCGTTTAAAATCTGCGTAATCCAGCCCAAAATTATCAAAATCCAAGTACTCGGAAAAGCGCTGGCTATTGTAAATAATGCGAATTGCCGTACCCCCCATAAAACTCAATAGCTCCGCTCCCTCTTGCTTAAAAATCGCGTCCAAAAATTCATGCTGCAAATACTCTGTCAAGGCTCCTTTAGGATTGCGCTGCACAATCTCCTTTGGCAAATAGTCTTTTATCTGTTCAAAATTTAACATATTCTTCCTCTCCCAAAATAAAACTTACTATTTTAGACATCTTCTTGTTTTTAAACCTTTTAAGATATTCTTTTAGCTTTACACTCGCCAAGTTTTTTCTTATGGCAGCAAAATTAAGCCGCAATTCTTTTAAATCTTCCGGATTTTTAATCTGATCCAAATTTAAATAGATAAAGTCCAGCAAAGCCTTTTCTGCCTCTGCCAAAAGATAAGAGTATTTCTCCCCTTTTGCAGCTTGATAGCCAAAAAACAAGCCCGGCTTTAGGTGGCGGAAGCTAAAACTCCCCAATTTGTTGGTAAAAACGCGGTTGGCCTTAGTAGTTACGCAAGTTATGCCATAAACCATTTCAGGAATTAGCCCATAAATAGACAAGGCTTTTTCTAAGCTAACATAGCTGGGAGAGTAAATAAAACTCGCGGCTTCCTCTGGATAAAAGCCTTTTATCAAATCCGAAAAAGCATAAACCCCGCTGCGCAGCTTCAGAATATAGCTTTTTTTCTGCCATATCGATAACTGGCAAGCAAAAACCTTAAGATTTCTCAAGCGCAAATCTTGCTGGCTAAAAATCGGGGCTTCTAAGTTTTTTCTCAATTCATTATATTTCATTTTTTTATACTTTTTTATAAATTATTGAAATGATAGCAAAAGAGGAGCTTGTTTGTCAAGTTCGAGATTTCCTCAATTCAATTAAAACCAGAGGCTGAACGCCTCGATTTCCTAATATTTTGGAGACCGCGACGTTTAGTCGCTGGTTAAAGAATTTCTAAATATGCTATAATAACTCTGAAATGCCGATCAAGGAACTCTGCCAAATTATTGACCATCAGAAAATCTCTGAAAATTTCTATAAATTAACCTTGGTATCAAAATATATTTCCTCCCACGGCCAGCCCGGACAATTCATCAACCTGCGCATTGACAACAGCCTAGACCCCTTATTGCGCCGGCCTTTTAGCCTGCATAACCTGGAACCGCAGAAAGAATTGGTTGAAATTTTGTACGAAGTAGTCGGCAAAGGAACCCAAATCCTATCCCAAAAAGAGATCAAAAACCAGGTAGATGCCATCGGCCCCCTAGGAAAAGGGTTTGACCTGATTTCAGACAAAAAATTCAGCTTTTTAGTAGCCGGCGGCATGGGGATTGCCCCACTCCTTCTCCTCGCCAAAGAATTGAAAAAAAGAAAAAAACAGGTTTTTATCCTAATTGGGGCTCGAACAAAAAAAGCATTAATCTCGTTATCAGAACTTACAACTTACAGCTTACAACTTACAACTATTACCGATGACGGCTCCTCTGGGAAAAAGGGACTGGCAATTGATCTTTTGGCCGATGCCTTATCCTCCAATGCACTGGAAGAAGACAGTGAAATTTTTGCCTGCGGCCCGCACGCCATGCTAAAGGCCGTGGCAGAATTTGCCTTCCAGAGAAAAATCCCGGCCCAAATTTCTATGGAAGAAAAAATGGCTTGCGGCATTGGCAGTTGCATGGGCTGCGTAGTAAAAACTAAAAACGGGTATAAGCGCGTTTGCGCAGACGGCCCGGTTTTTAAGAGCGAGGAAATCGTATGGTAAATATCGCGGGCTTAGAAATGAAAAATCCGGTTATGGTGGCATCCGGTACTTTTAGCAAAGACTGCGCGGATTATTTAAACCTGGACAAGCTCGGAGCCATTGTTACAAAAACCATTACCCTCAATGAAAAACCAGGCAACCCTCCCCCCAGGATTTGCGAAACCCCTTCGGGCATGCTCAATTCTATTGGCCTGCAAAACCCAGGAATAAAGGCTTTTATAGAAAAAGACCTGCCTTTTTATGCTAAGTATAAAACCCCGCTCATTGCCAGCATTGCCGGCACAACCATTGAAGAATATGCCCAGTGCGCAAAAATCTTGAGCGCAGAAAGAAGCGTCAAAGCCCTGGAGCTAAATGTTTCCTGCCCCAATGTCAAACAAGGCGGCATGGCTTTTGGCACTGACCCCAAAATTATTTCTGCCTTAATAAAAGCGGTGAAAAAAAACACGCCCCTTCCCATCATTGTCAAATTAACTCCCAATGTTACGGATATTGTAGAAATTGCCTTAGCTGCGGAAAAAGCCGGGGCAGATGCCATAACTGCCATAAACACGGTCTTGGCTATGGCTTTTGATATAAAAACCGGCCAGCCCAAATTAGCCAATGGCATGGGCGGCTTATCCGGGCCTGCGATTAAACCCATTGCTATCCGCTGTGTTTACCAAATCTGCCAAAAAGTAAAAATACCAGCCATTGGCTGCGGCGGAATTATGTCAAAAGAAGATATGCAGGAATTTTTCTTGGCTGGGGCCAAGGCCGTTCAAGTGGGCTGCGGAAATTTCATCGATCCAGAACTGCCCCTCAATCTTATCCGCTAATAAATGCCCGCGGCCACGCTGTGCGTAACCGAACTATAGCCATCCGTTAGATCTCCAGAAATGCTTGCAGTAAAACTCTCGGTTGACCCGGCTCCAATCACCAAATTACCACTATTAGCCGTTGCCAGGATATTCATATCTGCATCGTAAAATTGATACTCTGCTACCACATCACGTGCTTCAGTTGTGGCATTGTTTTTTATCTGTCCTGTGACTAAAGATAAAGTGGTAGAGATATTTTCATTTAAAATTGAAAAACGGTCATTCAAGGTAAAATTTACCGAAGCTCCGGCTGCAATGGCAATCGTTGCTTCTTTGGTGGTATAAATATAACTGGCATCCGGGCGGTTGGCCAAAAGATAAGTGCCCGCTGGTACCTGGCTAATGGTATATTGTCCCGATGAATTCGAAGTTGCAGAAAAAGAAGGCAGGCTGGTCAGGTAAACATAAATGCTCGATTTTTTATTCCCTTGGGCATCTAATACATAGCCTGAAACATAGCCAGTATAAGTAACCAAAACCGCGGCACTGCTGCTTTTTCCGTCTTTTTCTCCAGTAACAGAACCCTCGCCAGTTGCGCTGGCTGTAAAAACCCCGCTTGCTGAAATTGTCCCAATGCTGGAAGTTACGCTCCACGAAGGAGAAATAGACGCGGCTGTCCCATTGGCATAAAAACCATTGGCAGTAAAACTGATTGTTCCGCCCGGCGCAACATACGAAGAAGCTGGAAAAACCGCAATTGAAGATAAAGCCCCGCTAGAAGAGGAAGAAGTGCTGCCGCATCCCCAGAAAAAAAAAGCCGCTGACAGTAAAATTAATATGATAAAAAAACCGCGGAACAGCATAAAAAAATCCTAATTAAACTAATTGCCCATTAACAATCGTGTGCAAAACTTTGCCTTTAACCGTCATTCCAGCAAAGGGGGTATTGCGGGATCGGGTTTTGAATTTGGCTGGATCAACTTCCCATTCTTTTTTTGGATCAAAGACCACCACATCCGCAGCAGCTCCCTCTTGCAAAATCCCAAAAGGCAAATTCAAGATTTTTGCAGGATTATTTGTCACTTTGCTTAGGGCCAAAAGCACGGGAAAACCTTGTTTTTCAATCAAATAAGTATTAACCAGGGCTAAAAGGGTTTCTAGTCCTACCAGTCCAGTTGCTGCCAGCTCAAACTCAATGTTTTTTTCATCCATCAGATGCGGGGCATGGTCAGTTGCAATCACATCAATTGTGCCGTCTTTTAATCCTTTGATAATTTCTGCAACATCTTCTTTTTCCCGCAAGGGCGGATTGACCTTAGCCATGGTATTGTAATTTTCTACTGCATCCTGGGTTAGGATAAAATAATGCGGCGCAGTTTCTGCGGTAATTTTTATGCCTTTTTTCTTGGCCGCGCGGATCAGCTTCACCGAACCAGCACAAGAAACATGCGCAATATGCACCCAGCCAAATTCTTGGGCTAAAGCAATATCGCGGCTTACCGCAGTTTCTTCCGCTAATTTGGGAATGCCCTTTAATCCCATTTTTGTCGAAAGCAGGGACTCGTTCATCTGGCCCTTATGCGACAAAGTATAATCTTCGGCATGGGAAATCAGCGGCCGGTTAAAAGGCCTCAAATATTCCAAGGCATGGCGCATAACACTGGCATCTACGATCCATCGGCCGTCATCTGAAAAAGCAATGGCCCCTTCTTTTAGCATAGATCCCATTTCAGTTAAAAGCTTGCCTTCTAGGTTGCGGGTCGCTGCCCCAATCGGAAAAACCCGCACCTTGGCCTGGGATTTGGCTTGCGTTGCCACATAGCGCACCATTTCCGGAGTATCGATAACTGGATCCGTATTTGCCATGCAAGCAACAGTAGTAACCCCGCCAGCAGCGGCTGCCGCTGTCCCAGAAGCAATGGTTTCTTCTTCTGGATTTCCAGGATCGCGCAAATGCACATGCATATCAACCAGCCCGGGCATGACCCAGCAGCCCTTGGCATCAATTAGCTTAGCTCCTGATGCTTTAAGATTTTTCCCGATCTTTTCAATCCGCCCATTATTGATTAAAAGATCTGCAAACTTTTCGGTTTTTGACGCTGGGTCAAGGAGCTTGCCGTTTTTTATTAATATCTTTGCCATTTACATTAACCTCATTCTTTTTTTGACCCGGTCAATAATGCGGTGGACATGGTGTTTTTTTAGTTCTGCTTCTGTACTTAGCGGATTTTTTTCTTCTGGAGGCTCAATCGCTGGCTGCAGCAGAGAAATATTTTCTTTTTTTAGGCGGGCTAGGGCTTCTTTGGCAGCTTGCTGTTCGGCTTCTTTTTTGGTTGGGCCTTGGCCATAGCCAAAAATGCGGCCTTTTACCTTGACCTGGATCCAAAAAATTTTCTGGTGCTTGGGGCCGGTTTCCTTGATAACCTTGTATTCCGGCAGGTTGCACTTCATTTTTTGCACCTGCTCCTGGAAGGTAGACTTATAATCTGCAATAAATCCCTTGCGGCTGGTTTTTTCCAGCCTTTCTTTTAAAATCTCAAGGATAAAATCCCGGGACTTGCCCAAGCCTGCATCAATAAAAATCGCACCCAGCAAGGATTCCAGGGCATTGGCCAGGTTGGACCGGCGCGTTCGGCCGCCGGTTTTTTTCTCATTCGCCCCCAAAAGAACATAGTCTCCAATATGCCACTTGCGCGCTACTTCTGCGAGCGAAACATCGGAGATAACTGCAGCGCGGATCTTGGTGAGGTCGCCTTCTTGCTTTTCGGGGAATTTATGGAAGAGATATTCAGAGATGACCAGTTTGAGCACTGCATCCCCCAAAAACTCCAGGCGTTCGTTGTCAAAAATTTCCTGGCTGCGGTGTTCATAAGCAAAGGAAGAATGCGTAAGTGCTTGATTCAAGAGGGTTTTATTAAGAAAGGAAATACCGATATTCTTTTCAAATTCTCTTAGTTCGCGTTCACGGTTTAAACTCAGCATTGACAAGTAATTTTACACTAGGTAGAATGATTTATCAACTTAAAATCCAGGAGCCCGGTATGCCTCTTTCTCCGATTATAGAGTTTATGGTTTCAAAGGAAGCTAGTTTTCCTGCCCCTTCAGAAAAAGAAAAGCTCGACAAGGCCATCAAAAGGTTCAAAAACATCCTGATCCAGCATCCCCAGCGCAATGATATAAATGAAATCCGCTTTGGCTTGGCTGACATGCTGGTTGGCCGCAATGAAAAAGGCGATTATGTCGCGGCCTTAAAATTTTATGATGAAATTTTGGAAAAAGGCGCTCCGCCCTACCTGCGCGCCCGCGCCCTGATCGGCAAAGCCGAGCTTAGCGTTCCCATTCCCAAAGAAGAAGAAAAAAATAATGCGATTGAAATGTGCCACAAGGCTGAAGAACTCTTGGATAAAGACCTGGATGATTTCTTTGGAGCAAAAGTTTTTATGGTTGAGGCCGATCTTTTGCTCTCGCGCGACAAAGGCGATGACCATGCCCGCGCTTATAAAATTTGCGAAAAACTGGCAAAGAACAAAGGCACAAATTCGTATTTCAAGGCCCGGGCCTTTCTCTGCCAGGCTGAACTTATCCTCTACCATTTCCCGCAAAAAATAAAAGACGGGATAAAATTCTGCCAGCAGAGTCTTAAATTGCTGGGAGAAAGGAAAAGCGATTATTTTTATTTAAAGAGCAAGATTATCTTAGCCGAGCTCCTAACCCGGCGCTCTAAAAAAGAAGATTTTAAAACCGCGCAAGAACTTTGCCGCGAAGTCATCCGCTCGCAAGAAACTTTTACCGATCTTTTGGCCCGCGCCAAGCTGCTCCTGGCAGAGCTTTCGCGCAATCCCAAAGCCCTGGAACTCTATAAAGAAATTATGGAGATGGAAGTGGTTGACCCTTATATCATTGAAAAAACCAAAACCGCACTGAACAACCTCAAGGAAAAATTAGCTCTCCCAAAACCTGCCCGCCTTAAGAAAAAACCCTGCCTTTAAAAAATATCAATTAACCAATCTCCAATGACAAATAAAATCCCAATTACCAATATCAAATAGAAACGAATTGGGATTTGAATAATTGATTAATTTATTTGTCATTTGCCAATTGGGATTTGGGATTTCTTTTCTTATGTTATAATTCTTGCATGGGAAAAACCATTGCAGAAAAAATTCTAAGTAATCATAGCGGAAAAGAGGCAAAAGCTGGGGATATTGTAATTGCAGATTTAGATTTTATGATCGGCCAGGACGGCACATCCGGAGTTGCGATAGATTCTTTCCGCAAGCTTGAAGGCAAAAAGGTTTTTGATCCGAAAAAGATCGCAATTATTATTGACCACTCTTCCCCTTCTCCCAATGAAGGGGTTTCTGCCATCCATAAAAAGATCCGGGATTTTGTAAAAGAACAAGGCATCCTCCTTTATGATATCGGCTGCGGGGTTTGCCACCAAATAACCCCAGAAGCTGGGCATGTTGTGCCTGGAGACCTCTGTATTGGAGCAGATTCCCACACTTGCACTTATGGCGCGATCAATGTTTTTTCAACGGGCATTGGATCTACAGATCTTGCTGCAGCTATGATTGCTGGAAAACTCTGGTTTAAAGTGCCAGAAACTATGCATTTAATTTACCGGAAAAAACTTTCCCGGGGCGTTTATTCAAAAGACCTTATCCTCTATACCATTGGAAAAATTTCCGCGCGCGGCGCAACCTATATGTCTATGGAAATCGAAGGGGAAGCCATTGATAATCTCTCCATTGATGCGCGTTTTACTATTTCTAATATGGCGATTGAAGCTGGCGCAAAAGCTGGACTTATGAAAGCTGATGCAAAAACCCTGGAATGGGTAAAAAAGCACAGTAATCGAAAGCCAAATCCCGTTGAGGCAGATAAAGATGCCAAGTATAAAGTTACCCATGAATTTGATGCCAGCAAAATCGAGCCGCAAATCGCCAAGCCGCACAAAGTAGACAATACTTGCTCAGTTAATGAGATCGCTGGGCTTGAAATCCACCAAGGCTTGATCGGAACCTGCACCAATGGAAGGCTGGAAGACTTGGAAATCGCGGCCAATATTCTAAAAGGCAAAAAAATTAAGAGCCGCTTGATCATAGCTCCAGCCAGCCGCCAAATATTTTTAGACGCTATGAAAAAAGGCTTGGTTGAAACTTTGGTCAATGCCGGAGCAGTCTTTGTCACTCCGGGGTGCGGGCCATGCGTTGGCACCCACAATGGCGTTCCCTCTGACGGAGAAAGGGTTATTTCAACTGCTAACCGCAACTTCCTAGGCAGGATGGGCAACAGAAATTCAGAAATTTACCTCGCCTCCCCTGCTACAGTTGCTGCTTCCATGATCGAAGGAAAAATTGCAGATCCCAGGAAGTATATCTAAGGCATGCAGAGCCAGATATTACCAATAGTAATTCGCTTAAATATTGGTTGACAATTCCAAAAATACACGGCATAATTGGAGTATATGTACAAGAGACATTTAAAGCTTCCCATCGGAAAAAAGAGTTTTTTCTTATTTGGGCCAAGGCAAACTGGCAAAAGCACTTTAATAAATGCTATTCTCCAAGACGTGCCCCACCGTACGATTAATTTTTTAGAACGAGATACTTTTTTGCTTTATAAAACCCGCCCAGAACGTTTGCGCTATGAAATCGAAGCTATGAAGCTGGATAAACCTTTTATTATTTTTATTGATGAAATCCAAAAAATACCTGAAATTCTTGATGAAATCCATCTTCTTTTGGAGCAATTTAAAGGCAAGCTATCTTTTATTATGACTGGCTCAAGCGCCCGTAAACTTAAAAGAGCATCCGTCAATTTTTTAGCTGGGAGAGCCTGGCAATTTTCTCTTTATCCTTTAACACATAAAGAGCTGGGAGAAAAATTCGATCTAAAATCAATCTTATCCAGAGGCAGCCTTCCTCCAATTATTTCTGAAGAGGCAGATGATGCAATACAAACATTGCATGCCTACACGCAAACTTATTTAAAAGAAGAAATATTAGAAGAAGCATTGTCCAGAAATATAAGCGCTTTTAGTAAATTTTTAGAGATTGCCGCGGATCAGAGCGGTTCAATTATAAATTATTCAAATATTGCTCGCGAAACACACGTTTCAGTAAAAACCATCCAAGGTTATTATCAAATCCTTGAAGATACTCTCATTGCTATCCGATTGCCGGTTTACACTCGCAGTGCGCGAAAACGGCTGGTCCTTCATCCAAAATATTATTTATTCGATACTGGAGTAATTCAAAGTTTAACTGGCAGAAGTTCGCAAACAATACGAGAAGGAACTAGTCTATTTGGCAACCTTTTTGAACACTTCGTAATTTTAGAAATCCTCCGACTAGCTTCCTATGCCTTGAAAGACTGGCATTTTTATTTTTGGCGGACAGCCCATGGGGCAGAAGTTGATTTAGTTATTGAAACAGGAAATGACTTATGGGCGATTGAGATCAAAACCAGCCAACAAATTAATTCAAATCAATTGCAAGGGCTTCAGTCATTTAAAGAAGACTACCCTCAAGCCAAATTAATTTGCGTAAGCAATGTATCACGGGCATATAAAGTTGGTTCTATTCCAATTATTAATTGGCGCTCTCTTTTTAACCTGGATTATCTTAATCTATGATCTTAATTTTTTTATAAATGCTATAATAAGTTTTTTTAGGAGATATATTGTATGCAACTTAGAGGAAAAGCATTAAGATTTAAGCAAAATGATGATATTAATACGGATTATATTATTTCCGGAAGATATAAATTCAAAATCCAGGATCCCAATGAACTCGCCAAGCATGTTATGGAAGACCTCGAGCAAGATTTTTATAAGCGGGTTGAAAAAGGCGATTTTATGGTAGTTGGAGAAAATTTTGGCTGCGGATCATCGCGCGAACAAGCACCCATGGCTATAAAATACGCTGGCATTTCCGCTGTAATTGCCAAATCTTTTGCCCGTATTTTTTACCGCAACTGCTTCAACCTGGGTCTTCCCCTGATCGAGTGCAATACGGATGAAATAAAAGACGGGGATAAGCTGGAAGTTGATCTGGATAAGGGAATCCTAAAAAATTCAACCTCTGGAAAAGAGATCAAAATTGCTGCGCTTCCGCCTACCATGCAAAAACTCCTCGCAGACGGCGGATTGGTTGAGCATTTCAAAAAACACGGCGGGTTTAGTCTGTAAAGAACCTATTCTTTTGGTAAAATATTGTTGTAAAGAACCTATTCTTTTGGTAAAATACTTATATGTTCAATAGAAATATCGAAAAAAACCTATTAGAGTGGAAAAATAAGCAAAATCGCAAGCCTTTAATCTTGCGTGGAGCCCGACAAACCGGTAAAACTACTATAATAAGAAAATTTTCCAAACAATTTACAACCTTTATTGAACTCAACCTGGAAAAAGACGCTATCCGCCAAATTTTTGATAAAATCAAAGATATTAAAGAAATAATTCAAAGCATTGAAGGATTTACAAATGCCAGGATTATCTCTGGTGAAACCTTGCTTTTTTTAGATGAAATTCAAAATTCTGTTACAGCCATAAAACTTCTACGCTACTTTTATGAAGAGATGCCAGATTTACACATTATTAGCGCGGGGTCACTCCTTGAAGTGCGCATGATAACCGAAGGATGGTCATTTCCAGTCGGACGAGTTGAATTCCTCTATTTATACCCAGCCACCTTTGAAGAATTTTTATCCGCCTTAAATGAGGAAATCCTGCTCGAAAATTTGAGAAAATATGACCGGCAAAATCCTATGCCAAATCCCTTGCAGGAAAAAACATTTGATTTACTTATAGATTATATGATTGTGGGCGGTATGCCGGAAATGGTCCAAGAATATATCTCCAATAAAAACTTTCTAAGTGTCCGGAAACTACAAGAAGAATTAATTCTTTCGATTAAAGAAGATTTTACAAAGTACTCATCCCATTCTGAAGTTGAATTCATGAAGCTAGTTTGGGATAAGGCTCCCACTGAAATAGGAAAACGGATAAAATACTCAAAATTTGTTGATTCAAAATCATCGGCCAGAAACATATCAAAAGCTTTTGATGTTTTACACGAAGCCATGCTAGTTGAGCGGATTTATCCAACAACCGGGTTTATGCCCCCGCTAATAAAAAAAATAAAAGCTGCGCCTAAATTAGCATTCTTAGATATCGGCCTTTGTACATATACCCTTAAACTTACCAAAGATCAAATTAAACAAAAACTCATGGATCCTATCTACGACGGAGCGTTATATGAAGCTTTTGCCAGCCAAGAATTGCTTGCTTTAAATCTTGAAAATAGAAATGCATTATATTTTTGGATTCGCGAAGAAAAAGGAGCTTCTTCTGAACTAGATTTTTTAACACAAATTGAAGACCAGCTTATTCCGATTGAAGTAAAATCCGGAGGGCACGGATCTCTAAAATCCTTACATCAATTCCTTTATAGAAGCAAAACAAATTTAGGCATCCGCCTATACAATGGGGCTTTACAATCTGACGATCTTTTAGTAAAACTACCTAGTGGTGAAGATTTAAACTATAGGCTTTTATCTATTCCTATTTATTTAATTTTTAGGTTAAAAAACTTAATCTGATCAAAAAAAACACAACGGGTTCAGCCTGTAAAATCTGCTGCTGAAACCAAAAAACCAGTCTCCCACCAGCTATTTTGCGCTTGAAGCTGCTCTTCTGGAAATTTTCCATCTTTAAATCTTCGGTCAGTAGGAAATTTGCCCGTAAGTCGTCCGGAATAAAGGGTGCTTACCCCAAGATATTCTGTCCCTTCTGGAGCTTTTCTCTTGCTGATAATCATAGAAAGTTTTGTAGTTGGTCGGGGTTCTGACTGGTAAAAAACAACAATGGTCTTAAGCGGCCCTCTAATCCCTAATTTCACATTTCTTCCCATCAAATTATCTGCATTAAACTGTTTTACAAAATTAACCCTTTCATCAGTAGCGTCTTTTTTATTTAATGCAAAAACCTGGTCCTTAGCTTGATTTAGGATCTCTAAATCTTCTGCCGTAATAATTCCCGCGGTCAACATTTCTTGGCTTGAAGTAACCCCCTCTGTTCCAACCGTTCTACTAAATTTAATTTCTAGATTTACTTCGTTTCCTTGAAAACTTAGTTTCCTGGGTATTTTTTTTGCTACAAATACTAATAAATCCTTTAAAGAATCAAATTTTATTTGAGATCCTACAGATTCACCCTTAAAATGCGTAGAAATAATATGCGCTGCTGCCCCAGCATCCACAATAAATAACTCTCCTGATAATTTATTCTTAATTTTAAATACCGGAGTTTCTCGATTAACTTCTTCTTTTATCCCAGCTGCTGTTTCTAGCATAAAATGAGTGGGGAATTTACGTTCAGGATGAAATTGCGAAGCTAAAATTGTATCAAAAGGCTTTAGGACTTGCACCTGCCATAAAAGACTCATCGCTCGATTAACCTCTCTTTTTACCTGATTTAACCTTTGAACTACTAATCCCTTTAATATTCTTGACATTTTTTCCTCCTAATAGGCTTTAATTGTTTAATCTAAGAAATGACCTTTTATATGTCGGCTAACAAAATAAAAAATTTCACTTACAGGAAAAAAGTTTGCAATCAGAAAATGAAATTTGGTCTACTTTTTAACGATAAATATATAAGGAGACTAGAATAAATATGAATAATGTCGCATTTAAAATAGGGGGGGGGCAATCTCTAAAATTCTGGCCACAACCTAGAATTTTCCCTTTTAATAAATGCTTACAATGGGGCTTTCAAGCAACCAGCTCTCCTTCTAATATATCTAGAGAAGCGGCTCTTTATGATGCTTATTGTAGAATATTAAATCCTTCGCTAAATCAACTGCCTAGTTTCCGCAATCTCAATATTGAGGATAAAATATATCATCTATTGAGATGTTTAGACGTTAGGTTGGCAAATAACATTGGATATATGGCTTCAAAAGAAGAAATTAAACAATTCATCGTAGAAAATCATCGAGTAGATTTAACCTTACAAGCTATTTTGGATCATAAAGTCAGGAGATATTTCCCCAGCCATCCTACCCCTCCTAATAATCCCAAAAAACGTGCGGGTCGAAAAGGATATTTTTATCCTACAATATTAAAATTTCATGAGAGAAAAAAAGAAGAAATAGCAACCTTCTTATATATAATGGAAAAAATTATGGCTAGTTTTAGAAGAAATAATCTTAAGGATGCCTTGGTTTATGATTTAGCAGCTGGAACTTCAGATATTGGCCTAGCAATCGCTTATGGCTTATCTCATCAAAAAATTAAACAGGTTATCGCTGTTGATAGAGATCCAAAACAAGAAGGAAGAGCAGAAGACTTAATTGCAAGTCTCAATCAAAAAGAAAACATTACAACGAATAAAATTCCTTGGGCTTATATAACAGATGATCTTAGCAACTACCAATATGGGAATGGTTCTGCTACTCCAACAATATTTTTATCTAAACATGCTTGTGCTATTGCAACTGATTATATCATCGAAGAAGTAATTCAAAAAAAACCTGAAGTCTATATTGGGATGACCTGCTGCTATCAAAAAATGGTTACAGAACAAAAGGATCCCTCTGGAGCTTTGGCTCTAGCTACTTTTGTAAGTTTAAATAAACTTCATGATCGGTTTTCTTTTTTAAACGGGTCCGACATATATGAAGCTATTCATGATATCGCCCTTGCTACCCATGAGGAAGAACGCCCTCCAATTTCAAGCCACACTACTCCGGTACGGCTATCAATGATTCTGATAGATGTGATCAGAGCAAAAAAATTAAAAGATGCGGGATATAAAGTTGGTCTTGTAAAAGTCCCAGAAGAAATATCAAAAGCTAATCACTTTTTAATTGCTATACAACCTGGGCTATCCCCAGAATTAGAAGAAATAATCGATAAATATAGCATTATTATTTTGTAAAACTTCCCCTCATTATTTAGTGCTCAAAAACCTCCATTCTAATGGCTCGCTTTACAAATTTTCGCAAAAAAAATGATATAATATATTTTCTTTTTTTAGGAGGCGCATGCATGTCTTATAATGTTACTTTGATCCGCGGAGATGGCGTAGGCCCGGAACTCGCTGAAGCTGCAAAAAGGGTTTTAGACGCAACCAAGATTAAATTTAATTGGGACATCGTGGATGCTGGGGTGGATATTATGGAAAAATACGGCACGCCCCTGCCCGATGAAGTGCTGCAATCCATCCGCAAAAATAAAGTTGCCATAAAAGCCCCGATCACCACCCCGATTGGCACGGGTTTTCGCTCGGTAAATGTTGCTCTAAGAAAAGAACTCGATTTATACGCCTGCCTTCGGCCCGCCAAATATTTTCTCGGAGTCCGCACCCATTATACGAATGTTGATCTAGTAATTGTCCGAGAAAATACCGAAGACCTATATGCTGGCATTGAATTTGAGCAGGGAAAACCTGAAACCAAAAGAATTATTGAAGCCATAGAAAAAGAAGGCAAAAAAACGATCCGCAAAGATTCCGGGATCTCGATCAAGCCAATTTCTATCTCTGGGACTGAAAGGATCGTGCGCTTTGCTTTTGATTATGCTGTAAAAAATAACCGCAAAAAAGTAACTTCCATTACCAAAGCCAATATTATGAAGTTTACGGACGGCCTATTTATGGCAACTTCGCAAAAAGTCGCCAAAGATTATCCAAAAATTGAGTACGAGGACCGCTTAATTGATAATATGTGCATGCAGCTCGTACAAAAGCCCGAGCTCTATGATGTTTTGGTGCTTCCTAATTTATACGGCGATATTATCTCTGATCTTTGCGCAGGCTTGGTAGGCGGCTTAGGAGTTGCGCCTGGCGCCAATATCGGTGATAACTGCGCGGTATTTGAAGCAGTACACGGTTCTGCCCCAAAATACAAAGGACAAAACAAAGTTAATCCAACTGCCATGATTTTATCCGGGGTCATGATGTTAAATTACCTTGGAGAAAAAACAGCAGCAGAAAAACTGGAAAAAGCCGTAGCTGATGTTATAAAAGAAGGCAAAAATGTAACTTATGACATGAAACCCAATCGAGATGATCCCGCGGCTATTGGCACGCAAGAAATGGCGGATGCAATCATAAAAAAGATAAACTAATATGCAGCAATTTTTTATTATTATTCTTAGCGCGGTTTTTATCAATAATTTTATCCTCTCTCGTTTTCTGGGAATTTGTCCTTTTTTGGGGGTATCTTCGCAGATAGAAGCATCAATCGGCATGGGATCTGCGGTTATATTTGTCATGACCATGGCTTCAGCTGCAGCATGGCTGATCCAGTCTTTTATTTTGAACCCCTTTGGCTTGGGATTTTTACAAACCATTTTTTTTATTTTAATTATTGCGGCTCTTGTCCAGCTAACTGAATTTGTTATCAATAAATACAGCCCCGCCCTAAAACAAGCATTGGGAATTTACCTGCCTTTAATTACTACGAATTGCGCGGTTTTAGGAGTTTCTATCCTAAATATCATGAAAAATTACTCCTTTATTGAAAGCACCGTAAATGGCGCAGCTTCGGGCATTGGTTTTACCCTGGCACTGGTTTTGATGGCTGGGATAAGGGAGAGGCTGGATCTGGCCCCCATCCCCAAACCGCTTAAAGGCGTGCCCATTACCCTAATTACTGCGGCCTTGATGTCCATAGCATTTTTGGGATTTATCGGCTTAATTACAGAATAGGTTTTTTATGGAAACTATTATTTTATCGATTCTATTTTTAACTGGCTTGGGCCTGCTCTCCGGCCTTGGCTTGGGCTATGCTTCAGAAAAATTCAAGGTAGAAATTGACCCTCGCGTTGCAGCAGTTTTAAAAGCTCTTCCGGGCAGCAATTGCGGTGCCTGCGGAAAAGCTGGCTGTATGGGGCTAGCTGAAGCGATCGTAAAAGGGGAAGCCGAGGCCAATGCCTGCCTAGCCGGGGGACAAGAAGTTGCAGAGGCTGTCTGCAAAGCCTTGGGCCAACAAACCCAGCCAGAAACGCGCTCTCCCCAAACTGCAGTTATAAAATGCGGATCTGGCCGTGCGATCTGCGCCTCTAAATTTGATTATATTGGGGAAGAAACCTGCAAAGATGCCGCGGCTATTGCCGGGGGATTCCTGGCCTGCTCAAAAGGCTGTTTGGGGTACAATGATTGTATAAAAGTTTGCCCTTTTGATGCTATGTTCCCTAATCCTGAAAAAGGAAAACCTCCAATTATCGACCGGGAAAAATGCCGGGCCTGCGAGAAATGCATTAAAGAATGCCCGCGCAATGTTATTATTCTAGAGCCTAAGAAGCGCGAAGTAACCATGCTCTGCGCCAGCATAGATAAAGGCGCGCAAACTAGAAAAGACTGCAAAATTGGCTGCATTGCCTGCCAAATTTGCGTAAAAAAATGCCCGGTTCAAGCCATCACGATGTTCGGCCGCATTCCTGTAGTAGATGAGGAAAAATGCACTTTGTGCGGAGAATGCATCAAAGCCTGCCCGACAAAAACCATTGTTAATTATAAAAGCTAAGGATAAGCCCTTCGACTCCGCTCAGGGCACAATACTGGACACCGAGCGCCGTGCCCGCCGGCAGGCAGGGAATCGAGGTGTCTTATGAAAAAAAAGCCAAAAATCATCATTATTATCGGGCCAACTGCAGTAGGAAAAACCAAATACGCCATAAAACTTGCCGAAACCAAGAACGGGGAAATTATTTCCGCGGATTCCATGCAGGTTTATAAAAAAATGGATATTGGAACTGCCAAGCCAACAAAAAAAGAACAGCAAGGCATAAAACATTATCTTCTAAGCATAAAAAATCCGGATCAAAGCTGGACCGTTGCAGATTTTATTTTTGAATGCAGAAAAAAAATCAAAGCTATCTTAAAAAAAGGCAAACTGCCGATTATTGTTGGCGGAACTGGCTTGTATATCAATGCCCTGCTCCAAGGATTCAGCTTCCCGATCATTGAAGCTGATTTAAAGTATCGGAAAAAGCTCTATAAACGCGCGGAAAAACAAGGATCCCCAAAACTGCATGAAGAACTCCAAAAAATTGATCCTTATGCTGCCAAGAAAATCCATCCCCATGATCTAAAACGCATTATTCGCGCGCTGGAAGTTTTTCATAAGACCGGCCAAATGATTTCACAGGTACAAACCAAAAATCCCCTATCCAATGAATATGATATCCAAATTAAATTCCTGGATATGCCAAGGGAAAAACTTTACGCGCGCATTAACCATAGGGTAGGCAACATGATAAAAAAAGGGTTAATCAAAGAAGTAAAAAAATTAAAAGCCAAAGGATATGATAAAAATCTTCCCTCTATGCAAGGCCTTGGCTACAAAGAAATTTTTGATTACTTAGACAACAAAACTACCAAAGAAGCCGCCATTGATCTTATCAAACAAAAAACCCGCAACTTCGCCCGCCGCCAGCTTGTTTGGTTTAGGCGAATTCTAAGAGAGCAATAGTTTCAACATGATAGGTTTGGGGAAACATGTCCAGCGGGATAATCCTTTTGAGCTTGTAACTTGCCTCGCAAAATATTTTTAGATCCCGCGCCAGGGTAGCTGGATTGCAGGAAACGTAAATAATCTTTCGCGGCTGGTTTTTTATAATCTCTCCGATAATAAAAGGAGAAATCCCCACGCGCGGCGGGTCAATAATAATTAGATCTTGTTTTTCCTCAAGAATGTTAATCGTTTTTTCTACTGGCCCAGCAATGAATGAAGTGTTTTTTATTCCATTTTGGCTGGCATTTTCCAGTGCATCCTCTATGGCAAAAGCATTTTCTTCTAGACCGATTACTTGCTTAGCTTTGCCCGCCAAAGACAGCCCCAGCCCCCCAACTCCGCAATATAAATCTGTGACTTTTTCTTGTCCGCTCAACTCCGCCAATTTTTCCACCAACATATAAAGCTTGGCGGTTGCCAAAGGATTGACCTGAAAAAAAGAAGGGAAAGAAAACCTTAGCTGCAATTGGTTTATCTTTTCTACTAAAAAAGACTCCCCAAATAAAAGGCTGTTAGCTTCCCCTAGAATCGTATTAGTTTGCTGGGTATTGATATTGATAAAAAAACCTTTGAGATTGATCTTTTTTTCTAGTTGTTCAACCAAGCGCTCGGCTTGCGGAAAAGTTTCCCCATTGATAGAAAATCCAGCAACCACAGCATCTTCTGTTAAACTGTGCCGGGCAATAAAATGCCGCGCCAGACCGGTATGTTTTTTTTCATCATAAACCGAAAACTCTATGTTTTTTAAAGCTTGAGCTGCCTGGTTGAGCATGGGATGGACGATCAAACAATTTTCAATGTCCACCACATCATGCGTCTCCTGCCGATAATACCCTAAGATAATTTTTTCTCGCATACGGTTTGGATTTTGAAATTGGGATTTTATTTGGCTTTTGGCATTGGGATTTGGGATTTTTTTTATCGGGTAAGCGATTTTATTCCGATAATTCCACGGCTCTTCCATGCCCACAACATCTTCTACCAGATAAGAATCCATTTTACCGATTCTTTCCAAAGCTTCTTTAATCAAACTTTTTTTTGCTTTTAATTGGGCGGAATATTGTAAGTGCTGCCATTGGCAGGCTCCGCACAGCCCAAATACCGGGCAAGGAGGATCCGCCCGATCAAGAGACGGGGTTTTTAGTTTCGCGATCCGAGCCCGGGCGTAATTTTTCTTTTTTACTATAATTTTTAGATCTGCGATATCCCCTGGCGCGCCATAGTCTACAAACACTGGGAAATTATCCAAGCGGCCAAAGCCCTGGCCTTCATTCACCAGTTTTTCTACCGTAAAATTTTCTATTACATCCCCTTGTAACATATCTCCTCCAAAATGCTATAATTCTAGCATGGATATCGGACAGAGGATTGAATTCCATAGCCATTCTTTATTTTCCGACGGGATTTTGCTCCCAGCAGCCCTAGTTCGAGAAGCCGGGATAAGAAATATAAAAGCCCTGGCCATTACTGACCATGCGGATGCTTCAAATATTGATACGGTTTTACAGCCTATCCTAAAATTTTTAAAAGCCGAGGAAAAAACCCTAGAAGTAAAGCTTATCCCAGGCATTGAATTAAGTTATACCAAGCCCCAGGACATTGAAAAATATGCAAAACTCGCACGCAAACACGGGGCAAAAATTGTTATTGTGCACGGGGAATCCCCAATTGAGCCGCTTTATCCTGGCACCAACCATTCTGCTGTCCAGCAAAAAGGCATTGTAGACATACTTGCCCATCCGGGCTTTATCACCAAAGAAGATGTGGAGCTGGCAAAAAAGAATAATATTTTTCTCGAGCTTTCTGCTAAAAACGGGCACAAAGACGGAAATAAGCATGTAGCAATTTTAGCTTTGGAAATTGGCGCAAAGATGCTGGTAGGATCCGACGCGCACAATGAAAATGGCTTAATTACCCAGGAACAAGCCCTGAATATCTGCCTCGAAGCCGGCCTCACCCAAGATCAAGCCCTCAAAGTTATCATCGACAATGCGGAAGAGTTGTTGAAAAGGGTTTAAGCGAAAAAACGCGAAGCAGAAACTATATACATGCCCTTTGTTTTTGCGCTTAAGATATTAGGTTCTTTAATAATTTGTACAAAGGGAACATTGTTTAAAAACTCCCTATGGCGATAGTGGTGTTGGGCTATCTCTTTGTCAGAAAGCTTGGCCTCACAGAGAAGAAAGGGTTGTTTATTCTTCGTAATCAAAAAATCCGATTCCCCGCCATCGCGAGAACGAACAAAAAACAACTCATAATTCTCAACCAACAAATCATT
The DNA here is from genome assembly GCA_964528395.1 of uncultured bacterium. Classification (GTDB taxonomy): domain Bacteria; phylum Margulisbacteria; class WOR-1; order CAZGTC01; family CAZGTC01; genus CAZGTC01. The sequence continues at coordinate 33,777 of CAZGTC010000004.1, forward strand.
CCATAAATCTACTCGGCTTTTAAGCTCAAAAGCCACATAATTTTCAAAACGTTTTGCTTCATCTGTTAAATCAAGCCAATTATAAAAGTAAACCTTTTTCTCTTTCTTCACTAATCGGCTTTTCTTTTGATAATACGGAGAAATTTCAAAAAGAACGTAAGATAAAACTAGATAACGGATATAGTTTTTTATAGTATTAACATGAACATCTAAATCTTGCCGAAGCGAATTAAGTGATAAAGGAGATCCTATTTTGATCGGCAATAAATATAATAAATCCAGAACTTTTTCCAGCATATGGATATGAGAAATATCGCGCAAATCCTCTTTTATAATCCTCTCAAAATAATCTTGCTGCCACTTTTTAGCAAATAAAGCATTATTGCTTAAAAAAGGCTCTGGAAAGCCGCTAAAATGCAATAGTTGTTCTAGTTCTGTTTGGTAGTAGTTCGGAAAAGAAATAAATTTTTCGATAGTAAGCTGGCCATCTTTTTCTGGAAGAATGTTTTTAACTGGTTTTTTTAAGATTTCGGACAGGATAAAAGGATTAAGCCTAAAAAGAAAATATCTTCCTGCCAAGCTATCTCCAGCTCTTCGAAATAGATCTAGCCGCGCACTTCCAGTAACAATGTAAGTAACTTTATTTTCATAGGTATCAAAAAAATCTTTAAGAATATTTTTCCAACGGGGCATTTTATGTATTTCATCAAAACAAACCCAATAATGGTTTTTACTTCCCATATTAATAAGATCATTTTCTAAAAAAGAAGACTCTTCTCTAAACCGTTTTCGAACCGATTTTTTATCCCAATTATAGTAGAGCAAAGATGAATTAACTTTTTCTAATTGATGTTTTGCAATAGTCGTTTTACCGCATTGGCGGGGTCCAGCAATAAACCTCATTTGCCGGCCCATTTCAGGAGAAAAAGCCGCTTCTTCTAAAAATCTAGGGTAAATTTTATCTTCAGACATACAAGATAATTATACATACTTATGCAAAAAAGTCAAGACTAAATTATATGATTATATAAATTAGTCAAGACCAGAACAGAATCTGTTTCATTTTGGTCAGAAAAATAACAAACTAAGAGAGAGCTTATCTTTTTATCGACCTGCCTACCCGGCCTACCGGACAGGCAGGCAGGTAAGCCCTCTTAGAAAAAACTTTAATCTGCAATAACTACATATTTGTATCGTATAAAATTCTTTTGCTTTGCTGTATTATTAGAGGTGCGATTTTAAAAGTTTGAGTTATATATGTCATAGTAGGTTCCGCATAGAATTGTCCTTGTTCAATTGCAGCACCAGATATAGTATAAGTATTATTATAATAATTCACAATTCCTTCGGCATCTAGTTTCATAAGGGCAGGATCTGTTTGTTTCGCAATTAAACGAATTATTCCGATACGATTATCAAAATCCATCTGAGAATTATCCCCAATCATTCCTTTTATAAAACTAACATAATCACCTTTCCCTGGCCCACCAGGAACATCTTCTGCCATCTTAAATTTCCTCACTGGCTGTTGAAAAGGATCTAGGCCTTTTCCAATATAAACCAAATATGGAGAAGCAAAACCATTTACTTGATCAATTTTTTGTTTGGTTGACCAAGCATATAAATCAAATTTTCCCTTTGGATAAGTTCCACTGCTAACAACGTCCTCAAAAACAATTTCAATTTCGATTTCGCCCTCATTAAAAACTACGGTCCTTTTATTCTGCATAACAGGAACCAGTGCTCGTTGAGCGAGATCCTTTAATGTATTTTGTAACCTAACCTTAAACTGTGTCTCATCTATTTGAATCTCATTTTTCTGTGTTTTCTTCATCTGATAAGTTTTTGGAGGAGCTCCATCTCTTCCCATCGCAGGCTTAACCTCTTCTACAACAATTTTTTTTGTGCCTTCTATACTCGAAACACCAGCCCCTTGGGATTGCTTCTCCTGCGGAATATCTGGTATAAGCTCAAAATCCTCCGCAATAGCCACTAGACCCAAAACCAAACTCAACCCCAAAAATAACATCAAAAACCTTTTCATAAAAACCCCCTTCTTTTTTTTATTTACCTAAATCTTAACACGAGCATAATAATAATAATAATAATCAATGTCAATCTGGTTTTGGGGCATAAGTAAAATTTGACATATAGTACGTAATATGGTACGCTTTGGTCGAGGTGATAATAATGACAACTTTAACTGCTAGCGAAGCAAGAACTCGGCTCTTTAAATTATTGGATGAAACCGCCTCCTCTCATGAACCCATTCAAATCAAAGGCAAAAGACATAGTGCGGTTTTAATTCCTTCAGAAGATTGGGAATCTATACAAGAGACGCTTTATCTACTTTCTATACCTAAAATGAGACAGTCAATCCAAAAGGGACTGGCTGTCCCTCTAGAAAAATGCAAAAAGAAGTTAAAATGGTAGATTGGCAATTAGTTTATACCGCTCAAGCTCAAAAAGATGCAAAAAAACTCTCACAAAAAGGGCTGCGTATAAAGGCAGAAAAAATTCTGACTATTTTAAAAGCTAATCCCTTTCAAAATCCTCCGACTTTTGAAAAATTAGTTGGGGATTTAGATGGAGCCTATTCACGACGCATAAACATCCAGCATCGGATTGTTTATCAAGTTTATAAGGTTTCAAAAACCGTCAAAATTATCCGCATGTGGACGCATTACGAGTAAATGTGTGTGTAAAAATAAAAACAAAAGAGCTTATCTTTTTATCAACCTGCCTGCCCCTCCTGACTTTCTCTTTTGTGTATCACAAGCAAAATTCAATATTTTGAAACCGATATCATAGGGACAAGTCGCGACTTGTCCCTAAAGAAGGCTACAAACGTAAAAAGTTGCGATTTGGGTGTTGCAAAGTTAAAATTACAGCATGTTTGCAAGAAAAATCCGTAATTACAGCGGTTCATTTAGTGTTCAAATTATTTCCAAAACTGGAGGCAAGTACCGCGTTATTGAAATAGCGGGAACCTCAAACGATCCCTAGATAAATAAAAATTTATTAAGGGGTAACACGTATTATAAAAGTCTTTTCAATCCTCCAATCAAGATGCTTATTATAATTATCAACATTTGGATATCGTTGTTTAATTTCTTCCCTCACTTTATTATAGTGAACAAGCATATCCTTTAAGTTAATCGTATAGACATAATCACTTATTAGCTTATCTTTTTCCAAATCAAAAAGCACAAAATGAATTTTCGCATTTGAAAGCTCTTGATAAACTTTACCCTTGGCATCCGTCATATCATAAGGAACTACCACCCAATTCCCAATGATTGAAGAATAAGCTTGCTTTTGAATATCTTCTATTAAACGAAGCCCATACTTACGCACATCGCGTGGAGCTGTATTTTCTCCTTCTCGATGTTTTTCACCGACTCCTTGATAATATTTATCAGAGTGAGGATCCATTCTTTTATCTTTTGGGTGAAGTATCGCCAATAAATTAATTGCCTGGTATTCATAATAAACTAAACATCCTACATTCACCCAATCTTTCATTATCTCCAAATTAACGGGTAAATTCATTGCATTATCAAACCTTATTTCGAAATCTAGAAATAAAGTAAAAATGGGTTTTTGGGCTCCATTAGGAAAAATATAATCATTGGCAGGAAAAGTCCTATAAGTACAGGTTGTATTACCCTTATTCACGCTACTAATATCCTCAAAAACATATTGCATTGTCATATTCGACGGCATAATTTGATCTTTTACAACTAACCCTTTCATTGGAATCCCTGTCCCTCCAGTTTGAGGAGAAAACTGCTTCATATCTTCTGCTTTCTGTGCCCCTGTCTTAAATTTAGGAATCCCTCCCAATCTATTAAAAAAATCTTTTTGTGGAACCATATTAATAATTCCTGTTGTCCCAAATATTTTCAGATCCGATACAAAATTAAGAGAATTTCCCTCGCCATCGCCAAACGGATCATTATTTATTAATTGAGGTTTTGCTTCTATAGGCTGGGTCCCTGAAGCCTTTGGCATTATTTGTAAAGATTCAGTACCTGGAATCGTTGGTTTTATTTGTACCGGTTGAGCCCCTGGACTGGTTGGCCCCATTTGTAAGGGCGGGGCTCCCTGATTTACAGGTTTCACTTGTATGATTTCGGCTTCTTTTGTTATTATTTTTTCTTCATATTCATCCCTAAGCTGGAATTGTTGTTGTGGAGGGAGTTTTTGTTGTTCTTTTGGAGCTGGGGGTAGAACTTGTTTTTGGAGTATCTCAAAATCCTCTGCAATTGCAGCAAAGCCCAAAAACAAGCACATTCCTAAAAACAAAATAAAAATTTTCTTCATAAATGCCCCCTTATTTTTCTTAAACTAAACACGAGCATAATAATAATAATCGAGGTTGTCAATTAGCCTTTAACTATCTTCTACTATTATCGAAAAACCGCGAATTTATCTTTGCCCATTATCTTTCCATTGGCAACAAGGGTAAAAACATAGATCCCATTCGGAACTTCCCCCTCTGTAACACTCTGGCCATTCCAATTTATGCGGTTCAAGCCTTTTTTGCCTCCTTCTTGGCCAGACTCAAATTGTTTTTTCCAAACAATCTGTCCGCTAATATCAAAAACATAAAATTCCAGGCGCAAATCTTCGGGTAAAACATATTCAAAATTTATTTTTCCATGCACGGCTGGATTAAAAGGGCTCGGCCCGGCTTTTATTGCTGTGGCTTTATCCTTTTCAATTTTTTGAGCCTTGATCGTTACTTCTCCATACACGTTTTTATCGCTCAATGAAGTAATTCTAATTTTTACATCTCCGTCCAAATGCGGAGAAATCGTCCAATTATATTCAATATAATCAGAACTATTAGTTACATTAGAAATAATAAGGTTGCAGTCCTTGGAAAAATTATCCAAAGAATATTCCAATTTTACTTTTTCAATGGAACTATCCGCAAGCGCCTTGATCAGCACCACATCTCCCCCCATAAACTCCTGGCCATAAGAAGGAGAAAGCATCTCAATTCCGGGAGTAACAAAGGCAAAAAATGGATCAGAAATATCTTCTAACTTGTTGTCTTCTGAATAAACCTTTAGTTGGACATTGCGCATATTTTTGTTTGGGATGTCTAACAATATATACCCGCTATTTAAATTGCCGCTACCCAAAACCACTTTTTTCTCCTCGATCCGGCCTTCTACCACATAGCGCGCGCTCCTATCCTTGGCACGGATCCACAATTCGCTTTTTTCCCCGGCTTTCATGTTTTTATTTATACTTTCAAAATCCGCCTTGAGCAAAGGAGGATCTTCAATTTTGATCGACTCGATATTAGATATAACTTTTTTATCTTCCTCCCCAATCAGCTTAAAAGAAATGGTTTTTCCTAATATCTGGGAAGTGGCTTTAATTCCCAAAAAATTCGTGTCCGCAGAAACAACTTTTATATCCTTGGAGGTTTTTTCAAAATTATCATAAGAATAAGTTATTTTTAAGTTTTCAACATTTTCAGCCGCCTTCCATTGGACAAAAATCTTATCTCCTGGCGCGGAAAAACGCGGCTTAAAAGGAAAAAGCCGAATAGTACTAGGAGGAATATCTTCCTCGCCTTGAGCTTTTATTGATTGAGCTGATAACATCGGTTTTTCTTCTTCTGGAGGATTAGAAGTTTGTGAAGATGGCATGCTCGAAGCTGCACTTGCAGGCCCGGCTTGAGAAGAAGGGGAAGAAGCAATATCGAAAATGTTTAAGCTAATTGCTTCGCTTTGGATAAAAATTTTGGGGGAAGATGCGTTCCTTACAATAAATTCTACAAATCCGCTTGATATTTTTCCCGGCAGGTTAAAATCAAGCTGGTTTTTCCCTGAAACAACTTTTACTTCTTTTGAAATACAATAGGTGTTTTTATCCTGCAAACTATAGGCTTCGATCGAAACCACTTCCGCGGAAATAGAACTTTTTTCCCAAACAATTGAATAGGTTTTGTTCTTTTCTGACATCTGGCTAAAAGAAGGCTTAATAACTTTTACTTTTTCATTTTTTGAAGAAGGCTTTTCTTTGTCTACTTCAAAATCTGCAGGAGGAGGAAAAGAAAAAGCTAGTAAAAATATCATCGATAGAAAAAAAAGAATAAAAAAAACGGTTAATGCAATCAGCAATTTTTTTTTCATAGGCGAAATATTCTGTTTTTTATTTAAAACGAATGCTGATCGAATGCGCGTGCGCATCCAAGCCTTCAATGTTTGCCAATTTCTCAATCGCCAAGCGGTTTTCCTTGAGCGCAGACTTGGTATACCCCAAAAAACTTTGGTATTTTATAAAATCATAAACCCCCAGAGGAGAAGAAAACCGCGCCCCGCCCTCGGTGGGCAAGACATGGTTGGGCCCTGCCATATAATCCCCCACTGTTACCGGGGAATACGGCCCCATAAAAACTGCACCCGCATGTTTTATTTTTTCCAGGATCGACTGCGGGTTATCCAGCATAATTTCTAAATGTTCCGGCGCTACTAAATTGGCAATTGCAACCATTTCATCCACAGTTGAAACAAAGAAAATTCGGCCGCGCTTTTTTAAGCTTTGCTGGATAATATTTCTGCGCTTTAAGCCCTTAAGCTGTTTTACGATTTCTTTTTGTAAAGCATTGATAAAATCTAAGGAATTTGATACCGCAAAAACTGAAGCATTCGCATCGTGTTCTGCCTGCGCCAAAAGATCCGCAGCCGCAAAAGCCGGGTTGCTCTCGCAATCCGCCAGGATCAAAACATCCGAAGGCCCGGCAAACTTGTCAATACCCACAACCTTGCTTAAAAGAAGCTTGGCAATATTTACAAAAACATTGCCCGGCCCCGCAATTTTATCAACTTTTGGGATGCTTTCTGTACCAAAAGCCATGGCTGCAATGGCCTGCGCCCCGCCCACTTTATAAATCTCCCGCACTCCCAGCTGGTCTGCTGCTACCAAAATAAGCGGATGCAAAGTTTTGTTTTTATTCGGCGGGGAGCAAAGGCAAACCTTGCCCACCCCGGCAACCAAAGCTGGGATAACATTCATCAAAACCGAAGAAGGGTAAACCGCGCTTCCGCCCGGCACATACACCCCGACCCGGTCAATCGGAACTGCCCTTAAGCCCAAAACTACATCGTTTTTTGCTGTATCAAAAAAAATATCCGGTTTTTGCTTATCGTGGAAGGAGCGGATATTTTCAATTGCACAATTTAAAGCGCTTAATGTTGCTTTATCCACTTTTTTATAAGCTGCTTTTATCTCTTCTTCTTTTACCTGCAAGCCGCAGGCAGAAAGGTCTGCTTTATCGTATTTTTTGGTTAGCTTAAAAAGCGCGCGGTCCTTGCCTTTCAAGACTTGGGAAATAATTTTTTTTACTGCGTTTTCTTCCGGGAGGAAATAAAAGCCTTTGCGCAAGGACTCGATCTCGGCTTTTATCTTTTCGCTGCCTTTTACTACTTTTAGCATAATGCGTAAATCCTCAACGGGAAAGTTCGCGCTTTAGCTTGGTAATTGCTTCAATTAAAGAAGGATCCTTTTCCTCGGCCAAAGCTACGTAATAAGAAAGATAGTCCCCGGCATAAACCAAATACAGCATCCGCTCTAAAAGGGAATGGCCTTCTGCAGCTATTTCAATGATCCCGCCAAAATGCGGGCTAATAAGGGATTTGACAATATCCATGCTCTTATTCACCCGCTCTTCCCTTATTTCAGAGCGCAAAATAATTAGGGCAAAATCGTGTTCCCCGCGCTTCAAATCCCCCAGAGCAGCTAATTCGTTATGGTTGAGCTCTGGGAAAATTCCGTGCAGGGCCAATTTTTTGGCATTTTCATTGAATTGGGACTTCATGCGGTAAGCTACGCTCCTGATTTCTGCCGGAGAATAAATCAAGGGTAGCTTGCCTTTTATTTTTTGCGCCATTTGCTTGATAAAGTTCTTCAGCAAAGGCACTTCCAGGGAAATTTTATTCCTTAATTTTTTCAAGGTTGCAACGGACTGGGAAACATCCGCTGCAAAAGATAAATTGCTCCAATTTTTTTCAAAAATAGTTAAAAGTGCTGCCAAAATCACCGGAAAAGCTGCGCGCGGCTGGAAGTCTTTGGGCAATTCGATGTAAGCCCATTTTTTATCCTGGGCTAGCTTGAGAATTTTGCCCCCCGAAGCCACCACCACCGGAGAAATGCCTTTTTTTTCTGCATCGCGGCAAGAAGAAAGGGTTTCTTCGGTTTCTCCGGAATAGCTGACCAAAATAACTAAAGTATTTTTATTCGCGTAAGCCGGCAAAGTGTAGCCGCGGGAAACAAAAATATTTACCGGCAAAACATGGGTTAAAAGGTTGGAAATAACATCTCCGGAAATCGCAGACCCGCCCATGCCGCAAATAATAACGTTTTGGAAGCTGCGGGGAGAAAAAGAAAATCCGGAGCGAAAAAGCGGATAATTCTCTTCCAAAAAATTCGGGAACTTTTGGAGAAAAAGCCCAAAATCGCTTTTGTCCAAAGCCTTTATTTGTTTGCTGTCATCTAAAATATCCGGCATTTTTAAAAAGCTTCCGCAGAAATAATCATTTTATCCAAAACTTTTATGGCTTCCTGCAGCTGGATATCCTTTTCCAAATCTTTGGGAGGCGGGATCATTTCCTTGTCATCGCCATTGGCTTCGGCTGAAGGCAAATTTACCACTACATCCGGCTGGATGCCTTTTTTGCTGATATCATCCCCATTTGGAGTTAAATATTTGGCCACAGTTACCAATAAAGCTGATCCATCGCTTAAATTGCGCACGCTCTGTACCGAAGCCTTGCCAAAAGTTTTTGTACCCACTAATTTGGCTTTGCCGGTATCTTTGAGCGCTCCGGCCAAAATTTCTGAAGCTGAGGCCGAGGCCCCGTTAATTAAAACAACCACCGGCTTATTCCAGATTAAGCGGCCATTCGCATCCAAAGATTCGCGGCGCTTATCGCGGTCAACCGTATAAACAATCGGGCCTTCTGCAATAAACATCGAGCCAATTTCAACCGCATTATGCAAGAGCCCTCCTCCGTTGTTGCGCATGTCTAGGACCAGCCCTTTATTAACATTTGATTTTTGCCCTTTTTGTAAAACCGCAGCTACTTCATCTGCCGCGCTCTGGTTCTCAAAAGTATTTAATTTAAGATAAAGAATATCCGATCTTTTCAAAGCCGGGGTTTCAACGCTTTTTATGACAATCTTGTCCCTTTCAATCACAAAATCTTTGGGTTCTTTCCATTTGCCGCGCAGGATGCCTAAAGTAACAGGAGTGCCCTTAGGGCCGCGGATTAAGCTGACGGCTTCTTCAAGCGCCATATGTAAAGTAGTTTTCCCATCAATTTTAATGATTTTATCCCCGGCCAAAAGCCCGGCCTTATCTGCAGGGGTCGAGGCAATCGGAGAAATAACTACCAGCTGTTCATCTTTCATTCCAATATAAATGCCAATCCCAAAATAAGAACCCGACAAGCGGATTTTCATTTCTTTAAAAGCTTTGGGCTCCATAAAGCGGGTATATGGATCGCCTAATCCGGTTAATAAGCCTTTTATTGATCCGTAAACTAGCTGCGTATTGTCTAGTTTTTTATCTACATAATCATTGCGGATAATATCCAAAACTTGAAGAAAGACCTCGAGCTTGCTCTCTAAGTCTTCCCCGGCCCGCACAGACTGAAAACCCATCCCAAAAAGAAACGAAGCCAGCATAAGAAAGAAAATCAGCCCAGTACGCGCGTTCATTTTTGGCATAATCAAGGAACTCCTTTTGTTTTAAATTATGGGAGATATTCCATAGGATTAACCGGCTTACCATTCACGCGGATTTCAAAATGCAAATGCGGCCCAGTTGACCACCCGGTACTGCCGACTAATCCGATGCTTTTTCCTTTGGCGATTATATCACCCGCTTGCACATAAAGTCGAGACAAATGCGCGTACACCGTAGAATATTTATTCCCATGGCTGATAATAATGCATTTGCCATAGCCTCTTTTCCAACCAGCAAAAATTACTTCGCCGGAATCCGCAGCCAGAATCGGGGAACCATAAGGGGCAGCAACATCTTGTCCGGTATGGAAATCGCGGCTGCGCCACAAAGGATGGCGGCGCCAGCCAAAAGAAGAAGTCAAGCGGCCTTTTAGCGGCCACATAAATATTCCGGAGCCGCTGGCCCGCACTTGGCCCTGGGCTTGCTGCTTTTGGATAAAGGCCTCTAATTCTTGGGAAGATTTTTCCAATTCCCGGACATTTTTTTCGTACTCTTCGCGCCGCGTTTTTAACAAAGAATATAAATGCTGCTCGGCCTGTTCTTTCTGGGAAATTAATTCCTTGTCTTTTTTTATATCATCAACCTGTTCTTTAATTTTGCCTACGGTTTGCTCCAAATTCCCTTTTTTACGCTGGAAAGCCCGGTAATCACCTACAATTTCATTGATAATACGGGCATCTTTTTCTAAAACTTTTCCAAAATAATAGCTGCGCGTCAAAAAATCGGACATGGAAGTAGAAGAAAATAAAATTTCCAGGAAATTAATATGGTTGCCTTTATAAATCTCTTGGATTTTTTCGGATAAGGTGCTGGATTTTTTCCGGATAGTTCTTTGCGTCTCATCAATTTCCACCACCAGGCTAGAGATCTGGTTCTGGTTATAATTTAATTCTTTTTGCGTCTTATGCAGGTTCTTTTTTGTGCTTTCTAGTTCCTGGCGCGTCCGGGCCAAGCGGATCATGGTTTCCCGCTCTTTGGCCTTGGTTTTTTCTAGTTTTTCTTTTTCTGCCTTTAACTGCGCTTGGATTTTTTCCAGCTTTTCTTCTTCATTCGCATAAGCTGTAGAAAATAAAAAGCAAAAATGCAGGACAAAAAACCAAACAATTATTTTTTTCAGCTTGGGCAAAGTTTTATGCTTCTTTCCACAAAGATTTTTTTCTGCGGGCGCGGTGGAAGCCAATGGCAAAGCGATGGGCTTCGTCGCGGACTCTTTGCAAAAGTTTCAGCCCCGCATGTTCCCTAGGCAATATTATAGGGGCATTTTGGCGGTTTACAAAAAGCTCTTCATTTTTTTTTGCCAAGGCCGCGGCTTCAATTTCTAAGCCTGCTTTTTTCAAGGCTTTATGGGCAGCTTGCAGCTGGCCTTTGCCGCCATCGATCAAAAGCAGCTGGGGATGAGGCAAATCTTTTTGCGTGCCCAAAAACCGGCGTTCAATAACTTCTTGCATGGATAAGCAGTCGTCCGATTGTCCAGATACACGGTGGATATTAAACTTGCGGTAGTCTTTTTTCAGCGGTTTTCCTCCCTCAAAAGCCACCATCACCCCTACAATTTCCGCGCCTTGGATATGCGAAATGTCATAGCCTTCAATGCGCCACGGTTTTTGGGGAAGGGATAAAGCTTCTTGTAAAGCCTCTAGGCTTTGGCCGGATAAATTATTTTGGGGCCTCTTCAAACTGGGTTTCTGAAAAAAATCCTCTAATGCCCTTAAGCGGTCGCGCAACTGGGCCGCACGCTCAAAATCTTTTTTTTCTCCGGCTTCCAGCATTTGGGAAAGCAAATTTTTTTTCACTTCTAAATAGCGGCCTTTGAGGAAAAGCTTAAGGCTTTGGCAGATTTTCAAATACTCTTTCCGGGTAATTTTGGAAACACACGGCCCCAAACAATAATGCAAATGAAACTCCAAGCAAGGAAACTTGCGGTTTTTAAATTTTGCAGAAGAACATTTCCTCAAAGGAAAAATCCGCTGGGCCAATTTTAGGATCGTGCGGGTAGTTTTGGCTGGAAATGGCCCAAAATAAATATCTTTACCCGGTTGTTTTTTCCTGACCAAAATCAAGCGCGGCCATTTTTCCGAAAGGGTTAATTTCAATAAAGGGTAGCGCTTATCGTCTTTTAGCTGGATATTGTAATAAGGCTTATAAGTCTTGATGAGATCGCTTTCCAGGAGCAGGGCTTCGATCTCGTTTTGTGTTTCTATATAATCTACTGTAGCTGCTTTTTGCCGCATGGCCAGGGTTTTGGAGTCGCTTAAGTGCGGGTTAAAATATTGCTGGATGCGGTTTTTTAGGGATTTGGCCTTGCCCACGTAAATAACTTTGCGCAAATTGTCGCGGAACAAATAAACGCCGCTTGCAGAGGGAATATCTCCGGGTTTTTCCATGAGGCAAATTATAGCGGGAGAATTACTTCCTGGCTACTTCAACTTTTATCTCAACAAAAACTCCCTTGAAAATGACCAGCTTGGCGCTGAAGGAGCCAAGATTTTTTATGGGTTCGCATTCAATCTGCTTTTTATCAAATGTGCGGCTGTATTTTTCGTTTAAAGCTTCGGCAATGTCTGCATGCGAAATAGAGCCGAAAAGCTTGCCTTTTTCCTCATCGGCCTGGGCAGATATTGTAATTTCTAAAATTCCCAGTTCTTTTTTAAGGGTTTCCGCGTCTTGTTTAAGCTTGTCTTTGCGCAAGACAACTTTTTTCTTCTGCCTTTCCCATTCTTTTAGGTTGTTTAAGGTTGCTTCAATCGCAAAATTGCGGGGAAAAAGATAATTGCGGGCATAACCTTTGGCTACATTGACCTTTTCCCATTTATGTCCGAGTTTTTCTACGTCTTTTACCAAAATTACTTCCACAGCAAAAACCTCCTATTCAACCACATGCGGATAAATGCCCAGGTTGCGGCCGCATTTTATCGCTCGCGCTACCATGCGCTGGTGCTTGGCGCAGCATCCGGTCATGCGGCGCGGGGCAATCTTTCCGCGATCCGTGATAAAACTTTGCATTAAGTCCGTATTTTTATAATCGATCGGGGCTTTGTTGGCACAATACCAGCAAACGCGCTTTTTTCTTTTTTTAAAAAATTTTTTCGGCTCTCTTTTTTTATTATTGTTTCTTTTCTTATCTGACATTTTTTCCTCCATTTACCAAACTAAAAAGGAATTTCATCCTCATTGGCAGCAGCTTCTTTGGCCGGCTCTTTTGCAGAATAACCCGGAGCTGCATTTTCATCTTTTCTGCCCAACATCTGGATATTGTCTGCTACAACTTCGGCATAAACTTTTTTTACCCCGTTTTTTTCATAACTGCGCACTTCTAAGCGGCCTTCAACTGCCACGGGCCGGCCTTTTTTCAAAAACTCCCCGCAAATTTCTGCTAAACGGCGCCAAGCCGCGACATTTATAAAATCTGCTTCATTATCTGCGCCTTTACGGGAAAAACGGTTGACTGCTACTACCAAGCGCGCCACCGGCAATCCATTGGGAGTAAACCTTACTTCTGGATCCCGAGCCAAATTTCCAATCAAAAATACTTTATTGTACATGGCTTATCCTTTTTAAAAAGGTAAATCATCTGGTGCATCAAATGGGTTTTCAGCCTGACTGCTTGCTATCCCCGCAGCCTTATCCATATTGCGGAAACTCCGGGCAACCACTTCAGTTACCCAGCGTTTTTCCCCGTTTTCAGCATCAAAAGAACGGTTTTGAATCCGTCCTTCAACCAAAATTGTGTTGCCATCTTTTAAAGATTCGGTAGCAAGTTCTGCCAAGCGCTCCCAGGCAACAATATCAATATAATCAAAAGTAGGATTTTGGCCTTCTTTTATAAACCGCTGAACTGCCAAGCGGAACTTGGTCATGGGAGATCCGCCTTCAGTATAACGGCTTTCCGGATTGCCGGAAACTTTGCCGATTAGGATGATGCGGTTCAAGCTCGCCATTTTTAAGCATTGCCTTCTGGAAAGGATTCCAACATTTCAGGCGCAATTTCCACTTGGTCAGAGCCTTTTTCCTTGTCCACACTCTGCGCTTCAGGAGAAGCCACTGGAGCCGAGGGCACGGAATGCGTAATCACAAAACGGATAACGCTCTCTGTAACCCGTAAAAGCTCGCTTAGGATCGGGGGAACAGTTGAAGGCCCAGAAAAAGATGTTTGCACAAAAATTGCTTCTCTTAATTTTTTGTCTTTTTTGTAGTTGCAGTAGATCGAGCGGCGCATAGGAGAGGAAATTTTTTCGATTTGCCCCCCATTTTGGGTAATACGGTCGGAAAAGCGCGTCATGAGATTGTTGCGCTCTTCCTCTGTAACCTTGGGATCAAAAAAACACAAAAAATCGTACTTTCTGCTGTGCACCGAAAATCCTCCTCTATAATAGTTAAGCCAATCAAGCCAGAGACTAAACGTCTCGGCTTCCCTAATATTTTTGGCAACCGCGACGTTCAGTCGCAGGTTCAAAAGAAGGGAAATTGTAGCATAGAACCTTTGGTTTTTCAAACATTAAAGCGGAAAATAACTACATCGCCTTCGCGCATAGCGTAAGACTTTCCTTCGGTCCGCAGCCGGCCTTTTTCGCGCGCTTTGGCCCAAGATCCGCAGGCCACAAAATCATCAAAAGACACAACTTCTGCGGCAATAAAACCCCGCTGGATATCTGAATGGATTTTGCCCGCGCCCTCTGGAGCCATGGCCCCTTTTTGCACGGTCCAGGCCCGGGCCTCTTTTTCTCCTGCAGTAAAAAAAGTTATCAAATCCAGCAGCTGGTAGCTGGCGCGGATAAATTGGTTTAGGCCCCGCTCCCCGATTCCCAGCTGGCAATAATATTCCTGGGCTTCTTTTTCCGGCAGGTCCTTTAATTCCCCTTCTAATTTGGCGCAAATGGCAATGGCCTGGGATTTTTCTTTTTGCGCATATTGGGATATTTTTTTAAATTCCTCAACATTCCCGCTTTCATCTACATTGGCTACATATAAAACCGGCTTAAAAGTAAGGAATCCCCAGGGAGCCAGCAATTCTTTTTCTTCTTTGGATAAAACTAAGTTCCTAATCGGCTCCCCGGAAGCTAGGCTTGGCTTAATTTTTTTCAGGAGCTCCCATTCCTGTAAAGCTTTTTTGTCTTGGGATTTTACGGTTTTTTCTTGTTTTTCCAAACGGCGCTCCGCGGAATAAAGATCCGCTAAAAGCAATTCTGAATTGATCACTTCTATATCGCGGATCGGGTCAAGGGAAGCATCCACATGCACGATATTCTCGTCTTTAAAGCAGCGCACTAAGTGGACAATTGCATCTACGCTGCGGATATGCGAAAGAAACTGGTTTCCAAGGCCTTCGCCCTTATGCGCGCCCTTGACCAGGCCGGCAATATCATTGAACTCAACAATCGTGGGCGTAATTTTTTTGGATTTTTCCAGTTGCGCCAGCACTTGCAGGCGCTCGTCCGGGACTTTTACAATGGCCACATTGGGATCAATCGTGCAAAATGGATAGTTGGAAGCCTCGGCCTTGGCTTCTGACAAAGAATTGAAAAGCGTGGACTTGCCGACATTGGGCAAACCAACAATGCCAACCGAAAAACTCATTTTACATCTACTACTTTCAGGCTCATATCCAAGCTTTTAACGGAATGGGTCAAGGCGCCGATGGAAATATAGTTGATGCCGCATTTAGCGTAAGCTACTATGTTTTTTTCATTAATGCCGCCCGAAGCTTCAACTTCTAAATTGGATTTGGCATCCTTGATCAATTTAATGGCTTGTTTCACTTGGCTGGGATTCATATTATCCAATAAAACCTTGTTTATCCCTTCCAAAGCCAAGACTTCTTTTATTTCCTGCAGGGATGAAACCTCTACCTGTACCGAATATTTGCCTTTGTATTTTGTTGCAACTTTTTTCACTGCTGCAGTAATGGAACCCGCAACTTTTATATGGTTGTCTTTGATCAAAATCGCATCAAACAAGCCAAAGCGGTGGTTTTCTCCCCCGCCCAATTTCACGGCATATTTTTCCAAAACCCTTAAGCCCGGAGTGGTTTTGCGCGTATCCAAAACATCTACATTGTGCACATAAACTAAATCTTCAAACTGGCGGGCTGCAGTTGCAATGCCCGAAAGCCTTTGTAAAAAATTGAGCGCCACCCTTTCCCCTTCTAAAATCGCCTTAGCGCTGCCTTCAACTTCTGCAATCACAATCCCAGCGCGCGCTTTGATGCCTTCTTGCACTTTGGGGCGGAAATGGACTCTTTTATCCAGCATAAAAAATACTTCGCGCGCTACCGGCAGCCCAGCCACCACCCCTTTTTCTTTGAGCTCAATATAGGCCTTGGCCCAGCGCCGCGGCTCAACAATAGCTTCGGTTGTAATATCTCCCTTGCCCAAATCTTCTTCCAGCGCCTGCTTGACCACAGGCTTGATATCCTTAACTTCTAAACGATGCATAAAAACATCCCCCTTTTATTTTAGAATAACCCAAACCGCATAGTAATAAACCACTGGCGCTGCCAGGATAAAACTGTCCAAACGGTCGAGAACTCCGCCATGCCCGGGAATTAAATTGCCTGAATCTTTTACTCCGGCATCACGCTTGATCAGGGATTCAACTAAATCCGAAATTACGGCCAAAACCCCGATAATCAATCCCAAAATTGCCGCATGCCAAAGGTTCATATTCATAAAATAATAGCCCCAGGCTACGGCTGAAATAATACAAAAAATAATTCCTGCCAAAGCCCCTTCAATAGTTTTTTTGGGGGAAATGCTTTTTGAGAGGGCATGCCGGCCAAAAAATTTGCCAAAAAAATAAGCAATAATATCATTGGACCAAACCGAAAACATAAGGAAAAAAATATAGGCGCCATGGTCCGTCAAAGCCCTAAGAAAAAGAAAATAGCTGAAAAACCAGCCGATATAAATCATGCCCAAAAGCGTTACTGCAATATCCACAATGGCTTCTTCTGCGCGTTTAATAAAAACCGCGGCGGACAAAGTCAACATGCAGGCTAAGGTCAAAATAAAAGAATGCCCGGGCTCCCAGTTTTTTTTCAGGGCATAGTAGGCGGCAAAAATAAAAAAGATCACCACCAAGTTCCCCAGGTAAACTGCGGGATGGTAGTCTTTGCGCCGCATTAAATTGTAAAATTCATTTACTCCGGCTAAGGCCAAAGCCAGGATCAAAACCAAAAAAGCAAATCCCCCCCAATAAGTGCAAGCCACAATAATTGGGGCAGCAATCAAGCCGGTTAGCGTCCGGGCAAAAAATTTAGACCCGACCAAAGCGTCTCTCCCTTTTTTGGTAATCTAATAAGGCTTTGGCCATTTCTTCGCGGTTGAAATCCGGCCAGCATTTGTCAGTAACGTAAATTTCGGCATAAGCCAGCTGCCATAAGAGAAAGTTGGAAATGCGCATTTCACTGGCCGTGCGGATTAGGAGGTCCGGATCCGGGATTTCAGCCGTGTATAAATATCGGGAAAAAAGTTTTTCATCTATGGACGAATTTTTTCCTTCGCTTAAAATACGGTTAACCGCATCCACGATTTCTGCCCGGCTGCCGTAATTAAGCATAATATTTAAATTTAAGCCTTGATTGTTTTTGGTGGCGTCTTCTGCGCGCTTGATTTTTTCCTGCAGGGCGCTGGATAACTGGGAAGTTCGGCCAAAAAAACGGATGCGCACTTTATTTTCAATCAAAGAAGAAAGTTCTTTATCTATGGTATTGGATAAGAGCTCCATCAGGGAAGAAACTTCTTCTTTGGGCCTTTGCCAGTTTTCCGTTGAAAAGGCATAGAGCGTCAAATATTTTATTTTGAATTCCCCGCAGGCCTTTACTGCTGCGCGGACAGATTCTGCGCCCATATGATGGCCGGCCGCGCGCGGCAAGCCCCTTTTCTTTGCCCAGCGGCCGTTGCCGTCCATGATAATAGCAATATGCTGCGGTAATTTTTCTATTTTGGCCGGCCCTAAGTTAGCGGGGAAAAAAGGCTCTAAAATTTTCTTGAGTAATTCCCTCATTAAACTTCCATTATTTCGGCTTCTTTGTTTTTTTGCAGCTTGTCGATTTCTGCGGAAAATTTATCCGTTACTTTTTGGATTTTTTCTTCAGAAGACTTGGCTGCATCCTCGGATATTTCCTTATTTTCTTTTTGCTTCTTTAAGGCATCTATAACTTCGCGGCGGATATTTCGCAAGCTGACTTTGCTTTTTTCTGCTTCGGTCTTTATGAGCTTGACCAAATCCCTGCGGCGTTCTTCCGTGAGCTGGGGAAGAATCAGGCGCACAACCCCGGCTTCGATAACCGGATTAAGGCCTAAATCGGATTTTTGGATGGCTTTTTCTATATCTTTCAGCGAATTTTTATCATAAGCCTGGATAACCATCATCCTCGGTTCTGGCACCGCGATTTGCGCCAGCTGCTTTAAAGGCGTAGTTGCCCCATAATATTCAACTACAATGTTATCCAGCAAAGCTGGGGAGGCCCTCCCGGTCCTTACCCCGGCAAAAGTTTTTGCTGCAGCTTCGATCGTTTTTTTCATCTTGATTTCAGTTTCTTGTACGATGTCAGGCATGGCTTTTTTCTCCTCCTTGTCGCGTTTCAATCAGGGTCCCGACCTTGCGGCCGAGCACTGCTTTTTCGATATTGCCGGTTAAATTAAGATCCAAAACTAAAATCGGAATATTATTATCCATACAAAGCGATGCTGCAGTTGAATCCATTACTTTTAGCCTGCGCTTTAAAATATTCATATGCGACATGCGCTTGAATTTGCGCGCATCCTTATGCAAAAATGGGTCCTTGTCATAGACCCCGTCCACTTTGGTAGCTTTGAAAATAATGTCTACGCTCAATTCCGCGGCGCGCAGCGAAGCCGTGGTATCCGTTGTAAAATAGGGGTTTCCCGTGCCCCCGGCCAAAATAACGATCCGGCCTTTTTCCATGTGGCGGATGGCGCGGCGCCGAATAAAAGGTTCGGCAATCTGGCGCATTTCAATCGCGGATAAAACCCGGCTGGCCAAGCCTTCTTTTTCCAAGGCGTCCTGCAAAGCTAAAGAATTTATAACGGTTGCGAGCATGCCCATATAATCGCCGGTGGCGCGCTCAATGCCGGATGCTTCGCCGGATAATCCGCGGAAGATGTTCCCCCCGCCAATAACAATCGCAATATCCACTTCGTGTTTTTTGACTTTTTTCAGCTCGCGGGCTATAACCTGTAAAACCGAAGGGTCAATGCCGGATTTTTTGCTGCCCCCCAAAACCTCCCCGGACAACTTCAACAGAATCCTTTTATATTTTGGCTTGCCCATAAATGACTGCCTTTATGTAACCAGAGGCTAAACGCCTCGGTTTCCATACTATTTGGTAACCGCGACGTTCAGTCGCAGGTTCTATAGGGTAAAACTGGGTAATTATATCATCTCTAGAGGGAAGGTGTCAAAGTATGCTAGAATCTATCGCTTATGCCAGAGATAAAGTTTTATAAGAAATACGATGTGATTGTCATTGGCGCAGGCCATGCCGGGTGCGAGGCAGCACTGGCCAGCAGCCGCCTCGGTTGCAAAACCCTGCTTTTGACCATGAACCTGGACACCATTGCTTTTATGTCCTGCAACCCGGCTATGGGCGGCCCAGCCAAGAGCCAGTTGATCAAAGAAGTTGATGCTTTGGGCGGAGAGATCGGGCTGGCAACGGATAACACTTTTCTGCAAATGAAAACTTTGAATAAGAGCAAAGGCCCGGCAGTGTGGGCCCTGCGCGCTCAATCTGACCGCAAACAATATCATCGCTACATGGTAAAAGTTTTAGAAAAACAGCCTAATTTAGATTTAAAGCAAGGCTTGGTTACAGAAATTTTGGTGGATGAAAAAAAGCAAATTACTGGGATAAAAACCAAGCTGGGAATTACCTATTCCGCAAAAACTGCCGTTATCACTGCTGGAACTTTTTTGAATGGGAAAATCCATGTTGGGTTAAATTCCATGGAAGCTGGCCGAGCCGGAGAATTTGCTGCCAAAGAATTGTCAAAAAGCTTGGCCAAGCTCGGGTTAAAGCTGGGGCGCTTAAAAACCGGAACCACCCCGCGCCTAAACTCCCGCAGCATTGATTTTGCAAAAACTATTCTCCAGCCCGGCGACCATCCCCCGGCTTTATTTTCTTTTAATTGGGAATACCGTGACTTTGGATTAAGATTCCCTAAAAACTCTTTGCTTAAATCAAAACAAATCCCATGCCACCTAACCCATACGAATGAAAAAACTCATCGTATTATCAAGGCAAACCTTGACCGCTCTCCTCTTTACCAAGGAGTAATTAAAGGCATTGGGCCGCGCTACTGCCCTTCAATTGAGGATAAAGTGGTGCGCTTTCCAGAGAAAAAAAGCCACCAGGCTTTTCTCGAGCCCCAGGGCCGGGACACCATGGAAATTTATGTCCAAGGCATGGCCACTTCCCTGCCGGAGGACGTACAATGGAAATTCATCCGCACTATGGCTGGACTGGAAAAAGCCGAGATCCTGCGGCCAGGTTATGCGGTTGAATATGACTATGTTTTGCCTTCGCAGTTAAAACATTCTTTGGAAACCTTAGCTATTTCCGGCTTATTCTGCGCTGGCCAAATCAATGGGACTTCGGGCTACGAAGAAGCTGCTGCCCAAGGCCTGATTGCAGGAATCAATGCCTCGCGCAAAGTAAAAAAATTAAAGCCTTTTATCACCTCGCGCGACCAAAGCTACATCGGCACCCTGATTGATGACTTAATTACAAAGGAAATTAATGAGCCTTACCGCATGCTGACTTCGCGCTCTGAATACCGCTTGACCCTGCGCCAGGATAATGCAGATTTAAGGCTGACCGGAAAAGGCTATGAAATCGGGCTGATATCGCAGGAAAGATACGCCAGCTTAAAGAAAAAAGAAGCTGAAATAAAAATTTATCAAAGCTACCTGAAAGGCCAAGCCAAAATCAAGCCGCGCGTAAAAAAAAGCGCGCGCTGGCAGGCGGAAATTTATATGAAATATGAGGGATATATCCAGCGCCAGCTCAAGGAAATAGAGCGGTTCCGCGATTTGGAACACAAAAAGATCCCGTTGGGAGTGGACTTTCTTAAGTTGCACGGTCTTTCGCTGGAAGCCCGTCAAAAATTAAAATCCCATCAGCCAGAATCAATCGGAAGAGCCAGCCGCATTGCCGGGATCTCCCCTGCTGATATTTCGGTACTGCTGATGTATTTAAAAAAAGTTGGAAATTAAAAACCCTCACCCAAATTTTTCTAAGATGCCTACTATTCTAATGCTACCCTCTCCCGCGCTAACGCTGGGAGAGGGATTAATTGGGAGAAGGTGGCATGCGAAAAGTTTCCAACTCTTGAAAAATTTAGGATGAGGGTGGTGTTGTTTTTCTTTTGTGATATAATGCCCCAGAGTATTTTTTGAAATTTTAAAGGAGGAAAAAATATGCGTTTTACTAGAGTCTTGGCAATGGTTTTGTTTGTCGTGTTTTTAGCCTCGGTTTCTTTGGCAGAAACAGCTTCGAGCATCGGATCAATTGATGTCCAAAAAGTATTCAAGGGCTATAAGGAAACTGTAAAAGCCCAGGAACAAATCGACACAAAGCAAAGCGAATTCAAAAAAGAATTTGAAAAGAGCCAGGAAAAACTGCAAAAAGCGCAAAAAGACGGCAAAGCCGTAGAAGAAATCGATAAAATGCGCAAAGACCTGGAAGAAAAGCTAGAACCAAAAAGAAAAGAAATCCTGCGCTTAAACGAAGAGCTGACTGTCCGCCTCCAGCAAAAAATCTTGGTAGCCGTAGAAGCCGTCAGCAAAAAAATGGGCGTAGATGTAGTATTTGACAAGCAAGTCATTATTACCGGCGGAGTGGACCTGACTGACATGGTGATCCGCGAGCTCAATAAATAAAAAAACATGCCTTTTTCCCTTGCAGAAATTGCCCAAGCTGTTAATGGCCGAACAGTTAACGGAAAAGATATTCCTATTTCTTCTGTAAACCAATTGGCCTTTGTCTTGTCTCCGCACTCTTTGGAAAAAGCGCTGGCCTCTCCGGCAGCAGCCATTGTTATAAAGGAAACCACGAAAGCTCTGTCCAAACCAGCGATTCTGGTAAAAGACCCGCGCTTGGCCATGGCAAAAATCCTGCTGCTGTTTGCCCCTATCCCAAAGCCCGGAAAAATCCATAAGACCGCAATCATTGATAAGACTGCAAAAATCGGGAAACATACTGCTATTGGCGCATATTCCGTAATCGGTGCAAATTGCCGGATCGGCGCAAATTGCATAATCCACAGCGGAGTTAATCTTTATCCAAAAACCGAAATCGGGAATAATGTTATCCTGCATTCTGGGTGCGTGATTGGAGTAGACGGGTTTGGCTTTGCGCAGGATGAAAATAAAAAGCATGTAAAAATCCCGCAAATCGGAAAAGTAGTCATAGAAGATGATGTAGAAATATTTGCCAATTGCACAGTTGCCCGAGCCACGCTCAATGAAACCCGCATAAAAAAAGGCACAAAAATCGACTGCCTCTGCCATATTGCCCATAATTGTGAGGTTGGCGAAAATTGCGCTTTTGCTTCCGGGGTTGGGGTTTCGGGATCTGTTACCATAAAAGACCGGGTGCTGGTCGGCGGGCAGGTGGGATTTAACAATCATATTACGGTTGGCAATGACAGCTTATTGATGGGCCGCGCCGGCATAACTAAAGATGTGCCGGAAAAAACCGTGGTTTCGGGATTTCCTGCCCAAGAACACCAAAAAGAACTCAAGCAGCAGGCCTTGGTCTCCAAGCTGCCGGAAATCTATCAGCGCTTAAAAGCCCTGGAAGAAAAAAATAAATAATGCGGATCGTGCATTTTGCCGAATCTTCGCTCCCCTACATTTCTGGCATAACCATTGCCCTGAACCATTTAATTAAAGAGCAAAAAAAACAGGGGCATGAAGTTTTGCTGTTTGCCCCGCATTATCCCGAAGTGCAGGAAGAAGAAAATATTATCCGCTTGCTATCAATTGCCAGCCACTACCCCAAGCACCGCGTTCCCCTGCCTTTTGGCATGAAAAAAGACCTGGAAAAATTCCAGCCAGAAGTGATTCATGTGCACGCGCCTTTTGTTACAGGAATCGCGGCACTTTATCATGCCAAAAGGTTAAAGATCCCGGTGGTTTATACTTTTCATACCCAGTTTGACAAGTATTTGCACCATGTTCCACTGGTCCCGCATTTCTTTATAAAACAGCCGCTTCGCAAGTATTTGCGCTGGTTTGGAAACCGGGTTAATTCTGTGATTGCACCAACCTCTACCATGAAAGATTATTTATTGCAGCTAAAAATTAAAAAACCGATTGCAGTTATTCCAAATGGATTGAGTTTCCCAGAGATAAATGAAGATAAATCTGCCTTGAGAAAAAAACTGGGACTGCCCCAGGACAAAAAACTGCTCATATATTTGGGGAGATTGTCCAAAGAAAAAAATTTGAACTTTTTACTAAAAGCCTTTAGTCTGATTCTCAAGGCTGACCCAAAAATCCTTTTGATACTTGTAGCCCATGGTCCACAAAAAAATCAATTAGAAAAACTCAGTCATTCTCTTAATATATATAATAATGTAATGTTCGTAGGCGAAGTTAGCAACCTCGAAGCCTACTCTTACCTAAAAGCCTGTGACCTTTTTGTGTTTGCCTCAAAAACTGAGACCCAGGGATTAGTGGTAGCTGAAGCCGCATCCCAAGGCTTACCTGTGGTTGCAATAGATGCAGACGGGGTTTGCGAAGGAGTCATAAATAACCAAACGGGTTTTCTCGTAGAAGAAAAAGAAATTATATTTAGAGACTCTGTATTAAAATTATTACGAAATGCCTCCCTTTCTCAAGATTTTTCCCAAGCTGGAGAAAAATTTGTAAGGGCAAAATTTGGCATTAAAAAAACCGCGCAAGCTATAAGCCTCCTATACTGCCCCTAAAAAAATCTTTTTTCAAAAATGAAATTTTATCTTGTTTTGCACGATATATATATGGGAAGACAAAATCCTTTGATAAAACAGGGGAAAAAATATGAGCATAAATCCAATAGGTTCAACATATACAATCCCTAGAAATCTCCAAGCTCCTTTGGAACGTATACAAAGGCGCACTAATCTTCAAAGAACTTTAATATTAAAAAATGTTTTGCCCCAAGCAATTCAAGCCGCGGTTTTGACTTCTGCTGGATATATTGGATTTGGAGAAACACTCTTTACTATTGGACTCGGAAGTGCTGCCACCCTAGCCATTGCAACCCGCTGGATAAGATGGGGCCTTCATAGCATTGATAGATGGTTAATCGGAAAAAGGCTGGCCAAAGAAATTACCAGAACAGAAGAAGCTGGGATTTTTTCCGAAGCCCGTCCAATTCTATCTCAATACATTTTTAGTTTTGATGATTTATCTTTTCCCAAATATTTGGGCACTAAACCCTATGATTACTTAGCCAAGCGGGGAATAACTGCCAAGATAAGAGAATCTCAAGCTATAGATTTTAACGACTCGCCTCCCCCACAACTGACTGACATTTCCAAAACAGAGGAAAAAACTATTCCTGGCGCAAATTTAATCAAGCTTTTACAAGGGTCCCCATCCCAAAAAATTCTTGCGTTAAAAAGCCTTATCCGCGGAAGTTCTTTTGGCCTGCATGAGCTTTTAGATGAATTTGCCATAAAACTCGCTTCTTTCTTAGAAAACACTGATAATGAAATACAAATACAATCCGTCGAAGAACTTACTGTAAAGGATAAGCCCCTTATTCTCCAACAATTGGGATTGTTGATCCAAGGCATAGAACAACGCAAGCTAAAAGAGGGGATCAGCGAAGCAGAAGATCAAAAGCGGCAAGCACTATGCGCACTACAAAATGAAATTAATGCACTAAAAGATGGAACTCCTTTTGAAACAATCTATCGATTATATTCTAATATCCTAATTTTAAACCAGGGGATCAAAATGGGTACTCCTTATGAAATAGACGGCAAAACACTTATTTCCATAGAAGATATAGTTACAGAACTTGAAAAAAATCCTACTTTGTATAATCCAACTATGGTAAAGGACGCAAAACAAGCTTTTTTTGAACTTAAAAAGATCGTGCCCAAAGGAGCAGCTCCTGCTGCAACAGGGACTCCAGAGGCTGCTTCAGGGGGAGCTCCAGCTGCTCCTAAAAAAGCCGGGGGTAAATAAAAATGAGACCTTTCTTTAATCAATTTACTAGGCCAAACCTTTTTAATCCATATGGTTTAGGATCACATAACATTGGGGAAGGGATTGGACGGCTAGGGAGAACCCTTTTATTTCCACGTGTACATTGTAAAGGAGAAGGCGGCCCCCCCAGTGCCCCTTCTGCCCCAGCTGCCGGAGTTTCTACCGCCCCTGCGCAAGCCGCTGCTGGCAAAGTCATTCAGAGCGCCTTATTCATTGAACGAGCTCGGTTGTTTAGCCTCTTAGATCCTACAAATAAAGACTTAACCCAACAAACCAGAATTTTAGAAGGTTATGCTCATGGGCAATATCCAATATTCGACAATGTCTTAGCCGGAAACACATTTCAAACGCTTATTTCTCACAACAGCCCGCTAAATCAATCTGGTTTGGCTGAAAAAGCACTAGATCGATTAGGCGGACTAAATCTTAGGAACAGGGAAATTAATCCTGCGGATGCTTATATGCAAATGAAAAGCATTGAAAGGATCTTAAATGAAACCCTTTATAATCGCTTGCTCATGTTTTTAGAAAATGGTACTCTCGCAACCCAAAGAGGCCTTCTCTTGTTTTTTTATCAATATGCCCTTATTACCAAGGGGGAAGAAAATGTAAAAATTAATGTCCCCCCAGAGCTAAAAACCGCTCTTGATAATGCAAAAAAAACCATGGCCGCAGAATGGGCACAAGAAAATGAACGCCTAAAAGCCATGGGCCAGGCTCCTGCCACACAAACTGATTTTGCACGTTTGATCTACGATGAAGGGAAGTTATCTCTTGCCAATATTATGGCAAAGCCCGGCGAAGCTGGAAGAGAAATGAGGACCATTGACCTTGAAACTGTTCTGGACGCCTTTAGAAATGAAAAAAGCAGCGACTTAATTCGCTCGGCCTTAAGGCATGCCCTGGCCAGTATTTTTGCCGGCCAAGAAAAAGATATGTTTCTCCAAATAACTACATCCCTTGAAGCCAATCAATTAGAGCAGCTTCCGCTTACCTTAAAAATAGCTCGTATTCTGTTTCAAACTCTTAATTCGCCAGAAAAAAAATCAAGACTCTACTCTCTTATATTTAATTTTTATAGGGATAATCCTAACTCCCCCCTGAAAGAAGAAATACTAGATACCTTGGTCACTTTTAAATATGACGCCTTTGTCCATCCTAGCCGAAAATATGCCGAGGACATGATCCAGCAAGAACTAGATCCTAATTCTCAAACTCCGCTGCGCAAAGCTGCAGGATCCAAGGCCGCAGAACCAATCGTCCTTCCCAAAAATCGCGACCTTATGCTATATGTAGAAAAAATCTGTAAGGAATTAGGCGGGGAGCTTGTCAGCGCTATTTGCACTTTGGTAAAAGAAAAAAACATGCCAAAATCACTTAGGGCAACTAATGGAAAAGCCGTAGAATCAACGGATATTTATAATAAATCCCAAGATGAGCTAAGCCAAAGGATTAGGGCTTTGAGCCAAACCGCGCAAAGGGTTTTTTGGGCTGCAGCTGATACCAGCGATCCGGATAAATTGCCAAACGAAGTATCTATGATCGGGAATTTGGATGCTTTTATTGAACTTATCCAATTTATGATAAAAGAATTCAAGTTTGACCCCAGCTTACCAGGAAAAGTCATGTTGAGTAAGGCTGGCGCTGGAAGCCGCAGCGGCTTATTGGGCCTAGCTGAGGCCATTGACAAAGGCACAATTCGCTTAGGAAGAACTGCTTTTGAAACTATTTCCACTTTTGCTGCGGTCATTGTTTTATCACAACTGCCTGACCATGGCAAAGGCTGGATCGTATTTACAGGCTGCGACCAGATGCTGATTCCTTATGGAGGAGACAATTTAACAATTGGAAGACATAAGGTTGTTGATTATGAAAAAAACACGGGCACAAAACTTCCGGGATTAATTATTACAACCGTTAGAGCTGAAGTCGAAGGATCTACCAATGCTGATGATTATAAATATTTATGCGGATTAGGCAATGTTATTATTACTTCCAAGGACCTGCGCACAGATGTTGATGAAAAATCCAAAACTCCCGAAGGCCTGCGCCTAGCTTTTGTAGAAAAACCCAAAACCGTAGAACTTTTAAGGGAACAATTAAGAAAAGCCACTCTCTTTTCTGTTTTGGGAAAAGAAAACAATTGGGGTTCCAACTTAAAAAATTTTCTTAAGGGTAAAAACTTAGGGGGGGTTCCAGTAGAAGATTTATTTCTTGCCTGCGCTCAAGATTTAAACGTTACGCTCACATATTCCGGAAGTTTGAGAGATTATTTTCTTGAAGTAGCTCGCGGGGAAAAAACCTTAGGCAATCCTAAACTGAATGCATTGGCTAAAGGCTTTATGTACACTTATATTAATACCTTTGTTATGTCCGCACGAGTAGAGATTGCAAAAATGCTTACCGAAGTATATGAAATGCCAACCGAAACAGATTCCTCCAGCATTTTAAGAAAAATATTTACCCAAGATCCTTATTTTGATTGGTCTCAATTGCTTATGGAAGCCATGGTCATTGGAAAAGACGAGCACCGCTATAAACCCGCAGCTAAAATACAAGGGGAATGGGAAAATTTAAGGAAATGCAGCCAAAGATATGCCCGTATTTTATCTGAAATAGATGCTGATTTTGCAACAAGCCTTAATTTGCCCGCAAATTTTGATCTACCAGAAAATATGCCAACATCAATAAGCCCAGAACTAAACCAAAAGATAGAAGCTTTGGTTTGTCTAAGAGCCTGGGAAATTCGCAAAAGAAAAACCGAGGGATGGCAAAAGGTTGAACTAAATGACTGGATGCGGCTCTGGTGGGCAGCGCGAAAAATAGAACATTCCGCCAACGGACTAGGCGTAGCAGTAGCAGATTATTTTTCTGATACTGGAACCGTGGTAGAAGTTTTTAAGGTTTATTTTCAGATATTTTTTGATGAAAATAGAGCTGATCCTTATTTGAATAAAGACTATGCAGAAATCCAGCGCTTTTCACAAGGGCTTAGTACAACCCCAATACAAGGGCAAAATCGCTTTGTAAACTTTGAAAAAGGCATAAAATTTGGAGGAGAATCTCTAAATGAAGAACAGCTTTCACGCTTAAATACCTCAACTGATCCAATAACCATAAATGGGGTAACAATCCAAAATCCTAGATTTACTTATATTGGAGAAGGAACCGAGCTTGCGCAGGGTACAACCGTAGAACCATGGTCCATTCTTTTGCAAGCTAAATTGGGACAATCTACCCATATCCCTTCTTACTGTATTATAAATGGCGCTAATATCCCAAAAGCTCAAGTGGTATTTCCTGAACAAGAGCTTCCAAAAATTAAAGGGAAAAATGAGCAGGAACGAATTGCGCGGCCAGATGAAATAAAACCCGGACACATGAGAATTATCTATGACCAGACATATGAAGGAGAAAAAACTCTGGTAATTGAGCCAAGTACTTTACATGGAAGCATTGAATTAATGGATAGCTTAAGGGCTCAAGCTTTGCAAGACATTAACGACGCAAAAATAAAAGGCCAAGTCCCCGGAGTTGGCATTGGTTTTGACCATTTAGCCAGCGCAGTACAAGCCTTTCCTAGGAGATTGCCCAGGGCAATTGATGGGGGGAAAAAATAATGAGTATTATTAATAAAATAACCAGACTTTTTAAATCTACTTCTTCAGTGACCAGCCCAAATACTATGGGGCCAAGAACCCAGCTAGCACTGGTTATGCTAAAACCCGGGGCCTTGGTAGCCTCACAATTTGTAGCCCAAGAACTAATCTCAAAGCTAGAGAAAATCCAAGGGGTATCCTCTATCCAAATAATCTGCCCTGAAATTTTTCCTTTTACTCCAGAAAAAGCGGATGCCTTTTATAAAAAACCTTTGGAAGGCAAACCTCCTGCATTAAAAAAAGAAATTGTTTCCCGCATGTCTGCAACTTCCGAAAACCCGGGTGAAGCCCAAACCCCGGTGATTGCTTTTATTGTACGAGCAACTGTCGCCGGAGAAAAATCCCTTTATGAAATATTAAGGCAGCCAGATGTTATTGGCCCAACCTGGCCCATGGTTGGAGCTGGCGAAGGGAATATCGAAGTGGATGGGAAAACCATCCCAGCTTCTTTGGAAAAAATCAATGAGAGCTTGCGCCGCCAAGTTGAAGCGAGGTTTGGATTTAGCCCAACTATTCGAGGCAATCCTAAAAATGCTTTTAATTTTATCCATTGTTCAGATAGCGAAAGAAATGCCTGGGAAGAAATCTCCCATCTTTTTAATCGTTCCGACCTGGAAAAATGGGGAATAGACAAAAAAACCCTGGATGCTATTTATCCAACCCCTCAAAACCCTAACCCTGTCAGCTACCCTTTCTTTAATTTAAACGGGCAAATAACCATAAGCCAGTTTGCTTCGCCTCCAACTGATTTAGCTTTATTTATGCATGCTCAAAAGATTCTAGATAGAATAAATGCCCAACGCCAACAAACTGGACTAGCGACTTATCGAGATTTTAGTGCCCAAGCTCTTGAGCATATCTTATTGGATTGGGCAAGATGGTATCAAGTTCAAAACATTCCTTCCCAGCCCTTGGATAAAAATATTGCTACTTTAATCGGGCCAAGCGGATCCGGAAAAACATCCGTGGCTATGGCCTTATCCCAAGGCTTAGTAAACCTGGACGCTCTTAGTCCCAAAGGGCAAATTGTTCTTTATAATTTTCTACTTAAACATAAGCTTATTGATAAATTAGGAATAGTGTCAAAATATTTTATAGAGAATTTTGCTGGCAACAAAGAAGAAGCATTTTTAAAATTAGTTGAGGGAGACAATACCCTGCAGCTAAACTGGAAAAAACATCTCTATTCTTATTTAAATAAAACAACTCAAGAAGCTGCGCAAGACTTTCAATTGGTTACACTTTCTACCAGCCGGGAGGGAGGAATTGAACCTGGAGAAGAAAGCCTAGGCACTAGATTTGAACACCTTATAAACATGGGCAGCTTCAAAGCGGTAGAACATTTTAGCGATGCAACCGGCAATATAGGCTATGGCATAAAAAAAGAACCCCTTCGCACTGCCCAAGAAAGAAATTCCGGAATGATACTTATTGTAGCTGGGCCAGAAATAGCCAGACAACTAAATAGTTATACACTTTATATACAACCAGCTACAAACATTCAAGAATTTGAAGAAGCCACTTTTGAACGCTTAAAACAACGCGAACAAACCACGGGTCGCAAAGCCAAGGATAGGATTGCAGCTTCGGTTGCTCAATATAAAAATCTCGAAAGATTAGACTACGATTTTACAATAAACAATCCCTTAACTACAGAAGAACAACAAAAAAATCCTGATCCAGTTCAAATTAACCGTGATTTTTGCGCACTCGTACAACAAGCTAAAACAACATTACAAAATTTATCTGGAGCTCCCCAAGGGCTAGGAAGCGTAGCTGTTGATGCCGGAGCTTTTCCTCCTCGCGCCGCTCTCTTGCGCAATTCCCTGTCTGGGCTTTTGGATAAAGTTCAAAAAACTGCAACTGCAACCTTATTTAATCCTGAAGGCGAACCATTCAAGGTTTTACGAGCTTTCTTGCTTGAATGTTTCCAAATGAATGAATCTCGAACCATCATGAGCAAAAAAGAAAAAAGCGATGGGACAAAACCGCTCGAAAGCAATATGACTGCGGAGCAAAATCTCGTAGAATCTACAACTGGCCATATCCTAGGGGTAGTTGGCATGGCAAAAGCGGTTGCCACTTTGCCAGAAGTTAATTTATATGCAGCCAAAGGCCCTGGGTTTGCCAGCCTTTGCTTAGGAACCGAAGATCTTCATCGCGAACGCGAGCGAAATAATCTTCAAGCAATTAATAATCTTCTGGCCGCGAAGGCCGTTACCCTCGCCTATTTTTCAGAGTTTGGCTCAATAAAGGCAAAAGAATATTGGAACATGCTTATCAAGGAGAAACAGATTAAACCAAATGGCCAAATTTCAAAATTTGAAGGAAAGTTAGAAGCGTTTAAATTACCAAAAGACATTTCTGAAGAGATAAGAATTAAACTTTTCAATATTTTACTACGCGCTCAAATCATAAAAGAAGAAACCCTTTTGCGTTTAGCCCTCCTACATGACATCGGAAAAATGCAAGAACCGGATAAGCTCTATGGCCATGATCGCCAAAGCGCACAGCTTATTGCTGATTGCCGTTTGTTAAAAAATATTCCTTTTGATCCAGCTAATCCAAAAAAAGTAGATGACTTAAAAAGCAAATTAGAAAAAGCTCAAGCCGAGGGTAAAAGCCCAGAAGAAATCGATGATATAGAACGTGAATTCTATGCTGTCCAAAGCGATGAAATAGAAGCTAACCGCACAATTTTTACCTTGGCGATTAAACACCACCATGCAATTGGCGGGACCTTTGAAGGCGGGGTTTCAACCCATCATTTTGGGGAAATTTTCCGCGATTCAGAAGTAAAGGGAATTTTAGAGGAGCCGGGTTGCGATTCTATTGGGCGAGCAACCTTGCTTATCAACTACCTTGCTGCTATAACTCTGTTGGATATAGGCGGGCATGGCCTGCTTTCAAACTTAAGGGCGGAACATTATCTGGCTATGAGAGAAAGATTAATTGCAACCGTATCAAAAACACAACCATTTTCAGCAGATCAAGTAGCTCAAGCTTTGGAAAAACTTGCTGTTGCTGAAGATGCCCTAAAAAGATTAGGCGCCATCTTGGTTCCCAACCATCAACAAGGGGGATATTCTATCGCGGATAAAAGCCATAAAACACTCGAGGATTATGGGGCTCAAGCCCGTCAGGATATAGACACAGCTCTACAAAATAACGTCATAAGCTCAAATGATTCTGATAATATTATTAAATATTTCCAATTTGTTGCCCTACGCTACTTTCCGCTCTGGCAATTGGCTGGAATAGAAGGGGAAAAATCAACAGTTGATAATCTTCCGCATATGCATCCAAGTGCTATGCGCTTTATCTCATTACTAGTTAACATCGCCCGAAAGGTAAAAGACAAAATTGAAGTTGTTGTTGTAGATAAAAACAACCACCTTGTGGTAGCTTCTGACCAAGCAACTGCCAGCCAAAAAATCCATGAAATACTCTCCAAAAATATTGCAGGGGATGTTAATTCTAAAATTACGGGCGATATTTCTACTGGATTATCTATAAGCGGGGCCGAACAAAAAATAGAAATACAGATACAAATGCCTAGCAATAATGGCGAGCCAGCTAAGGTAAGCATAAAACTTATGGAGCTTGAAAACCAAGTCTTAAGAAAAAACGGAGATGGAAAATAAGACAAAACTGAAGTTTTTTTAATCTCGTATAATTATCTGATCAATCCCCGCCCCCACCCCAATCCCATAAACATCTACTTCTAATTGCTTTTGAATAAACCAGATCAGTTCTTTTGCTTCTCGCGGCAAACCATCAAAAGAATTTATCTGGCCAATTTCTCTTTGCCATCCGGGAAATTCTCTATAGATAGGAGTAGCCTGTCTTAATATATCAGTTAAAGTCGTATCTCTTTCTGTTTGATTAATCCCCTGAAGGCTTCTTCCTTCATACCTTTGGGCAATCTTGACCTGGCTTAAGCTATCCAAGCGGTCTAGACAACTAATAAATAACCCTTGTATTTCAGGGTTAAGCCTTAGGGAATATTTTAGCAATTCGAGGTCCAGCCAGCCGATCCTAAAAATCTGCTGCAAAGGAGAATTATCTCCTCGCACATCATCTCTCAAAGGATTATGTTCTTTTCCTGGTTTAATAATTTCTGTAGGCAACGGGGCATTCCCCAGGTCCCAACGGTGCATATAAGGGCGAAATACCCCAATTGCTTCAAATTTATCCATTGGCAGACTGGTAGATACATTTAAGGCTGAAGCCATGGCATGGGTCGGGCTATTATAGGGGTATGTTCCATTAACACGGTCAAGCAATACCCCTTGAGACCCTTCTGCAACAATAGAGGCCCCGGCTTCGTATTGTTCTTTTATATAACTTAACCCCTGGCTTTCATCAACAATCTTTTCGCTAAAAACTGATCTCCAAGCCCGGCATAAATTATAGAGATACTGCAGTTCAAAATGTTCTGGATTATAATGCCTTGAAACTAAGCCCGCAGAACAACTTAAAATCCCCTGTGCTTTAGTACAATTGAATTGTAGGAGAATTTCTATTTTTTGCTTTAATTCTTCCTCTGATAAAAACAAATCCCTTACTTGCAGGCCGCGGCCTTCTTGTTGGTCTAAGTAAGCAGGAAAGATTCCTCGGCCAATAGTACTATGCCCAGCTTGCCCTTGATAAGCTGCCTGCATACGGTTTATATCAATGTGAAAAGGAAGAACCAAAAAAGCTGCATTGCTGACAAACACCCGGTTTTTTACGTCAAAACCATGGTTTATCTTAAGGCTATCAAATTCTGCTTGCAGGCGAGAAAGGTCTACCAGCATCCCGGCCCCCAAAAAACCCTTGTTATTAGGGTGCGCCAAAGTTGCCATAGGCACTTGGTTAACTACAACTTTACAATCCGGGGCATATTCAATCCCATGCCCTGCTTGCGGCCCTCCATTATAGCGAAAGCCTATAATTGCGGCATTAGGTCTATCGCTGCGCAAGGTATCCGCCATACGAAAAGCCAAGGCTCCTTTGCCCCCATCGCCAAATCCCAAGTCAACGATTAAATGCGCTGTGCCTTTTTTTTCTAAGGCTCCCCTAAAAGGCCAATGCTGACGGAAAAAAGATGGCTTATGGCCAATAAAAATAGTCCTTTGACCCTTATGAATACGAAGAGATGAATGTGATTTCATGACTATCCCTCTAATTATATATCGGTATTTTTAGCCAATAATTTCAAGCTTAAATATTTATTTTTCATTTAAAAAAAATATATGCTGCTCTGAAATTTTCGGCCTTTTTTGTCGATATATATATGAGAGGGAAATTTATGGCAACGAATAGAATGGCAGTTTCACCCATTAGATTTTCAAACCGGTCTTCTCTGGCCGTGGAATTTACCCGTTGTTTAAAAGATTTTTCTACCCTTGAACAAAAAAGAAATTTTATTGCCTGTATGGCCAGTTACGGCGTAATCAAAGAAAAATACGCCCCCCAACTTGTGGAAAGCGCCTCCCCAAGCGCAGTTGAACGCACGCATCTTTCTATGATGCTTACCCAGGAAAGATTAGATAGCGCAATGGATATCTGGGGAAAAATATCTGCGGAAAATCCTAGCCCATTAAGCGCAGCCACTTCTCCTTCAACACTAAAAAGCAAAATCCTAAATATTATCTGGGACATCCGGGATGGGCTTTTGCCTTTGCTGTATTCTAAAAGAGATATCATCAGTGCCAAGCATCGTTCCTTGCTAACCCTTACCCTTATCCGACAGGCTGCCAAAGCCTACTCCGGATTAAGTGACCTGGCAGAATCTGCAGAGATCAACTGGTCTTCTGACGGGAATTTTGCCAATCCGCGCGAAGCACAGCTGGTCCACCAAGCCCTGCTTGAAAACCAAAAAGACCTGGCCCAAAAAATGTCTCAAGATTCTTTGGCAGTTATCAAATATCTTGTTGAAAAAGGCCATTACATTAACCAAAGAAGGATTTCCCCGAAAGAAAGGGATCTTTATGTTCGCATTTCAGAAACTTTAAGAAAAATAAGCTCTGGCCAGGAATCTGCAGAAGCGTTAGCCGGAGAAATTAACGGGCTAATTGAAGCATATGAAAAAACCTTGGTCTTGAGTTTTTATGCTGCGGTCAGCGATCGCCTCCGCCCACAAAAAAAAGGGCTGACAAAAATAACCAACAGCTTAAGGGAAATAGCAAGGGATGCCCAGGCAGTCGTACAAGCACAAAAAAATCTAGAAGAAGCACGAAAAATAAAAGATGAGAACTTCAATCCCGAAACTAATAAAGATTTCGAAAATAAAAAAACCCTTCTCGAAGGTGCGCAGCAAGAGTTTGCTGACGCAATTAGAGAATCGATCCTGCATATCAATGACCTGCTCACCTCAAACGAAGATAAAAATTTCCTTCTAAAAATAATCGCTGGAAGCGCAATCTTTTTTTCTATTATTTTTCTGTTCTACCGCTGGTATATGGGAATTGCAACTAACGCAGGAACTGGCCTCTTAAAAACTGCTAGCCTTTCTTTGGTTGTTGCGGAAACTTTTTATAATGGTTTAGCCATTATCTACCAACTAGGGGTCATCCGCAGCAGTGCCCATGCCAATGGAGAAGGCTATCTTCCTCTTATGCGCAAAGGATTGGACCCGGATAAAGATAAAAGACCCCCTTATGCTTTTGTCTTGACCATGGTAGAAGAATCTGTGGGAGCTATTTTTGAGAACATTCGCAGCCATACTCGCTCGGCTTGGGAATATGGGAAAAAATGCCATGTTTTGGTCTGCGATATGTCCTCCCTCCTGTTTAATAAGATTGGGGCATTGGCTGCTACAACCCTCTCCCAAAAAATGACTGCCCGTAAATTAATCGTTAAATCTGTGGCCATTTCCAAGGGGATAAGTTCCGCCAAAGCAGAAGAGCTTTCTTCGGTCATAGCCTCACAATTTACCGAAGTAGACGACAAAGAATGCCGCTTCTGGTGCATTGCCCGTGTGGCTGAAATTGGCCGAAAATTTTATCTTCCTGAAGCCCGAGTAAAAGAATTAGGGAAAAAGCTCGCGAAATTATTCGAACAGCGCAACCAGGATAAAAGTCCCTTAGACCATCTGGAAGTTCCTGTAACTTTAAAATGGATAACCGACCAGCTCATTGCTATGGGGGGACAGGGAGAAAAAATCCCGCTAATCGCTGAATTGATTGAAAAAGAACTTCATTCCCTGGTAAGACGCTCTAGTATTTCGCGCGTTTTTCATTTGGTTTTTTGCGGAAAAAATCTTTCTTTAGCAGAAAGAAAAAATTTGGAAAACAATCTCTGCCTTGAATTCAAGATTACCCCCAACCAAGCCCAACTTTTAACTGGCGAAATCATGGAAAATGTTGCACAAATTGAAAAGATCGCATCTGAAGCAGTTGGAGAGCAGGATTTCTTTTCATACCCATCTGCCCTTAGGCTTTATAATGGGTTAAGGGCTGTCATGGGACAGTTTATGATCAATGATAAACGCACTGCCCTTATCTCTGAAAGCCTTTTTGAAAAAATTCAAAAGATCGTTCAGAATGAACTCTACATGGGCAAAGAAGCTACCCGTTTATCCTTGGGTCAGGGCCCTCAAGTCTGGAAAAATTCTAACGAAATAGGAACTGCCATTGCCCAAGGCATTGATAAGCTAAGAAATTATTCTTTAATGATCGAGGACCAAATAAAAACCATTCCTAATCCTTCTTTCAAAGATATTGAAAACGCCCGTGAAAAAGCTTGGGAAGAATATAGTCGAAAAGTGAAAAACACGGTTTTTAGAATAGGAAAAAAACACGGCTTAACTACTAAAGAAAATGAAAAAATCGCCAAGGCTATCTTGGAAAATTTTGAAGAAAACAAAAAAGTTCGCGACCTTGCCAGCCATGAATTTGCCAACCAAGTCATAAAATTTGCCCGGGCAATTGTACAAAACAACCAAAAAATTTCGGATGAAGAATTATTAAATGACCTGCTAACTAACCTAAGGATCAAACCAACCGGAGATCAAAAAGGCGGAGTAGGCTTGGCAGTAAGCTTGCTTTTAAAAGATATGCAAGTTGCTGCAACCGAAGCGCAAAAAAAGTTTGCCACCCAAGCTTTTGACGCAACCTTGGATCCTGAAAAAGATCGCCAAGAATTGATCAATAAATTACAGGGTAAAGATAAAGACGGCAAACCTATCCCAAAAACCGAATTACCCGAAGGGTTTTTCCCTTTTTCTCAAGAAAGAGCCACAGAATTTGTAGATGCTTATATAAAAATGTATAAACGCCAAGTCGGCTTGCTAAAAGAATTGGTCCCTAGCCTTCGGAGCCTTGTTATGGGCGGACCAGAAGATTCTGTCGCTGGTATTGAGGGGGGATTGATTTCTCCCATCCAGGCCAAACGCACAGATGGCGGGAATATTATGGTTGGAGAAACTCTTATAGATTTAGAAGAAATAAAAAAAGATATTGGGGAAAGAATCCGTAAAGTTGATGTTGACTACCGTGGAGGAGCCAAGGCTGGAGTTATCTGCTCTGCTATTCTTGGAGGCACGATCCCACAATATATTGGGGAACAACAACGCTGGACACTCCATCAAATGATTGAAGAAAGAATCTTTAACCGCCGCCGCGTTCCTCAACAGATTATTACTAGAATTGATACTCAAATTTCTGGTCAAAGAGGTGTATTGCCACGTTCCCTGGATGAAAAATTATGCGATGCGGATTTTATTGCCACAATCATTGTTAATGCCTTGGAACAAGGCAAAAAAACCGATGAAATTCTTGATCTGCTCATCAATGAAAAATGGAAGCTGGGCAAAGATATTGCTCCCAGCCTGCTGCTTAATCTAAGAGAAATAATTGCTGAAATCAATTGGAATCTTGTTTTTGGCCACTTGATCAATCGCATAGGACAAGAAACATCTGGAGAAAAAAGGCAACGTCTTGTCAGCAATATTCCCGAATTAGTAGAAGCGGTAGCAAAAAATCGCGGCTTATCCAAAAAAGAAAAAACCCTTATGGCAAAATGGGGAGAAAAAATTAAAGCTAACATAAATCAGGGACTATTTGTAATTGCTGGCAATGGGGACAACTATTATCTTAGGTTGCATGAAAACGCTGCGCGCAATAATCGCGTTGAAGAGGCTCTTTTTGAGCATTACCACGAGACCCTCCGCAGCTATTACCAAAACTTTATTTTTGGGTCTCCTACTGCAGAAAATGATATTTATGTACAAGCCCATAACAGCTATATAAAAAAGTATGATATTCAAGGGGATGAAAGTTGCAGCGCCAAAAGTTTGGTTAATATAATCATAGAATTAACCCGCGCAGGAAAAGGTGCTGATACTATTCTTGAGACAGTTCAAGACCAATGGCAGGCTCAAAACAACAAAGAACGTCAAGCTGGATTGAAAAAAGTTGTCCTAGAAGTACGAAAACGCATTGTCCTGGGAGAACTCCTTCCTTCAATAATAGCTAGCCCTCAAAGCGAAGAAGGCTTTGTAATTAACCTTAATGCCCTCAAAGAGCTCTATGGTATTTCTGACCCGGAATTAACAATATTAAAACCAGAAGCAAACAAAATTCAAGAACTAATCAAAGATATTTTTACTTCTGCCTCCATAGGGAGCCTAAAAACAGAAATTGACCCCCATAATAATCGATTAAGAATTACTCTTGCAGATAAAGAAAATAGCGTGGCAGTTGCCCGGCATCGCCAAATAACAAAAGAATTAGAATTTTATCAGGCCCATATTCTATCTCCAAAACAACCAACTGCCGAGCAGATCGCCCAAGAGCTTATTATTCGCGGCCGCCTTCCGCTTACTACCTATAGGCGC
Organism: uncultured bacterium; assembly: GCA_964528395.1. Taxonomy (GTDB): domain Bacteria; phylum Margulisbacteria; class WOR-1; order CAZGTC01; family CAZGTC01; genus CAZGTC01. The sequence continues at coordinate 72,250 of CAZGTC010000004.1, forward strand.
GAGGCCTTTGCATCCGAAATCCAAAAGACCGCTCCTCTTTTAGAAACTGCTTATAAAGCCGTAGAACCGCAGGTCCAAGAAATCAAAAAAAAGAAAGAAGCCGAAGGCTTATCTACAGATGAAGCCTTAAGGCAAACCACCTTAGAAGCTCTTGACCTAATAAAAGCGCAGATGGAAAACCTAGTTAAATCTTCGGGCATGAAAAATTATTTGAACGAAAATATTCCCGAAGCTTCTACCCTGAAATATACCGGCTTTCACTGCGATGACGCAGATTATCGCGCCCATCGTACCGCAGCCACGGATCAGGCTCCTTACTTGCAAGAAAGAAAAGGCCTTGTCATGACCGGCCAAAGGCAATTCGGAAGAGACCGCGGAAAACCCATGGCTGACGCCTTTCAAAGCGGAGGCAACGCTTACTGGGGATTTACCAATATCAGTGCTTCACTTTTGGGAATTACTCCTTCTTGGGGATCTTGTGTTTCTTACTCTTCCAGATCTTATCGCCACAGCGCTTTTTGGATCGGAGCCATTCCTTACGAAGGCACAGTAGCTAAATATTTTGGTTATACTGGGAAATTCCAGCTTAAAAAGCTCTTAAATATTACCTCTGATTATTTATATGAACTATATATCAATTCCTCTTTTTATAAAGAGAGAGAGATGGTCTGGCCTTTGGTTATGGGGCGCTTAGCCAAAAAAATTGCCGGGGCCGGCGCTTTTTGCTTTGATTTAGCTTATGCTTTTTCTTTTCTTATTGCGCGGGATAGCTTGAATTATCTGTCTTCTCACGGTTTTATGCCCGGGTGGCTGCCAGACAGCATAACCAATATTATTGAACGCCCGATTGACAAGAAAAAGCTTTTGGAAAAAAGCCCAGCCTCTGGGCCAATGGAGCTTTTTGCGATTCAAGACTGCACAACCGAATCTGAAGATATTGCTTCAGGAATCCACTTTTTTAGGGAGATCCGCTTTGCCACCGAATTAGCTAATCCTTGGTGGGAAAGATGGTTAACCAGCTTAACCAGAGCTCCAGAAGGCTTATGGAATGCCCTTTTTATTGAAGGAATCGGGTCTTTAGGGGCCCATTCAGATGGTATCAATAGTGCTAATGTTACTTTTTATGCACGTTGGGCTCGCGGCAATGAAGCCATTATTTGGGATATATTATCCACCCCCATGGGATTTTCCAGAAAACTTCATTTTGCGGCACTTTCATTATTTTGGAATACCGGCTTGTTCAGGCCAATGTTGATCCTTTCTCCTATGGCTTTTATGGGATTGGGCATTTCTACGGTTTTAATGGGGGCTAATCCTTTGGGCTTCTTATCTCTTTTAGTTCTTTGTTTTGGATTTAACATGACTGCTTTCTTATACTCTATGCGCAAACGCGGATTTTTTAGATGGGACAACATGAAAGAAACCTTGGCTTGCATGTATTTAGATTTTGGCGGATTAAACCGCATGCTCAAATCTTTTTATCAAGGCACGATCTGGGGGGAAAGGCCGCCCTTTGAACCTTCTCCTAAAGAAAGTGTAGTTATTGAAAAAGTCCCGCTACGCAAGCTCTGGATGGAATATGGCCTGCTGGCTGGTAATGCCACTGCCCTAGGCTATACCATGCTTTATGGTTTTAGCCCGCAAATTAAACAAGCTGTAGCCCTGCTTTCGCAACAAGCTGCGGATTATATACCGCTTATGGGAGGAACCCCAGAAATGCTGCTTGCTGGAGTTTGGACTGCTTTTCATGGGGTATTGATCGGCACTGCCCTGAAAAAATTTAATAAAGGGGTGTATACCGAAAGGCCTTATGTGGGAACCCTAAAGGCGATCTGGAAAGATTTATCCCCTGGGCCAAATACGCATATAAATAAAGGCACCAACTATGATAATAATCTTCTCCTTCTCAAAGAAGAAGGCAATGGAGGGCTAACCTACGGCTATTTAGCTATGCCTAATTAGGTTAGAAAAATTTATGGGAGTTTTAACAAGAATATTTAATTATTTTAGAAAACCAGCTATTCAACGGCCCGCGGCTCCTCCACCTCCGGTCAATGCTTCTAGCTGGAATCCAACCATGTCGCGCCGGGCTTTTTTGGCTGGATCAGCAACTGTTGTGGGTTTGGGCTTAACTGCTTATGGAGGAAAAAGGATTTCAAACTGGCTCGGTTCTCCCCATCCTCAACCAATAGAACCTATGTCGTCATCCCCTTTAAGCCAGAGCCAGCTTTCTCTCATTAAAACCTGGTGGAAAACTCATGTGCAAACTGTTCCTGTAAAGGGACAAAATAATCCTATTTCTTTTGTCATACAAGAAACAGATAAAAATACAGGCGGACTCAAAGTTGTTTCTGAAGGCATTCCTTGGGGATTAGCCTCTGCTCGACACTTAAATAGCCAAGATAGATTTGACCAGGTTTTGCGTGGCCTAAGACTGATGATGAGAGACGGGTTACCTTCTTGGAATAATCTTCTGAAAAAAGAACCAGCCCAAAATAGTTTTTCCTTTGAAACCGTTGATTCCAATCCTGCCATGGACGCAGACCTGCAAATCGTAGCCGAGTTAATTCAAGCCGCACGCCTGCAAGATAAAAAGATTTGGGGAAATGGAGAATTTGACTATGCCAAAATCGCCCAGCATATGCTGAATATGCTTTATGATAGCTATGTTTCTTATGACGGGGCTTTTGCTAGCCTTGCCCCCAACCCTCACGAAAAAGGCGGAGCCCAAGGGTATGTCAAAAATTTAAGCTATATTTCTATTGCTATCCTAGAAGTAATTCGCGATTTTGATGCCAATACCTCGCACCAATGGAATGACATAATTAATTTTGAACAAATTAGCCGAAATAAAATTATCTCTGCCAAAGAATATCATCAAGGCGAAACTGCTGCGGTTAATGCTCCTATCACCCGCTTGCCAGATTGGGTACGTTTAGGAGTAGAACAAAAATATGATAATGGGAGCTATTCTAATGAATATAAAATTTTTATTGATGCAAAACGTTCCAGCAATTTTGGCTATGAAGCGATCCGTTGTTTATGGCTGATTGCCCAAGACGGGCTATATGCAAGGGATCCGGAAATCCAAAAACAAAACCAAGAACTAGCCAAATTTCTCATTGGCCAAATATTAGCGCTGGCCAAATCGCAAAATAAACCCCCAGAAGAATTTATCGCTGAAATTGAAGTTGGCTCTGAAAAAAATAAAGAACCAAAAACTCTTTATGCTGGCTACGCGGCTTTGGCTTATGCCGCTAGTTTTTTGCCGCAAAAAGACCAAGCCGCGGATTATGCCGCACTTTCTAAAAATTTAGCCCAAAAAGCCCAAGAAGGGGGAACTTTCCACGGGCGCTATTATCAAGATAGTTTAATTTTGTTCTCCTCTCTTATGCTTAAACAAGCCTTTCATTGGCAGCCGCAACAGCCTTATGTTAATGGGGAAAGCAAGGACTCGCAAAATATTTTGCGTAAATATTGGCCTTATCCATTTTTCCATCTTAAGTTTACTTATTACCTAACTGCCCATCAAAGGGCTTTGCTTGGATTAGCCAATGCCCGGGCCGCGGTTTATAACTCTTATGCCTGGGCTGGCAACTGGAGAAGAAGCCGGGTGACCAACCATTTCCGCAATCGCATTACTTATGGACAACAGCTCGCACTCTTTGGCATGGTAGAGGGCGCCATAGAACAGTTTACCTATATTTTAAAACACGCAGACCCTGGCAGAAACTTAAGAGAAATTCGGGAAGCTGCTTATGGCTTAGAAGGCAGCTTGCGCAGGGGCGGAATCCCGGCTTTTAAAGCTGTGCGCATATACGAACAAATTATTGAAGAAAGAAGCCAAAACAAACGTTCTTCTTTGGCTTATTTATACGTGGGCTTAGCTCAAGCCTATTTAGAAACTTATAGTCAAAAATTTCTGTTTCTAGCCCTAGCTAATGCAAGAATTGCTAGGAACCTAAGCAATGCACCCTACGATAATGAAGCTTATGTAAAAGCCTGTTTCTTATTCGCTGTAGCCCATCAGCGTAAAGGCGAACATCTTCTCAACAACATAGGAAAAGAAGTTTCTATAGAACGAGTTAAGACTTTTATTGATGCAAACAAAATTATCGCAGAATTTGATCAAGCCCGCCAAGCCCTGATAAAGGCTTTGGAAATAATCAACACTGTTTTTACAGAACAAAACAAACTTTCTTTGTTGGGCTATTTTGATCATTATCTTTCCATTGATGCGGATTTGTATAAAGACCTTCGAAGATGCGGTTCTTTTAGGGCTGCGTTGTTCTTTCAAATCGCAGAACTAGACAAACAAAAAGCAGATGCTTTTTCTCAAATTGTTGGGCTTACCGATCAACAAAAAATCGATCAGAAAAATGCTTATAAAAGCGCGCGTGAGTATTATTGCAAAGCTCTGGAAGATAAAGATATTACTCCTAATTTATGCCTTAGCTCAATTAGTAAGATCATTGATACTTACCGTGAAGAAGCGGATTATGCCATTAAAAATAGCCACGGCATACCAAAAGGCCGGCCCCTTACAGAACCTGCACACCTGCGTGAGTTAAACGCGCATCCTGCTTTTAGAGAAGCTCAAAGACTCATGACTTTTGCCTTAACGAGCTTTCAAAATCCTCCGGCCAAAAAACCAGAAAAAATAGACAGGGACACCCCGTGGATTTCACCAGAAGAACAAGCCATTACCATTGGAACCTGCGTTATTAAAGACGGGACTCCCCAACCCAAATGGTATGACCAGCTCTTACGCGAAACAAACCTACAAGATAAAAAACGCGCTTATGAATTAAGGTTAGCCGAGCTTACACTAAGAAATACGCTTCTTGGCATTGTTGCTGAATCCGCTCAACCACAAGAAGCCATGAGAATAACCTTGAACGAAGTAAATAAAATTATTCGGCTTTCTCCTTTGGCAAGGGTTCGATCACATTATGAAAGACTTGCTTTTTATTTAGGCCGCGGACAAATTTTAAGGGTAAAAAAAGAGCTTGAAAGCATCTTAACGATTGCAACTATCCTGGAAGCTGGGCTCAATTCCCTACCCGCTCAAATTTTTGATGAAAAAACCGAGGACTTCTTAAAAACCTTAAGTTTTACCAGTCGCGCATTTTTGGCCACAGGGAATGCAATCCTCCCAGAACTAAAAAAACATTTAGCCCATTTAGGCCTAACCGGAATTAGTGATCTTCCAGATGAAGAAGTAAAGCCAGCAGCGATTAAGTTATTGTTGAAAAAAATGCACCAATTAAAAGTCGCTGTTCCTAATGCGCGCGTCCGAACCCTATTAGATAAAACAATAAGTTTGCTTAATGAGGCGAGCAAAAACCCTGAAGGTTTTGAGCTTATTGCCATTGCCTCTGAACTAGCGGTAGAAGAAAATGTTATTTTAAAACATTACAAAAATAAAACCGCACAAGAAATCGCGCTAGAAGCAGTTGAGCTTAAAAAAGCCAAAGGGCTTCTTGCTTCCCTAGAAAAGGAATTTCTTTCTCTAGAAAAAACCTTGCAAGGCTTACAGTCTAAGGTTGCTGATCTAGAAGCTCGAGGAGAAATCCCCTATACTGCAGATTGGTTCGAAAGGATCCTGGGAGTTTATATTTCAACCTCCTGGTCTATTTATAAAAGTGAGCCTACAATTGCTATTGCTACCATGTTAGAGGTTTTAAACCAAGACCATGTCCCAATCAAATCTTCCGAGAAAACTGCCCGCACCCTGATAAATTTTATGCGCGACAAAGAAGTCCGCGGATTTATGAACATCCTTATGCAATCACCCTATTACCAGCTCTTGGCCTTGTCAACTGTTGCTCAAATGCTTTTTTATTCTGGTTCAGAAACAGAGGCAAAAGAAATTTACGATAAGATGAAAGCCCTTGATCCAAACAATGCACAAACACAAAAAATTAAGGCCCTTATAGAGAAATAAGTGCAAGTTATAGAGATACCGTATCGAATATATATATACTTAAGGAGATGAAAAGTTTATGCCAGTACCAGCACCAATAACCGGAAGTAGTTCTTCCCATGATATTTGTAAAAAAGTCTATCTTGGGAATGTATACGAAGAAATAGGAAATATTGATTCTCGCGCTTTTAGAAGCTCTGCAACCGACGTGGACAATCAATATAATACGCAACAAAACATTGCAGGCATTGAACTCCAAATATCAAAATTAAATTGTAAAAGAAACCTAAATGATATTGCCTACAAAAAAAATGCTTTTCTTGCTTTTATGGTGCTTATCCAGTTGCTCGATCGCTTGGCAAATCTAACCACAGATACAAAAGAAAAAAAAGCCCTGTACGCAAAATGCGCGGCTTTGTCCGCGGTTTTCTGTCGCAAAAGCATTCCAGCCGGCATTGTGGCAGATCAAGCCACCCAAAAGAACCTAATTCCTCTTCTTCGCTTGTTAATTAATAAGGGGTATAAAGAACCAGAAAACAAAGTTCGAGAAGAAATAGAGTTTATTTATAAACAAGCGCTTTCATATCTTGGTTCTGATAATGAAATGATCAAGTCCGGAGAAAACTGGTTTGCAAAAAGAAGTGGGGCTTCAAAAACTGCTCCCAAGCTTAAAAGATATACCTATGATTACACCGTAGGATACCGTACACGTTGGATGGAAATTCTAGCCCAAAAACCTGCTCAAGCGCATCTACTGCTCACAAAAGACCCTGCCCAGTATAAGCAAGTCCTATTGGATTACCTTGTTTATTTAAAGAGAGTAGCTACTCCTTCCCCCACAATAGCACAAAGATTAAACGAGCTTTATACGCGGATGGTTTCTGCCATAATAAACGCATACACAAACACTACAAGTACAACTTATGCCGCAAAAAAGAAAGAAATTTTAGCCATTCTTGGCAAAGACATAAAAAATCGAACAGCAGAGGAAAAAACCACTCTTCTACATATATTTAACCCGGGGCTTATTGGAGGATTCAAATTAAAATATATTGAAGATCAAGATGGATTAACCCAATATGACGCAAAAGTCAATCGAGGATGGGTATTGGCAAAATCGCGCAGCGAAGAAGACCTAAACTTAGCCGTAAAACTAGCTATTGAAAATTTAAATACCGGTCATATTGAAAGAAAAACGCATGATTTTATAAAGATCCTTATCGAAGCTTTAAATAATCTCATCTTAATAAAAGGCAAAACCAGCCCCAAGTCTCTAGAATTAAGACAAATTTTAGCCTTGGTTCTAAAGCTCTCGGCAAATTCTATTCCCAACTTACCCGCCTGGGTAACTATGCTAGCAAATGTAGCCAAAAAAAATGGATCAAACAATTATTATATTATGGTTGCTCAAACCCGCCTTGACCTTAACCGTATTCCGGCTTATTTTTCTGATTTAGACCCTGACCGCAAGCCAGATGAAATCGTCAAGCAGGGCCTCTGGATTGCCGGCCTTTTATCTTCTATTGCTGATACGCTTAAAAAAGCCGGGAGAGAAAAGGATATTTATGACCCTTTCTTTTTTGCCGCAGTTAGGGAATATCTCAATTGCCAAATTCCCCTTATCCGGGAAATACAAAAATATCCGCAAAAAGCATCTTTATACTTAAGCTTGGCTTCGGCCTACCATGCCATGGGAGACCAGCACGAAAAAGATGGGGACAAAGAAACTGCCCGCTTATGCTGGAAAAGAGCCAAAGCCATTTGCCAGGCTCTTTGGGATGGAATACAAATATCTTCTTCTTTATTTACAGCCCAAGGAGATATTTTACCAGATATTTCTGCGCTTATGCGAGGAATAATCATCCATCGGAACGCCTTATTAAAATCTTTAAAAAATGGTAATTCCTCAAGCAGCGCCCCGGGAAAAGTCCCGGGAAAAATTATTTACGAATTCTTTCATAGTTTTGCCGAAGCCATCCGAAAAGTTGATCTAGTCTACGACAGAGAAAAATCTAAAAAGAAAAACTTAAAGTTTATTGATACGTCTTTTCAGACGGCTAAAGGGTTTTATTCGCTAGCTAAAAAATCGATAGATCCAGATGTTATTTCTCGAGCTAACGCTGGCGAAAAAGAAGCTTTTCGCGCCCGTATTCGCGCTTATATTTTAGCGGGAAAATTTGAAGAAGCCATAAAATTATATCCTCCAGAAATTATCAAAACCTTTACCCACCTATCAGCCGGAGGGACCCCTAGTTTTGAAAACCTTACTCTGGCCTTGGGAAATATTACAGAACTCGCCTGGGCCTATGCTGAAAAAGGCCAGTACGACAGCCGTTATCTAGGAAAAGAACATCAAAAAACCAGTTATGTAAACTTCTTAAAATCTGCGGCTATTTATCATGCCCTCTTATATGGCAAACAATTATTACCGAAGATCAACGATCAATCTTTTAAAGAGATTATTAAATTAATTATAAAATTCAAAGCTCATTTTGATAATCCTCTTTTGCTTCTAACTCTAAAAATCTCAAAAGAAGAACTTTATATGCGATTAGGCGATTTAACCCGCGATGCTGCCCAGAAAACCCTTGCTTTTAATATGGCTAATAAATTATATGTTTTTGCAGGTAAACAATACCAAGCTGCTTTAGCCCTGCTCCAAACTAGTAATGGAAATGGCCTTTCAAAAGTAAAAATCGCGGCCGCCCAAACCGGCTTGGCAAAAACTTATATTTTAAGGTCGGAATTATCCCTTAAATTAGGGCAACCCAAAATAGCAAAAAAATATTTAGCATTTGCCAGGCATTTCGCTAAAAAGGGCCTTTTAGCTCTTACCCATAAAGATATAGACACTCGAAAAGAAGGAAAGCTTATCTTGGATGCTTTTTCTACCTATAGCTGGGCACTCGGAAAAAGCGGCGGGTTCGCAGAAAAACAAGGGGATATTTCAGGCGCGCACAAATATTTTAAACTTGCACGCACCTTAAATAATGCTTTTGTCCATAATCTTAAAAGTCAGAGCCTCCCCAAAGAAACTAAAGTTTTAGCACAAATTGCTTCTACCCTCAAAGAACAGCTTCCTTTTAGGCAAACCCTTATCCACGATCAGCCGCAGGAATATTTTTCTCTAGACTTGGCCAAGCTTTATAAAGCTTCCAGTAAAGGTTACAAAAACCCGCAGGAAAAAATAAGGGCTCTAAGCCGAGCGATTTATATATTTGAAACTATTATTTCACAATCCAAAGACATCCTTTTTGCTTATAAAATAAAAGAAGCACAAGTAGAATTGGCCGAAGCCTTAACTCTGCGGGGCAAATACTATGAAGATACCCGGCGCGATGATCTAGCAGAAAAAGACTATCAAACTGCCCTGCAAATTTGCCTTGCATCAATTAAAGACCAAAAACCTATCAAAACATTGGCCCAATCCACGGTTTATCTAAAAGGCATATCGGCTTTAATTTGGGCACTTAAGCACTATATGGACCTAAAAAAATATACTGATGTTGCTTATTCTGACATTGGCAGCCTTTTGCCTATCGCGCTTTTTAACTGTTTAACTACTGGCAATATTTCTCTTAGCCCAGAATTACGTACATTTATTATTGCCAAACTAAACATAGCTGAAGCAGAGATAAACAGTCTTTTTGGTTTTTTAAAAACTTATGCTCAAACCTTTGCCCAAAATAAGGCCCGCATCCTAGAAGCTGCGGATTTAACTGAAAACAATCTAAAACTCGGGTTTATTGGCTTGCTGATTTCCGCAAAAAAATATTCGGATGCAGCCAACATGTATAAAGACTATGTCATTCCACAATTAAAAGAATTAGCTAAAATCCCTCCGGCAGAGTTTGAGATTATTCTTGAGATCACTTCCGCCCTGGGGGATATCTATTGCTATAAATTTGAAGATTTCAAAAAAGCCAAAGAATATTATCTTAAGACTTTAGAAATTTTTACTTCTTATAAAAAGAAATATACTGATCTACCAGAAGAAATAAAACTTGTAGAACAAAAAGCTATTCTTGGCCTGGCCAAAATAGATATAGAAAATAACAATTACAAAGCCGCAGAAAAAAAATATTGGAAGGGCATTAATCACTCTAATTTTAACCAAACATCAGGCAGCCTTCCCTTGAAAGCACAAGAGGTCCTTATTCGGGCTTATTTAGGTTTAGGCGGCTTATATTTACACCTTAAGCCAAATCATACCAAAGCCCTAGAAATGTATAAAAAAGCGCGTCAGTTGATCTCTTTGCTTTCGATCAAAAAGGCCTACCGCTATTTGGTCCAGGCTTTTCTTGAAAGTGGAGATGTTTATAGGCTATTGAACCAGCCAAAGCAAGCCATTAACTTTTATCAAGATGGGCTAAAACTATTAACCGGGCAAGGCATCAATGAAGAAGAAGATATTGAATTAGAAACCCTTATTAGGGCTGCACTGTCCCAAGCTTTGGCACAAGAAGGAAAAGTTGATTTAGCCTTGCAAGAAAACAAAAAAGCCAGAGAGCTTATACAAAAACTCCTAAGCAGACCGTATGGAAAAAAATATCAAAAGACTTTCCGTCGTATTATTGGGGATACCTCAAATATTTGGGATGAAGCTTCGCGCTGTCCCGGTTCGTTTAGAATTGGCGGGGCTTTTAGCTATAATCAGAGCAATCGCCTTTCGATCTTGGGAAATGCCTTTCAGGGCCAAGCAGGGCCATCTGGTGAAGGCTTTATCTCTTATCAAATCTCTAGAAGATTTAGCCTTGCCCTAAATTATCAGCCGGATATTCCTCAAGCTTTTAATATCTTTAATCCTGGTTCCAGTGCCGGCTCTCCACAAAATCTAGCAAGAATGGAAAGCAACTACAACCATTCCATAGGATTATCCTTAAACTACAAATTAGAAACCCCTTCTTATAACCTAAGCTTGAATCCTTTTATCCAAAGCCATATATTTTCTTATAGAATTTATGAGCATAGTTTTTCACAGGATTATCGCTTTGTTGATCAGCTTCCTGGCTATCCGTTGGAACATCCTAATACCCTGCTTAGCTTTAGCTTGGGCGGGATTATTAGTGGGGATTGGAAGCTTAAGCTTCCTAATCAATTTTTGTTATTGATCGGGGGACAAGCCAAAATCGCTGGATCTTTTGTTTCTGGGCCAGGCATAGGCAATGAAAGTTATTTAATCTCCCAACTAGAAAATGCTAAAACTAAAAATCCTCAAGCAACTAAAGAAGCTTTGCCCGGGCCAGCCTATGCCACTGCTAGCCGATTAAAAAATACTCATCTTTTTACCTGGAACCTAAATCCCGGAGTTAATCTGGTTTTCCCAGCTTGGGTTGGTCCTATGGGAATTTGGAAAAACTCCAGCCTAAGACTAGGCTTTTCTTTTGGAGAAGACCCGATTGCCGCTACGCTTAATAACTTTTATCCTATGCGCAATTTACAAAAAGATGCTTCTGGTAAAACTTGGTTCAAAGACTTGGATAGCTTTCGTATTTCTGGAACAATTTCTGCCAGAACCGACATAACTTTTGGACTGGATTCAAGAATGCGCATTCCAATTGAATTTTTGCTTGAAGGCGGAAATTATCTTTATCTGCAGATAACCACAGGTTTTAAATATTATGGGGATATGTGGAATATTTTCCCCTTTATAAGGTATGAACAGTTTGAGGGGCCGACCGATAGATCTCAGCGTTTTAAAATTGGGGTTGAATTCGGCTTTTAATTAAAGGCTCTCAAGCCAATTTTGGATGGCTTTTGCAGAAATTATTTGGCCAGCACACAAAGCCATTAATATATTGATCCCGGCTCTGTCAATCTTTTTCAAGCTCTGGATTGCTTGGACATTCGCAGGGGATAAACCCTCGACTGTAGATAATTTCCATAGGATAATCGCCCGCATAGCTGGCCCAATCACATAAGCCTTAAATTCTTGTTTTAAGTGTTTTATAAAGTTATCCGAGGATTTATCGCTTGAAGCAAAAAACTTTAATAAAGAAGGAAGCTTCTTATGGCTATGGGTAAAATAACTAACTCCCCGCCCTACAATAACCCGTACCAAATTAAAAGCTTGTTCCGTTAGCTTTGTGGCTTGTTTAGGTTCTTTTATTGCCACTCCTTGCTTAACCAATTCCTCTCGCGCAGAAAGGGCGGATAAAATCCTTCTTTTGTCGGTAAAAATCGGAACCACTTCTGCTGGCCCTTGTAAATCAACTTGCAACCCTTGTTTTTCAGCCCCTTGCTTGGCTAAAAAGCCTGATATTTGGGTATTATGGTAATGGACCTCTGGGGAACCTAAGCTAGCTGGACCATAAATTAACCGGCTTCTTTTTGCTATTGGCTGAAAGGCAGGCTCTCCTTGAGTAGCAATTTCTGTTAAGCGGGCATTTGCTTGCACCGTTCGTGTTTCAAGGTCAATTGGCAGAGTTTCACTTCCTGCAAAAGAAATAGAAAAAACTATCCCTATCTGGCCGCTAGCTCTATCCGGCAAACCAAAGCGTTTTTCATATCTCTCATCTTGCCAGCTTGCCACAAACTTAGCATTAAATAGATTAAAAATATTTTGCAATCCTATCCACCCCATAATTTGATGGTTTTCTCCAACTAATAAACGATTCCATTGATATTGCATGCCTACATCCAAAATAAGCCGTTGATCAATCCTCCATAACCAAGAAGCTCCTATTTCGAATGGAGTATTAGTTTTTTCCAGCTGTAATGGAACATGGAGGGAAACATATAAATCATGGCGCGTAGCCAAAGGATAAAACAATTTTGCATACAAACCATGAGAAAGATCAAAATTAAGAGCCTGGTTTTGGCCGCTTAAATCGCTAACCACGCGGCTAGAAGCCCTTAACTGCCACCCCAGCTGTGCGATAGCTGAACCCAAAGTTAATCTTAACCCAAGATCAGCCTTAAATTCTAGGTATTCTTTGTTCTTTTCAAAACTGCCAACCCTAGTTTCAAACCCTCCCGCTATTCCTAGGTTGCGTAAAACTTTTATAGAGCTAAAAGGCGCCCATCCAGCATTGAGGCGTACTTCACCATAGCCCCCGACCCCTAACCCCAGCCTCTCACCCCCGTTATAACTCAAACTCAGGCCAAAAGAAGGGTCTCCGCTAAAAAGCTTATTGGGTAAGCCATACAGGGCAAGCCCAATCGAACCATCGGTTACTGGCTGAGCCTTGAAACGATGCGCAACATCCCCCAAAAAGCGCAAGGTCAAACTATAATTCTGGGTTTGTGCTATTCTCCAATCAAAAGTTGTGTTCCCTCCAATAAAAATACTTGCCGGATTATCCGAAAGAATAACTCCCCCTTGCAGCTCTAAGTCTAGATTAAGTCCTTTACCACGCAAAAAATCGTGAGCCTTAGTAAAAGGGTCTGTTGTAGGCATTCCCCCAGCCTGACTAAGAAGGTTTGCAAATAAATCTTTATATTTTTTTTCAAAATTAAAAATAAAGGCTTTTTTCTCTCCGCACAAAAGCTGAAGAATTCTATCTGGTTTTATCGGGACGTTTGGGGATGCAGGATTAAAACCTATTTGAGACTGTGTTGGAAGAGACAATTGCCTTGCCAGAACAACCAACAAATCCTGTAATTTTTGTTTAAAAGTAAGGTTAAAAGCCCCAAGTTTTTGTCTAAATAATCTTTGGATGCTTTGATCCTTTATCAAATGAGAAAATAATTTTAAAATTTTTCCCTGTAATTGAGAATTACGTTGTATATCGGTATCTTCATGAGATCCCAATAATTCTAAAGCTTTGACAACCAAAAATAAGCTCTTTAAAAGATTTGCCTGCGCTGGAGCTGTGGCCGGCAAAGTCGTCGCTAGCCGGATAGGTTTAAATCCTTCTAGATCACAGCTTTCATTCCAAAATGTAGTACTCATATTAAATCCTTTTCCATCCCAGCATAGCCAGCAAAGTTAAGAATTGATTGTAGTATCTATTAGCATCTTGATACTCCCCTCCGCAATAGGCTGGAAGTCCTCTCCGACAAAGAGCGCTAAGGCGTACATGGAATTTTACCGCTAAGCGTTGTGCAGTTTTTTTGGGCCCCTCAGTCAAAACTTTGGCTAAAGCCTTAGCTCCTGCATAATACATAGCCACCGCCACTTGGTTATTCCAGCTTGCCATAATAACATTGTGAGGCTCTTTGCCTTGCATAACCAAGTTTAAAGCTTGGATCGCTTTTTGCCTCAAGGCTTGGTTCCCTTTTTGAGAAAGTACATCTTGAGCCAAGCGCCAAGGCACGCGAATTGATTCTTTGCCGTTATTCCAAGTGCGGCTATATTTATTTGTCCATCCTGGCCTATGTTGGTCTTTGGGGATTGCAAAACTTAGGGTCCCATTTGGGTTTACAGTTACCACAATCCAGTCTGGGATAATCTTGGGCCCCGTTTGATTTTGATAAAGAGGAGATTTTAATACTTGCGTGATTAAGGTATAAGCATCTTGTGCCAATTTGCTCCAAGAATTTCCCCAAGCCCGATAATATCCTGTAGCCAAATAAGAAAGATTAACGAGATAAGTATTGAGCTGATTAGCTTTTGCCAAAGAAAAGTGATATGGCGTAAGAAGGTGAAAAGTGTTTCCATTTGATAGTTTAATTTTTACAACTGCATCATGCCATAGGTCGTTTTTCATTTTATTTAAAAGCTGGGTACATAAGTGGCTTAGTAAAATTTTAGAGCTTGGATTACGCGGGTCTTTCACCATTGCGTCCGTCCATATTTTAGTTGTTTGCAGATTATGTAAAGCTATCTGCAGTGCAAAAACCATGTCTTGGTTTGCGTCGGTTGCGAAGTTTTTATTTGCCGCTGTCTCCCTTCTTGGTTGAGCAGGATTTGAGACAAGCCAAGCTGGCCTTCCATTCTTTCCTGCAGCGATAAAGATCTTTACCAAGCTGACTAAAGATTGATAAAACAACTCTTGTGGAGCAAAAGTAATAATAGAACTATCCCTAAGCCGTTTTTTATAGTTTTTCCGCCCTCTCATAGCTAAGAAAAGCATTAAATAAGCTAAGCCTTCGGTATGGTTTTGGCCTTGTCCTTCTGATGGGTCATTTATGTAGACTCCTTGTAATCCTCCAGCAAATGAACTCAGTTTTAAATATTGGCGTAAAACGGTCTGGCTAAAGATGGGATCAATCAATGTTTGAAAATCGCGACTTACACTCCCCAGCATATGGACCTTTCCCTGTGCTTTAAGCAGAGGCCGAGCATCTAAGGAGATTGGCGCTGGCGGATTTAAAGGCGTAACTATATCAAGGAGAGTTTGCGCTCTTTTCTCTGGATTGGCTTTTTTCCAGGCTAAAATTAGGGCGCGAACAACCCAAGCTTGATTATATAAAAAAATTCTTTTTGGGTTTTGTTTTGTTATGTTTCTTAGAATTACATAATATTGTTTTCTGATATCCTCTAAAGAAACTGAATTAAATTTTATCTTGTATTTTTCAAGAATTTTCAAAATTAGATACGACAAATGCTGATATGGCCCGATTGGTTCGTCTAAACTAGCTAATATTTTTTGTTTTTGTTCTTCTGTACATAATGTAATATTATGTTTTCTAAGCATATTTGAAATTTGCTGCGGGGTTTTTTCCCTTATATCTACAGAGGAAGAAAGAGTACCCTCGCTTAAAAACAAAGAAGACATTGCAGCTAAATGGTTTATATACATACATTATCCCTCTATATATATATCGTAATTTTTGGGGTAAAATTTCACCTTTTACACAGAATTTATCCGCGGACAGGGGTAAAATTTTGCTTGTTTTTTTATTGCCAGGATAACTTTTCTTCTGTTTGTTTATTGGCCAAGGCAGTGTGCGAAAACATTTCTACTACCTCAGCACGCGTTACGTTCTTATTCGGTTGTAAAGCTTTATCCTCAATATATTCTAATAGGCCGGCTTTTTTGGCAGCTTCTACGTATTTTGCCCCCCAATGGTCTGCCCCCACATCTACAAATGAAGGCTGCTCTGTAGCAGAGAATTCTAATAGGTCAAACCTTGCCAGCACTGCAATTGCCTCGGCTCGAGTTACTGGTTTATTTGGTTTGAACTGGTTTTTTGGATAGCCTTGAATGAGTCCTAGCTCCTGTGCTTTTTCAACATATCCGGCTGCCCAATGCCCTTTTTGGACATCCTTAAAAGTTGCCTTATATTTATTTTCTTTGGAAACATCCAAGCCCTTAGCCCTTATCAAAAGAGCAGCTAATTCTGCTCGGGTTAGAGAGCGCTGGGGCCGGAAAGTACCATCTGGATACCCCTTGATTAAGCCTAATGTCCCCATATTTTCAATGGGTTCTTTGGCCCAATACCCTCCCTTAACATCACTATAATTAACTAAGCGTAATATCGCTCGCTCAATTTTTTCTTCTCCTGCCCGCACAACAATAATATTTTTACCTAAATCAGGCACTGTCATTATAGTTGAAAAAGTCTTATCTTTTGCATTAACTTCTATGGTTTTATCATTCACAAAAACTTGATTCAATTCACTTACAACACGGCCAGTTACTTCCACTTTGTCCCCATAAATAATTGCCTTTTCTAGCGGCGCAGATAAAACAATCTGTGTTCCTGACGCTTTTTCCGCTGCCGGAATTTTCTTTTCCTGCCCTACATAACTGATCGAAAAGAAATGGGTTCCATTTTCCGGAGCTAAATTATAAGGATGGTAAGCATAGTTAAATTCCATCCCCCCTAGCCGCAAGCCCACTCCCGCTGTAGGATTGGTCTCATCCTCAATTTTGTTAATATCTTTTTCCAAGCCCAAGCGCAAAGCCAAGTTTTTCAAGGGGAAATATTCAGCTCCCACATGCCAAACCTGCGCCCCGCCAGAAAGAAGGTCTGCATCCAAAACCAAGGTCAATTTTTGACCGCCAAAAGGATATAAGTTCAATTTTGAACCAACTTTAAGCACCTGGTTTATCGTCTGTTCTGTTCCCTTAGAATTTTTTAACTTTGCCCCTCCCACATTTTGCACTGCCAAACCTAAAGAAAGGTCATCAGAAAAAGAATAAATTAGCCCTAAGTCCATCCCTAAACCAGAAGAAATTGCCTCACTAATATTCGAATTGCCATCTCCTCCTTGAGAATAGTATTTAAGGTTTGCTCCGATTTTGGTACGTATATTTTCCAAATTCAATCCATACCCGACAAAAATTACACTTTTTTTCCAGGTTCCGGTTCCATTGGCAACCCCGGCACTGGTTCGAAGATCAATGCCCCCAGCATTCATCATAACCGCACCCAATCCAAAAGCAGAATTAGAAGTAATGGGATAGCCCCCTCCAAAAACCGTATAATCGACATCTCCCATTAGATTGGCAAACATACTAGTTAAACAAGGCTGGCGCATGCCCCCCAAGCCCGCAGGATTGATAAAAATAGCATCTCCCCCTTCAGCCAAAGCCACATAGGCCTTGCCCATGCCTAAGGGTCGCGCTCCGACCCCAATATACATAGGATCTGCTAGGACCAAGCCATCAGCAAAAGCTGGGTTAGTAAAAAAGACCACGCCGAGGCTTAAAATCAAAAATAACTGTATTAGCCTTCTCATATCGATCGCCCCTTTCTCTACTGATGAATAATTAAAATTTTACCTTTGCCTAGTTGCGATTTGCCTTCGTTGTTTATTACTCGATATAGATAAACCCCGTCTCCCAGCACTTCGCCAAAACCATTTTTCCCGTCCCACGTTACGGTCCCGGCCCCACCAGCCCAATCAATTTTTTTCACCAAACGGGCAGAGATATCAAAGATATAGACTGAAATATTCTTGGCTGAACCTGCATCAAAAACAATGGTAGTCTTATTTTCCACAGGGTTGCTGCTAGAAGGATTGAATGGATTCGGATAATTATAAGAAGAACCGCCAGCAGAAGAACCGCCTATTCCTTCAACTTCAAATATAGCTGTATTGCTTTCTTTATTATCGCTTCTTACAATGCGCACCCTTTTAGTCCCAACGGTCAAACTTGGAACCTTTAATTCTATGCGGCTTGCTTCCCATGTAACAATCAAGGATCCAGGATCATTGCTCTTAATTGACAAGGTTTGGTTATCTCCTTCAAAAATAACACTTCCGGAAGTCCCAAATTCTTTCCCAGAAATTACGATAACCACATCTTTTTTGGCTTTATCCGGAGAAATGCTATTAATAACTGGAAATCCTGCCGGTTGGATACTTCCGGCTTTCACCAATTTAATATCATCGATAAGAATAGGAGTTTTTGAAGCCGCTTTCCCCACAAAGACAATTTGATAGTGTGCAATTTTGCCTAAATCCAGATTTTGAGCTCCTTCTACTCTCTTAGACAAGGCTGCCAAAGGAATAGAATATTCCTTCCAATTCGTATCTGACAAAACAATTAAATTCTGTGTATCATTGTCCGCCACTGCATAAGCATTGCCCGCTGCATCTTTTAGCTGTAATTTAATTTTATTTTGTCCCCCATCCCCTTTTATCCGGATAGAAACTGTATCAAATTTAGAAACATCCACAACATTATTTAGCTCGGCCCCAAATCCTCTCCACCCCGCCGGAGCTTCTGTAAAATTAATGCTTATTGCATAAACCTCGGTTGCTCCAGCATCTTTTTGCTGCTTAAGCACAGGATAGGATTTTTGCTCTGGGCCAAAAGAATAATATCCGTCATCGCCGTCTCCCCATTTATCATCCGCTCCTGGATAAACCAGAATCCCCTCATAATCATCAATGATCGATCCAAAGTATTTCTGGGGCGTAATTAATAGCGCCTTCTCCAATTTAGCCGAAAGATTGCCTGGATTGATAACTTCTACGGTCCAGCGGCCTTCTTTTATGCCTTTAACCGGCAGGGAACAAATTAGCTTATTGGCGGATGAAAATTTAACTACAGTTGCCACAACTTCTTTTTCTCCAGCCATTAAAAGCTTAACCTGTGCTCCCGAAGCAAAATTAAAACCAAAGATTTCTACATTGTCTACATTATTTATATTAGAAATAATATCCGGGTTAATTTGAGTAATCGCAGGTTTTCCCGCTTCTAGCAATTGATAATTAAGCGCATTACTCGTTTCTTTGCTGCAAGTCACACTCACTGCATACTTCCCGGCTTTCAAACCTGCGGGAATTTTTATCTTTACAGAGTCTTTATTATCTTTGGTAGTATTAACCCGGATAATCGCAGCGGAGATTTTTTCCGTGCCAAAGTTAACTATTGCTGTTTGGCCGCTGGCGCCAAAAGCCACCCCGTTAATTTCAAGATCATCTCCCACTACCCCAGAATCCTTAGATAATCCGCCCTTTTCATCAAAAATAAGGGGTTTTATAGTAAAATCCGTTTCAGCTGTTTTCCCATTAAATAAATTTACCCTAATTTTAGTTTTACCAGGATCAACAAACTGGCCTCCCACTTCTCTGGGAATGCCAAATTCAATAACATCATCCTGCCATTGGTATATTTTGTCCTTGGGCACTTCCAGGCCTGCGATAAAAATGCTGCCCATGGTTTTATCAAACCCGCTGCCATTCAGCACTACAGAATCATAAATATAACCCCAGGTTTGGCCCGCCGCATATGCTCCGTTGAGGCCGTGCTTAACTTCTAGGCTCCCTATGCCAAACGCGCCAAGATTAAAAGTTAGGTTATCATTGCTTTGATAAATTTTATTCGCAGCTTTTATTTCAGCTATAACATTATATTTCCCCGGAGCTAAGGCAGCCGGAACAACGCAACTCAAGCTATCTACTGCCCCTTCCCCATCCGGATCTTTTCCCAGTGGCCGATTGTTATCAAAAATAAGATTAGTTGCTTTTTCAGTCCCAACTTTTATTGAGGAAAGATTATTCAAAGCTAATCCACTCAAAACTATTTTTGTCCCCGGATTTCCAGAGATCGGGGATACTCCATAAATGGTTGACTTAACCACTAAATCAAGAGAATTACTCTTGTTTCCGCCTACGGTTACCTCTATCTTATGACTGCCAGCTTCTAAAAATTTACTGCCATTTCTCCGAGAAATTCCAATGTCTATATAATCATTTGTCCAGCTAAAAACTTGTTTGCTTTTAGCATATGCAGTATCATTATCTTCTTCGGTTTTGCTCCAGTCATTTATCTTAATTCCATCTATCATTACATTAAATAAATCGGTATCGCGATTGCCATTGCCAGGGTCAGGGCCAAAACCCTTGTTCGAACCAGCCCAAATACGAATAGCATCATTGATAAAAGCATGGTTCTGATCTATAAAAATCCCTTGGCTGTCTTTAACTTGTAATTTTGAAAGAACTATTTCTGTTACCGTATAAGTTTTATCATCATTGCTAATAACTGCATCTTTGCCTGTTACAATCACTTTATAGGGAGGCTGTCCAAAAGCCAAAGTAGCAGGAACAACTAAACCAGTAATAATATCATCCGCGCCTTCCCCATCTGGATCTGTACCCAAAATCCTTGGAAGTTTAAACATCCCGACTCCAACCGAGACTCCCCCAATCGTGATATCCTTGAGGTCATTAAGCCCTGTTCCCTCAATAATAATAGGGGTGCCAGCTGGACCAGCAGGGTCTTTTACGGCATTAATTTTGGGTCGGATATAAAAATCTTTGGGGGCACTAGTAGTTGTTCCAACCTGAACAACAATATTATTTTTTCCAGAATTGATAAATTTTCCGTTTAATCTTCGCGGAATGCCAAATTGTATTTCGGTATCGCTCCAAGCAATAATTCTTTTCTTATTTTCTTTACTGGGATCTGCCACAATATCATAAGAATTAATCTTTTCACGTGATCCATCTGCAGTTAGAATCGTCACATTATGCGTAGAAGAAGAAGCTTTCCCTTGGCTTGCGCCAGGATCTTTGCCAAAACCTGTTCCTTCAATTTTTATAACATCATAAATAAAAGTCTGGTCCGAATTAAGCCATCCGTTTTTTCCATCGCTAACTGTGATTTTATTGATAATCGTATCAACCACGGTATAAGTTTGATCAGTATTACTGCTAGTAGCATCTACCCCAAAAGCTTGGACAGGATAAGCAGTTCCCTTGGCTAAGCTTGCACTGACTATAATTCCTTTTACGTAGTCGTTGCCACTGGCACCATCTGGAATATTTCCTGGAGTTCGATTAGACCATATCCCTGCAGTGCCTGAAATTCCTCCAATTTTTACATCCGTTAAACCTTTTAGGCCGGTTCCTTCTATATCAATGGTTACGCCAGCCGGACCTTTTGATAGGTCAACTCTTTTAACTTTAGGGTGGATCTTTAATTTTTGTGGGACTGGGTATTCTATGCCTCCCATGGTTACAACAACATCGTATTCACCCGATTCGATAAATTGCTGGTTGGCACCGGTCCCTACTGACCGAGGAATGCCAAATTGTATTTCGGTCTTGTCCCAAACATAAATTTTCATTCCCTCTTCTGCGCTATCGCGGATTTGGAAAATTTTCCCCTGCGAATTTTTCAGCTTGATATTTGTACTCGCTGTACTTCTTTCCCCAACCTTTGTAATGCGGCCCAGCCAATCTCCCTGAATTCGAACCACATCCTCTATAAAAACTGTTGTATTATTAATATCAACCCAGTCCATGATTGGATTCTTGCTAACTGGATCAATTCCTACTTTATCCCGCTTTTGTATTCCAGTTACAGAAGGAGTTTTTATCTCAAAATTTTTATCTTTGTTTGAAATAAATTTAGGAATTGAAGGATCTTCATATGTATAAATAATAGGATTAACAGGATTAAAAATTCCAGGAGGGCTAATAATTATTTGCCCTCCGGTTGCTCCTTGAGAAGGCACCCCGGATACAACCATCCAAACTGGACCAGTAATTGCTCCGCCTGGAACCTGGACTTGTACCACATCTTTTATTTCGGTTCCAGGGTTACGCTGCCAGGACAAAATTTTTGCCTCTGCCCCCCAAAAGTTTCCATTAAAATAAACTTTAGCCGCACCTTGGGTTGCCCCCAAACCATAGCCCGAAATAGTAACCGTTTCCCCGGCTGGCCCAGCAACAGGAGAAAGAGAATTAATCGTAGGAAGCACCGTAAAGGTAAAAGGATTAGATTTTTGGCCATAGGCAGTTACAACCAAAGTTTTCGTCCCAGCTTCTACAATTTTATTCGCTGTATCTTGGACCGGAATGCCAAAAATAATCTGGTCATCCGCCCAATAATAAATATTCGGTTTTGTAATGCTTTGGTTAAAATCCGGAATCATGTGGCTGTCCAGCATCACATTGAATTGAGGATTCGCGCCATTGGTATCTCCGGGCTTGCCAAAGCCTTTTCCAGTAATACGCACGGTACTTTCAATGTTGGCCTTATCCGCAACCGCAAATTTTTCCACAGATTCAGAAGGGTCCATGTCTATTTCTATTTTAGCAATCTCTGGTTTAGCAATGCGAAAAGCTTCGGAATATAACCAAGGGCTATCATGAATACCGTCTTCCATAATTTTCACCCTTAATCGATAAGTCTGGCCGGGTTGAAGTTTATATCCGGTATTAAAAGGTATTTGGATTCGGCTTGGGCCAGCAAATGTTTGGGTAGTTAATTCTTTCCATTGGTTTATTTCTGCTTCAGCAGTAGTTGCATATTCGATTCTATAACTCTTGTTATAATTAGAAACTGGATCAAATTCGATTTTAAAACTTTCGGATAAAGGAATACTATTTAAATCCTCTGTTTCGCTATTGGGATGAATGAATTTTTGAGGAGACGGAGAAATTGGCAATTGCAATCTACCGCTGCCATCGGTATAGCCAGTATAGCGGTCAAAAGCAAAAGAAGAAGCTTGGCTATCAACAAACCATATTCGCGATCCATCTGGCTGCAAAACCAAAGAATCTTTAAAAGGGTCTAAATTTTGTCTAACTGGTGCAGGAACTGTGCCAGTTAATTGGGTTGTGTCAAAGCGCCAAAAATAAACTTTATCCTTTACCTTATTATAATGCGTAGCGTATAAAAATCTTCCATTCGGAGCCAGCAGTAGGCCATCCATAAATTCATTGCTAGTAGAATAGCTATCCGGGGCTAAAAGTTGAATTTTTGCAATTGATTCAAATTGGCCATTTTTGGGTATTGTTTTATAAACATGGATGTCGCTTCCTGGTCCATTAACCAAATCATTATTTTTTATATAAATTTGGTCATTGTCCGGGGAGAAATACACAAAAGTAGGATAGCTTAATCCAGTTATTTTCCCACGCAAATCATAAGTATAAGTATAGTCAGAAGGATTTCCTTGGCCATTATATTTAATTTTTATATTGATATTATATATGTAAACTTCGCCCGCAGAGCTCATCTTAGAAACAGCTAACATGCGATTATCCGGGCTAACTGCAACTCCAAACAGTTCATAATTTCTTGCACCCAAATTCCCGACTGTTCCGCTTTGAGGTATTTGTTGAGGGAGTTCCGTGGGATTGCCAGTGCCCATTGGGTTTTTTATTACTCTAATCTTACCAATCCTCGCATCTACGACATATAAAAGGCGGTTATCCGGGGAAACCGCAATTTGGCGCAAATCCGTCTGCCCCAAATTATTGCTATCATAATTCCACAAATAGGTTTGGCTGGTAAATTTAGCGTCAAAAGCCTTGATACTCCCATTCCCTGCAGTCGCTACATAAAGTTCTTGTCCATCTGGACTCATCGCCAACCCGCTCACAGATCCGCCCAAAACCGAAGCTGGAATTTGTTTTAAGTTAATACCTGCCCCAGAAGCTTGCATATCAATAATATCAATCTTACCCCCGCCCCCGCTCCTATTGTTTGGTGCATAAAGATAGTTATTGCTCGTACTTACAACTGAATTAACCGGCAAACTAGCTAAAGCAGGCAAGGCTAATATAGATAAACCAATTAAAAGTGCCCAAAGCTTTTTCATTTTATAAGCCCCTTTCTTCTTTTTTTAGCCACAAGAGTATTCAATTTGAGGAATAAGATTTCCCGCATAAATATCTCCATTGCCTAAAATAACGAATTGCCCCTTGCTATCCACAATGGTTGCATTTCCTACGATTTCCATCTGCAACCCCCCCCCAGAATACAAGGATGGAGGAATGGTAACTTTTTGCCCAGGTTTTACAACATAAGTTTCCTTTTCCATGGAAAAAGTTACACTTACAGTTAAACTGCTCAAAGAAGGAAACGTTTCACGATTTGAAGCATCATCATCTCTAACCAATTTATACATCCGTTCATCTGGTTTTGGAGATTTTTTATCGCCATAATCTACTAAGGGAATTGGTTTCGGAATTTTCTTTGTTACATCCGTAAATTCCCTGTAATTCCCTTCACCATCAACACTGTAATAAGCATATGCTTGCTTAAGATTAGCAGGCACGGATTGTGCCCTGTTCCCATTTTTAGCTATTTCATTAGGACCTCCACAAACAACTTCTCCACATTTTGCATTTCCATCCCGATCTGCTTCAATCCATTCCACTGCTTGATGCCCCATGAAATCTAAAGTTATATATCTTATAAAGGTTTCTTTTTTTTCATTTTCAAAAACGTCGCAAATCTTATTTGCTACCAAAACACTCAAGGGAATTTTTACCACGTACCCCAAAGGATTTCGTTGGGCTAGGTCTTTGGCTTTTTGTTCTGCCTCACTTATCCCAATAATTTCCGTTGCTTCCAATTCTTTTAAAATAAGTAAACCTTCTTTATTTCGCTTAGCAATTCCGGTAATTCTGAAATTCTCTAAAATAAAACCCAAAGAAAGAGAGCTTCCTTCATTAAGCAATCCCTCTGGACGAATTTCCCCAGAAGCAGGAATTCTGCCCTTGAATCCAAAAGTTGTCTTTCCTTCTAAAAGCTGCAAGCTTAAATCCCAGGGAGTCAAATCTCCGATAGATTTCACTTCTCCACATTGAGGAGCAATTGTTGACCCACAACCCATTAGCTTTAAACCTAAGCTTTCAAGCCCAATCAGTGCCATAAACCCCAAAAATAAGCGGCGGGGAATACCATTTTGTACTTGCGGAGAAGACATGGAAACTCTATCTGAAATCGTCGGGGGTTGGTTAGAAGAAAAATCTCTTTTAAAAGGATTGACTAATTGCCTAAATAAATCACGCCTTGTACACAGCGGAACACTCGAGGGTTTCATAACATGCCTCCTGTTTTTTATAGCCCCTTTGAATATGTCGTCATATATATATCGACGATTTTTCAGGAAAATTTCAATTAACAAAAAAATCTTTTTGCGCTACAAACACTACTAACTATATATCGTATTAGTTGCCATCAAAGTTGTATAAACTAGTATAAAAAATATTTAATTTTTTAGGAGTTTATCCGCTAAATCAGGATTGGTTTTTCTTATTTCAGCAATAGTAGCTTTTACGAAATCCTTGTCTCGATTAGCTAGCAATGTCTTCATTTTTGCAATAGCTTCCGGCCGATATTCATAATGCGATTGTTCGGGCGAAGTAACAAGCCATTCTTCTCGATAACATGGGACATCCTCTTCTCCGTCTATATAACTCCCGTTAGAAGATGTATACTGTTTTTCTGTATATGCAATTATTATATTATGTCCTTCTTCTGGTTTATCAATAATTTCTTTATTTTTTGGAATAAACTTTTCACATAAAATAAGCTGAGCTAAAGATTGAGGATTAAGTTCTGGGTGTTTTAATAATTCAGCAAATAATCTAACATTATTTCTATTACTAGCAACAAGAAAAATCTCCTCAAAAGATAATGGGACTTTTTGATCTAATAGCAATTCGATCTTTTCTGGCGTAGAGGGATTAAGTTTAATCTGGAAAATTTCTCCTTCAGTAAGCGTTCCTTTTAACCGATCATATGCAGACTTGCGAATATCGCTATCTTGATCATTAAGATATTCTATTAAGACAAGTCGAGGACAATTAGAATTAGAAATTATTCTTAGTTTATCCTTGCTTGTTATTTTTTTATAACTTCCCTGGAGGAGTTGAATTACGCTGCAAGGTAGTGTTTGAAATAATTGGTCGCGAGTGTTTTCCATCCTATTTAAAACATGGTTAAGACGGTTAAATTTGATTTCCCGTGTTAAAGCATACAAATTGCTTATTTCCTGATAATCACTAGAAAATCGAGAAGAATAATATAAATGCTTTAAATACTTAATAGTTTTTTTATATGTACTAGGCATATAATTAAGAGAAGCATTTACTATCAAAAGAAATATAAAAGCAGCTCCAAAAAAAACAATTAATTTGTTGTCAGAAATCTCACCAGCAAAACAACCAGTATAAATACACCCAATCAATAATCCCAATCCTAATGTTCCGCCTAAATATTCGCTTATGCGGAAGCCATGTTTTGCATCAATTGTATTCCAAATATTTAATGTATTCTTATTCTCAACAATATCTCTTTTTAAATTTTGCCAACTTATTGGAATACCATAAGACTCTCCATCTGCATTTCTCATTTGAAGGCTATAGTTACGTAGGGACTGTAAACTGGCGGTACCAACGCTTTTTATATGTCTACCAATCTCCCACGCGCTTTGTCCCTGATCAAAAGATATTTCAGTAATCCCTGCTCGAGCCAGCTTAATAGCAGCTCTTTGAGAAGCAATGATTTTCCCTTCTCCCTCTAAATATAAACCATCTGCCTTAACCAAAACCGTGGCTGATCCTAAACTAGTTTTTTGGGCAATAATTGCCTTAGCTTTTCCTATCCCCCAATACAAAGAAAACTCATTCTTCCAAACTCCCAACATAGCCCTTTGATTAATGTTTAATGATACTGTATTTGCCATTTTCTCCTCCTTAATTTTATAAAAACAAAAAAACCACAACCATACGCGTTCTTTTAAAGAACTTGATAATTGTGGTTTCTAGAACCTTTTCTCTCTTAAATGCTTATCGCGGCCTCGCGAACAAAATTTCATTTTGCAAAAAATATTTTTTTTAAAGGGGCAGGGATGGGGGATTAAATTACAGTTAATTCTTTAATCGCCTCTTGCCAGGGAAGAACCGCAATCTCGCCAAGCATTTTACGGCGCGGAGAAAGTGAAACGCAAAAAAGTTTAGCTTGAGGACACGTTTCTTTAAAAGAAATTAATCCTTGCATATGGGGAGATTTAATAACATCAGTTGCTTTGATTTCGATAGCTAGGACTTCCCCTTTGGGCGTTTCGATAATCAAATCAACCTCTGCCCCTCTTTCGGTCCGATAGTAAGAAAAATTATAGTCCAATTTATTATATTCCGCGGCTCGCATAATTTCTAATATAATAAAGTGTTCAAATGCCCAGCCAAAATCAGGGGTTTTCGGCTCTAATGGCACAGAAGTTTTTTTGCTTAATGCCCGCACAACTCCAGAATCGAAAAAGTAGAATTTCGGATGCTGAACCAGGCGCTTACGCATAGATTTTTGATAAGAAAAAAGAAAATTCCCAATTAAAGTATCTTCTAATATAAAGTACTCTTCCCGGTTTGCCGGGCACCAAATAAAAAGAAGCTTTTAGTTAAGGGTATGTCAATATGTCTTTGTATCATGCTTCTATTTTACGACGCATTATAGAAGTTGTCAGCTAAAGAATTTTAAAAATTTTCAATGGGAGGCGGGGATGAGAACGCAAGGGACAGATTAAAAATCAGTTTCGCGCTAGATCGATAATTAGCCTTTAATTTTCTTGTAATTTATCCGCTAAATCAGGATTGGTTTTTCTTATTTCAGCAATAGTAGCTTTTACGAAATCCTTGTCTCGATTAGCTAGCAATGTCTTCATTTTTGCAATAGCTTCCGGCCGATAATCATAATGTGATTGTTCGGGCGAAATACGTTCAACTTGATATGATTCTTTCCCTCTATAAATATCTACATGACTTCCGTCAGAAGAATCCCATATTTCTCTTTCTTCTGTTTCATAATACGTGTATTCTGATTGATCAATAATTTTAACCGTTTTTGGAAAAAATGTTTCACACAAGATAATTTGAGCAAGAGATTGGGAAGAAAGCTTGGAATATTGCAGTAATTTTTTAAATAACCCAACCTTATTTTGCTCTTTAATATCAATCACTAATTCACAAGGAAAATTAGGATGTTCTATCAATTTCATCATTCTTAATTTCTTATCAAGATAGGGCAAAAATAAAGAAAAAGCGTTAAGCAAATAAGATAAAATTGTAACCAGCTCTACCTCAGTAAGTGATTGAAATAATCTCTCATATGCAGTATTCCAACAATCAGTTTCAACGTAATCTTTATATAAAAAACCAAGAAGAATCTCCCTTGGAGTATCAGAATTTTTAATTACATCAATATCTTCTATTAAAATTTGGTTTTGCCTAAGCAATTGAATATTTTCATAAGGAAGCGTTTGGATTAGTTGATGACGCGTTTTTTTCATCCTAGGTAAAATATGATTAAGCCGGTTAAAATCAATTTCTCGCTTTAAAGCATATAAATTATATATTTCTTTATAATCATCGGAAAATCGAGATAAGTAATAAAAATAACGTATCTTATCCTTAACCGCTTTAGATATCACAGGAATACAAAACAAAGAAACGTCTAATAAAAACACAAAAGCAAAAGCCACACCAAAAACCCCCAGAACTTGAAGAAGGGATACTTCGCTTTCGAAACTATATTTTTTTGGGGGGTTAAAATGATTCAAAAGAGATAATCCTACCCAACCACCCACAAATGTCCCTCCAAAATAAAAGCCCCAACCAAAACGAAATTTTTCATTAGTTTTCCGATTGCCTTGAACACGGGGAATATCTTCCTTTATGTCCTGCCAACTTATTGGAATACCATAAGATTCTCCATCTGCATCTCTCATTTGAAGACTATATTTACGTAGGGAATGTAAACTGGCGGTACCGACGCTTTTTATATGTCTACCAATCTCCCACGCGCTTTGTCCCTGATCAAATGATAGTTCAGCAATCCCTGCTCGAGCCAGCTTAAGGGCGGCTCTTTGAGAAGCAATGATTTTCCCTTCTCCCTCTAAATATAAACCATCTACCTTAACCAAAACCGCGGCTGGCCCTAAACTAGCTTTTTGGGCAATAACTGCCTTAGCTTTCCCTATCCCCCAATACAAAGAAAACTCATTTCTCCAAACCCCCAACTTAGACCTTTGATTAATGTTTAACGATACTGTATTTGCCATTTTTTCCTCCTTAATTGTAAAAAACAAAAAAACCACAACCATACGCGTTCTTTTGAAGAACTTGATAATTGTGGTTTCTAGAACCTTTTCTCTCTTAAATGCTTATCGCGGCCTCGCGAACAAAATTTCACTTTGCAAAAAATATTTTTTGAAAGGCAGGGATGGGGGCGGGCGGGGATGCAAAAAAACCAGATTATTCCTTCAAAATTTCTTTTACAAACTCCGGCAATTTAGCAATTAGATATAAAGGCACTGACAACATTTTAAGACTGGTTAGGAACCAGCGACTAAATCCCGATCCGATCGGGACGGTTACCAAAATTGAACTGGAAACCGAGGCGTTTAGCCTCTGGTTTTGAATTGCTAACTAGTCTCAAATTAAACCCTTTTCATCTGTTTGTCATA
The DNA here is from genome assembly GCA_964528395.1 of uncultured bacterium. Taxonomy (GTDB): domain Bacteria; phylum Margulisbacteria; class WOR-1; order CAZGTC01; family CAZGTC01; genus CAZGTC01. The sequence goes on from CAZGTC010000004.1 coordinate 101,729, forward strand.
TAGCATAAGATAAAAACAACTGTAATTGTAATAAAACATAGGGTAAAAAGTAAGTTTAATGTGGAAAAAGGTTCTTCTTACACAAAATTTTCAATGGGAGGCAGGGATGGGGGGGGGTAATTTATTTACTTTGTTTTTTCACTATCCAGCATTAATCTTAATAAAAAAATAGTGTCTGTTTTTAGCTTGGTTTTGACCCAGGTTTTCTGTTTCTCATCTAAAAGCTCCCCTATTCCAGCTAAGATTTCCCTATCGGAAATATTATCAACAAAGTTAATACATTTTTTAAGGTAATCAATAAATTTAATTGCTGTTCTTTTTTCTACTATCTCCCGGTTAATTCCCCAATTATTATTAAGAAAAAAATGAACATCAAAAATATCGCGGTTAGCTGTTTTTTTGCGCTCTGTCATGGCAACCAGCTTATGAGCAAACATATCTTCTTTTTTCATTACTAGCATTGAAATCCCAAGATAATTACCTACTCCATACCGAGAATTGAAGACTCTTTTATTTATCTCAACCTTAATATTTTGAGCTTCTTTTGCATAAGACAAATGCAGAAATAATGTATGTTTTTTGTTCATCCGATCTTTAATGACCCCATGCTTTTTTACAACAGCTTCTGCCCTGCTAAAAACTTCTTCTTCTTTTTTGTCATCCAGCAAATCAAAGTCAAGATCAACTGAAAAGCGATTTAATCCGTAAAAAAGATAAGCCGCTGTCCCGCCTTTGAATCCTAATAAAGGCCCTAGAAAAGGGTCTGTGTATAGATCTTTCAAGATTTTTAGCAACACGTTTTTATGGGTATTAATATCGATTGTCATATGTCATCTTCCTATTTGTTTATCCTAAGGAAAGAAGCTTCTTTACTTCCTTTTCCATTCTTTTATTATTATAAATAGGTAAAATTGCCAAAACCTTATCCATATTGAGGGGCTTCAAATTATCAAAATGATAATTTTTATGAAGGTACAAAACATCCAAAAACGCCCGCTCACAAGTAGCGATAGAATAATTTTCATTATATTCTACCCCTGCATTATTAGTTAAAACCGGATCCTTTAATTTTTTATAAGAATAAACCTGGCTATCTGCTTTGATTTCTCGGGTCAGATAAGAAGCTACAAAAACTTGGCTATAATATTGAAAAACCACCCCCGCCCGGGTTAAAACGGTTTCAAAGCTAATATATGAAGGAGTATAAATTTTTGCAGCCAGTTCAAACTTATCGTAATTTTTATCTTTGGCATAAAAACCCCTACGAATTGAATATAATTCGCCCTGCTTTATATAATAATTAAGCCTTCTTATTAATAGTGCAGGGTTTTTATCTTGTGACGCCAAAAGAACATCCTTAAAGGAAAAGACGGAATTTTTCGAACGCAATATATTTAAAATATCATTTTTTTCCATAATATTTGAACACATATGCAAGCTATAAACCATACACTACGCAAGATGTTATGTTTAGTTTAAATCATCTCAATGGCGAAGTCAAGAAGAGTTTTAGCCTCTTGTCCCGGGGCGGGGATGGGGGAGGGCGTGGCTATGTCTTTAATTGGCTTAAAAAAGACCTAATATTAATTTGTTTTATTCCTTTATAATTTTCGCCGATCATTTCATCCATAGACACAACTATTTTTGGATAATTATCCTCAATTTCTAACAGGTTCCCAAATTCGCGATCCCGCACTTTTTTATCAGTTATTAAGTAAGCCACCTGGACATACAGTTTTTCTCCGTTTTTCTCACAGACAAAATCGATTTCTTTGCCGTCTAGCTGCCCAACTGTAATTTTGTATCCCAAAATTTCAAGATGAAGAAAAACCAGGTTTTCTAAAATCTTATTAATATCTGGCTGTTTATATGCAATAATCGAGTGCCGAAGCCCCAAATCTTCAAAGTAATATTTTTCTCCGATTTCAAAGATTTTTTTCCCTAATATCGCTGAACGAGACACTTTAAAGATAAAAAAAGCCGAAGATAAAAAAGAAAGATAATCCAAGACAATATTAGGAGAAATTTTTATTTTCTGAGATTTGAGGAAGTCACTAATTTTTTTGGCCGAAACTAGGCTCCCCACGTTATCAGCCAGATATTCAACTAATCTTTCTAAAAAATTAATGCTCCTGATTTTATATCGGGCAACAATATCCTTAAAAAGGATTGTACTATAGATATTTCTTAAATAATCGTAAATGATGTTGTCTTCCAGCTCCAAGTGAATAAGATAAGGCAATCCCCCATACTTGATATATTTTTGAAGTGCTTCATTCGTATCTGTCAGCTTATGAAAACGCAAAAATTCAGGATAAGACAAGCTATATATTTTGATTTCTATATATCGGCCGCTAAGATGGGTTGCGATTTCGCCAGAAAGCAGGTTCGCATTGCTGCCCGAAACATAAAGATCATAAGATCCCTCTGCCTGTAAACTCCTTAAGGCTTTTTCAAATTTTTCTATTTCTTGGATCTCATCAATAAAGACATAGGTTTTATTTTTCTGGCCCGATTTTGCTTTTACAAAAGACAAGAGATCTTTATAGTTTTTAATCGGCTCAAATTCCTCTAATTCTTTATTAATATAAAGGATTGCCTCCTCTTTTACTCCGCGGCTCTTTAGGAGATCTATTATTTGAAACAACATATAACTCTTCCCTACCCGCCGCTGCCCTACAATAACCTTGATAATATCCTTATCAATAACAGGGATGATTTTATCCAGATAATAATCTCTCTTTATATAAGTTTTAATCATACATAAAACTCCCTTCTGTTTCTCTAATAGTTTTAATTATACTTAAAACTTTTTATAGTGTCAATTATAAATATTGGGGGTCCAATTTGCTCCACTCTTTTCAAAATTTTCAATGGAAGGCGGGGATGGGGGGCTTAAGAAAGTTCTCGAGGATTTTCTGCAAATTGCAATAACCTAGGAAGAAGGTAAAAAGGCAATGAAATAAGTTTAGCCTCTTGCAGTTTTTCTTCTTTAAGCTTTCCGCTATAAACGCGCAACAACTGATTTTTTGGGTTTTGCTTAGAAAAAATAAAAAGCGATTTTAAGCGCCCGGTTTTGCCGCTTTTAACCTCAACTCCTAAAGCACGGCCCGCAAAATTCAGGCAGAAATCAACCTCTGCGCAGCCCTCTTCCTTATCTCGCGCCCAATAAAAAATCTCGGCCGGCGCATCTATAAATAAGGAAAATAAATTTTGAGCAACAATTTGTTCCGCTAGCCGTCCTTGGTAAAACTGGTCAAAGTCAGTTAAGCTTAAATAATCATTTAAAATATTCATTCGATGATTTACCAGTCCAACATCCAAATAAATTAATTTTTTAGCTTTTTTCTCTTTTCGAATAAGCGGAAGGCCTTTGCTTTGGGTTGCACGGATTTGGCTAAGAAGCATGACTTTTTCCAGGAGAGCAAAAGCTAGGCTCATTTCACGGCTCCTAAAATTTGATCCGCCAAACTTTTCATAAGTAATATGGTTGCCAGCAAAAAGAGGCGCAGTTTCTATGATATAGCTTAAATATTTTGCTTCAGCATGCGAAGCATATTTATACACATCTTCTATATAACCAGTAAAAAGCCCGGCAAAAATAGCTTTTACCCGGTTAATATCATTATTTTTCAGGTATTCGCTCACGACTTCTGGCATTCCCCCAATCATGGCATACCCGTAAAAATTCTTTAAAGCTAGTTCATGTACTGCATCTGGAATCGGTTTATCTAGGCTCATTTCTTGTAAGATTTTTAGCAGTTCGGTTTCTCCTTTTGCCCCAAGGTATTCAAAAAAATCCAACGGATAAATATAACAAAATTCAACTCTCCCAACTGGAAAGGAAAATCCTTCTTTTTCTATCTTTGCTTCCAAAAGCGAACCCGCAGCTAAAACATGAAGCTCTGGGCGTTCCTCATAAAAAAACCTAAGAAGTTTTATTAAAAACGGGGAATTTTGGATCTCGTCAATGAAAATTAGCGTTTCTCCCGGTATAATCACCTGGTTAAATTCTGCCTTCAGGAGAATTAAAAATTCATTTAAAGAAAGATCTGACTTAACTAACCTCAAATATTCGGCTTTTTCAAGATTCAAGTGAATAATATTTTTAAAATATTTCTCTGCAAAAATTAAAACCGCAGAAGTCTTTCCTACTTGCCGAGCACCCCTTAAAACCATAGGCTTTCGATTAGATCTTTTTTTCCACTCTAGTAGATATTTTATTATTTTTCTGTCAAACATACGTATAATCTTACTACATTAAATGTTATAAATCAATACATATATATGATTTCAAAGTTTTCAATGGGAGACGGGAATGGGGGGGGATGTTTTCTACAAGGTCTAGCTGGAAAGAAAATCCGGAAGGCGTCTCAAAAAATTGGCCCAAGGCAAAATTTCTACATTCCCTTCTTTGTATGGTTCATCAGCCTCACAAACAAGATAGCACTCAACTCCTGGGTTATCTGCACTAAAAGAACGCAATCCAGAAAAATCATTGCCTCCGATTTCTTTTTTAGCCTTAATTTCAAAGGCCGCATAAAGCCGCCCCTGTTTTTCAATAACTAAATCAACTTCTGCTCCAGTATTGGTCCGCCAATAAAAAAGCCGGGCTTCGCTCTGCATATATTTTAAAATGCGATAAGCTTCCCCGATAATAAATTGTTCAAAAAGCCGGCCGCGCAAAACCGGATCCGGCGGAGCGCTTAAATGACGGTTAATAGCATTCGTTACCCCTAAATCAAAAAGATAAAATTTCGGATGCCCGCTCAATCTCTTGCGCAAGCTCTTGCGCCAAGGCTCTAGCCGAAATCCAATTAAAGTATCTTCTAAAATTTCATAATACGATTGGACCGTTCGAGGAGATAATTGGCATTCTCTTCCAATATTGGAAAAACTAACAAATTCAGCAAATTGGCTGGCAACCACATCTAAAAACCTTGAAAATCCCCCCAAATTACGCACAATCCCTTCAGACTGAATTTCTTCCCTCAAATAAGTATTCGCATAAGCTATGAGAAGATCAATTTTATCTTTCTCATTCTTCCCATAAATTGACGGGAGCGACCCAAACCGTAATATTTCTTCCAGGTCAAAATTTTCTTCAACCTCTAAATAAATGAAAGGAAACAAAAATCGCTCTACCGCCCGGCCGCCCAAAAGATTTGCCCCTCCTTTTCTTAATTTGCGCGCACTTGAGCCAGTGAGAACAAATTGAATATTTTTATTTTGATCCATCAAGAATTGTACTTCATTCAATAGCGCTGGAACCTTTTGGATTTCATCAATAAAAATTACTTTTAGATTTTGATTTTCAATTTTATGCAAAGCCTCTTTACGAAATAATTCCGGGTATTTTGAATATTTATTAAAGACCTCGTTTAATAATAGATTTAAAACCCAGGCTTCCTTTCCAATTTCTTCTCCAATTAAAGTACTCTTGCCAGTTTGTCGGGGTCCAAAAAGGAAAAAAGACAAATTTTCAGGTATTTTCAGCCATCTTTTTATCATAATGCCATATTGTATTACATTTCCGCATCGTTGTAAAGGTTTTGCATTGATTTATTCCTCTTTAGCCCTCTTTATGCTTGCAAGAAATCTTTTTTAAAGAGGGGGCGGGGATGGGGGAGATAAAATTATTTCGTCAATTTTTCAAAAAAAGAAAAAAATTTATTCAATGGTAGACTAGCATGCTAAAATAAAAACCATTTTATGCAAACCAAACCAACTGGGCAAGCACCAGATATATGTAATATTAGATATGCACGCTGTTCCTGGCAGCCAAAACAAAGAATGGCACTCTGATTCAAACGGGAAAGATCTTTTCTGGCAAGAAGAAAAATACCGCAAACAATATGTCTTGCTCTGGAATAAACTTTCCGAAGCTTTTAAAAACCTGACCTTCCCCCATTGTTAGGACCATTATGAATTAGAATAAATCTGGCTGCAAGAGCCAAGTTTAGCATCCATTGCTATGACCCGATTGATTTTACTTTCAATTGGGATAATACCTCAACCTACCCCAACAAAGAATGGAATAAAGAAAGGCTAAAAAAACACTTCCAAACCTACTACGAAATCGGGAAAAAATACCAGCGCCCGATTTTTGCGGGGGAATTTGGGGTTTGCTCGCGCTGCTCCCATTGCGGACACGAATTTGGATGGGTCAAAGATGTTTTGGAGATTTTTGAGGAATTTAATTTCCATTGGACGTATTGGACTTATAAAAGCTTTACTGGCCAACCCTTTCCAGATGGATTATTCCAATGCTCAGACCCAGAAAAACTACTCACCCATCCGCTTTTTGAAAAAGGCTTGGCTAGAATCCCATATGCCCTAAAAGAAAACAAAGAAAAATTATACGCTTTGCTGGATACCAAAAACTTCAAGGCCAACCCTTGGCTTAAAAAAATATTATCTTAGCTGCGCATTATCATGATAAAACACAATAGAGCTGTTATTTATCACAAATAACTTGACATATTGGTCCCAATAATCTAGACTATTGGGAATGAACAACCAATTATCCGCATTTAAGCGGGAGCTAAAGGTTAACCTAGAGGGGAACAATGCTGCTTTTCTCTGGGGCCCCAGAAAAGTAGGCAAAACTACTTTACTACACCAGCAATTTCCAGATGCAAAATATTATGATCTGTTAAATAGTGAATTAAAAACTAAATTAGCGCTAAACCCTTCTATTATGCGAGAAGAAATTCTTGCTCAAAAATATCCGCTTGTAATTATAGATGAAGTACAAAAAGTGCCGGCATTATTAGACGAAATTCATTGGTGCCTAGAGAACACTTCCACAAAATTTATTATGTGCGGATCAAGCGCGAGAAAACTCCGGCATGGGGCTGCGAATCTTTTGGGCGGCCGCGCCTGGCGATTTGAATTATTCCCTTTAACTACAAAAGAAATTGGCCAACCGGATCTTCTTAAAATTTTAAACCATGGCCTAATTCCTAAACATTATTTAGATAAAAAACCCGAAAGAAGCCTAGAGAGCTATGTTTTAGATTATATTGAACAAGAAATAAACAATGAGGCCCTTGTTCGCAATATACCCGCCTTTGCACGTTTTCTAAAATGCGCGTCTTTAACTCATGGCAGATTAATTAATTATTCCAATATTGCGAGAGAAGCAGGCGTTGCGCATAAGACGGTTAGAGAATATTATCAAATATTAGAAGACACCCTCCTAGGGTTCTCCCTTGAACCGTGGCGAAAAACACAAAAGAGGCGGCTTATTGAAACCGCTAAGTTTTATCTCTTTGATGTTGGAGTTACTCGTGCTCTTGCTGGAATGCATATTATTCAAGAAGGCACAGAAGAATTTGGACGGGCATTCGAACATTTTCTAATCAACGAAATTCGAGCTTATTTAAGTTATAAGGAAAAAAGGCTCCCGCTTTCTTTCTGGAGAACAAGCACCGGGCTAGAAGTTGATCTTATTATAGGAGATATGGATATTGCCCTTGAATTCAAAGCCTCTAAAGAAGTCAACAAAAAAAATATGTCTGGCTTGCGAGCATTGCAAGAAGAATTTCCTATGTGTAAAAGAATTATCGTTTCTTTGGATCCAAAACCTCGCCTGGCAGAAGATATCCTCATCCTTCCCTGGAAAGAATTTTTAGAAAAATTATGGCTGGGCGAAATTATCTAAGCTGCTCGTATTTCTCAATGAATGAAGTCCGCTCAAATTCTACCGCCTGCTTTCTTTAATAAACAGGTCTTTTCATAAATATTATCGGCTAAAATAGAAAAAGATTTCAACTTTTTCAAAAATATTTTTTTCATGGCAAAAAAACTCAAATTAAACGTTTCAGAATTATGCCCAAAAAGTCATAAAAATGAAACGAATCTTAAAAATAGCTCTTGACAAAGATTTTATCCCTGGATATACTCGTTTCAGAATTATGATGAAAAGGTCATAAAAGTGAAATGAACTTTATAGCGCTTAAAGCCATTATAAAAGAAACTAGGATGAAATTATTTTCAGCACATGAGCTGCAGATGCTTTTAAAAGTCTCTCCCTCTGCGCTTAACCGCCTTGTTTGGAGCTATGTTAAAAAAGGATTCCTTGTAAAGTTAAAAAATAATCTATACTGCCTAGCCGAAAATCCTCCCTCCCCATACTGTATTGCAAATAAATTATATTCTCCTTCTTATATCTCTTTTGACACTGCACTTTCTTTTTATGGCATAATTCCCGAAACTATTTACACCCTTACTTCTGCTACCGCCAAAACCACCAGAAAATTTGAGGCTGCTGGCATTGCCTATCATTACTTTCATATTAAAAAAGAGGCTTATACTGGGTATATTCCCTTAAAACACGACGAGAATATTGTTCATATGGCTGAACCAGAAAAGGCTTTGGCCGACTACCTATATTTTGTCGATCTTAAAAAGCGCAATTTGCAATACGAAAGAATAAATCTAAAAAAAATCAAGCGCGCAAAGCTAATTAACTATCTAAAACTTTTCAAGCGCCCTAAGACATTAAAGCTAATGAAGCAAATTTATGCTGACCAAAGAAAATTTACAAGAATTTACTAAAAAATTCCAAACTAACGAAAAAAATGTTGTGCGCGAATATGTCCAACACCTTTTTCTTTCTGTCCTTTACAGAATTAAAGGATCGGAAAATCTGCTTTTTAAAGGCGGGACCGCTCTTAGAATTATCTATCAAAGCCCGCGTTTTTCTGAAGATTTAGATTTTACCGGGCAAAATATCAACTCCCACCAAATAATTGATGATTTGTTTTTAGAAAGCTTGGTCGAGCTTGAAAAAATAGGATTAAACATTACCTATAAAGAAGCAAAACCAACTACTGGAGGATATCTAGGCTTGATCCATTATGAAGCTTTTAATTTAAAAGAAGATATGAAATTCGAAGTTTCTTTACGCAAAGGGAAAACACCAAAACCACATGTCACTAATATTGTGTCGGAATTTATTCCTCCTTATATATTGGTACAATTATCTCCAGAAGATATAATCGCTGGGAAAATTGCCGCTCTTTTATCCAGAAGAAAACCCAGAGATTACTATGATTTGTATTTTATGCTGCGTCATCCGCAATTAAACAAACGCATTGATAAAAAAAACATGTCCGCTATTTTAACTAATTTAAAAAAAGAAGAAATCAATTTCAAAATTGAATTAGCTATGTTGCTTCCTGCCAGCTATCATTTGCTTTTAAGGAACTTCAAAGATCTTATTGCAAAAGAAATAGAAAGTTACTTATAAAAACAGTAAAATAGTAGGAAATCATTATGCAATACGGAAAGTTTGACAACCAAAATAAAGAGTATGTAATTACCAAGCCGGATACGCCCCTCCCCTGGATCAACTACCTTGGCAGCGAAAGCTATTGCGCTTTAATTTCTAATACCGCCGGGGGCTACAGCTTCCAAATGGATCCCAGAGAACAAAGGATTACCCGCTACCGCTACGATAATATCCCTTTTGATGAAGGCGGAAGATACATATATATAAGGGATAATGAAACTAAAGAATTTTGGTCCCCTACTTGGCAGCCCGTGCGCAAAAAATTGGATAAATATGCATGCCGGCACGGCTTGGGCTATACCAAAATTAAATCCTCTTACAAAAAAATCGAAACTGAAATCACCTATCTAGTCCCGCTCGGCGAAAACCTAGAAGTCTGGCTTTTAGAAATAAAAAACCTCGATCCCTTGATACCTCGATCCCTTGATGCCTTTTCTTTTATTGAATTCTGCCTGTGGGACGCTTTTGGCGACATGTCAAATTTCCAGCGCACCTGGAGCACCGGCCAAGCGCATTGTGAAGGATCAACCATCTACCACACTACCATGTACAAAAACTGGAAAGATCTTTTTGCTTATTTCCATGTTAATCAAAAAATCGCGGGCTATGACTGCCAAAGGAAGTTTTTTCTCGGGGATCACGGGTATAACAGCCTGCAAAGCCCCGAGGTTGTTGCCAAAGGAAAATCAACTAATTCCTTAGCTTGCGGCTGGGCCCCGATTGGCTCGCATCATTTAAAAATAAAATTAAAGCCCGGAGAAACCAAAACCATTATTTTCATCCTCGGCACGGAAAAAGAAATGGGAAATGAAAAGAAAAAAATAGAATATTTTTCAAAAAAAGAAAATGTGCTCTCTGCAATGGAGAAACTAAAAGCCTATTGGAAGGAAAACTTAAACAAGATCGAGATCAACACTCCGGACAGCGACATGAATACCATGGTCAATGTTTGGAACCAGTACCAATGCCGCACTACTTTTAACTGGTCGCGCTATGCCTCTTATTATGAATCTGGCCTAGGCCGGGCCATGGGATTCCGCGACTCCAACCAGGACACCCTGGGTTTTGTGCATATGATTCCAGAAAAAGTCCGGCAAAGAATTTTAGACTTAGCCTCGATCCAGTTTGAAGAAGGAAACACTTTCCATCAATATTCTCCTCTCACTAAAAAAGGGGAGCTTTTAGGTTATTCTGATGACAGCCTTTGGTTAATTTTATCTGCTGCCAGATATATAAAAGAAACTGGGGATCTGGATATATTAAAAGAAAAGCTGCCTTTTGCCATCCCCCCCAAGAGCTTGCCTCCCCAAGTCGGGCATCATAATTATATTTATAAAGATGAAAACCAAGAAAAGCCGAAAAGTTTTGGCTCCTTATACGAACACCTAAAGCGGGCGATTAATTATTCTTTTAAAACCACGGGCCCGCACGGCCTGCCGCTGGCGGGTTTTGCGGATTGGAATGACTGCATAAATATGACCGGGCCCAATAAAAAGGCCGAATCCGTTTTTGTGGCAGAAATGCTGGTTGCAGTTTGCAAAGAAATGACGCCTCTCTGCGATTTAGCCGGCAAGCCATCTGACAAAAAATATTTTGAACACATTCGCCATGAAATGTCCCTTCGCATAAATAAGCACGCTTGGGACGGGGCTTGGTATCTCCGGGATTTTGATGATTATTCAAAGCCGCTAGGATCAAAAAACTGCGATGAAGGGAAAATTTACTTAGAAACCCAGCCATGGGCAGTTATGTCCGGGGCCGCAGATGAAACCCGGGCAAAAAAATGCATGGATTCCGTCAAAGAAAAACTTTTTTCCAAATTCGGCATCATCTTGCAGCAGCCCGCTCTAACCCGCTACTATCCAGAGCATGGGGAAATATCAACTTATCCCCCGGGGTTAAAAGAAAATGCTGCGATTTTCTGCCACCCCAACCCCTGGGCCATGATTGCTGAATGTATTTTAGGCCGCGGGGACCAAGCGTATGAATATTACAAGGCTATTTTACCTGCCAGCCAAAATAACCTTGCCGAAATCCGAAAAACCGAGCCTTATGTTTATTGCCAAATGGTGGCAGGCCGCGACCACAAAGATTTTGGGGAGGGGAAAAACTCCTGGCTCACAGGTTCGGCTTCGTGGAATTTTGTGGCTGCCACAGAATATATCCTTGGCATCCGGCCTGAATACAATGGACTAAGAATTGATCCCTGCATCCCCAAAAAATGGAAAAAATTTAGCGTTAAAAGGGAATTCCGCGGAGCAAGATACCTTATCACAGTTTACAATCCAAAAAATAAATCTAAAGGCGTGAAACAAATCAAAATAGATGGCGAAATAACTAAGAATTCTCTTTTGCCGGTTTTTGCCGACAATCAAGAGCATAAAATAGAAGTAATTATGTGAAGGGAGTTTTATAAGTGAAAAATAAATTTTGGGTTGTTTTGCTGGTCCTCTTTTTAGCGCTTCCAGTTTTTTCTGCGTCCAATGATAATCTTCTAAAAAATGGCGGATTTGAAAGCGGCTTAAAAAACAAAATCCCGGCGGAATGGGGCACTGAATACTATAACTGCGAATTGGATAAAAATAAAAAAGAGGGGCAATTTTCCCTGCGCATTACAAACAAGACCCCAGCCATGTCCCTAGGGGCACAAACCGTACCCTTGGACGGCAGGAAAATTCGCCGCATTTTTGTCTCTTGCTGGATCAAAGGAGAAAATATCGCTGCTGGGAAAGAAGACTGGCAAAAAGCCAATATCCAGCCCCTTTTCTTTAATGAAAAAAATGAGCAAGTCGGGGGCTGGCCGCAAATGGGCCCTTGGACCGGAACTTTTAACTGGCAATTTATTAAAAAAGGCTTTGTTGTGCCTTCTGAAGCCCGTTCCCTGAAATTAGTTTTTGGGTTATACAATGCCACAGGTTCAGTTTGGTTTGATGATTTCAAGGTCAGCCTTGAAACTCCCCGCTCCCAAGACCCTTATAATTTTGTTGCAAATGGGGACTTTGAAATTTGGGAAAACTGGGCCTACGGCGGGACCGAGGGCGGAGGCATTGTTTCTCCCGGTTATAAGGGCAATGGCATGCTATATATCAACAATCCTGTCCGCAACTGGTCCTTTGCCTCCCAATCCATTGGCTTGCCTGCGAATGCTGCAAAAATTAAAATTGATGCCTGGGTAAAGACCAAAGATATTGTACCGGGCAATTCCCCCTGGCAAAAAGGCCGCATCAATATTGAATTTATCGATGGCCAAGGAAAAAGGCTGGGCGGATGGCCGATTGTAAAAGAATTTGTCGGATCTTCTGACTGGCAAAAAGTAACGAATTCTTTTGCTGTGCCCAAAGGCACGGTCAGGGTAGACCTGTTCGCTGGATTAATGGAATGCACCGGCAGCATCTGGGTAGATGAATTAAGCTTAACTGCTTATAGCCAAGGCAGGAGCCGTCTCTCAAAAAAAGCTTTTACCCAAACCGAAACCAATAGCTGGTTTACTTTTGACCAGGAATTTTCTTCTCCTAAAAAAACCGCAGTTGACGTGAGTTTTCTTTTGGATCCCCCTGCGGGCAAGCACGGGTTTATGCGCGTAAAAAACGGGCATTTTTATTTTGAAGATGGTACGCGCGCCCGGTTCTGGGGAACCAATGTTTATGGCGTAGACTGCTTTGCGGACAAAAAAACCGCCGAGCAAATGGCGGATCGCTTAGCTTCTTTTGGCTGCAATTTAGTGCGCCTGCACCATTTGGATGCTTTTTGGTCCAACCCCAATATTTTTGACCCGAAAAAAAATAACACCCAAAGCTTGAATAAAGACGCGCTCGATAAGCTGGATTATTTTGTCTGGCAATTGGAAAAGCGCGGCATTTACATTTTTATGGATCTCCTCGTTGACCGCGAATTCAAAGAAGGGGATAAAGTTGAAGATTGGCAGCATGTTGAGCGCGGCGCTAAATTCTCTGGATTTTTCAACCGCCGCATTATTGATCTGCAGAAAAAATTCGCCAAAGATTTGATGCAGCACCGCAACCGCTACACCCGCAAGCGCTATGTAGAAGACCCTGCAGTTGTTTCTTATAAAATTCTAAATGAAGGCATGCTTTATTACATCAGCACGCAGTTTAATCTTTCTCCGGTTTATATGAAAGAACTGGACAAGCTTTGGAATAATTGGCTGGTAAAAAAATACGGGGGGCGCGACCGCCTGGCTCGCGCTTGGTCGGATAAATACGGCCGCCAGGACCTGCGCAACGATGAAGACCCTTATAAAGGCAATGTTAAGCGCGGATCAACCCTTTTAAAATTCCAGCGCGGAGGAGCCTCAAAGGTAGAACCTTTGCGCGACCAGGACACCATGGAATTTTATTATGATTTGCAGGTAAAATATTTTAAAGAAATGCAGGGCTTTTTAAAAGGCATCGGGGCAAAAGTCCCTATCTCCGGCAGCAACCATTGGATCAATATTGATGCAGATGTAAAAGCCAATGCTGCCTTGGATTATATTGACCGCCACCGCTACTGGGACCACCCTAAATACGGGTACGGTACAGAAATTGTTTTTGAAAACCAGCCTATGGTGCTTTTTCCGCAAGAAGCCCTGCCCAACAATTTTGCTTATTACAAAGTAGCGAATAAGCCTTTTTCTATCTCTGAATGGAACTGTGCTTTTCCCAATGAATACCGGGTTGAAGGCCCGATGATGATGGCAGCTTATTCTGTTTTGCAAGATTGGGATGCTGTAATCCAATTCAGCTTCTCCGGCGCTACTTGGAAATTGCCCATGCAGGATAATTTTGATATCGGATCATGGCCGAATGTTTTTGGCCAATGGCCGGCAGCTGCGCTTTTATTCTACCGTCAAGATGTGAGTGTTGCAAAAAATTTAATCGAAGAAACTCTTTCGGATTATAATATTTTTGGGCAGATCCGGGAAGACGAGCCAATTTTCCAAGAGCCCTTCTTGCCTTTAATTTGCCGCACCCAAAAACGCTATGTAAAAAGCCTGGATGATCTGGTTATGCCAGAATATGAAACCCTTGTTGCACAATTCCATGATAAAGAAAAAAAAGTTGTTACCTCTGATACCCAACAAATAAAATGGAATTATGGCGAAGGGATTTTTACTATAAACAGCGACCGCACCCAGGGAGCGCTGGGATTTTTGAGCCAGCAGTTAGTTAATTTGAGCAATGTTTCAATTTTATCGCAAACTAAGTTTGCCTCCATCATGGTTTCCAGTTTGCAGAAAAAACCCTTGGAAAAAAGCAACCGCATCTTGGTCTGCGCTGGGGCCCGGGTCGAAAATTCCAGCCAAAAATATAATGCTGCCAAAACCCAGTTAACCAGTGTTGGATCAAGGCCTCTTTTAGTAGAAGGCGTTAGTGCGGATATATCGATTGAAACCGATAAAAACAACCCGCAAGCTCGAGTATTTGCGCTGGACATGAATGGCGCCCAAAAATTCGAATTGCCGGTTACCAGCTTAGGAAAAAAGATCAAATTCCACATTGGCCCGCAGTACAAGGCCCTTTTCTATGAAGTAAAGATTAATTAAAAAATATTAAAGAAGGTCGACAAAATGAGACTAGGAAGTCGCCTCGGTTTCCTATTTTTAATCAGGTTGAGACAACCTGATTTACTCGTAGTTGAGGTTGTCCCAACCTCAACGGAACACCTCTTACTAACCGCCGCTGGTTCCTAACCAGCCTCACATTCTTTTTCGCGCAACTGAAATCCCGCCCGGTTTTTAACGATATTTCCTCCAAGGAACTTTCGTGAAGTTTTTTTGCAAAAAGTAGATAAATTTAGAAAGGTTCAGCCCAAGAAGCCGGTATTTCTTCGATTCTTTTGGGTTCAACATAGTATTCGTGGCAGCCATGACATTCAAATTGGGGCAAAACATCGAAGTTTTTCCCGTCAAAGCCGTACTGCTTCCGTAATTCTTCAAGAGAATCTAGTTCTTCAAACCCACAATTAGGACAAACAAAAATTAGAGCCTTAATATATTTTTCTTCCGACATCCTATAATTTTAACCGGTATCGATCTTTTTTACTAGTTCATAATTCTTGATTTCATAGTTAAATAAAAGATCTTTGTCTTCTGGAATGCCTTGGTTTAGAAAAATAATGCCCGTCAGCTCTAAAGGTTTTTTACAAATTGAACAAGTTAAAGGGTCAAAGTTGTGCGTCCATTGCATCAACTGGCTAAAAGAGAGCTTAATCTGTTTTAGGGCGGTAAGGATAGAACTAGATTTTTTGAGTCTCTTATCTAGAATCTTCTTGGCTTTCTGGTAAAGAGTGTTTTTGTAATAGGAAGAATATAAGCCAAAATAAAAGATTTGGTGTTCATAGCGATCAGGAATGTGTTGAATAAGAAGTTCAATGAACTTTTTTGGAGTAGCACGATGGGCGCAAAGATCAGGAATCGGCTTTTTAGATCTTTCTTTCCAGCGTATTTCTTTATGCTTTTGATAGAAAATGATTCCCTTCTGGGAAATACAAGCTCTTTTGGCATAACGGGAAATATAAATAAAAGGGAAAGTTGAATTCCCTTCGACCCTTTTGAGCCAGATATACCAGTTAGTATCATAAATAGAACAAAGGAGATTTTTAAAAGATTGTCCAGGATGCTTTCCAACTGCATTTTTTAATAATCCTTTAGCGTGCAGCTTGCGAATGCCCTTTAGCATCTTGGCTTTATAGGTTTGCTTGAGATAGTTTTCGTTGAGGTAAGTATTCTCAATCCAGGATTTGTTATCAACGCAAGAAATGCCGCCGGCAGTAATGAGAACATGAAAGTGAATATGCCATTTGAGGCCTTGGCCAAAAGTATGGAGGATGGCCAGAGCCCCGGGAATATAGTTAAGCTTTTTGTGTTTTTGAATGAATTGTTTGAGGGTCGAAGAAATAGAGCGGGACATGAGAGGGAAAATAAGCCTGCGATTATGGCGAGCTAGTTCTCGGAGTTCATGCGGCAAGCTAAAAACTAAATGCTGGTGGTCGCAGCGCAGGGCGAAAGTTGGCCTTGTATCCACAAGAAGGACAAAATCTGGATTTACAAGTATTTGGAACTAATCTAGTTTGCTGGGGATGTTTTTTGCATTGATAGATTTGAATTCCCATCCAGAGAGTTTTACAATGCAAGAGCTTCCAAACATTATCCTGGACAGAAGATCTTTTTAGGTCGTAGGTTTTAGAAGAAGCAACAACCTTATCCCATTCGTTGTTAAAGATGGTTTTGAGTTTGACGGTCATGCTAATATATCGTAAAAAACTTAAAATAATTTCCTTAAAATGAAATCCCGCCTGGTAAATGAAGAGAATAAATCAAGGAGATAGGCGCGAGGGCAAAGCCCGAGCCTATGTTCAAGGCGGGGAGATAGGCACAGGCACGAGTCCGCCTCAGGCGGGCGAGCCTATGTTCATATATAGCCGTGTCGAGTTGCTAATTCAGATAAAGGAGAGAATAACATGTTAACATATGAGATCAAAGGGGTTGAACAATATTTCTCCCCAAAACTTCATTGCGATACACCATATTCAAGACCAGCAACTACAAGAGCGACGAAACCGACAACGAATCCCGTTTCCAAGCCCAAACCCACATCCATGCCACTTAGCCAATTACATCGCCCGAATGCAATTCTTGATGAGGAAAAATTAAGCAGATATTTCGGTCGTCTCCTCTTAGCCCAAAGAGGCGTTCCTCAATATCTTGGCATTGGCAAGAATCGTGGGATCTCAATAATGTCTCAAGGAGATCCTACGAATGCATTTTTGATCATTCCTTCCTCTCCTGATGGAAAAAAACAAACTGCAGCAACATATATTTATTTTGAAATCGATCCAAAGACAAATCGCATAACAGAGATATCTTTTTTTCATAGCTACGCCACTATTCAAAATGTGCTCAACGAATTGAGAATGGTTGCACCAGATTTAGCGAATACAGTTGATCAATTGATAAAATCTGCCGGCAGGACAAATTCTCAAGAGATAGGCAACATAACGGTTCCAAAACATATAAATATCATTTTCAAAGAAGATAAAAACATGATGAGCAGGGTTATAGCCTTTGAAAAGGGGATAGAAAAAAAATCTAAAGAACAATTAAAGAGAATGCTGCCAAAAACATTATCAAAACCACCTTATACTACCTATTCCGGAAATCCCAACAAAGTCCTCACCGTTGCCATGGCACAATTTGGGGTTGTTTCCCGCCGCAGCAACAAAAATGTCATCAACACATTTGGTTTAGCAGAATGCATTGGTCTTGCAATCATCGACAAAAAAAATGGTGTAGCAGCACTGGCTCATATCACCGCAATCACAAAAACAAATGGATTGAGTTCTATGTTAGAACGCGCGCGCAATGAGGGAGGACGAAATTTCGAGGCGATTATTGTTCAAGGTCAAAGTGATGCAACAACGTTCCTACAAGTAGTAAAATTTTTAAACACAAATGGTATCCGGATCTCATATGTCGATCGTTCTTCCAATGGCAACTTAGGCATCTCAACAGATGGTAGGATTTTTAACAACAACTTCATGGGCAACCCGCCAATCTCAAATTCAGAGATGACTTTTGGAGGATTGTCTCCTGAGATTGCGGAAAGAAAAACCAGATAGACATACATTGATCTTAAAATGTTTTTTCCAATCAATTCAAATATCTGAGTTGTAAAATCCAGGTTGAAATAATCGTTTTAAATAGTGTAGTTGTGAGATTATAATATTTTTTGTAAAACTGTTTGAAACAACAAGTGGAGTTTCATGGGGCAAACAAGTTCAACAAATAATTGTAAACCAACCACCACAAAATAAAAAATAGATGCAGCCTTTGTTTAGGGTTTGATTTTTAGTTTATCCTCTAGCATTAGTATTTGTATTCTCCTTAGTCTGATTAGATTAGAGAAAAAAATTTCTAGTATATAGTATTATACTAGAAATAAGTGACTTCTGTTTTTTGGCTTAAATAAGGCAAAAAAACACACCTTTTCTTGTTTATTAGGGGATATTCCGCGGTTTGACTGAAGTGGCAAAAGAAAAAGACTGGCTGTTGTATTGCGCAGTTGCTTCAATGCTGACAAAGCGGATATTTGCAATAATTGCGCTATCATAAGCAAAATTCAAAAAAGTAACGCGCGGCAAGACATTTTTGACTTGGCTATTAACTGTTTTAATTAAAGGATCTCCGCTGTTTCCGGACCAGGCATAAGAAATATCTTCTGTATCAGACTGGCGCACCTCATCTGCATTTAAATCTACCCAAAAAGAAAGCGCAACATTGGAAGCCGAATTTATGCCGCTGGCTTCTTTGAGGTCGTCCGCCAGTTCATACAACGCCGAGTAAACATTTTGGCGCGCATAAGAAGAATCCCCCTGATCCAAAAAAATTTTTATCCCGGTGGAATACATTAAAACCACCACCGTCAAGACGGTTGCCATTAAAGCCATGACAATAATAAGTTCAAGAAGGGTTAATCCATTTTTTTTCTTCATAAGTCAGTTATTTTCGAAGGCAGGCTATAAGAAACTTCCTGCCCTTTAATTTCCCAGAAAACATTTACCTGCACAGATTTCAAATGGCTGCTTTCAGATGAAACAATTAATTGGCGATAATACGAAGTCCCGGGAATCTGCGTTTTCGCCTCGCTGGTTACAGAAAAAAAATCCTGGCTCATGACTTGTTCTATTTTTTGCTGGGCATAGCCAATGGCCTCAACCGTTCCCTCTAATTCATTTCCCACATAGTATGACGCCACAAAAAGTTCCAAAAGGGAGAGAAAAGCAATTGCAATAAAAGCCATGACAATCAAGACTTCTACTAGAGAAAACCCGCGAAAATTATTTTTTGTTTTTTTTGTAGGCCCAGAAAAGCGCATAAATTGCCGCTGCTCCTATTATGGCAATTGCCAATGCATTCAAAAATCCCGGCCAAGGGTTTTCAATCAAGGGAATAGATGTCTCCCTCGGTTGTTCAACAGAAGAATTGATTTTTACAGATTCAACGGTTTTAAATTCCGAGATTGATTCTTTCACGTCTTCAGCCGGCCAATCGTTTTGTGAAGAACTGTCTATGCCTCTCATAATTTCTGCCACCTTTCAGTTTCCGGCTTCATGATAGAAATAGGCAGTTGTATATCCACGAACTCGCGGCCTTTTTCTTTTACGCGATAGTCAAAATTCATGGTTAAAGAACCGGAAAAAATAATCCCCTCGTCGCGGCCAATAATACTGCCATTGAATTTGATGTTTTTCACTTCACCCGCAATCGCATGGTTGGTATAAAGCAAAGCATCAATCTGGCTAATATTATTGGTTGGAGTTAAACTTGAAAAAGCGCTATTGGCTAAGGAAGATTCATAATAGCGCCGGTCGGAATTATCGATTTTTTTGCCGCCATCCAGATCCGTATAATCTCCATCAAAATAAGGCGTCCCGCCCTGATAATAAGAGGCATAGCCAATCGAAGCATCCGTTTGGTCCACGCTGTAAGGATTAGTAAAGGGCGGCCGGATATACTGCTTAACTTGATTTTGCCATTTGCTGCTTAAGTAATCGCCAAAAATGACATTGCCTTTAGAACATAGCCCGAGAAAATCCTTGTTCACGTTTTGAGCAGAGGTTGTTAAAGGATCGCTGTCGGGCTTGGGCCAGGACGGCGGATTCGCATAAGTTACATCTCCAATAATATGCGTATTCCTGCCGGCGTAAATCGTACCTTGCCCGCTTACCACTCCTTTTATTACAACATCATTCGTGATAACTACTGGGCCATTGATCACGATTGGGTTTTGCGCAGTACCAACCAAAACCAAGCTGCCAGAATAAACATTATCAACCAAAACTGCTCCCCCTTGAGAGATTGTTCCATCTTTGGAAGCAGCCAGGGCTTGATAGTAGCTTAGATCCCCTAAATAGGGCATTCCCACAGACTCTTGGTTGGGGTGCATCTGCGGAGATGCGGGATTGCGGGGATCCCCAAACGGGTCGTAATTATCCGCAAAACCATCGTATCCGCCGGGATAAGAAACTCCGCCTACATCCGGAGGATCTCCGGGCCGCGCACGGGTAGAAGCTGTAGTGTAATAGCGGCTGATGCTGTCGTAAAAAAAACTGCCTTGGTCTTGGTCAATATCCATTGAAGCGTATACATCGCCATTAACCTTTTGCGCGCCGCGCACTTCTACGCGGCCATTCGCGCGGATATCTCCTTGGATACTCTGCGTGCCGCCGTAAAACCAGCCGAAGTTATTGATAAAATAAGAATGGTCAAAAACCCGGGAAGCAGAAAAACCAAAAATTTTTACAACTGCAAGGGTAACGCTGGCCCCATTATAATTCCCGGTAGAATTCATAGTAATGCGGCGGCGGTCCGTGCCTATAACATTTGAAATGCTCACGACAGTTACAGAAAAATTCCCCTGCCCCAAGCTCGTTTGCGGAATAATATTTATACCGGATAATCCATCCAAGTAGGCCAAAGACTGGGTAACGCTTTTTGAAGAAAGGTAGAGAGCCTCAAAAGAAGATTGGATGACAACAGTTGCCTGGTTGATGCCCGCTTCAGCCAAATACAAGGCTTTGTTTTCTTTTTCACGATAAGAAACTTCGCGGGTTTCATGGGTTAGGATAAAAGCTACTGTACCAGCTAAAGCAGTTAAAACAATGGCCACAATAAATGTGGTTAATAAAACCGCTGCGCCCTTTTTGGGGTTATGCCCCATAGCCTCATCCCATTATGATTTCAATATGATGTTCGCCCTGGCCCTCAAACACTGGAATAATCTTACCATCGATTTTTTTGCCGTCAACTGTAATTGATTTGACGCCTTTTGAAACCTGCTGGGGATTGCGGACGGTAATATAATAATCTATTCCTCTAAATTTGCGCTTTATCTGTATCCCTTTCCATTTTTTAGGGATACAAGGGTCAACCACCAGCCCATTGTAATCCGGCCGCACCCCTAAAATCCAATTCGCGGCTGCTACAAAATTCCAGCACGCTGACCCCGTTAGCCAAGAATTTTTCCCCTCCCCAAAATCTTTGTGGTCGCGGCCTGCAATCATCTGGCAGTAAACATAAGGTTCGGTTTTTCTAATTTCGCAAAGCTCATTGTAAGCTGCGGGCATAATGGCCTTGTAATATTCAAAGGCTTGCTCGCCTCTCCCCAAAATACATTCAGCAATCATGGCCCAGGGGTTGGGGTGACAGAAAATTGCCGCGTTTTCTTTTAGTCCCGGGGGGTAAAAAGTAACGGATCCGATTTCCGGGCGGTAAGTTGCATAAGCTGGCTGCACGAGCATGATCCCGTATTTTGAAGCTAAGTGTTTTTTAACTGAATTCATGCATTTTTCTGCGCGCTCGCCTTCTGCCAAACCAGACATAACCGACCAAACTTGGCTTTCAAGGTGGATTTTGCCCTCGGCATTTTTGCTGGACCCCACGGGATCGCCCTTATCTGTAAAAGCACGGATATACCATTCCCCATCCCAAGCTTTTTCATTGACTTGGTCTGCCATTTTTTGCGCAATTTTCTGGTACTTTTCTGCATCTGTTTGGCGGCCGCTGACCAAGGCTAATGAACTCAATTCTTTGGCTGCCAAAACAAAGAGCCCAGCCACCATAACGGATTCAGCCTTGCCATTAGACCCCGGCAAATTCAAGCAATCGTTCCAATCCGCAAAAAACATCCGCGGCAATCCGTGCGGACCTAAATTATTCAAAGTAAATTCAATGGCTTTTTCTAAGTGTTCGTACAGCTTGCCTGTTTTCTCCTGCCTGCCGGCAGGCACGGCATTTGCAAAAGGAATTTCTTCTTCGAGAAAACTCACGTCTCCGCTTTCTTTTATGTAATTGGCAACAGAGAGAATTAACCAAAGATGATCATCGGAATAGCCCAAATCTGTTAAGCCAGACCCATAACCTTTTTTGGTGAGCGGGGAGTATTGGTGAAAAGCATTGCCTTGCGCAAATTGCGCAGAAGCCAAATCCACAATGCGGGCTTTTACCGCAGAAGGAATCATATGGCTAAAACCCAAAGTATCCTGGTTGGAATCTCTATACCCCATGCCCCGGCCAATTCCAGATTCATAGTAAGAAGCCGAGCGCGACCAGTTAAAGGTAGTGCGGCATTGGTATTGGTTCCAAACATTGACCATCAGGTTCATGTCTTGGTCTTCGGTTTGCGCAGAAAAATGGCTGATATTATCGCTCCAGTATTCTTTTAGCTCATTTAAAGCTTGGTTGACGCCTTGCGGAGAATTGAATTTTTTGATTATGCGCTTTACATCTTCGCGATCTTCGCTGTAGCCCAAAACAAAAACAAAAGTCTGCGATTCCCCGGGCTTTAATTGTACCGGCAGACAAAAGGCCCCAATCGGCGACCAGCCGCAAGCCAAAGAATTCGAACACTGCCCTTTTATCACAGCTTCAGGATCAGAGAAAGCCCCGTAGGTGCCAAGGAAGCTGGACCTTTGGGTATCAAAGCTTTCCACCTTGTGCGAAGCACAGGAAAAATAAGCAAAGAACTTTTTTTCTACCCGATAGCGGGTCAAATGGTAAATAGTGTTATTTTTGAATTCCGTTTCCCCGATATTCAAATTGTACTGGTAGTCTGTCATATCGTTCAAAGCATCCCACAAGCAAAATTCTACAAATGGAAACACCGTCAATTCCCTAGTTTGGTTTTTTGATTTTTTTGTTTTTGATTTATTTGAATTTTCGGATTTCGGATTTTTTATCTCTATCATCCAAACTTCCATATTCTCGCCCTTGGGCACAAAATAGGTAGCGGTTGTTTCGATCCCGGCATAAGCAGATTTGATTTGCGTGTAGCCTAGGCCATGGCGGCATTCGTATTTGTAATCTTTTAAGCTTTTGCGCACAGGCTGCCAAGTCGCAGACCAAAAATCCTTGGATTTTTCATCGCGGATATAAATGTAGCGGCCGCCGCAATCCATCGGCACATTGTTATAGCGGTAGCGCGTGATTCTTCTTTCTTTTGGGTCTTTATAAAAACTGTAGCCCCCGGCTGTATTTGAAATCAAGCCGCAGTAGCTTTCGCTTCCCAAGTAATTGATCCAAGGCAGGGGGGTATCGGGGCGGGTAATAACGTATTCCTTATTTTCCTTGTCAAAAAAACCGTATTTCATAGAATATCTTCCTTCCTAAATAAATTGCAAAACTTTTACCGCAAAAGCAGTAAGCCGTAATTCTACCTTGTGGAAATTTATCTTGCAATCCCCCTCCGGCAAAAGTTCCAGCGCCTTATGGTATTTCTGCGGAAGATGAATACTGACGCGGCGTTCCTCATCGGCAGCATTGATTAAATATAATAAGGGTTTTTCGCCTTCGCGCAAAATCCAGTCCACTTCCCTTTCTGCCATAATTGTTATTTCTGGCTGGGGCAAATATTCCCGCAAAAAAGGGATAAAAGCCCGCGCCTCCCATTCCAAAAGGTTTAAGAATAAGGAAAAAGTCGCGTACAATATTTTGCCGCGGCCAAAAGTCTTTTCAATCAGGGCTGGGCATCCATCCTCAAATGAAAAGAGCGCATTAGACGAGGAAACTTTGTCGCGAAAACCTTTGGAAATCGCCGGCAGCGTAGCAATTTTTTTCTTTTCTTCCACGATTTCCGTATCAATATATTTGAGGCCCAAAAAATTTTCTGCCAAAGGGTGCGAAAAGAGCTTTCCGTTAAAATCTTTCTGCCCCAGCCGGCCATCGCAAACAACTTGCCCTCCATCCTCCATATATTTTTTTAAAGCTTCCAATAATTCTTCTGAAAAAACATAAGGATTAACAATCAAAAGGCAGTCATATTTTTTTACAACCCCATTTAAAAGCTCTTTTTCGCTGATAAAATCCGCGGCTCCTAAATAATTCCAGGCCAAGCGGTACGCTCCTGCCAGAGAATTCAAATTGTAGCCTGCTCCCAGCTCATACCTTCCGGAAAACCATTTAGGCGGGGCTCCCCGGGCTGGGCCTTCTTCTTGAAATGTCATAACTTCAGATGCTTTTATATATAGTATCGCTACCCGAGATTTAATTTTTGATAAGGAAAGGCAAGAATTTATTTTTTTTATTTCTGCGATTGCTCTTTTTGCTTCTTCATAGCGCTCGGTCTTTTCCCCGGAAAGAGAAAGCAGGCCAAAACCCCCGGATTCGCTGCCAAAAAGCGGGGCTCTTAATGCGTGCAGCAAAATCCCTTCTGCTCCGCGCGCAGCTAGCTGGTGCAGCCATAAATAAATCTGGCGGCCATGGACTTCGCCCCCATATCCCCAGCGCACATTTTTTCCAGCCTGTAATTCTGCAACTACAAAACGCGCTCCTGATCTTTGGCAAAGGCTGCGCCAAAAATCCGCTTGCTGGGCCAAGCTTTCAATGGTATTCAAAGTCCCGTGGGGATAAACATCCCAGCCATACCACTGCATGCCACTGGACAAAACATCATGCGACAAGACCCGGCTCACCGGGCCAATAAAGCCATTAGTCCCGACTTCATGCAATTTATCTTTTGCCTGCACCCATTCTTTCATTTGGCAAAGCCATTTGGAAATACGCTCGCTTTTGAAAAAATACCAATCTAGGTACGCATGCGGATTCGAGGCTTCCCAAAAACCTTGTTTGGGAGAATGGATGTCTTTAAAAGAAGAAAAATGGTTGCCCCAAAAAGAAGTGCCCCAGGCGGCATTTAATTTTTCAATTTTTTTATAGCGCTTAAAAAGCCAATTAACAAAAAGCGCCTGGGTGGAAAAGCAATGGCAATAATCTTTGGTTTCAGTTGCATCCAGCGGCGGATAAGTTGGCTCATTATCCATCTGCCAGGCAAAAAGAGCCGGGTTTTTGGCATAGCGGGAAATTATCTTATCCGCATATCTTTTGGCATATTTATAGAATAAAGGATTATCGCGGCAAATATTGGGGCGCGGCCCATTTTCTGGAGCAGCTATGCCTTCGTGGGAAACCGGGCAAAATTCTGGGTGTTTAAAAATAAGCCAAGCCGGGGCATAAGAAGTTGCAATTCCGAGTAAAATCTTCAAATCGTATTTTTGTGCCAGGGAAAAGGCTTGGTCAAAAAAAGAAAAATCAAAAGAATTTGGTTTTTTTTCAATCTGCCCCCAGCTCATTTCTCCCATGCGCACCACGTCAAAGCCAGCTTCTTTAATGAGTTGAAAAGCTCTCTCATTATCCTCTTTTGGCCATAGTTCAGGATAATAAGTTACACCGAGAAAAGGCATGTAGTTATTGTAGCATAAAAAAGCCGCTTGACAATCCCAAAACGCATATGTATATTTATATCAAATAAGCATAAACAAGATTACCCTAAGCGATATAAATGAGCACAAAAAACCCTATAAAAAGCCTTCCTTATATAAGGCGGGAGAACTTTAAATTACTATTTGAAGGAATAAAAGATTCTTCTTTTGGCCAAAACATAAAAAACTGGCTGAGAACCGGAAAACTAATTCGGCTAAAAAGAGGCCTATATATTTCTTCCGAGTATTATCAAAACATTATAAACAAAGAAGAGTATTCAGCTTTTTTATCCTCTCTTCTTGTTTCTCCCTCTTATATCAGCAAAGAAACCATTCTTAATCGTTATGGCATTTTAACTGAAAGCGTATTTGGTTTTTCTTCTGTTACCCAGGGGAATACCAAAAATTTTATTACAAAAGTTGGGAACTTCAGTTTCTCGCACATAAAAAAAGAATTGTTTCTCGGCTATAAAGAACAGGAGTTTAATGGGAAAAAATATTACGCCGCAACTTTGGCCAAAGCTTTGTTTGATTATTTATATTTTATAAAAAGAAATTTAAAAAGAATAAATAAAACCGCGGTTTCCGAGCTAAGAATAAATTTAGAAAATATCAGCGAAAAAGATTGGCTTGAATTTGAAGGATATTTAAAAATTTCACGGAGCGAAAAGCTAAGAAGGATATACAAAATATTGAGGGGGAAACATGCTTATTGAAGATTTTCAAAATATTATAAAGAAAGGGCAGCAGGATAATTTACGCGAGGGATATATTGTCAATTTAATTAAAGAACATTTGCAAAACATTATTCTCGAATATATTTATAACACAAAATCTTATAACGAAAACCTAGTTTTTATGGGTGGGACTTGCTTGCGCTTTTGTTTTATGCTGCCGCGCCTTTCTGAAGATTTGGATTTTGATACAGAAGAAAACTTCGATCCCGAGGCTTTAGCCAAAGAGCTAAAAAACTACTTTAACAGAACCCTGCTTTACCCAGATATGAGTTTTTCTGTAAAAGGAAAAGAAAAAAAGCTTTATCTCAAATTCCCTATTTTACAAAGCCTAAAACTAGATTTTTATAAGTCTAACAATCTCTTTATAAAAATAGAAGTAACTAAAAATGATATGCAAGCCTGTAAAATTGAATCTTCGATGATCGAAAAAAATAGCAAGACTTATTTTTTGCGCCGATATTCCCTGCCCGATTTAATGGCCGGGAAAACCCATGCTTTTTTAACCCGCGTATTTTATAAGGGCAAAAACAATGAAATTGATTTTAAGGGTCGAGACATTTTTGACCTCGTTTGGTACATGGGGAAAAACATCGTGCCTAGCGCGGCAAAACTTGAACAAGGTTTTAAAGATACAAAATATGCGGGCTTAAGCTGGAAAGAAATTTTGAGTGTTATTTTAGCCAAAGCCAAAACAATCAAAAAAGACTACATTGAAAGAGACTTAGTAAATTTTATTGAAGATCCTGCAGCGCTGAAAAACTTTTTTAACAATTATATCCAAATTATAGAACAATACATTGCCTCTTTTTGACTTAATTCAGAAACAGCATATTTTATATGCCAATTCTGAATCAAGTCCCCTATTAAGGGCAGCTTATTCCACCGTAACGGACTTGGCAAGGTTGCGGGGCTGGTCAACTTTAAAGGCCTAAAGTTTTTATTTTTTATATGGCAGGGGCATACAATTTATACAATTTTTAAGCGCGTCAAATTCTGGGTCTCTATGGACAAGAATTGCTCCAAGCTTTTCTGCTGTTGCCGCAACCCACGCATCCGCAAGAGATATGTTGTAGCTAGCTTTTAATTTAGCAGCCATAAATCTTAACTCTTCGTTGCTTTCAATAATTTCTATCGGCAACATGGTTAATTTCAGATAGGCTTCACGAGCCTCAACTTCTCCCAATCGCATCATAGCTATATATAAATATTCCATATAAGTCATAAAAGAAGCATACACTCGATTGCTTCCTTCTAATATTTTCTCAACCTTATCTGCACCCGGGGCATCATCCTGCAGACAAAAAATAGCAGAAGTATCTAATACATAAAGCTTATTATTTTCCACTCTCCCGCCTTCTTTCTATTTCTCTTTGTTTCAAGAGCGTTTCTGATAAACCCTTTGAACTTCCCCTAAAAGCTTTGATCGGCTTGGAAGAAACTGGAAGAATATTGATTATATTTCCTAAGTCCAGCCAAGCAATTTTTTGCCCTGCCCGAATACCATATTTTTTGCAAATTTCTGCCGGTACCGCAGTTTGCCATCTTTTTGACACGGTTGTTTCTGCTTCCATATTAGCACCTCCAAATTTTGATTTTACAAGTAAAATATCGTTTTGTCAAGTTAAATGCAAGAATAAGCTTGTAGCAGGTTAGATTCAACCTATTCAACTGTAACGGACTTGGCGAGGTTGCGGGGCTGGTCAACGTGGCAGCCGCGCTTAACTGCAATATAGTAAGCCAGAAGCTGCAAGGGAATAACCGCCAAGATCGGGGAAAGGGCCTCGGAACTATTCGGGATATAAACCACCTCATCTACTTTTTCACTAATTGTGTCATCGCCTTCAGAAGCAATGGCAATAACATTCCCTCCGCGCGCTTTGACTTCTTCAATGTTGCCCAAAATCTTGTCGTAGCGCCGGCCAGTGAGGGCCAGAACCACAACTGGCATGTTTTGATCAATCAAAGCAATCGGGCCATGCTTCATTTCTGCGGCTGGATAACCTTCGGCATGGATATAAGAAACTTCTTTAAGCTTAAGTGCGCCTTCCAATGCAATGGGAAAACCCTTGCCCCTTCCTAAATACAATGCATTGGTGCTGTTGTAAAATTTATCCGCGAGAAAATCTATCTCTTTTTCTTTTAAAAGCAGGGTCTCGATTTTTTGCGGGATTTCAAAAATATGGCTAATATAACGCATAACTTCCCGGTCTTTTAAGGTTCCTTTGATGTGGGCTAAATACAAAGTAAAAAGATAAACAATTAATAATTGGGTCGTAAAGGCTTTGGTAGACGCTACCCCAATTTCTGGTCCCGCCTTAGTATAAATCACGCCGTCTGCCAGGCGGGCAATGGATGAGCCGCGAACATTGCAGATTGCCAGAACTAAGGCTTTATGCGCCTTTGCTTCTTCAATGGCTCCCAATGTATCGGCTGTTTCCCCGGATTGGGAAATTGCAATAACCAAAGTCTTGTCGTCAATTACCGGATAGCGGTAGCGCAGTTCTGCGGCATATTCTACTTCGCAGGGCAAATGCACAAATTGTTCCATTAAATATTCGCCGATCAAAGAAGCATGCCAGGAGGTTCCGCAAGAAGTAAAAATAATCCGGTTGATCTTGCGGAATTTTTTATCCGGAATCTTGAGCTCTTCAAATTTTATTTGCCCAGAACCCACTTTTACCCGGCCTTCCATGGTATCGCGCAAAGCCTTAGGCTGCTCGTGGATTTCTTTCAGCATAAAATGCGAATACCCGCTTTTTTCTGCGGATTCCGGGTCCCAAGAAATATATTGGCTGCGCTTTTTTAGCGGCTTTCCAAAAAGATTAGAAGCCAAAACCTTGCTGGCTTTTACCACCGCCACTTCCCCATCCCCCATATAAATAACTTTTGAGGTATATTTGATAATTGCTGCAATATCTGATGCCACAAAAGCTTCTTTGTCCCCTAGCCCAATGATCAAGGGACTGCCTTTGCGCGCAACCACCAGCTTATCCGGTTCTTTTATGGATAACACGGCAATCGCGTATGAACCCTCAACTTCCCGGAGAGCGCTTCTGACGGCTTCTTCCAATGACGGACATTTTTCAAAATGCTTTCCGATCAGATGGGCCAAAACTTCGGTATCTGTTGTGGATTCAAAAATATGTCCTTCTTCTGCCAGCTTGCGCCGCAAAACCAAATAATTATCAATAATCCCGTTATGCACCAAGGCAATTTGTTTTTGCTGGTCAAGGTGCGGATGGCTGTTTTCATCCGAAGGCCGGCCGTGGGTAGCCCAGCGCGTATGGCTAATGCCAATCTGGCTGGAAATTTGCTTGCCTTTTAATAACTCTTCTAAGTCTGAAATTTTGCCTTTGCATTTTGTAATATTAAAGTGGTGGGAAGGCAGGAGCGTTGCAATGCCCGCGGAATCATAGCCGCGATATTCCAGCTTTTTCAAGCCTTCTAGAATAAAAGGCAGGGCTTTATTTTTGCCAATATATCCAAAGATTCCGCACATATTTTACCTACTGGGCTTGCTGTAGAACTGCATTAATCTCATCCGCCGCCAAATTAAGCTGCTCGTTTAATATATTAACATCTACTGGGCCTTCAGCCTCGGTTACCCTGTCCCACATTATACCAAAGCGCCGGGTTAGGATTGGCTCTAACACGCCCCACGCTGGGATACAAGGATAAGTTTTTCCATATTGCACAGCCTCTTTGAATATTTTTCTCTGCGGATTAGAAGTAAAATAAGGGTCTTCAAAAGATTGTTTTACTGACGGCAAAAACCCAGTTACCTTGGAATAAGCAATTTGCGATTCTGGTTTTAAAAGGTGCTTAATCACTAGCCAAGCTTCTTCTTTATTTGGGGAAGCTTTAAAAATTGCCAGGTTGGATCCGCCGACAAAACAAAACCTGCCGTCTGGCCCAGCTGGATACGGGGCAACATTAAAATTGCGCGCTGTAATTCCGCCCGCAGCCCCGCCTTGCTGCGGAGGGGTGGTCAAGGTTTTTACTTCGTAGGGGCCGTCAAAGTAAATAGCGCAAGCCCCCTGGTTAAAATTGCTGCTGACCTGCGCGGAGTTTAGCTCCAGATATTCGATTGGCACATAGCCTTTTTTCACCAGATCAATATAAAACTTAATCCCCCCAACTGCTTTGCCGTCATTTATACGGGATTGGTTGTTGTCCGCAGATAGGAAATCTCCTCCCCCAGCCCAAATCCAAGGCGCTAAATTATGGATAACATTCCAGTCATTTTTCCCGGACAGCCCAAGAGGTGCAATCGGCACGCCGTCAATTACCAATTTAGCGCTTTTTAATTTTTCCAATGTTTTTTCAAAAGAATCCCAAGTCGCCAGGCTGTCAGCATTGAGGCCCAAGCGCTTGAAAACATCTGTGCGATAATACATGGCGCGCACATCCACGATCCACGGCACCGCAGTTACCTGCCCTGCCCCAACAATCCCATGGCTCTGCCAGCCCGCAGGAACAAAAATACTTTCTCCTCCCAGCTCGTCAACTTTTTTGGATAAATCCCAGAGCGCGCCCATAGAAGAAATTGCGCCTACCCAGGTTGACCCCAGCTGGACAATATCCGGAACGTCCTTAGAAGTTGCGGCCGTGGTAATTTTTGTCCAGGCCGCCCCCCAATCAACCGAAGTTATTTTTACTTTAATATTTGGATTTTCTTTTTCAAAATCCGCCACGATATTCTCCAAATCCTTGACTGGTTCCAAAGAATTGGGCATAATCCAAATATTAACCGTGACCGGCCCCTTGTTTTTCTTTTCAGCACACCCGCTCAACGGCATAACCGACAAAACCAACATCAACCCTGCTAGGAAAAAACCAAGAACTTTTTTCATATTTTATCTCCTCTCAAAAAATAAAAGAGCAGTAAATCAGAAACAAATATTGTGGTATTATATCATAATTCCCTTTTAATTTTGCCCCTGTAGCTCAGGTGGTTAGAGCGAGTGCTTGGTAAGCACTAGGCCGGCGGTTCAACTCCGCCCGGGGGCTTGGAAAAATATTTGAAGCATAAACATTTAAAAAAGCATCCTTTTTTTATTAAGCTGCTGGTCGGAGCCGCGGCCTTTTCTTTGGGCATAGCAATTATTTTCGTGGCTGCGGATTTTATCATTACGCGCGACCGCTTCCCTTATAATTCTTTTATTGAAAAAGTCGATGTTTCCCTCCTGGACCAGCGTGAAGCTTATTATAAATTAATGCGCTTGGGGCCGGATGAAGCCTCGCAAGGCCTTGTAACTTTCTTTTTAGGAAATGAAGAATACCAATTCCTGCCCTCTGAAGCGGGCTTAGAAATAAATGTTTTGGATTCAATCGAGAATGCTTTTATCAGCACCCATAACCGCAATTATTTTGCTGACCTAAAAGACCGCGTCCTAAAAAACCAGCGCAGCTTGCCTCTGAAATATAAGTTAAATGAAAAAAAACTGCGCGGGCTTCTATATCTAATGACGCAAAAAGTAAATACTTCTTCTGCTGAAGCTTCTTTCAAATTAAAAGAAGGCGGGACTTTTGAAATTGGAAAAGAAACCATAGGAAAAACCTTGCAGATCGATGAAACCATGGCTCTTTTCAAGCGCGCTTTATCCGAAAATAAAAGGCGCTTCCCATTAACCCTTTCGTTTGTCAAGCCGCGGCTCACAGAAGCTGCTCTCATAAAAAATCCGCCCACCCAGCTGGTTTCCCAATACACAACTTACTACGGTTCCCATGATTCTCCCAACCGCATCCATAATATAAAACTGATTGCCTCTTTTGTTGACGGCATGCTGCTTTTGCCGGGAGAAAAATTTTCGCTGTTAGAAGTCATTGGTGATTTCTCGGAAGAGCGCGGCATGAAGGAAGCCTTTGTTATTGTAGGCAATGAGCTGGTGCCCCAGTTTGGCGGAGGCACCTGCCAGGTTGCCACAACGCTTTATAATACTGTAATGCTGGCGGATTTAGAAATTCTGCAAAGGGCCAACCACAGCATCTGGTTTAATATTTATCCCCTGGGCCGGGATGCCACCGTTTACCCTGGCGTCGCAGATTTTCGATTTAAAAACTCCAGCCCTTATCCGGTTTTTATTAAGGCCGCTGCCACCAATAAATTATTAAGCTTCAAAATTTTTGGCACTCCGAGCAACCGCGAAGTTTCTTTTTCCCATCCAATTGTTAAATACTATAAAAACAAAAAAATGGTTTCTGCTTCGCACGCACCTTCACTGGCTGTTCCTTTTTCAACTTATATTACAAAAACCATTAAGGATAAAAAAACCGGAAAAGTTTTGGCCGAAGAAGCTGTTGCCTCCCGCTATCGGTTATATGGAGATCGGCATTTTGTATCTGTTAGAAGAAGGGAGCCAAGATAGTGCTGCAAAAAACCCTGCAAAAACACTGTACTCTCAATGGCATTGCCCTGCATTCCGGAAAAGAAAGCCGCATCACCTTTAAGCCCGCGCCCGAAAACCACGGCATAATTTTTGTGCGCACAGACTTAAAAGGCCCAATAAAAATTCCCGCACTGGCAGAATGGGTAGATTCCACCCAGCGCGGAACCAGCTTAAAAAAGGATCATGCCAAGGTTTGTGTCATTGAACATGTGCTTTCTGCCTTAAATGGCTTAGGAATTGATAATGCAGAAATTGAGCTGGACAGCGAGGAGCCGCCAGCTTTAGACGGCTCTGCTCAAAAATACGTTGGCGCACTCAAAAAAACCGGAATAAAAGAACAATCTGCCCCAAAACAAATGCTGGAGCTTAATTCCCCTATTATTATAGAAAGCAAAGACAAGCTCTTAATCGCGGTTCCGCACCATGGATTAAAGGTTTCTTTTATGCTAGACTTTCCTGTCATTGGCGCCCAGTTTTATAGCTTTGAGGCCGGAGAAAGCGATTATATAAAGGAAATTGCCCCGAGCCGCACTTTTGGCTTCTTGGAAGAAGTGGATGAATTAAAAAAGCAACAACTGGCGCAAGGCGCAGCCCTAGAAAATGCCCTGGTTATCAGCCAAGAAAAAAAGAGCTATGTTAATGCCCCGCGCTTTGAAAATGAGCCGGTGCGCCACAAAATTTTGGATTTAATCGGGGACTTAGCCCTATGCGGGTTTGGCGTCCAGGCCCATATTATTGCCATAAAATCCGGCCATGCGCTCAATGTTGAGCTGGCCAAAAAAATAAGGACATTAGGAGTAAAAATATGACCGTTTTAAATATCCAAGAAATAGAAAAGATTATCCCGCACCGCTACCCCTTTTTATTGGTAGACAAGGTAATTGACCTTGTTCCCGGGAAAAAAATAACTGCCATAAAAAATGTCACGATGAATGAACATTTTTTCCAAGGGCACTTTCCCGGACAGCCCATTATGCCCGGGGTGCTTATCCTGGAGGCCTTGGCCCAAGCCGGCGCAATTATGGCGCTGCGCGAGCCGCGTTTTGAAGGAAAGATTGTTTATTTTGCTGGCATTGATAATGTCCGCTTCCGCCGGCCGGTTGTGCCCGGAGACCAGATAAAATTGGAAGCAGAGTTCCTCTGGATAAAAAGTTCCATTGGAAAAGTAAAAGCACTGGCTACAGTTGAAGGCGAAGAAGCTGCGGCCGGAGAATTTATGTTTTCCCTGGTAGATAAAGGCAAAATTCACCCCACTGCAGTCATCCATCCCTCTGCACAAATCGGGAATAAAGTAGAAATTGGCGCTTATACTGTGATCGGGCCAGAAGTTATAATCGGGGATGAAACAAAAATTGGCCCGCATTGCGTTATCCATAAATGGACAAAAATCGGACGCAACAATAAAATCCTCCAAGGGGTTTCAATCGCTGCCCCACCCCAGGATATCAAATATAAGAATGAAAAAAATTCTGTTGAAATTGGGGATAACAACCTTATCCGGGAATTTGTTACGATCCACCTGCCAACTGGAGAAAATAATACAACAAAAATCGGCAGCGACAATTTTATTATGGTACATGCCCATATCCCCCATAACTGCTCCATCGGCAACCAGTGCATTATTGGCGGTTATGTGGGGCTGGGGGGACACACCGTAATTGACAACCAGGTGATTATCGGCGGGCTGGCCGGGATCCACCAGTTTTGCCGGATCGGGCGCCTTGCCATGATTGGCGCACAGTCAAAAGTTACCCAAGATGTTCCGCCGTTTATGCTGGTAGAAGGCAATCCTGCGCAAATCCGCACGATTAATTCTGTTGGCCTGGCGCGCCGCAATGTGTCGCAAGAAGCGCAGACTGAAATTAAAAAAGCTTTCAAAATTATTTATGGCGGGAAAAAATCTATCCAAGATAGCCTGAAAGAAATCCGCGGGCTGCGTCCTTTGGAAGAAATAAAAACTATTATAAAATTCCTCGAACAAGATAGCGGCCGCGGCATCAATAAAAAAATCAGCGGCGAAGACCTTAAAGAACTTGAAGAGGAACTTTTGCTTATTCCGGATTTGCCGGAAATCGGCCTATGAAAATATTCGTCTCAACCGCCGAAGTTTCGGGCGATTTGCATGCCGCCAAACTGGTTGAAGAAATAAAGAAAATCCTTCCTCAAGCCTCTTTCTGGGGCATTGGCGGAGACCTCCTTAAAAAAGCCGGGGTCAATCTTATTGCGCAAACCTCGGCTTGCGGATCCGTAGGCCTAGTTGAAGCCCTTTACCATTTGCCTTATCTTTTTTCTGTTGGCCAGCGCGCAGCTAACTTTCTGAAAAAAGAAAAACCCAATCTCTTAATTTTAGTTGATTCGCAAGGAATGAACTTGCCCCTGGCCAAAAAAGCCAAAGCCCTGGGCATAAAAACCGTTTATTACATTGCTCCCCAAGAATGGCTCTGGGGAACAGCCAAAGGCATGCAAAGTGTCGCAGATACCATTGATCTTATCCTGGCTATTTTCAAAAAAGAATATGAAAGCTACAAAACCATGAATGCCCCGGTTATTTACAATGGCCATCCCCTCTTAGATATTGCTAAAGCAGGCCAGAACAAGGAAGACTTTCTAAAAGAACACAACCTTGATCCCCGATACCCGATCATTGGATTATTCCCAGGCAACCGCCGCCAAGAAACAAAATATGTTTTGCCCATTATGTTAAAAGCCGCGGCCCTGATCAAGGAATCTGCCCCTGCCTGCCAGTTTGTCTTGCCGGTTTTTACCAAAGAACCAGAAAAAAAAGTTCTCGCGCAGGTAAAAAAAAGCAACCTGGAAATAAAAATCATCCAAAACCAAAATTATAACCTCCTGCAAAGCGCGACCTTGGTTCTTTCTACCCCGGGCACGGTTACGCTTGAAGCAGCAATTTTTAAGGTCCCGGCACTGTGTATTTATAAGCTGCACCCTTTTACTTATTTTATTGCTGAACACTTTTTAAAAATCCGGATGCCTTATTTTTCCATGCCCAGCCTTTTGCTGGAAAAAGAAGTTGTCCCGGAATTTATCCAGCAAAATGCCCGGCCCGAGCTGCTAGCAGAAAAAGCCTTGTCCCTGCTGCAGCAGGAAGAGGAGCTAAATCGCTATAAGGAATTGATGTCCCAAGTCCGCAGCCAGCTTGAGCCCTATGGCAGCATCAAAGAAAATGCCCTGGCAATTTTGAAAGCCATGGTATAATTTTCTTTAATTTTTTATAAAATAAAGGAGCAAATATGTCTGTGCCTTTTTTTACCCTTGACCGCCAAATTCCCCAAATGCAAAAAGAATTAGAAAAATCATTGCAAAATGTTATCCAAAGCGGAAAATTTATCCTTGGGCCGAATGTTTCCTCTCTCGAGGAAGAAATCGCAGCTTATTGCGGAACGCGTTTTAGCATAGGCGTTGCCTCTGGAACCGATGCCTTGCATTTAGCGCTGCGCGCTGCCGGGGTTAAGGCTGGGGACGAGGTTATTACCTCTCCATTTACCTTTGTTGCCACTATTGAAGTTATTTGTTACATTGGCGCAAAAGTAGTTTTTGCAGATATTGATCCAGAAACCTTCAACCTTTCTCCCCAAAAAATCGCGGAGAAAATCACCCCCAAAACCAAGGCCATCTTGCCGGTGCATCTCTATGGACAAATGTGCGAGATGGAAAAGATTATGGCCTTGGCAAAAAAACACAATCTAGTTGTGATTGAAGATGCCTGCCAAGCCATTGGCGCAAAAATGAAGGATAAAAAAGCCGGATCCTTTGGGCAAGCCGGGGGCTTTTCGTTTTTTCCCACCAAAAATCTGGGGACCTTTGGCGACGGCGGCATTATCTCAACCAATAGCGAAGAAATCGCTAGCGCCTGCAAAGTTTATCGCGGCCACGGCAGCCGGCAAACCTATATGTACGAAGCCATTGGGTATAACAGCCGCTTGGACGAAATGCAAGCTGCAATCCTGCGCATCCGGCTGAAGTTTTTGGACCAATGGCACAAAATGCGGCAAGAAAATGCGCAAACCTATGTAAATGAGCTGAAAAATGTTGAAGAAATTGCCTTGCCCAAGGTTTTGCCCGGAGCCGAACACATTTACAACCAATTTACTCTCCGTACCAAACCCCGTGATGCGCTGAAAAATTTCTTAGCGGAAAAACAAATTGGAAGCATGATCTATTATCCGCTTTCCCTGCACCTGCACTCTGCGTACCAATTTTTGGGTTATAAAAAAGGCGATTTCCCTGAAAGCGAAAAAGCCCAGGCCGAAGTCCTGTCCCTGCCAATTTTCCCGGAACTAACCGAAAAAGAAATAAAGGAAGTTTGTTCTGGAATCAAAGCCTTTTTTTCTAAAAAGTAAAAGCCAAGGAGGGTTTGCGGTGAAAAAAATTATGAGATACCTAGCTTGGGGATTTTTGGGCGTAGCCATACTGTTTTTTATCCTCGCCTTACTCTTGCCATTTTTTTTCCCTTTAAACAAAATAAAATCCTTTGCTGAAGAAAAACTATCTGAATCCATCAACCGCCCGGTAAAAATCGAAAAGGTTTCTTTTAATCTTTTTTCCGGCATAAAACTAAAAAATATTTCAATCGGCAATGCCAAGGGTTTTTCTGCCACGCCCTTTGTACAAGCTGAAAGCATTGATCTAAAATATTCGCTCTGGCCGCTCCTTGCCCGCCAGCTGGTGATTAATCAAATTTCGCTGGTTAAGCCCGAAGTATTCCTAGAAAAAAACTCAAAAGGAGAAATGAACACTCCAAAAATCCAAAGCGCCCCGGCTAAAAAAACCGCATCAAAAAAACAAAAAGCACTCCCTTTTTCACTATTAATTTCAGACTTCAAAATTATTAATGGGAAACTAACTTACATAGACCAAGGCCAAAAAACTGAATTAAACCATATCAGCCTCAATCTTTCTGGCATTACTTTTTCTATTTTAAAACCCATGGAATTAAAGCTTTCGGCAAATGCGCTGTACCAGGAAAAAGTTATTCCTCTGATTTTAAAAAGCAAAGTGGGCTTCGGGCTAGACGAAGAAAAAATCACCTTAACCGACACGATCCTCTCTGCCGCAGGAGAAACCCTGGCTTTTTCCGGAGTAATAAAAAATTATTCGCGCGCCCCGAATATTTCCTTTGGCCTAAAATCTGAAAAAATCTCAATCGATACCCTCTTGGGAATTTTTGGCGGGGCTTCTGCCATAAAAACTGAAAAAAAAGAAAATAATATAACCCAATCCGTCAACCAATTCCTAAAATCCATTCCTGCAAATTTAATTGTTAGCGGCCGCGCAGACTTAAAAAACATCAGCCTCAAAGATTTAAAAATTGACCATGCCTTAATTGCCCTTGACCTAAAAAACAAGCTGCTGGGAATAAGCTTAAAAGAAGTTTCTGCTTACAACGGGAATTTAACCGCCCAAGCCCAGCTCAACCTCAACCAATCTGGGCTCGGCTACACGCTCCAAAAAATTAAGCTGGAAAATTTTGATGCGCACCCTGCGGTTTCCGCCCTAATTACTTCTTATCTCCCGAACCTCCTGGAACTAAAAGACAAAATCTACGGCCAGTTAAATTTAAATGCGGATTTATCTGGCGCAGGGGTTGAAATCCCTGTAATTTTGAAAAATCTAAAGGCAAAAGGAGATTTTAGCTTGGTAAGCGGGGAATTAAAAAAATTAAAGATCATGGAAAGCCTGGCCGCCCAGCTAAAAACTCCCAATCTTAACCAAGACATAAAAGTAAAAAAATTCGCTGGGGATTTTTCCTTTGCACAAAATATTCTGACCCTAAGCAATCTACACCTTATGGATACGGATGTGCGGGCCAAGTTTGACGGCCGGGTTGATCTGGCCAAACAAGAATACAAAAAAGGCTGCCTTTTGACGATTAAGCTCTCTCCTTTTATCAGCCGCGATTTAGGCAAAGCCTACGACCTTTTAAAAGATGAAGAAGGCTATGCAGAAATGGAAGTTATAATTTCCGGCCCCTTAAAAGCCCCGATTCCTACTCCAAAGCTGGATAAGCCTTTGAAAAAAGCCTTGGAAATTGTCAAAGGCAAAATCGATGTGCGCCTGCGCCAGATAAAAGGCGATACCCAGCAGCAAATTGACCAGAAAAAAGAAGAAGCAAAACAAGCTGCAGAAAAAAAAGCCCAGGAAGAAGCAGAAAAGTTAAAGCAAGAGGCCAAAGAAAAAGCTAAGGGCTTGTTTAAGTTTTAAGCCTGTCAAAAACTCGCAGTTGCCATGGTATAATTATTTTCTCAAAAGGGGAAATATATTATGTTTTTCAACAAAGAGAAAAAGCTCCCAAAAGAATTTAAAAAATATTTCTGGGATGTTAATTTAGAAAAACTATCTTTTTCCAAAAATCGCGCATTCATTTTTAGTCGGATTTTAAGCTATGGGAATATGAATGCTCTCCGATGGCTTTTTAGAAATACGAATAAATCCTTATTAAAAGAGTATCTTTTGGCTTTTGGCAGTAAACAACTCGACACGCGTAGTTACTCCCTATGGAAGGTTTTTTTCAATCTTTCTTCGCCAAAGCAGGCTCAGTAATGGCAGAAAAACATTTTGAAATTCTGGACAAACAAAGGAAAGAAATTCTTCCTTTATTTAAAGCTTTCAAAGATCGCTTTTATCTTGCGGCAGGAACAGGGCTTGCCCTTCAACTCGGACATCGGGATTCCATTGATTTTGATTTTTTTACAGAAAAAAGCTTTAATCCGGAAGAATTATTAAGAGAAGCCAAAAATATTTTTGGCAAACATCCAATTGAGGTCATACAAAACAGCAAAAACACCTTAACCCTCATTCTCGCAAAAGGAATAAAGCTCTCTTTTTTTGGGATAAAGGAGAAGCTGTTATATCCTTTGCTTGATTTTGAATATTTTTATGTTGCGAGCATAGAAGATATTGCCTGCATGAAAATTGCTGCTTTGTTGAGGGCAGAATTTAAAGATTACGTAGATCTCTACTATATTTTAAAAACCTCATCACTAAAAACTGTTTTCACTAATTGCAAAAAAAAGTACAGCAATTTTGATGAAGCCATATATTTGAAAGCCTTAGTCAGTTTTGATGATATAAACTATCCGGAAATTCTTTTTATAAAAGGGAAAGAAGTTCCTCTTTCCCAAATAAAAGAGGACTTTGAAAAAAGAGTCAAAGAATATCTTGATTTGATTTAACCGCTATATTTTTATTTCTCTCCGCGTGAAATTTTTTCCTTTTTCTGCTGATATACAAGCAAAACACAAGGCGGTTCCGACCTAAAAAGTGAAGGGAAACTGCGATGAAATTGCACCTTCCAGCTACCCTTGGCGGTAGCAACAACTGCTTTAATGTATCATCAGAAAGAAGAAGGCTTGTCAAACTTGTATTCCCATTTGGCGGGGCCGGGATATGCATTCCCCATAAAGATATAAAATATCATCAATTGGTAGCAGGTGCTTTTTTTTCTTCCGCCTTTTATGGAAAGCTGTCCGCGCTGGACTTAGCCAGGCATATTATTGTCAATTGCCTTGAATTTACATTTCATAAAGCAACAAAAAAGATTGAATGTTCAATAAAAAAATGTTTTTGGGAAGTGTACCAAAAAATTATTGAAGATTTACCGCTTGATGTCCGTGTCAATCTGAAGGCCTGTGTTGAAAGAGGGCTTAAAGATTTAAAAGTAATTAATGAAGATGGGACAATAAACAAAACTGGCCTGGAATATGAGGTTTTAATTGGAAATAGATGCATAAATATTGACCGGATTTATTGGAGCCCGCATGACAGTAGTTTTTTTGATAAATTTATTAATAAATTATTTGGCCCGGAGAATTTTATGATCGATTTCCCATATATAGATGTGGTTGATTTTAACCGGATTAATAAAAATGGGGAGCAAATATTTTCAACGCTTCTTAGTCAGGGGTTTGTTAGAAAGGTTGTTTGTCTAAATATTGGGCAGAAATTTGGGAACTATATTGTGGTTAGAAGAAAAATTGAGGGTTCGGTAGAAAATTTCTGTAAGCAGTTTAATGCTGAGTTTTTAATTGTTTCTCAAAAAGAACAAGTCTATTATATTTTAAGCCGGATCATAGGCAACTGATTTTCTGCTATAATTATCTTTGTGCAAAATCAAAAATCCGAACTAAAAAAACTCCTTTTTAAAAATCAAGCCGTAAAAACCGGGGAATTCACCCTTTCTTCTGGAAAAAAAAGCAATTTTTATGTTGATGGCAAGCAAGCTACCTGCCACCCCCAAGGCGCCAAGTTAATTGCAGGAATTATCTTGGATAAAATTAAAGATCTTGATGCCCAAGCTATCGGAGGATTAACGATCGGCGCAGATCCTATCGCAGCAGCAGTTAGTTTGATGTCACAAGTATTAAGTTACAAGTCGCAAGCACCCCTCCCTTGCTTCATCGTAAGAAAAGAAGCCAAAGGCCATGGCCTAAAAAAAGAAATTGAAGGGATTATCCAGCCGAATTGGAAAGTTGTAATCGTAGATGATGTTATTACAACAGCTTCGGCCACGCTCAAGGCCATCGAGGCGGTTGAAAAAATTGGCTGCAAAGTATTAAAAGTTATTTGCTTGGTTGATCGCGAAGAAGGCGGGGCGCAAGCTCTTGCCAAATACGACTTCGACCCTATTTTCAAAAAATCCGAATTAGTTGTATACTAAAAGCAAATATTTTCGAGGAGGATTTTCATGAAAAGAATATTTTCTTGCTTTGTTATTTTTATGCTTTTAGTTTCTCCTTGCTTGGCTTACTATGTAGTTTTCCCCACCCCGACCATTACTGGTGCAACCGGCTTAATTCGCGTACCTTCTGCTGATGTTATCCCTTATAAAAATTATAATATCGCAGCTGAAGTTGGCAGCAACCTTATGGCAGAAAAACAAGCTTATAACTACAAGGCCAATTTAGGGACTTTCCATGGCGTAGAATTCGGCTTAATCGGCGGCAGCAAATCCGAAAATAACCAGGTCGCCTTGCGCGAAGGGGTTTTTATCAATATGAAAGTGAGCCTGGCTACCGATGATTCCGACCTTCCGCTTAAGCTCGCAATTGGGGTGGAAAACTTAGCGTCATTTACCCAAACCGATGTTTATATGGTAGCCACTAAATATTTTCAGCAGGGATTTAAATTAACTTTTGGCTTTATGGGGGACTTCCCCAATGACCGTTTTCGCCCATTAGGAGCTCTCGGAATTGAACTTCCCCTTGGCAGCAGCAATCTTGTTTTATTGGCAGATGGCTTAGCCGGTGAAACCATTGGCCAGCTCAATGCCGGGATAAGATTTTATTTTACCCCTACCTTTGCTTTGCATGTGAATGGGGTAAACCTCTTGCAGACTAAAGAAAATCCCAATGTCGGAAAAGAGCCCAAGAGTATTTTTGCGGGCTTTAGCTGGGCGAACCCTTTTTAATCCATGAGCAAAATACGGCCCTCGCTAAAAAAAATTAAGCCCTATATCGCGGGAAAAAACATCGAAGAGGTTGATAGCGAAGTTGCGCCTTCTTCTATTATAAAACTTGCCTCAAATGAAAATCCTTTTGGCCCTTCCCCCAAAGCAGCTTCTGCAATTAAGCAAGAGGCAAAAAATGCGCATGTTTACCCCAGCCAGCACAACCTTGCCTTAAAAGAAGCCTTGGCCAAAAAGCTCAAGCTTTCCGTAGAAAATATTTCTATTGGAAATGGCTCGGATGAGATTATGCAGTTTGCCGCAGCCGCTTTTCTGAACTCCGGGGAAGAAGTGCTCATTGCAGAAAATACTTTTTCTACTTATGAATTTTGCGCGCATCTTTTTGATGCTTCGCCGGTTTTTATCCCTTTAAAAAATTCCAAATATGATTTAGAGCGCTTTAGCCAGCATGTAACCAGCCAAACCAAGCTGGTTTTTTTGTGCAATCCCAATAATCCAACCGGCACTTATTTTACCCATGAGGAATTAGAAAATTTTTTATCCGGCTTGCCAAACAATGTCATTGTAATTATCGACGAAGCGTACGGAGAATTTGTTGAGGCAAAAGATTTTCCGCGTTCTATAGAATTTGTAAAAAAGGCCTTGCCGGTAATTATCTTGCGCACTTTTTCCAAGCTCTTTGGCTTGGCGGGCTTGCGCTTGGGCTATGGGATATCTACCCCAGAAATTGCCCGTTATTTAAACATGGTAAAAATGCCTTTTAATGTCAACCGCCTGGCCCAGGCTGCGGGGCTAGCCGCGCTTTCTGACGAGCGCTTTATCCAAAAAAGCTTGAAAAACAATTCTGCGCAAAAAAAGATCCTTTCTCATGCTTTAAATAAAATGGGAATAGAGCATTTAAAAAGCGAAGCCAATTTTATCTGCCTTAATCTCAAACAAAAAGCCGATGAGGTTTTTCTAAAGCTGCTGCGCAAGGGCATTATTGTCCGGCCGCTGACTTCTTTTGGCTTGCCCCAGCACATCCGCGTTACCATTGGAAAACCCGGTGAAAATAAAAAGTTTATCAAGGGGCTGTCATGTTTAAAGAATTAGCAAGGCTAAAGCGCACGGCCCTTTATAGCGAACACCTCAAATTAAAAGCAAAGATGGTTGAGTTTGGCGGATGGGAAATGCCGGTTTCTTACTCTGGAATAATCCAAGAACACCAGGCCGTCCGCAACAAGCTTGGCATTTTTGATATTGGGCATATGGGCATTCTGCAAATTACAAATTCCCAATTACTAATTACAAATTCCGCCCCCCTCCTCTTTATTCAAAAGCTAACTACTAATGATGCGTCAAAGTTGGAGGTAAACCAATGCCAATACTCTCTTCTTTGCAATGAAAAAGGCGGAGTTATTGATGATATTTTGGTTTATCGCCTGGCAGATAGCTATCGCTTGGTTGTAAATGCCTCAAATACTGACAAAGTAATGGCTTGGCTAAAGAAAAATCTTACGCAAGAAGTTGAGCTAAAAGATTTAAAGGAAAGCTTAACCCTTATTTCAGCCCAGGGCCCGGCCTCTGCAGCTATGCTCTCGCCTTATTTTTC
Source organism: uncultured bacterium (assembly GCA_964528395.1). Taxonomy (GTDB): domain Bacteria; phylum Margulisbacteria; class WOR-1; order CAZGTC01; family CAZGTC01; genus CAZGTC01. The sequence continues at coordinate 145,422 of CAZGTC010000004.1, forward strand.
TAAAAAGCTTTCTCTGATCAAAAAAAATCGTTGTATAGAAGGGCTTCTTTTTGAAAAAAAAGTTTTGCTTTCAAGAACCGGGTACACTGGGGAAGATGGGTTTGAAATATTTTGTGAAATTGCCGATGCCCCTTTAATTTGGCAAAAGCTTCTAGAACTAGGGGCAATTCCTTGCGGCTTGGGCGCGCGGGATACCCTGCGGCTTGAAGCTGCCCTGCCTTTATACGGCCATGAATACAATGAACAAACTTCGCCTTTGGATGCCGGCTATGCCTGGGCAGTAAAATTCAACAAAGAAAATTTTGTGGGCAAAAAAGAGCTGGAAAAGGGCGCGCATAAAAAACTGGTGGGCCTAATATTGAACGACCGCCGCATCCCCCGCCAAGGATTCAAGGTTTTTGCCGGGACAAATGGGGATACTAAAGAAATTGGGGAGGTAACCTCTGGAACCCTGTCTCCGCGCTTGAATGCTCCGGTTGCCCTTGCTTATATACATGAAAATGTTAGCCAGAACCAGCCCCTGTGGGTAGAAATCCGCGGGGAAAAGGCTCCGGCAAAAATAATTGGGCTTCCGTTTTACCATCAGCGATCCTTGTAAAAAAAACTGTTTTAGCGTATATTGTTAGCCTAATTTTTAAACCAAGGAGGACTATATGTCATTGGAAAGTCTGAATATAAAATTGCTTTATTATTATGTAATTTCCTCTATTGTTTTTGTAATTTTGTTATGGGGGGTTCTTGATTTTACTTCAACCACAGGGTCTTTGCTTTTGAACCGGCAAGATGCCGCAATAAAAAATAACGATGCCTCTGGCCCGGAATTAAACCTTGGCGATGCCTACCAAAAAAAGTTTCTCTATGACCGGATTATTGACAGCTTAATGCGCATTATTATCCCTGGCAGCATCTTTTTCTTTTGCCAGCGCCAAATCAAATCAATTGAGGAGGAGCAGTAAATGTTGGTTGAAGAATTAAAATTCAGCAAAGAACACGAATGGGTAAAGGTTGAAGGCGATACTGCTACCATTGGCATTTCCCAGCATGCGCAGGAAGAGCTGGGAGATATTGTTTATGTAGAACTCCCGAAAGTTGGAACTTCGCTAAATGCCATGGGGGAATTTGGGGTCGTTGAATCCGTAAAAAGTGTTTCTACCCTTTACAGCCCTGTGGCCGGGGAAGTAAGCGCTGTTAATGATATTTTGTCCCAAAGCCCGGAAACAGTTAATAAAGACCCATATAAAGATGGCTGGATGATAAAGGTAAAAATGAAAAATCCTGCGGACTTAAATCCGTTAATGGACAACAAAAGCTATCAGGCTTTTATTCAAAAAGCTTAATTTGTCATGCCCTACATCCCTATCACAGGAAAAAATAAAGAAGAAATGCTCGCCTGCCTTGGCTTAAAAGGAGTTGGGGAGCTTTTTTCTAGCGTTCCGGCCAAAGCTTGGTTAAAAGAAAAGATAAATTTGCCCTTCCCCTTATCTGAAATAGACATAAAAAAAGAAATTGGGGCCTTGGCCAAAAAAAATGCAAATGCCGATGATTTTTTATCTTTCCTTGGGGCAGGCTCATACAACCATTTCATTCCCAGCGTAGTTAAGCATATTATTTCTCGGTCGGAATTTTATACTGCCTACACCCCTTACCAGCCAGAGATTAGCCAAGGCATGCTGCAAAGCATTTTTGAATATCAATCTTTAATCTGCAACCTAACCGGGATGGAGATTGCCAATGCTTCAATGTATGACGGAGCAACTGCCCTCGCAGAAGCTGCTTCTTTAGCCGTTAATTTCACAAAAAAAAGAAAAATCTTAATTGCAAAAACAGTTCATCCGCATTCCCGGCAAGTTTTACAAACTTATGCAAATGGAGCTAATTGGCAAATTGAAGAAATTGATTTTGATACAAAAACTGGAATTACTAAAGATTTTGGGGTTTCCCCAAAAATTGCTGCGGTTATTATTCAGCAGCCAAATTTCTTCGGCTGCCTGGAGGACAACCTAAATTTCGCGGACAAAATTCATGCAGCTGGGGCTTTATATATAGTAAGCGCAGATCCGATTTCTTTGGGCTTATTAAAGCCGCCCGGAGAATACGGGGCAGATATTGTTGTGGGCGAAGGCCAAGCGCTTGGCAATCCGCAAAGCTTCGGAGGCCCAGGGCTGGGGATTTTTGCTGTGAAAAAAGATTTTATGCGCTTAATCCCCGGGAGAATCGTTGGAGAAACCGTTGATGCAGAAGGAAAGCGCGGGTTTGTTCTGACATTACAAACGCGCGAACAGCACATCCGCCGGGAAAAAGCCTCCTCAAACATTTGTTCTAACGAGGCCTTAAATGCTCTTGCAGCCTGTGTTTATCTTACGTATTTAGGCCCGCAAGGATTAAAACAAGTTGCTTCTGCCTGCCTAGAAAATGCAAATTATCTGAAAGAAAAATTACTGGCGCAAGGGTTTGAGTCTCCGTTCTCTGCTCCTTTTTTTAAAGAGTTTGTAGTCAAAGCAAAAGAGGCCCCCATAAAAATTAACCAACGGCTTTTAGAAAATAAAATTATCGGGGGGCTAGATTTAGAAACTTACTATCCGCAGCTAAAAAACCATATGCTATTTTGCACAACTGAAATGATCAATCGAAGCGAAATCGACAAACTCGTCAGTTTATTAAATTAACAATTAACAATGACACCTGTCTGCCGACAGGCAGGCAATTAACAACGAGGTTTGTATTTTATTATAATTATATAAATACCTTGTTGTTAATTATTAATTGAGTAATTGTTAATTAATTTTATGCAGCATAAATTCGAAACCAAAGTTTATTATTGCGATACTGATGCCGAGGGAGTCGTGTATTACGCCAATTATTTGAAATGGTTTGAAATTGGCCGCACGCAACTCTTAGAATCACAAGGCATTGACTTAACGAAGCTAAGAAATGAGCAAGGCTATGTTTTTCCCGTAAAAAAAATGTCGGTTGAATATTCTCTGCCGGCAAAATTATATGAAGAAGTGATTGTTGAGACAGAATTAGAAAGTTTTTCCGGCGTCCGCTTCCCTTTTAAGCAAAAAGTTATCCGGAAAAAAGACCAGGCCCTCTGCGTGGCTGCAGAAATTGAATTAGTCGCAGTAGACAAAGAAACTTTGAAGCCGAAAAAGTTAAGAATATTATAGATAATTTTGCGCCTGGCGGGAGTTGGGGGTTTAAAACTATAAATTCCAGATGGGGATATTATAAATATTTTTTGCTAATTTAAAAGGAGCGGCCTGGAGAGAAAAAACTATTCCATGCTTAATTTCCGGGTCCATTTCCATTAAAGTTAAAAGCGCTTGATAGTCTTCCTTTGAGATTTTGCGGCTGGCCTTAATTTCAACGGCTATTTTTTGTGCTCCTTGTGAAAGAATTAAATCTACTTCCATTCCGCTGCGCGTCCTTAAATAAGAGGTTTTCCAAGGGAGTTCATAATACTCAATTTGTTTAAAAACTTCATTAATAGCAACGCCCTCCAATAAAAAACCAAAACCTGCAGTCCCTTCAACTGGAAGCCCGAGTTCTCCAGAAACAAATCGTGCTAAACCAGTATCTGAAAAATATATTTTGGGGCTTTTGCTTATAGCTACTCGCAAAGACTTGCTATAGGCTGGTAGGCTACGGCATACAAAAGTATCTTCTAAAATTCCATAATAAGCTCTAATGGTGTGAGGGCTCATTCCTAGGGCTTTTGCTTTTGAGGCATAATTAACAATTCCAGTATTTTCACTGGCAGCCAAAGATAAAAACTGATCAAACGCACCAATATCTTGCACCAGATTTTCTCTGCGGATCTCGTTTTCCAGATAAGTTGCTTTATAAGATTGTAAAATCTTCTGCGCCAATTGAAGGTCTTCTTGCAAACAGGGTTCTGGCAACATCGTCTGCTGTATCCATTTTCCAAACAGATTTAAATAATTCCGCGGAATTTGAAAATTCATCTTTTTTTCTAAAGCCATTGGATCAAACAATAAAGGAACAACGCTCTCTGTTTGCAAAAGTTCGGCTTGGGAAAAAGGCCATAATATTTTTGCAAAGCTCCGGCCAGCTAGAGTTTCTGCTCTTTGGCGTTTTAGCGGCCTAGCCGAGGACCCCCATGTCCAAAATTTTATTTTCCCCTTATATTTTTCATACAATCCTTGCAACGCCTGAAAAAAAGCTGGGATTTTTTGTATTTCATCAATAAATACATGTAAAACTTTTTCTTCGTTTTCAAACTTTTTAAGCATAGCTTCAATCTCCAGCACCCATTCTTGCGGCTGAGATTCATATCTTCGAAGAACAACCAAGTCATAAAGGGGATAATGAAGCGCTTCTGGATAATGCTCTTTTCTAAACTTATCCATTAAAGTTGTTTTTCCGGTTTGCCTTAAGCCAAAAAGGCTGATAATTTGAGGAAAATGCTCGTTTTTTAGCAGCCATTCTTCAAGCTGTCTTTTTATCATGCTGCAATAATACCATAATTTATTGCGTTGTCAATGCATTTTTTGTTGCTCTTTGCGCATTCCCATTGCTTTTTGCGCCTGGCGGGAGTTGAACCCACAACCTTAAGGGGAAGAAATTAAATCTCCTAAGGTTCTTCCGTCATTCCCAACCGGGGCATGAATAGAAAGAACCCTATGATCATGCTGCATTAAAGATCTTAATTCTTCTATGTTCATAGATAAAAACTCTGCCAGCTCTGTATCTGTGGGCTCATATCCTTTCAAAGAAACAAAAGCTCGGCGCCCTTTTTTAATTCTATTAATCCCCCAAATGATGTTATGAGGAATATGAATTGGAAGGGCTTCTGCCGCTGCTTTCCTCATGCAAAAGAAACTTAATGATTTTTGCGCATAAGCCCAAAAGCAGCTAGCTTCCTTTTCGGCATTAAAAATTCTTGCCAAACGAATTGTTTCTATTCTTGCCGCTTGTATAAGATCTTCTCTGTCTGCCTTATTCTTTGAATATTTTGAAGCACTCCACTTAATAAGAGGATCATATTTTTCAATTAAGATGGACTCCGCCATAACGTTTTTCGCCTGAACCAATTTTATTAATATTTTTTCTTCTCCCTTTGTAAGGCCGCGATAATCCCCTGATTTTTGCCGGAGAGCTGTTAATGCTTCAATTGCTGCTTGCTCAATAGACAGATCTTCTTCGATGTTTCTTTTTGCCTGCTGGGCCAGCCGCCTAATAAGGGCGCCGATGTCTCTTTCCTGCATCTTCCCCTTAACAAACCGCAGCATTTCTTCCCAATGCAAATGAAACACAACAAGAACAACACAATAAACAAATTGCTCCGATAATTCTTTTGAAAGATCTTTTCTTTGCCATATTTTTTCTTTAAAAATTCTTCTCGCAATTTGAAAAAGGGTTGGAGTTTTTTTAGGAAAAACAGCATTAAAGGCTTTTTTAACGTCTTCAAGAACTTTTTCCTGGTTTGATAAAATAAAGTCAGCTGCTCCAGCTATAAAATGCGCGGCAAAATCTGCTTTTGGAGATAATTTTTGGCAATATCTTAAATGATCGAGATGATATCCCAAGCTATAATTACTTATTCTATTGTCCAACAGCCATTCAACCGCTTCAAAGGCATCCTCCATATGAGGGGCTTTTTCCGCCAAGGCAAACAACGCTTCTTCCTTGCGCATCGGAAGTCTTGGTTTTTGTGCTTGTTCCAATTCCAACCGCCTATAAATGCTTGAGTTTTCTCCTTGTATAATATCCGGGCCAAAAGTATTTGCCACTAGTGCGACAACAAGTTCTTTCATTTCTTCTGGGCAGGGCAGTCCCTCTTTGTTTACAATTTTACTTCTATCAAATTCTCTTAAAATCAGCGCGGCTCTCTCATCATATCTTTTGGTGCGATCCGCCCGGGCGTTTTCCTTGTTAGATAGCGGATTCCATAAAGGACTCAACTGCGCTAGCTCTTGTCTAAGAAAAGCCAAATTGTTCAAAACATAATTTAACGCCATTCCGAGCATTCTCGGGTTCCCACAAGATAGTTTTCCTAATGCGATTAAGGCCAAAAAAAGCACGCGATAAGAAACGCTGCGTTTCCCCTTTCCCAAAATTAGTTTTTTAAACGCCTTCCCCGGATTATCTTTGACTTCTAATTTTATTAGCCAATCGTTTCGCTGGGCATATTCATAGGCTGCTGCGAGCTGACGGAAAAATCCGGCCTTTTTCCTTGGGACAAGAACCCCACCTATAAACAAGGCAGAAACATATGAAACAAATCCATTGTTGCCCCTTTGGTTCCATAAAAAATTAAAAAGCAAAGGATATGAGGTTGTCGTAGGAATAGAAATTGTTTCTGTTAAAGAGATAAATATTTCTAAAGCACGCGCTAAAAAGGAAGCTTCTTTTAACCCCTGACGAGGTATTTTTTCGTGTAACCACAAATCTTTAATTACGCGAGAAATTCGAGGGGGCGTTTCTGTGTTTTGACGCAGCCATTGTGCCCACCAAACTGCTTGATATAAATCTGTAAAAAATGGGGCTTTTTCTAATCCTTCTTTATACTGAATTTTTTGTGGTGGGTTAATCGGGATCCCTCTTTCGTTCAACCCGAGACTGTGGCGAATTTGCGACGCCTCTAAAAGTCCCGATTCTCTGGGAGGTTTTTCTTTTTTTCCTTTCCGAGGCTCCTTTGTTTTTAGGTTCGTCCTGCGAGAAAAATCCTTTTCTGCCCAATTCTGCTCCCGGGCAGAAAAATACACGCGTCCTTCAAAACGAAAATAATATTTTTTTGTTCTTCCGTCCGCAGTTACATCAAGGCATAAATTTTTTAAAAGATGGCCGCCTGCGGCTTCTTCTTCATAAAAAACAAGCTGATACTCTTTGTTTGGAAGAAGTCCTTTTTTAACCAGCACTTGTTGCCCCTTATATGTTCCCAAATGAATGTGGTTTTGGGCGCTGGAAACAAGAGTCATCGTTGCAGGAGGGCCTTCAATTCCTTCAAGCCACTCTCTAAAGATATTTTTTTTACTTCTGGTTTCTCGGCCATCAACCGCTCTTCCGTATAAATAATATTCGCCTTCTTTTCTTAAATAGTAGCTTCTTTTGCCCTTGATGCCTGGACCAGAAATATCAACAATTTTATTTAACTGTCCGCAAATATTATCTTCTTCCTCCCTAAATTCTAAACGGTAGCTTGCGTTCGGACGCAGTCCCTTGGCAATTTCAAAAACTCCAGCTCCCGGAATATTTGTTAAATAAAGACGCGGCCTGCCAAAAGGGCTAGTTCTTAATTCAAGCTCGAAAGATCCCGCACTTAAAGCGCGGCATTGTAACCATTTGCCGATCGGTGCACTATGTGACAAAATAGTGATGCTGCGTCGATTCGATGGCAAACCGTTTCTCGAAATAGGATTTATAAGCTTTGGCATGTCTTCTTTATCTTCTGTTTAATTTTGCGCCTGGCGGGAGTTGAACCCACAACCTTCAGCTTCGGAGGCTGGCACTCTATCCAATTGAGCTACAGGCGCATAAAAAGAAAAACCATATAAAAATAGAGGATCGAAAAGATTATAATACTTCTTCTGCTGCTTGAATAACCGTTTCAAGTGCTACAATTTGGTCGCCATTTTCCAGCCTTACCAGCCGAACCCCTTTGGCATAGCGGCCTTGGGTAGAAATTCCGGAAGCAGTTTGGCGCATCATTGTGCCATTGGCAGTTACAAAAAGAATTTCGTCAGTAGAGCTGATCAATTGCATGCTGGAAACTTTATCCTCTTGGCGCAATTTTATGGCAATGTGGCCTTTGCCCCCGCGATTTTGCGGGCTGAATTCTTTTATCTCCATGCGCTTCCCATAACCATCCTTGGAAACAATCAGCATGTCGTATCCCTCTTTTATAACGTCCATGGCCACAACCAGGTCGGTTTTTTGCAGCCGCATGCCGCGCACCCCTGCAGCTGATCTCCCCATCGGACGTACAAGGCTTTCCTTAAAGCGGATCATTAAGCCCTGGGCTGTGCCCATGATAATTTCCTGCTTGCCGTCGGTTTCTTTTACCCAGCCTAATTCATCGCTGCCTTTTAATTTGATCGCAATAATTCCATTGCGCCGCACATTGGCAAATTCTTCCATCTCGCATTTCTTGATCAATCCTTGGCGCGTAGCCATAATTAAAAATCCTTTTTTGAATTCTTTTAAGGCAATCGCAGAAGTGATCACTTCTCCCATGCCCAATTCTAAAAGGTTCGCAACAGAAATCCCCTTGGCCGCCCGGCTGGCCTCTGGAATTTCGTAGGCCTTTGTGCGGTAAGACTTGCCTTTGTTAGTAAAAAATAAAATATGCGCGTGCGTTGAAGCCACAAAAAGATTGGCAATTTGGTCGGCTTCATGCGTAGTCATGCCTGCAATGCCTTTGCCCCCGCGGTTTTGAGCCTTAAAGGTTGTAACGGGCATGCGCTTGATGTATCCATCGCGGGTCAAAAGCACAATTACTTCGCTTTCTTCAATTAGCTCTTCTTCTTCTATTTCTTCGGCTGCTCCAGCAATTTTGGTAAAGCGCGGGTCCCCGTGTTTTTGCTTTGTTTCGTCTAATTCCTTTTCAACCATTTCCAATAGTTTTTTGCGCGACGCCAGGATAGATTTTAATTCTGCGATGCGCTTGAGCAAATTTTTATGCTCGTCGCGCAATTTTAAACTTTCCAACTGCGTAAGCTTTTGCAAGCGCATATCCAAAATCGCTTGGGCCTGGATTTCGGACAGCTCAAATTTTTTCATTAATCCGGTGCGCGCTTCTTCTACGGACTTAGACTTACGGATCAATTGGACAACGGCATCGATATTATCAACCGCAATAATTAAGCCTTCTAAAACATGGGCCTGTTCTTCGGCTTTTTTTAGTTCAAATTTGGTGCGACGGGTAACCACTATTTCCCGGTGCTTAATGTACTCTTGTAAAAGCTGTTTTAAATTGAGCTGGCGCGGGGCCCCGTCAACCAGGGCTACCATATTTATGCCAAAGGTGGTTTGCAGCTCGGTTTTTTTATACAGTTGGTTCAAAACAATGTGCGGGTTAGCGTCCTTGCGTATTTCAATATACATGCGCATTCCGTCGCGGTCAGATTCATCGCGCAAATCTGAAATACCTTTTATTTTTTTGTCCCGCACAAGGTTGGCAATGTTTTCAATTAAATTAGCCTTGTTCACTTGATAAGGAAGTTCTGTCACAATGATGGCATTCTTGCCGTTTTTCAAAGGCTCAATTTGACTGACCGCCCTCAAGGTAATAATCCCGCGGCCGGTTTCATACGCTTGGCGAATGCCTTCTCTTCCGCAAATGGTTGCCTTGGTAGGAAAGTCTGGGCCTTTGATAATTTTCATCAGTTCTTCAATGGTAATTTCGGGTTTTTCAATAACTGCTTTTACGCCATCGATAACTTCTCCCAAATTATGCGGGGGGATATTGGTGGCCATGCCAACTGCAATGCCAGAAGACCCGTTGACTAAAAGATTGGGGATACGAGCCGGCAAAACCAGCGGTTCTTGCAGGGAGCCGTCAAAGTTCGGCCCAAAATCAACAGTTTCTTTTTCAATGTCTGCCAGCATTTCAATTGCGATCTTGTCCAAGCGCACTTCGGTATACCGCATAGCAGCAGCAGAATCTCCATCTACAGAACCAAAGTTGCCTTGGCCGTCCACCAGCATATAGCGCATGGAAAAGTCTTGCGCCATTCGCACCATGGAATCATAAACCGCGGTATCCCCATGCGGATGGTATTTTCCCAAAACTTCTCCCACAATGCGTGCGGATTTTTTATACGGCTTGCCGGGCTGGAGCCCTAGTTCGTCCATGGCATAAAGAATGCGGCGGTGGACCGGCTTTAGGCCGTCGCGCGCATCTGGCAATGCCCGGCCCACAATAACGGACATGGCATAGTCAATGTAGGCATGTTTCATCTGTTCTTCAATCGAAACATCCACTACCCGCGCTTTGGCATCAATAATTTTTTCTTCTTTCTCTTTTTCTTTCGCCACAAAAAACTTCTCCTTAAATGTCTAGATTCTTGACTAGGTTGGCGTGTTTTTCAATAAATTCACGGCGCGGCTCCACTTGCGAGCCCATCAAGATTTTAAAAATCTCATCCGCGGTTTCCGCATCTTCCATGGTAACTCTTAAAAGCGTGCGGGTTTGCGGATTCATCGTTGTTTCCCAAAGCTGTTCCGGATTCATTTCCCCTAAACCTTTATAGCGCTGGATATGTGCGCTGTCGCGGCCTTCTTTTTTTACCAGTTTTTCCAGTTCTGCGTCTGAATAAAGATATTGTTGTTTTTTATTTTTTTTATAGAGATAAAGCGGGGGCTGGGCAATATAAAGGTTGCCGTTCTCAATGACCTCGCGCGCGTAGCGGAAAAAGAAAGTCAAAAGCAAGGTGCGGATATGCGCGCCGTCTACGTCTGCGTCTGTCATAATAATAATCTTATGGTAGCGCAGTTCTTTTAGGGCTCTTTCCAGCTTTGCTTCTTTGCTTTCTTCTCCCTTTTTTTCCTCTTCCCTTAGTCCAGAAATAACCCCTGGGCCAATCGCGGTAATTAAAGTGCGAATTTCGTTAGAGGTTAAAATTTTGTCCAGGCGGGATTTTTCTACGTTTAGAATTTTCCCTCGGAGCGGTAAAATGGCTTGGTAATAACGGTCCCGCCCCTGCTTGGCCGAACCTCCAGCTGAATCTCCCTCAACAATAAAAATCTCGCATTTTTCTGCTTTGGATTCCGTACAGTCCGCGAGTTTTCCTGGAAGCGTTGCAGTATCCAGGGCAGATTTTTTACGTTCCAATTCCTGGGCGCGGCGCGCGGCCATGCGCACGCGATAAGCGGTTAAAGCCTTTTCTACCATAGCTTTTGCTGCGGCTGGATTTTTGTCGAGAAAAATCGACAGGCCGTCTGCAACAACTGAATCAACAATCCCTTTTACCTCGGAATTGCCAAGCTTCATTTTAGTCTGGCCTTCAAACTGTGGCTCGGGCACGCGGGTATTAATAATCGCGGTCATGCCTTCGCGCACATCTTCCCCGGATAGGGCTTCTTCTTCCTTAGAATAATTATTTTTGCGCGCGTAGTTATTAATTGCCCTGGTTAAAGCAGATTTAAATCCGACTTCATGGGTCCCGCCCTCTTTGGTTTTTATGCAGTTAACAAAAGAAAAAACATTTTCATCATAATATTCTTTGACATGCTGGAAAGAAACCTCGACAAAAACATTATCCATTTCTTTTATCATGTAAACTGGCGGCTTATAAACCGGTTCTTTGCCTTCGTTTAAATGTTCGACGTAGGAAATAATTCCGCCTTCATAGCGAAAAATTTCAACTTCAGCTTTTTCTTTGCGCTCATCCAAAAAGGTAATATTTAAGCCCTTGTTCAGGTAAGCTAGCTCCCTTAAGCGATGCGCCACAACACTAGAATCAAAATCCAAGGTTTCAAAAATTTCTTTATCTGGATAAAAAGTAACAATAGTTCCAGTTTTGCCTTGGCTGGCAACTTCTTTGGTTTTGGGTTCTTCGGGCTTTCCGCGCCGAAAAGTTTGTTTGTAAACTTTGTTGTCGCGCCGTATCTCCAGCTCTAGCCATTCGGACAGCGCATTCACGCAAGATACCCCCACCCCATGCAGGCCTCCAGAAACCTTATACCCGTCCCCGCCAAATTTGCCGCCGGCATGCAAGGTGGTCAAAACAACTTCTGCGGCTGGCCGCTTGGCTTGCTTGTGCATATCAATCGGGATGCCACGGCCATCATCTTCTACTGTAACTGAATTATCTTTGCGGATGATAATGTTTATATTTTGGCAATGGCCCGCCAAAGCTTCGTCTATGCTGTTGTCCACCACCTCATAAACCAAATGGTGCAAGCCGCTGCGCGAGGTAGACCCAATATACATTCCCGGGCGGCGGCGAACCGCCTCAATTCCGCCTAGGATTTTTATTTTGGAAGCATCATAAAGCTGGCTGACTTTTTCCATCAAAACAAAAAACCTCGCTTTCCTTTGCGACCTTTAACCATTTTCTTGGCAGGGTCTTTTTTATTTCTTCTGGAAAAATTTTCTGCGGGGGCTTTCCAGATGCCAGCATAACATAATGGATAATTTTAACACGAAATAGCTCCCTTGTTTTATCATCTTTTTGATTTTTTTTTATTTGCATAGAGCACAGGAATAATTCTTGGTTTAGCTGCTCAAAACACCGGCCTTTGGCTAGGTTAAAATCTTCTATTTTTATTTCCGGGATCTGCTCTTTGGCCTGCGAAAAAGTTATCCACGGAGTTTTCCCCAGCAGTTGATAAATCTGGACAAAGTAGCTAGTCTTCTTTTCTTGGGAACAAAAAGAACACTGGCTTCCCCTTTCGTTATGGTAAAACCCGCACACAGAGCAGGCTTTAGCGTTTTGGTCTTTTTTTTCTTTTTTATAAAATTCTTTTTTTTGGACAATTCTGGTTAGGAGCAGCCTTAATTCCTCGGGCAAGCTCTCAAGCAAACAAGCCTCTTCTTCTCCTAATTTTATTTTGCAACAGGCCCTTTCGATTTCAGCTTGCAGGTCAAATTTTTCTTCTTTTAATTTTTCTGTTTGCACTTGGAATTTCAATTTTTCCAGCTTAATAGAATCATCTTTTAGCGCTTGGCGCAGTTTTCCTAAAATAGAATGGCTCAAAAGGGACAGCTGCTGGGACCAGGCCGGGGAATCCACCCGAATTGTCAAAACCCCGGACTGATAAAAAACTGGTTCGGAAAACCGGCTGATTGGTTCATTCACAACACTCTTCCATACTTTCCTCATTAAAGAAGCAATTAAAGCGTTTTTTAAAGCTTGATCGTTTCCGGACAAAGAAGAGTATATGGAAACCAAGGAATTGAACATTTTTAAGCTGCTACTTCTTGCGTGCGGATCGGCATTACAATATATAAATAATCGCTGTTTCCAGAAGGCCGGATTACCCCGGGTGCCAACGGCCCGGAAACTTCCAAAATTAATTCGGCTTCTTCCATATTTTTCAAGGCTTCTAAAATTAATCGGACATTAAATGAAACCTGCCCTTTTTCTTGGCCTTTCACATTTACCTCTAAAACTTCGTCAATATTACCAACCTCTGGCGCAACCGCAATAATATGCAATTTGCCGGGTTTTATATCAAAACGCATGATATTTGCAGCGCTGGAAGCAATAACCGCAGCTCTTTCTACGGATTCTAGTAAAACGCGCCTTTCCAAGAGAACCTTTGTGTGGCTTGATTTTGGGATAACTTGCTTATAATCAGGAAATTGGCCTTGGATTAATCGGGAAACAAGATAAGCGCTCTTATAGCGAAAAGCAATTTGATCATTGGAAAAAGCAATTTCGATTTTATCTTCGCCGGTGCTATTTTGTATCAAGCGCAAAAGTTCATTAACTGCCTTGCCTGGGACAATCATCTTAGTATCAGCTACATCCAGCCCTTCAATCGTTGCTCCGCGCTTGGCCAAGCGATATCCATCGGTTGCAATCATTCGAAAATTAGAGGCGTCCCCTACATTTTTAGAAATTCCCAGCTCCATTAAAATCCCATTCAAAACAAATTTATCTTCATTGGAAGAAACCGAAAATAAAGTCTGCTTAGCCATATTCATAAATAATTCCGGGTCAATTAAAACAACTTTTTCCTCTTTTACAGCCGGAAGACTGGGAAATTCATCAGCTGGCAAGCCATGAATATTAAAATTTGATTTTTTATAAGAAATTTTTACCAAACCTTTTTCATCCACTTTAAAGCTAATGTTTCCATCTGGAAGCTTATTAACAATTCCGCTTAAGGTCTTGGCTGGAATCAGAATACTCCCTTCTTTTACTACGGTTGCTAGAAAACTAAGCTCTACCCCCATTTCTAAATCATTGGCAGATAATTTTATTTTTCCCTTTTTAGCTTCAAAAAGAATATTTCCAATAATAGGCAAGGTTGTTTTACTGGAAACGATTTTTTCGACTTTACTGACTGCTTCTAACAAATCACCTTTATTACAATTGAATTCCATGTTATACACTCCTTCTCTTTATTATTCTTTATATATTACTATAGTAGTAATAGTAAGCACTGTTTATATGTTAATAACTATGTTTTTTCCCATTATAACAATAAAAAAACAACTATAAGCATCCACTATCATTGTGGATAACATAGGGACACTTTGTTAATAACTATCAAACCAATCAATTTTTGTTCTTTCCTTGTGTATAAACACCCTATTTATCCACAGTTGTTAACAGCTTATCAACATACTTATCCACAGATTTATTGTGTCATTCCTGCGGAAGCAGGAATCCATCTGGATAAAAAATTAAATTTTCAAGGTTTCTTTTATATCATCTATGGCTTTTTTGATTTCCAGATCAGAATCTTTTATACTTCCAATTTTTTCATGAGCATGCATAACTGTAGTATGGTCACGCCCGCCGAAGCTCCCGCCTATTTTGGGCAAAGATTGCTTTGAATGTTCTCGGCATAAATACATGGCTACTTGCCGGGCGGTAGCAATTTCTCGAGTGCGGATTTTATCAGATAAAAGCGTTACATTGATGCTAAAATATTCTGCCGTAGCTTTTTTAATCATATCAATAGTGATTATGTGCTTGCTTTTTAGCTCTGGGATAAGGTCAGCCAAAACCTCGTTAACCAAATCAAGGCTTATTTCTTTTTTATTGAGTGAAGCATAGGCCACAACACGAATAAGAGATCCTTCTAGCTCGCGGATATTAGAAATGATTTTTGTGGCAAGCAAATTTATAACCTCGTCTGATACTGGCAGGTTTCCCAGCTCCTTTTTCTTGCGCAGGATAGCAATTCGGGTTTCAAAATCCGGAGATTGTATATCTGCAATCAGCCCCCATTCAAAGCGTGACCTTAACCTTTCTTCAAGCGTAGGAATTTCTTTGGGCGGCCGGTCAGAAGAAACTACAATTTGCTTATTGGCTTCGTATAGAGCATTAAAAGTATGGAAAAATTCTTCCTGGGTCCTTTCTTTTCCAGCCAAGAATTGGATATCATCTACCAGGAGAATATCAATATTGCGATATTTATTCCGAAAGGCCAAAGTTTTGTCATCCCGAATCGCATTGATCAATTCATTGGTAAACATTTCAGAGGTAGTGTAAAGAATTTTTGTGTTTTGATTTTGTTTAATAGCATAATGGGCAATGGCTTGCATCAAGTGGGTTTTTCCCAGCCCCACCCCACCATATAGAAAAAGCGGGTTATAGGCTGCAGCCGGTGTTTCTGCAACTGCCAGGGACGCGGCATGGGCAAAACGATTGCCATGGCCAATGACAAAATTTTCAAAAGTATAGCGGTAATTTAAAGGCAAAGACCCTTCCACAACATTGGGATTGGGCCGGATATTTATTTTACTTTGTACAGCATCGCTTTTTATATCCTTGATTACAGGCTGGACTTGGCTCAAAGGCGGAGTATTAAATAAATCTTTTGATCCCACGACGAATTCTACTTTTAACGGAACCTCAATAATGGTTTGGATTTCAGAGGAGAGCAATTTATCGCAGTGCAAAGAAAGCCATTGCCGAACTACTTCATTAGCAACAGCAATGACGAATTTATTTTCGCTAATAGATAATGGTTTTGTAGAAGAAATAAGCGTTTCAAACATGGGCTTGCTTAAACTAGTTTCTAAAGAAGGAATAATTTGATCCCAAATTTCATTTACATTAAGTTGCATGAAAAACTTTCCTGTGTTAGCAAAGGATCGAGAAGTTATTAACAGTTTATCCACATGCTATTTTATGAAATGTATTTTATCATAGCAACCACTATATTCAACTAGAATTATTTTTGTTCAGCATAATAAATCAAGCGGCATAGAAAAATTTATAATTATCGCCTTTGACAAACCCGGCTTTTTTCTCTATAATTTTACCTCGTTCAGCCCTAATTTTGCGTTGAGGAGTTTTTATGAAAAGAACATTTATCCCAAAAACAACGAAAAAAAGAAAAAGAAAATACGGTTTTAGGAAGCGCATGCGAACTCCTGGCGGAAGAAGGGTTGTTTCTTCTCGCCGCAGAAAAGGAAGAAAAAGACTTTCTGCATGAAGACTGACGAAAGTCTTTCAAAGAAAAAAGACTTTGACCATATATACCAAAA
Organism: uncultured bacterium; assembly: GCA_964528395.1. Classification (GTDB taxonomy): domain Bacteria; phylum Margulisbacteria; class WOR-1; order CAZGTC01; family CAZGTC01; genus CAZGTC01. Next base: position 161,557 of record CAZGTC010000004.1, read on the forward strand.
CGGAAAAAAACACACAGCCAAAGGCATCCTTTTAGCCTATACCGCCAAAAACCAAGTAGATCATAATCGCACAGCTTTTGTTGTTTCAAAAAAAATAGGCAATGCTGTCCAGAGAAATAAAAAAAGAAGGCAAATTAGGGCAGCCTACCAGCTTTTAAAAGATAAAATTGCCCAAGGTTTTGATATATTGTTTTTGGCTTTAAAACAAGAAAAAAACGCAAGCTACCAGCAGATTGCAGAAGCAGTAAAATTAGTATTACAGAAGGCAGGAATTTTAATTAATAATGAATAAAATTTTTATAGCTTTTTTAAACTTTTATAAGAAATTTATTTCTCCCCTGCTTCCCAAATCTTGTCGTTTTTATCCCAGTTGTTCTGACTACGCGATAAAGTGTTTTGAACAATATTCTTTTTTAAAGGCAATAACTTTTTCTATAAAAAGAATTTTTAAGTGCCATCCTTTTCATGCCGGAGGCTATGATCCTATACCATAAAAAGTTTCACGTGAAACAAAAAAACAGGAGGGTTTTTAAATGAATGCAATTGCTTGGTTAACGGATATCATGCTTCAACTTTTAAATTATATAAATAATTTTACTGGAAACTATGGGCTTTCTATTATTATTTTAACCGTAGTTATAAATACCCTGCTCTATCCCCTAACCGCGATTTCAATAAAGCAAATGGGTGCTATGCAAAAGATTCAACCCAAAATGAAAGAGATCCAAGCTAAGCATAAAGAGAACCCTCAACAAATGCAAAAAGAAATTATGGAACTGTATAAAAAGGAAAAAGTCAATCCTTTTGGAGGATGCCTTCCTATGTTATTAAAAATCCCCTTTTTCCTTGCCTTGTTCTTTGCATTAAAGGATTCTAATATTTCACAAGGGTTTTTATGGTTAATTAGCTTGTCCCAGCCAGATAAAACTATGATCATGCCCATTGCTATTGGTATAACTACCTATTTATCCCAAAAATCCATGCCAAATGTTGCATCTGGAGATGCTTACAATGCCACAAAGACTATGAATACTATGATGCCATTTTTGATTGCTGCAATCAGCGTTGGCTTTCCTTCTGGTGTACAATTGTATTGGGTGGTGGCTAATTTAGTTGCTTATCTGCAGCAAGCATATATTCAAAAAAAGCAAAATGTTTCACGTGAAACATTTTGCGAGGCATAAAATATTATAAGGAGGACGGTTTTAGATGAAAAATATTATTATGAAGGGGAGAAACGTTGAAGAAGCCAAGAAAATGGCCTTAGAGGTTCTTGGTCTAACGGAAGAAGCCGCGGATTTTAAGGTTATTAAAGAAGGAAAATCCGGAGTTTTGGGCTTAGGAAGCGAAGAAGCAGAGGTAGAAGCTTGGGAAAAAACTTCTCTTGGCAATACTGCTAATTTTTATTTGCAGGAAATATTAAATAAAATAGGGTTTATGGCTATTTCCGAGCTAGGATCTGAAACCGAAGAAAGAATTGGTTTGAATATAAAGGGAGATGATCTTGGCAGTATTATTGGAAAAGACGGCGCAATGTTGAATGCCCTGCAAATAATTCTTGGGGTTATTTTATCAAAAAAAGCCGGAAAATCAGTAAAAATTGATATAGATGCCGAGGGCTATAGGGAAAGGCATAAGACAAAAATAGAAAAAATGGCAAAAGAAATTACCGAAGAAGTTATTAGGACTGGAATTCAGAAAACTTTAATGCCAATGAGCCCCGCGGATCGACGCTTGATTCATTTGTTTCTTCAAGAAAATAATAAAGTAGAAACTTATAGCGTAGGAGAAGGTCGCGACCGAAGCATAGTTATTGCGCCCAAGATAAAGAAGTAAAAACGATATGGTAAGTAGTAAGGCATGCCTTGCTACTTCAGATTGAGATTTGTGAGAAATTCGTATTTTGTCATCCCCGCGAAGGCGGGGATCTAGTTGTATGCCTTGTTGTTTACGAAATGTTTCACGTGAAACATTATGTCAAAAATCTATACAGAAGATACAATCGTTGCTCTTTCAACGCCGCTTGGGAATGCGGGAATCGGAGTTATTCGTTTAAGCGGCCCAAAAGCCTATCAAATTCTTTCTAAAATATTTTCTATTAAAAAGAAGCTGATTTCTCATCGCGTTTATCTTGGTAATATAATTTCTCCTTTTGATAAAAAGCTTGTTGATTATGTGCTGGCTGTTTATATGAAGGCCCCAAAAACTTATACCGGGGAAGATATTGTAGAAATAAGCTGCCATGGTGGAATTTATATAATAAGAAAGATTATCGGGCTATGTATTAAATTACATGCACGCATAGCAGAAAAAGGAGAATTTACCAAGCGGGCATTTTTAAACGGGAAAATAGATCTTCTTCAAGCAGAATCAGTTTTGGGCTTAATAAAAGCAAAAACAGAAGCTGGCTTTTCTTCTGCCATGAATCAAAATAAAGGAAAATTATCAAAACAAATCAATGGTTTAAGGGAAAAATTGTTGCTGTCTTTAGCTTATATTGAGGGAATGATTGACTTTCCGGAAGACACAAATGCTACAAGCCAAGTTACTAAAATTAAGAATATCCTATATGAAATAGATCAAATGTTGGAAGGCGCAAATAAAGGGAAGATTTTTTCTAATGGGATATTGTCTGTGATTGTTGGCGCGCCAAACGTAGGGAAATCAAGCTTATTAAATGCTTTTTTAAGGGAAGAAAGAGCCATTGTAACAGATATTCCGGGCACAACCAGGGATTTAATTGAGGCAGAGATTGATATTCAGGGTGTTTTAATAAGAATTGTTGATACAGCTGGACTTAGAAAGGCTAAAAACAGAATAGAAAGCATTGGAATTAGGAAAACGCATCAATTAATTGAAGAAGCAGAGGTTGTTTTACTCGTTTTTGATGTTAAAAAAGGGCTAAAAAATGATTTTTTATCAAAAATTAAGGTTTTATCTGCAGAAAAAAGGAATATAATAGTGATTGGCAACAAAGTTGACCTAGTCAAAAGACCTAAAGCCTCTAAAATAGCTGGACAGCCTGTTTTTTATGTTTCCGCGAAAACAGGGCAGGGGATTAAAAACCTAGAACAAGCCATTGTTAAAAAAGCTTTGGGGAAAAATAGCTGGAACAATGAAAAGCTGATAATTATCAATGAACGGCATAAGGCTTGCCTGATATGTGCCAAGGATCGATTAAGCAGGGCTATAGAAAAGAATATAAAACCAGGCAACCTTGAGCTTATATCGATTGAAACAAAAGAGGCCATTCGGGCCTTGGGAGAAATTACTGGCAAAGAAGTTTCTGAAGAAGTTATTGAAAAAATATTTGCGGATTTTTGTGTGGGAAAATAAAAAAATGTTTCACGTGAAACGATTTGAGCTGTGGATAACAATGTGGACAAAGGGAGGATAACTTGTGGATAACAAAATGGGTAAAAAAATAATAGATGGAAAAGGGATCGCAAAAAAAATTAGGGCAGGGGTGCAAAAAGAGGTGGAAGCCTTAAAAATTAAAAAAGGAATTACACCTTGTTTAGATGTTATTTTGGTTGGGGAAGACCCTGCTTCAAAAATTTATGTTGGCAACAAAGAGAAAGCTTGTTCCGAGGTTGGAATAGTTTCGCGCACGCATAAAATTTCGCATAATACCGGCAAAAAAGAAGTAATAAATTTAATCGAAAAAATAAATAAAGATCCATTGGTTCATGGAATTTTATTGCAATTGCCGCTGCCAAAACCATTAGATGAAAAAGAAATTTTGGCGCATATTGATCCCAAAAAAGATGTGGACGGCTTACACATAGAAAATATGGGAAGGCTTTTAAAAGGAGAAAATCCTTTGTTTTTGCCCTGCACTCCGCAAGGCATAATGCACCTAATCTTATCCACAGGGATTGAAATAAAAGGCAAGCGTGCGGTGGTAATTGGCCGCAGTAATATTGTGGGTAAGCCTGTTGCCCTGATGCTTTTACAGGAACATGCAACTGTTACTATTTGCCATTCCAGGACCATTGATTTGCCGGAGGTTTGTGCTGAGGCAGATATATTGGTGGCAGCAGTTGGTAGGCCAAAGATGGTTAAAAGGGAATGGATAAAAGAGGGTTCTGTGGTGATTGACGTAGGCATGAACCGGACAGAAGCAGGACTCTTTGGGGATGTAGATTTTGACGATGTAGCAGGCAAGGCAGCTTATATTACGCCAGTTCCTGGAGGGGTGGGGCCTATGACCATTGCGATGCTTTTAAAGAATACACTTTTAGCTGCTTCTAGGTAAAAGAGAGCGATTGGGGACACAAACAGCCGGGTTTTAAAAGCGCTTTTCTAAATAAAGGGTCTTCATAGGCTTGTATAATAGGGTGTTGGGCTGCTATCGAGTTTTCCCACAAAAAGTTAAAAGGCCTTTCTAATAGATTTCCAAAAGGCCAACGCCTTAGCCGGCAAAAATAGGCCATACCCGGAGGTCGGCCAGTTGTTTCTGTCATATCAAGCGTTATTATTGGGCCAATCCCTTCTTCTCCGGCCTCCTGTTGTTCTGCTTCACCATCGTTAATATCTCTTCGCAGCAAACAGTATTTCCCATGGTTTTCAGAAGGCAGAGCCGCAGCTCTTCCTACTGGAAGAGTAAAAGCTTCTCCTTCGTCCCTAAGTTGCCCCCCCAAATAAACAAAAAGACCATGGAAAGGACTAGTCTCTGGCGCAATTTTTCGATCTACGTTAGCCCAAGCAAAAGAAACATTAAGCTTTCTTAATTTTCGAATAATGCTCCCAAAATAGTTTGCGACATTACGACGATAACCCCCATTATAATTAGGCAGCGCCTGTTTTAGATGATAAGGAGTTGTTCCTCGAGCCTCAATCTCATTAACCCCCAAAGAAAGAAGAAGCGAAAATAATTCTTTTAGTTCGGGCTCCTTTGTCCTAGAGAGGACGATGCCGTTTGTTTCTATTTGTATGCTTTCAATTTGTTTCTGCGGAGGGATTTTTAAAGCCTCTAGAAAAGATGTGGTTGTTCCTAGGTCAGAAAGGGGATCCCCGCCGCTAATTCTTAAAACATTTATTTTTTGAGGAAGATTTTCTGCTATTTTTACAATTGTTTCTTTTGGGGGGCCAGATAATTTTGGTCCGGCACTAACATGGCAATGGGGGCATTGAATATTACACATTAAAGTAGTTATGACATAGAACGAAGGGCCTTTTGAATATCCTTGTACTTTCATATCATATTATCGATAGTTTGTTGTCCCTGATTTCACTTTTGTTGAAAAATTTTGAGCCTAGGGAAGGAAAATCCGGCGGAGGTCATTTAAAGTAATTAAAAAAGCAAAAACTAAAAGCAGCGCTAGTCCAATGCGATGGATTTTGTTTTCAAATTGAATATCAATCGGCTTTCTTCTAATTAATTCAATTAAAATAAAAAACAAGCGGCCGCCATCCAAGGCCGGCAAGGGCAAAAGATTTATGATTCCTACATTAATGCAAAAAAGCGCAGTAAATTGGGCAATGGCCAAGAACCCTTCTTGCGATTGCTGCCCGGTTATTTGCGCAATGCCAACCGGACCCGCAACATGCGCCAAAGAAACCTGGCCAGACACCAAGAGCCATAAGCTATACAGCATAAAAACACAAACCGCGGCAGTTTGTTTTAGCCCCCGCCAGAGCGCGCTGAAAAAACCAACCCTTTGATAAATTGGTTTTAAACTAAATCCCAAAAGCGCGGCTTTCATTTCTTTATTATAAACAGGAACTCCGGAAATTTGGATTTTTTTCCCTTGGCGCAGGATGGTCAGCTCGATTTTTTTATCGGCACTTTGATGGATTTTTTCTACCATAAGTTTTGGGCTTATGACCAGTTGGCCATTTAGGGCTACAATTTTGTCCTTTGGCAGCAGGCCGGCTTTTGCAGCCGGAGATTGGGGCGAAACTGCAGCAACTTCATTTGAAATATCCTTTGGAATACCGACAAAAATAAGAATTAAAGTAAAAATTATAAACGCTGTAAAAATATTCATGGCTGCGCCTGCAACAATGGTTAAAAACCTTGGCCAGATGCCTTTATTAACATACTGTTCCTGCGGCGGGCAATCTTTGTCTTCTGCATCAACGCCCATCCCAGCCAGGCGCACGTATCCGCCGATAGGAAAGAGGTTCAGCGCATAAATCGTTGAGTTTTTTGTAAAAGAAAAAAGCCGCGGACCGATGCCGATCGCAAATTCATAAACGCGAATCCCGGATTTTTTTGCTGCAATAAAATGCCCCAGCTCGTGGCTAAGGGTAAGGATTAAAAAAACAACAATAAAAGAAAAAATCATTAACATTTGGCTTGCTTCTCAATTGCTTCTGCCATTTGCAGGGCAATCAACCCGTCTTCCCCGGAAACTTTTGGTTTTTGGTTATGGCGGATACTTTTTAAGAAATTTTTTTGCTCCAAGGTTAGCTGGTCAGCTGGCTCCACAGGTATTTCTTCGGTTTCATGGAAAGCTTTTAACTCCGTCAAAGATTTTTCCGGATGAGGCAGCTGCTTTTTGACCAGCTTTTTGTTTTGCAAGTCAATTTCCAGGATAAATTCTTCCAAATGCAGGATAATTCTTCTTTCTTTTTCTTCTGTAAGCCTTGAGGTGTGGACGTTTGCTACAAACCCGTTTTCAAAGAAGATTTTGCATTTTACCTGGTCAAGGGTATTGCCTTTGACAATTTTTCCCTTGGCTTCAATCGTTTTTATTGAAGAATGTGCCAAGGCCGATGCCAAATCTAGGTCATGGATGGTCATATCAATGACGCAGCTGACATCTTTCATCCGTTCTACAAAGGGACTGGCGCGGAAAAATTCGGCCATGAGAGGCAATTTGTTCTTGATCAATTTTTGCGCAGCCGTAAAAGCTGGGTTAAAGCGTTCGATGTGCCCAACTGCTAAAATAAGTTGTTTTTCTTTAGCCAGCGCAACCAATTCCTCTGCTTCTTCGGTATTTTGGCAAAGGGGCTTTTCAATTAAAAGATGCTTTCCAGCCTGCAGGCAATCTTTTCCGATTTGATAGTGGAAAGGGGTAGCTGCGGCAATGATTACAGCATCAACAAAGGGAAGGAGCTCTTTATAATCAGCAAATTTTTTTAGCCGGTGATTTTCTGCTAGTGGATCAAGGCAGGCTTCGTTGGGATCTGCAACCCCTATTAATTTAAAGCCGCTCAAGCTGGAGGCAATATTAAAATGAAACCCGCCCATTTTACCAAGGCCGATAATGCCCAGGCGGATTTTTTGAGAAGCTAAAGGGGCTTCTTCTTTCATTTCCTCTTACCAAAACCAAATTTTGGGGTGGGAGTTGAAAGAAACCTGGAAGCCGATTCGGCTTTGGTTATCGGTGCTAAGCCAAAAAAGATCAAGGCGCATATTTTTATTAACCGCAAGCCGCCCGCCTAAGCCAGCATGAAAAAACTTTGAAATGGTAATTTCTGGCAAGAGGCGGAAATTATCCGTTAAAAGCCACTCTGCCCCAATAGGAATTTCAAAATAGGTTTTTCCCCCGGCGCTTGCAATCCTTGCTCCAATAGAAGGAATAAGCGGATAAGGGGTGGGGTGGGTGGTCATAGCATAAATCGCCAGCTCGCTTTCCCTGAAAAAGCCAATTTGCGCCCCAAGCGCCAAAGAAAAGGGCTGTTGGCGGCCATAATTCCATAATTTATACTTTGCATTAAAATAAAGAGGGGTCTCATTCTTTGAGAAAGGCTTTGCCAGTCCGAGCTCTAATTTATTAAGGGGGCTGAAATTCGCAGAAGTATTAACAATAATTATATCTTTTAGCGCAGAAGCTCCCAAGCCTAGATTATAATCTTGAAAATCAACAACATCTGCATTGGGGAGCGTAATTAACCCGGTTGGCCCGTTCAGCGTGGGAGCGGCTAAAATTTCACAAGAGAAAAACGCGCAGAGCAAAACAGCGGACACCAATATTTTCTTCATTTCTTAATCTCCTTGGGTTTTTATATGTGTTATATGCACAAAGTATAGCATAAAATTTTTTCGCGCAGTTGAAATTTTTTTAATAACTTAACGAGGTATAAGCACGGTTGACATGCGGGTTTGCGAGGGTTAAAATACCTCCTGCATGCGTTTTTAAACAAGACAAGCGAGATATGAAAGGAGAAAAAAATGAGAAATAGAAAAATGTTTTTTGTATTAGTATCCTTGTTTTTGTGCTTGCCCCTGGTTTTTGGTTTCTCTTCCCCCAAAAGTAAAACAACCGGAGGCGCTGCGGCATCAACCGGAGGAGCAGCTTACCCGTATTTAATTGATAATTTTGAAGACGGCGATACTGTAAAAGCTCCGGAATGGTTTACCTTTGACGGAATTGAAGCTAAGGCAGAAAAAAATATTAATAAGAAAAAGGGCGCGAAGAACAGCTTAGGCGCCTATTCTTTAGGCTTAACCGGTTCTACCAATAAATGGTATGTCGGCGGCATGGGAACCATGCTAGGGATTGATGCAACTAAGTATAAGAGCTTGGAAATGGATATATATGGCAACGGAGAAGGCAGCGGCAAGCTAAAGATAGAATTTTATGACGACGATAATGGAAACAACGAAATCGAAGTGGATTCAAAATGGGTTCCAACCCGCGATGATTTATTATTTGTAGAAATTGACGTAAATTGGAGAGGATGGAAGCATATTTCTATTCCTTTTGGCCGCTTGAAATTGGCCAACAAAGGCTATGGCAATGGAGCATTCGATCCCAATTTGAAAAACGGTTCTGGCGGCCTGGTAAAAGTACAGATTATTTGCGTGGCGAACGCAGAAGACGGCAGCGTTAACTACAGCATTGATAATTTAGAATTAGGGAACTAATTCGTAACGAATTTGTTATAAGTTATAGGTTATCCCGCTATGCGGGATCCCGCCACCGCGAAGCGGGATAAGTTATTGATTAAAAGAGCCCTAGGTTTTCACAAACGAGAACTTAGGGCTTTTTATTTTTGCCGATTGTGCTTACCGGGACATAGTTAACACTTTATACTTGGCACATAGTTTACACCTTT
>CAZGTC010000005.1:0-158574 GCA_964528395.1 uncultured bacterium
AAAAATTACTTCTATTCCAGCGCAGCAGCTTAAAGAAGTAGCCCGGCTTTATGCTACAAAAAAATCTATGATTATTTATTCTATGGGAATTACCCAGCATACTACGGGAGTGGACAATGTTAAATCTTGCGCTAATTTGGCCATGTTAACCGGCAATATCGGAAAGATTGGCACTGGGGTTAATCCTCTGCGCGGGCAAAATAATGTGCAAGGTTCTTGTGACGTGGGCGCGCTTCCTAATGTGTACTGCGGATATCAGGCCGTAACCAATGAAGCGATCCGTGAAAAATTTGAAAAAGCTTGGAAGGTAAAAGGCCTGTCCCCCAATATTGGACTTACGGTTACGACCGTGCCAGATGCCATATTGCAGGACAAAGTCAAGGCTTTGTATGTCATGGGAGAAAATCCTATGGTTTCTGACCCCAATACATCTCATCTTGAAAAGGCGCTCCTAAAATGTCCTTTTTTGGTCGTGCAGGATATTTTCTTAACTGAAACCGCCCAATTAGCAGATGTGGTGCTGCCAGGCGTGTCTTATGCAGAAAAAGACGGGACTTTTACAAGTACCGAAAGAAGGGTGGAAAGAATTCGAAAAGCAGTTGAACCAATCGGAAATGCTAAGCCAGATTGGAAAATTCTTTGCGAAATAGCGGATCATTGCGGATATAAATTTGATTATGCTTCCCCAAAAGAAGTAATGGATGAAATGGCACAACTTGCCCCTATTTATGGCGGAATTACTTATGACCGCAAGGAAATGGAAGGCGGTTTTGGCTTGCAGTGGCCTTGCCCAACGAAAGATCATCCTGGCACCGCTTTTCTTCATAAAGACGGTAATTTTACCCGGGGAAAAGGATTATTTTTTGGCATCGAATATAAGCCGCCAGCTGAAACCGGCTTGGATAATAAAGATTATCCCTTAACCTTAACGACTGGCCGCTCTTATTTTCACTGGCACACCCGCACTTTAACCAGCAGGACTTCAACTTTAGAGCGCGAGGTTCCGGAAAATTATATAGAAATTCATCCCGAAGATGCCAAAAAATACAAAGTGCGTAAAGGGTCTATGATAAAAGTTTCATCTTTGCGCGGCTCAATTGAAGTTAGAGCACTCGTCTCTGATATCGTAAAACCCGGAACAGTTTTTATGCCTTTTCATTTTGCCATCAGCGCGGCCAATCGCTTGACCAATGACGCACTAGACCCGATTGCAAAAATTCCAGAATATAAAGTTTGCGCGGTTAAAATTGGAGAGGGAAAATAATGGAAGCTAAAATAATTTCTAAGGAAAACGTTTTTAAATTAATTGAAGCTTTATTAAAAGGAAAAAAAATTCTGGCTCCGCAAAAGGATGGCTTCGGAGATGTTTTTTTTAATGAAATTTCCGATGCAAAAAGAGTCGCGCTTAAGCCTTTTAAGCCGCTAATGCCAGCGGTGCGCGAGCTTCTTTTTGGCCAAATTAAAGAAATGATTAAATATAAAAAAACTAAAGAGGGAACAAAACTTGAAGCAGCAAAAGAAACCCAGCCAACCGTAATTTTTGGGCTTCCAACCTGCGATATTAATGGCATAGCCTATGGCGATGTTTTTTTTATGAAACGCGAATTTTGCGATCCTTACTATAAAGAAGTGCGCGATAATTTAACCCTGATAAGCATGGTTTGTGATATCCTGCCCAACCGCAACTGTTTTTGCGCTAGCATGACGGGCGGCCCGCATGTAAAAAAAGGATACGACCTTCAATTAACGCCTTTAGAAGATAATTTTTTTGTTGAAGTTGGAACCCCTGCCGGGAAAGAAATAGTTGAATCAAATTCAAGCTTGTTTTTTGAAGCTTCTGAAGCTGACAAAGATAAAGTACATAAAATATGGAACAGTGCCAGAGAAAAAGCTGCGGCCGGGAAAATAAATAAAGAAAAAACTTTAGAAAAAATGGCGCGGGAACCAGTTAAGGAATCGATTTTGATTGAAGTTTCAGACCGCTGTATTTCTTGCGGGGCTTGCAATTATGTTTGCCCGACCTGCACCTGTTTTAATATAGCAGATTGGGGGCAGGATGAAGGAGTAAGAAAGAGAGTTTTGGATTCATGTATTTTTTCCGGGTATTTTAGGATGGCGGGAGGGCACAACCCAAAAGACCGCCATGATTTGCGTACCAAACAGAGATATTATTGCAAATTGTTATGGGACAAAGAAAAATATAATGATAGCGGCTGCGTAGGCTGCGGCCGCTGCCTAGATAGCTGTCCAGTGGATATTGATATTAAAGAAGTTGCGGCCCTAATTGCTGCTTAGGAGGAAGAAGCATGACTTTCGGGAGTATGTATTTTGATAAAAAGAAAGCGGAAACGCGCGGAAAAGATAAAAATGAATATATTCCGCGCAGCTGCGAGATAATCGCAATAAAAGATTTAACCAATGATGTCCGGCATTTTAAGGTTAAATTTAAAGACGGAAAAGATTTTGATTATCTGCCCGGCCAATTTGTGCAGGTTTCTATTTTTGGGGTAGGGGAAGCCCCGATTTCTATTACTTCTTCTAAGTTAGCAGGGGATGAATTAGAGTTGGCGATCCGCCGGGTTGGGATATTAACCAACGCTATCCATAAGTTAAAAGCCGGGGATGAGATTTTTATCCGCGGGCCTTATGGGAATTCCTTTGATTATAAGGCAGCCCAAGGCAAGAATATTGTTTTTGTGGCTGGGGGCATTGGGCTTGTTCCGTTACGCTCTTTGATCCGGACGATGCTGCATGAAAAAGAAAAATACGGGCCGATTACCCTGCTTTATGGTGCAAGATGTCCCGGAGATTGTGTCTATGTAGATGAAGTCGAGAAGTGGATGAAAATTGAAGGGTTTGACGCGCTCTTAACCGTTGATTCTCCGGATGATGGCTGGGGCGGGAATGTCGGGGTAGTTACTACGCTGTTTGAGAAATTTGATTTTAAGCCAGAAGAAACCGTGGGCTTTCTTTGCGGTCCGCCAATTATGATTAAATTTGTTAATTTGACTTTGACCCAAAAAGGCATGGATCCTGGTGATATTGTTACTACCATGGAAATGCATATGAAGTGCGGATTAGGCAAATGCGGGCACTGCAATATCGGCCATAAATACTGCTGTACCGATGGGCCCGTATTTACTTATGCCGAACTTAAAAAGCTGGATGTTGAAGAATAATCTCGTCATTATCGGGGCTCTGGGCCGCAATGCCGGGAAAACCGAATTAGCTTGTCGCATAATTCATTCGTTAAAACAAAGCCAAGATGTTATCGCGCTAAAAGTTACTACGATTAAAGAAGACGGAGAAAGCTGTCCGCGGGGAGGGAGGGGCTGCGGGGTTTGCAGCAGTTTAAAAGGGAATTTTGAGTTAACGGAAGAGGTTGAAACACTCGAAAATAAAGATAAAGATACAATTAAAATGCTGCGGGCAGGGGCCAAAAAAGTTTATTGGCTGCGAGTTTTAAAAAGCTGCCTAAAAGAAGGAATTGAGCATTTTTTAAAAGAGGTTGGGGAAGATAAAAATAAAATTATTGTCTGCGAATCAAACAGTTTGCGTTTGGTAGTAGAGCCGGGGTTGTTTTTGGTTTGCCGCGGTTCGTTAAATGAATCGCCAAAAACCTCTTGCCAGGAAGTTTTGAAATACGCAGACCGCATTGTAGATTTTGAAAAAGATAAATTTGATTTTGACCTATCGCCTGATGCTATTTCTTTTAGAGATCAAAAATGGTTTATTAAGGAAGCCGCTTCAGCGGTTGTTTTAGCTGGAGGAAATAGCTTGAGAATGAAGCAGGATAAGGCTTTGCTTTCCGTAAAATACCAGCCTTTAATAAAAGTTATTATTGACCAGCTAAATGGCCAATTTGATGAAATATTGATTAGTGCCAATGAAAAAGAAAAGTATGCTTTCTTAAAGTTGCCGATGGTTGCGGATGTTGAATCAGGGAAAGGGCCATTAATGGGGATTTATTCAGCTTTGCAGCAGTCAAAGAATGAGATTAATTTTGTGGTGGCTTGTGATATTCCCGAATTAAATATGCCGTTTATAAGGGACATGGTTAAATTGGCCAAAAATTTTGAAGCAGTGGTTCCGATTTCTCAAGACGAAAGAAAAGAACCTTTGTTTGCGGTTTATAGAAAATCTATAGCCGAGAAAATAAAAGACATGCTAGATAAAGGCGAAAAAAAAGTTAGCAAGTTGTTTGATTTAGTAAAAACAAAATATGTGCCTATGCCTGAACCAGATACCTGGTATAAAAATTTAAATGAAACTAAGGAATATCAAGATTATATCCGGAAAGGAGAGTAAGTTTTTAGGTAAAATTATTCGTAAATCAGGTTGTCTCAACCTGATTTTGTGATAGCTCTATTAATTTGAAAGGAGTTTTAGAATGAAAAAGTTTGCAGTTTTATTAATCTGTTTGTTTGTGGTTTCTTCGGTATCTTCTGGAGCAGCAGTTAAAAAACAAATTGAAAAGCCTGCGATTAAGGTTGAGGGAATTAAAATTGCTCCGGTATTAGCTCCGGCGGCTGAAACTAAAATAGAAATCCCCTCTTTCTTAAAAAAATTAACGATGAACGGCTTTCTGCGCGTACGCTATTCAGCCTATGAAGCAGCGGCCCAAATGGATGCGTTTAGTCTTTCTCGAGCAAGGATTAAGTTGACCGGAGAAATTACCTCTGACATTTTATTCTTAGTTCAACCGGATTTTGCGGGGCTTTCTTCTGGGACCAATGTGGCCTTAGCCGATGCTTATGCCCAATTTAAACTGCCCTATACTACTTTAAAAATAGGGCAATTTCTGCTTCCTTTTGCCTATGATTCCGGAAAATATAAAACGATTTTTGGGACCGGGCTTAATCCTACTTATTATGGATTGATTGTTCCTTCCCGAGATTATGGATTACGAGCTGCGGGCGCAATTCCGATGTTTTCTGGTTTTTATTATGATGCTGCCATTATCAATGGCACTGGCGGCGTAGATGTTAATAAAACTAAAGATATTGTGGGAAGAGTAAATTATAAAAATGATTTGTTAGATATTGGAGTTTCTGGTTATTATGGAAAAGCCGGCGCCGCACAAATAGATAAAAAAGATCTAGGTGTTGATGTTGAATATAATTTTGCTCCATATCAAATAGTAGCTGAATATTTAACTGGACAAAATCTAGCGGCAACTGCAAAACTTCAAGATTATTATTTGCAGCTTTCCGGGATGTTTGATAAGCATGAGCCATTGGTTAAATATGAAGTTTATGATTCAGATGTAGCTGCCCCTAGCAATGCTGTGAATACATTAACCTTGGGGTATGCCTGTTATTTTGATAAGACAACTAAAGGATTAATAAACTTTAACTTAGTGAATGAAGAAACAACTCAAATCAATAATAACACATTGTTGTTTGAGCTTCAGGTACAAATATAAAAAAAGATCTCCGACCCCGACGACCTAACTTCTTTTAAAAAAAAGAACAGGGTGGTCGGGGCGGTTGGGACACAAGATTTTGTGTTCCAACAAAGGGTTTAAAGGGAAACTTTTAAGCCTCCCTGTGGAAGGCACAAAATTTTGTGCTACCACCTTTGGAAAGGAGAAAAAAATGAAAAAATTTAAAATTGTTATATGGTTTTTAATTGTTTTGGCTTTATTCCAAGCTTCTTTGGCTTTTTCTAAAAATCTTATCCTAGCTACTACTACTAGCACCGTTGATTCTGGCTTATTGGATGTTCTAATCCCCATGTTTGAGAAACAGAGCGGCTATGTCGTTAAAACTATTGCCGTGGGATCTGGCATGGCAATGGAAATGGGAAAAAGAGGAGAAGCAGATGTTTTGCTGGTGCATTCTCCCTCTGACGAGGAAAAATTGGTAGCTGAAGGAGCGGGAATCAATCGCAAAGCAGTTATGCATAATGATTTTGTTTTAATTGGCCCGGCTTTGGATCCAGCGGGAGCTCGTTTGGCCAAAGATGCGCAAGATGCTTTTGGTAAAATTGCAGGAACTAGTTCGCTTTTTATCTCGCGTGGAGACAAGTCCGGTACGCATAAGAAGGAGCTGTCTATCTGGCCGAAAAATGTGCTGCTTTCAAATACTTGGTATGTTGAATCCGGCCAAGGCATGGGAGCTATATTGATGATTGCAAACCAAAAAAAGGCCTACCTTCTTTCTGACCGGGCAACCTATTTAAGTTACAAAGATAAAATTAAGTTAGTTATATTGTTTGAAGGGGATAAATTACTACTTAATCCTTACCATGTGATAGAGGTTAATCCGGAAAAATTCCCAAAAGTGAATTCTGCAGGAGCCAAAGCTTTTTCTGATTTTCTCGTTTCTTCAGATACGCAAAAAATTATTGCGGACTTTGGCAGAGAAAAATATAAAGGAGCGTTGTTTTTCCCGGATGCCCATTAATTATTCGGAACTTTTTGAAATAATCCTTTTGACCTTTAAGGTTTCAGGGACCGCTTTGACTTTTTCTGTTGTTTTGGGAGGTTTGCTAGGTTTTTTTGTAGCGCTTAAAAATTTTTCAGGGAAAAAAGTTTTGGTAGCGCTGATCAATACTGGAATGGGGCTTCCTCCGGTTGTAGTTGGACTTTTTGTCCTATTATTTCTTTGGCGGGGAGGCCCATTGGGATTTTTGGAATTTATTTATACGCCGATTGCCATGGTTATTGCCCAGATCATATTAGCTACTCCTATTATTGCAGGTTTAACTATGGCAACCATTCAACAAATTCCGCAAAAAATGATCTGGCAGGCAAAGGCATTGGGAGCCAGGGGCTTTACACTAATCTGGCTATTGATGAAGGAAGCACGTCTTTCTTTGCTGGCAGCAGTTATGGCAGGATTTGGCGGCATCATTTCTGAAGTCGGAGCAGTGATGATGGTGGGCGGAAATATCAAAGGGCAAACTCGGGTAATGACAACTGCCATTGTACTGGAAGCGCAAAGGGGAGAACTTAACCTAGCCATAGCTTTGGGGTTAGTTTTATTAGTGCTTTCTTTTTCAGTTAATTTAGGCTTAACCTTGATACAGCAAAAGGTAAAAAAAACATGATTACAGCATTGCTTGGGCCAAATGGAGCAGGGAAAAGCACCTATTTAAGAAAATTAATGGGGGTTGAAACCGGAGCCGTTAATCTTGATATGGCCATGGTTTTTCAAGAACCTTTGCTTTTTGATCTAACTGTGAAGGAGAACGTGGCACTCGGGCTGCGTTTTCGTAAACATAAAAATGCGAATCAAAAAATTGATATATGGCTAAAAAAATTGGGAATAAGCTCTTTAGCTCTGCGCCGGGCCATAACGCTTTCCAGCGGGGAGGCCCAAAAGGCAGCCTTGGCCAGAGCCTTGGTGCTTGAGCCAAAAACTTTACTTTTGGATGAGCCCTTTTCTAATTTGGACATTTTGTCCCAAAAGGCATTTAGGGAAGAGCTCAAAAATATAATCTTAGAAAATAATATGGATGCAATGTGGGTAACCCACAATCTTTCCGAAGCTTTGGCAATTGCTGATTACTTAATGATTATGATGGATAAAAAAATTGTGCAGCAAGGCCGGCCAGATGAAGTTGTGCAAAAACCTGCTGCCAAAGAGATTGCAGCGTTTTTGGGCATTGAAAATATTTACTTTGGAAAAACGATAGAGGAAAACGGACGCAATCTTTTTCGGAATGAAAAAGTAAACTTTGAGGTAACAGTTCCTAAAAAAGAGACGGCCTGGGCGATTGTGCATCCAGAAGATATTATTCTTTCAGAAAAACCCCTTACCTTTAGCAGTGCGCGAAACTGTTTGGAGGGAACGATTAAAGAAATTATTGCGCAAGGATTAACTTTCCGCCTAAAAATTTTGGCTGGAGAATTGTTTGTGGTAGATATTACTAAAATTTCAGCAGAGGAATTGTCTGTGGCTACAGGTAAAAAAGTTTTTTTAATTTTTAAAGCAACAGCGGTGCAAGTAATATGATAACAATAAAAGAAGCTTTGAAAATTGTTCTATTGCATTCAAATCCTTTAGGGATTGAGGATAAAATTACCAGCGATGTCCTGGGCTGTGTTTTAGCCGAAGATATTTATTCTGATATTGATATCCCTTCCTTTAATCGTTCGGCCATGGATGGATTTGCGGTTAATAGCAAAGATCCTTCCAAGATTTTTGAGGTTATCGAAGATATTTCCGCAGGTTCGGTGCCTCAAAAAGCAATTAAATTTGGTGAGTGCGCAAGAATTATGACCGGAGCCATGGTGCCAAAAGGAGCAGATAAGGTTATTAAGGTAGAAGATACGCGGAAAATTTCAAATGTCAAAATCCAAATTACAAAAGGGGATAGTAAATTAAATGTTTCAGAAAAAGGAGAAGATGTTGGGAGAGGAGAGAAGATTTTGAGCAAAGGCACAATAGTTCGGCCCCAGGAAATTGCCATGCTCGCAACCGTTGGAAAAACGAAAGTGAAAGTTTTTCAAATGCCTAAAATCGCGGTTATTTCTACTGGTTCAGAATTAGTTGAATCTTCTCAAAAGCCAAAACTAGGCCAGATTAGGAATAGCAATGGCCCAATGCTTTTGGCGCAATTGAAAATAATCGGCATTAATGGAAAATATTTAGGGATTGTGCGGGACAATTTTGCTCTTACCGTAAAATTGATAAAAAAAGGGTTAGCAGGTTCAGACATCTTAATCTTATCCGGCGGAGTTTCAGTGGGGGATTATGATTTTGTTAAAGAAGCATTAAAAAAATGCGGGGTTAAAATACATTTTGATAAAATAGCCATAAAACCAGGCAAGCCCACGGTTTTTGGCATTTTTGGCAAGAAAATTATTTTTGGTTTGCCCGGGAATCCGGTATCAGTTTTAATTACCTTTGAACTTTTGGTTGTTCCTGCAATAGATAAAATAGTTGGCAGGAAAACCAAGGTGTTTTTTCAAAAAAATAGACTGCTTAGTGATTTTTCAAGAAGGGATACAAAAAGAGAGCAATATTTCCCAATTGTTTTAACCGAAAAAGGAATTAAGTTAGTTAGTTTTCATGGGTCTGGACATATGCAGGCTTTGACAATTGCCAATGGTGTTATGCAAATAAAAAAAGGCATTAGAAAAATTAAAAAAGGAACAATCGTTAATGTTAGATCAATTTAAAAGAGAGATATATTACTTAAGAATATCCATTATTGACCGGTGTAACTTGCGTTGTACTTACTGTATGCCAGCCGAAGGGATAAAGCTCAAAAAGCACGAAGAAATATTAAGTTTTGAAGAAATCGAAGAGGTTGTGCGTACTGCAGTTAAATTCGGCTTTGATAAATTCCGTCTAACTGGCGGAGAGCCTTTAATCCGAAGAGATATAGTTAATTTAGTAGCAAGGTTAGCGAAAATTGATGGGGTCAAAACTTTGGCGATGACAACCAATGGTTCCTTGCTTGAAAAATATGCAAAAGAATTAAAAACTGCGGGCTTGCATCGTTTGAATATTAGCTTGGATTCGCTTATCTCTCAAAGATATAAAGAAATTACCCGCGGCGGGAACCTCGAAGATGTTTTGTCCGGTATTCGAGCTGCGAAAGAAGCAGGTTTTAAAAATACCAAAATGAATGTGGTTTTAATTGCCGGAGTTAATGAAGATGAAAATTTTAAAATGTTTGCTAAAGAAAATAATATGGAAGTACGTTTTATCAAAAAAATGGATCTAAAAAAAGGGCATTTTCATGAAGTAGAAGGTGGGGAGGGGGGCAATTGTTCGATCTGTAATCGCTTGAGGTTAACCGCAGACGGCAAAATACGGCCTTGTTTGTTTTCTGACCTTGAATTCGACGTGAGAAAGCAAGGGATTGAAGCAGCTTTAAAAAATGCGATTGGAGAGAAACCCGAAAAGGGTGATAAAGCATTAGTAAGGGAGATGATTCAAATTGGCGGATAATAAAAACTTTAGTCATTTAGATAATAAGGGTAAAGCAAAAATGGTGGATGTTGGGGATAAACCTGATCAAAAAAGAATTGCTATTGCAGCCGGATCAATTGTTCTCAAAAAAGAAACGATTGCGCAAGTAAAACAAAGCCAGATGAAAAAAGGGGATGTCTTGGCGGTTGCAAAAATAGCTGGGATTCAGGCTGCTAAAAAAACGAGCGACATGATTCCTCTTTGCCACTCTTTATTATTAACGCATATTGACCTTAGCTTTAAAATTGAAAAAAATCGGATTGAGGTTGAATCTCGTGTTGAGTGTCTGGGTAAAACTGGGGTAGAAATGGAAGCCTTGACTGCAGTTAGCCTGGCTCTTTTAACGATTTATGACATGTGTAAGGCAATTGATAAAAATATGCGCATAGAACAAATTTATCTGGTAAAAAAAATAAAGGAGAAATGAATGAAAGAGCCTAAAGTATTTTCATTAAATATATCTAAGAAAAAAGGAACGATAAAAGAACCAGTGCAAGCTGTTTTTATTGATAAAAAGGGCATTCAAGGGGATGCGCATGCAGGTTCCTGGCACCGGCAGGTGAGTTTGCTCGCCAAAGAAAAAATCGATGCTTTTTCAAAACAAGAAAAGAAAAATATTAAGCCCGGAGAGTTTGCAGAAAATATTACTACTCAAGGAATAGATTTATCCGGAGTTTCTTTGTTGGACCGTTTTAAAATTGGATCAGTTTTATTAGAAGTGGTGCAGATTGGGAAAAAATGCCATGGCCAAAATTGTGCAATTTTTCAAGAGATCGGGCGTTGCGTTATGCCTAAAGAAGGTCTTTTTTGCCGCGTTCTTAAGGGAGGGAGCATAAAGATTAATGACTTGATAAAACATATCCCGCAAGAGCTTAATATTAAGATTATTACTTTGAGCGACCGGGCCAGCGCTGGAGAGTACGAAGATAAGAGCGGACCAAAAATTGCCGAGCTTTTGGAAAAGTTTTTTAAAGGGCGGCCTTGGAAAATTAAACTATCGCGAGTTTTAATTCCGGATAGCAAAAGCCGATTGCTCCAAGAGATAAAAAAAATAAAAAAAGAAAAAACAGAGATCGTTTTTACAACTGGTGGAACTGGAATCGGGGGAAAAGATATTACGCCGGATGTAATTAAGCCTTTATTAAAACTGGAATTGCCGGGTATTATGGATTTTATCCGCTTAAAATATGGAGAGGATAATCCGGCCGCGCTTATTTCCCGCTCTTTGGCCGGGGTGCTGGGTGAAAGCTTGATTTTTGTTTTGCCGGGCAGCGAAAAAGCAATCGTTGAATATATGGCAGAAATTGTGAAAATATTGGAACATTCAATTTTCATGCAAAAGAATATTAACATTCACTAGCCAAGTGAAATCTATTCGATTGATAGCCGATAATTCCATGGTAAGATTTATATTATTAGGAGAAGCATATGCCAACGATTCTGATAATAGAAGACGAAACAGATATTTTAGAGGCAATTGAGTATAACTTAAAAAAAGAAGGCTTTTCTATTGCCAGGGCCCTTAACGGAAGAGAAGGCTTGGACTTAGCGCAGAAAAAAAATCCAGATCTAATTGTTTTGGATCTTATGCTGCCGATAATGGATGGATTGGAAGTATGTAAAAATTTAAAGAAAAACCCCGCAACGGCTGGAATTCCTATTATTATGCTTACTGCCAAAGCCAGCGAAGTAGACAAGATTTTGGGATTGGAGCTAGGAGCGGATGATTATATTACTAAGCCTTTTAGCATGCGCGAACTAATTACCCGAATTAAAACCGTGCTTAAAAGGACGCAGCCTATAAAAGAATCGCGCGTATTGAAATTTCCGCAACTGGAAATTGATCTAGATAAGCATGAAGTAAAAGCCGGCGAAAAGAAAATAGTTTTAACCGCGAAAGAATTTTCTCTGCTTTATTATTTAGCAGAAAATAAGGGGAGGGTAATTAGCCGCGAGCGCCTGCTGGATAAGGTTTGGGGGATTGAGGTTGCTTTAGAAACGCGCACCGTAGATGTGCATGTAAAGCGCTTACGGGAAAAACTGGGCCCGAAAACCGGAGCTTATATCGAAACTTTGCGCGGAGTAGGATATAAATTCAAAGATGCTTAATTTCAAATGGCGTTTTAATTCAAAAGACGCAGAAAAAAAATCCGAGGAGATGAAGCAGCGCTTATCCAAGCTGCTTGACCAGCTTTCCCGGGAAAAATCCCAATTGGCTGCAATTTTATCCAGCATGGAGGAGGGGGTTTTGGCAGTTGATTTAAGAAGCCGGATTATTTTGGCGAACCCTGCGATTGAAAGGCAGTTTGGCTTTTTAGAGCCAGAAGCAATTGGCAAGAGCGTGCGGCAAGTAGTATTGAATAACCAGATTGCGGATCGCGTGGAAGAAGTCTTGAAAAAAAATGTTTCCATTGAAGAAGAAATTGAAATAATTGTCCCATTTGCAGTAGTTTTTAGCGCGCATATTGTGCCGATGCAGAATGCTAAAAAAGAATTAATCGGGGCAATCTGCGTTTTGCGCGATATTACGCGCTTAAAAAAGCTGGAAAAGTACCGCTCGGATTTTGTGGCCAATGTATCGCACGAGCTGCGCACGCCTTTGACAGCTATCAAAAGCCTGGTTGAAACTTTGCAGGATGGGGCCTTGAACGATCCGCAAAATAATCTTAAGTTTTTGCAAAAAATTAGCCGCCAGGTTGACAACCTTTCCCTGCTTATTACGGATATCCTTATGCTTTCCACTTTGGAAAAAAGCCAAAAAGCAACGGAGCCTTTTGCCAGGATATCTTTGAATAATTTGATCGCAAAAGCAATAGATACAATCTATCCAGCCCTGCAATCAAAATCCATCAGTTTGGTCCGGCAGGAGGAAAAAGGAATTGAAATCTTGGCAGTTGAGGACCAAATTTACCGCGCCTTGCTAAACCTTTTAGACAATGCGGTTAAATATACGCCAAATAAAGGAAAAATTACGGTCACGTTGAAAAAAGAAGGGCAAAAAATCTTGGTTTCTGTTGCAGATACAGGAGTAGGCATTGCACTAGATCATTTACCCCATATTTTTGAGCGGTTTTATCGCGTGGATAAAGCGCGCTCGCGAGATGCAGGGGGAACAGGCTTGGGGCTTTCGATTGTCAAGCATATTATGCAGATGCATAAAGGCGAAGTTCTAGTTGAAAGCACAGAGGGCAAAGGTTCTATTTTTACTTTAGTTTTCCCGATTTAATGTGGTAAATTTTACATAGATTTTA
Organism: uncultured bacterium; assembly: GCA_964528395.1. GTDB lineage: Bacteria > Margulisbacteria > WOR-1 > CAZGTC01 > CAZGTC01 > CAZGTC01. The sequence continues at coordinate 13,181 of CAZGTC010000005.1, forward strand.
CATAATCTTAATGTAAAAGACATGAAAAAGAAGTAAAATAATTTACAAAATAAAGTGGAAATACATAAATTAAAAAAGAAAATCTGTATGCGTAAATTTTGGCTGATAGCTTTAATTTTACTAGTGCCTTTTATGGCTTCTTGTGGAGCGCCGAAAAAAGCCATTCAAATAAAAGGCTCGGATACTATGGTAAATCTAGCCCAGGGATGGGCCGAGGCTTTTATGCTAAAAAATCCAGATATAGCCATTGCAGTAACTGGCGGGGGATCGGGTACAGGCATGGCAGCGCTAATTTCCAATACCTGCAGCATTGCCCAATCTTCGCGGGAAATAAAAAACAAAGAAATTGAAATGGCAGAAAAAAGGGGCGTTGAGCCTAAAGAATTTATCGTGGCCAATGATGGCATTGCTTTAATTGCGCACCCTTCTAATCCTATTGCCCAGCTTACTATCCAGCAGCTATCCGACATATATACTGGCAAAATAAAAAACTGGAAAGAATTAAAGGGCCCGAACCAAAAAATTGTGGCTTTATCCCGGGACCGCAATTCTGGCACGCATGTTTTTTTTCTCGAGGAAGTAGTTAAATTAGGGAATAAAAAATCCCTAGATGAATTTGCGGCAGATGTTTTGATGATGCCTTCTTCGCAAGCTGTGATTGAAGAAGTTTCCAGCAATCCCGAAGCCATTGGCTATGTTGGGCTGGGCTATGTTACTAAGAGCCAAAAAATATTGGCAGTTGCGAAAAATTTAGGATCCCCTTATATTTTCCCAACCATTGAAACAGTAAAAACCAGGAAATATCCTATTTCGCGCTCCTTGCTTTTTTATACTAATGGCAATCCGCAAGGCCAATTAAAGTCTTTTTTTGATTTTGTCTTGAGCAAGGAAGGCCAGCAGATTGTTTTGGATATGGATTTTATCCCAGCAAAGTAATTATGAAAAATACGCTTGAATTTATTATTGAAAAATTGATTTTTATCGCAGGCATTACTTCGATTGTTTTTGTAGTTTTAATTTTTATTTTCCTCTTAAAAGAAGGCTTGTCGCTTTTTGGGGGCTATAACTTAGGGGATTTTCTTTTTGGCCGCAATTGGTATCCCATTTCCGAGCCGCCTTCTTTTGGGATTTTGCCGTTAATTTTGGGCTCATTGTGGGTAACAATTGGCGCTACCATTATTGCCGTGCCTTTGGGATTAGCGGCTGCGATTTATATTGCAGAAGTTGCGCCTTCCTGGATGCGCAATATCCTAAAATCCGGGATCGAGCTTTTGGCCGCGATTCCTTCGGTAGTTTTAGGTTTTATCGGGATTGCAACCCTGTCCCCCTGGCTGAAAAATATTTTTAACCTTCCCAGCGGATTAACGGCTTTGGCCGGCTCGATTCTGCTGGCTTTTATGGCCCTGCCAACCATTGTTTCGATTATTGAAGATGCCATTGTTTCCATCCCAAAAAGCTATAAAGAAGGAGCCTTGGCTCTTGGCTCAACGCATTGGCAGACGATTTACCGGATTATTGTGCCAGCCTCTGCTTCTGGGATTTTGGCTGCGGTTATGTTAGGTATTGGCCGGGTGATAGGGGAAACTATGACCGTGCTTATGATTACGGGTAATGCTGCGATTATTCCCACCAGTATCCTCCAGCCAGTTAGGACTTTAACCGCAACCATTGCATCAGAAATGGGAGAAACGGTTGCTGGCAGCTCGCATTATTTTTCGCTTTTTGCCATTGGTATCGTTCTTTTTATTATCAGTTTTGCTATTAATGTGCTGGCAGATTTCTTTTTACATAGGAAAAAAATATGATTGACCCGCGTAAAACTGAAAAAATAGCTTTTTTTATTTTAATGCTGATTACCATCTTGATTATTACCCCGGTTATTTTTATTTTTATCCAAGTTTTAATTTACGGCTTGCCGGCTATGACCCAAGAGTTTATTTTTAGCATTCCGCGACAAGGCATGCGCAGCGGCGGGATTTTCCCAGCGATCGTGGGAACCCTTTATCTAACTTTGGGGACTGCACTTTTTTCCATTCCTTTGGGGATTTTGGCGGCAATTTATTTGAGCGAATATACGGGAAAAAATTGGTTAACGCGCGTGATTGAAATTGCCATTATTAATTTGGCTGGAGTGCCGTCCATTGTTTACGGGCTTTTTGGCTTAGGGCTTTTTGTGACTTTCCTTAAATGCGGAGTTTCAATCTTGGCCGGATCTTTAACCTTGGCGATTATGACACTTCCAGTTATTATTACTTCAACGCGCGAAGCGCTCAAGGCTGTTCCCTGGACTTTTCGCGAAGTCAGTTATTCTTTGGGGGCATCGCGCTGGCAGACCGTGCGCCATGCGGTTTTGCCCAATGCTGTGCCTGGAATTTTAACTGGTACGATTTTAGGGCTTTCACGGGCCGCAGGAGAAACTGCGCCGATCCTTTTTACCGTGGCAGCTTTTTATTTGCCGTCGCTTCCGCAGTCAGTTTTTGACCAGGCCATGGTGCTGCCTTACCATATTTATGTTTTAGCCACTCAAGTCCCGAATGTCCCGCTAAAAATACGCTACGGCTCGGTTTTGGTTTTAGTAGCCATGGTATTTATGCTGAATATTTCAGCTTCTTTTATCCGGGCAAAATTTAGGAAAAGAAAGACTTGGTAAAACAGATGGCGGATTGCAAATTGCAAGCAATTGACCTGAATATTTACTATGCTGCGCATCAGGCGGTTAAAGACGTTTCAATTGAAGTGATGCGCGGAGAAATTTTGGGATTAATTGGCCCGTCCAACAGTGGAAAAACTTCTTTTCTGCGGGCCCTCAACCGCTTGAATGAGCTTTATCCTGCTATGCGAACCAGCGGCCAAATCCTTTTGGACGGCAAAAACATTTTTAAGGAGAATGTTTTTTCTATCCGCCGCAGGATCGGTATTGTTTTTGCCCTGCCTCTGCCATTGCCGGTTTCTATTTTTGACAACGTTGCTTATGGCCCGCGCATGCAGGGCATAAAAAACAAAAAAACGCTTTTGGAAATAGTTGAAAAATCCCTGCAAGCTTCGGCTTTATGGGAAGAAGTAAAAGACCGGCTAGAAGTTTCGGCTTTTAAATTATCCGGCGGCCAGCAGCAAAGGCTGTGCATTGCCCGAACGCTTGCAGTTGAGCCCGAGATTATTTTATACGATGAGCCTTGCTCCGGCCTGGACCCTATTTCCACAGCAAAAATAGAAGAAGCCATGCAAGAACTCAAAAAAAACTACACCCAGATTTTGGTTACCAATAATGTGCGCCAATCTGCGCGCGTGGCAGACCGCACGGCCTTTTTCTTGATGGGAGAGATGATCGAGATTGGAAGCAACTATCAAATTTTTACTGCGCCCAAAGACAAGCGCACCGAAGATTATGTGACCGGGAGATTTGGTTAAAAAATATGGAAGCTATGCTAGAAAAAGAAAATATTATTTCGGTTAGAAGCTTAGATTTATATTATGGGACTTTCCAAGCCCTAAAAAATATTAACCTTTATGTAAAAAAGAACCAGGTTACAGCTTTTATCGGGCCTTCGGGCTGCGGCAAGTCTACGCTGCTTAGGACTTTTAACCGCATGAATGACTTGATCGAAGGGGTAAAAATCAATGGCAAAGTTTTTGTTTCCGGCGAGATGATATTGAAATCCGATATTGATTTAGTCGCCTTGAGAAAAAAAGTAGGCATGGTTTTTCAGCGGCCCAATCCTTTTGCGCTATCGGTTTTTGAGAATGTGGCCTACGGCCTGCGCATCCGCGGGGAAAAAAGAAAAGCAGTTTTAAAAGAAGCCGTTGCCCGCAGCCTGGAAACCGTGCTGCTTTTTGATAGCTTAAAAGATAATTTAGATAAAAATGCGCTTGGCCTGACTTTGGAGCAGCAGCAAAGGCTGTGCATTGCCCGGGCCCTGGCGGTTAACCCGGAAATAATTTTACTGGATGAGCCATGTTCTGCGCTGGATCCGGTCTCAACGGAAAAAATCGAAGAATTGCTGCAGGAATTAAAGAAAAATTATACCATTGTGATTGTAACGCATAATATGCAGCAAGCTGCGCGGGTAGCGGATTTGACGGCTTTTTTCCTTTTGGGAGATTTGGTAGAATTTGATGAAACGAGCAAGATTTTTACTGCGCCCAAAGATAAGCGCACTGAAGATTATATAACCGGCAGGTTCGGTTAGAGAGGGGAAAAAAAATGGAACACATTGTAAAGAGTTTTGATCAGGAGCTGGGGGATTTGAAAGATACGGTTTTGAAAATGGGGGTTTTGGTTCAAGAATTGATTATAAAATCAGTAGATGCGCTAAAGACCCGCAACCAGGATATGGCTAAAGAAGTGATAAAAAAAGACGAAGGAGTGGATCATTTGGAATTAGAGATCGATGAAAAATGCATTAGTATGATTGCCCTGCGCCAGCCCAAGGCCGGGGATCTGCGATTTATTATGGCAGCAACGCGCGTGGCAACGGATTTAGAGCGCATTGGTGATTTGGCCGAAGATATTGCAGAAAGGGCTATTGAAATATCCGGGCAGGAATTGATCAAGCCTTTGGTAGATATCCCAAAAATGGCAAAGTTCGCGCAGGATAGCGTGGCACTAGCTTTGGATGCTTTTATCCATAGCGATCCTAAGCTTGCATCCAAAGTTTGGGAAATAGAAAAAGAAGTAGACGGCTTGCGCGATTCCATCCAAAATGAATTGCAAGAAATTATGGTAAGCGATTCTAATTTGGTTTCCCGGGCGCTCCCTTTAATTTTGGTTGCGCGCCATTTGGAGCGCATTTGCGACCATGCTACAAACATTGTCGAAGATGTTACTTACATGGCAGATGCGCGGGTCATCAAGCATCACTCCAAGGAATAACTTGACACAGACTAAATAGTCGGGTAGTATTCCTGGCATGAAAATGTTGACTTCGCGCCAAAAAGAGTTACTTTCTATTATATACGACTATATCAAAAATACTGGTTATCCTCCTACTTTTGAAGAAATGCGCGAGCGCTTAGGCGTTGTTTCTAATCAATCTATTGTTGATCTCTTACGCAAATTAAAGGATAAAGGTTTTATCCGAAAGAATGAATCAGCGGCACGCGGCCTTACTCTTTTACCTATTGCTTATGATAACCTTGGCAAACCCCCATTAGTTGCTTTTTTAGGGGTAACTAGTGCTGGGGTGCCATTAGAGACGATCGAGATTTCTGGAGAGTGGAAGGCTATTTCAGATGAGGTTGCAAAATTAAATGAGGATGTTTTTCTTTTAAAAATTTCAGGAGATTCAATGATAAATGCTGGGATTAATGATGGAGATATTGTTTTAGTAAAAAGTGAAAAAGAGTTTTTTTCCGGGGATATTGTTTTGGCTCGAGTTGATGATAGTTCTACAGTTAAGCGTTTTATGTCAGTGGATGAGCCGCCTTATGTTTATTTGAAACCCGAAAACCCCAAATATCCAATCATTCTTTTTAAGGACAATATAACTTTGGTTGGAAAAGTTATTTCTGTTTTGAAAGATGGATACTGGAGAGGAGTTAAATAGTTTATGCTGGATCCAAAACGACAAAAAGCTCTTTGGAGGCGAATATCAATTGCTTAACTATATTTTTGTTGATGAGAGTGGCGATCCTGGGAAGCCCTATGAATTTGATAGCTTGGGAAGCAAAATTTCTACGGGAGCAAGTTTATTTTATATTCTTGTGGCGCTTCCTTTAAATTCAAAAGAATTGTTTGTGCTGCAAAATAGAATGCTAGATATAAAAAATAAGTTTGGCTATAAAAAAGAAATTAAAAGTAGGGATGTCTCATTAAGTTTATATAAAGAACTTTTAAAAATTATTAATGAGCTTGATTTAAAAGTATTTTTTCGTTGTATTAATAAAGAAAAATATAAAGGAAAATTTGCTGTTGACGGGCATAGAAAATTACATAATGTTTTTGATGAATACAATTTAGCTAAAATAATTTCTTTTGCTGTAAAAAACCGCGATTTTTTAGAAACAGATGTTGTTATTGATAGAGCAGAGCGGCGATTATTGGATGGCGAGTTTGATAATTTTAATGAATATTTAATCAAGAAAATTAATACAAAAACAATTAAGAGAGTGAAATACATTACGCATATTAATTCCGAATATGTTGATATTATGCAAATGGTCGATTTAATTTGTGGAGCAATAAAAGACAATTTTACCGGGAGAAATACTGAGCTGAAAAAAATAATTAATAAAAACCTCTTGGTTAAAATTTGGTAAAAAAAAGAGCGGGCACCCACTCCTGGGACACGCTCAAAACATATTATAGCTCGTAAGTATTCTTGCTGTCAAATATTGAGAGAGAAAAAAATATTAAAGGAGTATTTAAATGAATTTTAATCCAGAATCTATAATTGCTATAGGTGTTTTTTTAATAGGGAGCACATGTGCGGGTATTGTAAGTTGTAAATATGCTAATATTTTTAAAAATGATCCAAAAGAAGCTGGAATAACTTTTGTATCAGGCCATTTTCTTGCTTTGTTTGTTGTGCCTTTTGTAATCGTAGCAGCAACTACATTATCAGTCTTGGGGAAGTTTGATGCAGGAGTGTCAGGTATTATCGGTATGATAATTGGTTTTATTATCCAGAAGGTGACAATAAGATGACAATAAAAAGGCCCTTGCTAGTTTTTTCTAACAAGGGCCTTTTAAAAAACTTATTTTTTCAGCTTATACCAATCCTTGTGCCAGCATGGAACGAGCTACTTTTTCAAATCCAGCAATATTTGCTCCTACCACTAGATTTCCGGGCTTGCCGTATTCTTCAGCCGCAGCTTTGGCTTGGTCATAAATATGCTTCATAATTCTTTCTTTTAAGAATTTATCGGTTTCTGCAAAGCTCCAAGAAATCCTCTGGCTGTTCTGCGCCATTTCCAGCCCCGAGACCGCCACCCCGCCGGCATTGGCAGCCTTGGCTGGGCCAAAAGCAACTTTATTGGACAAGAAAACTTTTATGGCTTCAGGAGTAGAAGGCATATTCGCTCCTTCAGCAACTGCCCAGACGCCATTTTCTACGAGTTTTTCAGCTGAAGTCCGATTAATCTCATTTTGCGTGGCATTGGGCAGGGCGATATCGCATTTTACGGTCCAGATGCCATTGCAGCCTTCATAGTATTTTGCGCCAGAGTGGTTTTTTACATATTCTTTAATTCTTTTTCTTTCAATTTCCTTGATCTGCTTTACAGCTTTTAGATCTATTCCGCTTTCATCTACAATGTAGCCGTCGGAATCGCTCATGGCAATAACCTTGGCTCCCAGTTCCTGGCATTTTTGTACTGCATAAATAGAAACATTGCCAGAGCCAGAGCTTACAACAGTTGAGCCTTTTATTTCTTTTTTCATGTCTTTTAACATTTCCAATAAGAAATAGATCAACCCATAGCCTGTGGCTTCGGTTCGAACTAAACTTCCGCCCCAATCCAAGCCTTTGCCGGTTAATACACCGGTAAATTCATTGCGGATTTTTTTATAAGTCCCAAACATAAAGCCAATTTCTCTTCCGCCAACACCAATGTCTCCAGCTGGAACATCGGTATCTGGGCCAATATGTCTTTGTAATTCCAGCATGAAGCTTTGGCAAAAACGCATCACTTCAGAATCAGATTTTCCCTTGGGATCAAAGTCTGATCCGCCTTTTCCGCCGCCCATGGCCAGGCCAGTTAAAGAATTTTTGAAAACTTGCTCAAATCCTAAAAATTTGATGATGCCTAAATAAACCGAAGGATGGAATCGCAATCCGCCTTTGTAAGGGCCAATGGCGCTGTTAAATTCTACGCGAAAGCCACGATTGACCTGGAATTCGCCTTTGTCATCTTGCCAAGGCACGCGGAACAAAATTTGTCTTTCTGGTTCAACAATTCTTTCTGCGATCTTAGCCTGCTTATATTCCGGGTGCTTTTGTAAAACTGGTTCAATGGACTCCAAAACTTCTTCTACTGCCTGATGAAACTCAACCTCACCCTGATTCCTTTTTTTCACAGCCTCTAATACTTCTTTTACCATAAAACTATCAACTCCTTTACCCCGATTGCGGGGTTTGTTTTTTTTGATCTCGCTTTTAAATTTTACTAAACTCTGCTATTCTAGTATTTAGCAAGATGATCTAAAAGTGAAAAAGATTATACGGCAATCGATTGCCGTAAGTCAAGGAAAAGATGATTTTTGATGTGTCATTCCTGCGAAGGCAGGAATCTAGACTGGATCCCCCGACTAAATCGGGGGATGACGAGTATTAATCTTGAGGTTATTTTATGCAGGATATTGAACGTAAAATCAGTGCTATTTTGAAGATTATTGCATATTCAAAAGATCCGATTGGATCTGCGGATATTTCAATTAAACTACGTGATTTTGGGATTGATTTAACCGAACGTTCTGTGCGCTACCACCTTAAAATTATGGATGAAAGAGGCTTGACTTACGGCAAGTGGAAGGAAGGGCGCTTGATTACAGAAAAAGGAAAAGCAGAGTTGCAAAATTTATTGGTTTCGGACAAGGTTGGGTTTGTAATTTCAAAGATTGAGTCCTTAGCTTATCAAATGGATTTTGATCTGGCGAAAAAAATTGGTTCAGTTATTCTCAATGTTTCTTTTATTCCCAAAGATAAATTTAATTTAGCCATGAAAATTATGGCAGAAGTTTTTGACCATGCTTTTAATATGGGGCGCTTAGTTGCTTGCGCTTATGAAGGAGAGGAATTAGGAGGAATTGATATTCCAGAAGGCCAGGTGGGGTTTGGCACTCTGTGCAGCGTTAATTTGAATGGCATTTTATTAAAAGAAGCAATCCCGGTTGAATCAAAATTCGCAGGGATTTTGCAGATTGAAAATAAGATCCCATTAAGATTTACTGACCTCATTAGTTATGCAGGGTCAACCCTTGACCCTTTAGAAATTTTTATCCGCAGCAAAATGACAGATGTCAGGGGAGTTTTAGCTTCGGGCCAGGGAAAAGTCATGGCTAGTTTTCGCGAGATCCCGGCAATTTCCAAAGAAAAAGCCGAAGAAGTACTAAAAAAAGCCGAAGAAGCTGGGCTTGGTTCTGCTTGGATGATCGGCAAGGCCAGCCAGCCGCTTTTGGGCGTGCCGGTGGGCATGGGCAGGGTGGGGATTGTGGTTTTGGGGGGATTAAATCCGATTGCTGCAGTTGAAGAAGCGGGTATCGAAACTCGCAGCCAAGCGCTTACAACTTTATTCAATTATAAAGAGCTCAAAAGTTTTTGGGATATCAATTAAATGGAAGATATTTCAACCACTGGGATCAAAAGCCTGGACAATATTTTACAAAATCTTCGCTTGGGGGATAATGTTGTTTTCCAAGTGGATGATGTAAAAAGCTATCAAAAATTTGTTGCTCCTTTTGTTAAGCAGGCTTTGGCGGACCATAAAAAAGTTATTTACATCCGTTTTGCCCAGCATCCATCTCTAATAAAAAATAAAAAAGTAAAAGTTTATAAACTGGACGCAGATTCTGGATTTGAGTCTTTTTCTAAAAAAATCCATGACATTGTAACTGCTGAAGGAATAGGGGCTTTTTATGTTTTTGACTGCTTATCGGATTTGCTTTCTTTTTGGGCAACTGACCTTATGGTTGGCAATTTTTTTATGGTTACTTGCCCTTATTTGTTCAAGCTAAATACCATTGCCTATTTTGCGCTGCTTAAAAATAAGCATTCTTTTAAAACTATTGCGCGGATCCGGGAAACTACCCAGCTTTTGCTGGATATTTTTCATTTTGCCGGGAAATTTTACGTCCACCCGTTAAAAGTCTGGAACCGCTATTCCCCAACCATGTTCTTGCCGCATATTGAAAAAGAAAAAAAGTTTGTGCCTCTTGGCAATAGCGCAGAAGCAGCCCGGCTTTTTTCTTATGTTTCTTTAGCAGCCACTGAAAGCGCCAAAAGAAGCTTGGATTATTGGGACCACTTATTCTTGGAAGCTGAAGAAATTTCTCAATTGCCTTCAACTTCCCAAAAAAGGCCAAAAATGCTGGCAAAGCTTAGTGCGATTATGCTGGGCCGGGAAGAAAGGATGCTGTCTTTGGCCAAAGGGAATTTCTCTTTGGAAGATTTGCTGGCGATAAAAAGGCGCATGATCGGCACCGGCTATATCGGAGGAAAAACTTTGGGCATGCTGCTGGCGCGCAAAATTTTGCAAAAAGATAAATCCTTTGATTGGGAAAAATATTTAGAGCCGCATGATTCTTTTTATATCGGGTCAGATGTTTTTTATACATATATAGTGGAAAATAGCTGGTGGGATTTGTGGCTGGAGCAAAAAACCGAAGCCGGATTTTTTTCAAGGGCAAAAGAACTAAGGGAAAAAATGTTAAGCGGCGTTTTCCCGGACGAAATTAAAGAAAAGCTCCATCAGATGATCGAATATTTCGGCCAGTCGCCCATCATTGTGCGCTCATCGAGCTTGCTGGAAGATAGTTTTGGCAATGCTTTTGCGGGAAAATATGAGAGTATTTTTTGCGTTAACCAGGGCACGCCTGAAGAAAGATACCAAAATTTTGAGAAAATCGTAAAAAGGATTTTTGCCAGCTGCATGAATGAAGATGCGCTGAATTACCGCTTGCAAAGGGGCTTGAGCCTTTTGGATGAGCAGATGGCGCTTTTGGTGCAGCGCGTTTCCGGCAAGCATTACAAAGATTCTTTTTTCCCTTTTTTGGCTGGGGTGGGGGTTTCTTACAATACTTTTGTCTGGCACGAAAATATGCATCCGCAGGCCGGTATGCTGCGCCTGGTGTTGGGGTTGGGGACCCGGGCGGTTGACCGGGTCGAAGGGGATTATCCGCGCATTGCAGCCTTGGATCACCCGTTATTAAAACCTTACGCAGATATGGATAAACTGAAAAAATTTTCCCAGCATGATGTAGATATTTTAAATGTCAGCCAAAATATCCTGCAAACTGTTTCTTTGGAAGAGCTGCTGCAAAAAGAAAAAAACCTTAGCTTGGATTTGGTTGGGGAAAGAGATTATGCTGCAGAGGCTAAAAAAAAGGAATTAGGGCTTCTTGGAGAAGCCTGGATCTTAACTTTTGATAAATTACTATCAAAAACCGATTTTACCCAAACAATGCAAAAAATGCTGAAAGTTTTAGAAAGCGCCTATGCTTACCCAGTAGATATTGAATTTACCCTAAATTTCGATGAAAAAAATCTTATGCAAATTAATTTGCTGCAGTGTCGGCCTTTGCAGGCCAAGGGCAGCGGGGGCCGGGTAAAAATCCCAAAGGATATTTCAGATGCACAACTGCTTTTCCGCGCCAAAGGCAATATTATGGGAGGCAGCGTTTCCCAGCCGATCCAGCGGCTTATTTTTGTTGATCCCAGGGAATATAGTAATTTAATCATGTCAAAAAAATACGAAATTGCCCGCTTGATTGGACAGATCAACCGTGAGATGAGGCAAGAAAAGAAAATTTCCGCGCTTTTAATTGGCCCGGGCCGCTGGGGAACCCGCGATCCTTCTTTGGGAGTGCCGGTTAGTTTTTCCGAAATCAATAATATTTCTGCGCTGGTTGAAATTGATGATCCGGAAGGCGGATTTATGCCCGAGCTTTCCTTTGGTTCGCATTTTTTCTTGGACCTGGTAGAGGTCAGTATCTTTTATGCTGCGCTTTTTATGGAAAACAAGGATATGTTTTTTAATAAGCTGTGGCTGGATTCCTTGCCGAATAATTTAAATAAGCTGCTCCCTGAAGCTGCTGAATACGAAAACATCCTCAAGGTTTTTGATTTTCCCGGTAAAGGACTCAAGCTTCTTTCAGATGTTTCTTCCCAAAAAGCCTTTTGCTTTTTACCTGCTTGATTTTCTACGTTTTTGTAGTATAATACAATATTGTATGAGCCCCATGGCAGATATCAAAGTAAAAGTTTTATCTGAAATAAGCAATGCCTTATCTTCTTCTTTAGCCTTGGAAAAAAGCCTTGGTTCTATCCTGGAAATTCTTTCTCTTAATCTTGAAATGCAAAGAGGCATGGTGGTTTTGGTTGATCCAGCCAGCAATGAATTAAAAATCGAAGTTGCGCAAGGATTGACCAAAGAAGAAAAAGCCCGCGGCCGCTATAAAATTGGGGAAGGGATTGTGGGGCGGGTGGTAGAAAGCGGCCTGCCTATGGTGGTGCAGGATATTGGATCTGAACCGCTTTTTTTGAACCGTACTCAAGCGCGCAAAGACCTAAAAGAAAGAAAATTTGCTTTTTTATGCGTTCCGATCAAGAATGATAATAAAGTTATTGGCGCGCTTTCGGTTGATCATTTATTCAAAGGCAATATTCCCTATGAAGAAGACAGCCATCTTTTATCGATTATTGCTTCTATGGTGGGGCAGGCAGTAAAAATCCGCGAACTAGCTGAAAAAGATAAACAAGCCATTGTTTCTGAAAATATTAAATTAAAGCAGCAGCTTAAAGCCAAGTTTAAATTCGGTAATATTATTTATACGTCTCCGCTGATGGAAAATATTTTGGAGGCAGCGGTTCAAGTGGCGCAGAGCCAGGCAGCGGTGTTGCTGCGAGGAGAATCCGGAACCGGAAAAGAATTAGTTGCTTCTGCCATTCATTACTCCAGCCCGCGGGCAGATAAGCCGTTTATAAAAGTAGCTTGTGCGGCTCTGCCGGAAAATTTGCTCGAATCTGAACTTTTTGGCTATGAACGCGGGGCTTTTACTGGAGCCATTGAGCGCAAAATTGGCCGTTTTGAAATGGCAGATGGCGGAACAATTTTTTTGGATGAAATTGGGGACCTGTCAATTCCCACCCAAATAAAACTTCTCCGGGTTTTGCAGGAAAAAGAATTTGAGCGCTTGGGTGCTACCAAAACTATTAAAGTAGATGTCAGAGTTATTTGTGCTACTCATCGTAATTTAGAAGAAATGATCAAAGAGCGCAAATTCCGCGAAGACCTTTTTTATCGCATCAATGTTTTTCCGATTGTCTTGCCGCCGCTCCGCGAAAGAAAAGAAGATATTCCGCTTTTGGCGGTGCATTTTTTGCATAAATTCAATAAGCAAAACGGAAAAAAGATTGAAGGCATTAATCAAACAGCGCTAGACATGCTTATGCTCTATGGTTGGCCGGGGAATGTGAGGGAATTGGAAAATATCATGGAGCGGGCAGTTATTTTGTGTCCGGGAAAAATTATCTCCCCAGAAAATCTACCCGCTAATTTTTCCAAAGAGGTGGGGGAGCTTAAGCTGGAAGGCGCGACCCTGCCAGAAATCGTAGAATCTATTGAAAAGCAAAAAATTATTGAGGCTTTGAATAAACACAAAACCCAGCGCCAAGCTGCCAAAGCTCTTGGTCTAACTGAAAGAATGCTGGGGTATAAGATACAGAAATACCGCCTCATCTCATCCTGATTTTTTAATTATTTTTGTCATTTACCCAGTTTAAAGGATTGTTTTGTATGTATTGTCTAATTCTGTTTAATGCTTTTTCATTTCGGACAATATGCTCATAATATTTTGATTGCCAAGCAAAATCAATATTGTTTATGGTGGCATATTTTTTCACCCCGACCTTAAACCCTCTGATTATAGAGGCTAGGTTTTTTGATTGTGGGCCAAAGGTGTTTTTGGATTGGGGTGGTGGGACAGGGGAGGATGGTGGAGACACAAAATCTTGTGCCTCCACAGACAGATCTTGTGCCTCCACAGGTGTCTCCACCCCAACAGATTGCCTTTTTTCTTTCTTGTTAATGATCACTATCCCATGGATATGGTTAGGCATGATGGCAAATTCATCTAAAATTACAAAAGGGAAATGGTTTGGGATTTCCAACCAGCATTTATGGGCAATTTTTCCAATTTCTGATAATTCCATTTTTTGATCAATGATTTTTCCAAAATAATGCAATCGGTTTTTGGTACAGATAGTAATGAAATAATAGCCATTGGCAGAATAATCATAGTTTTTTAACCGGATAGTATCAATTCTATATTTATTGCGGAATTTTTCAGGCATGGGATTTTTCAGATTAAATCAGTTATTTATAAGCTCTAATTAAATTTTTAATAGTCATTCTTATTTTTAAAATACCAGTTACTAACGACTGATTACCAATCTGGCGGAGGGAGGAGGATTTGAACCCCCGATTCCCTTGCGGGAATACCTGTTTTCAAGACAGGCGCGATCAACCACTCTGCCATCCCTCCATAAATAAGGATAAGAATTAGGGATAAGAATTAAGGATTAGAACCGGAAAGAGTATAACATGAAAAGGATTTTTTCTGAAAGTAGAGGTTTTTAGATAGACAGATAGTTTTTCTACAAAATTGTATATTTACCTTTCGTTTTTCTATCTTTTTTTACGTTATTGTGTGATTCCTCTCGTGATTTCTCTGGCCTGAAAATTGCATATTACTAAGTAGTTAAAAGGTTATGGTTAAGTTAAAGGAGGGAAAAAATGAGAATCGATTTTTTTGGTATGTCTTTTAGGTTTTTGGTGCGCTTGATGTTTGGGGTGTTTTTGCTAAGTTTTTTAGCCGGGGTTGGTTATGCTACGCCATCGACCCAAATCTGGAATCCTTCAACTGATATCCAGGCGCAAGGGATCTGGCATTTTGGGATAGATAATTATTTTACGGTGTCCGGTATGCCGGGGAGTGATTATGCCTTTCCAACTGATGCGGGTTTAACTTACGGAATATTGCCGGGCTTGGAAGCAGGGCTTGATGTTTTTGAGCCGCAAGCTGCTCCCCTTACTTTTAACCTTAAATACGGCTGGCCGGAAAAAGATATGTTGCCGGCCATTGCGATTGGAGGATTTGGTTTTGGCACTCTGCCCGGAGTAACAGATCAAAATGTTTTATACGGAATAGCAGCAAAAACTTTTGGCTTTGGCCGGATTTCTGCTGGATATTTTGTTGGGAATGAAAAAGTTTTGGGAGTAAAAGAAAATGCCGGGCTTATGCTCACTTGGGATAAGGTTTTGACAGAAAAGCTCTGGGTTTGCGTGGATTATGCTGGTACAAAATCTGCTTTGGGAGCATTGTTTTATGGCTTTTCCTGGACTTTTTCTCCCAATACTTCAGTTATTTTTGCCTATGGAACTTATAACAATGGCGCTAAGCCAACTGTAACCACGCAGTTGGATATAAATATATAAAAGGAGGAGAGGAAAATGGGAATCAATGCAGGAGATACAGCTTGGGTGCTTATTTCTACAGCTCTGGTTATTTTGATGACCCCAGCTGTGGGTTTTTTCTACGGCGGCATGGTAAGAAAAAAAAGTATTTTATCAACCATTATGATGTGCTTTGCTTGTTTATTTTTAATTAGCGTGCAATGGGCTTTATTTGGATTCACTTTAGCTTTTGGCCCGTCGCATGGCGGGATAATTGGCGGGATAAAATGGCTGGGATTATTTGGAGTAGGGCTTTCTCCCAATCCAGATTACGCAGCTACGATTCCTTTTTTGGCTTTTATGATGTTCCAGGCAGCTTTTGCCATTATTACTCCGTCTTTAATTGTCGGGGCTTTTGTTGAGCGCATTCGTTTTTCAGCTTTCTTGGCTTTTACGGCCCTATGGTCGTTTTTTGTTTACAATCCTGTGGCGCACTGGGTATGGGGAATGGGCGGGTGGCTTAGAAACATGGGAGCATTGGATTTTGCTGGCGGAACAGTTGTGCACGTTACTGCCGGATTTTCTGCTTTAGCCATTGCACTGGTCATTGGCAAAAGAAAAGGCTATGGCAAAGACAATATGGAGCCCAGCAATATTCCTTTGGTAGTTTTGGGGGCAGTTCTCCTGTGGTTTGGCTGGTTTGGTTTTAACGGAGGATCAGCTTTGGCAGCCAATGAACTGGCGGTCAATGCTTTTGTGGTGACTAATATGGCAGCCGCAGCTGCAGCTCTTATGTGGATGTTTTTGAGCTGGCTGCACCGTAGGCCAAGTGTTTTGGGGGTTGCAACTGGAGCAGTGGTTGGATTAGTTGCTATTACTCCTGCTGCAGGTTTTGTAGATACCCTATCTGCTTTGATTATCGGAGCAATAGCTGCGGCAATTTCTTATTATATGATTGTTTTGCGCATGACTTTAAGGATTGATGAATCGCTCGATGCTTTTGCCTGTCATGGCATGGGCGGGGTGTGGGGTTCTATTGCTACTGGTATTTTTGCCAGCAAGCTGGTTAACCCCGCAGGGAATAATGGCCTGCTTTTTGGGAATCCCGGGCTTTTATGGACGCAGATGTTTACGGTTTTCATAACTGCGGTTTTTGCTTTTTTTGTTACTTTGCTTTTAGCAAAAATAGTTGATTTATCCATTGGCCTAAGGGTTGGGGAAAAAGAAGAACTAATCGGGCTGGATATTTCCCAGCATGCGGAAACCATTTAAGGAGGAAAAAACCATGAAAAAGATAGAAGCAATTATTCGGCCGGAAAATTTAGATGATTTGCGAGAGGCTTTGGATGCCCAGGGTTTTTGCGGAATAACGATTACCGAAGTAAAGGGGCGGGGCAAGCAAAAGGGCATTCTTTTGGAGTGGCGCGTGGGAGAGTATCGGGTAGAGTTTATGCCAAAAATCAAGCTTGAGATTATTGTGGAAGATAAAAATGTACCTATTGCTGTTGGCATTATCCGAAAAGTTTGCGCATCTGGGGCTGTGGGGGATGGAAAGATCTTTATTTCTCCAGTGGAAGAAGCTATTCGCATTCGTACAGGAGAGACTGGAGATGGGGCGCTGTAAAAGTGCAGCCAGTGGCTGCAGAATCTCCGTGACACTTGTTTTTGATAGTATCATATGATACTATCGTAACATGACAAAAACATATCCGCCTTTTCAAATTACTGTAAAAATGCTTAATCTTTGCAGTGAAACAACTCGTCTTTTAGGCCAGTTTGAGGGTTTAAAAGTACCTATTGCCCAACCACAATTAAGAAGGCAAAATCGGATTAAGACGATTTACTCATCTTTAGCGATAGAAGGGAATCGATTAACGCAAGAACAAGTTACAGATATATTAAATAATAAAAAAGTAATTGGCCCGCAAAAAGATATTTTGGAAGTAAAAAATGCTATCAAGGCTTATGATCTGATCACGACCTATAAAGTTGATGACCTCAACTCTTTACTCAAAGCACACTTAACTATGCTGCAAAAGCTAGCAGATGATGCCGGCTGTTTGCGAGGCAAAAATGTTGGGATTTTTAAGGGCCAAGAAGTAATGCATATGGCGCCTAAATACCAAATGGTGCCTAAATTGATGGCTGATCTTTTTAGTTTCTTAAAAAGGAAAGACGATTTGCATCCTTTGATAAAATCCAGTGTTTTTCATTATGAATTTGAATTTATCCATCCGTTTTCAGATGGAAATGGCCGGATTGGGCGCTTATGGCAAACTGCAATTTTATCTAAATTTCATCCTCTTTTTGAATATATTCCAGTTGAGTCAATTATCAAAGAAAAACAAAAACAGTATTACAAGGTTTTAGGACAGGCGGATAAAAAAGGCGATTCTACGGATTTTGTTGAATTTATGCTGCAGGTTATCCATCAAGCGGTTAAAGAACTTTTATTTAATATTAAGCCGGAATCCCAAACTGCAGAAACCAGATTAACCTTAGCGAAAGAATATTTCAAAAATAAGGATTTTTCTAGAAAAGATTATTTATTGTTTCATAAAAATGTTTCTTCTGCTACTGCCAGTCGGGATCTTCTCTTGGGGGTAAAAAATAAAATCCTTAAGAAACAAGGCTCAAAAGCTTTAACGCGTTATTCGTTTTAAAAGAAAATGAGTAACTGAATTTACTACAAAAACGTATAAAACACCCTCTTTTCAGTCATTTTTTCTACAAAATTGTAGGATTATTGACCCTTAATTTATAGTTTTTGCTATATTAAGGCTAAAAAATCAAAATGCCAGCAAAATTGCATATATTAGATTCATAGAGGGTAGGGCTTTTGCTTCGGCACCTTTGTGCCTTACCCTCTTAAACAAAGGTGAAATATGCGTTACGATGAAAACCTACCAAAAAAACAGGGTTTGTATGATCCGCAATTTGAACACGATAGTTGCGGGGTAGGTTTTGTCTGCCAAGTCAAAGGCCAAAAATCCCACAGTATTGTCCGGCAAGGCCTGCAAATATTAAATCGCCTTTCTCACCGCGGAGCCGTGGGTGCGGACCCAAAAACCGGGGATGGGGCGGGGATATTAATCCAAACTCCCCATGAATTTTTCCAAAAGATTTGTCTTGAGTCAAAAATTAACTTGCCAAATGCAGGGGAATATGGGACGGGCTTGGTTTTTTTCCCCCAGGATAAAAAAGACCGGGAGTTTTGCCGCAAAGTAATTGAAAAAGTTATTTTACAAGAAGGCAAAGTTCTTTTGGGTTTTCGCAAAGTTCCAGTGGATTCTTCAGTTTTAGGCATAACTGCCCGCAAGACCCAGCCAGTGATTGAGCAGGTTTTTATTGCGAAGAGAAATTATTTGCTGGGACCCAAGGATTTTGAAAGAAAACTTTATATCATAAGAAAACAAATTGAAAATATTATCCGAAAATCAAAAATCAAGCAGAAAAAGTTTTTTTATATCCCAAATTTGTCCAGCCGTACATTTTCTTACAAAGGCTTACTTACTACTGACCAAGTGGGAAGCTTCTTTTTGGACTTAAAAGATGAGAGCTTAAAGAGCGCTTTAGCCCTAGTACATTCCCGCTATAGCACCAATACTTTTCCCACCTGGGATCTTGCCCAGCCATTTAGATTCCTTGCCCATAATGGGGAAATTAATACTTTGAGAGGCAACATTAATTGGACGCGCGCAAGAGAAAGATTATTAACTAGCGAGCTTTTTGGCGAAGACATTAAAAAAGTTAAGCCGATTTTGGTGGAGGGCAAAAGCGATTCAGCTATTTTGGACAATCTTTTTGAGTTGATTGTTTTGTCCGGCCGTTCTTTGCCCCATGCCATGATGATGCTTATTCCCGGAGCTTGGGAAAAAGACGAGCAAATAGATAAAAAACAATTAGATTTTTATCGCTACCATGCATGCTTGACCGAGCCTTGGGACGGGCCAGCTGCCATTGCTTTTACCGATGGCACAAATATTGGCGCGATCTTGGACCGCAATGGACTGCGGCCGGCTAGATATTTGATAACGAAAAATGATTTGGTGGTCATGGCATCTGAAGTCGGGGTCTTGGATATTCCTCCTTCGGAAATTGCTTATTCCGGGCGCTTGGAGCCTGGAAAAATATTTTTTATTGATACAAAAAAAGGCTGCATTATTAATGATGAGGAAATAAAAAAAGAAATGGCGCAGCGCCAGCCGTATGGAGAATGGATAGAGGAGAATTTGGTTCGATTGAAAGATTTAGAGCCCTTCGGCTACTCTTCGACTACGCTCAGAGACCGCGCTCAGGGCTCTAAGATAGCGGGCGCCGAGCGGAGTCGAGGTGCCAATACTCTTGCCTTATTGAAGGCGTTTGGGTATACAAGGGAAGATCAAAAAATTATTCTCAAGCCCATGGCTGAAGAAGGCAAAGAGCCAATTGGTTCTATGGGAAATGATACGCCGCATGCAGTTTTATCCAGCCAGCCGCAGCTGCTTTACAATTATTTCCGCCAGCTTTTTGCCCAGGTTACCAATCCGCCGATTGATCCGATCCGCGAGAAGCTGGTTATGAGCATTGAATGTTTTATCGGGCCGCAGGAAAATTATTTGAGCGAGCACCCGATGCATGCGCATAAGCTTTATATCAAACATCCGATCTTGGATGACCGCGACATAGAAAAAATTAAAAACGTTAATGCCAAAGGCTTTAAATGCAAAACCATCTCAATGCTTTTTAAGGCGAATGATCCAAAAGATTTTAAAAAAGCTTTGCATAGGATTTGCCAAGAAGCAGAAAAAGCCATAGAAGAAAAATTTTCTTTTATTGTTTTAAGCGACCAGGGAGTTGACCAGAAAAAAGCTGCCCTGCCAGCCTTATTAGCTATTAGTGCCTTGCATAATCATTTGGTAAATAAGGGCCTAAGGACCAAAGTCGGGCTTATTTTGGAAAGCGCAGAACCCCGGGAAGTGCATCATTTTGCGCTTTTATTTGGCTATGGAGCAGATGCGATTAATCCTTACTTAGCGTATGCAGCTGTTGAAAATATGATCCAAGAAAAAATGTTAAATGTAGAAATTTCCCAAGCCTTGGAAAATTACCAGGAAGCGATCAATGCCGGGCTTTTAAAAATACTCTCCAAAATGGGGATCTCTACTTTGCGCAGCTACCGCGGAGCGCATATTTTTGAAGCTTTGGGCTTGGAGAGCAAATTTGTTGAAAAGTATTTTAATGGAACCTCTTCGCGCATTGGGGGAGCAGGCCTAAATATTATTGCTAAAGAAACGATCTTGCGCCACCAGCAAGGTTTTCAAAATACAGATTCATTTTTGCCAACTGGTGGGGTCTATCAATGGAAAAAAGACGGGGAATTCCATCTCTGGAATCCAGAAACTATTGCGGCGCTACAAGAGGCTGTGCGCAAGAATGATTATGGGAAATTTAAGGAATTTTCAAAATTAATCAATGACCAGTCCAAGTCTCCTACAACTTTAAGGAGTTTATTAAAATTCCGTAAAGTTAAGCCCATTCCTATTGGAGAAGTAGAGCCAGTGGAAGAAATATTTAAACGCTTGGCAACTGGAGCCATGAGCTTTGGTTCCATCAGCCGGGGCGCGCACGAAACTTTGGCGCTGGCGATGAATAAAATTGGGGGCAAGTCCAATACGGGCGAAGGAGGGGAAGATCCCGCGCGTTTTTCTGATTCCCGGCGCAGTGCGATTAAGCAGGTTGCTTCCGGCCGTTTTGGCGTTACAACGAATTATTTAGTGAATGCAGATGAACTCCAAATAAAAATTGCGCAAGGCGCCAAGCCCGGAGAAGGCGGACAATTGCCCGGGCATAAGGTCAGCGCGATCATTGCCAAAACCCGTTATACCACAGAAGGAGTAACTTTAATTTCTCCTCCGCCGCATCATGATATTTATTCGATCGAAGATCTGGCCCAGCTGATTTTCGACTTAAAAAATGTTAATCCGCGGGCGCGCATCAGCGTTAAATTAGTATCTGAAGTTGGGGTTGGGACAATTGCAGCTGGGGTGGCGAAGGGCCATGCAGACATGATTTTAATTTCTGGCGGGGATGGGGGAACCGGGGCTTCGCCTTTAAGTTCTATCCGTTATGCGGGCCTTCCCTGGGAACTGGGCTTGGCTGAAACCCACCAAACTTTAGTCTTAAATAATCTGCGCAGCCGCGTGCGCCTGCAGACCGATGGCCAGATCCGTACAGGAAAAGATGCAGCGATTGCTGCGCTTTTGGGAGCAGAAGAATATGGTTTTGCCACCATTTGCCTCATTGCCATGGGGTGCGTTATGCTGCGGCATTGCCATTTGAATAATTGTTCTTTGGGGGTTGCAACCCAAGACCCGATTTTGGAAAAAAGATTTTCTGGCAAGCCGGAATATCTAGTTAACTATTTTTACTTTTTAGCCCAGGAACTGCGGGATATTATGGCGAGCTTAGGTATTAAAAAAATAGATGACATGATTGGCCGCACGGACTTATTAGAAGTTGATGAAAAAATTCTTCCCTGGAAAGCCCAAGATATAGATTTCTCAAAAATTTTATATAAGCCAAAAGTTGCTCCAGAAATAAAAACCCATTGCGTAATTGCGCAGGACCACAATATTGGACAGGTTTTGGACCAAAAATTAATTGAATTAGCTAAGCCAGCTTTTATAAAAAAGGAAAAAGTTTTCGCAGAAATTAAAATTCAAAACAAAGACCGATCTTGCGGGGCTATGCTAAGCGGCGCAATCTGCCAAAAATTTGGCGAACAAGGCTTGCCAGATGATACGGTTCATTTTAAATTTGCTGGAGCAGCTGGCCAGAGTTTTGGCGCGTGGCTGATGCAAGGCGTAGTTTTTGAATTAGAAGGCATGGCCAATGATTATATTGGCAAAGGCATTTCTGGCGGGAAAATCATTGCTTACCCAAATAAAAAATCCAGCTATAAAACCGAAGAAAATATTTTAATCGGCAATACTTCTTTTTATGGGGCGATTTCTGGCGAGGCGTATATTAACGGCCTAGCTGGGGAGCGTTTTTGCATCCGCAACTCCGGATTAATCGCAGTGGTTGAAGGAGTGGGTGATCATGGCTGCGAATATATGACTGGCGGCCGCGTAGTGGTTTTGGGAAAAACTGGCCGCAATTTTGCCGCGGGCATGTCAGGCGGGATTGCTTATGTTTTGGATGAAGAAGGGAACTTTAAAAATAAATGTAACCTAGATATGGTTGAATTAGAAAAAATAAATTCCGAGGACGAGATCTTTCTGCGCGATCTTTTGCATAAGCATTCTCAATATACTGGGAGCGAGAAAGCCAAGAAAATTTTAGATAAGGGTTTTGAAAAAATTGTAAAAGTTATACCTCTTGAGTATAAACAAGTTTTAGAAAAGGAGGAAGTGTCAGATGGGTGATGTTCGGGGATTTCTAAAATATAAAAGACAAACTTCTGTTTATCGACCGGTGTGCGAGCGGGTTAAAGATTTCAAAGATGTGGTTGTTCTACGGCCAGAAGAAGTTTCTAAAACCCAAGCTTCGCGCTGCATGGATTGCGGAACGCCTTTTTGCCATAGCGCTTGCCCGGTTTCTAATCTTATTCCAGAATGGAATGATTTGGTTTTTCATGGCCAGTGGCAAAAAGCTTATGATTTGTTATCAAAAACGAATCCTTTGCCTGAAATAACTGGCCGCCTTTGCCCGGCCTTATGCGAATATGCCTGTGTGTTGGGAGTTAATGATGATCCAGTAACGATCCGCGAGAATGAGCTGGCAATTATTGAAAAAGCTTTTTCCATGGGCTGGGTCAAGCCCCAAAAACCTCCCAAGCGTACAGATAAAAAAGTTGCAATAATTGGTTCTGGCCCCGCGGGTTTGGCTTGTGCGCAAAAATTGAACCAGTTCGGCCATACTGTGACAGTTTTTGAAAAGGATAAAAAAATTGGAGGCTATTTGCGTTACGGGATTCCGGATTTTAAACTGGAAAAAAATATCCTGGACCGCCGCTTAAAAATTTGGCAGGCAGAAGGTGTCCGCTTTCAAACTGAGGCAGAGGCGGATATTAAAAATTTTAAGCAATTAGAAAAAAAGTTTGATGCAATTTGTTTGACCATTGGTTCGCGGACGCCGCGGGATTTAAACATTCCTGGCCGGGAGTTAGAAGGCATTCATTTTGCCATGGATTATTTGGCTCAACAGAACCGTTTAATATGTAGGGAGATAAAAAAGGATAGGGTGAAGGATAGGAATGAGGGGATTAATGCTAGAGATAAAAGGGTCGTGATTATTGGAGGAGGGGATACGGGATCAGATTGTGTGGGCACGGCCAACCGGCAAGGGGCTAAATGTGTTGTGCAAATTGAACTAATGCCGGTTCCTTCGCAGTGCCGCACAGAGGACATGCCCTGGCCGAATTACCCAATGCTTTTAAAAACCTCTTCTTCCCATGAGGAAGGAGCTGAAAGAAAATGGAGTATTTTAACCAAGGCTTTTATTGGAGAGCAAGAGATAGTGAAAAAGATTCTTTGCAAAGAAGTTAAGTTCGAAAAACCTGCGGGAAGTTCTTGCCCAATAATGCAAGAGATTCCAGGTTCGGAATTTGAAATTGAAGCCGACCTCATTATCTTGGCACTGGGTTTTTTGCCGCAGAAAATAAATGCTCGAAAAAACATTTTCGTGGCTGGGGATGCGCGGCGCGGAGCTTCCTTAATTGTCTGGGCGATTGCTGAAGGCTTACAAGCCGCGGAATCAATCAATAATTCTTTGTTTTAAGATTTTTTCCTCAAACTGAAATTTGCCCCAGGGCTTTACGATATATCAGCATGAGTTTCTTTGAAGACCAGCCAATTGCAAGTGGTTTGCATCTAAAATCTCTGCTTTTTCCCAAAAAGCAAAAGAGCAGGATTTTGCTTGCTCAAAAAGTTTCCAAAGAGGAAACTTCCACTCCTGCCACAACTAAAGCAACTGCCAAAGAGCCATCTCCAAAAGATACTCCAGATCTAAGATTTAGAATTGAAACTGGAGAAGCAAGTTATCTTTTCTATCTAAATTTATCTGCGAACTATCATCCTTTTACCAAGCCATCTTTTTTAAAGGGTACCGGGGCTTTTGCCGAGGCCTTTACGATTTTTGGTTATTCTGTTTATAAATATTCTTGGGATGAGCATACTTATTATATCCAAAGAAGCCGATCCCCTTGGGTGGTAGATGGTCCTTTTCATTATTATACAGAACGCACCAATCATTATTTTCGGACAACCGCGATTGGTTTTGGATTGGGGCTAAATATTCCCTTATATGAAAGGCAGCCAAGGGCAAATTTTGATTTTCTCTATTCCTTATCTTTAAGGGGATCAACTGGGATTTTGGGGGTAAATGACAGTCATTCACCAGAAAAATACGATTTTGGTAATTTATATTTTAAGGGCGGGGGAGACCTTGGGATTTTAAGAGTTAGGGTTACGGATGATTTTTATCTCAATCTTTCTGCCGGAGCGCAATATTTAGTTGGAGTAAATCCCCAGCAAAATGCAATCATTTATTCTACCCCTTTATTTTACGGAGCTGTAACCGGGGTGTGGGGCGCTAAAAAAGAAATGCAGCCGTGGATTCCTATCCATACGCAAGAAAAAACGATCGTGCAGACCGAAACAAAAATTATGCAAAAAGTTTGCCCTCCTTGTAAGAAAATTGTCCGCATTATTCCTGAAGTAAGAGAAAAAGTTGAGCGCGTGCGCATCCAATTTATCCTGGATTTAATTAATGGCTTGTATTTTCCTGCGGTCCAGCTGCCAACCAGCAGCATGCATTCCCACAAGAAAAAATATCGCGCGCTTATTTATGGATTGAGAAACGGGGCGCCCCCAAAAAAATTGGATTGGCTAATTCAACAGTTTAAATTTTTTGTCCCTAAGGGGACCATTATCAAGCTTTTTGAAATCAGTAAAAAACTAAATTCTCCCAAGCTGCAATGGGTCCACCTCACAGTCATTGGCCGCGGCAAGGATGAACAAGAAGCAAAGTCAAAAATATTTTTAATCAAGGCTTTCTTAAATTACGCGGGAATAAACCTTGGCCGGATGGGAACAAAAGTTGCCAACGGCAAAAACAGCCAGCACTTAATTGATTTCGAAATTAATGTGCCAAAAAGCTTGCAAAAAGCCCGGCAAGTTTTGCCAAAGTTGCTGCTGCCGGATTTGCGCCCGCAGGCCCTAAATTATTCTAGGCGGTTTCAATGTGCGGCTTTTAATAATATAATATTAGGAAAGTTAGCTCCAGGCGATGAGCGAAAGCCGATTGGCGCCTGGAATTTTCGCCTGGGTCTGGAGGCTTCCCCGGCTGGGTTTTCTATCCGCACCAGCGATGTTTCTTCTAATTATATGGCGAGAATGGCTTTTCATTATGAACACGAAAATTCGCGCTTGAATCCTTTTGTTACATTTGGTTTTCGTACTTATGAAAAGAAAGAAGATCACTATCATTTATATTTAGGGGGAGGATTGAAATGGACAGTTTTTGATTCTCCTTCTCAAAGGCGCTGGTCTTTTTTCTCCCGCCTGGATTTGCAGGCAGCAGCTTTGGCTGTTTTTCGCCCTTATTGGGGATGGGAAACTGTAGGCTATTGGGTGCCGGATTCAAATGCTTATGCTGGATATACATATAAAACTCGGGAAGAAAAAAGGCTTCTTTCTTCTACAAGTTTTGCTATGGACTTTTCTTTAAACTTAAATTTATTTTCTGCGCGCGTTACTCCTCGCGACCGCATAGATTTTGGAATTAGTCTGGGCTGGTATTATTCACCTTATGGGCCATATATGTATCCGCATATTAGTTTTCCGATTGCCTGGCGCAGGGAATATAATGTCCCGCTTTATCCGTTCTTGAAAATTAATGAAAAAAAGATTCGAAAAATTGTTCTAACCGAAGATAAAACCCCTTGCCCGGCCTGTCCCCCGCCGATTATAAAAAAGCAACCAATTATTATCCAGCGCCGCGATATTAGCCTGGCTTTAACGATTATAAATAATCTTAAATTGCCGACGATTTATTTTGAAACTGCGGTGCCGCAGGACCCATCTAAAGTAAAAAATAATCAGAATGCAATCAAATATGACCAAGTTGTCAAATTAGCAGAAATTACTTTTGAAGCCATCCCTTATGAAAAAATTAAACCCTTGTTCCGCCTTTTCTTTAGAGAAGAAGAAATCAAGCGCTTATGGGAATTTGCGCAAAAGATAAATTCTCCCCAATACCAGTGGATCCATTTAAATGTTATTGGAAAAGCCAGCACGCTCGGAGAGGGCGTAAAGGGCGTGGATAACCTGGCGCTTTCAGACCGCCGCGCGCGCTTGTGCTATTCGTTTTTACTTTTGTGCGGAGTTAATGCCAGCCGCATAGAATTGGTTTCAGCAGGGGTAAAACGGCCGAATGTTGTGGTAAAAGAACAAAAAGACCATGCTTTTAACCAAGCTGGAGTTTTTGAGATTGATTTCGAAAAATCTAATGCGGCTTTTAAGCAATCTAATCCGCAACATTTTATCCAGGTAAAAAAAGGAGCAGTTTAGCCATGTCAGATGATTCTTTAAAATTAGATTTAAGGCCGCGCTATCTAAGCTCTGAAAGCTCAAAACCGGTAAAAGGCCCAGAAAATAAAAAAGCAAATAAAAAGCCTAAAAAAGTAAATCTTGAACATTTGCCGGTTAAGCCTGGAACGGATTTTTGGCAAAATCGCCGGGCTGAAGGCCGCTTGACTTACTTATATTTTCAGCGCCGCGATGAGGTAAAATTAAATGTTGCGCTGTATAAAAAAACTGCATCCGGCTTTGAATTTGGCCAAGGGTTAGAAATCGGTTATCTTTCCAAGCCTAGCTTACCCAGCGAATTAAAAGAAGGCATGGAAAAAAGCCTGGGTTTTTTTGCAGGAGAGGCGCTTAAGCTGGGGGCTTCGCTTAATGTTAATTTTTCGGGCTTGCGCGCATCGGGCTGGAAATCTTATATCTTAAATGGCTGGGGTTTTTCTGTTTCAATCGGCGGCGTGCCTTCAGCAACTTTTTATTCTAGAATTGCCGACACCCATTATCCTGCGGTCCCTTATATCAAGCCGCTCTATTATATTGATTTTTCTTTTTATCAAAACCTATTGGCATTGCCTTTATTTGGCCAGCACCTTTTGAAATTGGACGCAGTGCTGGGGGCTTCGGTCATGCTTTCAGCCAATTTTAATTTGCGCGAAGCTGCGCCTTCTTTGGGATTATCTTTGTCCTATTCTTTTCTTTTGGAAAAATATCTTGCGGCAATAGAACCTCCCTCTTTAAATTTAAATGTTAGGGCAGGGATGAATTTTTATGCGCGCGGGATTTTTCCGCAATTAACAGTAGGCGCGTCTTTGGGACGAGGTTCTTTTTCGCCGGAAGCAGGATTAGCGGTATTTTATCTTCCTCAAAATACAGGAGATAATCCGTATAAGATGATTTTAGGCGATGCTTCTTATAATAAAATCCAAGAAGTTTCCCGCCGCTCCATTCTTGTTCCAAGCAGCATTGAGGGATCAATTAATAATTTCAATCAGGCGGTTGCGGATATATCGAGTGCTTTTTCCCAGGTTTCCCCGTCTATTGGGGCGCAGTCCCTTTTGGGGGAAAAGATTTTTCACCATAATTTAGGTTTGGGGCTCTATAGTAAAATTGCCTGGAGAAGAACCCCTTCCAAAAATACCTTTGTTCTGCTTCCAGAAGTGAGCTTGCTTTTGGCTGGGGGAGGGGTTTTTTCTTCTTCCCGCCCATTAACGGAAAATGGAGCCATAGAAATGGAAGATTTGACGCGGCCGCAAATCTTTTTAACCGGGCAGTTGGGCGCGGATATTTTTGGCATTAATTTTGGAAAAAAGCATAATTTCCGGTTCGGGATCCAAACGGGGATTTTTTCTCTTTGGACATTATATGGCATTCCTTATACGGTTTTTCCCTACCTGGGTTTTAACTTCGGCGGAAACTTTTCTTTGTAGCTGTTCACCCCTTCCAAAGTTGCTTGCATTTCTTATTTGAGAGGATATAATTCTTTTATATAGGGTTTAATTCGTTTTAAAAAGGGCTTGAACGATGCTTTTTTTTATAAAACAAAGGCCCAGAACTCTTTTAGTTTTTATTGCGTTTTTCTTGTATTTTGCTTCTCAAGCCTTTGCAAATTCTTCGGTAGATATTTTAACCCCAGCGCTTCGTGAAAGTATTTCCGGTACTTATCTGGTAAAGATAAAAGCTTTTACGGATGAAACGCCAAAGCCTAAAATAGATCAAGTGGTATATACAGCTGCCAGTATTAATACGGGCGCAGTTTCTACCTATACGGTTAATAACCCTTCTTATCCTGAAAGCACTTGGAGTTGGGATACTACGCAGTTGAGCAATGAAGAATATATTTTAAATGTGAATGTAGTTTTTACGACTCCGAAGATTTCTTCTCCTTCACGCAATGTAATAATTACCATTAATAATCCTTCAACCCCGCCCCCTTCTGGGAGTGATCTTTGGGCGAACTTGGCTGCTGGTGATACTATTTCCGGGAAAAAAACAGTGGAAATTTATCATTCAAATCCTTCCATTGTAAATAAAATTAAAATTTGGGTTGATAATAATGAGGTGGCTAGCACTAAAGGACTTAGTTCTTCTAACCCCATATATAAATGGCAATGGGATACTACCCAATATGCTAATGGCCAACATACTTTCAAGGTTAAAAGTTATTATACTAATGGTAATATTGCAGATAAATATGAAATAGATGTAGATGTTAAGAATGTGATTCCGAACCAAGCGCCTACTATTTCTCTTACTTCTAAGCCTTCTTCTCCTACTACACAAGCCGACGTGCTTTTTAGCTGGCAAGGGAATGATAGCGATGGTTCAATTGCTTATTATTATTATGCTTTGGATTCTAATACTTTTACTGAAACAACAGCGGCTTCTAAAACTTTTTATAACCTTTCTTTTGGTTCCCATACTTTTAAGGTAAAAGCCAAAGATGACAAAGGGGCTGAATCTGCAACAGAAACTTGGACTTTTACCCGAGATCAACCCGCCAAGAGCAAGCTTTATGCACCGGCTTATCTGCCGGCGAGTGGAACCGAATTTGATCCAGGCAGCCAGGTTAATTTGAAAATAACCGGAGGAATAGAATGTGTGGAGGGAGGGGTTTATCAAATCTGGATAAACGGAAATGGAGTAGATCATAAGCAATATCAATATATATCTGCGAGCTCAAGTAGTACGCCCGCTTTCAATTATGTTTTTAATGTTCCTGCTTCGTCTGGAACTTACGATTATCAAGTAGTTTCACAATATCGACCGCATGCTATAAGTGGGCCTTTGGATACTTTAGGGATCAATGATTTGCAGCAGACGGATGTTTACCGAATAAAAGTAAAAAAAGCCCCCAATAAATCGCCTACCGCGACCATAATTTCTGGCCCTTCAGGAACGATCAATGAAAGAAGCGCCACTTTTTCATGGCAGGGAGCAGATCCTGATGGTTCAGTCATTGGCTATTATTACGCATTAGATAATCCTGCTCCTAGCAATTGGACAACTGGGACTACGGCCAATTTTAATAATTTAGCTTTTGGTTCACATACATTTTATGTAAAAGCCAAAGATAATGACGGGGAATATTCAAACGTCGCCAGCCAGAGTTTTAGAATAAATAATCCTCCTATGGTTTCAATTACTTATCCCGCGGCAAATGCATTTCTTATGGATTTGATCCCAATTGATATAAAAGTAAATGCTGCTGATCCTGAAGACACTACCGTTGATGTAATTAAGTATTTGGTTGATGGCCAGGTTAAATATCAGGGGAATGCTTTGGCCTGGAAATGGGACGCTGCCTCTTATGCGGCAGGGACCCATACCATTGAAGCGGTTGGCTACGATAAAAACGGCTTATCTTCTTCTGCAAAAGTTCCAATCACATTAACTAAGTATGAAAAACCCCAATTGACGATTGATTTGCCAACTACGGAAGCCTGCGGATTTTTAATTGTAAACGGCACGGTTAATAAAATTATGGATTTGAATTTTTATATAGATAATAAATTAGTCAAAACCCAAGAAATTAACCCTAAAAATTTTTCAATAGAGCTGGATGTTTCAAAAATTAAAGGGGCTGGTTCTCATGAATTGTTGATCGAGGCTTATGACTTATTGCCGGCAAATAAGGTTAGCTTGAAAAAAACTGTGTTTATTGATAACCGCGCCAAGCTATTTTTAGTTAATAAATTGACGAATAAAATTATTGCGGATGAGAACTCTTATCCCTTGCTTAGTAAAAATTCTGTTGAAGACTATCGTTTGGTTTTTCGGGCAGCTAAGCTAGGGAAGATTAACTTTTGGGGAAAGGGGATCATTTCGTTTGATCTAATCAAGCAAGCGGTGGGATATGAATATGCTTGCGATTTAGCGGCAAATGATTTTACCTGGAAGAAAGACGAATATAGGCATACTATTACTGTAGGTTATTTTCTGGCAGAAGAAGGGTATGCTTATGAATACCCGGTTAGTTTGAATGTAAGATTAGTTCTTTTTGATATTTCAGAAACAGAGATGTTGGAAGTTATGGAAGCTATTAAAACTGGCTTGGGCGCAACTTTAGATTATATTGGAGAAAAACAAACAGAGAAAAAACAAATTGAATTGCTGAAGCAGGGCATAGAAAAATCCTTAGGCAATTATAACTACAAAGCGAAAGTCATTTCTCAAGGAGGGGGATATTATTTCGAACTTGTGGCCGAATCTAAGCTGGGAGATGGCGCCTATCGGTTGTTAATGGGTGAAAATGGGGCGAAGTTTTCAAAAATTACTGCCGGGCTTTCGAAGAGTTTTTCTTACAATAAT
This sequence comes from uncultured bacterium, assembly GCA_964528395.1. Taxonomy (GTDB): domain Bacteria; phylum Margulisbacteria; class WOR-1; order CAZGTC01; family CAZGTC01; genus CAZGTC01. The sequence continues at coordinate 44,164 of CAZGTC010000005.1, forward strand.
TTGCTGGAAGCTTTGGAGGCAATGCAAGTCCCGCTGACTAGATTGTATATTCCTATTGGACAGGATCGCGCGATAAAAACTCAAAAGCCTGTGGATTATAAGCAAGAAATAAAAAGTTTTCCCTTAAGAGGGGCGAGTAGTGCGGATGACGCGGCGGAGGACGGATTAGTCTTATTAAAAAGGAGCAGGTTATCGAGCATGCTTAAGGCATTCCCTTCCCTTGTTAAAGGGGGGAGCTGGATTCTAAATGCTATGGAGTTTATAGATGCGGTTAATTTGATCAGTGAAGGCCCGAGTGGGAGAAAAGAAGGGTTAGCGAGTCTGGGAAAGTTGATTGTTGGGACAGGAGCTGTTGCAGTTATAGGGATTACAAGTGTTCCGCCGGCAGTGGTTATTGGAGGAGGGCTGATTATCGGCGCAAGTACATATTATATTATTCAAGAGATTGGCCCCGGCCCCTCTAATAAGCTGGATTTTGAAGGATATGCCGGAGAAAAAGTTAAAACCACTATAAGTATAGTAAATGCAGACAAAATAGCCCACAATTATCAGGTTTCATTAACTTGCGATAATAATTATGGCGCAACTTGTTGGGCAACCAGCCCGGCAAAATTTACTCTCCCCCCAGGTTTTTTTGAAGACTATATTAATTATGAGATTTGGGTGACTTTGCCCATTGTTCCTTATGGGCCGACCGAGCCGCCCTGGCCGTTCCCGGATCCTATTTTAGTTAAATTATTGGTAACTATGGAAGCGGATCAATATAGTCCTGGGTATTCAAGAATTAAAGTAGCAAGAGTTAAGATTAATAAGCCAATGGTAATATTGCCCAATCCTAGTTTATATACGTGTTCTTATGGGGCGAGCGTTGAGGGTTGTACTTTTAATATCTCTGCTTCTAACGTAAGTATAAATTGGCCCAACATGAATTTTACAAAGGATATGGATTTTACAAATTTAAGCGTGGTTTCTGTTAAGGATAGTGTTGAAATCGAGATTCCTTCTTTTGGAGACACCAAAATTTTGGCAGATTCCCCGGCTACGATTAACATCGCTAATTTCCATGCCGATTACCCGATTATAAAACATAACAATGTATTAATTTATGATGGAAAGCAAGGAATTTGGGATAAAAATATAATTAAATCTGTAACTTGGGATGAAATTAGCCATAATTTAACTTACGATGTTTATCATTTTGATAAATACACTATCTTGGCAGGAGTTCTTGATAAGACATCCCCGATTAAACCTTTGGTAATTGCTATTCCGGTAGGCAATGCCGCACTTTTAAAGGCTTCGTTAAAAGGGCAAACCGAAGCCGGAGCTACGCTTAAAGTGTTTATAAATAATGCTTTGGTCTCAAGCGAAGCGGTGAATTCTAATGGAGAATTTATGTTGAGAGATTTAATTTTAACTCCCGCTAATAATAAACTTAAATTAATTGCCGTGGATAATGCTGGAAACCAAAGCGAGGAATATGTTTTGGATGTTCCTTTTATCGAAAAAGAGTATAAATTTGAAGAAGGAGACGTCTCTATAAAAGTTAAATTCCCAATTGGCGCCTTGCCCGAGGACTATATCGCTAAATTACGATCTTTGAGTTCAGTTGAGCTGGGCCAATTAAATGATAAATTATCCAAAGGCAGCCTGGCTTTATTTGGCTTAACGCTGGATTTTGAAAACCAGGCAGCGGTTGATTTTAATTCCCCAATTAATATAGAGATAAGCGGCTTAACTGCTTTGGCAAAAAACAATTCCTCTCTAAAAATTTGGGGGGAGGGGGTTATTGACGGGGCCAACGGGTTAAAAATCATGGATGCAAATAATCAAAATGTGAATGTTGGCTTTTCAACTTTGAAGTCCGGGAATTATATTATCTATGCCGGCGAGACTACCAAGCCGAGCATTAGCAATCTTAAGGTGGATAACCAAGCTATAGTAGCTGGAGATTATGCAAAAGCCCGACCAACCATAACTGCAACTGCCCAGGATAATAGTGGTGGATCAGGAGTGGGGTCTTGGGAGGTAAAAGTAGTGGATTATGTAAGTAATATTCTGGTTGTGTCAAAGCAAACTACTTTGGCTGCCCCAACCACAGAAGCAGTCAGTATTTCCTATGCCTTAACCAGTGATTTGAATGCGGGTAAATATTATATAGAGGTTTCGGCTACTGATGTTGCGGGCAATACAGAAACAGCTAAATCAGCCTATTTTGAGGTTGGAAATAGCAGTCAATTGGGCGTAAGTTGCCTGAATGCTCCCAATCCTTTTTCTCCAGATGGGGATGGGGTTAATGATACGACTAAAATTGGTTATCAGTTGAGCAAAGCTGCCAAAATAAGAATTATTATTGCTTCTTTAAATGGGGAGGTTTTAAAACAATGGGAGTTTGCAGAAGGAGACATAAATAATGGCCGTGCGGGATACAACGAAGTGGCTTGGGACGGCAAGAACCAAGTTGGGGAAATATCTGCCAATGGAGTGTATTTGTGTTACCTCGTAGCAGAGACTGGTTCGGAAAAAAACATAAAAAAACTTAAGCTGGCCCTTTTAAGGTAAATAAAAATGGGGAAAAACATGAAGCGCTGTTTGAGCTTATTACTATTGATTTTTATACTTACAATTCCGCTTTACGCCTTGGAGAATAATGTTGCTCCGCGTCCGGCTGGCATGGGCAATGCTTTTTCAACTGTAGCAAAGAGCCCAGACAGTATTAATTGGAATCCGGCCGGGCTTTCTGGAATTGCTAAGCCCGTGGTTTCTACTTCTTTTGCGGATATTTTTGGCGTGGATTACAACAATATTAGTTGCGCAGTCCCCCTGCCTTTTGGGGTAGTGGGCGTTAACTTTTTTGGGGCAAGCTTGAAAGATATTCCGAATACGGCCCTCGATGCTTCCGGCCGGCCGGCAGTTATAGGCAACCCTTTTAATTATGGGGAAAACCAGCTTACCATTGGAGTCAGCAATAAGATCAAATCTTTGGCTTGGGGATGTTCTGTTAAGGTTATTTCAGAGAACGTAAAAGATAATGCAGCTTCGGGCTGCGGCATGGATTTAGGCATTATTTATGATTTTAATCCGAAATATTCTTTTGGTGTGAGCTTGCAGAATCTGGTTCGCCCCCAAATGAAATGGAATACTTCCTCTGGGCATGTGGATGAGGGCGTTTTTATTTTACGGCTGGGGAACTCGTATAAGGTTTTGGAAGACCAATGGATTGTTGCCCTGGATTGCGACCTGAAAAAAAATTATGAACCGATTTACCGTTTGGGATCAGAATACTGGTTACACCAGATCCTGGCGATCCGGGCGGGTTGGGATAATGGTTTTTTGAGTTTCGGGACGGGCTTTAAATACCGCAACTTTAGCCTGGATTATTCTTATTCAAGGTCAAAAAATGATTTTTTAGAAAATATTCACCGTTTGTCATTAGGACTTGAATTTATTTTTAATAAAGCGGCAACCAAAAACCCTGAAAACATCCTGCCGGATAAATTTTTACCAGAAACCAGGACAGGAATAAAAAAATTGGCCCCTCCCACCTTGAAAAGCAAGCGGATAGGCCATAAAGTCGTTAGCCATAAAAAAGCAGCTTCCCAGCCCAAAAAAAAGGGACAACCCTTGGTTAAATCCAAGATGCAAACCATGGCGCGAAATACTTTTACCAATAGCCAAGAGAGCAAGGTGCTGCTGAATTTTTTAACCCTTCCTGGGACGTTGGATTCCGTTCGTGCTCCAAAAGGATCTAATACGATTTTTTCCGGGACATGGAAAACTTGGATAACAGCTATATCGCTTGTTTTTTTGGGTTTTGCCAGTTTTGGGGTTATACGAAGAAAATAAGACCGTTGGCCAACAATATTTCTATTATCTTGTTTCACATGCTATAATTTCCCTTTCAAGGAGCAAAAAATGGCAACCATTGTACATAAATACGGCGGCACATCGGTTGGTACGCCGGAAAAAATCAAAAACATTGCCCAGAAGCTGAAAAAGCTAAAAAATCAGGGGCATAATTTAGTGGTGATTGTTTCTGCCATGGGGCATACCACGGATGAATTAATCGACCTTATGAAGCAAACTGCCAAGGAACCAGATCACCGCGAATACGATATGCTGGTTTCAACTGGCGAGCAGATTTCTGCAGCCTTAATGGCCATGGCTTTAATCGACATTGGCTGTCCGGCAATTTCTTTAACCGGAGGCCAAGCTGGCATTGTAACCGAAGATATATATAAAAAAGCCCGCATCAAAGAAGTCAAATTAGAGCGCATCAAAAAAGAAATTAAAGATGGCAAGGTGGTTGTTATCACGGGTTTTCAAGGTGTGGACAGCAAAGGCGATATTATTACGATTGGCCGGGGCGGATCGGACACCTCTGCGGTGGTAGTGGCCGCAGCCCTCAAAGCAGATGTTTGTGATATATATACAGATGTAGAAGGGGTTTATACCACGGATCCGCGCATTGTAGCAGAAGCTAAAAAGCTCAAAGAAATTTCTTATGAAGAAATGCTGGAGCTGGCAAGCTTGGGGGCGCAGGTTTTGCATCCGCGCTCGGTTGAATGCGCCAAAAATTACGGGGTAGTTATTCATCTTCGTTCCGCAACAAAAGATGTGGAAGGAACTTATATAAAAAATATTAAGGGAGGATCGCGTATGGAAATGCAAAAAGCTGTATCCGGCATAGCCTTGGATACGGATGTTGCCAAAGTCGGGGTGCTCAAGATTCCAGATCGCCCAGGAACTGCTTCAAGGATATTTTCTGCTTTAGCCAAGGAAAAGATCAATGTGGATATGATCATCCAGTCCGTTCATCCAGAAGGAGAAAAAGCGGATCTAGCCTTTACGGTTGGCTGCACGGATTTGAATAAAACCAAAGAAGTTATACAGAAAATTGCGAATGAATTAGGGGCGGAAGAAGTGGTTATTGATGAACACCTGGCCAAAATTTCAATCGTTGGAGTTGGCATGATCAGCCAGCCCGGGGTGGCGGCCAAAATGTTCGAAGTCTTAGCCAAGGAAAAAATTAATATTGAAATGATCAGCACTTCTGAAATAAAAATATCCTGCGTGATTAAAGAAGGCAAGGGTAAATTGGCCGTCAAGCTCCTGCATGCAGCTTTTGAATTAAACCAGTAAAAATCGAAATGCTAAATTTTTTATTTTTAGTATTTTCTTATCTAATAGGTTCGATTCCTTTTGCTTTTCTTTCTTCCAAATATATAAAAGGCATCGATATCCGCACCGTTGGCAGCCAAAATGTCGGGGCAACCAATACTTTGGGCCATGCCGGGAAATTAGCCGGGTCTTTGGCTTTAATCGGAGATATTGGCAAGGGTATTTTAGTTGTTTTTCTAGCCCAGCATTTTATCGGTGATCCTTTTTGGGTGGCGCTGTCTGGATTTTTGGTGGTTCTGGGACATGATTTTCCGATTTTTTTAAAGTTTAAAGGGGGCAAGGGCGTGGCCACCACGGGCGGGGTTTTAATCGGCTTGGATTGGCCTTTTGCCTTGATCATGGTGCTTTTATGGGCTTTGACTATTCTGGTTACGCGCTTCTATATTATGAGCAGCCTGATTATTCTTGGCTTGATTCCGTTTTTTATGCTGGTTACATGTTGGCAGATAGAATATGTAATCCTATATTTTTGCCTATGGCTTTTGGCGCTTTATGTCCATCGCTTTGATATCCAGCGCCAAATTGAAGGCAAGGAAAGCACCGTTCAAGAGTATTTTAAAAAGTATAAGAATAAAAGAAAATAGAAAATATTTTTGGATTTTGTCATTGGACATTTTTAATTACGAGCCAGCGGCTCGTCGGGGTGTAGCGCAGTTTGGTAGCGCGCTTGGTTCGGGACCAAGAGGCCATGGGTTCAAATCCCGTCACCCCGACCAGATTTTAAGCTTATTTAGGATATCCGTGACAGAGTCTCGGATTTTATTTTTGAGGAGCAGTTGTTTTTATGAATAAACAAAAAACTAAAAATCAGATCCAGATAAAGGCAACATGGAAGCAGTTATAAGAAAAGTTGAATCGCTGAAAGGTGAAATAATTGCTTTTAATAAGCTTGCCAGCGAGGATCATAAAAATTTAAAAAAGATAAACTAAGGGAGCGATTGGGATAGCAAGACCACAATTTTTTCTGTTAAATCAATCTTAGGCTTAGATATAAAACAGAATAAAAAAATGAAGACATAGAATCAGGCGGTGCGTTAACCTTATTGCTCTTACTACAAGGGAACAACTTACGATGAAATACGATCCCAACAAACACAATCGTCAGTCACTTCGTTTAAAAGGATATGATTATTCATTATGTGGGGCATATTTTATTACAATGTGTGTTCAAAATAGAGAGTGTATTTTTGGCAATATAGAAAATGGGAAAATGATATTAAATGATGCCGGAAAAATGGTTGATCTTTGGTGGCAAAAATTAGGGGATAAATTTATTAATGTTGGAATCGATGAATATATCATAATGCCAGATCATATGCATGGTGTGATATTCATTTATGATGGGGAAACAGGGCAGACACAAAGGTCTGCCCCCACAGATCTAAATTCCACAAATTCTGTTTCCACAGATTCTATTTTTAAAGATATCGAAGAAAACAAATGCATTGCAGGGGAGAACAAATGTGTTGTCGGGGCGAACCAATGTGTTCGCCCGAATGTGCCGAAAATGGTCCAATGGTATAAAACAATGACAACTAACGAATATATTCGAAATGTTAAACAGAAGGGATGGCCGCCGTTTAATGGTAAACTGTGGCAGCGCAATTATTACGAACATATTATTCGTAATGATGAATCATTGAATCGCATTATAAAATATATAGCAAATAATCCATCTGCCTGGGTTGTTGACTGCAGACCAAAATAATCCCGTCGCCCCGACCAGAGTTTGCGGTTTGCTTTTTTAAGGTTGGCTGGGTTATAATTTAAAAGAAGGTTAAAAAAGGTGAAAATTTGCCGGTTAAAGGAAAAAGAGATAAAAAACATTTTACTTTTGTCATTATTCCGCATCATCCGAATGCCCAGCACATAAATTTCCAGGTAAAATCCGCTTATTTGTATGCTGGCTTGTGTTCTTTGCTGGTTATGCTGGTCTTATTGGGGGCTTCTTTGACTTATTCAGCCAAGCTTTCCCGCCAGCTGCTTAATTACCGCTCGGTTATGCTCTCGGGGGAAAAACAACAGGCGGTTTTGGACGAATACCTAAAAGAAACTACCGAAGTTAAAAAAGCTTTGGTGGCTTTGGAAGAAAAAGATTACGCCTTAAGAAAAATGCTGGGGCTAAAAGCGCGGAAAGATGGATATGGCTTGCAGGATATCCGCTTAAGCGATAAAAACCGCAATATGGCAGAGCAATTAACCAGTAATATCGAAAATGCCCAGCGCGCAATCCGCAAAAGCAATCGCAGCTTAGATGAGTTAAAAGACCGGGCTGGAGAAATAAGAAAGCGCTTTGCCTATACTCCTTCTGTGTGGCCAGCGCGGGGGCAGATTGTTTCTTATTTTGGCTGGAGAACCTATCCGTGGGTAGGCATGCATACTGGAGTTGATATTTCGGCCTCTTATTCTGATCCAATTTTTGTTACGGCAAACGGGGTTGTAACTTGGTCTGGCTGGAGGCAAGGCTATGGCAAGACTGTAATTGTTGAACATGGCCATGGGATTTCTACTTTGTACGGGCATAATTCAGTTTTATTGGCAAAAGTTGGGCAAGAGGTAAAGAAAGGAGATGTGGTATCTTACGCTGGAGCAACGGGCTTGGCTACTGGTGTACACGTGCATTATGAAGTTCGCAGATACGATCAACCGGTGAATCCAATGGCCTACTTAAACTTAGATGTTTTAAGTGCAGGCCAGGTTATGAGGTAGGTGAAGTTTTATGTCAATTTTTTCAAAAAATGGAAAGAACGGTTCTTTTACTGAAGATCGGCATTTGATGGAAGCCATGATCGGCGAAAAATCCCACTTTAAAGGCGAAGTTAATGTTAAAGGTTCCCTGCATTTGAGCGGCCGTTTTGAAGGCCGGATTTTTGCTGAAGGCGAAGTTTATGTAACCGAAAAAAGTTCGGTGCGGGCAGATATTACAGCTGCGCATGTTTATGTGGCTGGAGTGGTTGAGGGCAATGTTACGGCTTCCCAAGGCATAGAAATTACTGCCACGGGCAAAATTTTTGGGGATATTAATGCCGGCAAGCTGATGATTGAAGAAGGCGCAGCTTATAAAGGCCGCATTATTATAGGTGCGCACGAATTAAAGGTTGCAGAAGCTAAGGAACCTGAAGAAAAGGTTTTTGTTGCGCCCGCGCCCCAGGAGTTTTTTGGCTTGGTGCAAGAAACTTCGATTAATTAAAGATGCCGGGACTTTTTATTGTTGCAACGCCGATTGGAAATTTAAAAGACCTTTCCTTTCGCGCGGTTGAAATTTTAAAACAAGCAGACCTGATTGCTTGCGAAGATACCCGCACCTCCCAAGCGCTGGTAAAAAAATACGCGATAAAAACCCCGCTGGTTAGTTACCATAAGTTTAACCTCTCCCAAAAAAACGTTTCAATTCTAGAAAAATTAAAAAACGGTAAAACAATTGCCTTGATTTCAGATGCCGGGACTCCGGGGATTTCTGATCCCGGAGAAGAATTGATTGCTTTATGCATTCAAGAAAAAATTCCGGTTTATCAGGTTCCTGGCCCGTGCGCCTTGGTTTGCGGATTAGTTTTGTCTGGTTTTAAGACGAAAAAATTTTCTTTCTTTGGCTTTTTGCCGGCCCAGGGAAAAGAGCGCCAAAAAGCCTTGGAAGAATTATCAGCAGAAAAAAAAGTTTTCATTCTATACGAAGCTCCTCACCGTTTGCAAAAAACTTTGCAGGATTTGATTGTAATTTTTGGGAAAGAAAGCAGGATTGCTGTTGGCCGGGAACTGACGAAAAAATATGAGGAAATTTTCCGCGGGACACTCGAAGAATCCAAAAACCATTTCAAAAATCCGCGCGGAGAATTTGTCTTGGTGGTTGAGCCGACACTCAAAAAAGAAAAAATAAATTCCCTTTCTCCCCAAATAGTTCAAGCTTTTTTGAAAGAAGGACTGCCGATAAAGCAAAGCGCCCGCCTTATTTCTACGCTTTGCGGTATTTCAAAAAACCAAGCCTATGATTATTTGATTGGAAAATAGACCTCACCCTTAAGATGAGGGTGCGACAGGCTTTTTTAAGGCCTTTAAGGCTAAGCTTTCCAGGTATTTTCTCCTCTGAATGCATGCTGAATAGCTTGTTTTTTATAGCTTGTATCGCCCTAAAAAAAAGTTCTTGACATACTAGATGTAGAGTGGTAATTTCTAATACACACTAGATATAGCGTAATGGGAGGTTTTTGAAAAATATGCTTTGCCCCTTTTGCAACCATTCAGAAGACCGAGTTTTAGAATCGCGCGAACTAGATGATGGCAAATCTGTCCGCCGCCGCCGCGAGTGCCTAAAATGCGAAGGCCGTTTTACTTCTTATGAGCGGGTGGAAGAGCGGCCGATTATGGTGATTAAGCGCGATGGCCAGCGCGAGCAGTTTTCCCGCGATAAGATTCTAAAAGGCGTAACGCGCGCCTGCGAAAAGCGGCCGGTTCCTGCGGAAGCCATTGACAAATTAGTGGATGAAGTAATCCACGAAGTGCATCGTGCCGATGGCCGCGAAGTAGCTACGCAAAAAATTGGCGAACTGGTTATGAATAAGCTGCAAATAATCGACCAGGTTTCTTACATTCGTTTTGCGTCGGTTTACCGCCAGTTTTCCGATGTCAAAGATTTTGTCAAAGAAGTAAAAGAATTAGCTGCGGTTAGCCGCTGAAAGGAGAAAAAAATGCCGGTGCAAGAATTGGATCCGCCTGTGGTAAAAGAAGATTCAACTGATTTGGCCCTTTTTGTGCGCACATCCTCGGAAAATATCGTGGGGTGGGACCGGGACAAGATTATTGAAGCTTTGGTTAAAGAAACCGAAATTGATTCTGCTACAGCTGAAATGGTCGCGCTCGAAGTTGAAGAACAGATAAAAAACCTGAAAATAAAAACCATTACTGCTCCGCTCATCCGCGAGCTGGTAGATGTCAAACTTTTGGAGCACGGCTTGGAAGAAGCGCGCCGCCGCCATACTCGTTTAGGTTCTCCTCTATATGATGTAAAAAATATCATCCTTAACCGCAACAAGGAAAATGCCAATGTACCGCACGGGCCCGAAGCCACTAACCTTACTTTGGCGGAAGCGATAAAAAAAGAATTTGCCTTGCTCTCGGTTTTTTCTGCAGATATTGCGGATGCGCATATGCGCGGGGATATCCATTTGCATGATTTAGGATTTATTGACCGGCCGTACTGCTCGGGCCAGTCCGTTGAATATGTAAAAAAATTCGGGCTGGATCTTCCCAATGCCTTATCCATTGCCAAGCCCGCCAAGCATGCCGAAGTTTTGCTGGCGCAGATGGTCAAATTTTCTGCTGCGCTCCAAGGGGTTTTTGCCGGGGCAATCGGCTGGGACGCAGTCAATATTTTCTTTGCGCCGTTTTTGGTCGGCATGTCTGATGACGAAATCCATCAAATTGCCCAGATGATGATTTATGAATACAGCCAGCAGGCCGTAGCCCGGGGCGGCCAGGCGATTTTTTCAGACATCAATATTTACTGGGAAATTCCCAAGCATTTTGAAAAAGTGCCAGCCATGGGGCCGGGCGGGCAATATACTGGAAAAACTTACGCGGATTATATAAAAGAATCCCAAAAATTTGCCTGGGCGCTTTTTGATGTTTATAAGGCAGGCGATGGATCGGGCCGCCCTTTCTTTTTTCCCAAGCCTTTGGTGCACATGACCGAAAAATTTTTCAAAACCGAAGGGCATGAAGATTTTCTCATGCATATAGCAGAAGTTTCTTCTGTTATGGGAAATACTTATTATGTTTTTGACCGCGGAGAAACTGCCAAAATTTCCGAGTGCTGCCGCTTGTCTTTTAAATTAGAACAGTCCGACTTGGACGATGCCATGCAGCCCTGGCGCATGCGCTATTCTGCCCTGCAAAATGTAACTTTAAATTTGCCGCGCCTGGCTTTTCGCGCCAAGGGATCGGATGAAAAGCTTTTTTCCCTTTTGGGCGAATCCTTGGAAATGGTGGCAAAAGCCCATGTGCAGAAGAAAAAATTTATTGAAGCGATTTTGGCCCAAGGCATAAAAGGTCCGCTTTCCATGCTGGCCATGAAAAGGGACGGGGAGTCTTATTTAAGGATGTGGCGGGTGAGTTATTTAGTGGGGATTTTGGGCTTGAATGAGATGATGCAGGCGCATACAAAAAAAGAACTGCATGCATCGAATACGATTTTAAAATTCGGGCTAAAAATAATTTCTTATATGAAGCTGAAATGCGAAGAACTTTCTAAAAAATACGGCATGCATTTTGTCTTGGAGCAAACTCCGGCGGAATCAACCGCTTATCGTTTTGCCAAGCTGGATCTGCAGCATTATCGGGCAGAAGCGGAAAAAGTGGTCAAAGGCAATTTAGCCACCAAAGAACAATATTATACGAATTCCACTTATTTTAATGTATCTAATCCCATGAGCCCGATTGAGCGCGTCAAGCAGGAAGGCCTGTTCCATCCTTTAATTGATGCCGGGGCTTTGACCCATGTTTGGCTGGGAGAATCCCGGCCGGATGCCAAATCCATTGCGAATTTCGTCATAAAAACTTTTCGCCATACCCAGAATGCCCAGATTGCTTTTTCCCCGGAATTTACTTCCTGCAATGAATGCGGAAAAATTGCCCGCGGCTTAAAAGATACCTGTTCTTTTTGCTCTTCAGAAAATATTGACGGCATTACCCGCATCACGGGTTATTTCTCCAAGATAACCGGTTGGAACAAGGGCAAAATCGGGGAGCTGAAGGACCGCTTCCGCAGCCAGGCTTTTTTGGGAAAAGAGGAGGAATAATTCATGCCCACCCTTTTGGAAGAAGCAACGGACCTTTCGGTTTTTGTCCGCACGTCAAAAGACGACATGCTTTCCTGGGACCGCCAAAAAATTATTTCAGCTTTGGTAAATGAAACCGGCATCAAAGAAGATCTGGCAAATATTATTGGCATGGAAGTGGAAAAACAGATAAAAAATATGGCTCTAAAAACGATCACTGCCCCGCTGATCCGCGAATTAGTAGATGTTAAGCTTTTGGAATACGGCTTGGAAGAAGCGCGGCGCCGGCATACGCGCTTGGGAGTCCCGGTTTACGATGTTAAAAAAATTATTTTCTATAAGAACCGCGAAAATGCCAATACTCCGCACAATCCTGAAGGCACTAATTTTACCCTGGCAGAAAAGATCAAAAAAGAATTTGCCTTGATGAATGTTTTTTCTTTGGAAGTGGCAGATGCACATACCAGCGGGGATATCCATTTGCATGATTTGGGATTTATTGACCGGCCGTACTGCTCGGGCCAATCGATTGAATATTTAAAAAAATTTGGCCTGGACTTGCCCGGAGCTATTTCTTATGCCAAGCCTGCGCAGGAAGCAGACGAACTAGTTTCCCATGTGGTAAAGTTTTCCGAAGCCTTGCACGGGCATTTTGCCGGGGCCATTGGCTGGGATGCAGTTAATTTGTTTTTTGCGCCGTATTTAGAGGGCTATGGCAAAGGCCACCTGAAAAAAGTTGCACGCAAGCTGATCGGAGAATTTTCCCAAATTGCGGTTACCCGGGGCGGGCAGGGGCTTTTTTCGGATTTTAATATTTATTATGAAGTGCCCAAGCATTTTGAAGAAGTAGAGGCCATTGGCCGGGGCGGGCAATACACCGGCAAAAAATATGGGGAATATGCCAAGGAAGCCCAGGCTTTTGCCGAAGCCTTGTTTGAGGTTTATAAAGAAGGGGATGGGGCCGGCCGGCCGTTCTTTTTTCCCAAGCCCTTGGTGCATATTACGGAAAAATTTTTTGCAGCTGATGGCCATGAAAAATTTTTGGAGCAGATTTGCGATGTAGCCTCGGATAAAGGCTCAACTTATTTTGTTTTTGACCGCGGCGAGACCGCCAAAATTTCTGAATGCTGCCGCTTGTCTTTTAAGCTGGAATATTCAGACCTGCAAGACGCCAAATATCCTTGGCGCATGCGTTATTCAGCTTTGCAAAATATTACCGTGAACTTGCCGCGCCTGGCTTTCCGCTCCCAGCGCGATGATAATTTGCTTTTTGAAAATTTAAGCAAAGCCTTGGAATTAGTGGCTTTGGCCCACCGCCAGAAAAGGGCTTTTATTGTTTCACTCCTGAATGAGGGGATGGGGGGGCCATTAGCGCTTTTAGCTAACAGCCGCGATGGAGAACCATATTTAAGAATGCGCCGCGTCAGCTATTTGGTTGGTATTTTAGGATTAAACGAGCTGGTGCAGCATCATTTGGGAAAAGAGATGCATGAATCTCCCCAGGCTTTGAAATTGGGCTTAAAAATTATTTCTTTTATGCGCTTAAAATGCGAGGAGCTGTCGGAAAAATTCGGCTTTCATCTGGTTTTGGAGCAAACTCCGGCAGAATCAACCGCCTATCGCTTTGCGCGCTTGGACAAGGAGCATTTTCCGCAGGCAGCCTTAAATGTGGTTAAAGGCAATTTATCTTCCAATGAAATTTACTATACGAATTCCACTTATTTGAATGTTAAAGCGCTGCTTAGCCCAGTGGAAAAGGTAAAGCAAGAAGGCTTGTTCCATCCTTTGATTGATGCCGGAGCCTTGACCCATATCTGGCTGGGGGAGAGCCGGCCAGAGGCAGCTTCTATGGCCAACTTTGTGGTAAAAACTTTTCGCGAAACGCAGAATGCCCAAATTGCTTTTTCTCCGGAGTTTACTTCTTGTTTTGATTGTGGTAAAACTGGACGCGGGCTTTTGGATAAATGTTCGAATTGTTCTTCTTCCAATATCGAAGGCATTACCCGCATTACTGGTTATTTTTCGCGGGTGCCCGGATGGAATAAAGGCAAAATCGGCGAGCTCAAAGACCGCCGGCGCAATAATATTTTATAAAGGAGAAGCTATATGCAAATAAAAGTTTTTGGCAAAGACGGCTGCAAGTATTGTAAAACCACGATGGAAAAATTCCAGACTTTTCTTAAGCGCTGGGGCATTGATGAAAAAGTTGATTTGTCTTTTTTTGACATGGAAAAAAATATGGAAGGCATGGCTGAAGGCGCATTTTACTCGGTTTCAAAGATCCCGGCAACTGTAATCGAAAAAGAGGGCACCATGCTGGCTCGCTGGGACGGGGAAGTCCCTATTTCTAAGGACTTTGAGCCTTTTTTTGAAAGCCTGCGCGTTAATTAAAAACCCCTTATTTTAGTTGAAAAATAGGGCAAAATAAGCTATATTTGCTTATCTTTTTATGAAACAGGCCCTGCGTAATTTTTTTAAAACCGTCTATAAGAACGGTTTCGCCTATAGTTTTATTCTGCCGACAGTTATTGGCATGCTGATTCTCCACTTTCTGCCTATTATCCAAGGGATTTTAATGTCTTTCCTCAGGCTCAACCAATTTACCATCAACCAATATTTAGCCGCGCCTTTTATTGGGTTCAAAAATTATTACACGATCTTATTCAATGCCCAGTCCCCGATCCGCATTGGCTTATTGGACGCAGTTAGGAATACTGCAATCTACACTGTTTTTGTTACGATTGGAACCTTGGGAATTGGCATGGTGGTGGCTTTGATGCTCAACCGCAAATTCCGCGGTCGGCCTTTGGCGCGCACTTTATTTTTGTTTCCCTGGATTGTGCCAACTTATGTTACTGGCCTTTTATGGGGGTTTATGTGGCAAAGGTCAGTGGGGATTATTAATATTATTTTAGTGGATTGGCTGCATCTTTTGCCGGCTAAGCCTTTTTGGCTGATCGGTTCAAATACGATTTGGGCAATTATTATTCCAACGATTTGGCGCTATTGGCCGCTTTCTATGCTGATGCTTTTAGCTGGGCTGCAAACTATTCCCGAAGAGCTTTATGAAGCTGCAGATATTGACGGGGCTTCGCCGTGGAAAAAATTCTGGATGATTACTTGGCCGCTTTTAAAGCCGGTTTGGGCAATCCTTATATTATTTGGCCTAATCTATAATGTTTATTCTTTTAATATTGTTATCATGATGTTTGGTTTTGGGGCGGGGTTTCCGGGAGAGTGGGGGGATTTGGTCATGACGAATATTTTCCGCAATTCATTTATGCAATGGAATTTTGGCACTGGGGCTGCGGCTTCGGTTCTTTTGATGCTGGTCATGATTGTAATTGTTCTTTTATGGATGCGCTTTTACCGCACGAGTGAGGAATACCGATGATAAACAAGCTGATTGAAATGAAAAACCGCATCAGCCATTATCGCCGCCAGCGCATCAAGCATTATATTATCCATGTGTTTATGCTGGCTTTTTTGGTGCTTACTCTTTTTCCTATTGTTTGGATGGTTTACAGTTCTTTTAAAGAAAATACCGATATTTTAGCCGGAAAAGTCCCGATTTCCCGGGCTAAAAATGACGTAATTGCTTTTAAGGTGCTGGATGATTACGTCTATGCGGGAACTGCGGATGGCGGCATCAATAAAGTTTCCAAAAAAACGCAAAATGTTGAAAAATATATTTCTTTTGGCACCATGTCTACAAATTATCTTTTTGAAGATAAATATATTTGGATTTCTTCAGCGAATAAGGGCTTGGAAAGAGTTGATTTAAATACCCTAGAAAACAAAAAGGCCTTCCCGATCCCAGCTTTTAAAAAATTAGAGGTCAACAAAATTGCGGATACTTTTATGCTGGATGACGGGGAAAACCTTTTGTATAGTTTGCGCTATAAGGGTTTTGAGAAGGTTTTTTCCCTTAATAAAAGTTCTGGCCAAGTGCTAAAAGAATATGACCTGACCAGCCCGCTTTCCCCGGTTCAAGTTTTATCTTTTTTTAAGGCCAAAAATATCCTATGGGTTGGCTTAGACAAGGGCTTGCTGAAGATAAGAATTCCAGAAGGGAAAATCGAAGGGGTTTATAATTTTCAAGGCAGCCTGCCTTCAGGAGTTCTCCAGATTGCGGATATTAAGGGCCAGCTGATGCTGGCTTCTTCGGCCGGAGTTTTTATTTTTAACCCGATTAGCGAAAAATTGATAAACCCTTATAATGACACCAATTGCTTGTCTTCAAACCAGGTCGAAGTTTTGGCTGCTTACCAAAATAAGCTTTATATCGGGACAACTTCAGGCCTTTCTTTGGTTGACCTTAATTCAAAGGATTACAGCAAATGCGATTTCATCTTTAATGCCGTAGGAGAAGGGGATAAGGAGCGCAAGGGCGACTATACTTCTTCAATTGTTTCAGCGATTGGCTTTGACCAGGCGCGTGTTTATGTGGGCTCCAACTTAGGGCGAGTTTCAGTTTTGAGCTTAAACAACCAAAAAGTACTGCAAACATTAAAGTTAAAAGAAGGCCATTTGGTAATTGCTTGGCGCAACTATATCGACATGTTTAGGAATATTAACTTTGGCTTATATCTAAAAAATTCATTTATTATTTGCGGGTTTGCTACTTTCTTTGCCATGATCATGGCGACTTTTGCGGCTTATGCCATTTCCCGCTATGATTTTCCAGGCTCCAAGCTTTTTAGCTTGTCAATTTTGGCCACGCAAATGATTCCAGGAATTATGTTCTTGATCCCGATTTATATCATGTTTGTAAAAGTCCATGAAGCAACCGGAATCCCGATTAAAGGCACTTTTGGGGGGATGATTTTTATTTATTCGGCATTTTTTGTTCCCTTTTCTATTTGGATCTTGCGGGGATTTTTTGCCGCGATCCCCAAAGAATTAGAAGAAGCTGCGCGCATTGACGGGTGCTCTCCGTTGCAGGTTTTTTGGCATGTGGTTTTGCCTTTGGCCATACCGGGAATTATTGCCACTGGCATTTATATCTTTTTAACGGCCTGGGATGAGCTGATGTTTGCCTGGATTTTAACTTCTGCGGATACGATGACAATCCCGGTTGGGATTCGCTTGTTTGTGGGCAATTACCAAAACCGTTTTGACTTAATGATGGCAGCTGCAACGGTTGCTACGATTCCAGTTATGGTCCTCTTTTTCATGCTCCAAAAGCATATTGTCAAAGGCTTGACCGCGGGTGCGGTTAAGGGTTAAAGCAAGTTTTCTAATCCGTAGATGAGGCCTTTGATGTTTTTGACCTTGCGCACTGCCAAAACTACCCCAGGCATAAAAGATTCGCGGTTGATAGTATCGTGGCGGATAGTTAAGGTTTGGCCAACCCCGCCAAAAATTACTTCTTGATGGGCAACCAAGCCGGGTAAGCGCACAGAATGGATCGGTATTTTTTTGCGGTCCCCAACCATTAACTGCGCGGTTTTAATCGCGGTGCCGGATGGGGCATCCTTTTTTTGATCATGATGCAGTTCAATAATCTCGGCTTTGGGCATATAGCGGTAAGCTTCTTTAGCAAATTTCATCATCAGGATTGCACCGATTGCAAAATTAGGCGCAACAATGCAATTAACCACATTTTTTGTGCAGAGCTTGCGGATTTCATTCAAATCTCCCTCTGAAATTCCGGTTGTCCCGATTACAGCGTGCACTTTATTATTTAAGATGTTTTTAATGTTTTTCATGACGCAATCAGGATGGGTGAAATCTACCACAACTTCAGCTTTGGAAGCTTTTATTGTGCTGGCTAAGTCTTCTTGGATGGGCAGATTTACTTTTGGCAGGTGGCAAAGGGTTCCAATATTTTGTCCAATGCAAGACAGGTCAACTGCTCCGACCAGTTCTAGATTTTCTTCTTGGCTGATAGCCTTGATAACTTCTTTTCCCATTTTTCCGCAAGCGCCGCTGACTAATACTTTTATTTTTTTCATTAAAGTTTTCCCTCCAAAACTGGACTTATGATGGGATCAGCAGCAACGGCTGGAGGAGGAAGCGTCTCAACTCCAGTGTGGCCGAAACCGCCTTCTCCTCGATAGGTATTTGCCAAATTTTCAACTTCTTCAAAATCAATTTGGATGACTTCTTTTATGACCATTTGCGCAATGCGGTCCCCGCGTTTTACGGTAAAAGCTTCTTGGCTATGGTTATAGAGTATAACCCCGACTTCTCCTCGGTAATCTGCGTCAATTGTTCCTGGGGTATTCAAGACCGAGATGCCTTTTTTTAGTGCCAAGCCCGAGCGCGGCCGGATTTGCGCTTCGTATCCTTCGGGCAAGGCAATGGATAATCCGGTTGGAATTAGCTTATGTTCTCGAGGCCGAATGGTAATGTCTTCATAATTTGCAGCAATTAAGTCCATGCCTGCTGCAAATGAGCTCATATAGCGGGGCAGGGGCAGGTCTTGGGCGTGGTCTAGTTTTTTAACTTGTACTTTTATTTTTGTTTTAACCATAGTGGCAAGTATTATAGCAATTATTTGTTGTTTTGATAAAGGTTTTGGCTTTTTATATATCTTTCAATATAACTGGGCACAAGTTTTCTGATGCTTTTTGCTTGGTTGACTTTTTCTCGGATTTCCGAAGAAGAAATATTTTCATTTAATTCTATGAGATGGATTTTATCCACTTCTTTTTGCAAAGGCGGGAATTTTAACAAGCGTTTTAGCGTCCTAATCTTTGATCCGGGCCGCGTGCCTACGATCATTTCGCACATCTTAAAAAGATCCAGCGGTTTTTTCCAGGAAAGAATTTCATTGATTGTATCAATGCCCATAATATAAAAAAGCTTGGCTTTGCCATGATATTTTTTGTTTAGTTCAGTAAAAGTGTCTACGGCATAAGAAATTCCTTTGCGGTCAATTTCAATCCTCGACAGATGCCAATGCTTTTTATTCTTGACCGCCATTTTCACCATTTCATAGCGGTGTTCTTTATCGATAAGATCTTTGGGATCTTTATGGGGAGGGTTGCCGGCTGGCACGAAAATAATTTCATCTAAAATAAATTGTTTGGTGGCTTCTTTTACCAGGGCTAAATGGCCTTTATGCAAAGGATTAAAAGTCCCGCCCATTATACCTATTCGCTTCATAATTAAATCCCAATGACCAAATCCAAAATCCAAATAAAATCCAAATTACCAATGACAAAATTAAAATTTGGATTTGTATAATTGGATAATTTATTTGTCATTTGTGTATTGGAAATTGGTCATTTTCTTATCTGTCCTGTGCCTTCTATTATATACTTGTAGGAGGTTAGTTCTTTTAATCCCATGGGGCCGCGGGCATGCAGTTTTTGGGTGGAAATGCCGATCTCTGCGCCGAACCCGAATTCCCCGCCATCCGTAAACCGGGTAGAAGCATTTGCATAACATGCTGCAGCATCAACTTCTGCGCAGAACTGGCGGGCAAGTTTTACGTTTTTTGTGATAATGGTTTCGGAATGCTTGGTCCCGTATTTATTGATATGGGAAATTGCTTCATCAATCCCAGAAACTACTTTTACGGCCAAAATCAGGTCAAGGAATTCCGTGGACCAGTCTTCCTCGGTTGCAGCTTTTATTTCAGGATCAATTTTTTGCACGGTTTTGTCCCCGCGGATTTCTACTCCTGCAGATTTTAGCTTGGCCAGCATTTTGGGCAGGAATTTTTCGGCAATTTCTTTATCCACCAATAAGGTTTCAATGGCATTGCAAACTGAAGGCCGCGAAACCTTGGCATTGAAAACAATTTTTTCTGCCATATTTAAATCCGCACTTTTTTCTACATAAGCATGGCAATTGCCTTCTCCGGTTTCAATCGTTGGGATTTTGGAATTTTGCACAATGGATTGGATCAGGCTTTTTCCGCCGCGGGGAATTAATACATCAATATATTCGCGCAGCCCCATCATTTCTTCCGCGGATTTCCTGTCGGTATCCTCAATTAATTGCAGCGAGCCTTCTGGCAGGCCAGAATTATACGCAGCTTCAGCGATAGTTTTGAAAATCTCTAAGTTGGAATTTATTGCAGCACTCCCGCCCCTTAAAATAACGGCATTTCCAGCTTTTAAACAAAGGCTGGCAGCATCCACAGTAACATTGGGCCGGGCTTCGTAAATGATGCCGATTACTCCCAAAGGTACGCGGATTTTTTTTACCATAAGGCCATTTGGGCGGGTAAATTTTTCCATGGCTTCGCCTACAGGATCTTTTTGGCCAATCACAATTTGCAGGCCATCAACCATGCTTTTTATTCTTTTGCCATCCAGTGCCAGACGATCGAGTAAGCTTCGCGATAAGCCTTTTTTTTCTCCAGCTTCAAGATCAAGGCGGTTAGCTTTGATAATATCATTGGCGTTTTTCTTTAAGGCTTTTCCCATTTCTGAAAGCGCGTAGTTTTTTACTTTAGTTGCAGTTAGGGCGAGTTTTTGCGCAGCCAGCTTGGCAGCTTTGGCTTTTTCAATGACTTCGGACACAACTATTCTCCTCTGGATTCCCGCCTTCGCGGGAATGACGTGCGTTTTAATCAATGATCATTTCATTGATGGCTTGGCCGGCAGGGACAAAGGGAAGTACGTTTTCTTCCTTAGCCACCACGATATCAATGAGCATGGGTCCATCTTTGTATTCCAAGGCTTGTTTTAAAGTGCTTTCCACCTGGTCTTTTTCAGAAATGCGCATAGCTTTTAATCCATAAGCCTCGGCAATTTTTACTAAATCCGGGTTTTGACAAAGGTTGGTAGAAGAATATCTCTTGCCATGAAGCAGTTCCTGCCACTGCCTAACCATGCCCAAAAAGCAATTGTTCAAAACAATGATTTTTATTGGCAGCTTATTGTTCACAGCAGTTGCAAGCTCTTGGATATTCATTTGGATGCTGCCGTCTCCAGCAATGTTAAATACAGTTGCATGGGGCCGGGCAAATTGCGCGCCGATTGCTGCAGGCAGGCCAAAGCCCATGGTACCAAGGCCCCCAGAAGAGATCCAGCTCCGGGGCTTGTCGTACATAAAAAATTGTGCGGCCCACATTTGGTGCTGGCCGACTTCCGTGCAAATAACAATATCTTTTCCTTGGGTTATTTTTGACAAAGTTTCTAATACAAACTGCGGCTTAATAACTTTTCCATCATCTTTATAGCTTAGCTTGTATTTTGCTTTTAGTTCTTTAATCTGGTCCAGCCAGGCTTTGTGGTTGTCTTTGGATTTAACTTCCTCAATTAATTTTTTCAAAACATCCTTTATGTCTCCGACAATGGGCACGTCTACGCGCACGTTTTTCCCGATTTCTGCGGGGTCAATATCAATATGGATGATTTTTGCATTAGGGGCAAAGCGTTCAATATGGCCGGTAACACGATCGTCAAACCTTGCTCCCACAGCAATCAAAAGATCAGAATCTGTTACTGCGTAATTGGCATAAGCGGAGCCGTGCATGCCCAGCATATGCAGAGCGAGTTTGTGGTGATCAGGGAAAGCCCCTAAGCCCATTAAAGTGGTGGTAACTGGGATAATGCATTTTTCAGCCAGTGCAAGGAGCTCTTTGTTGGCATTTGAGGCAATCACTCCTCCTCCGATATAGAGGATCGGGCGCTTGGAGGCGCTGATTAGTTTGGCCGCAGCTTTGATTTGCTTAAGATTCCCTTGGTAAGTCGGATTATATCCAGCTAATTTTACTTTATCCGGATATTTAAAATTTAATTTATTTATTTGCACATCTTTTGGAAGGTCAATAACAACTGGTCCACAGCGGCCCGTGCGCGCAATATGAAAAGCTTCTTTAAATATCGCAGGAATATCTTCAGCTTTTTTTATCAAATAGTTATGCTTGGTAATGGGCATAGTGATTCCAATAATATCGGATTCCTGGAAAGAGTCTTTTCCCAGCAGGGGAGTACTGACCTGCCCAGTTAAAAACACAACTGGAATGGAATCCATATAAGCATTGGCAATAGCAGTTACCAGGTTGCAGGCTCCAGGGCCAGAAGTTGCCAGTGCCACGCCAACTTTTCCTGAGGCCCGGGCATACGCATCTGCAGCATGGCCAGCGCCTTGCTCGTGCCGCACCAGAATATGCTTTATGTTTTTTTCATGGTATAAGGCATCGTAAAGGGGCAAAACCACCCCGCCAGGATAACCAAAAATGATATCCACTCCTTCTTTTTTCAAACATTCTAAGATTGCTTGTGCGCCAGTTATTTCCATTCTAGGATTGCTCCAGTATTGGCCGAGGTTACGAGCTTGGCATATCTTGCCAGCCAGCCGGTTTTTATTTTGGGCTCGCGTTTTTTCCAGGATTTCCTGCGCTTATGGATTTCTTCTGGACTAACTTTTAGCTCAATTTTTCTTTTGGGAATATCAATTGAAATTTTGTCCCCATTTTTTACCAGGCCAATGATCCCGCCTTCTTCGGCCTCTGGAGAAATATGGCCGATGCAGGGGCCGCGCGTGCCGCCAGAAAACCGGCCGTCAGTAATTAGGGCAACCGAATCTTCCAGCCCCATGCCGGTAATAGCAGCAGTAGGAGAAAGCATTTCGCGCATGCCAGGCCCGCCTTTGGGTCCTTCGTAGCGCACCACCACCACGTCTCCGGATTTTATTTTTCTGGCCATAATAGCTTCCATGGCAGTTTCTTCGCTTTCAAACACTTTAGCTTTGCCCTCAAACATTAAAGCTGCAGCAGAAACTGCGCTTTGCTTGACTACGCAGCCTTTGGAGGCAAGATTGCCTTTTAGAACAGCGATTCCGCCCTGCTTATGGTAAGGATTATCTAAGTCGCGGATAACTTCTTTATCAAATACTTCGGCACGGCTGGCGATTTGCTTAATATTTTCTCCGGAAACTGTTGGAGAGGACAAGATTTTGTTCTTTAAAACACTAAGTGCAGCGGGCACTCCGCCGGCAAACTCGAAATCTTCCATAAAATGTTCTCCCCCGGGCAAAAGATTGCAGATGTGGGGAGTTTCTGCGCTGATTTTATCAAAAAGTTCTAAATCTATTTTTATGCCAGCATCATGCGCAATGGCCGGAATATGGAGAACGGTATTTGTTGATCCTCCGAGCGCCATGTCCAAGCGAATAGCATTTATAAAAGCGTTCTTAGTCATAATTTGGCGGGCGGTAATATTATTTTTTACCAGATCAATAATTTTTTCTCCGGAAGCATAGGCGATTTTTTTCTTTTTGGCAGAAACTGCCAGCGAAGATCCGCAGCCCTTTAGCGACATTCCTAGGGCTTCGGTTAAGCAGCCCATGGTATTGGCAGTATAAAGGCCTTGGCAGGATCCGGCTCCAGGGCAGGCTTCTTCTTCCAGGCAGGCGAGTTCTTCTTTAGAAATTTTTCCAGCTTGGCAGGCAGCCAGAGCTTCAAAGGTATCTTTGACCAATGAGAGCCTCCGCATTTTGTAGCGGCCGGAGAGCATCGGGCCTACGGTTACTAAAATACAGGGAATATCCAGTCTGCCAGCAGCCATGAGCATGCCCGGGGTAATTTTGTCACAAGCCGTGAGCAAAACCAGCCCGTCAAGTGCATGGGCTTCGGCTACGCTTTCGATCGTGTCCGCGATGAGTTCGCGCGAGGGCAGGGAGTAGTGCATGCCCTTGTGCCCCATGGCGATGCCATCGCAAATGGCTGGAAGGCCGAATACAAAAGGGGTCCCGCCTCCTGAACAAACGCCTTTTTCAATCGCTCTTTCTAATTCGCGCATAGAAACGTGTCCAGGGACCAAGTCCGTAAAAGAAGAAGCAATCCCGATAAAAGGTTTATTGATCTGGTCATTGCAAATGCCGGTAGCATGCATGAGAGCGCGGTGAGGAGCCCTTTCCAAGCCTTTTTTTACACGGTCTGAACGCATTTTCCCCTCCCAAATTATATAAATAAAAGCAACTGGAATTATAACATAATTTTTTAACTAGGATTATTCTATTCCTAAAATCTTTGAAATGCGCTATAATACTAGTGTTCGTGGAGGTTTAGCTATGCCGGTAATACCAATAAACAAGAGTATGCAAGGGCTTCGACCTGGATTAAGACGCCCAAGGATAGAAATAAGCGAGGATTTTAAGCATAAAGCCTTCTTATTATTTACTGGAAGATTAGGCGCAAGCAAGATTGTTTTAGCAGAAATTTTTAATATACTATCCCCGCTAGAAAGTAGTCTTCGACGAAAAATGACATTGGAAGCAATGGGATGGGTGCTTTTTCAAGAAGCCCAATTTTGTGCAATTGTAATTAGCAGTGAAGATGGAAGATTTAGAGAGAGTTTTATGGTGGATATCAAGCCGGATTCGGTTTTGGTGAGAACACTTTCTTCCGGCCCTTCTTCTGATCAACCGGCGGATTGGAGAACGCAGCCCAATCCTTATTTAGCATTTGCGCGATTGGTTTTGAGCGAACAAACCCCGCCTAATTTAGCTCCGAGAAGAGAATTTTTAGCTGATGGTTCTCGTGAAGTTGTGGCATTTCCTTGTGTTGTTGATGGTAATCTAAGAGCTGTGGCCGTTGCTGTTTCAAGGCCCGGGGAGCAGATTTCAGAAACAGCCGAGGAAAATTTTTCTAATTTTATTAATGGCATAGGGGCAGGAGAAAAACCTTTTGAAGGGGTAAAGTTTTTTCTTTAAAATATTCCCGTATAGCTGCAATTTCCTTTCAAATTTGTCGATATATATATGTAGAAGTTAATAATAAGAGGAACTTAATATGAATAGGATTCCCAGAACTTGTAACTATCCGCATTTCTCCTTTAGGGCGTTAAGGAAAGAAAATCTTAATAGTGGTCAAAAGGAGAGAAAGCTCCATTCTATTTTGAATCAATCTCCCCTTGTTGCAAGACCAGATGTTAATGAGGCCTTTAGCGATTGTCTTAATTCAGCTTGTCAAGCAGGGTATGGAACAGCAAGGGTTTTTCATTTGGATTTAAAAGAACGAACCCTTTTAGAGATTAGTTGCGTGGGAGTTCCAGAAGATTTTGAAAGTCGTTTTTCTGGAGAGGCAAAAATAATTACAAATAGTGATCCGGAAAATAATGTAGCCATTTTTTTACAAAGTCTGTTGTCTGAAAAAATGCTGGCAGAAAAACCACTGGGATGGAAAATAGAAACAGCCAGATATTTTACGGTTTTGAGGAATATAGATGCAAGAATAGACTATATTGCTGTTCCGGATTCTCAAAACCCGGAAAACTTTTACCTTTTTGCCTTGAGTAATGTAGCAAGCGGAAGAATTCCTTTTAGCATCTTAAATAGATTGGGGAGTTCTTTTTATAGCCATGAAAAAAGTTCTTTTAATTTTGCTTTATCGGAAAAGCAAAAAATAACTGATTCGCTGACTCAAATACCATCTCGCCGCTACTTAGATGCTGGCGTTGAAAAAATACTTGCTGAGATAAGACGAAGTTCTGATGAAGAAACAATTTATGTTTATATGATGCTGGATGTTGATCATTTTCGCGACTTTAATAATAATTACGGCCATCAAACCGGAGATGTTGTTCTGCAATTGGTTGCACATGCAATCGAAGAAAGCGTACGTAAGAATGATATTGTGGCGCGTTTTGGAGGAGACGAAATAGCGGTAGTTGCGGGAGTTAACAATATAAAAGGAGCCCTTGTTTTAGCAGAAAGAATTAGAAAAAACGTAGAAAACCTAAGAGTTTTAGCGCCGAATGAACAAGAACTTAACGTGACAATTAGTATCGGAGTTGCCCTCTATAAAGATTCTGATAACCATGAATCTTGGCAAAAGAGAGCAGATGATGCAGCTTTTCATTCTAAAAATTCTGGCCGCAATTGTGTTTCATTTTATGGATAGAATGGTGAGCTTTTGGTTATGAAAGGTTTTACAAAAGAATAAGCAATCCGCTCAAATCTTAGTTTGTTTTTTTTTTAGCCGTGTTATAATCCTTTTACTATGCTGCGCTTTTTAACTGCCGGCGAATCTCATGGAAAAGCTTTGGTAGCGATCCTCGAAGGCTGCCCCTCGAATTTAGCGCTCTTAATTTCTGAAATAGACCATGAATTGCAGCGCCGCCAAAA
The DNA here is from genome assembly GCA_964528395.1 of uncultured bacterium. Classification (GTDB taxonomy): domain Bacteria; phylum Margulisbacteria; class WOR-1; order CAZGTC01; family CAZGTC01; genus CAZGTC01. The sequence continues at coordinate 70,149 of CAZGTC010000005.1, forward strand.
GGGCTACGGCCGCGGCGGGAGAATGAAAATTGAAAAAGATAAAGTTCAAGTCCTTTCAGGCCTGCGCTTTGGAAAAACGCTTGGTTCGCCGATTTCCCTCTTGATTGAAAACAAAGACTGGATCAATTGGGTAGAAAAAATGGATCCGCAAACCGATAACCGCTCCTTGGTAGAAAAAATTACCCAGCTTCGGCCGGGACATGCGGATCTGGCTGGAGCCATAAAATATAATTTTGATGATATTAGGAATGTTTTGGAGCGCGCTTCGGCCCGCGAAACCGCAGCCCGCGTTGCCATTGGCGCGATCTGTAAAAAACTGCTTTCAGTTTTTGATGTGCATATAGAAAGTACGGTCCTGGAAATCGGCGGGGCCATTGAAGAAAAAGGCTGGAAAATAAAAATAGACCAAGCCAAAGAATTTGGGGATACGGTGGGCGGAATTTTTGAAGTAAAAGCTACCGGGGTACCGGTGGGATTGGGTTCTTATGTGCATTTTGACCGCCGCTTGGACGGCTTGCTAGCCCAAGCCATGATGAGCATCCCTGCAATAAAAGCTGTTGAAATCGGCTTAGGCTTTAAATCCGCGCGCTTAACCGGGTCAAAAGTCCATGATCCTATCCATTATAAAAACAGCAAATTTGTCCGAGCTAGCAATAATGCCGGAGGATTAGAAGGCGGAATTTCAAACGGCGAGCCGATTGTAGTGCGCTCTGCCATGAAGCCCATTGCCACTTTGCTGAAACCCTTGGACAGTGTTGACTTAAAAAGCAAAAAAGCTGCACCGGCGCATATCGAGCGTTCGGATATTTGCGCGGTAGAAGCAGCTGCGGTGGTGGGCGAGGCCATGATGGCTTATACCTTAGCAAATTCCTTCCTGGAAAAATTCGGCGGGGATTCCATCGAAGAAATCAAGCAAAGATTCAAAAAATAAAAAAGGCAGAAAGAGTATTCCTTCTGCCTTCTTCGTAAATTATAAAGCCCTTTTAATTACATTCCCCGGTTTTTTGGAGGATGGGCAATATTTACAGTTAGTCTTCTTCCCTCAAAATCCTTGCCATTAAAGAGTTCAATGGCTTTTTGGGCTTCTTCTTCAGTTGACATTTCTACAAAACCAAAACCCTTGGATCGGCCGGTCATCTTGTCCATGATGATTTTAGCGGATTCAACAGTTCCAGCTTGAGAAAAGGCAGATTGAAGGGATTCTTCAGTTGAGGAAAAAGGAACTCCACCAACATACAGCTTCTTGCTCATGTATCACACCTTTTTAAACTAAAATAAAAAATGTAAGTCGACCTTTACATTTCTTGAATCAGCCCTGCTGACAAAATTTTCCAGAAGCCAACTCAAAGAACCTTACAAAACAGCATTTAATATATAAAAAGGAAAAACAAATGTCAAACAATATTTATAGGATATCCGGAATTAAAAAAAAATGAAGAAGGCAGTTTACTTTTTTATTTAAGGCATGTATAATATGCCCTTGGAAAAAGTCGAAATTAATGGTAAGAATCTTAGAATCACTGCAGCTAGATTGTGTCGATGCCTCGTTAGAGCTTCTACATTCCATTGATCGCAGGAAAATCCAAAAAGGAGAAAACACATAAATGAAAAGTATTTTTGTAGGCAATTTGCCTTGGTCCGTAACCGACGCAGATTTACAAACCAAGTTCGGTGAATTTGGTGCAGTCATATCTGCCCGTATCATGACCGATAAATTCAGCGGAAAATCCCGCGGATTCGGTTTTGTTGATATGGAAGATGCGGACGCAGAAAAAGCTGTTTCTGCTATGAACGGTTTCAAATGGGGAGATCGCGAGATTACCTGTAACGAAGCTCGTCCAAAAACTGACTCTCGCGGCCCTCGTCGCGAAGGCGGTTTTGGTGGCGGACGCGATGGCGGAAACCGCAGGCGATTTGGCGATTCCAACCGCTTCTAAGTTTTAGAGTATTAAACTCAATAAAAACCCTGGGGCAACCTGGGGTTTTTTATTTGAAGAAAACTATAAAGAAATATTAATATCTAAGGTGTGGATTTTTGCGGGATTTTTGGGTTCAAAACTGCGGACGTATTCCAGAATAATTCTTGTTTCTCCTGTTTTCACCGCTTTAAAAATTAAAGTTTGTTTTCCTCCCACTCCCACCATTTTCGGCTTGGAAGGATTAACTATATAGGAGCTTTTAACTAACTTGACCTTTTCTTCTTTCGGATCCATTAAATACATCCACTGGTAGCCAGTGGTAGGGTTTGAGTCTAAAACGACTGAAAAAGAATTTCCTTTTTTAACTTTGATAATTTGGCTGGTGTTATTGGGATCGTTGGTTTGTGCAGGGGCGGGGTGGCTTGCAAAAATACAAACCATAATTATTAATCCAACTAAAAGTAGAAATATTTTTTTCATAAAAACTTTTTTAAATCGGAAGGGGAGGGATTCCCCGCAAACGGGACAAGCGAACCCTCGATACGGTTGCCCGCATACATGCTTTTCCCGCTTCAATATTTTATAAAATAGAGTGCGGGACCCCGCTTTGCGGTGGCCAGGCATAAAATTTATCTACGGAAGGGGAGGGATTCGAACCCTCGATACGGTTGCCCGCATACATGCTTTCCAGGCATGCTCCTTCAACCGCTCGGACACCCTTCCAATAGTTTTTTAAACTTTATGCCACCTTTATAGCTTTTGATTTCAAGTTCTCTTTTGTACGCGTCTTGTTTTGAATGAGATTCTTCAGTATAAATTATAGCCCATGGCCCTTTATTTTTGGTTGATCTAACTTGATTTGTATTATGTCTCCTAATCCTATCATCTATGTTATTAGTATGTCCGACGTAATGTTTCCCTTTTTTATTTCTAAGTATATAAACTATAAACATTTTTTCACATGTTTTTTCCGCTGCGCGGAACCAGGCATGCTCCTTCCTTGCCCCCCTCCGGGGGGAACCACTCGGACACCCTTCCAATAGTTTTAGGCGATTATTATATCAGATATCATCTAAAAAGATGGTTTTTGTTCGCCTAGCTCGGTTGACGCTTGGAGTAAATTATGGTATCATTTCGCAGCTATTTTTGCTTTTAGAAAAGGAGAAAAAAACTGTGTCAGTGAAGATAAAATTGATTCGAATCGGAAGGAAAAAACAGCCGCTTTATAAATTTTGTGTCCAAGACCAGGGGGATGTGGGGGAGGGTAAGGTTATTGAAATCTTGGGCTTTTATAATCCATTGGCGGAACCCAATATTTGTGAAGTAAAAGCGGACAAAGTAAAAGATTGGCTGGCAAAAGGCGCCCAACCCACGGAAAAAGTCAGAATTTTGCTGGGCAAAGCAGGAGTTTTACCCGTTGTAAATTTTGAAGGCAAAGTAAAACGCAAGCCTAAAAAAGAACAAAAAGAAGAAGCTGCTAAGGCAAGCGAAGCAGCGCCGGCAGCAGAAAATAAGCCAGCTTAAGTTTATAAGGAGAGGAGGCTTTACCTGCAAATAGGTTTTTGTTGATTGAAAAGAACAAAATAAGGATCTGCAGGAGGGACGAAGATGAAAGAACTAATTGAATATATCGTAAAAGCATTGGTAGATAATCCCGGCGGAGTAAATATTAAGGAAACCGAAGGGGAAAGCGTAAGCATCCTGGAGATTAGGGTTGCGAATGAAGATGTAGGTAAAGTAATCGGCCGCGAAGGCAGGATCGCAAATGCTATCCGCACCATTGCCAAAGCTGCTGCCGCTAAAAACAAAAAGAAAATTACCGTTGAAATTTTGACTGCAGACCAAGAAAGCCGCCCTGCAGCTTAAGGAGAAAAAAATGGCAGAAAAGATGAATAGCGTTGAATTAAAAAGAGTCGTTATGGTAAAAGCAATTGTTACAGAAGCTTTTAAGGATAATTTGGTAAAGGAATTAGAACGGGCAGTTGGAAACCTGGATATCCAGCTGGCAAAAATGGAAGAACAGAGCAAGCAATATATCAAGAGCTTAAAAGAAAAAGGCTTGATGCAGAGAGCTTCTTCGGTTCGCCAGCAGCTAGAAGATGAAAGAGCCCGCCAGTCCGCAGGCAAAAGCGATATGCTGATGAAAATCGCAGAAGCTAAAAAATTGCAAGTAGGATCTGAATTTGTCCAAGGCCCGCTGGAAGGCCCTGTCAATGTAGCTGTGGGAGACAATTTGTACAAAAAAGTCGGCGGAGCTGAAATTATTGTAAAAGACGGTATTATTCAGGAAATCCGCGGGATCGATTAGTTTTCTCTTATGAGGATTGATATTTTAACCCTCTTTCCTTGCATGCTTGAGGGGGCTTTGAATGAAAGTCTTCTAAAGCGCGGCCAAAAAAGAGGGTTTTTGGCTTTTAGGCTGGTCAATGTAAGGGACTTTACTTTTGACAAGCATAAAACTGCAGACGATAAGCCTTTTGGCGGCGGGGCGGGGATGGTTTTAAAGGCCGAGCCGATTATACGCGCTCTAGATTCTTTGAAAATCAAGAAAAATAAAAAGAGTAAAGTGGTTCTCCTGACTCCCCAAGGAAGAACTTTTAATCAGGCAAAAGCCCAAAACTTGGCGCGATGCGATCATCTGGTTTTTATCTGCGGACATTATGAAGGAGTGGATGAGCGCATCAAGGATTTTGCAGATGAAGAAATTTCTATCGGAGATTATATTTTAATGGGTGGGGAAGCTGCGGCCTTGGTGGTGGTTGAAGCAGTTTGCCGCGGGGTAAAAGGCGTGGTCAAGGAACTTTCTTCCGTAGCCCAAGATTCTTTTTCAGAAAACTTGCTGGATTATCCTTGTTATACCCGGCCAGCAGAAATTAATTGCAAAAAGAAAAAGCTCAAGGTTCCGTCAGATTTGATTTCCGGCCACCACGAGCAAATCGCGCGCTGGCGCCGCAAAAAAATGATCGAAAAAACTTTTTTTGAACGCCCGGATCTATTGCCAGATGCTCTTTTCAACAAAGAAGATCAGGCTCATCTCAAGTCGGTTATCTTGGGCAATTGATATTATGGAAATTTATTTGGCCTTGATCCATTATCCGGTTTATAACAAGCACAAAAAAATTATTACAACTTGTATTACGAGTTTTGATTTGCATGATTTAGCACGAAGCGCTTTAACTTTCGGCATAAAAAAGTATTTCGTGGTAAATCCTTTGCCCGCGCAATTGAAATTCGCGGAAAGGGTTTTGGATCTTTGGAAGCAAGAACAGAGCTTGAAATATAATTCAACGCGCGTAGAGGCCTTTCGCCGGGTTGAATTAAGTAAATCTTTGGAAGATGTTTTGCAGAAGCTGGGCAAGAGAACAATTATAGTTGCAACTTCTGCCCGCGCGAAAAAATCTAATATTTCTTATTTAAGCTTGAGCCAAAAAGCTAAAAAAGAAAAAGGCCGGATGCTGATTTTACTTGGTACTGGATGGGGATTGGCTCCCGAGGTTATGCAAAAAGCGCATTATATTTTGCCGCCGATTTTGGGAAAGGGAAAATATAACCATTTGTCAGTTCGCGCCGCAGGCGCTATAATTTTTGACAGGTTATTTGGAGGGAATGAAAAAAATGAAAAGAATTAGGGAAATTGAAGAAAAATCGATGAAAAAAAATGTTCCGGATTTTGGGCCCGGGGATACGGTAAGGGTGGCAAGCAAAATTATTGAAGGCGGAAAAGAAAGAATTCAAAATTTTGAAGGCATTGTCATAAAAAGGCAGCGCGGGGGATTGCGCGAGACTTTTGTCGTGCGCCGCATTTTCCAGGGCGTAGGCATAGAGAGAACTTTTCCAATCCATTCGCCCAGGGTTGCCGGCATTGAAGTTGTAAAAAGAGGCAAGGTCCGACGGGCCAAGCTGCTATACTTACGGGATCGGGTTGGGGATGCAGCGGTGCGCATAAAAGAAAAGAAGTCGCATAATACGAATGAGGCCAAAAACGCCAAATAATAAGAAGAAAAAACATTGGTTGTTTGACAGTGTTGAAACGGTCCTGGTAGCTTTAGTTTTAGCTTTGTTTATCCGTGCTTTTATTGTGGCGGTTTTTTGGATTCCTTCTTCTTCTATGGAGCCAACGCTTGATATCCAAGACCGCATTATTGTCAATAAATTTATCTACAAGTTCCGCCCGCCTAAGCGCAACGAAATCATTGTTTTTTATTACCCCGGGGACTCCGGGCCTAAAAAGAGGGAATTTATCAAGCGCGTAGTTGGCTTGCCAAAAGATAAGGTTGAAGTAAAATCCGGAGTAGTTTTCTTAAATAACAAACCTTATTCCGAGTTTCACATGATGCTGCGCGATGAAGATAATTTCGGCCCGATTGTTGTCCCGGAAAACGAATATTTTGTTATGGGCGATAATCGCGCGAATTCCGCGGACTCCAGATTTTGGGGAACTTTGCCGCATGCTTATGTGGTGGGCCCGGCTTTTTGGAAAATCTGGCCGATCTGGCGCTTTGGCCCGCTGCTTTAAACATGCCAGTTTCTTTAATCTTTGAAAAAAAACTACAAGCGCAAGGTTTCCAATTTATAGCCGGAGTAGATGAGGTTGGCCGCGGGTGCTTGGCTGGGCCAGTAGTGGCCGCAGCTGTTATTCTCCCTGAAAAAACCAAAATCCCCAAACTCGATGATTCTAAAAAATTATCTCCAAGCCTGCGCGAAAAGATCTGCGCGGAAATTATAAAAAAAGCTTTAGCCATTGGCATTGCCGAAGTTTCGCCAGAAATTATCGACCAAAAAAATATCCATCGTGCAAGCTTGCTCGCCATGCTGGAGGCAGTAAAAAAACTAGATCCCCAGCCGGATTATCTTTTAATCGACGGCAGGTTCAAAATTAAAAGCGCACTTCCGCAGATAGCAATTATTAAAGGGGACGGGAAAAGCGCATCCATTGCCGCAGCCTCGGTTGTGGCCAAAGTTTATCGGGATAATTTGATGAAGAAGTGGGATGCGAAATTTCCTCTCTATAATTTCTCCAAACATAAAGGTTATGCGACTAAATTGCATTGCCAAGCTTTGGAGGATTTTGGGCCGTGTGAAATCCACCGCAAAAGTTTTTCGCCGGTGGCAAAATTTTTTCCACCATTGCTTGTTGATAAAAAAACTTTCTGCTAGAATGTCCAACATCTAAGTGTTTGATCAGCTTTCGGAAGGAGGTGAACTAGATTGAACAAACAGGAATTAATCGCTAACTTATCCAAAGAAACGAAAATGACAAAAACCGCGGCGCTTTCTTTTACCGATGCTTTTGTGGATATTGTTTCCCGCGAGCTGAAAAAGGGACGCGAGGTAAAATTGGTTGGTTTCGGAACATGGAAAAGAATCAACCGAAAAGCCCGCACCGGCCGCAATCCGCAAACTGGCGAAAGGCTAAAGATAAATGCCCGCAAAGTAGCAAAGTTTGTCATGGGTTCGGATTTGTTTGAGTCATTAAACTAGAGTTTACGCCCTCATTTTTTTTAAGATTTATTTCTTTTGAAAATGAGGGTTTTTTTATGTAAAAAGAAGTCTTGCTTTTTGTAAAATAGAAATACTGCGCTCGCCAAAAAAGCCATATGAGGGAATTTCTCCTTTGATAAGCTTGTCTCTTAATCTATTGTGGCATTTTTCTACTGTTTTTGGATGTGTTAATTCTCCTTCTCGAATAGCAAGGAGGGGTTGAAGGGCAGCAAGCGGATGGAGAATATATAAAGAATGAGCATAATCTAAGGTTATCAAATAGCCCATTAGTTTTTCATCGGGAAACAGAGGTGAAAAATGTGGAGGAAGAATGCCTAATTCAATAAATTCTTTGAGAGGCTGATTTTGTTCAAGGTTAGATTTATCTATTTCGTTAACAATAAAATTGCTGGCATGCATAATGATTGCTTCAATAAGCTGGATAGACGGGTTTCTGATCAGCAGATGAAAAACCGCAAAAGGATTGGATAAATCATCTTTTATATAATCCTTCAAATTCTCACTTATCCCAAAAATTCTAGCTTGAGGGTATTTGTTTTTGAAAATGCCTAAGGTTTGATTTTTGATTAAATCAGGTAAAAAAAATGGGTCTTGGCCAGAAGGATAATCAATGGCATGGATTCCCAAAAGACTTAAATGCCAGGCGCATAGCCGGCTTCCTTCAATTTTTTGGCTCTTTCCCCATTCTTCTTTATATAGCCCATCTCTGTCCACAACTAAATGATTGGCGCTCATACGCACGATATTTTCTTGGAGCGCGTATGAGTTTGGACGAGGAAGCCATCTTTGTAAGCCTCTCTTGATCCAAGAAGAGGGGCGGGTTAACAGCAAGATTGTTGAGCTCATCGATTCTTTTATCGGCTGGTTTGAGATTTAAATTTCACTTCATCTTATTTTTTTGCCCTGAAAATTGCAGTAGTGGGGTTTGAGACAAGGATTTAAACGTAAAAGTGTTGAATTTTTCAACGGGGGTGTAGGGAATATGGGCATGGAAAGCTATAAATTAGGAAAATGGGGCGAGAATCGGGCGGAAAAATTTCTACAGCAGGAAGGCTATCAAATTTTGGACCGGAATTTTCGTTCTTCGCAAGGGGAAATTGATCTGGTTGCAAAGGATTTAGAAACTTTGGTTTTTGTGGAAGTAAAAAATTATTCTTACCGCAGTTTTGGCCAGCCTTTGAATGCGATTTCCCAGCACAAGAAAAAATCATTAGTGCATGCAGCAAAATTTTATCTCTTGAAAAACAATATTTCCAATGCTTACTGCCGTTTTGATGTTTTGACTTTTTTTTGGCAAGAGTGGGGCGGGTGCGTGATTGACCATATCAAAAACGCGTTTGGGTTGGACGGAAAAAAATTATGCTAGTAAAAATTAACAGTGCTGCAGTTTTGGGCATGGAAGCTTACATCGTAGAAGTGGAAGTGGATAAGGCTAAGGGCCTTCCCGGGCAATCGATTGTTGGGCTGCCGGATACCGCGGTAAAAGAAAGCCGGGACCGCATCCGCGCAGCGCTGAAAAACTCTGGTTTTGATTTCCCTCCCGGCTATCTCACCATTAACTTAGCTCCAGCGGATATAAAAAAAGAAGGCCCGGTTTATGACCTGGCTATTGCCATCGGCATTTTGGCGGCCTCCGGACAGATCGAACTTACGCTGCTCAAGTCGACAGTGATATTGGGGGAATTATCACTGGATGGAAGCGTACGCTTGGTTTCCGGAGTGCTGCCAATTATGCTGACCCTAAAAGAAAAAGGGCTGCAGCGCATTTTGCTGCCAGAAGAAAATAAGGATGAGGCTGCTTTAATTGAAGAAATAGAAGTTATCCCTATTCGCAATCTAAAAGAAACTGTTGATTTCCTAAATAAAAAATCAAGCATTCAGCCTTATAAAATAGACGTAGAAGCCCTTTTTTTAAAAGAGCAGGTTTTTGATTTTGATTTTTCAGAGGTCAAAGGCCAAGATCGCGCTAAACGAGCCCTGGAGATTGCAGCTTGCGGCGGGCACAATGTTTTGATGGTAGGGCCGCCGGGTTCTGGAAAAACCATGCTGGCGCGGCGCATTCCCTCGATTATGCCGTGCTTAAGCAAGCTCGAAGCCTTAGAATTAACAAAAATTTATAGCGTAGCTGGAATGCTGGCAAGTAACCGCAGCTTAGTTTTTCACCGTCCTTTCCGCTCTCCTCACCACACGACTTCCAGCATTGGAATTATTGGGGGAGGCCGGGTGCCGCGGCCTGGGGAGGTTTCTTTGGCGCATCATGGGGTTTTGTTCCTGGACGAATTTCCGGAGTTTGACCGGTCGGTGGTAGAAGTCTTGCGCCAGCCTTTGGAAGATAATAAAGTAACGATATCGCGGGCGCTAATTTCTTTAACTTATCCGGCAGAATTTATTTTAATTCTTGCTATGAACCCTTGCCCCTGCGGGCATTACCTTGATTCCCAAAAACAGTGTTCCTGCAGCCCGGGAAAAATCCAGAGATATTGGGAAAAATTGTCCGGCCCCCTCCTAGACCGCATTGACATACAGCTGGAAGTTGCGCGCCTAAAAACCGAAGAGCTTTCGCAGAAAAAAGAGGCAGAAGATTCAAAAAGCGTGCGCGAAAGGGTGGAATTTGCGCGCGAAATCCAAAGGCACAGGTTTAAAAATTCCGGAGTTTCTTGCAATGGCCGCATGCGGCCCAAGCAGTTAAAGGAATTTTGCGTTTTGGAAGATACAGCCGAAGAATTATTGAAAGCCGCGATTTTGAAATTACGCTTATCTGGCCGAGCCTATGATCGCATCCTCAAAGTTTCCCGCACCATTGCAGATTTGGACGGCAAAGAACAGATTGCTTCTTCCCATATTGCAGAAGCGATTCAGTATCGTTCTTTGGATCGGGTGAGTTGATTATTCAAAAACGATTTTTTCGTTTTGGTCCATTTGATAGAGGACGAGGCCGGAGATAAGCTTGGGATAAAAGAAAGTAGATTTTTGCGGCATTCTTTCGTATTTGCTGGCAATGGCAACCACATCTTCAACTTTGGGCGGGTTCAGGATAAAAGCAACTTGATAATCGCCTTCTTTGACGGCTTCAAAAATGCGAGCTTCGTCTATTTTTTCAAAAGCAATATTTTTTTCGTATTCCGGGGTGCCTTTTTTCAGATTCAGCATATGGCCCAGCACAATTGAGTGCAAAATCGATACATCCAGCCTTTTCCAAACGCGCGGCTTGTTTTCTTCGATGAATTTTTCAATCATTTTTTCATCTTTTAATTTCAACATATAATATTTATTGCCGCCCATGTACATGCCGAAAACATGGTTGCCTAGCCCTTCTTTTTCTATGGTTTTGATGAATTTTTTCTGTCCTTTTTTCTCGTTGCGGCGCGAAAACTCAAAAACCGTGATATCAAAAAAGGCCTTGAGATCTTCTTCAAACTTGACGGGATCAAAATTTTCCTTTTTCACCAGCCGATGGATGGGCAGGAGCAAAAGGTTCTTGTCTTCCAGCGGGCTAAAGTACATCATAATATAATTGTAGGGCTCGTCTTCTGCGATGCGCTGGTTTTTTTCCTGCATTTCATCCCGATAGCGCAGCGATGCTTCATAACGATGGTGGCCGTCAGCAATAAATACCCAGCGGTCTTTCATGTCCTGCATAATTTTCTTGATTGCCGGCTTTTTGTCGATTTTCCAAATACGATGGGTGTAGCGGTCTAGGTCTTTTACCTGCAAAAATGGCTTGCAGCGGGTAAATTTTTTCAAGAACTTGATAATCCGGCCTTTTTCATCAGAGAAGAGGCCGAAAATGCTCTCTAAATTAGCTTTGCATTTTTTCAATATTTCCAAGCGGTCTTGCTTGGGGCGGGAGAGGGTTTCTTCGTGGGGAAAAACCTTGCTCTTGGCCAAATGTTCTAACCGAAGCAGGGCAACAAACCCGAGCCGCTTGAGTTTTTTCCCCTTAAAAGTAAATTCTTCTTCATAAATATAAATGCAGGGTTTTTCTTCTTTGACCAGGATATTGTGGCGCAGAAGCCCTTCAAAATATTGGGAAGCCCGGATATAGCGATTGTTAAATTCCGTGTCTTCTGCGAATTCTTTTCCCAAAATCAAGCGGATAATATTGTAATCGCTTTGCTTGTAAAGGGATTCCTGCATTTCGGGGCTGATGACATCATACGGAGGGGCAATTACCTTTTCCAGCCGCTGGATCTTGTCTTCGTTATAATGTATTCCTCGGAAGGGGAATATTTTTACCATAAAAATCTTGGATATTATATCACACATGGGAAATAAACTGTGATAAAATGTTGGCCTAAGGCGGTATTTTATGCATCCCCAAAATGATAAGATGAATAAAGAAATAGCGGATTTTTTGCAGGTTTACCAGGCGCTTAGCCCGCAGGCCAAAGGCGAATTTGAGGCTCAAATAACGGCTTTTTTAAAGGATCAGGACGAGAAGACCAAAAGCTTATACCAAGCGCTTTTGCAAGCAGCCAAAGACGGAGTAAGCCCTAAACAAGCAGTTGAAGATATGACCCAAGCCCATAAAAAGGATTTTCCTAAAAATTAAATAGGAGGGAAACTTATGGTAAAAATTGATCGCGAATTGTGTACTGGCTGCGGGGTTTGCTACAGCATGCGGCCGGATGTTTTTGGGCAGGAAGAAGATGGGAAAGCTATGGTAACCCGATCTTCAGCGAATGATGAAGAACTCCTGGAAACTATTGATGCTTGTCCAGTTGGAGCAATTGAGCAAGAATAAGTTACTTTGAAATTTCTTCAATTAACCGTTCTAAATCTTCTTTAGAGAAATAATCGATCTCTATTTTTCCGCGCGTAGTTTGGCCGAAAATCCTAACTTTGGTGGCCAAGCGGGTGGTTAATTGTTCTTCTATGTTTTTTAGCTCCAAATTGCGGGTAAATTTTTTGCGTACAGTTTGTTTTTGCGGCTTGTTTGGCGACGCAAATCCAGCTACAGTTTCAACATCCCTTACGCTCATTTTGGTTTCCACGATTTTATTCCAAAGCTCGAGCTGTTTTTCCTTAGTATCAAGGGCTAGGAGGGCGCGGGCGTGGCCAGCTGAAATTTTATTGCTGCGCAGGCTTTCTTTGATCTCATCCGGCAAAGTTAAAAGGCGCAAGGTGTTGGTAATGGAGGAGCGGCTTTTTCCCACGCGCTTGGCGATCTCTTCCTGCGGGATATCAAATTCTGAAGACAGTTTTTGGTAAGCTTCGGCAGCTTCCATGGGATTGAGGTCTTCCCTCTGTAAATTTTCGATCAGCGCGATTTCCAAAGATTGCTGGTCAGAAAAATCTTTTACAATCGCAGGAATAACATTTAAGCCAGCAATCTTTGCAGCGCGGAAACGGCGCTCCCCAGCAATAAGTTCATAAGTTCCCTGCTTCATCCTGACCAGAACCGGCTGGATAATGCCTTGTTCTTTGATGGAGTTGGCCAGTTCTTGGATGGCTTTGTCCGAAAAGTGCAAACGCGGCTGGCGCGGGTTGGGAATAATCTTATTAATATCAATATTAATAATTGTCCTTCCCCCCATAAAAACCGACCCTTCTGGAATCAATGCATTCAACCCTTTGCCTAAACCTCGTTTAATGTTTGACATTCAAACACCTCCTCGGAAATCATTTCTTGCGTTAACTGTTCGTAAGCTTTGGCGCCGGTAGAGCCAGGATCATAAAAAAGGATCGGCTGCCCGAAACTCGGGGCTTCGGCTAAGCGAACATTTCTTGGGATAATAGTTTTAAAGACCTTAGTGCCGAAGTGTTTTTTGGTTTCTTCGACCACTTGTTCGGCCAAAACTGTCCGTTTATTATACATGGTCATAACAATTCCGCAAATCTTTAAGTTGGGATTCAAACTGTTCTTAACCATGTCCAAAGTTTTGGTTAATTGGCTGATGCCTTCAAGCGCATAATACTCGCATTGTATAGGGATAATTACTTCATGGGCGGCGGTCAAGGCATTCACGGTTAAAAGGCTAAGGGAAGGCGGGCAGTCAATCAAAATATATTCATATTTATCGCGGATGCATTCCAAGGCTTCTTTTAATTTATATTCTCTTTGATTTTTATCCACCAACTCAACATCGGCTCCAGCAAGCTTTGGGGTGGCGGGGATGATGTCTAAGCCGTTTATGGAAGAGGGAATAATCGCGTCTTGGGCAGACATTTCTCCGATGATTACATCATATAAGCATCTTTCTACGCGCATCCTTTCTACCCCTAGGCCGGACGAAGCATTGCCCTGGGAATCAAGGTCAACGACCAGGACTTTTTTTCCGAAATTAGCGAGAAAAGCGGCAAGGTTAACGCAAGTGGTGGTTTTTCCAACCCCGCCTTTTTGATTGACAACTGCGTAGATGGTGGACATGAATTTAGTATAGCAGAAAAGGCAAGAAAAAATCCTAATGTCCGAAAGCCCGAAATATTAAGAAGATATTTTATCGAAAGTGAAATTTTTGAATAGGGCGGACGATAATAAAAAAGATTCCTATTAGGAGGGACAACATAATGAAAAATCAATGTGTAAAGAGAAAGCCTCTGCCAGTTGCCAACAATATAAATAATGTAGCTGGAATTGAGAGAGCAATAATTTTCTTAAAGAATACAGCTTTTGCTTTCCCTAGTCAGCCTACGATTGTCAAGGTAATGCCTAGTTCTTTAGTTTTACATGAACAATACTTTACGGACTCCAAACTATGTGGAATTTTGCGTGATATGGGGGTTGTTGGTTTCAGAATAATAAAAAGGCATGGAGAACAGAAGGTTTTAGAAGAACTTCAAAAATTATTTGAGTATGTTTTTGATACAGATGAAAATGCAGTTGCTGCTCTAATGAAGGCGTCTATTGTTTTGGAGAAATTGCCGCAGACCGAGGAAGCTAAAAACCCTCAGTTGAATTTAATAGATGATTTACTTACTGTTGATCGTACATCTTTAGATCCAGAGACATGTGGGATATTAGGGAATATAGATCAATTATTGTGGGATCTTAATGGTAATAGGCGAGCCATAATAGAAGCAATTCAGACGATAAAAATAAAAGGCAAACCAATCCCTTTTTTTGTTGCAGAAGGACTTTTTGGTCGCGGCCTTATTATTGAGAGAATTATTAAAATGATCGATTTTTGTCGTTGGCAAGGTGGTAGGTTTTCAATTTCGAATGCTTCGCAAATGGCATTAACCAAGAATCCCGAAGGAGCTTTTAAAAAAGCTATTGAAATAGTAGAGATGCAAGGTAGTAGTAAAAATAAAATATTTAGTGCGGCTCAAGCAACAGAAATAGCAACCTCAAAAAATCCCCCAGCCACTTTAACCTTTGTTTTGAGCATTATGGAATTAACAGATGAGAGAAAAGAGTTTATTTTTAATGCAGCGCAGGCCGTGCAAATAGCTATTTCTCAAAATCCAGAAGGGGCAAAACAGGACGCATTGGATGCGTATAATTGGATTGATAGCTTAGGTTGCCGATGTTTTAATGCTTCCCAAGCTACTCGGCTGGCAACGGCAAGGGATTTTACTGCTTCAGTGGTAATTGCAGTTGATATTTTAGAGTTAAGAGGGGAAGATAAAAAAAGGTTGTTTAGCCCTAGTCAAGCAATAACAATTGCAACATCAAGTAATCCGGGAGAATCAAAAGAAATAGCTTTGGGTCTTATGCGGAAAAATGTCCAAGGGGAGAGAGTGTTTGATGCAGCCCAAGCAACAAAAATAGCAACCTCAAGAAAGCCCAGGGAATTAAGTGGGGCTATCAGCGTTATAATGCAGTTAGAAGACGAAGGTAAAAATCTTTTGTTTAATTCTGCCCAAGCGGTACAAATTGCGACAGCAAAAAATCCCAGCCACGCCCTGAATTTAGTACTAAGCTTGCTCGGGAAAAAAATTGGAGAGGAAAGAATGTTTACTCCTGCCCAAGCAATAAAAATAGCTAATTCTAAAGATCCTGAAAAAGCTGAAAAAATCCATTTAGACATAATAAAATTGCGTGACAAAGCAGGAAACAAAATTTTTACCAGTTCGCAAGCAGCAGATATAGCATCATCTTCGAACCCAGATGTTTCACTAGAAATAGCTTTAAGAATATTGCGGATAGTAGATGTAAAAGGAAATTGTGTTTTTAATGCAGCGCAAGCAATATCAATAGTCACAGCTAAAAACCCCGAAGAAGCCTTAAGGCTTTCACAAGAGCTTCTGACTGAAGAAAAACTAGCACAACTGTCTCTTACTGTTGTGCAAGCTGTAGATATTGCAACTTCAAATAATTCACGAGTAGCTCTCTCCAGGACATTAAAAATAATTAACCTTAAAGGAGATGGAGGCGAAAAGATATTTAGCGTAAAGCAGGCAATTGCTATTGCAACTTCATCTAATCCAAGCTTGGTAGAGGGGGCGGTACTTGCGCTTGTAAAGTTTTATGATCCAGGAGAAGCGTTAAGCATAGCATTATCACCTAAGATGGAAGAAGTTCTTATCTCCCATGGGATTAAATTAGGAGAGAGTGAAGAAGAGTAATTGCTTTTTATTAATTCGCGCAAGATAATTTAGAGATGATCTGTTCGCGCACTTCGTTCAAGACTTTTTCTTGGTCTTCCCTCTTGTGATTTTCCGGAACTTCGGATTGGATGGCCGGAGAAATAGTTAAATTAACTGTGGTGTAATTTAAAATAAAACCGCCTTTTTGCATAATATTGTAACTTCCATCGATAGTAATGGGCAGGATAGGGGCGTGACTAATAAAAGCCAGCATCAAACTGCCTCTCTTAAATTCCCCGACTTTCCCGTCTTTAGATCGGGTGCCTTCGGGAAAGATCAAGATATTTTCTCCTTGTTTTATCAAGTCTTTAGCCTGGTTTAGGGTTTTGATTGCGCTGCGGGCCGAATCCCGATCAATTGAAAGATAACCAGCTTTTCTTAAATACCAGCCAAAAATTGGCACCTTGAAAAGCTCTTGTTTTATGATAAAACGAAAACTCTGGGGCAGGCCAGCCAAAAGGATCAATATATCAGCTGCGCTTTGATGGTTCGCAACAACTACTAAACCATTATTTTTTGGAAAATTTTCTAATCCATACACCTTTAATTTGGATCCGGACATGCAAATTAGCAATTTAGCCCACATTCGAGCGGCAATCAAAAAAGGCCGGGTTTTGTCTTTTTCTTGCATTGAAATTGCAAAGGCAATTGAAGTGCCGATTACATAAGTTAGCGCAGCAATTAAGTAAACCATAAGAGAATGCGCGATTTTTATGAATTGCATAATGATTTACTATAACATAAAAATAAAAAGTCCGAAATCCGAAAGTCCGAACAAGGTAAAATTTTATATATACTATTCCTTGTTAGGAAATTAGGACATTCGGAAATTTTTTGTTTTTATATTATTCTCCATAGTTCTTCTTTTGTGGTTAATCCGAGCTTGATTTTTTCTTTTCCATCTTCAGCAAGAGTTTTAAAATTTTGGCTGATGGCTTCTTGAAGATTATTTTCAACCATGAACATTTCAAATATTCCGATCCGGCCTCCCTGCGGTTTTCTGGCCAAGCGCTGGGCAACCACGCCGATTAAAGTGGCATTGATCAAAAAATTTGGGATCCCGATATCTTTTAAGCGCGTAATCGCAGAAACTGCGTCATTGGTATGCAGGGTTGAAAGCACCAGATGCCCGGTGAGTGCGGATTGGATGGCAATTTTTGCAGTTTCTTCGTCCCGGATTTCTCCAATCATAATAATATCTGGATCCTGCCGCAAAATAGAGCGCAGCCCGCGGCTAAAAGTTAAACCAGTTTTATAATTGACCTGGATTTGATTGATTCCTGGCAGTTTATATTCAATCGGGTCTTCGATGGTTGAAATATTTACCTCGCTGGAGTTCAAAATATTGAGCGAAGCATAAAGCGTGGTAGTTTTTCCAGACCCAGTTGGACCAGTAACCAGCAAGATTCCGGTTTTTCTCTGCAGCATTTTATGGTAAAGCGTTAAGTGTTCTTTTTGCATGCCGAGATTTTCCAGCGATAAGAGCGAGTGTTCTCGATTGAGAATCCTGATGACGCATTTTTCGCCATGGCATGTCGGAATTATCGATATCCTAAGGTCCATTTTTTGGTATTGGATTCTCCCGTCTTGCGGCAATCTTTTTTCCGCAATATCCAGATGGGAGATGACTTTAATCCTGGAAACAATTTGCAAATGGGCGTCTTTTGAGAGGGAATTTATCTCATTTAAAATCCCATCGGTGCGAAAACGGACCCGGCTATTTTC
Source organism: uncultured bacterium (assembly GCA_964528395.1). Taxonomy (GTDB): domain Bacteria; phylum Margulisbacteria; class WOR-1; order CAZGTC01; family CAZGTC01; genus CAZGTC01. Next base: position 87,827 of record CAZGTC010000005.1, read on the forward strand.
TTCTTGCGGCTCAATATGGATATCTGAAGATTTGCATTTTATAGCTTGATCTAATAGTTCGTTTAAAGTATTAATTGTGTTCATACAGGGGTAATATGCAATTTTCAGGCCAGCAATAAATAATGGAACCCACCAGCCGCCTAAAAAAAATATTTTACCAGGTGAAATTTTTTTAAGGATTGTTAGAAGGTACCTTAAGGTTTGTAAGCGTTTTATAATAAAAGACAGTTTAGTTTTTATGTATATAAATTTTTTACTTGATTGTTTTCCTTTGTTAAGTTCCCCGGTTCTTATCCGCACGGAAATTTCTGAAGAGAAAAAACAATTGTTATGGAAATTGAAGTGGGAAGCTTCTCCCGAAGAAAGAGTTCGCATTGCTGAAACTTTGGGAGAATTAAAGGATGATAATGCCGCTATTATTCAAGGCCTTGCAAATGCTTCTTTGGGAGTTAGCTGGAGAGTTAATTATAAAGCCCTGGAAGCTTTGGCGACGATTAATACTTCCAAATCAATTTCAAAACTCCTGCAGAGAATTGGCAGCTATGTTGTTTCCGCTAATTTTGCTTCTTTGGTAGAAGTTCTAAATAATCCCAAGTCAACCCTTCCGCAAAGATTGTCAGCGCTCATAAATTTGGGGAGAATAAGAGATCGCCGGGCGGTCAAAATTTTGTGTGATATTTTATTGAACCGTAAGGAATGCTGGCAGATGCAAGCCGTGGCAGCAGAGGCCCTGGCAGAGTTTGGTTTTGAAGCGGTTGAAGCTTTGAAAAAAGCCTTAGAAAATTGCTGCTGGCGGGCAAAACCTTATATTGTCCAGTCTTTGGGAAGAATTTTTCTGCTGCATACGCTTGCATTAAAAATTACAAAAAATCCAATTTATAAAGATGCGTTGCAAGTTAAGCAAATATGCCAAAACCACAAGGCTTTGGCCGAGGGTGTTGTAAATGTCCTTATAAAAGCGATTAGGGAAAATAACTGCGTGGTTGGAAAATATGCGGCGGGTGCGCTGGCAATGATAAAGGATGAGCAGGGGCTGCCGATTTTATTAAAGGTTTTTAGGAGTGCAGATCTGAATTTTCGCAAGCATATAGCTATGCTGGTGCTGGATAACCTAAAACAGCATTCTTTTGTTACTGGGTTCGCTTTGTTTTCCAAGCAAATATTTGAAAATATGGAGCTGGAAGAAAAAGGTTTTTTAATTTCTATAGCCAGGGAGATCTACGGTTCTGAAAAAGGCCATTTAGCGGGTTTCTACCAAATTTATCAAGTATCTCCCCCGCCGCCACAGCCTCAAGTTTATCCTGCCAGTGCCCCCAAAAAAGCAGTTATCGTAAAAAAACAAACAAAAGAAAAATCGCCGTTGGAAATAAAAAAAGGACAGTTATTAAGATCTTTACAAGAGGGTTTAACTAAATTAAATTTTCAGGTGGCAGCGTATGAGAAAAATCGTTCTATTCCAGTACAATTGTTCCATTCATTCAAGGCTGCAATTGCCCAATTTAAGCTGCGCTGGCTGAATAAAATTAATGCTGAAATAAATAGCGGCTTAAATTTTGCTTCTTTAACAAAAGAAATTCGCCAAAATGTTGAAGGTTTATCAAATTTATTAAAGCAACAGTACGTTAATGTTTATCAAAAAACCAAGATGTATAGTATTGAAGATAAAGAAAGCGTATGTATGCGAGTGGCCGGGTGCTATGGGCTAAAAAAAATAAAATTCCCAACTCCAGGGCTGGAAGCAAGGTGGCAGAAGTGGTGGAAGTTATATAGAAATAGCATGTATAGGGAGATCAATAAAACTATCGCCCGATATGATATAGATAAAAAAATCTGGTTGAATAAGGCCAAGCCCGAAGAAAAACTGGCGTTGTATTATAGTTTTCAAAAGTACCGCACTTTTCTGGAAAGAGCAAAAAAAGATCTGCCCGCAATTGTAAAAACTTTGTTTTTAGCCCTGAAATTCGATGGAAACTACGAAGTCCTAAAAGATTTACTCTTCGAAAGGATTTTTCCCAGATTAGAAATTCATCAAAAGTTATCTTATAAAAACGCAGCAGGACTATATTATATAGGTAGCAAAAAATATTTGGGTAGAAATGTGCGGCAAGGAACGATTAAGTTAAAGCAAAAAAGTACGTGTGAAAGTTATAATTTGTTTTCAGATGTTAATGTCCATGAAATCATGCATTCTTTGCCAGATAGAGGAGTAAATTATAAAAAGGAAGCTTACAATTTGTTTTTTGAAGGCGTGACAGAATTTTTGCATCAAGTGTTAAATCAATATTTTTATCTTCCAAAATATGTTGCTTATGCGAGTGAGGTTGTATTAGTTTACGCTGCTTCGCTTTTTGATTTTAAAGCAGTGGTTGATTATTATCGCGGGGCTAATGCCATAAAATGGATGCATTTAGCTAATAAACTGTTTTTAAATTATCCAGTTTTAAAAACCGTTTTCCTTTCTTTAGAACCCAAAATCAAATCAGAGGATTCGGCTAAAAGAAAAAAGGCAGCTATAGCTATTATCAAGGAGCGCTTTCAAGAATTAAAACCAGAAAAGATTGTGAGCTTGATCTCGCGCCCTTATCTGCCATATGATTTGCCTTTTTGGATGGGGAATTTTTATAAGTTTCTTATTAGTGAAAAAACAATTCCGGATATAAATAAGAGAAGAAACGTAGCTTATCTTCTCTTGAAAGCGTTTGTTAGGCTGGAAAAATATTATGTTATTTCTGAAAAGTCAATTATATATTTGACGGGGTTGCTTTCTTTAAAACAAAAACAACAATTGTTTGGAGATTTTTCTAGGCAGTTGCTGTTCGATTCCGCAAATCATGATATTCGCTATTTTTATCCTATTTATGCTTTAGCTTATGATATGAAAGATCTTCGATATTATATCCGAGGATTTAATCTATTAATAAAAGCACTTGATAAGCTCAATTTTTGCACCTCGGTTAATTTGAACATAAATCCATTTAGCGTGGTTGCCCAATTAGCGCAAAGGATATTTGAAAAAAATTCGGATTTTTCATTTTTTAGGGTTGCTTGGGAGAAAATATCCCATAAATTAGAAGAAACTCCCGGCGAATATTTAAAGGGAGGAGATTATCAAGTGCTGAAAGATTTATTAAATAATTTTAAGGATGAAGAAAAAGAGGAAAAGGCAAAAAAATTCCGTTTGTTAGTAGAAAAAAAGATTAGGGAATATTTGGATTATTATGTAAAAAAAGATGGTTGCTTGAATATAGTTGCAATCGGCAATTTGGAAGAACTATTTGTTGCTGATGATGAAATAAAGGCCTGGATTATTAATCTTTTGAAAGCAAAAGAGCTGAAAGTTACAGAATTGGCAGCGCTTAAATTAAAATCATGGGGAATAAATAATCTTAAGCAAATGGTGAAAGAATGGTGAGGTAATTTTATGAGTAGTTATATACCAGGAATATCTTCTAAACCAATAAAAGTTGCCCGGGCAGATATTGATCCCCGCTGGCAGCAGGCTAAAGAATTGCTGAATAAACTCTTTAGGGAAGGCGCTATAAACAAAACTATATATAATTTGTTGTTGAATAAAATTGAAAAAAGAGAGTGGGGCCTTGAGCAGATTCAAAATCTGGAAAAACTTTATCGGTTATATGTTCTGGTAAAAGCCTGGTTCCAAAACAATGGGCAAGCATTAATTAATTATTATGAAAGCAATTTTTCTTCCCCAACGGCTAAAAGTATAAAATTGCCAGTAGTTTTTATGCGAGAAGCTAGAAGATACCTAATGCCAAGCGAGGTTGGGCTTAGCCGATTAAAAACTAAAATTGGCGCATTGACGCAGGCATTAAATTCTGTTGGGTTTAAAAATGCCAACGAAAACTATTTGAAATTCGGCAAATATCTTTTGGATAAGTCGGGCATTGATTGGCTGCAATACTCAATGGAAAAAATCCTGGGTATTCTAAGGCAAAATTGCCAAATAATTTTTCCCAAGTACCAAAGCCTAAAGCATCGTTACCCGATAACCTTTGCCTGTAATTTCCAAAAACCCGGCCAATTCAGGACCGACCGGATTTTGTGGAAGCCGTGGGCAGGCTACGACCTTTCCACCGGGGCAAAGAGAAGAGAGTTTTTGAAAAATAATCTTTGGGGCGAATTATTATTTATGCATATTATAACAACCCCGGAGAAATTCGGCATTACAAAAGATGATCCAGCGTATGCGGATGTTGCCATGCTGATGCGGCACCGTTTTAGCCGTCTTTTGCAGGATTTAGCAAAGAGAAAAAAAGCAATTTTATATAGGGATGTTTGGCATATTACAAGCTATTATCAAACAACCCCTTGGCCGCAGTGGTTTAAGGATATCTGGGAAGTCTTTTTAAGAAATCATCCTTTTATTAATCTTGGGCATAAGGTAATGGCGATCTTGAAAGAAAAAGGATTGCCTTTGGAACTCTACGACTTTGACAGCCTTTTCAAGGTCAACCAAGCCTTGCGGCGTTTTGGGGCAGATTATTCTGCTCGGCCAGAAAAAAGGGGGACAATCGTTTTTTCAATTGCCCGACTGATACATTATCGCTCCCATTTGAGAATAAAACTTTTGCTTCCAAAGGCATTGCAAAAAGAATTCCTTTTTCTCTTGGGCCAGAAACTGCGCGAGTTGGGAATAAACGATATAAACATTTTAACTATTTTTAGTAAAATGACTAGAAGTAAAAATCAGGCAATTGTTTTTGAGGTATTCTAGGTTTTTAGCAGTATAATTTCATTAATGTATTATTTTTGAAAAGGAGAAAAAAGTGGGAATAATATCTACATCAAACTATCATTGTTTTCTCGAAGGGCCAAGGCATCGGATCGCGATTCCGTGGACGGCAAACCTTGAACAGAGATTAAAACCAATTTATTCAGGGCATCCCCAAGAGAAACTATGCAAAGATTTGTTGATGATAAGTGAAAATATTAAAGAATTAAAAAAAGAACGGGAAGCAACGGATATCTGGTCCTGGTTAGTGCGTTGGTTTACTAGAGGAAAATATGTTTATATTCCCGAAAAATGCCAATGCAAGCCCCGGCCTATTTATCGCCATTCTTTGCCGCCAGAAAAACAACCGTCTCGAAAAAGACAAGCCCCACAAGTAAAGATAGAACAAACCCCTGCGGTTGTTGTTCCTCCTACTCCTAAAAAAAAGATAGATCCCAAAGTTATTCGTCAATGTACGCAGGATGAATTTCTAAGGAAAAGAAGTGCGGATAACGCCCAGGCAAAGCAATGTATAAAGGAATGTAATGGAAAGTCCGGTGCAAAGCTAGGGAATTGTACTGCTAGATTTTGGTGATTATTACTATAGAGGAGTTAAAAAAATGGGAATGAAAGTAGAAAGAAATAATGTTCAGCATCCGCGAGGGGCTCCAAATGGAGTAGGGAGAGCAGGACAACCTTTTAACCTTCAAAAAGGTTCTTCTGCCGGAGGAATTCAAGCTTTTAGGCCGATGGTTGAAGAGAGATTAAATAAACACCCCCATTTACAATCTTTTGATATTCTGGGAAAAATCGAAAGAATTGAAGCAGTCTTAAAAGAAGACGGCTTAAAAATAGATGTATTCGGAATTTTTGAAAAAATCCTTACTTTTTATAATCCAAATTTAGAAGGTATTGAATTAGAAGGAAAAATTGTTGCAATTGTTGATGAGGCATTATCTAATTTAAGCAATAAGGAAGATATTTGGAAAAAATTATTGGTTTTTGATGTTCCGGGAGAGGAAACGTTTTTCCCCTTAGCAACAATGGTTCAAGTAGCGCATTTGATTTTTTTGCATAAAGAAAGCAAAGCTGGCAATCTTCCTATAACTTCTCCTTTGCAGAGCGGCCAAAATATAAAGATACTATTAGAAACATTGAGCCCTAAATCGGAAATCTATAATTTTTATCGAATAGCAAAAGAAAAAAAATTGATTGGAACGAATCAAGCTGAAATAGAACAATTTGTAGGTAAAAATTTTGTAATCGCGGGAGAAAAAATAAAAGGGCAATGGGAAGCTCTTTATGCCACTAATCGAGAAAATGAAATTAATGACCCATTAGGGCACTTGGGTTATTTAAGTGAATTGTGGCAAAGAAGAATTGGAACAGAAGAAGAATTAAAACTTATTGTTAAGGCTTTATGCCAGTCTGTTGGGGTTCCGTTTAGTGATGCAGCTAGTAAAAACTTTAACCCTACAGTAATTAATTCTTCGGAGGAATTAGAAACGTTTAGGAAAAAAGAGAGAGAGATTCCTCTTTTGTCTAATGTTTTATCTGTTTGGAATTTTTCAAAAGATTCAAGAAATACATTAGTTTGTAATGATCGTAGTTTGTTTCGAAATAATTTATCTGCCCCAAAGGGTATGTGGAGAGAAAGCGATGAGGGGGTATCTTTAGAAGGAGACGCTTATTTGGAAGCTCCAATGACCGCTTCCTTGAAGAGCTTAGGCGGTCAATTTTCTTTTTCTGCCAGGATAAAGCCAGCAAATTCAGATAAATGGCGTGATTTATTGGTTACTTGTCAAAATGGAAAAACAGTGATTCTGCTGGATGGTAAAGAAACAGGCACAACTGATGTGTCTTATGTACAACTTGGAGAAGAAAAATTACAGCTTTTTAAGGGGTTTAAAGGGGTCATTGAAAACGGGTTCTCTCTCTGGTATACGGTCATGTCCCCAGAAAAAATAAAGGAAGAACAAGAGAAACAAAAAAAGGAATCATTGCAAGCAAGCTCACCGATAGTTTTCCCTCCAGTACAGAATATGAATATTTCAAGAGTTGTAGATCCAGCTCCTAAAGTTTCTGCGATGCGAGAAATTAAAGAAACTGATAAAAACCATAATGCGGGTTTAGAGCTATGGAATAAATATCTTAAATATCAAGAATATGCTGCAAAGTTAGAACGAAATCAATTGAAAAGAGCAGCAAAAATTGGTCTTTGGTTTGGAGTCCCAACTCCGCTGGTTGTTCAAACTGCAATTAAAACATGGCTAATGCTAAATTCTGTCGAATATTTTGGAAGCTTGGGTTTTCCTATTTTTGAACTAGGGGCTGGAGTGGTAATTTTTTCCTTAGCATTTAGCATATCTTATTTTGTGAATAAATTAATCATGAGATCAACAGAAAAGGGGTTGGGTCTTCTTGGGAAAAAAGCCGAAGATGAAAAGATGGAAAAGTTTTTGGGAATTATAAAGGGATGGTCTCAAACTGATCCGGAAAGATTTAAGGTAGCGCAAGCATTCATTACAAAGGCTGAAACTTCAGCACAAGTAGATTGGGTAATAAATTGTGTTCTTAGTGCTAAAGAAGATGAACCCCTGATGCGCTTATCTCAAGCTAGTAATGACTTAATGCAAGGTTATGCTGTTCGTGATGGGGTTTTAAGAAGAGAGGCTCCTGCTGAACTTAAAGAAAAATTGAGCAATATTCAGAAAGAGATAAAACTATTGCCATCATCAATGAGAGATTTATCTTGTGCAGAAGAAGTAAAATATGCAAAACAAATAGCCGACTTGCAAAATAGGCTGAATAAATTATCAGAAGAGCGCGACAACAATTTTAAAAAAGATCGAGAAGATTTGCCAGTCTTGCTTGGAGAAATAAAAATATTTTGGCAGGTTATAAAAAAGATTTCAACAGAGGGAAAAAATGAAACAGAAAAATTGGGAGATTGTTTTGGCCACCTGTGGAAGCAAATAAATGATATTTTATGTGAACAAAATATAAGCAAAACAGGGACGATTATTTGGGAGGAATCACCGTCAATCCCAAGAGAAGATAAGCCCTTAACAGAAGAATCTTTGGAAAAGAGATTTTTTGATGCTATCAATAGAGTACAGCAGAAAACGGATTTTTTTAGGGCGAGCATTAATTTGTCAAAGAAGGAGTTAGAAGAAAAGCAGGGGTCAATTTTAGAGAGTGCTCTTACTGAAGCAGATTTTGTTGCTCTTCCCATAAAACTTCAAGGGTTTGCTCGTAACTTGATAAGCGACATATTGGCAAGCAATTTAATTTTTACCCCTCCTTCAACAGACTCTGAAGAATGGGAGGACGTTGGAGGATATAAGGTTTGTAAATTAGGGGCAGGGGGATTTGCAGATATATATCTTACGCAAGACCAAAAAAAGATTCTAAAAATCTTAAAGCTTCAATATTTATATAGTGAAGAATCGCGCCGTTTAGTGAGAGAAGCACTAGCACAACAACTCGTTGTACATCCTAATATTGCGAAAGTTTATGGGAGGGATGAAAAAAATGGTTGGCTAATAACAGAATATGTTAAAGGGATTACTCTTGAGGAATGGATGCAGACAAACGAAAAAGGATTAACAATTATACGAGCTTTGGCTATTTTATTCCAGATTGCCGATGGATTGGAAGCAGCTTTAGTAGAAGGAGTTTTTCATCGGGATATTTCTTCTCGTAATATTATGTTAAGCGTGGAAAACCCAGCGGAACTTGTAAAAATACTTGATTTTGGAATGTGTAAATTTTTTGAAGGAGGACCGGCTTATGAAGAAGCTGCGTCAAACCCCAGGCTAAATACAGCATCAGCTCAATTTTCTAAAATGTCAGGAGGAACCCTTGATTATATTGCGCCAGAACAAGCTATAACATCTTTACAAGAGAAAGGGAAACTTAACTTTAAAGTTGATCTGTTTGCTTTGGGAGTATTATTATATCGAATGTTAACTGGTAATTTGCCTTTTAATTATGAAAATAAAGGGGTTGAACCACGTGTCCAACATGGAATAGCTTGGTTAGACGAGCAGGTAAATCCAGACTTAACAAATATTCCAGAAAAAATTCATTCCTTATTGGAGAGATTATTAAAACGAAATCCTCTAGACCGTTATGATGATTACCAAGAATTAAAAGAAGATATACTTAAAATTGCACGGTTCTATGTAATTTAGGAGGTAAAAAAATATGTTTATTGCTCCGCTTTCTTTTGTCCACGGGTTATTCGAATCTAATTTATTGGTTAATGCGGGGAACCCTAGAAAACCGCGGGTTTCCAAGCGCTTATTGGATTTGTTAAAAAAAATGGAAAAAGAAAAGGATCCTGCAAAAAGAGAGTTTGCTTATCTGACCTTAAAGTCATTGCTAAAGCATTCTAGGGAAAAAAATAATATGGTGCTGGTTTTAATTAATAAATTAAATTCAAAGAAATCATTGATAGATGATAAAGACGACCATAGCTTTTGTGTTAGAGTCATTGATATATTAGGAGAAACAAGAGATAAAAGAGCAACCCCGATTTTATTAAGATGGTTTAAAAATTGTCCACAAATTGCTGAGTCTCCATATGGTTTTGAAAATTGTATTACAATTAAGAAGAATATTGCAAAAGTTTTGGGAAAAATAAAGGATCATCGAGCTGTGCCGGATTTGATAGCTATTGGGCTAGGGCATCAAGATGGAGAAGTGAGAGAAGCTTCGGCTTGGGCTTTGGGAGAAATTAGGGATCCACGAGCAATAATATCTTTGGTTAAAATGCTTGAGAGAAGGGATTATTTGTGTAATCTTTATTTTTTTGACCTTGTTATCCGAGCTTTGGCGAAGATTAAAACGAGAGATACTATTCTTGCATTAATAGGTTGTTTTAAAAAGATAGAAAAGTGTCGCATTATTACTGTCACCATAAGAATAAAAATGATTGGCAGGCGGATCTACAAATCTCATCAAAATTCTTTAGAAAAAATTTTTTTAGAAATCGCGGATGAAAAAGTGGTGAAAATGTTGAAAAATGCGGCTAAGGATACTCTTCGCAGATCTGGGAATTGGGGAACAATTGCTAGAATTATCGAAGTTTTTAAGAAAGCGGTTAAGAAAATAATTGATATAAAATATAATCAATATAGGTCAATCATTGAGGCGGCTATAATCATCAATTCACGATATTTAACCGCATCTCGCTATCAAAAACAACAAATAATTTCGCAGTTGAGAAGAAAAGTACCGCCAAGACTAATTTCTGTGCTCTTAAGACAGGGAGCCAGGGGCTTTAATATGCAAATGTTATTAATGCTTCCCCTGGATCTTCGCCAGAGCCTTATTGCTAAAAAGCAACGAGGCGGGCAAACGGTCAAAGTATTGAGAGCGGTTTTGGGCGAAATCGAAGCCAGCAAGAACAAAGAATATTCACGGCGCATCTGTGAATTACCCTCTAAGGATAAGGCTTTTTGCAATATTATAAAAGAACTTAAGCGGAGAAAAGCGGAAGGCTCTCCTGTTTATATAGGACAACCTTCTTCTCCATGGGATGTCAAATGATCTGGAGCGTCTAGATAGTATTATGCATCTAGTTTTTAGAAGGTAAAGTATGGGAAGTTTTTTGATTAATTTGTATCCGAGATTGTCTGGCTATTTGTTGGCAAGCGGGATAGATTTTGCTCGATTGAACTCTAAAGAATTAATTGAGAAATTAAATAATAGTTTGGATTGTCGCGAGCGGGCCAAAGCTGCAGAAGAATTAGGACGAAGAAATGAAACATCAGCTATCCTGCATTTAAGAAAGACAGCAGAAAATGATCCTAGTTTTGTAGTTCGATACCAAGCAAAAAGAGCATTAGCTGAATTAGCTAAAAGAGGCTCAAGCGAAGCAGCGGAAGCAATAGTTGGCGACGCACCGCTTGAAGTTTATGTAGGATCGCTTAGAGAAGGGAAAGTTACATATTCTATTCCTAACGTTTATTCAAAAATCAAATATTCAGAACTAATTGAATATTTAGGAAAACCCTTGAGCAATACTCCTTTTTCTGATTGGAGAAATCCCAATGATACAGGACTTGTTTCTAGCAAAGCAGCCCTTAAAATATTTGGAAACAAGGATAATTTTTGGAAGAAATTTTTTAGAGATACTAGCGCGGACGAGCTAGTTTTTAAGCCAGATACAACGGAAAAGACCTTTACGGGTTTTTATAATAAAGAGCAACGGAATAAATTTTATGTGCTCTGGCGCCGAATCCAGGAAGAAAGTAAATGGACAAATCGATTTTTAAGCCAACCCTATTTTGGCGGAAGTTTTTTCTATCGGGGTTTGGCGCGTTTCTTGCTTAATGGTGAGGAAGGAAGCATGCTTGATCCAGAAAAGGAATATCAAGCTTTGGACTTACGGGGAAGCATGGAGAGAATTGGGCTTAATTTAGCAATAGATATGCGCGATTTTTATTTTCCTTTTATTGCTGGTTTTGGGGGAGCCTTTGATTTTCGTTTCAATTTTTTTACTGGTGATGTAAATGGTAGGGCAAAGGGAAAGGCGGATCTCGATGCTTATCCTCGATTATATCTAAGAAATAGAAATTGGTTGGCAGAAATAGGATTTTATACCAAATCTTGGGGCGAACAAGCATTTGGAGGAAAGGCCGCGATTTCTTTTTCGCTAGAGAATTTTTTTTCAAAGCTTTCAGTCGCATATTATAAAAAAAGGACTAACTCGGATTCTGGCTTCTTTGATATTCGATTAGACGGGGGATTAAAATTTGGAAAAAAACATGATTTTTTCTTTTTATTTAATGGGATAATTTTTCATACTGCTTCAATTAGTGCTACCCTCTTTTTTCAAACTGGAATTGGATACCGTTACTTAGACTTTTTTTACTCGTCTTTATATTTAGATTTTTCCGAATCTTATTTTTCTTACAAAATTCTTATGGGGAGCAGGCCGTTAAAATACTTTAGCGTGGAATTATTTCACCAGAATTTTCCTTATATTAAGCAGAATCTTTTTATTAGTAACGTTGTTTCTTTTGGTGCTTTGGTGTCCGCAGGTCTGGGAAAAGAATTTGAAGTATTTTTTGAATATAGATTTTGTAAAGCTGAAAAAGGAATGTTTGGAGATATTAATACCAGCGAACATTGGCTGGCGGCTGGGATCCGATGGGTGATTGCTGGAAAAAATAATCCGCGCAATCCGATTTCAAGGTTAGAATATGTTAGTTATTAGGAGCTAAATTATTATGTACGGGATTACGTTAATTTCAGCTTTAAATGTTTTGTCTGTTCCCCAAAAAAAGGAAAAATCAAAAGACCAGGAGTCAGAAAGAAAAGCTCTTGAAAACAAGCTTTTAAATGGGACGCAAAAGGAAAAATTAGAAGCTGCGCGCAGGTTGGAGAGGATGCGCAATCCAGATTCAATTCCGGTTTTATTGAAAGCTCTGGAGGATGAAAAATTGGGGGTGCGGGCAGCGGCCGCAAGGGCTTTGGGGAATTTTGACAATTGCGATAATCGGATTACCGCGGCTTTAATGCGTTTGATCAAAAACAAATCTGAACTTGAAAAAGTAAAAGTAAAAGTAGAGGCGATTCGTTCTTTGGGGCAAGTGCTCTCGGTAATTATTCCGATTAACCAATTAGTTAAAAAGAACCCGAGCTATAAGCTTTATGGCCAGGCAAAAAAAATATTAGAAGCTTGCCGGGCGAATGTTTTTACCCAAGCGGTCCAGGTTTTGACTCGGGCGTTTAAGGGAACGCCTTGTTTAACCAATGTTTATTTGGTAGGGGCTTTGGCGATGATTGATGATAGGGGAACCCCGGCCTTAATAAATGTTTTTCGCCTGGGAAATGACGAGATAAAAAAACATATTGCTTATGCGGTGATTAGGCTTCTTGGCCAGGAAAAAGTTGCCGAAGCTACCAGATTTTCTTTGCGCCAAGAAGATTTTTTTAATAAATTAACACCAGGGGAAAAAGAATATTTTATTAATGCCGCGAAAGCTATCATCTCAAATGATTATGATAAAGACATCCGATTGCTTCATCTGCCTTTGTTGATTAGCAAATATTTGGCAGGGAGGAACAAAAAATACCTTGATTTGATAAAGACGCTGGGTAATATTATCCCGCCGAAGACTAAAAAATACGGTAATAAATTGGGAGATTATCTTGTTATTGAAATGAAAAAAGGCCAGGCCAAAATTATCTTAGAAATTTTAAATAATGAATTGACTCCAGAAAGACTCACATTAATTAAAGCAGAAAAAACAAAAAAAATTGCCCGACTACTTATTTATAGTAGAGAAAAAGATTCCTTGCTGCAAAAAAGAAGAGAAGCTTATCAAAGAATAATATGCAAGTTAAAAAACCAGGAATCTTCTTTATGTATGCAGAATTATTCTTTCCCATTGTCGGGTATAAATTAGAGATAGGTAAATATTTATGTATGGAATTTCATTGTTAGCAGGGTACAATTTTTTACTTTCTGCAGGTAAAAAAGGAAGAGTACTTGAAAAAAGGTGTGTGCGATTAGTTCGTAGGATAGAAAAGAAAAAAAATTTACAGCAACAAGCTGAATTAAAAAAATGTCAAAATAAACTTAAAGCAGCATCTCATAAAGCAGCGGTAAATCTTGAATTTGAGTCTCAAGAAAGAATAAACCGTATTATTAAAAGGATTGAAATCCTTCTAAAAAGAAAAGTAGTTTCACCGCCGTCGCCACCACCACCACCACCTCCTCCTCCTCCTCCTCCTCCTCGACAAGAACCGCGACCAGTTTCACAGCCTCGACCGGTTGTGCCTACGAGACCGCTGCCAACCGTTGTATGGAAATGTAAATTAGAAGGAACGCCTGAACCTTTTCTGGTTGAATGGGGCGCATGGGAGAAAAATATTTTGAATATATTTTATTCCGGGCATCCCCAGCAAGCAATTTGCCGCCAGCGTTTAATTAAGCAAAACCAGTCAGTTTTTGATTGGTATAAATCGAATACTCTGAAAAGAACAATTTACGGATGGTTTTTGCGCGGGGTTATTATTTCTGTTCCTCCTGAATGTAAATGCTGGAGTATTCCCATTCCTTCACCAACTGCCAAGTAAAGGCTGCAGCGTATGTTATGATTTGGTTTGGCCCCAAAACCGTTAAAAAAATATTTTTTAAAAAATGAAATTTTTATTTTTTTTTAAGGATGATTCTTATAGATGGTTCTAGAAGCCACAATTATCAAGTTCTTAAGAAGAACGTATATGATTGTGGCTTTTTGTTTATATGGTGAACAAATAAAAAAAGGAGGTTTTTTATGTCTAGTATAAGTTTATTGTCTTGGCAGGGATATGTGTTTGGACAGGCAGGGTGTAATCCGCCCCAAAAACCGGATGAGGGAAAACAGTATATTGATGATTTAGGAAGTAAAGACCCGAAAAATGGTTGGAGAATTAGGTTAAGAGCTGAAGAGGGGGTATTGCGAGTATTAAGATCAATTATTGGAGGAGAAAAACGGGTTAATATTATTAATGAGCTTTTGAAAAATTTAGCGAGCGGAGATTATGAAAAGCGAAAAGCAATTATTCGGATTTTAGTTATTTTACTAAGATCTGAAAAATCTGACTCTTCTTTATTTTCCGAACCCTCTTTACGTCAACGGATTGCGGATGCTTTTATACGGATATTTGACCAAAGTGCATGGGGAATTAAGGAATTGCTCGTTTCAGGGCTTTCTGCTTTAGTAAAAAGGGGACTCCCTGAAGAGTTGAATTCTAAGATTTTCTTTTTACTCATAGCTTCAGCTAAAAGTAATAATTGGAGAATAAGAGCAGCTTCTTTTGAGAATTTAGGCAGTCTTTTTAAATCTGGTTTGATCACCTTAAATCTGCAAAAGCAAATTGAAGCTAAAAAAAACGAAGTTATACCAGCGCTAATAGCAGTAATAAAAGGCTCACATAGTGATGGAGTTGTTAAGCTTATAGTAGCTAAACTATTAATTAAATTAGGTGCTAGAAAACAAACCATTTCAGTTTTGATGGCAGCCTTGGAGGATAATAATAGTAGCGTCAGACAAACAGCAGCAGAGGCATTAAGAGAATTAAAAGTCAAAGAAGCCATCTCATCCTTTTTTAAACATAGTAAGTATGGTAGAAGGAGAAATAGAGTAGCAAAGTTCTTAGAAAACTTAAGAGAATTAAAAATTAGAGAAGCCATCCCAGCATTAATCGCAGCTTTGAATAATCCGGAATGGGTTGTTAGAAAAGCAGCCGCAGAGGCATTAGGAAAATTAAAGGCCAGAGAAGCCATTCCAGCTTTGATAGCAGCTTTAAAAGATAATGATAGTGATGTTAGACAAGTAGCAGCAAAGGCCTTAGGAGAATTAAACGCCCAAGAAGCTATTCCGGCTTTAATAACAGCTTTAAAGGATAACGATGCATGGGTCAGAGTAGCAACAGCAGTGGCATTAAGAAAATTAAAAGCCAGGGAAGCAATTCCAGCATTAATAGCGGCTTTGAAGGATAGTTATAAATATGTCGGATTACAAGCAGCAAAAGCCTTAAGAGAGTTAAAAGCCAGGGAAGCAATTCCAGCATTAATCGCAGCTTTGAAAGATAATGATAATAATGGTGTCAGATATATGGCAACAAAGGCCTTAGGAGAATTAAAAGTCAGGGAAGCTATTCCAGCATTGATAGTAGCTTTGAGGGATAGTTATATATATGTTAGGGGTGCAGCAGCAGAGGCCTTAGGAGAATTAAAAGTCAGGGAAGCTATTCCAGCATTAATAACAGCTTTGGAGAAAGATAATAATAGTGGTGTCAGATATATGGCAACAAAGGCCTTAGGAAAATTAAACGTCCAAGAAGCTATTTCAGCATTAATCGCAGCTTTAAAAGATAATGATAGTGATGTTAGACAAGCAGCAGCAAAGGCCTTAGGAGAATTAAAAGCCAGAGAAGCTATTCCGGCTTTAATAACAGCTTTGGAGAAAGATAATAATAGTGGTGTTAGACAAGCAACAGCAGAAGCATTAGGGAAATTAAAAGCCCAAGAAGCTATTCCAGCATTAAGCGCAGCTTTGGAAGATAAAGATAATAATTGGCAGATCAAATGGGCAGCACTAGAGGCGCTTAGGGAGATAAGAGCAGCGCGGTAAACAATTAAAGATTGTTAAAAAGGGTTTGCCTCATAATATCAAGGGGAGCGTTTTCCCCTGTAAAAATCGTAAAAGCCAAGGCGCCTTGACGAACCAGCATTTCCGCGCCGTTCATGGTTTTTG
This sequence comes from uncultured bacterium, assembly GCA_964528395.1. Taxonomy (GTDB): domain Bacteria; phylum Margulisbacteria; class WOR-1; order CAZGTC01; family CAZGTC01; genus CAZGTC01. The sequence continues at coordinate 103,820 of CAZGTC010000005.1, forward strand.
CCCCAGCTTTTTTCGCTTTTTGTAATAGCTGGGTTTCTGCCGGGGTATAAATAAGGTCATAAACCAGAATATTTTCCGGAATTTTTATTTTTTCATCCAGCGGGCAAGCCTTAATTTTTGGATGCATGCCAATGGGAGTAGCATTGATGAGCAACTGGCAATCTTTGATAGCTTTGGCAAGTTTTTCGTCTTTTGGAGGGCAAGCAGAAACTTTGACATCAAAATTATTACTCAAATGTTCAACCAGGCTTTGGGCTTTTTCTTGGTCAATATCGCAAATGAGCAGGCTTTTAGCTTTTTCTTTTGCCAGCATGATGCTGACGGCCTTGGCAGCCCCGCCCGCACCCAAAAGCACGCAATCTTTTCCCTTTGGATCAAAATGAGCTTCTTGTTTGAGAGAATCTAAAAATCCCGAGCCATCGGTATTATAGCCAATTAATTTTCCCTCGCGGTTTTCAATGGTATTAACTGCGCCAATAAGTTCCGCCAGTTCTGTAATATCATCCAGGAGCGGCAGGACATTTTCTTTGTGCGGAATCGTGACATTTACCCCGGCCATATTTGAAGTGCGGATTTCATCCATGGTTTTTGGAAGGTCTTCGGCTTCTATTTTCATGGGGATATAAACATAGTCCAAATTCAAGGCCTTATAAGCAGCATTGTGCATGATGGGTGAAAGGCTATGTTCAATCGGGTTGCCAATTATGCCAACCACTTTGGTTGTCCCGCTAATCGGTTTCATAATGGCCAAAGTATAGCAAAAAACCCTCACCCTAACTATTAAATATATGATTACTGTTTTTTAGGCATCCCTCTCCCGCGCTAAAGCTGGGAGAGGGACATATTTTGAATAAATAAGCATATAAAAAATAATTAGGGTGAGGGATATAATTCGTTTATGATATAATTGTCCTCTCAAAAAGAAATACAAGGAGGAATGTAGAAATGCCCAAAGTGTATATTATAGATGTCACTAATCGCGATGGAGTACAAACATCCCGCATCAGTCTCGCAAAGTTGGAGAAAACCATTATAAATATGTATTTGAATGAAATGGGGGTTTTTCAGTCGGAATTCGGGTTCCCATTTACACATCATGAAAAAAATTATATTAATGCTAATTTGGAATTAGCTGAACTGGGATTTTTAAAGCCCATCCGCCTCGAGGGCTGGCTAAGGGCGCTCAAAAAAGATGTTGACCTGGCTTATGAACTTTCTCCCAAAATCAAACATCTAAATCTTTCTATTTCTACGTCGGATCTAATGCTTGAGCTCAAATTCCAGGGCAAAATAGACCATAAGCAAGTTATCCAGTCCATGCAGGAAGCGGTCAAAACTGCTTATGCCAAAGGCGCAGAAACTGTTGGGGTAAACGCAGAAGATGCTTCCCGCACTCGGCTTGAATTTTTGATTGAGTTTGCCCAGGCCGCCAAAGAAGCTGGAGCAAAAAGAGTGCGCTATTGCGATACCTTGGGAACGGACGAGCCTCTCACGATTTACGAAAGGATGAAAACCTTGGCGCAAAAAGCTGCAATTCCATTAGAGATGCATTGCCACAATGATCTGGGCATGGGAGTAGCTTGTTCAGTTGCTGGAGCTAAAGGAATTATTGATGGCGGGCAAGATGCTTATATCAATACTACAATTAATGCTGTAGGGGAGCGGGCGGGGAACGCAGATCTGCTTTCAGTTTTGCTGGCGTTAAAATACGCGCAAGGCTTTAAAGATAAAAATTTATTCCCTGAAAACATAAAACTAAATAAAATTTGGGCTTTTGCCAAGTATGCTTCTTATGCTTTTGGCATTCCGCTTCCCATGAACCAGGTTGGGGTGGGGGCAAATGCTTTTGCGCATGAGTCCGGCATCCATGCGGACGGAGCTTTAAAAAACCGCCGCAATTATGAATTATACGATTACGAAGAACTTGGCCGCGGCGAGCCGGAATTAGTAGATACTGGCCGCATGATAACCGTGGGTGAATATTCCGGAATCAAGGGCTTCCAAAATGTTTTTGGGAAATTGGAAGTGGAATTCAAAGATGATAAAGAAGCTACAAAAGTCTTGGAACTCGTGCGCTATGCCAATGTGCATACACAGAAGCCTTTAACCCGCGAAGAGTTGATTTTTATTGCCAAATATCCAGAACAAGCGCGCCAGATTATGACCGTTACTCCATAAGGAGGCAAAAATGTCTAAGCCGAAGGTTTTAATTATCATGGGGTCAGGTTCGGATATGGAAGTTATGCAAAAGGCGGTAGATTTACTTAAGGACTTCGGGATTGTTTCTCGCGTTGAAGTTGCTTCTGCGCACCGTACTCCCCAAAAAGTTTTATCCCTGGTCAAATCCGCGGAAAAAGACTGCGATGCAATTATTGCTGGGGCGGGTATGGCTGCGCATTTGCCCGGGGTGGTGGCTGCTTATACGGTTTTGCCGGTAATTGGCGTGCCGCTTGAGTCAAAAGCTTTGGCAGGGTTTGATGCCTTGTATTCTATTGTGCAAATGCCTCCAGGAGTTCCGGTTGCTTGTGTTGCCATTGGCGGAGCAAAAAATGCCGCGATCCTGGCAGCGCAAATACTTTCTTTGAAATATCCCCAAATTAAATCGCAGCTAAAAAAACTGAAGCAGGAAATGGCCAAGGGTAAAAAAATATAGCAGGGTTTTTTTATGATTAGCTTGATTGATATCTTTGCTTTGGTTTTTGGGGCCTTTTTGGTCTTGCGTTCTGCCAAAGAAGGCACGCTCAAGGCTTTTTTGGATGTAGTTTTGGTCTGTGCTTCTATTTTTATCTCTTCTTATATTGCTGAATCCGTGGTTTCTTATCGGGCTAGCATGGATTATGCGGATCGTTTTGGCTATGTAATTGCTTTTGTAGCTCTCTGGTTTATTGCTTATTTTCTTTTGCAGTTTTTGGTTTCTATATTGTTAAAATTGGTGCAGGTTACTTTTATGGGGCCGGTAGATATGGTGGGAGCCGTGGTATTTGGGTTTATTAAGGCAATTTTTATCTTGGCGTTGATCTTGCGCCTATGCGTTTTAGCGCCTATTGATGGCGGTTTTAAGGAGTCAATCAATAGTTCTTATGTCCAGAAATTTTCCATCCCTCTTTTGCAGACTTCCTACCAGTACTGCTTCCAAAAATTTCCGAGCATTAAATTCTTTTTGGATAATAGCGCTAATCCCCAGCCGGAAAACAAAGAAAATTTAATGGATAAGATCCCGGATAATCTCAAACAAATACCCGAGAACCTGGTTAAGCAAGCTGAACAGTTGAAAAAAGGCCTATGAAGTATATTGTTTTTATTGGCGATGGCATGGCAGATGAGCCAATTAAAAAATTGGGCAATAAAACCCCCCTGGAAAAAGCCCGCACCCCCCACCTTGATTTTTTAGTTAAAAACGGTAGGGCAGGCATGGTGAGCAATGTTCCTTGCGGCTTGAAGCCTGGATCGGATGTTGCTATTATGTCAATTATGGGCTATGACCCGCGCAAATATTATGCTGGCCGCGGGCCCATTGAAGCAGAAGCCATGGGGTTGAAGCTGGATAAGGATGAGGTAGTTTTTCGCTGCAATTTGGTGCGGGTTGAAAATGGCTATATGAAGGATTTTACCGCCGGGCATATAAAAACTGAAGAAGCGCGCAAAATCATATATTTTTTAAACCAAAATTTAGAAGACAAAACCATTAAATTTTATCCCGGAGTCAGCTACCGACATCTGATGGCTTACAAAAAAGGGCCTTGGAAAATAGAAACAACTGCTCCGCATGATATTACAGGAAAAAATATCGAGCCTTATTTGCCGCAGGGAAAAGGCAGCGAAAAAATTCGGGCTTTAATGCAGGAATCTGTGTTGTTGTTGAGCAAAGCCCATTATTTTCCCAATATGATTTGGCTGTGGGGCCAAGGCAAAAAAAGAACATTGCCTTCTTTTAAAAAGCGCTTTGGGCTAAAAGGCGCCATGATTACAGCAGTTGATTTGCTCAAGGGCATGGCCCAAACCCTTGGCATGGATGTAATTAATATTGAGGGCGCAACGGGATTTTTGGATACAAATTATAAAGGCAAGGCTGAGGCTGCACTCAATGCCTTGCAAAAATACGATATTGTTTTTGTGCATGTGGAAGCACCTGATGAAGCCGGGCATATGGGCAAAGCCAAATTAAAAATCCGCGCCATTGAAGATTTTGATAAAAAAGTCGTGGGCCATGTTTTAAAAAGCTTGCCTAAGGGCGTGCGCGTACTAGTTTTGCCCGACCACCCCACTCCTATTGCAAAAATGACTCATACGGCAGATGCGGTGCCGTTTGTGATGTGGGGGGAGGGGATTTCCCCGGGCAAAGCCCAGTTTTTTTCAGAAAAATCTATCAGCCGCTGGACTTCAAAAATTACTTTTGGCCATGATTTGATCAATAAATTTATTAAAGATTAACCCTTTTCTCAATACTTGACCAATTTACTCAACTATTATATAATCCTCTTAATTAACACGAGACTGAACGTCTCGGTTTCCTAATTGTTTTGGATACCGCGGCGTTTAGCCGCAGGTTTAATAGGTTTAAATCTATGAAGCTTTCTACTAAAAGTCGATACGCGGTTATGGCGCTTTACGATATGCTTTGCTGCAAGGAAGAAAAACCAGTTTCCGCAGCAGACATATCAAAACGCCAGGGAATATCCATTGATTATTTAGACCAGATTTTGTCCCAATTGCGCAAAAGCGGAATTATCGAAAGTGTGCGGGGGCCGGGCGGGGGATACAAGCTGGCAAAAGAAGCGAGCAAAATTAAGATCGGAGATGTTATTCGCGCAACGGATGGGCCCATTGTTCTTGTTGATTGCGTGGATGATAAATCTGCCTGCCGAAAATCAGATTGCTGCTCAACGCGCTCTCTTTGGCACAAGTTTTCTAAAGAAATTGAAAAGATGTTGGATAAAGTTAGTTTAACTGATTTAGTGAAACCGTAATGTCATACCTGCGTAGGCAGGTATCCAGACTGGATTCCCGCTGGCTTTCGCGGGAATGACGCGTTGAAAAAAGGAGAACTTAATTATGAAAAAAATATACATGGACCATGCAGCTACGACCCCTTGTGATAGCGAAGTTTTAGAGGCTATGCAGCCTTATTTTACGGAAGTTTTTGGCAATCCTTCTTCTTTGCACTCTTTTGGCCGGGAAGCAAAAAAAGCGATTAATGAAGCACGGGAAAAAGTAGCGGCTTTGATCGGGGCAGATCCTACGGAAATTATTTTTACTTCAGGCGGCACAGAATCCAATAACTTTGCACTGCAGGGCATTGCTTTTGCTAATGAAAGAAAAAACCATATTATTACTTCAAAAGTAGAGCATGCGGCAATCTTAGAAACCTGTAAATTTCTAGAAAAAAGAGGGTTTCAAGTTACTTATTTGCCAGTGGATCAATTTGGCATGATTAATCCAAAAGATGTAGCAACATTTATTACGGATAAAACGATCCTGGTTTCCATTATGCATGCAAATAATGAAGTCGGCACGATTGAACCTATTGCGGAAATTGCTGAAATCGTTAAGAAAAAAGGAATTTATTTTCATACGGATGCAGTGCAGACAGTTGGCCAAATTCCAGTGAATGTAAACGAGCTAAAAGTTGATTTGCTCTCTGCTTCTTCCCATAAATTTTACGGACCAAAAGGCGTGGGTTTTCTTTATGTAAAAAAAGGCACAAAAATTACCCCGTTTTTACATGGAGGGGAGCAGGAGAGGGGGCGGCGGGGTTCAACGGAAAATGTTCCAGGGATTGTGGGGTTGGGCAAGGCCGCAGAAATAGCAGCAAGGGACATGGGGTCAAGGGTTAAGCATCTTAAAAGTTTAAGAGATAAATTGATTGAAGGGATTTTAAAAAATATTCCGGATACGAAGCTCAACGGCCATCCGGAAAAACGTTTACCCAAAAATGCGGACTTTTTGGTTAAATATATAGAAGGTGAATCCATGCTTTTGAAGCTGGACTTGGCTGGAATTGCGGTTTCAACCGGCTCTGCTTGCAGTTCGGGTTCGCTTGAACCATCGCATGTTCTTTTGGCCTGCGGAATAGATAAAGTTGATGCGCACGGGTCGCTGCGTTTTACCTTGGGCAAGAATAATACAGAAGAAGATATTAACTATGTGTTAAGAGTTTTTCCAGAGATAGTTAGTAAGCTTAGAGAACTATCTCCATTATACGAGAAAGGAGTTTCTCGATGAGTGAAGGTTATAGTAATAAAGTGATGGATCATTTTGCGCATCCGCATAATATGGGAGAAATCCCAGATGCAGATGGGGTGGGAACTGTGGGAAATCCGACCTGCGGCGATATTATGAAAATGTATATTAAGGTTAAGGATAATAAAATCGAGGACGTTAAATTTAAAACTTTTGGTTGCGGGGCGGCTATAGCAACTTCTTCCATTGCCACAGACCTGATCAAGGGAAAAACCATTGAAGAAGCGTTGAAGTTGACCAATCAAGCGGTGGTTGAAGCTTTGGACGGCTTGCCCCCAGTAAAAAGGCATTGTTCGGTCTTGGCAGAAGATGCGGTCAAAGCTGCGATTGACGATTACCTCAAGAAAACAACTGGCAAAGGCATCCCGGATTTTAAGCCCAGGTCAGATCATGAGCACTAAAGTTTTGGTAGCGATGTCGGGTGGGGTGGATTCCTCGGTTGCTGCAGCGCTTTTAAAAGAACAAGGCTACGAAGTTTATGGCGCAACCATGCAGATCTGGCCGGATGAGTCCAAAAGAGAAGATGGTTGTTGTTCTCTTACTGCAGTAGAAGATGCGCGTCGGGTTTGCGAAATCTTAAATATTCCCCATTATGTCTTTAATTTTAAGGATAAATTCAGAGATAAAGTAATCGAAAATTTTTGTGCAGAATATTTGTGCGGCAGGACGCCTAATCCCTGCATTCGTTGCAATCAATTTATAAAATTTGAAGATTTTATGCGAAGAGCTAAAGAATTGGATATCGAATATATTGCTACAGGACACTATGCCCGAATCGGGAAATCCAAATGTCAAATATCAAATGTCAAAACAAATCCAAAAACCAAAATCCAAAAATTCAAATATTCGTTGTTAAAAGGGCGGGATAAGCAGAAGGACCAGTCGTATGCGCTGTATATGATGGACCAGAAGACCTTGGCGCATACTTTATTTCCCATTGGCAATTTAACTAAGCCCGAGGTTCGAAAAATTGCAGAAAAATATAAGCTGCCAGTGGCCAAAAAAAGCGAGTCGCAAGAAATTTGCTTTGTGCCGGACAAAAATTACACGGGTTTTATGGAAAAGTACTTAAGTAAAAAAGCCAAGCCCGGACCAATTGTTGATTTAACTGGTAAAAGATTGGGAACTCACAAAGGCTTGTGGTCATATACCATTGGCCAGCGCAAAGGCCTAGGGATTGCGCATCCGGTGCCATTGTATGTGATTAAAATTGATGTTAAAAAAAATCAATTGGTGGTTGGCGAGAAAAAAGATGTTTTGCAAAAAGAATTATTAGCTTCCAATGTTGTTTTTACGGCGGACACCTCGACTTCCTGCCTGCCGGCGGGCACGGCGCTCGGTGTCCGCGCCAAGATCCGCTACAATGATACTGAAAAGCCAGCTACTTTAAAAGTTCTTCCAAAAGGAAAGGCCAAAGTCACTTTTAAATCTCCCAAAGAAGCTATTACCCCTGGCCAGTCTGTGGTTTTTTATAAGGGGCAAGAGGTGTTGGGTGGGGGGATTATAATTTCGCCCGCCTCCTCCATTGACCTCCCCAGCACCAAAAACCCATGATTTTTCATGATGATAAAGTTGTTATTCCCCAGAACTTCCAAAACACTATCTACTAATTCAATGGTTCCATAGGGTTTTTCTTCTTTGGTTTCAATAGCGGTTTTTAAGTCTAATTTTTCGCAATTGTGGCCGTGAAAGACAGCGTTTATCTCTGGTCTTTTCTGATAGATAGCAAAATGCAAAAGGCTTTCAGAGGAGGGCTCCCTTGAGCCTTGTGCCGAGATTAAATTATTCTTAAAATCGCAGTTGATGACTTTTACAAAGCAATCATTAGTTAAATTATCTTTTAACCCGATCTTGGATCCAGTGATAATAAATTCATTTTGCCCTTCTTTTAACCGGAAGCTCAAATTTCCAAAAGATCCCCCTTCATAAGCTGGGGCTAAATTAAGATCATGGAATATTTTGCACCATTTTTTTAATTCCTCGATCCGGGGATCATTGGGGATTTCTCGAAAAACGAATTCAGTCTTAAATTTTACTCCGTGATATGTCATGCGGATTAAAAATTCCTTTTTCTGTAATAATGCCGGTGATAAATTTAGCAGGGGTTACGTCAAAAGCTGGGTTTAGGGCGCTTGAACCAGGAGAAGCAACACGGATTTTTTCTATGTAGAGAACTTCGTCTTGCGACCTTTCTTCAATGGGAATGTTTTTTCCAGACGAACAATTTAAGTCAATGGTTGAAGTCGGGGCTGCAATATAAAAAGGAACCCCATATTCTTTAGCACAAATGGCTTTTTCGAGTGTGCCAATTTTATTTGCGGTATCCCCATTTTTTGCAATGCGGTCTGCGCCAACAATCATTAAATTGATTTTCCCCTGGGACATATAATAAGCACCAGCATTATCTGGAATAATGGCATGAGGTACATTTTCATTCTTTAATTCCCAAGCAGTTAGCCGAGCGCCTTGGCTGCGGGGCCGGGTTTCATCCACATAAACAAAAACTTTTTTTCCAGCATTTTTCGCAGTATAAATAGGGGACAGGGCACTGCCATAATCTACAAAAGCCAGCCAGCCGGCATTGCAATGGGTTTCGATATTGAACCCATCTTTTATCAGCGCATTTCCAAATTCCCCAATTTTTTTGCAATTATCGGCGTCTTCATCTGCAATGGCTTGGGCTTCTTTAACCGGGTCTTTGGAATTGTAAACTCGATTAGTTGCATAAAATAAGTTTTGGGCTGTGGGGCGGGTGGCTTCAATTTCTACCTTAGCCTTTTCCGGATTCCCTTCTAAAAAACCCTGGGCCATGGCAAAACCTGCAGCTGCGCCAATTGCGCCAGCCCCCCGGACAATCATGGTTTTTATGGCAAAACAGGTATCGGCACAGGTTTTGGCTTCAAAAATCTTGAATTCAAAAGGCAGGAGGTTTTGTTCGATCAGGAAAACCGAGTTTCCATTCATCCAAACCGTTCTATAATTTTTATCATTAACTTGCATGTTTAATTACGATTAATTGTCTTTTTAATTCGCCAATCTCAACTAGGATTTTTTTATCAATTATACCGCGATATTCTTTTAGCACGGGCAGGGCTTCTTTTATTTCTTCTTCGATATTTTCACCTTTTTGTGCGATAAATATTCCATTGGGCTTAAGATAGGGCAAGCAGTACTTTACTAGTTCGTTAAGCTTGGCTACAGCTCGGGCACACACAATATCAAAGCTGTTTTTATATTTATCCGGCAAATCTTCAGCCCGCTGCCAAATAACTTCAACATTTTGCAGGTTTAAAGCTTTGATTATATGTTCAAGGAAAGTAGTTTTCTTTTTCGTAGCTTCAACTAAAGTTAAATGGATTCCAGGGAAGGCGATTTTAAGCGGAATTCCGGGAAACCCTCCGCCAGTTCCAATATCTAAAACCTTTTGTTTCGTAAACTGAAGGGCTTTTGCCAAACTAAGGGAATCTAAAAAGTGCTTATTTATAATATCTGGGTCTTCTGTTATAGCGGTTAAATTAAATTTCTGGTTCCATTCCTTTAACTCGCGCATAAAGGCCAAAAAAGAATTTGTCTGATGGCTAGACAGCTCAAGCCCTAGATTTTGCGCGCCTTTAGCTAGATTTCCCTCTAAATTCATAAATTGCCTTTAATTAACAATTAACAATGACCTCAATTAACAATGTAGTGTCGCTTTCAGCGACTTATTGCTTTATAATAATTATATAATAATTAGTGCTGGAAGCACACATTGTTGTTAATTATTAATTGTGTAATTGTTAATTGGAGTTAAAAATGTTTCGAACATATGTATTTATGCTTTTAATTGTTATCTTAATGGGCAGTAGCCTTTGTGCTAAAACGTCTTCAAGCGTGATTTCCCTTGCTCCGAATATTACGGAGATCATATATTTTTTGGGAGTGCAGGATAAATTGGCTGGAGTTACAACTGCCTGCAATTTTCCATTGGAAGCTAGCAGAAAAGAAAAAGTTGGCGAATTTGGAAAGGTTAATGTTGAAAAAATTGTTAACTTAAAGCCAGGCCTCATTATAACTGCAAATTTTCCGGATTATCTTTTAGCCAAGCTCAAACCGTTTAAATATCAAGTCCTTAACTATAAAATGGAAACTATTGATGAGCTTTTGTCTTCAATGGAAGACATGGCTAAAAAACTAGGCGGCAATGTTTCAAAGGTTGAGGAATTAAGACAAAGGGTCAAGGGGCAAGTAGCAAGGGGCAAGGATCGGCCGAAAGTTTTAGTCCTTATTTGGGATAAGCCATTAATGGCAGCAGGAGGCAAGTCTTTTTTGAATGAAATAATTTCCCTTGCTGGCGGGGAAAATGTTTTTAGCAAAATTCCGCAAGATTATCCCAAAGTTACCTATGAGCAAATTGTAGCGGCTAAGCCAGATATCGTGATTTTTACGCACAAAACTTCGAATTTAGAAAAATTTAAAAATTACAAAATTTATACTAATATCAATCCAGACATTTTGCTGCGGCCCGGACCACGACTAATAACTGAAGGATTGGAACAGTTGATTCGAATCATCCAAACTAACCAAAAACCTGCGACTAAAGTCGCGGTTCCGAAAAAGTAAGGAAGCCGAGACTTTAGTCTCAGGCTAATAAAAAACATGAAAAATTTAAGTTTGTTTTTATTATCAATTATTGTTCTTGTCTTTGTTATTCTACTAGCGCTGGCCCTTGGCCCGGTCCAACTGGATTGGAATAATCTTGGCGCTCAAGACCAGATGATCTTGTTTGATGTGCGCTTGCCGCGCGTTATTTTAGCGCTTTTGGTAGGGGCAGCACTGGCAGTTGCTGGATTAATTATGCAAAGCCTTTTACAAAATCCGCTGGCTGACCCATTTGTCCTTGGCGTTTCTTCTGGTGCGAGTTTGGGAGCTGTAATTGCTATGATCTTAGGTGTTTTTGTTTTGATAATTCCAGGGTTTGCTTTTGCGGGCGCGGTTTTTACCATTAGCCTGGTCTATTTTTTGGCGCAGGGGCGCGGCCGGTTTTTGAACTTGAACCTGATTTTAGCGGGCTTAGTAGTAAATGCCTTTTTTTCTGCCTTGGTCATGTTTTTGATTTATATTTCAGGCTCCAAATTCCAAGGCATTATGTATTGGATCATGGGGGATTTGGGGGTTGGGGATAAAAATTTAATCTTGGCAGTGGCAATTGCGGTTTTGGCGGGGATTCTTTTGGCGCTTTTTTATTTTCGAGAGCTCAATATTTTAAGCGGGGGAGAAGAACAAGCCCTGCAGGTTGGTTTAGAAGTAGAAAAAACAAAAAAAGCGCTTTTCCTAATTGCTTCACTTTTAGCCGGAGCAGTGGTTTCTATCTCTGGAGTAATTGGATTTGTAGGCTTGATTATTCCGCATGCCGTGCGCTCGGTTTTTGGCTTGAACCATAAAATTTTGATTCCTGCGTGCGCGGTTTGGGGCGCGATTTTTCTTATCCTCGCAGATATTTTATCCCGCATATTAATTCCTAATGTGGAAATGCCGATTGGCGTAGTAACTGCTTTATTCGGCGGTCCTTTTTTCTTATATTTGATGCGAAGGCAAGCTAAATGATAAAAGCGAATAATTTAAGAGTTAATTATGGCAGCCGGGCAGTTTTGAAAGATCTGTGTTTTCAAGTTGATCCTGGGAAAATCACCGGAATCCTTGGGCCGAATGGCTCGGGAAAAACAACTTTGTTGAAAACCTTCTATCGCGCGGTAAAAATTATAAGCGGCGATATTTTTTTAGCGGACCAAAATATTCATTCTTTAAACCAAAGAGAAATTGCAAAAATTGTTGGGGTAGTGCCGCAAAAAATAGAAGCGCAATTTCCCTTTACCGTGCGAGAAATAGTTAGCCAAGGACGATATCCTTATTTAAATAAGTTGGCTCCGCTTCATAAGAAGGATAATGAGGCTATCGATAAAGCATTAAAATTAACCGATAGTTTTGATTTATCCAATCGTTTTGTAAATGAGTTGAGCCAAGGGGAGGCGCAGAGAGTTTTTATTGCTCGGGCTTTGGCTTCTGAACCCCAAATTTTACTTCTGGATGAGCCGACTTCAAATCTTGATATAAACCACGAAATAGAGTTAGCTCGCTTGTTAAAAAAACTGCAAGGGGAGGGGCTTTCAATTGTTTTAGTTTCGCATGATTTGAATTTAGCTGCACAAATTTGCGATAAGGTTTTTCTCTTGAAGGCCGGGCGGGTTCTTTGTCAAGGAACTCCACGCGAGGTTTTAACTTCTGCCAACATACAAGAGATTTTTCAGGCGGATGTTAGCGTTGATTCTGCTTCTCGCGTGTTTTGGAATATTTAATATGCAGCTTGTGTCCTCGGTTCTGAAAAGTAAAATTATTTCTCGCTATGAAATTTTTTATAATTTTGTTCGATAGAAAATCAAGGAGATAGGCGCGAGGGCAAAGCCCGAGCCTATGTTCTATATAGCTAGAATAAAAAGGTTGCTGACCTAATGATGACAATAGCGCCCAAAATACAAATAGCTAAGAATAGGATTTCTGAAAGATGGCATTCTTGTAGCCCATTTTTTAATAGGAATTACAAAATTAGGAGGATAAAGAGAACTACAGCAGGGACATTGAAAATAATTGATACTTTAAGCGTTTCTCTTTGTCCTAATGGTGTTTTTCTGGAAAGATTAAGGAACCGAATATTAAAATCTTACCAAAGTGTTGATTTAAATAGGTTGCCTTCCTCAAAAGAACTAGATTCCTATATTAATTATTTATCTCGTTCTCCGGATATTATTTTTTTAGATATTGATGGAACGCTGGCGTTAAATGAAAACACAGGATTATTAATAGCGGCTTTGTTAAAAAGTAATATTAGGCTTTGTATCATTTCTCATCGTGATAAAGAATATATTGTTCAAAATATTTTTTCTTCCTCTTCCTCTTTGAACATTGATCAAAATACTTTGTCGAAATATAAAGAAAACATTTGGATTTATCCGCGCGGAGGAATGGAAAAGTATCGGTATGATAAATCTGGGGGATTAGAAAGAGTAGAAGAATATCCAGTATGTACAATGACTGACCTGGAGGCCAAAGCAATTGAAGAAGATTTTGTGAGCGGTGGCATCTTGGGAGAAAGAAAAATCGCCTCCTATTTTTTGAAACTAGAGAATAAGGATCCTCAGAAAGCAAGAGCCCTGGCAACGACAGCTAAAGAACAATATGGAGAAAAATATAAGGTGTATGTGTTTGATGATAAAACAATCTCTATTTCTAAAACATCAAAGAATCTAGCAGTAGAAGAGGCCTTTGATTCTTCCAAAACGCTAACTGGCATATATATCGGTGATTGTTTTGATGAGTTTGGGAATGATCGCCCGGTTTTAGAAGCTCAATATGGGGAGAACAAACTTGTAGCCATCAATGTTGGAGTAAAAATTAATCCTGTCGAAAAAAACAAATTTATACAAACTGATATAAGTTCAACGGAATGGTTAACTGTTGTATTGCTTCATCGAATTGGAGAAGCTTTGGGATGCCACAACAACATTCGTCTAGCTGCACGGTTTCTCAATGAACAAACAAGCTTATTAGGACGGTTTACAGGTTTAGCCTATAAAGATTCATATAGTCCGGGAAAAGAACAACGCGAATTTGATGGGACTCAAGCAGGAATTATAGACAGTATTTTTAATATTGATCCAAGGCCCGGTTATATAAATTTTAATAGGCGATATTTGTTTCCAGAAGAAGAAGCAATTCATATGCTGCCAATTATAAAAAAGATGAAAGAAAATGGAAGTTTGCCGGTCCTGTTAGCAACTGGAGCCCTTAGATTTAGTTATCCATTATCTGTCTGGATGGAAAAACTTGGAATTAATAAAAAATATCGAAGAATAAAAATTCCTAGAACTCACGAGGGCCAAGCAAGAGATATAGGGAATTTAGTAACCTGTTTTTTAAGTGAAGAAGAAAAAAAGGCACATTTAAGTGAGACAGGCATGAAAAAACTCTTAGAGCATCCTAAGTTAAGAGGTAAGGATATTTCAAAACTTAATCGCGAAGATTTAATAGCTTTTTTCCTGCCGCTTCTTTTAGGCGACGAACTGCTAGCTTATTATGAACTTTTATCAAAAGCAGAATATATTAGTCAGTGTATAAGTAGAGATGGTTCTTGGGAATTAAATATTAACTTTCTTTCTTCAAAGAATCGTTTTGCGAATGGTTGCCTGGAGCAAATAGCATCAAAGCTGAAGGATGAGTATGGCGAAAAACCTATTAAAGATAAATTAGGACTAAAAAATATATTTGAAGAAAGTCAGCCCCTATTAAAAGGGTATAAAGGAATAATAGATGGCCTAGATTTTCCAATCATTGAATTATTACTCGATGGAACCAAGATTTCAAGGCAATTTTTAGAAAATAATATAATTGGGATTGATGATACCTGTTCAAGGGGAGAATCTTTTTTGAGTTTTCTGCTTCTTATGAGAATGCTTGGCAAAAAAATAACCTTTGCTGTAATAGAAGATGGATATTCTATTCGAAGAGGAGAAAACTCTTCTGGTATTGATACTGTTACTGGAGAGTACGGTTTGCAAATAAGGCCTAAGCAACTGCGAATAAGAGTATTGGAAGATATGCCGGGATATTTTGATGAATTAAGAAAAAGAGATGAATGGATATCTTATACTTCTTATGTGCAAAGTGATATTGGTAATATTAGCAGACAGCGAGCTTATAGGGTGAAAATGAATTTGAGTAAAAAAGTAAAGAAATTTGTTTGTCAGCATAATATAGAAATTCCCGAAGTGCTTAGATTAGCGGGTTTTTCTATTCGAGAATTATTCAGTGCGTATTTAAGGCAACCTGTTACAGATAAGCCTATAGAAGATGAAAAGCAGATTACTTTTGTCGAATTATTTTGCCGCCGTTATTCCTGGAAACATCAATGGCCAATTAGGCACGAAATTGATAATGGCGTAAAAAAGCTTTTCTCAAGTCTTAGGGAAAGAGAAAAATTAGATGAATATAAATCGACTTTTGCTGACTTTAGAAAATGTGATTACGAATTAAAAGATTTTGAAGAGAAAAGGCTTGTAATGCAATGGCTGAAAGACAGAGAAAAAATTAAAAGCGAACAAGAAATATTTATTGATGATCTTTTATGCAGAGAAGGGACTTTAATTAGTCAGTATTTTGACGATAAAATAAGTTTCGAAGAACTTTTAGAAAATTTGCTTTCTTGTATTGATATCAAGAATTAAATCAAGCTGTATTTCCTTTGAGGGGATTCTAAGAGCGCAAGAATATTTAAAAAGCTTAGAACAAGTGCCAAGGGCGTAAAAAAATAAACCTTTTTTGAGCATTTTGTGAAAGCCTCTTATAATACTGACAAATATCACATATTGGCGTAAAATTTGAACTACGCAACATAAAAACACGAACTGGAATAAAGTAGCAGGCTGGTATGACGGCTTGGTCGGAGAAAAAGGCTCGGATTTTCACCAAATATTGTAACGTGGAGTTTCCATCGGCCACCGCAAGAATATTTTAAAGCCTTAGCTGCTGCTGGATTTTGTGTAAAAAATTTAGAGGAATTAAGCTCTCGTCGTTATAGCCTAGCTGGTAAAACCCAAAAAATGGAAGATCGCGCTCGCTCCGAAATCCCTCTTTTTCTATTGATTAGTGCAGTAAGAATTTGACAAGAAAACTAATATGGTATATTATTTCCGCAGATACTCAAAAATGAGTATTTGGAGAAATAATGAATTTTAAGGAATTTCGAGAAAAAACCAAACAAGTCCCTTTTTTACAGAGCGATTTAGCTAAATTATTTTCTGTGGAACCCCAGGCTATGCGTAACCAGCTCCAGCGCTGGAAAAACAAGGGGCTAATCATTTCTCTGAAGAGGGGGGTTTATCTTTTAAACCAAGAGGAAAGAACAAATTCTATTTCAAGGCAGGTAATTGCGGCTAATCTCTATACTCCTTCATATATTAGCCTAGAAACAGCGCTAAGCTATTATAAATTGATTCCCGAAAAAATTGTGAGTCTAACTTCGGTCACTACCCGTAAAACAAAAACTTTCCAAAATAAAGAGGGGTTATTTATCTACCGGCATTTAATGAAAGAAGCCTATTTTGGTTTCCAGCTTATGCGTGATGAATATGGGTTTCCATATTTTATGGCAGAACCAGAAAAAGCGCTTCTTGATTTTCTATATCTTAATCTGGGAAGTATTCAATCGGACAATAATGATTATTATGCTTTATCTCTAAGGTTGCAAAATCGGTCTCTTTTAAATAAGAAAAAATTAACCTTGTATGCCAAGCGTTATGCCGTAAAAAAACTATTAAAAATTGTGGAGAAGCTAAAATGAAAGAAGTTCTCTTTAATAAAATCAAGAAACTGACCACTCATGAAGAAAAATATAATATTACTCGTGAGTTTTTGCAAGAGTTAATTTTGCAGATTATTGATAAAAAAGGCTATTTTGCCAATCTGGCTTTTGTTGGTGGCACGGCGTTAAGAATTTTGTATGATCTGCCTAGGTTTTCAGAAGATCTTGATTTTTCACTTGTGAATAAAAAGGATTTCAATTTTGGGCAATTATTGGAAGATTTAAGAACCGAACTTCAACTAAATAACCTTGAGATAGAAATCATTCGAAAAGATAAAAAACGTACGGTTTTAAATGAATTTATTCGATTTAAATCTTTATTGTTTGATTTGGGATTATCTCAACATAAAAATGAGAAACTCTTAATTAAATTAGAAATTGATTCTAATCCGCCGAGAGAATATCAAACGGAGATTGTTTTGGTTAATAAAGATTTTCTTTTTAAGGTACAAGCTTATGATCTTCCTTCTTTATTTGCAGGGAAATTACACGCTTTTCTTTTTCGCAAATACGCGAAGGGCCGGGATTATTATGATCTTTTATGGTTTCTGGCAAAAAAAGCCCCGATTAATTATAAATTTTTATTATCTGGAGCCCAGCAAACCCAAGGAAAAGATTTTTATATAGATAAAAAAAACTTAAAAAACTTTTTAGAAAAAAAAATTCAGCATACTAATTTTACTCACATTGCTAATGATACTGCTATTTTTTTAAGTAAAAAAGAAGAACAAGCTTATTTTAAGAAAGAATATTTTCTGGCTGCTATTGATAAGGGTATTTAGGGATTTATATGCCAAAAGATATTCGAATATCAAACTTTGATTATGATTTGCCGGAGCAATTTATTGCCCAAGAGCCCAAAGAGCAAAGGGAGCAGTCTCGGCTTTTGGTTCTTGACCGCAAAACCGGGCAGATAGAACATCACAAGTTTTTTGAAATTGCGGATTTTCTCAATCCGAATGACCTATTAATTTTGAACGATACCCGCGTGATCCCAGCCCGCTTGTTTGGCCATAAAAAAAGCGAAGGCCAGGCGCAAATTGAAGTCTTGCTTTTAAAAGACTTAGGAAATAATACTTGGCAAGTATTGGTTAAGCCGGGAAAAAGGTTGAAACCTGATTCTGAAGTTATTTTTGGTTCAGGCAAGCTGATCGGCAAGGTTTTAAAAGTTTTCCCCTCTGGCGAGCAGGTTATGCAGTTTAATGCCCAAGGGGAATTTAGCCGGATTTTGTCTGAAATTGGACAAGTCCCGCTTCCGCCTTATATCAAAGAAGAAGCAACCACGGCTTTAACCAATAGATATCAAACAGTTTATGCGAATAAAGACGGGGCCGTGGCTGCCCCAACTGCGGGCTTACATTTTACCCAAGATCTTTTGGATAAATTAAAGGCCAAAGGCGTAAGCATAGAAAAAATTACCCTGCATACTGGCTTGGGCACTTTTCAGCCGGTCAAGGCAGAAACTGTTGAGGAACATGAGATCCATGAAGAATATTGCGAGGTCAATAAAAAAGCAATTGAAAAAATTAATCTAGCCCATAAGAATAATGGACGGGTAGTTGCAGTTGGGACAACGACAGTTCGGGCGCTAGAAACTTGCGAAGGGAAACCTTTCCAGGGAGAAACAGATGTTTTTATTTATCCGGGTTTTCAATTTAGGATAGTGGATGCCATGATTACCAATTTTCATGTACCGCGCTCAACCCTATTGCTGCTTGTTTCTGCTTTTGCTTCGCGCGAAATGATTATGCATGCCTATGAAGAAGCGAAAAAATCCCATTACCGTTTCTTTTCTTTTGGGGATGCCATGTTTATCAAATAAAAAGGGGCAGCGGCCATCTGCAATAGCGCTACCCCCCATAAAAAATAAATCCCAATGACAAAATCCAAAAATAATCAGGTTGGGACAACCTGCTTTACGTTTATTTATCTGTTGCGTTATTGATCTGCTAAGTTGTTGATCTGTTACGTAGTTGAGGTTGTCTCAACCTCAACAGGCTGTTACTTTTTCTCTCCGAGTTTGATTAGTTGTTTGAGGCCTTCGTCAAGATTGGACTGGTTGTCTTTTATTGGTTCAGTTAATTTGCTTTCCGGCAATGAATAGAATTTTGAAAGGGATTCTTTTTCTTGTTTTTGCTTTTGGGCAAAGGTATCGGTTTTTGGCAAGCTATAGGAAAGGGAGAAAAAGTGGGCAGAGTTGCCTTCAATCTGGCTGTCTTGGCGGAAAGCATAGTCAAATGAGAACCCTTTATAATTCAAGCCAACCCCAGCGCTGATATGGCTAAGCGTGCCTTCTACAGAAGGGTCTTGGTCTAGCCCCAAGCGCAGGGAGATAAAATCAACTGGCGCATATTCTGTTCCAATGTGCACGGTCAAAGGCCGGTCCTGGGTAATGTTTAAATTTGTTTCAAGGGACAAAAGCAGCTTGTTTTCCCAGATTTTTTTGCTCATTCCAGCATTAAAGCTGGTAGGCAGGTTTTCTTTTGTGCCAGATTCCCATAAAAGGCCGTTTTTCCCGTTGATGGCATTTTTTACGGTTAATCCAAAGGCTGCATCATCTTCTTTAACAAGCAAAAGCCCGATGTCTAAGCTGGTTCCGCTGGCTTGGGCTTTGGACAAATTACTTCCTCCGGAAAAGCCTTTTTGAAAAGCCTTAGCAGTAATTCCAATGCAAAAACTGCCGATTTCAGAAGGGGCATAAAGGATCTCGTTTAAATTCAACCCATAAGATAATAGAATGGTAGTATCTTGATAACTGATAGCTTGCGCAGAATTTAGGGACGCTTTATCCGTTGTATAGTATCCAGCTGGAGTGGCTGCAGAAATAAAGCCAATTCCTAGGGTTCCGGTATTGACTGGAATGGATCCGCTAGCTAGCTGATAATTTACACGGTCCAAAAGCCGGGTAGACATGCTGCTAATGGACCAGGTTTTGGTATAACCTAATCCTGCGGGGTTGGAGAAAACAGCGTTAGAATTATCTGCGATGGCGATATAGCTGCGTCCCAAACCGATGGCCCGGGCACCGATCCCAATAGAAGAAGTATCAACGTTAGTTTTGGCCCAACATAAAGTACTGGATAAAACGGCAATTAATACGAAAATTAAAATTTTTCTCATTGCTCTTTTTGTCCTTTAGATTAAAGCAAAAATGGGCCTAGCCATCTTGCTAAAGCCCATTCTCACTTTAAACTATTTATTTAATTTTTGCAGATGGCTTGTCCGCCTGCGGCGGGCTTGGCGACCTCTAAGGGGCGCTCTGTACCTATATTATCGGGGGAGGGGGGGGGTAACTTGCATGCTTTTTTGACTATTCAAAGACCGCGATTTCACCTCTAGCCAGGACCTTTCCGCCACTGGTAATAGCCAAAAGATAGACCCCGTTGCCAACGATTTCATTAGAAAAGTCCTTGCCGTTCCATGCAACGGAGTTTTCTCCGGGGTGGGCGCCTTCTTGGCCTGGGAGCAGGGCTTTTCGCCAAACTTGCTCCCCAGCTATGTTATATAGATATAGGGTGATTTCAGCATCCTGGGACAGGGTATAGACAATATTGGTAGATTCGCCGCTGGACGGCTTAAAGGGGTTGGGATAGTTCCTTGGGCTGCCGATAATGCTTAATCCAGCCATGACCGTAAGATCATTGATTTCCCTTTCGGTTTTGTAATTTTCCGTATCATAAGCTTCAATAAAAAGCGTGTTTTTGCCTTCGGAGAGCTTTTCGGTTGGAGCATAAGCAGCGATGATATTAATATCAGAAGCGCTAGATGCAGACTGTATGGATAATCCCTGTGAAACCGCTTTGCCGTTTAAGGTTAATTTTATCGAATCTTTTTTCACCCCATTGGGGTCTTGCAGTTCTATGGTGAATTTGGGGTTGGCATTGATTATATCCCCATTATTTACTTCCCGGTTGTCTATTTTTACGGTTATGATCGGGCCTTTTATATTAACAATAAACGTAAACGGAGCTGCTTCTCTTTTATTCCCGAGCTTGTCAAAAGCTGCCACGATCCAGGTATAGGTGCCGTCTTTTAAGTCTTTAGCTGGAATAGTATAAGTATTGGTTTTTGTATCCGTTTCTCCGATTTTTGTTCCATTGAGCATAATTTCGTACTTGTCCATTCCAGAGCCATTAGGATCATCTTTCGTGAGTTCCCATTTTAAGGTTATGGGTTCTTCTTTATTAATGCGCTTTTGGTTGGATGGTTCTAGAAGGTTGAAAGAATCAGGCGGGGTGTGGTCAGCCTGATAAACCTCGATATTAGCCGAGGCTTTTAGCTGCTTGTATTGTGCGGAAACAGTATAGGTGCCTTTTTGGTTCGCAGAAAATATCCCTTGATTGCCCGAACCTTGGATATTGGCAGGGGCAGGGGATGCGGTCCAGGAGGGGTTAATAATAACCGTATTATTGGCAGCATCTTTTCCAATGACCGTAAAGGTAAAAGACTGGTCGGTCGCGGTTTTTGCGCCTTGAGCCGGGTCGATTTCGATCTTAACCGGTTCTTCGGTAATATTGATTTCGATCTCATCGGTTTTGCCATTGTCAGAAGCAGCTTTGATTTTTACTTTTCCTAATGTATTGGAAGCGGTGAATTCGCCGGTATCTTTATTTATATCTCCTTCTCCCTCGGTTTTTTCCCAAGAAAAACTGGAATAGCCGATAATTTCTTGATTTTTGTTGTCATAGGCTTTGGCAGAGAAAGTAAATTTAGCGCCTCTTACAATAGAAATGCCTTTATCCTTGATCTGGATTGATTCTGGCTGGGGCATGGCGTAAGTAAAAGTTTTTATCGCTGAAGATAAGCCCGCATTATCCAAAGCTTTTACATTCAAATAATAAGTTTTTCCGCTCACAAGGTTCTTGGCCTGGTATTTAATGTCGGTTATAGTATCCGTTGGTTCTTTTTTTGAATCTTCAGAAATGCTAACTAAATATCCTTGGATGCCAGACAAATTATCTGCCGGGGCAGTCCATTCAAAATAAGGGTTTTCATAGCCATACGATTTATTTTCTTCAATAATATCTTTTTTTGAACTGTCTGCATAAGCCTTGATAGTATCAATGGCATTGGGAGGGGTGGTGTCAATCGTAACTGTTTTTTCAATAGTAGTAGTTAGGTTTTTTTTGTCCAGTACTTTGAGGGTGAATTTATATTTTCCTTCCTTGAGAGGAGTAATAATATTCTCGAATGATTTAGAGCTAGTTGATCCGCTGCCTTCATCAAGGGGTTTAGGATTTCCTTCCAGATAAAGCCCAAAAAACTGACTTAAGTTGGAGTTTAAGGCCAGTTCAAAATCAATCGCATATTTAGGGGATTTGGGATATTCGGTTAAGGAGAATTTTTGAATAAGAGTGTTTGGATCAACATCTATGAGTTTAGATACAAATGTTCCAATATTTCCGCATTTATCAATTGCTAATAATTTTAAAAGGAAATAGCCTTCATAAGGCAAGGTAATTTTTTCCGCATACTCATTTTTGTTTTTATCAAAAGCAATGGTTGACAATGTGCGGTCTGGTAATTCATAGAAAGCATCCGGTTCCCCTTCACGCTTGAATTGGATAACATATTTTTCTATACCTGAAAGAGTGTCAGTTCCTGGCGCCCATTTTATGGTAAATTCTTTTGAGCCAATAATAAAGCGATTGTTTTCTTCCAGCGCCCCTTCAATCTTCAAATTGCTTTTGTTAATGCTAATGTCCGGCGGCGTGCGGTCTATAATTAAGGTGTAATAAGATATATTTTTATATTGCAAGAGGGTGTAATTTCCAGCTTTATCATATATATCTAAGCGAAAATCAATTTTTTCTTCCGGCATCTTTTCAAAAGTAAAACTTTTTTCCCCGGCTTTAACTGTCTGGAAAGTGACAGGAAAAGGTAAGCCTCCAAAAATAGTAGATTTTATAATTTGTGTTTCGCCCAAGCCAGAAGGGGAAATCCCTTTATCTTCGGCATTCCAGGAAATGGTTCCTTTATCTTTGATGTACAGAGTTCTTGGAAAATTGGCGGAAGCAGTCGGCGGGGTGGTGTCGACTTCGATGCTGGCAATCTCAATATTAGACCATTCTTCAGTTTCATTTGCTACTGCAACTCCCACAATTTTTTTGCCTTCAATCCCATTGTAGGTACTTAATTTCCATTTTTGTGGAGAACTAAAGGCAGAAAAATGAGTTACGTTTGTATGTGCGCTTGGATTAAATCCCGCAGCTAGTGCTGGGTCAGCTATATAATTCATAATGTCCATTTTTTTTATAGGAGAGAGAGCTGTTGGTGTTATTGTAAGAGACACTTCTTCTTTGTTGGTGTATTGCTTTCCTCCTTCAATTATAAAAGTTACTTTTGGTTTCAGCATATCAATGCCAAATTTATATTCTTTAGAAAAATAACTATCTTGGCTGTCTTTGGCAACAACATATAAATACCATTGGCCATTGTAAGGGGATCCAGAAATCATATTTATTTTTTGAGGATCAAAATAATTAATTGTTTCTATGTCCGTTGGCCCATAAAGAGTTTCGGCATTGTTATAGAGGGTGGCAATAAGATTAAGGGTATTTTCTTTTTCTTTCTTTTTAGCTTCGTCAATAATTAGTTGGGAAGTTCTCGAAGTTTTGGTAACAATGTAAAAATAGGGTTTTGTTGCGAGTTGCGCTCCAGCGGTTAGTTTGGCAGCATAAGTAAATTCTGCAGGGGTTTTGCTGCTCCAGGAGTCTTTATTATGATTGGTGGGGGAGGTTATGGTGATGTCGGTAATTAGTGCTAAGGTGGTTTTATAATAAATAGTATAAGTTTTGTAGCTGCGATTTCCTAAGTTATCTTCTGCTCCTAAATAAACATAATAAGCTCCTGGTCCAGAGGTGAAGTTGATAGTTTCAGTTGTTTTTGTGTTATCAATTTTGTATTTATCTTGAAAAAGGTTTGTTTGGGGGTCTGATAGTGGATTAAGAGGATAAAGGACATAATAAATTTGTTTTAATCCCGAATTATTTTGAGAGGGTAAATCGGTTATTGACCACGTTAGGTTAGCTCCAGTTTTATCGGTAAATATTTTTTCTGGGACATCGGCAGTTATTTTTATTTCGGGAGCTAGGTCATCAAAATTTATTTCATAGTAGGTTAAATTACTGTATCCGATATTGTTTACGGCTAGGGCATAAATATAGTTTTTTCCGCTGACGATTTTTGGAGATAGAGTTTCTTCTTGAGGTGGATTTGTCCAGTTTATCGCGGAGATGTTTTTCAGGTCGGTTTCGGTTTTATTATTAGTGGAGCTAACGAGAAAATGATGTTTTAAGCTGGTGGTAGACCCTTCTTCCAGTTTTATTTTTATAATTGCGGAGGGGTTTTTGTACCAAATTGTATTGTCAGGATGGGAAGATGAGCTTAATGAAATAATGGGTTTTCTATTTAAAAAATCAACTGAAAATTTAGTTGAAATCGCAGAAGAATTGTTTCCGGCTTTATCAACTGCAATTAAATTTAGATAATAATCTCCTTTATCTATTCCAGAGAAAGGAATTTGGCTTCCTTTTAACCACGTGCTGTTTCCAAACCAATGGCTGCCAGTAGCATCGGTTTTATTGGGATCATAGGTCATCAAAGGGGTTTCTGGAGATTTGGAAATAGTATATGCGTATCCTTCAATTCCACTAATAGGATCAGTCGCAAGGGAAAAGGCAACTTCTATATAACTTTTAGTAGAATTTCCATATATTATTGTTGCGTTTAAATTTTTAGGAGGATTAGGAAGGGTGTTATCAAATTTTAAACTAAAAGATTGAGATCCAAGTTCTTGTGCGCCAATAATTCCTCCGGGTGCTTTATAAGCTTTTACTGTAAGGGTATGGCTATTGTTTAGTAGATGGGTATCTATTTTTACGGTTCCGGTTGTTGTTTGTTGAGGGGCGTTGCTATCAATATAATATTCAATATAGTCAGCTCCTGTTAATGCCCAGCGGAAAGTTAAATTTTTAGCATGCCAACCATTTAAATAATCTTCTACTGTAACAAAAGTTGCAGCTTCGGTGATTTGAAAAAATATTAAACATGAAAAAAGCATTAGAATAAAAAAAAATCTTATTGATTTCATGTATTACCTCCAGATTTGTTGAGTGACTCTCATTCTAGCTAAAAAAAGAGGAAAATGGAATAGAGGCCTCACCCTGTCCAGATGTTAATTGTTGGCTGTTAGTTTTGCGTCCCTCTCCTGCAGAGAGGGAAAAATTTTACGCGAAGGCGTAATTGATAGTTTAGCGTCGACTATCAACCATATATGTATTCAGTTCTTTTGCAAAAAAAATGTTTCCTTCTCCGCGTAGCCACCCCTCTTAGGGGCGGGAAATATTAATTACATTTGTCGCGCTCACTTCAACAACTCTGAATACTTACTTTTTTTGTGTTTGACTCCTTTTGTAAAATATGCTATTAGTAATAGCATATTTTAAGCAAAAATATGTCATTAGAAATAGGAGATATTTATGGAAATTGAAGTTTTAAAGAAAGTGATTATTGGACAGAGGGAAGAAATTGATGATCTTTTTAAAAGAGAAAGAATTATTGAAAGGGATATAGATAAAGAAGAACTCTTGAAATTCTTAAAATATCCCAATGTACTTATTATTTCTGGAGTTCGAAGGAGTGGTAAATCTATATTGGCAATGTCTTTGCCAGGAAAAGAGAAATACGGATATATTAATTTTGACGACGAACGTTTATCCGATTTTAAGAGTGATGATTTTGATAGATTGTTACAAAGTTTTTATGAGCTTTATGGGGAAGAACTAAGTTTTTTTGTTTTTGATGAAATTCAAAACATAAAAAATTGGCAGTTGTTTATAAATCGATTAAGAAGAACAAAAAAAATTATAATTACTGGCAGCAATGCTAATCTTTTATCCGGTGAATTAGCTACATATCTTACCGGCCGTTATATCGATGTTACTTTGTATCCATTTTCTTTCAAAGAATTTTTGGCATTAAAAGGAGAAATAATCCAAAAAGTTGATGAGTATTCAACAATTAAAATTTCTCGAATAAAAAATCTATTGAAGGAATATTTAGATTATGGCGGATTTCCCGAAGTATATAAATTTGGGAAAAGAATTATTGAAAAAGTTTACGAAGATATAATTAATAAAGACATTCTTTTACATTATAAGCTTAGAAATAAATCTGCTTTTAAAGAAATGTCAAAATATCTTTTGTCTAATTTTGGTGCGGAAATGAGCTATTCAAAATTAAAAAATATTTTTTCCATTAAGAATGTCCATACTATAAAAAATTACGTCGATTATTTATCCGCCACATATTTGATGCTGATTATTGAAAAGTTTTCTTATAAACTTAAACAACAATTTTTGGCAACGAAAAAAGTTTATGCCATAGATACAGGATTAATCAATTTTTTGAGTTTTCAATTTTCTGAGAATATTGGACGTATTATGGAAAATGTTGTTTTTCTTGAGCTTTTGCGTAAAAAGGAGATGCATGATAAAAAAACTGACATTTATTTTTGGAAGAATTATCAAGGAGAAGAAATAGATTTCATTCTTAGAGAAGGAAACACAGTGCGAGAACTTATACAAGTTTCTTTTAGTTTAGGTAGCTTTGATACTAAAAAAAGGGAGCTAGGATCATTAATAAAAGCAAGCGAGGAATTGAAGTGCCATAATTTAACTCTTATAACTTGGGAAGAATCGAAAAAGGAAAAATTTATGAACAAAATAATAGAAATTATACCTCTTTGGAAATGGCTCTTAAAATAAATTAGGCTACGCAAAGGTGCTGAAGCTAGACGCGTCCCAGCCATTAGCATCGTATTTGGGGTATTCGAGCTGGCCGGCTATGTGCAGGTTTATCATTTGCCGCAGGATTTCCATTTCAGTGGGGGTTATATTTTCGGATAATTTGGGCCGGCCGGTTTTTATATCAATTACTGTGATGCCGTGATTATTAATTACCAATATCTCAACTGGCAGGACCTGGTTGTATCCCACCACTTCAAAAGCGCGCAGCTCGGGGTTGTAGCGGTCTTTTAAACCAATGATAAAAAGATATTTTTGCCCCTGTTTTAAATCCTGCTCTGAAGGAAAAGCTTCTCCCTCGGGGTGGGTGTGGTAAACCCCAAAATATTGGAGATTGTGCTTGGTAAAAAAGCCATAGGCCCTTTCCATGTCTTCGTTGGTTAGGCCATAGGTTTGGGTGCGGTCCCCGAGGAATTTATTCGGCTCGGGCAGGACCCCAAGAACCGTGTCTTCCCGCCCTCCCAAAAACCCGCCAGTTTCCTTAGGATAGCAAGCCTGGGCCTGCTGCATGATTATTTCGTATTGACGCTGGGTAATCCTAAACATTTAAGCGCTTAGTTTTTCTTTTACAATTTTCGATACGAGTGAATTGTCGATTCCGGGATAATTGGCTCCGATTTCCTTCATGACTTTTCCCATGTCTTTGATCGAAGCAGCTCCGAGTTTTTGGATGGTGTCAGCCACGGCTTTTTTAATTTCTTCTTCGGATAATTGTTTAGGCAGATATGTCTTTACGATGGCAAGTTCGCTTTCCAGAACCAAAACTTCGTCCAAGCGGTTCACTTTCCGCGTTTCAGCAATGGCTTCTTCCAGACTTTTAGCATACTTGCTGATGATTTTTATAATTTCTGCGTCCTCTAGATCGCCGCGGGCATTCACATTCAGAATCTTGCTTTTTACCATGCGCAAGACCGAGAGTTTTAGCTCATCTTTTTGTTTCATGGCTTGAATAATATCGGAACTGATTTGTTGGAATAACATATTTTTTCTCCTTTCAAAAATAGGCTCTAATTATAGCATGTTATAATTGTGCGATGTTTAAATTTGAAGTTTTAAAAAAGAGCAAAAAGAGCAAAGCGCGCATTGGCAGAATCCATACTCCACATGGGATTGTGGATACTCCGACTTTTTGTCCAGTGGGCACGCAGGGAACCGTTAAAACTATTTTCCCCCGAGATGTCCGCGAGGCTGGCGCACAGATGGTTTTGGCCAATACTTACCATTTATTTCTTAGGCCTGGGCCAGAGGTAGTAAAAGCTGCGGGCGGGATCCAGAAATTTATGGGGTGGAATGGGCCAGTGATGACAGATTCGGGCGGATTTCAAGTTTTTAGTTTGGCTAAGATCAGAGAATTAAATGATGAAGGCGTAACTTTTCAATCGCATATTGACGGCGTTTACCATCATTTTACTCCGGAAAAAGTCATTGATATCCAATTAGCCTATGGCTCGGACATTATTCTGCCATTGGACGAATGCCCTCCGTATCCAAGCACTAAAGATGAAGTTAATAATGCTGTAAAACGAACAACGGAATGGGCAAAAAGAAGTTTAAAACAGATGCAGAGCACAGAGCACAGAACACTGAACACAGTTTTGTTTGGGATAGTACAAGGCGGGGTATACGATGATCTTCGAAAAGAATCCGCTAAACAAATTCAAGATTTGAATTTTCCCGGTTATGGGATTGGCGGAGTGTCAGTGGGCGAGCCGCGGGAGGATATGTATCGAACCGTGGATGTTGTTACGGATATTTTGGAAAGTGATAAGCCGCGGCATCTGCTTGGGGTGGGGTTTGAAGATGATATTGTAGAGGGCATTAAGCTGGGGATTGATACTTTTGACTGCGTAATTCCGACTCGCTTGGCGCGGCATGGGACGTATATTGGGTCAGAGGGGCATAAGTCGGTTAAGCAATCTGATTTTACAAAAGATTTTCGGCCGCTGGTGGCGGGGTGCGACTGCTACACCTGCCAGAATTTTTCGCGTGCTTATCTTCGCCATCTTTTTATGGCGCACGAAATATTATCCTACACTCTTTTAACCCTGCACAATATCCGCTACCTGATGAACCTAGTTTCTCATCTGCGCGAACAAATAAAAACTGATCAGATCTGAAATTTCACCCCATTTTTGACGATAATTATAGTAGTGGATGCAAGAAACAAGGTTTGTAAAACGATTATATAGCTTGTAAAAATAAAGATTCCCTAGGAGGAACAAAATTATGGCTATAAATGGAAACGGCAAGACCCCGCCTTTAGGTTCTCGTGCTGTAAGATTACGTATTCCTACAGGAGAATTTGCTTCTTCTTTACAATCCACACGATTACATATTCCAGAGCCTGTTAAATTAACGCCAGAAGCTAAATTAGTTTTCGATAGAATGAAACAAGCAGCTCAACCGGATTTAACTCCAAGACCAATAGATCCTTTGGAACTCACGCGATATATTAATGTTGAGCCGGTTCAAAAAAAGCTTGAACAAATGAACGAGCAGCATCAAGAAAGGCTTTTAGGAGAAAAAGCAGGAAGCACCAATTTGCTTAAATGGCAGGTTGATACGGCGATAGGCAGCTTGCATGAAAAAAATGAAGATGCTGCAGCCGTGAGTCGGATTAAAATTTTCTTGAAGGATAAGAACGGTAGAGCAATTCAAAAAGAAGCCCTATTGGCAGTTGTTTGTGATGGAGTTTCGCGTTCTCACAGAGGTGGAAGCGGGGCTTTGGCTAGTATAAAAGCAGTGGAAGATTTTATGTTCTCTATTTTGGCGAAATTTTCATATCAAGATTTGAGTAATTGGTCGCCAGAATCCATATTGGATGAGATAAAAAAATCTGTAGAAAGTACAAATGAGCAAATAAAAAATATTGAAGGCGCTGGCAATACTACTATAGCTGCAAGCTTGATCATAGAAAATAAGTTGTATGTAGTTTATGCGGGAGATTCCAGATTATATGTTCTAAGGGGAGAGCAAATAGCGGCCATGACGCTTGATCATTCTCTTAAGCAACAACTGGCTCAATTTGGCATAACGGGTACGGTGCTTCACGGATTAAGTGCTATGCTTGGGCGGATACCAGAAGAAAACCATTTTGTTGGTTCTTCTGTAGCAAAAGGAGTAATAGAAATTAACCTACCATTTAGTTTATTTGAGCAAACTCCAATAGAAGAAGTTTCTCCAAATAATCCAATTTATCGGGACGCCCAGAATGATTTTATTTTGTTGGGACAAAATATAGGGGGAGGGGATGCGCGTAAAAGTTCGCTGGAGGGTTTGAAAACTGCTTGTTTTGAGCTCCAGCCAAACGATTTTATCTTTATAGTATCAGATGGGGTTCCATTTGGAGATCTTTTGCCAGCAGCTAGAATGGTTGCTTCAGGGACACTTCAGGCCGCGGCAGCTGAAGCAATTAAAAAAGCAAGAGAAAACGCAGCTAATACAGATAATGCTACTGTGATTGCGATTTCTTTTGATTATGGAAACAGGAAAAAAAGTTAAAGTACCCCCCCCCTTTTTTTTATTATACCTGCAGGTATAGGAGAAAAACTTTCTTCTATTCTGATATACTGTCCCTCATGCCATTTATCGCTGATTTTCACATCCACACCAAATACTCCCGCGCCACCTCCCCGGATATGGATCTCGAGCATCTTTCCAAATGGGCCAAGATTAAAGGCATTGATGTTATAGGCACCGGCGACTTTACCCATCCTCTCTGGATCAAAGAATTAAAACAAAAATTAAAATCCCTGGGCAATGGCCTTTTTGAGTTTGATGGCACCAAATTTATCTTAACTGTAGAAATTGCTGGGATTTATAAGCAGGGTGGAGAAGTGCGAAAGATTCACAATTTATTAATTGTTCCGTCATTTGAAACTGCGGATAAAATTATTGCCCAGCTTTCAAAAATCGGGAATCTCCATTCCGATGGCCGGCCGATTTTAGGATTGTCTGCCAAAAAGCTCTTGGAAATAGTTTTGGAAATTGATAAAACTGCC
Organism: uncultured bacterium; assembly: GCA_964528395.1. Taxonomy (GTDB): domain Bacteria; phylum Margulisbacteria; class WOR-1; order CAZGTC01; family CAZGTC01; genus CAZGTC01. The sequence goes on from CAZGTC010000005.1 coordinate 134,257, forward strand.
ATGGTTATTCCTTGTCATGCCTGGACTCCGTGGTTTTCAATCTTCGGTTCAAAGTCCGGTTTTGATTCTTTGGAAGAATGTTTTGAAGAATATACTAAATATGTTTTTGCCATTGAAACTGGACTATCTTCTGACCCAGCCATGAACTGGCGGCTTTCGCAACTGGATAATATTGCTTTGATTTCAAACTCTGATGCGCATTCCCCGGCAAAATTGGGCCGCGAAGCCAATGTGTTTGATTGCGATATGGACTATAAATCAATTAGAAACGCGCTCAAGACCAAAGACCCCTCAAAGTTTTTGCGCACGATTGAATTTTTTCCCGAAGAAGGCAAATACCATTTTGACGGGCATCGGGATTGCGATATTTTATGGGATCCCAAGCAAACCAAAAAACATAATAAGATTTGTCCGGTTTGTAAAACCGAAGTTACCGTTGGAGTTTTGCATCGCGTGGATGATCTGGCGGATCGCGACAATGGTTTTAAGCCAAAAAATGCGATTCCTTATTTATCCATTATTCCCTTGGTTGAACTGATCGCAGAAGCTTTTGGCAAAAGGCCGGCCGCTAAAGCTGTTCAAATAGAATACGATAAGATCATTTCTTTGCTTGGCCCGGAATTTTCCATTCTTTTGGATGTTCCCTTTGAAAAGATTCAATCCGCAGCTGAACCAAAAGTTTTTGAAGCCATAAAAAGGATGCGGGCCGGGCAGGTTAATATTCGCCCGGGCTATGACGGGGTTTTTGGGCAAATTAAGATCTTTTAGTCTCTTTTGATTGTATGCTATACTCTTAAAAAAAGGGGGCAAAGTGAATGCCAAGACAACGACAAAAAGAAATATCGCGCCGCAGAATTCGACGTCGCAAAAGATTAAAACAGAAAAACTCAAAATAAATCCGAAAAGCCTTTTGCTTAGCACAATTTATAAAGCTCTGTTTAAAAAGTTTGGTCCGCAGGGGTGGTGGCCGGGTGATACGCCGCTTGAGATAGCCATTGGCGCGATTTTGACCCAGCAAACTACTTGGAAAAATGTGGAAAAAGCCATTGCCAGCCTAAAAAAAGCCAAAGCTTTGTCAGCTAAGGCGATTTGGGATCTGCCGGATAAAGAAGTTGAAGCTTTAATCCGTTCGGCAGGGTATTTCCGCCAAAAAACCAAAAAATTAAAAATATTTTGCCAGCATCTTTTGCGTTATTATGATGGAAAAATTGAAGCTTTGGTGGAAAAACCTTTAGAAGAAGCTAGAAAAGAACTTTTGCACCTTTGGGGCATTGGCGATGAAACCGCGGATTCAATCCTCTGCTATGCCGGGAACCGCAAAACTTTTGTAATTGATGCTTATACCAAGAGAATCTTTTCCCGCTTAAAAATTCTTACCACCGACAGCTATGAAAAGCTCAAGCGCTTTTGCGAAGAAAAACTTCCGCAAGATTTATATGTTTATCAGGAATTTCACGCGCTCCTGGTTGCTTTGGGAAAAGATTTTTGCAAGCCTCGGCCGAAGTGCGACAAATGCCCGCTTTCCAAGGCTTGCAGGGCCTAGCTTAAATAGCGTATAATATCTCTTCCAAATTCGTTTTCCGGAGGGTATTTTTTTGGCTAAAAAAAAGAAAAATGACAGCGCCTGGCGCAGCACCTTCTTTTACTTTTTACTGCTATTAATTGCTTTATCCTTGTTCGCGCCGTTTTTTAGCGCTCCGCGCAATGTTGCTGAAGTTAATTTTTCTGATTTTCTCAACCAAGTTGACCAGGGCAAGATCAGCCAGATCACGGTTAAGGGCGATATTGTAGAAGGGAAATATAATGATGGAAAAGCCTTTCGCACCCGAGCCCTAAATTATCCAAATCTAGTCCAAAACCTGCGGGAAAAAGGCGTGAGCATAAAAGTAGAAGAACCCGCAGATTCTTCTTGGTTTTTCAACCTGTTTGTCCAAATTCTTTTGCCTCTGCTTTTCTTTGTGGGATTATGGTTCCTAATCATGCGCCAGGCCCAGGGGGTCAATTCCCAGGCCATGTCTTTTGGCATGTATAAAGGCAAAGCAGTTACAAGCAAAGCAGAAGTTACGTTCAAAGATGTTGCTGGGGTAGATGAGGCTAAAGAAGAGCTTGAAGAAATTGTTGATTTCCTCAAGCACCCGGAAAAATTCCGCGCCCTAGGGGCCCGCATTCCGCGCGGCCTGCTTTTGGTCGGGGCTCCGGGAACCGGTAAAACGCTTTTAGCGCGGGCGATTGCCGGCGAAGCTGGAGTTCCGTTCTTTTCGCTTTCGGGTTCGGATTTTGTCGAAATGTTTGTCGGAGTTGGAGCTTCTGTAACCGGAGATACTCCAGTTTTGGTCAGAGATAAAGAAAAAACCAGATTAATTCCTATCTCTGAATTTGTTGATAATTATTATGATCAAGATCAGCAAGGTTACCCAATCAAAATTGAAGGGATTGAAACATTAGGATTTCAAGGAAAAAATTCTAGCCAATACTCTTCAGAAGATAAATTTTTTGGAGGTTCTGCTTGGAAAAAAGTTGATGCGGTTTATCGGCATAAGGTAGAAAAAATTTATGAGATCCACTATTTAGGCGGAACGATTAGAACAACCGGAGATCACAGTATTTTTGTGCGCGATAAAAATAGGTTAAAGATAAAAAAAGCTTCCGAACTAAAAATTGGAGATAAATTAGTAAATCTTCCTTATAAAGTTAGGGGGAAGTTTTTGAAAGGCTTGGGAACTTTTCACCATGTAAGGGCACATAGTTTTCCTCAAGAGATTGAGCTGGAATTAGAAATGTGGGATGAATTGCCGCAGTGGTTTAATAAATATACTTATGCTGTTGCTAGTCAGGGGAAAATGGCTACCCAGGAAGTAGCTTCTAATGTAGGGGTTTCTTCTACGACGATTTTAAACTGGCAAAAAGAAATTTGTTCTCCTGAATATCTTGCGAGAAGGTTAAAATATCCTAATTTACCGGAAAAAATCCTACTTACACCTGATCTCTTAAAGCTTTTTGGTTATTATACTGCCGAAGGTAGGGCGGGAGGATATCTAGAGTTTATTTTTGGATCCCATGAGAAAGATCATATAAGTGAAATAATAACATTAATGAAAAGTATTTTTCATTGCGAACCAAAACTAGAAGATACCCCAGATAATTCAACACGAATAAAATATTATTTTGCCCCTTTAGCGCATTTTTTTAGGAGATATTGCGGCACTGGAAGTGCGAATAAGCATGTGCCGGATTTTATTTGGGATTTGCCTTATAAGTATTTTCTGGCTTATTTAGAGGGGTGGGGGAATGGGGACGGCTATATAACCCAAGAGAAAAAACTGAGCATTACTTCTGTAAGTCATCAATTAATCCTTGAAATGAATTGGCTTTGTGCTATGCATGGGATTAAGGCTGGAATTAGATCTGGAAAAAATAAATGCGGCAGGATATTAAAAAATCGACCTTTGCCTGAAACAAATTATTGGAATTTAATTATTGGAAAAACAGCGAATCCTTTTACGGATGAAAATATAGATTGTCCAGATCAAATGAAAAAACCATACGTTAAAAAAATTGTAATAAAAGATTATGATGGATTTGTTTATGATCTTTGTGGTTGTGAAAATGAGGCTTTTTTTGGGGGAGAAAAACCGATTTTATTACATAATAGTAGGGTTAGATCCCTATTTAACCAAGCCAAAAAACAAGCTCCAGCCATTATTTTTATGGATGAGATTGATGCCGTGGGCCGGCATCGCGGCGCAGGGTTGGGGGGCGGACACGATGAAAGAGAGCAGACTTTAAACCAGTTGCTGGTTGAAATGGATGGATTTGATGCTAATACCAATATTATTATTATCGCAGCAACCAACCGCCCGGATATCTTAGATCCAGCGCTGCTGCGTCCGGGCCGCTTTGACCGCACCATTACTATTGATAAGCCCGATATCAAAGGCCGCCGGGCAATTTTGGATATCCATGCCAAGGGAAAACCCTTGGGAAAGGACATAGATTTAGAAATTATTGCCCGCCGCACCCCGGGTTTTACTGGGGCAGACTTGGCGAATATTATGAATGAATCCGCAATTTTGGCTGCGCGCTGCAATAAAAAAGAAATCAATATGCCGGAGGCTGAAGAAGCGGTTGACCGGGTTATGGCCGGGCCGCAGAAAAAAAGCCGCGTGATGCAGGATAAAGAAAAAAAAGTTATTGCTTACCACGAAGTCGGGCATGCGCTTTTGTCCAAGCTCTTGCCCAATGTTGATTCAGTGCACAAAATTTCGGTTTTGCCGCGCGGCATGGCGCTGGGCTATACCCTGCAGCTGCCCGAGCAGGATAAGCACTTGCTTTCAAAATCCGAAGCTACAGAGCAAATTGTGGTGCTTTTGGGAGGGCGGGTGGCAGAGGAAATTGTTTTTGGCGAAATTACGTCAGGCGCGCAAAATGATTTAGAGAGAGCAACTGCCATGGCTAAAAAAATGGTTTGCGAAATGGGCATGAGTTCTTTAGGATTGCGCACTTTTGGCCACCGCGACCGCCAGGTGTTTTTGGGGCGGGATTTTGGGGAGACTAAAGATTATGGTGATTTGACTGCAGATGCCATTGATAAAGAGATCAATAGCATTATTAATGATTGCTACCATAGAGCTAAAGAAATTTTGAGCAAGAACCGTTCCCAAATGGATGAAGTTGCAACTCTTCTAATGGAAAAAGAAACTCTCGAAGGCGGAAACTTGGCTGAAGTCCTAAAAAGCCTGATGGTTTAACTTTTATGCCGGATGCTTTAATCGAATGCATTCCCAATTTTTCCGAAGGCCGGGATGAGAAAAAAATTTCTGCTATTGCTGCTGCGGTAAAAAATACCCCCCAAATCAAATTTTTGGACCTGCACAGCGATATTGACCATAACCGCTCGGTCATTACTTTCATGGGCTCTCCTTTAGCGGTTAAAACCGCTGCCTACAATTTAGCAGCCAAGGCTTTTGAACTGATTGATATTTCCAAACACGAGGGCGTGCATCCTTTTATAGGGGCGGTGGATGTTATGCCTTTTGTGCCGCTGAAAAATTCTTCAATTGATGATTGCTGCGCTTTGGCCAAGGATTTGGGCCAGATGATCTGGAAAAATTTTCAAGTGCCGGTTTATTTTTACGGATATGCAGCGCAGATTGAGGCCAGAAAAGATCTGGCTTATGTTAGAAAAGGGGGATATAAGACTCTCGTATCTGAGATAAAAAATCCAAAGCGGGTCCCGGATATTGGAAATTCCCAAATGCATCCAACGGCTGGGGCGATTGCGATTGGCGCCCGGGATTTCCTCATTGCGTATAACATCAATCTTAAGTCGGATAACTTGGAAGCAGCCAAAGAAATTGCCAAAAGCATTCGGGAAAAAAATGGGGGTTTACAAGGGGTAAAAGCCCTTGGGGTATTTTTACCTTCGCGCAATATTGCCCAAGTTACGGTCAATATCACCAATCATCGCGAAACAACTATGGATCAAGTCTTGTCGCAGGTTGAAAAAAAAGCACGAGAAAAAGGGATAGAGATTTTGGACACCGAAATAGTTGGCCTCTTGCCAAAAGATCTTCCAGTTTAATTTTTCACAGCATTGGATTTACGGCAAATAACAATGGCATTGCTGACTTTTATTTCACTGCCATTGACCGGGGTATTTAAAAGTTTATCATTTAAAACCAGGGTCGAAGATCCGCCACCATCTAAATTCATGGCTTCAAAAGCTCCGAGGAATTGCAAAATGCGGGCGGTTTCTTCCAGCGTGGTTCCGCGGCTGTTGTTTTTATTCTTATCTCCTTTTCGGATCAGCCCGTCAACAGCTAAAAAGATAATGTTTTGCTCTGGAGTTATGCCAATTGCGGAACGCGCCGCCCGGCTATAGGCAATATCCGGCCGGAACTGTTCGCTGAATTTAGCCACGTAAGGGCTGCCGCCTTTGATTAAGCGCGGCCCCCCGCCCAAAAGGTGCTTTACAGCACTATTTTTATGGTAAGAAAAAGGGAATAAGCTGATTTTTAAAGTAATCTTGTCCGTAACTTTTAAATTTTGCGAGATAAATTCTAGGGGTTCGCCGGAAATGCTAATAACATAAGCATTATCTGGAATGTCAGTCCCCCCTCCGGTTTTTATTTCTGTAACGCGCGAATTTTCAACTACAATATCCAGGTCGGATGGTTTTGACGGGATTTTTTTCCCAAACTCTTCGGTATACAGGTTAACTCCGTTGGTTCGAGATTGGGAATTGATGGTAGTGATGTTGTAGCGAGTTTTATCATTGACCAAAAAATAATGATCAGCATCAAAGTTGTCTACAAAATATTCGCGGCTGGCGGTTACCCCAAAAGCCGTGCGCTGGAACATTGGGCTGGATAAGAGAGTCTGGTCGATCATGACCAGGCCCAGAGGATAGCCCCGCGAGCTGAAATAACCGCCGTTAATTCCGGCAATAGCATCATTATCCTTAACGATTTTCCTGACGGTCCTAGGCTTAAAAACAGTTTGTTTTTTTTCTTTTTCAGCCGGGATGAAAAATTGGAAGAGGGTTTCCCAAAGGGTATCTTCTTCTTCGCGGGCCATGGCGGGTTTTAGTTCAAAATAGCGAGGGTCAGCCTTCAGGGCAAAAACGCGGGAAAATTCTTTGCCCCGGCGGTGCATGATTTTATAATAAATCAATCCTTTTTCAATTTGTTTCTGCTCGATGATTCCAATGGTTTCTTTGGGAAAATCAATTACCAGGCGGGGCGGGGAATCAAGGGTAAAATCAATGCATTCCGCATCTTCATATCCAGGGAGAATAACTTTTAAGCTGGAGTTTTCTTTTTTTATCTCAATGAAAGAGTTGTCTTCTTTAATTTTTATTTTTTTCTTGGTTTTCTTGGCTTTTTTTGTATGGGGCAGGACAAGGACAAAATTATCTTCTTCCTGGTTGATAGAATATTCAGGGATGCGGTTAAGATCCAGTACAACTCTTAAATTTTGGGAAGAAAAGTCATAGCGGATGTTTTTTAGGATAGCTTCTTGTCCGAAGGCCAAAGATGCGATGAAAAACCAAAATAAGATTTTTAAGCAGGTTTTGCGCATGATTTTATTTTGCTGATGACCTCGCTGATAACCCAGTCCGGGGTAGAGGCGCCAGCAGTTATGCCGATTTTTTGCTTGCCCATAAACCATTTGTCATTGAGCTCTTGCGCAGTTTGGATCTGGAAGGTTTGGCAGTTATTTTCTTCGCATAATTCTTTGAGGCGCTTGGTATTGGCACTTAATTGGTCGCCGATAACCAGCATGAGGTCAACGCGCCGGGCTAGGCCAATGGCTGCGTTCTGCCGAAATTCCGTGGCTTTGCAGATGGTATTAAAGATTTTCACTTCTTGGGCTTTGATGCTTTGGGATATTTCGTTGAATTTTTTCTGGGACTGGGTGGTTTGTGCAATCACCCCGATCTTATCTTTTTTTGGAATCTCGTCCACATGGTTTACTACGCTGGCTTGGTGGTTGGCCCAGCCCAAAACCCCTTCAACTTCGCGGTGGCCCTTGTCCCCAACCACAACTACATGAAAGCCTTCTTCGCTCAAAGATTTAGCCAGTTTTTGGGCTTTGGCAACCCAAGGGCAGGTGGTATCAACAATGGTATAGCCTTTTTCTGCAGCTTCGCTGATCACTTTGGGGCTGACGCCATGCGCGCTTATGATAAGGATAGCTTTTTCTTCTTTAACATGCTCGATCTTTTTTATAATTTTTATGCCGAGTTTTTCTAATTCTTTAATGACTTCAGCATTGTGTACTAAATCTCCAAGGATATAAACCGGCAGGTTGTTTTTGGCTTGTTCTTTGGCCATGCGGTAGGCCCTTTGCACGCCTTCGCAAAAGCCCGAATGTTCAGCGATGAAAATTTCCATATAAAGGTCTTTATTTTGAAAAGCTGATGCCGGCCTGTTTAAGCCTGATAATTGCTTCTTTGATGCGTTCTTTGTTGATGGTAATGGCCAGGCGGACGAATCCTTCGCCTTGTTCTCCGTAACCCGTTCCAGGAACAACTAGTATCCCGCATTTTGACAAAAGGTGATCAGCAAAAGAAACAGAAGTAAAATTTTTGGGAACTGGGGCAAAAATATAAAAAGCAGCTCGGGGCGGGGTTATTTCCCAGCCTAGATTATTCAATCCCCCAATAATTAAATCACGCCGTTCCTGCCAAATTTTATTATTTGCATCAATACATTCTTGCGGCCCGGTTAAAGCGGTTACTGCGCAGGCTTGGATGGCTTTGTAGGCGCCAGAGTCAATATTAGTTTTTACAGTTGAAAGGGCGCGGATAGCTTCAGCATTGCCAACCGCCATGCCGATGCGGTGTGCGGTCATATTATAAGTTTTTGAAAGCGAATGGAATTCAATGGCAATATCTTTAGCTCCCGGAATTTCAAAAATGCTTTGGGGCTTATATCCGTCATAAGCAATTTCAGAATAAGCCAGGTCTGAACAAAGCAAAATATCGTATTCCTTGCAGAATTCAACTGCTTCTTTCAAGGTTTTTTCCGGGGCACTGGCGCCAGTTGGGTTGTTAGGATAATTAATAAACAGAATTTTGGCTTTTTGGGCTGTGTCCGGGTCAATGTCAGAAAAATCCGGCAAGAAATTATTCTCCGGCCTTAATTTAAAAATAAAAGGTTTTCCATTGGCAAGAAGCGTCCCAATTTTATAAACCGGATAAGCAGGATCTGGACACAAAGCAATGTCTCCGGGGTCAACAAAAGCTGGAAAAATATGGGCAATGCCTTCTTTGGACCCGATCAGGGAGATAACTTCATTTTCCGGGTCAAGATCTATGCCAAAGCGTTTTTTGTACCAGGCGGCAACCGCGCGTCGAAAAGCCTTGGTGCCTTCGTAAGGCGGGTAGCCGTGCGAGTCCGGGTCATCAATAGCGCGATGCAAACTTTCAGTAATATGTTTAGGCGTGGGCAGGTCGGGATCCCCGATGCCGAAATTGATAATGTCTACGCCTTTGGAGATAAGTTCCGCTTTCTTTTTATCGATTTGCGCAAAAAGATAAGGCGGGATAAGTTCTAATTTTTTTGCTTTCCTCATATTTTATAAGCTCCTTCAAAAACATATTCAGCATTGCCGCGCATAACCACGTGGTTGTCTTCTTTTTCCCATTCGATTTCCAAGTCTCCTCCCGGCAAATGGACCAGGACTTTGGTATCCAGGAGTTTGTTAAGGATTCCAGCCACACAACAGGCGCACGCCCCGGTGCCGCAAGCCAGTGTTATGCCCGCGCCCCGCTCCCAAACTTTTACAGAAATATCCTGGCGATTATTGATTTTTACAAATTCCACATTGGTGCTTTGGGGAAAAATCGGATGGGTTTCAATTTGCGGACCGATTTTTTCCAGGTCTATTGTTTCTAGGTCATCGACAAAAATAACACAATGGGGGTTGCCCATAGAAACCGCATTAATTTGAAAGGTTTTCCCCTCTACTTCTAATGCTTCATTGAGAACTTTTTCTTTTTCATCTCCCAGCATCGGGATTTTTGATCTTTTTAAGATCGGGATTCCCATATCTACTTCCATGCCTTGCATTTCATCATTTTCGAGCAAATAAGCAATAACTTTTATGCCGGCTTTGGTTTCTACCGATAGGATTTCTTTGCGTTCTTCGGGCTTGGTTTGGTCAAAAATGTATTTTGCAAAGCAGCGGATGCCGTTGCCGCACATTTCAGGCTCGGTGCCATCAGGATTAAAAATTTGCATCTTAACCGCGGCTTTTTCCGAAGGCCAGATGATTAACAGGCCATCTGCTCCAATGCCAAAATGGCGGTCGCACATGGAAATTGCCAGCTCTTTTAGGTTGATTTCTTCTAGTTTTTCTTCGCGGGAATCAATGATGATAAAATCATTCCCAATTCCCTGCAATTTTTTGAATTTTAAGCTTTTCATAGTGTATATATTATAGCAGATTATTCAAAATAGCTGGCGCAGGCAGAATCCGATTCCCAAACCGCGACTTTTGAGAGCCCCTTTGCCTGCGGCTTGAGGATTACATAAATGATCCGCGCCAAATTTTCTGCGGACGGGTTTTCTATTTTAAAATATTTTAGCTGGCAGAGGTCTTGATGGTCGAATATCTGCAGGGCATCAGACAGGATTTTTTTTAGGGTTTTAAAGTCGCTTAAAAGCCCGAGCTTGTCCAGCTTTTTCCCTTGTACAACAATTTCGACCTTAAAAGTATGGCCGTGCAGGTTTTCACACGGGCCTTCATAGCCTTTGAGGGCATGGGCTGCAGAAAAAGAACCTTTAACTTTTAATTCGTACATTTTTCACGCTTCCAATTTGTTTTCCGAGCAGCCGGCTGCCAACCTCTTGAAATTGAAGGGGTTGCGAGGTTGTATAATAAGTATAGCTGGGTTTTTGCCTTTTGTCTGCGAGAAGATTAAGCTTTGCCATCTCGTTTTTGGCTTCTTTTATGACTGCAACTGCTGGATCAACCAATTTAATTTTTAAGCCAATAACTTCTTGGATGGCTTGGCTTAAGTGCGGGTAGTGGGTGCAGCCCAAAATTATAGTATCAATATCTTTTTCTATCAAAGGGGCGGTATAATTTTTAATGACTTTTTTAGTTTCTTCGCTATCGATAAACCCGCCTTCAATTAAAGGCACAAAAAGCGGGCAGCCAACTTCAAAAACTTTGGCTTTTTTATCTTCGCTGTTTATGGCTTTTTGGAAAGCATGGCTAGAGGCCGTGCCTACTGTGGCTAAAACCCCAATTTTTTTATTCCGCGAGACTTTTAAGGCAGACGAGGCTCCCGGCTTAATCATTCCGATAATAGGGACTTTATAGCTTTTTTTCACGCTTTCCAGGGCCAAGGCAGAAGATGTGCCGCAGGCCATAATAATATATTTTACTTTCTGCTTAACCAGGAATTTGATGATCTCATGGTTGATTTTTATGATTTCTGCGGGCGAGCGTCCGCCATAAGGCACGCGCGCAGTATCCGCCAAGTAAATGATGTTTTCATTCGGCAGCTGATGGAAGGCTTCTTTTAAAACCGTTAATCCGCCGACTCCGGAATCATAAATGCCAATGGGAGATGAGCTTTTCATACCAGAAATTTTTTTTGCTCCTTCCTGGTTGATCCGATCAATGCTGGTGCGGGCAATGAACCTAACTTCTGCCATACAAACCCCTCCTTAAAACCCCTAATTCCCTTGATAATACTCCTTTAGCCCTTCTATTATACCTTTGACGAGTTTATTTTGAAAATCATCTGTTTTGACCAAAAAAGCTTCATGCCGGTTAGAGATGTAAGCTGGTTCAATCAGGATGGCCGGCATATTAGCATGGTGGATGATATAGAGAGTCTTATGCTTGATGCCGCGGTCCTTGAGCCGGATATTTTTAACCATATTCTTTTGGATGATTTGAGCTAGTTTTTGGCTGGTGCGGGAATAGTAGTAAGTTTCGCAGCCATTGATAGATGAATCGCGATAATAGTTGTAGTGCACGCTGATCAACAGGTCAATTCCAATTTTGTTGGCCATTTCAGTGGTTTCGCGGTAGTCGTTGTCCAGGTCGCGGGTGCGGGTCAGGTAAACGCGGGCGCCGCTTTGCATGAGTGTGCGCCGCAATTTTAGAGCGGTTTTTAGGGTTAAACTTTTTTCATAAGTTCCGGTAGCAGAGATAGCGCCAGGATCATTGCCTCCATGGCCGGCATCCAGCATGATTTTCTTGTCTTTTAGGCTGGTTGAGATAGATTCAGCAGAAACTGGTGCTTTCCAGGCTTTGGGCATTTCGGTTTCCGGATGGTAGAACTCTATTTCAATCTTGTTGCGGCCAAAAATATTTACGATATCGTACTGCGAATCCCGGGATAATAGAATATGCAAGATCGTGTCCTTGTTGCGGCGGCTGAACTTGATTTTTTCTATGCGCGAGCTGTCGATTGAGGGAATATCTTTTACCTTGAGCCAGGTATTGCGAAAAACAATTTTTAGGTAATGTTCCTCTTTATTATAAACTTCCCGGGGTTCGATCCAGGTGTTGGTATAAAGGATAATTTTATCTCCGGACGGGGAGTAGGCAGCTTCAATATCCTGCAATTCAAAAGCGTCTGGCTGGTTCCACCCGCAAATAAGAAGTATTAAGCTAAGAAAAATTATTAGAAAAAGCCCAGTATAAAATTTGTACGTGTCATCCCCGCGAAGGCGGGGATCCAGATTGGATTCCTGCTTTCGCAGGAATGACATAAATGAAAAATTTTTAGCTGGCATGCTCTTTGGCTAATTTTAGCAGAGTTTCTTTTTGGTTGAGCTGGGGATTGTCCAAAACTTTTTCCAGCAGTGCCCTTAAGATTTCACCGATCTTGGGCCCGGGTTTTATTTTGAGCTTTTGTATTATATCGTGGCCGTTGACAGCTAAGTCTTTAAGGGAGAGGGCGTTTTGCGCCTGCAGGATTTTTTGGATGCGCTTTTTCATTTTGGGCAGGTATTCGGTAGTGCCGCACTTTGCCATGGCTTTTACATCTGCCTGGCGCAAAAGAAAAATATCCTTGAGGTTTTCTTCTCCCACGCGGCGGACAAACCGGCGCAGCGCAGCATCCGACCAGTCTTTTGTGTACAAAAACATGTGCTGGCGGATCAAGTGGCTGATTTTTTTTATATCCGCATTGCTGAATTTCAAGCGGCGCAGGATTTTTTTAGCTTTTACCTCTCCTCTGACTTCGTGGTTATAAAAAGTTAACCCTACGCAACATTCGGGCTTGGCGATATCGTGCAAAAGGGCAGTTAGCCGCAGCAAAGGATTTTCAATCGGCGCAAAATCACAGGATTTAAGGCTATGCCAATAAACATCAAAGCAATGGAAAGGCTTGGGCTGGCGGATTTTTATCCCTTCTAAAAGTTCGGGAATAAAGATTTTTAAAATGCCGGTTTGGCGCATCAGGTCAATCGCAATGGATGGGGCAGGGGTTTGCATAATTTTTACCAGCTCGTCATGGATGCGTTCGACCGAGACTTTTTTGGTAATATCCAAAGTTCGGTTAATGGCATTAAGGGTTTCTTTTTCAATCTTAAAGTTTAATTTGGCGGCAAAGCGGCAGGCGCGGATAGGGCGCAGGCCGTCTTCTTTAAAGCGTTCTAATGGGTTGCCCACTGTGCGGATAATTTTTTTCTTTAAATCTTTTTGTCCGTTAAACAGGTCAATTATTTTTTTGCGAATGGGATCATAGGCAATGGCATTAATGGTAAAATCGCGGCGCGAGAGGTCTTCCTCAATGGTTTTTGCGAATTTTACTTTATCCGGATGCCGGCCGTCGGAATATTTTTCATCAGCGCGGAAAGTAGTGACTTCATAGGGGATTTTATCCATTAAAACCGTGACCGTGCCGTATTTTATGCCAGTTGGGATAACTTTTTTAAAAAGTTTGGAAACTTGCTTAGGCGTGGCATTAGTCGTAATGTCCCAGTCATAAGTCGGGATATTTAAGAGGGCATCGCGGATGCTTCCGCCTACCAAATAAGCCTCAAAGCCTTTTTTTTGCAAGGCCTTTACAATCGTTATGGCATCTTGTGGTATTTTAAACATGGGGTAATTCTAACATAGCGCAGCAAATACTTCATGGTGGAGGTGGCGGGAGTCGAACCCGCGTCCGAAAAGGCAAGGACAGCAAAGAGTCTACGAGTGTAGTTTCGTATTGGTGTTTTGCTGGAAAGGAACCCGAAACCGGGTAAAATCCAGCTAGCCTTAATTAGTTTTCCCCAACCAGCCTTAAGGCGAAATTGATTGGGTAGCCAATAAATATGACGTCTGGCCTAAACCCTATTGGCAGGATCTAAGAGACGGAGCTTAAGTTATTAGTTAAGCTGCAGCTTGAAGTGCTGCTGGTTCCAAGTTAAAATTCTTGAAAGACCAAACAACAGTTTCTTCAAGTTCTTGTACATTTTTGAATGCACTTATGGATTGCCACCATTTTTTACGAGGGGAGATGACATCCTCGACTCGCATCCCTGCTCCTTAATCCTCCCGTCAAGACCCTTACACCCCCATCGAAGAAATGACAAATTACCAAATCCAAATGTCAAATGAAATTTGGAATTATCTGAGGGTCTTTACCTCAGATTGGAGCATATGCATAAAAATTTCAATTTGCTCGGGCGTTAAGCCGCTTTCTAATAGATCGGCAAAATTCTGCCAGGATTCCGCTTCGTCCATTAATTCTTTATTGGATTTTATCTTGTCTAGTTCAGCTTCAATTTCCTTTTGGGTTTTCCGATTGGCTTCTTCCAGTGCTGCTTGGGCGTCAATTAAGCCGGTTTCATTAATAACTTTTTGGATGATTTTTTCAAAATTTAGTTCTTTGTCTTCGGCTTCTTTGGCCAGGACCGACATCCTAACTGCAAGAGCATGGCTGTCCATGCTGGGCCCGCGGGAAATAGATTCTCCTTTGGCGGAAGCATTGGGCTGGTTTTTTCCGGCCTTATTGGCAGAGCCGGCTTCTCCGGGAATATGCGGTACATGCGGGCGTTCGCCCGGGATCCTAATCATATGAAAAACCTCAAATAATTTTCATGTCCCTTAGGGCCATGCGCACGTTCATTCGGGCCAGCTTGTCAGCTTCTTCTTTTTCTTTTTCTGTCAGCGAGCGGCCTTTGATTTTTTCCAATTCCTTCACGGTAATTTTGTAAGATTCTTCAAAAAGGGCTTTGATGGTGTATTGCTGTTTGGGTGCGATGTTTTTTTCCGGCTGCAAAAAACTTTCCAACATTTTTCTTCCCCCTCCTCTAGCGGCGCTCTTTTAAGGTCCGGTCAACCTCCCTTTGAATATCGCGGTCTTTGATGCGGTCTTTTTTTTCAAAGGTTTTTTTGGCTTTGGCGAGAGCGATTTCTACTTTTGCCCAGTTACCTTGTAAGTATAACTTTAATGGAACAGCCGTCAAGCCTTTTTGCGAGATTTTGCCGACAAGCTTCTTAAGTTCGCTTTTTTTTAGGAGCAGCTTGCGGTCGCGCAAAGGATCGGCATTGTAGCGGCTGCCCTGCTGGTAGGGGGCAATATGCAGGTTGATTACCCAAAGTTCGCCTTTTATAGGCTTTACAAAACTATCTTCTAAATTAACCCTTGCGCTTCTCACGGATTTTATTTCAGTGCCGCTTAAGATAATGCCCGCGGAATAAGTTTCCAAAATTTGGTAATAATGCCGCGCGCGCCGGTTTTCCGCGATCTTTTTATAAAATTTATCCGCCATAGTTAAATATCTTTTCGGTAAAAAAGCTTGACCACCAGCTGGATGTATTTTTCGCGGTAGCTGCCGGGGATTTTTTTGGCAATGGCATCGTGGTCAACGACATACTCAACCGCAGAACGCAAAGTTTTTTTATCCAGATGTTCCGCGGTTTTTTTTAATAGGTGCTGTATAATTTTTTTATCGATTGCCATAGGTTTTTCCTGTGTTAGGATTATATAATACTTTAGCGTGTTAAAGATACAAAAAAAGCGGGCTAACAGGCTGGCCCACTTTTCTTGCTGGCGTATATACTATAGATCCTAATTATATATCGTCAAATAAAGGCGCGGATTTCAGTTGAAGAAA
Source organism: uncultured bacterium (assembly GCA_964528395.1). Lineage (GTDB taxonomy): Bacteria > Margulisbacteria > WOR-1 > CAZGTC01 > CAZGTC01 > CAZGTC01. The sequence goes on from CAZGTC010000005.1 coordinate 149,835, forward strand.
AAAATTTTTTTATTTTTGATTTTTTTTATCCTAGGGGTATGCATAGCTTTTCCAAAAGACAGAATCCCTTATAATTACCGCTTTTTAGAGGGCCATATCCATGCCGGCGGCCACCCTTTAAACCCCGCAAATAACTTTGGAAACAGCGATGCCGAAGTTTTAAAAACCTTGGAATTTTTGAAAGCCAGAGGGGTAAAGGTAATTATTGACTTGGAGAATACCCGGCGCATTCAAGCGCGCTACCAAAGGCTGTTAGACCAAGCTGGAATAAAAAGGCTGCATATGCCGATGCATAGTTTAAAAGTCCCTAATCCAAAAGAATGGGCGGAAATCAAGCAAGCTTTAAATGGTACGGCCTATGTGCATTGCAAATGGGGAGCAGATCGCACGGGCGCGGTTCTGGGCCGTTATCTCGTTGAAGATAAGGGTTATTCTCCAAAAGATGCTTATAGCGCAGTGATTACCGGCGGGGCGTGGGCTGGTCCTCAAGGAGGGTTGAAAAAAGGCCTGATTTATCAGAAGCTTAAAGACTTTATTTATGCCCGCTAAAATTTTTTCTTTGAAGCAGCTGTAGTTATGTTATACTCAAAATAAATTTTTTGGCAAAAGTGAATTTTTATACCTATTTTAACGATAATCTATATAGATAACTAATTACAGGAGGAAACTGATGAAAAGACTTATATTATCCATATTGTTTTTAAGTTTGCTGGCTTCTTTGGCCCTAGCCCAAAGCCCCTTTGAATTATGGGCGGATATTTGGGGCAATGGCGCGTATTACAGCACCAACTTTGAAAGTAAAACTTTTAACAATCCGCTCCTGCGTTCAGACGGCCGGTTTGGATTTTACCTTTTTCCTCTCTGGGGAGAAGCTTACTTAAAGCCTTATGTAGTTTATACCACGGTTATGTCCAAGGACCCGGCTTATTGGAATAATAATACTGCAACCGGGGTAGGCATGCGCATACATCCTTTTATGGGGTTGGGCTTAAGCCAGCCCCTCGAAGCCATAAAAGTTTTCTATGAGATTTTGAATGAGCCTAAAGCTTCTTCCGTTGGCAAGCCCGGCCAAGATGTGCGCTATGGATTGGATTACTGGCTGGAAATCAACCAGCCGCGCTTTTATGATGCGGATAAATCGGTTAATGCCGGAGAACTGTGGTTCGAGGTTTGGGGCAATCTTTCTATGCGCAGCACCAATTTATACGAGCAGAATTTCAATGCGTATATTCTTATGCTCGAAACCAAAACCGGCATTTATTCAACCGATGGAAAAGAATTTGCCGGGCCCGAGCCTTATATCAAATTTGATGTTACCAAGAGTTCCAAAGATTACTATTGGTTGAACCGCATGCTTTATGGTTTGGGTGTTCGCATTGAACCTTTCCGTTTTCAAAAAGGATTTCCGCCCGAAGTTCTTTACAAGCTTAAGGTATACTTAGAGTATGCAGCGGTCAGCTACCTTGACCAGAAGCCGGGTAATGATATTCCTGCGGATATAAGATTTGGCGTTGACTTTACCTTTGGAAGGTAATTATGTATTTAGTGGTTGGGTTGGGCAATCCTGGGGCTGAATATGCAAATACGCGCCACAATGCAGGCTTTCGCGTGATTGAAAACCTTGCCAAACGCTTTGGCATTTTTTCCCTGAAGTCCAAATGCAAGTCTTTTATCGCCCAGTTTGAGCACCAAGACCGCAAAATTATCCTGGCGATGCCCCAAACTTTTATGAATAACAGCGGCGAAGCGGTTTCAGAATTAGCGCATTGGTTCAAAATTAAGCCCGAGAAAATTATTGTAGTGTATGATGATGTAGATTTGGAGCTTGGGCGCTTGCGCTTGCGGATGAAAGGCAGCGATGGCGGGCATCATGGCATGGAATCAATCCAAAAGCACCTAAAAACTACCCAGTTTAGCCGGATTAGGATTGGGATTGGCCGGCCGCAAGCACAAAAAAGCGTTACTAGCTACGTTTTAGAAAATTTTTCGCGCGAGGATTTAGAAATTATTGAAGCAGTTGTCGACCAAGCCAGCCAAGCAGTTATGGATGCGATTCTTTTGGGCTTTGAAACAGCCATGAATAAATATAATGCCTGATTTGCTGAAAAAATTTGTTTCTTTGCCAAGTTTTACCTCTTTTTTGAACGACTTTAATTCAAAGAAAAGCTTAACTATTTCCGGGATAAACGATGCGAGTTTGGGTTTTTTTTGCGCAGCATTAAATTTGGCGCTGAAGGACCGGCCGATTCTCTTGGTTGTTTCGCAGCTCAATTATGCGCAGGAGATTTTTTCCCAGCTGCAGCAGTTCCAAGCGCAAATAAAAGAAAAAATTGTGCTTTTTCCTCTTCCAGAAGATTTTGAGGCCTCGGGCCAATGCCTAAAAATTCTCAACCAGATAGAAAAATATAAGCTGGTCATTGCGCCGATAAAAGCTTTGATGTGGAAAATCCCTTCAGCGCAGGACCTTAGCCAAAAAACTTTGCAATTGGAATTGAACTTGCTGGTTGACCCGGAAGAAATTCTTTCAGAGCTGGTTGAAATGGGGTATCGCCGCGTAAATATAGTGGGGGAGCGCGGGGAATTTGCGGTGCGCGGCGGGATTATTGATGTTTTTTGCTTGCAAGACAGCCATCCTTTACGGATTGAATTTGAAGAAGAAAAAATTGTTTCCTTGCGCTTTTTTAGCGCTGCTTCCCAGACTACGCTGAATAAACAGGAAAAGGCCCTGATTTTGCCGGTTCGCTTGCCCCGGCCAACAAAAATACTGACAGATTATTTTCCCGGCCAAACTGCCGTAGTTTTGAACGAACCAATTGTTTTAGAGCGCATGGCCGTAAAGCAAGAAGATAAAAAGGAACAAGAGGAGATGCCGTATTTTTCTTTTGAAGAAATGCGGCAAAAATTAAAAGATTTTTCCTTGGTTGAAATTTCTTCTTTGGCAGGCAAAAGCCGTGCGTATTTTGATTTTTCGCCAGCCCCGGTTTTTTATCCGCAGGTAGATTCAGCCCTGCCAGCGATTAGGCAGAAATTAGGACAGGGGTTTTCGGTTAGCCTGCTTACCCGCCACAAGATCCGCATGCAGGAGCTTTTTGCAGATGTTATGGGCTTGGAAATAACCAGCGGAAATTTACGTTTAGGTTTTGAAGAAAAAAACCAGAAACTGCTGGTTCTCTCGGACTATGAAATTTTTGGCTTGCGCGAAAGCGAGGGCTCTTTCCATATTGCGGCCCAAGAAGGGGTCGGGGAAATCCACAAGGTCAATTTCAACGAAGGCGATTATGTAGTGCATGAAAAATACGGCATTGGCCTTTATCGCGGATTAACCAAGCTGGAAATTGACCATGCTATCCAGGAATACCTTTTGGTTGAATATAAGGATGGGGATGAGGTATTTGTGCCTTTGAACCAGATGGGCTTGGTGCAAAGGTATGCTTCTCCCAGCGAACACCGCCCGCAATTAAACGGGCTTAATACTAAAAAATGGGAACATACAACCAGCCGCGTTAAAAAAGCCTTAAAAAATATTACCCGGGATTTGATCCAGCTCTACGCAGCCCGCGAAAAGTCCTCGGGGTTTTCTTTTCCCCCGGATTCTCCTTGGATAAAGGATTTGGAAGAATCTTTTCCTTATGAAGAAACGCCGGACCAGATGAAGGCGATTTTGGAAGTAAAAAAAGACATGGAAGAAAAGCGGCCCATGGACCGGCTTTTGTGCGGAGATGTGGGATATGGCAAGACCGAAGTTGCGATCCGTGCAGCAGCTAAGGCTTTATCCGCGGGCAAGCAAGCGGCGATTTTGGTGCCGACCACAATTTTAGCGGAACAGCATTACCTGAATTTCAAACGCCGCTTTGCGCCTTTTCCTTATGTGGTTGAAGTGCTCTCGCGCTTCCGCTCAAAAGAAGAGCAAAAAACAGTTTTAAAATCTTTGGCGCAGGGAGGTGTAGATATTATTATTGGCACGCACCGCTTGCTGCAAAAAGATGTTATTTTCCGCGATCTCGGGCTTTTGATTGTGGATGAAGAACAGCGTTTTGGGGTAAGCCACAAGGAAAAGCTCAAGGCTCTTAAGAAAAATGTGGATGTTTTGACCATGACCGCCACCCCCATTCCCCGCACCCTTTATTTTTCCTTGTCCGGGATCCGCAATATGAGCCTGATTAATACTGCTCCGCTGGATCGCTCGCCAGTTAAGACTTATGTGGCAAATTGGAACGAAGCCTTGATCAAGGAAGCGGTTTTGCGCGAGATAGAGCGGGGCGGCCAGATCTATTTTTTGCATAATTTTGTAGAGAGTATTGAAAGAACGGCAGTTAAACTGAAAAAACTTTTGCCGGATGCGCGGATTATTATTGGCCATGGGCAAATGGCGGAAAATGAATTGCGCAGGGTCATGAATGATTTTACGGACCATAAATTTGATATCCTGCTTTCTACTGCAATCATTGAATCCGGCCTGGATATTCCCAATGTGAATACCATTATTATTGACCGCGCGGACCGCTTTGGCCTGGCAGACCTTTACCAGCTAAGGGGCAGGGTGGGGAGGTCTTCTTTTCATGCTTATGCCTATCTTTTATACCACGAAGCTGAAACCCTTACGGATAAGGCGATTGAGCGCTTAAAAGCGATTCAGGAGTTTACGGCTTTAGGATCCGGCTATAAATTGGCAATGAAGGATTTGGAAATTCGCGGAGCAGGAAATCTTTTGGGAGCTAACCAGCACGGCCATATGCTGGCCATTGGCTTTGATATGTATTGCCGCTTGCTGGAAGAAGCAGTTAAGCGGGCTAAGGGTGAAAAAATCGTGCCCCAGCCCCAAGACATTATTTTGGACCTTAAATACGATGCTTTTATCCCGTCTTTTTATATCGAGGATGACAAGCAAAGGATTGCACTCTACCGCCGCATGAATTTTTTGGACAGCCGCAAGGAATTAGCAGCCTTAAAAACCGAGTTAATTGACCGTTATGGCAAGCTGCCGCAGGAAATTGAGCTGCTTTTTAGGCTGATCGGGATAAAAATCCTGGCGCGGAATAAGGGAATCAGTTCAGTTAAGCAAGAGCAGAATAAGATTTATTTTGAATTTTTTGATGCGATTCCGAGTTTTGCGCAAGAGGTCAAAAAGCGGCTGGCGATTCGAAATAAATTGGGAATTTTGAATATCCAAGGCCTGAATGAAAAGCAAGCCTTAGTTCTTTTGGAAAAAATTCTAAGCTAGAAAATCTTTCACGGGATTAGTGGTTTTTTCGCGGCCAGCTTCGATCAAAAATTTTATCAATGGGGCTTTGATCTGGCCGAAGGTATATTTATGTTCTGGATGGGGTTTTAGGATTTCTTCTTTTTGCCTATGTACCAGCTCTTGGCCGATAGTATTTGTAATTTCGTTTTGCATATTATCGATTAAAATAGGGTCTTCAACGGTTAGGACTAAATTGTGTTTTTCATCTTTTACTTCAATTCTTTTTGGGGTAATAATTGCGCGCTCATCCAAGGCCTCGCGAATGGTTAATTTAGTAAGGAACGCTGCAACAAGAGCTTTTTGCACATCCGGAGAAATTTTTGCCCCGATAAAAATTTTTGGTTCAATCTGGAATTCCCCGTGCAGGGCTTTGATCGGCTGGACTTTTTTCTCGTCCAAAAGCACCTGGCGCACGGCCTTTTCCAGGCGGTCCAATGGCAATATTTTCTTTTCCGGATTAAAGGAGGACATTTTTATTCCCTCCATTTAATAGGCTTAGATTTTCGGCCGCGGCTTTGATTTGTTCCGGAGTTAATCCCGAAGCACGGGCAAGGAAGATTAATTTTGCGTAAATGGTAAAACCGTTTGTAGTTTCTTTGTGCTCTTTGATAAGCTGGGTTTTAGCAGATTGTGAGGTAATAGGGTGATTGCTCCCGTGCATTTGAAAAGGGATAACCGCGGGCGCAAAATTGGTTTGCTGGTCAATAAATAGCCGCTGGATGGTTTGCGGGTTTTTTTGGGTTCTTTCAACCGAAGCTAGGTTTCTCTCTACAATGGCCTTATTATGCTCATTTTTGGCCCATTGGCGCAGGATTTGGATATCTATGGGCTGGTCGGGTTTTTGTTCGCCTTTAATCAAAGCTCCCCAGAATTTATAGCAGATAATTAATATCTGCAGCTTGGAGAATTTTTCATTTTTTATCAGGTGGGTCAAAAGGGCTTCAATATCCAGGTCAGCTGCGATTGAGTTTTGGCCTTCGATTAGTGCCATGCGCAGCTTGGTAAATTTGGACAGGAAAAGGCTTAAGATTTGATCCAGGGTTTGCTGCTGGTAAGAAGGGCTAGCTGGGACCTGGCGGGCCCGGATAGCTTGCGCGGATAAATTGATTCCTTGTACGGCCATAGATTATTCCCTCTTTTACATCATATATATCGGGAGAAAGGGGTTAAAACTTGTATAAGAATCGGATTAGAAATCTTAATATATTATACTCCTAGTGTGATATGCGGTTTTCACTTCGCCCCACGCAAAACGCCTTTATTGGGTGGAGAGCAGCTAAGACAGGGCTGAATATGCTATACTAAATTGGTCATGAAAAAAGATAAAATTACTCAAGAACTCGAAAATTATTTTAGAGGCAAACGCGAGATTACTTTAGCTTTTTTGTTTGGTTCCCAAGCTAAAAAAAAAGCTGGAAAATTGTCTGATTTTGATATTGCGATTTGGACCAAAAATGAATTGCCGATAGAGAAAATAAATAGGATTTGGGACGATCTTCAAAAAATAGTACAAAATGATGTAGACCTGGTGCTTCTAAATAAAGCTCGCCCTACCGTAGCTTGGGCAGCTTTGCGTGGGAAACGCTTGTTAATAAGAGATTTTTCGCTATATTTAAAGTTGGTTTTGCAAATTTCTAGGGAAGCCGAAGATATGCAGGATTTTGCAATTTCATACTGGAAGCTGAAAAAGAGGTATCAAAATTTATGACCCCTTTAAATAAAGAACAAAAGCAAAATATTATTGAGCGTATTAATTTTATGCAGGTTGAATTAAAGGACTTAGAAGATAAATATCTAAATATTACATGGGAAGAATATTCAACTAATCGGGAAAAAAGGCGAAATGTTGAAAGGATTATCGAAAATTTAGCAAATGCCATAATTGATGTGTGTAAAATATATTTGGCGGGAGAAACTATCGAAGTTCCAGCGACCTATCAAGATGTAATTTTTAAAATGGGAGAGTTAAATATTGTTTCTTCAGAGCTTTCCCAAAAATTAGCCCAATTGGCAAAAGCACGGAATGTATTAGCTCATCAATATTTAGATTTAAAATGGGATATGATCAAGAACATCCTGCAATTTGCTCCACTAACAATTAAGAATTTTATTAAGATTTTCTAGTTTTTTGAAGGATTAGGCTTCGCCCAACTCCCAACGCAAAACGCCGAAGCTTATAGAATCTTTTGAAACTCTTCAAGGGTTAAGCCGGCCTGTTTAATAATACTGAATAAAGTTCCGCGTTTGATATCTTTTGACTTATGCATTGGGACAACAACTATTTTCCCATTAGCATTTTTCATAATTAAATGGCTGCCGGATGAGCGTCTTTCAGCAAATCCAAAGGTTTTAAGGGCGCTAATTACTTCTTTGCTTTTTAGAGAGGGAAAAGAATGGCTCATATTAAATAGCAATGGGGATTAATATTTTGGTTTCTATGTGCTCTTCACTTTCAATAGGAATCGGTTCTTTATCTTCTTTTAAAACTTTAATATAATTTTTGATTGCATCTTTAGCCATTTTTTTGGCTTCTTCAAACGAGTCTCCTTCAGTGATGCAACCTGGGAGAGCTGGGATACTAACTGTATATCCGCCTTCTTCAGCGGGTTCAAAGATAGCAGTATATTTGAATATTTTAGTTTCTTTTTTCATAAAACATCCTTTCTCTAATGAATTATTTAATATATTATACCATGTTTTTATTGCTCTTTTCCTGATTCCGCCCCACGCAAAATGCCTTTGAAGGGAGATTACCTTTTATGCAGGCGGGAGCGTTTTTGGGAGACGTCTATAAAAAAGATAATCAGTGCAAAAACCGCTAAAATAATGATCAGTATATATGCTGCGTATAAACCAATAAATTCATTCATATCATTTTGCCTCCTCTTTTATGGTAGCTGCAAATAAGAGAGCTATGCCCAAAGAAACAACCACGGTAATAATTCCTAATACTAACAGGTCTATTTTTGGAGCATCTGTTACAAATGGCGTTATAATAAAAGCAATAACTGCAGCAAGGGATAAGCGACTAAACCAATCAATTAGGACTTTTTTAAATTCTGTTGTAATGTTCATCTGATATATCGAATATAAATATACAATAGTTATAGAATTCAGTCAAATATTATACTCTTAGCGCAATATGCGGTTTTCACTTTTCCCCAACGCAAAACGCCTTTATTGATGCAAGTTTTGACACACCTCCCCCGATAATATACCTGTTAGAGAGAGTAATTTTAATTACCGAGGTGAGTGTAATGCCTGTTAATAAAACTAGTTCTATTGTTCCTAAGGTTGGAGTTAAAGCTGCTGTTCAGTCAAATCCCCAAAAAGCGCAACTATTGAGAAAGGCTGAAAAGCTTCAGGTGGAAGTAAAAAAGCTCAATAATTCATCAAATGAAAGGATAAAACCTCTATTTAGTGCGATTAGTGATTATATAAAAGAAATCACTACTGTCCCAGTGAAGTTCCTTTAAATTCAAGCTGTTCCCACAATAG
>CAZGTC010000006.1:0-124560 GCA_964528395.1 uncultured bacterium
CCTTAATTATCATACCTTTTATCATTTTTAACCCTTCAACGTTGGGACAGTAGTGTATTTATTTGTCATTTGAAATTAGGATTCTGGATTTTCCTATCATTAAATAAAAAATTATCCCTAGAAAAATACCAAACATCAAGCCCGCCAGAGAACGTAAAATAGAGAAACTAAGCGGGGTGTGAAGATGGCAAAAAGTATTGGTTAAAGAAGTAAGAGCAAGTGCGCCAAAAGTTAAGAAAACCCACAAATATTTTTTATGGCCTTTTAAATAAAAAATAATTCCAGCAAAAAGCAAAGGATAACCAATGAGAAATTCCTTGGTGCGCGGCCGCACCCAGAAAAGATTTTCCAAAAATCCGCGGAAAATTTCTTCGACATTCAAAACCGGCAGAACAAAATTATCCGACCGCGCCAAAACAATGGCAATTGCCCCTGCCCCAACCAAGGCTAAAAGGAATTTGGTTACCGGAACTTGGAGCTTAAAAAAATCCATGATTTTTTCTTTGGCAGAAGTAGTTTTTTCATAAAACGCGAGAAAATAGAGCATGACAACTAAAAGCGGAACAAATAACGCGAATTTTGCCCCTATAAAAGAACTCGTGCCAATCATAAAAACACTGTCAGACAATAAAGCCACAATCAATAATGCTCCGATTAATGTAATGCCTAAAAGCATTCCCAAAATCCCTAAAAAAGCTAAAATAGGCCGGGTATTTTTAAAAGAATTAAAAGTGCTAATAACTGCTAAAGCTGGAAAAATTAAGGCTACAGCCAAAGCCAGCAATTGGTTTAATAGCAGTCCATAAATAAATAAAAAATTCCCAGCTAAAAATAAAAGTAATAATGCTATAAAAAACAGCCAATTTAATTTTTCGCTCAAAGGGATAAAATAATTTATCAGCAAAAGAAAAGCTGCAATCAACCCTAAAGTTATGATTAATACCGAACCAAAATTTATTTTTAAAGAACCGAACTGGGAAGCAGAATTAGTCTGATATCCACTGGCAGATAAGCTTTCACGAATAGAAGAAAGAACCGCTAAATTCTTTGGGATCGCGCCGGCTTCCAAATTATCAAAAGGATGAAAATAAATGTAGCGCACGCCCCTTTCTTTCACCGCGCGAACATACCTTGGAACGGCTTGGCTGGGAGTAATTTTGCGGTTGCGGATTTCATAAGCAGTAATGCTATGCACTTTTTTGAAGTTGGCATCAGAAAGAAGAGTTAATTCGCGGTCGCCCCTTTGCTTAGCTAATTCAACATAGCCAAAAGCAATATTATGTTTTTTCATAGCGCGGGCAGTTGCCTTGATATCTTTTGGATAACCAAGAATTTCATCTTCGGCAAAAATAATCAAAGGAAAACCCTGGAATTGCGCAATCTTTTTTTCAATTGAACCTGGATTAAAACGCGGCTCATTATAAACACGCGGAATCACTTTGAATCCCATTTTTTCTAGATAAGTTTTTTTCTTTTGGTCTAAGCCCAATCCTAGGGCAGAAATATCCCCGTAATAACCTTTTGCTATAAGCAAGTTCTTTTCCTGCCAGTGGACCTTATCTTTTCCCAAAAGAGCACTTAAATTAGCATAAATCCGCCCAGCACTATCTTGATCTAATATAATAATGTAATTACAATTAAAAGTCGGTTTCAATATTTTGGGCAGATGTGAATGCTCGATGATGCCCTCTTCTTCTGCCCGAACCAGGTTATCTTCCACCAAAGCAATGGTTGTAACCCCGGATTTTTTTAGTAAAGGCAGAAGCTGGGGCAAATCTACAGATTGTTCTTTTGATAAGCGCAGGATATCTTGGTAATCCATAACAATTTCATATTGGTTATTTTGTTTTTCCAATTGCAGGCGCTGGTAAGCCAAAGGCAGAGAAATAATGATAGCCAGAAAAATTAAAATCCAAAACAAAATTTTTATATTGCACCTCATCCTAATCTCTCCTTAATAGTTATCTTTTTATATTTGTCCTTAAAGAGGCTTCAATAAATAAATCCAGGTCTCCGTCAATGACTTTTTGCACTTGCGCGGTTTCACAATTTGTACGATGATCTTTTACCATAGTATAAGGATGGAAAACATAAGAGCGGATTTGGTTGCCCCAGCCAATATCCCGCTTTTCCCCTCTTAATTCTTCGATCTTTTGCTTTTGCTGGGCTTCCATTTGCTCGTATAATTTGGCCTTTAAAAGGCGCATAGCCACGTCTTTATTCTGATGTTGGGAGCGGCTGGATTGGGATTGAGCCACAATCCCGGTAGGGATATGGGTTAAGCGCACAGCTGAATCTGTTTTATTGACATGCTGCCCGCCTGGGCCAGAAGCGCGGTAAGTATCTACGCGGATATCCGCGGGATTGATCTCAACTTTTATTTCATCCGAAACTTCGGGGATAACTGTAACTGAAGCAAAAGAAGTATGCCGTTTGCCATCTGCATTAAAAGGAGACATGCGTACCAGCCGGTGGATCCCAGTCTCATTTTTTAGGTAACCAAAAGCGTAAGTCCCGATTATTTCCAATGTTGCGCTTTTTAATCCTGCTTCTTCGCCATAAGAAACATCAATCAAGTTTACGCTGTATCCCCGCCCCTCCGCCCAGCGATTATACATTCTTAATAAGATTTCTGCCCAGTCTTGGGCATCGGTTCCGCCAGCTCCAGCATTGATGGCTAAAATCGCATTAGAAGCATCATATTTACCGGATAGCACTGTAACTAGTTCCAAGGCATCTGCATCTTTTTTTATCTGCTCATATTCTTTTTTGAGGCTGGCTTCGGCACTGTCTTCTTTTTCATCGATAGCAATATCTGCCAGCATGGCCAAATCTTCAACTCGAGCAATCAAAGCCTCCCATTTTTTTATTTTTTCTTCCGCGGATTTCATTTTTTGCAAAACAGATTTAGCCTCCTGGGGATTGCCCCAAAAATCCGGGGAAAGGGATACTTCCTGAAAGGCTTGCAATTGGGTTCTTTGGGAAGCTAGGTCAAAGATAGTCTCCAAGAGTTTTTATCTGGTTTTTCAGAGGCAAAATTTTGTCTTTCAATTCCTGCAGCATGCAAAAATTATAGCATAAAAAGAGTTGACGTAAGAAAAAAATATATATATTATAATATACAAAATATGCATGCCAAAATCAGAAAAATATTATTAATAACTATCTTAGCTTTTTTTCTTCTAATCTTCTTTGTTACGGTTGGCTATGTTGCTTTTGATCCTATGCAAATCGGCGCTGGCGCAAAATCTGTCAGCTTGGGCCGGGCTTTTTCATCCGAACAAGACCCTTTTTCCCTTTTTCAGAATCCCGCGGGAATTGCAAACCTAAAAGATTACTCTTTTTCCAGCATGTTAACCAGTTTTGACGATGCCAGCCATACGATGCTCGGAGCTACTACCCCGACTCCCATTGGAACAGTGGGTTTTGGCACAACTGGATATACTATCGGCGGCATTATGGGTACCACCCGAACAAATAATCGCGTAACATCAACTGGAACAACTTTTGATTATGCCGACCGCCTTTATTTATTAAGCTTGGGAAGAGCCTTTAACGATAAATTCCGTTATGGGGCTACCCTTAAATATTTTGATAAAAAATTTGGGCTAAGCGACCAGTCCCAAGGCTCGGGCATGGATATAGATTTAGGCGCCCAATACGATATTAACCCTAATATTACTACTAGTTTTGTGGTAAAAAATGCCCTGCCCTCCAGCATGGGAGGCAAAGTAGCCTGGAAAAGCGGCTATTCAGAAGGGCTAAGCCATAGCATGAATGCTGGAGTTATGTATAAAAATCAGCAAGGCACAGAAATGGCATTGGAACTGGAAACCGCTTACAATAAGCCTGCAGTTTTGCATGCCGGGGTAGACTGGAGAATGTTTGGTCCGCTCAATTTAAGGGCGGGCATGGACCAGCAAGCTGTCAGCCGTTCTGAAATAAAAACCTATCCTACAGCTGGCATCGGCCTAAAAATCAGGGATGTAAATTTTGATTATGCTTATCGCATTGACCCAGTGTTAGATAGCAACAGCATGCATTATTTTTCCCTGAATATTACTTTGCCTAAGCCCACTAGAAAAGTTCAATCTAAAGAAATTACAGTTGCTAAGACTCAACCAGAACCAGCCCTAACCCCTTCAGCAAAAGTGTCTACCCCACAATTAGAAACTAACCTAGAAACCAAAACTGCAGTTGTCCCAGCAATCCCTAAAGTTGAGCCAGTAAAAGCCCCATTAGTTAAAGAAAAAACTGCAATTAAAAAACCAGCGGCAAAAATTATTACCACAAAAACACCAGTTAGAAAAATTAAAACAAAAACAGCTCCGATTAAGCCAAGTTTATCCAAAACTGCAGAAATAAAAATTATAAAAGAAATGCCAAAGGAAATTATATTGGAAAAAACTCAATGGGAAAAACTTTTAGAAGTCATTAGACAGAGAAAAATAGAGTTTCTTATTTATTTAATTGCCTTAATTATAACTCTTATTGTTGCGCGTATTATTATTAGAAGATTTTTTTAAGGAATTATTTTCCGCAGCACTTTTTATATTTTTTGCCGCTGCCGCAGGGGCATGGATCATTTCGCCCGGGTTTTGAATTAGAAAAAGAAGTAATCCGCGCTTTGGGCTTCATTTCTTCTTCGGACATTAATTTAACGCGCAGAACCATAGAAACTACTTCTTCCCTTACAGCCTGCATCATGGCCTGGAACATATGATAGCCTTCCATTTTATATTCAATTAAAGGATCCTTTTGGCCATAAGCCCTTAAGCCAATGCCCTCGCGCAGATTATCCATGTTGTGCAGCTGCTCGATCCATTTGGAATCAATAGATTTTAACATCACGATTTTTTCGATCTCGCGCATATTTTCAGGGCCAATCTCATTTTCCCGCATCGCATAAGCCCGCTGGAACAGATCAATTAACGCTTTTTTTATATTCTCGCGCTTGTCTATTTTTTTTATTTCTTCCAGATCGGAAATAGGGATAATTTCTTCAACTGCCTTAATTAAACCGTCATAATTCCATTCATCCAATGAACCTTTTTCCGGGATAAAAACTCCTACTAAATTTTTTGCGATTTCTTCCGTCATTTCAATTATTTTTTCCTTGAGCTGGCGGCCTTCCAAAATGCGGCGGCGCAAAGCATAAATCGTCTCGCGCTGCTTATTCATGACATCATCGTATTCCAAGACCTGCTTGCGGATATTAAAATGGTATTGCTCGACTTTTTTCTGGGCATTTTCAATTGCGCGCGTAATCCACGGGTGCGCAATCGGGGTATTTTCTTCAATGCCAAGGCGGTCCATCATGCCCTTAATGCGGTCCGAGCCAAACAGCCGCATAAGATCGTCTTCCAACGAAACATAAAAACGCGTTGACCCAGGATCTCCCTGGCGGGCGCAGCGGCCGCGCAGCTGGTTATCAATCCGACGGCTTTCGTGGCGTTCGGTACCGATAATATGCAAGCCGGATAATTCTTTTACCCCCTCCCCCAAAACAATATCTGTTCCCCTACCTGCCATATTGGTTGCAATGGTCACGGCATTTTTTTGGCCAGCGCGGGCAATGATTTCTGCTTCTTTTTCATGGTACTTGGCATTTAAAACATGGTGGGCAATCCCCCGGCGCTTTAAAATACCGGATAAATATTCTGAATTTTCAATTGAAATCGTGCCCACTAGAACCGGCTGGCCTTTTTTATGCAGCTCAATTGTTTCAGCCAGCACAGCATTGAATTTTTCTTTTTTGGTCTTATAAATAATATCGGAAAAATCTTTCCGGACATTGGTTTTATTGGTGGGCATAGTTACAGTTTCCAAGCCGTAAATTTTCCAAAACTCCTGCTCTTCGGTTTTTGCCGTACCGGTCATGCCGGCTAATTTTTTGAATAAGCGGAAATAATTTTGGAAAGTAATCGTAGCCAAGGTTTGGCTCTCTTGCTGGATTTTGACATTTTCTTTAGCTTCAATGGCCTGGTGCAAGCCGTCTGAATAGCGCCGGCCAATCATAAGGCGGCCGGTAAATTCATCCACAATAATAATTTCTCCGTCTTTATCCACATAATCAATATCTTTTTTAAAAAGATGCCAAGCCTTGAGCGCCTGCAAAACCTGGTGGGCCAAGTCCATATTTTTTACGTCAAATAAATATTCAAGGTTCAAAAGGCTTTCAACCTTTTTGGTTCCTTCCTCGGTCAAAACAACATTCTTAGTTTTTTCATCCAGGGTAAAATCCTTTTCTTTTTGGAGCTTGCGGGCCACTTGGTTGGCACGGATATAGCCTGCAGTTGCATCTTCTACCATGCCAGAGATAATTAAAGGCGTGCGGGCCTCATCGATCAAAATACTGTCAACCTCATCCACAATCGCGTAGTTCAATTTTTTCTGCACGCATTGGTCAGCAGAAAAAGCCATGTTGTCGCGCAGGTAATCAAACCCGAATTCATTGTTCGTGCCATAAGTGATATCCGCCTGGTAAGCCTGGTTCTTTGATGCAAAATCCATATTATTCTGGATTACGCCAACCGTTAATCCCAAAAATTCATAGATCGGGCCCATCCATTCGCGGTCGCGGCGAGCCAAGTAATCGTTCACCGTTACCAGATGCGCCCCATCCCCGGTTAAAGCATTTAAATAAAGGGGAAGCGTGGCTACCAAGGTTTTTCCTTCCCCGGTTTTCATCTCGGCAATTTTTCCCTGGTGCAATATTATGCCGCCCAATATCTGCACGTCAAAATGGCGCAGGCCAATCGTGCGCACCGATGCTTCGCGCACCACGGCAAAAGCCTCGGCTAAAATATCATCCAAAGTTTCTCCCTGGCTAAGGCGGTTTTTGAATTCTGCGGTTTTACTTTTCAGCGCTTCATCCGAGAGTTGTTTCAAGGACAGTTCAAAAGCATTGATCTGTTCAAGGATTGGGGACATCTGGCCAAGTTTTTTCTCGTCAGAATCTCCCAATAAATTAGAAAGCCATTTTAAAAGCATGGCTTAGTTCGGTTCAGTCAGGTCGAAATTTCCGCAGTTGCGGCGGTAACGCTCTTTCATTTTTTCCGAAGCCCGCCTTTTTTCATCAATGTGCATTTCTTTATGCTTTTGCACCTGGCGCTTTAATTCGTCAACGACCAAGTCAATGGAAGCATACATATTTTCCCCGGCTGCGGTTGCCCGCACCACTTTTTTGCCTGCCAGCCAAACGCTCGCTTCTGCTACCTGGCTTTTTTTTATATTGCTATTGTCGCGCGCATCCAAAATCACCATGGCTTTCTGGATATTGCTGAAAAAATGTTCCAGATGCCCGATTTTTTTATTGGCATACTCTTTCAATGCCTCGGTTAACGCAATCCCATGGCCCTGAATATTTATCTGCATATTTTTCCTCCTTTTAATTTTCAACTGCCCGGGACAAAGTCAAAACATAAACCTTTTCTGCGCCGTTTTCTTTCAAGACCTTGGCACATTCATTTGCCGTTGTGCCGGTTGTATAAATATCGTCCAAAAGCAAAATCCGCTTCGCCGGCAATACCGCTTTTGACCCTAGGGCAAAAACTCCTTGTAAATTTTTCTGGCGCTCCAGCCGCGATAATTTATACTGCGCCTGCGTATCGCGGATGCGTGACAGCAAGTTTTTTATAAAAGGGATATTATAATGGGAAGAAAGGATTTCTGCCAGCAAATCGCACTGGTTGAATCCCCTTTGCTTTAGCCGCTTATCCGAAAGCGGAACCGTAACCAGCATTTCGCAGCCTGCGTGCTTTATTTCCGGAAGGTGACGATCAATGTGCCTAACCATTAGATCCCCTAAAGGATAAATTAAGCTAGTTTTTTGCGCAAATTTAAGGTGATGCAGGGATTTTTTTATTGCGCTGTCGTATAAAACTACTGAACGCGCCAAATCAAAATGCGGCTTTTCTTCTTGGCAAGAACGGCAAATTTTTGCCTTGGTATTGAAATTATAATCGTGCACGCGGCCGCACAGCGCGCAATAATCTGCAATAATATGCTGCGCGGAACCCAAGCATTTTTTGCAAAAACTTTCGGGTCCGGTTTCTCTACAGACCAAGCAGCGCGGGGGATACAAAAAATCTAAGAATAAATTTTTTAAATTATGCAGAAATTTCATGGTGATTTTTGACGGATTATAACACAGAAAAAACTTGAATTGTAGCTAGGGGTATGTTAATTTACTTACATCTATGATATGGGAAGAAATGGTAACCCTGCTTGAAAGCGGCGAAGGACAATTAATCGAGTTTGAAAAAAATATACCTTCCAGCGATGATATTGCCCGCGAGATCGTTGCTTTTGCCAATTCTGACGGCGGAAAATTAATCCTCGGCATTGATGACAAGATGAAACACCTAACCGGTGTTGATATCAGTGATGATTTCGAAAACACCATAAAAAACCTGGTGGAAAAAAATTGCCATCCCAAAATAAATTATAAAATAGATTATCTCAATAAAAATGGCAAACAAGTCGTGATTATTGACGTAGAAGAAGGCGAAGAAAAACCCTACCGCACCGATGATATTGCCTATATCCGCGACGGATTAGAAACGCGGCCCGCCAAAGAACAAGAAGAAAAAAGCATTACCAATCCCTGGGCCGGCAAAGGCCTGAACAAGCGCCAGCTGCGCGCCATGCAAATTATCGCGGAACACGGCAGCACCACGAACCGCGAGTACCGCGAAGCTTTTGGGGTATCCCACAAGACCGCGCACCTAGAATTGAGCATATTAGAAAGCAAAGGCCTTGTCTTAATTGAAGGCCAAGGCCGCAGCACCAGCTACGTTATTGATCCCACAAAAACCCTTGAACCAATTACAGAAACCACATGAAAAACCTAGAAAATTGGCTGCCTGCAGTTAATATCGGCTTAGAATTTGCGGTCACGGTCATTGCCGGCGTCTTGCTGGGATATTTTTTGGATACGCGCTATGCCACCCTGCCCTGGGGCATTATCACAGGAGCTATAATTTTTTCTTTTATTGCTTACCGCAATATTTTCTTGCGCATAAAAAAGATGCAGGAAAGCGAAAAAAAACATGGATAATCTTGCAGAACATATTGCCAGCCCGGTTTTGCTTAACCTGCGTTTTTTTTCTTTGAATTTATCGATTACTTTTGAAATTCTGTCATTATTTATTGCTGCTTTTCTCGCGGCTTTTTTTTTCTTTTGGGTCATAAATCATTTTCAGCTCGTCCCAGGGCGCTTGCAAAGCTTATTTGAAATTGTTTACGAATTTTTAGACAACGAATGTTCCGCGCTTTTGGGAAAAGAAAGAAACACCTGGCTCCCTTTTTTACTGGCGCTCTTTTCTTTTATCTTGTTTGCTAACTTATTGAGCATGCTCCCAGGATTTATTTCTCCCACTTCCAATATCAATGTAACCGCAGCGCTCGCTTTAATCATCTTTTTTACTTACCAGGCTGCTGGCATAAAAAAGCAAGGCTTAATCAATTATTTTAAACATCTTTCTCCTCCGGATATGCCCTTTCCCATGCTCTTTTTTTTGGTTCCGCTCGAAATTATCAGCCAGCTGGCCCGGCCTTTTTCCTTGGCCCTGCGCCTTTTTGCCAATCTTTTGGCTGGCCATACATTATTATTGATCACTTTGTCCGCCTTGGTTTCTATAAAAATTTTTTATTTATGGACTTTGCCGATTGCCGGCAATGTTATACTGAGGCTGTTTGAAATTTTTGTAGCCTTTATACAAGCTTTTATTTTTACTTATTTATCCGCCATGTATATTGGCGAAGCCGTGAATGAATCTTAAACGAAAAGGAGGTGTTTAAATATGAATCCAGCTGTAGGCGCTTTTTTATCCGCTGGTTTTGCCATTGGATTAGCAGTTCTTGGAACTGGAATCGGGATCGGCATGGTCGGGGGAAAAGCCGTTGATGCAATTGCCCGCCAACCCGAAGCCGGACCTGCTATCCGCACCTTGGCTATTGTAACCATTGCTTTTATTGAAGCTTTGGCTTTATATGCTTTGGTTATTTCAATTATACTTTTGGCTAAATAATATGGTTAGGAATTTAATTTATGTTAAATTTTGAGCTAAATACATTCATTTGGACTTGGATTACTTTTGGATTATTGCTAGTTGTTTTTTACCGCTACATTTGGCCAAAACTGGCCAAAACTTTTGACGAGAGAAGCGCACAGATAAAAACTGCCATGGAAAAAGCGCAAAAAGCCAAAGAAGAAGCGGAAAACCTATCCCGCGAAAGCAAAGTCCGTTTGGAAATGCTGCAGGAAGAAATTGAACGCCAAAAAGAGTCTGCCCAAAAAGAAGTAGACAACATAAAGACTAAAGCTGTTAAAGAAGCCAAAGAAGAAACCAGCCGCTTTTATCAAAACACCCTGGGACAAATCGAACGCGAAAAACAAAAAATCATACAGGAATTAAAGAACAAGTTCAGCGACTTGGTAGTAGAAACAAGCCATAAAATTATAGAAAAGCAGGTGGATCCAAAAATCCAAGAAGAAGTAATCAACCGCAACCTCAAAGACCTAGAAAAACTTTTATGAAAAAGAAAAAGCATCTTTACGTTAATTTTGATAAGATTTACAAACTGGCTAAAAAAAACCAGCAGGCTTTGCAGCTCCAGCAAGAACTTTCTTCTTTTACGCGGATTTTTTTCCACCAAAAAGATCTTATGTTTTTTTTGGAGAATAACCGCCTGTCTTTTCAAGCCAAAAAAGAATTTTTAGAAAGGGCTTTAAAAAGTTTTTCCCCTCTCACACTAAAACTTATTTTATTTTTAGTAGAAAACCGGAAAATCCGCAATATCGACCAAATGTCCAGTAATTATACGCGCTATTTGGCAGAAAAAGAAAAAATCGTTTTTATCAAAGTAGTTACAGCTTTCCCTTTAAAAAAAGAGCAGGAAGAAACCCTGAAAAACATTCTAAAGAAAAAATATCCAGATAAAATTATCCTTGAAAAAATAATTAATCCCCGCGTCCTGAATGGAATGGTCATAAAAGTTTTTGGGGGGCGCATCTGGGATTTCAGCCTAAAAACTAAGCTTGCCCAATTAAAACATCATCTCATCAAGCTATGAAATAAGAAAGAAGGACAGATATGGACGAAATAAATGCTTTGGACTTATCCGAAATCATCCATGACGACCTAAAAAAACATATTCAGTCTTTCCACGAAAGCGTGCATTCGGAAGAAGTTGGGATTGTCTTGGAATCCGGCGACGGCATTGCCCGGATCGCAGGACTGCCTTCGGCCATGATGAATGAAATGCTCATTTTCCCCAGCGGCATATACGGCCTGGTGCTGAACCTAGAACCAGAAGAAATTGTTGCCATTGTTTTTGGCAGCCACACCATGGTTAAGGAAGGCGACCGCGTTAAATGTTCGGGACATATTATGGAAGTTCCTGTTGGCAAAGAACTTTTGGGAAGGGTGGTTAATGCCCTAGGCCAGCCGATTGATGGCCTTGGCCCGGTAGATACAAAAATGTGCTGGCCGATTGAACATACTGCTCCTCAAGTTATTGACCGTGAACCGGTTACCCAGCCCATGCAAACTGGGTACAAAATTATTGACGCTCTGGTTCCGATTGGCCGCGGGCAAAGAGAATTAATTATTGGAGACCGCCAGACCGGCAAAACTACCTTAGCGATTGATACAATTATTAATCAAAAAGATAAAGGCGTTATTTGCATTTATGTTGCAATTGGCCAAAAATCATCAGACATTGTACAAACAGTTAACACTTTGCAAAAAAACCAGGCGCTGGGCTATACAATTATTGTCGATGCCCCAGCTTCTGATCCCGGAGCCATGCAATATATTGCCCCATTTTCAGGATGCTCTATGGGCGAATATTTCATGTACAATGAAAAAAAAGATGTCTTAGTTATTTTTGATGACCTGACTAAACATGCTGCTGCCTACCGGATGCTTTCGCTTTTGCTCCGCCGGCCGCCGGGCCGCGAAGCTTATCCCGGGGATGTTTTTTATCTGCATGCCCGGCTCTTGGAAAGAGGCACAAAATTGAGCCAAGCATTGGGCGGGGGCTCCCTAACCTGCCTGCCGATTGTAGAAACGCAAATGGCAGATATTTCGGCTTATATTCCAACCAATGTTATTTCCATCACGGACGGGCAGATCTTTTTAGAAAATGATCTATTCCAATCCGGCATCAAGCCTGCGGTAAATGTGGGAATGTCCGTTTCGCGCGTAGGCGGAAAAGCCCAGGTCAAAGCCATGCGGGATATTTCCGGGCCCTTGCGACTGGCACTAGCTCAATACCGGGAAAAAGAATCCTTTACCCTGATCTCTTCGGAAATGGATGATGAAACGCAAAAACAGCTTAACCGCGGGGCAATCCTAACCGAAATTTTAAAACAGCAAAAAAACGATGCCTATCCCATTGAAAACCAAATCATTGCTATTTTAGCCGCGAACTTGGGATGTTTTGATGATATTCCCATAGAAAAAATAAAAAAGACCGAAAAGCAGTTCATTGAAGCCATCTGCACCCAATATCCCAGAGTTGCAGAAGAAATCAAGGGCGGAAAAAAAGTTTCTGAAGAAAATAAGAATAAGATGCGCGAAATATTATTGGTGCTGAAAGAAAAACTCGGCTTATGAGCCAAATTCTCTCTTTGAAAAAAAGGATCAAGAACCTCGGCAATATCCATAAGATGATGCAGGCCCTGCAAATCATTACAGCTTCGCGTATCCGCCGGGCCAAAGAACTATTTGTTGATTCAACAACTTTTATGAGCGAGCTTGAACTGTTTATCGCCAAGCTTTCTTTGATCATTGATTCCAGCTATATAGAAAAGAAGTTCCCTGATATTGAAAATCCTCAAGTTTTAATTATAGCTATAACTTCGGACCAGGGATACTGCGGAGATTTTAACCGCCAAGTTATGGAAAGGCTGCAAAAAAGCCTAAAACTTTTTCCTAAATCCGAGATATTAATGGTGGGAGAAAAAGCCGGGGAATACGCACGCCACTTAAAAATCCCCGTTGCTAAAAGCTTTAAAGGCGCATCAGATAAAAATATTTTGGAATTATCCAAAAAGCTTTTTTTGTCTAGCCAAGCTTTTATGCATAAGCATCCCAGCGGTAAAGTGTATATTGTTTATAATAAATTTCAATCTGTTCTTGTACAGCAACCAAAAATAAGGGAGATTTATCCCAGCACTTTGAGCATTGGCCGGACCCGCAATCTTCCAATTGAGAATATGATCATAGAACCCAAGGCTGAAAAATTATTTGATGAAGCTGCAGATAAATTCCTTTTCCACCAGCTCCATAAAACATTGGCAGAAAGCTTGGTCGGGGAATTAGGATCGCGGCTCATCATGGTAAAAGGCGCAGCTGAAACCTCTAAAAAACTTATGCAGGAAGTAAAACTGCAGTTCCATAAAGAAAGGCAGAGCCATATTACCCGTGAATTATTAGATATTGTCAGCACATTTGAAGCTTTAAAGGAGGCTAATTAAAATGAGCATCGGAAAAGTTCTGCAGATCATCGGCCCAATCATTGATATCCAATTTCCCCCGGAACACGTACCCCAGATCCGCACCACCATTGAGATCCAAAATCCGCATATTATTGCCGAAGTCGCTATGCAGCTTGAGGGCGGCGTAGTGCGCGCAGTTTCCCTTTACCCGACCGACGGCCTTTGCCGCGGAACCGAAGCCAAGGATCTAGAAACTCCGATCCGCGTGGCCGTAGGAAAAGAAACCCTGGGCCGCATGTTTAATGTAGTGGGAAAAACGATTGACGGCGGGCCAGAAATAAAGACCGATAAGCATTATGCTATCCGCTTCAATCCTCCGCAATTTGAAGAAATCGAATCCGAAAATGAAATTTTTGAAACTGGCATAAAAGTTATTGACCTATTATCCCCTTATATAAAAGGAGGAAAAACCGGTTTATTTGGCGGCGCGGGCGTGGGAAAAACCGTTATTATTATGGAGTTGATCCATAATATGGCCACCCAGCACGGGGGTATTTCGGTTTTTGGAGGAATTGGGGAGCGCACTCGAGAAGGCAATGACCTGTGGATAGAAATGAAAGAATCCGGGGTCTTGGAAAAAACAGTCCTGGTTTTTGGGCAGATGGCAGAATTACCCGGAGCCCGTTTAATTGCAGGGTTAACCGCCTTAACTCAAGCTGAATATTTTAGAGACCATGAAGGAAAAGATGTCTTATTATTTTTGGATAATATTTTCCGCTTTGTGCAGGCTGGATCCGAAGTTTCAACCCTTTTAGGCCGCATGCCCTCTGCGGTTGGCTACCAGCCAACACTTTTGGCAGAAATGGGCCGGTTTGAAGAAAGAATCGTTTCCACCAAGCGCGGAGCAATTACTTCGATCCAAGCAGTTTATGTACCTGCGGATGATATAACCGATCCCGCATCTGCAGTAACTTTTTCGCATTTGGATGCCAGCACGGTTTTATCCCGCGAAATTATGGAAAACGGCATATATCCAGCAATTGACCCTTTGGCTTCTAATTCTAGGATCATGGATGCAAATATTATAGGAGCAGAACATTATGCAGTTGCCGACCAGGTAAAAAAGATTTTACAAAGATATAAAGAATTAAGAGATATTATCGCAATCTTAGGCGTATCAGAACTTCCAGAAAAAGACCGCTTGATAGTAAATCGCGCCCGAAAAATACAAATGTTCCTTTCCCAGCCTTTTCATGTGGCCGAGCATTTTACCGGGTTTAAAGGAAAATATGTCCCGCTCAAAGAAACGATCCGAGGATTCAAAGAAATTATTGAAGGAAGAGTCGACGAAATTTCGGAGCAAGCTTTTTATATGGCTGGAAATATAGAAGATGTCAAAGAAAAAGCTAAAAATACAACTTAATTTCTAATGTCAAATTACTAATGCCTAATTATGGAATAATTATTATAATTTTACCTTCATTAGACATTTGGAATTATAAATTAGGAATTAATTATGATAAATTTAAGGATTTTAAGAATTGACAAGGTAGTTTTTGAAGGCGCAGTAAGCAGGATAAGATTTTATACCTGCGCTGGCAGCCGCGCGGTTTTTCCCAATCATGCGCCACTGCTTTGCGACTTGACCCGCTTTTTTTCATACCATGCCGCAGAAACAAATGAAAATGTAAAAATTAATATTGAAAGCGGTTTTTTCAGGATCGAAAACAACCAGGCTGTTGCTTTGATAAATTAATTTCCAAATAATCTTGCAAGTGCAACCTTCTAGCGCAACGGAGTAGTTTTTTAAAAGCATTTTCTTTAATCTGCCGTACTGCTTCCCTGGTAATGATTCTTTTTGAAAGGCCAACTTCAAAAAGCTTTTCGCCAATTTCTTTAAGAGTTAAACAAATTTCGTTTTCATTCAAACCAAAATGCCATCTAATAACAAATTCTTCTTTTTCAGTAAGGCTTGCTATAGCTTCTTCAAAAACTCTTCTCAAATCGTTTTCCAAAAGAATTGCTTCGGGACTTTGGAAGGGACTCGCCAAAAAATTATCCAGAGATACAGGATGAAGATCATTTCTTCTCACTAAAGAACTTCGTACTTTTTCTAAAGAAAAGCCCGAATAAATGGAAAGCTCTTCCTCGGTTGGTTCCCTTCTCAATTTTTCTTCCAGTTCCCTAATACATCTTTGCAGCAGATACAAATTATTAACCGGCTCATAAATAGTATGGGCTTGTAGGTTAATTTCCTTACTTATAGCCTGTTTTATCCACAAAAAAGCATAAGTTGAGAATTTGCGTCCTTCCTTAGGAACAAATTTTTCAACCGCCCTAATTAAACCCAGAGTACCTTCTTGAATGAGATCCATCAAAGGAACGTTATAATCGCGATAATATCTAAATACAATATAAACTACTAATCGTAAATTAGATTGTATAAATTGTATTTTAGCCTCCGGATCCCCGGCTTGAATTCGTTTTGCCAAAGATATCTCTTCTTCGCCCTTCAAAAGAGGATATCTTCCAATTTCCTGCTGATAAGCTCTAAGTAAGTTTTGCTCTTTTGCTACTTTCAAAGGAACAGCAGGTTTTTTCGGCGGCATCGGGATTATAGGTTTTTGACTAATTGTTAGCATTGATTATCTCATTTGTTATTTTTTAATTATATTTATATACAAAAGCATATCGGAAAATAAAAATAAATATTTCAGTTTTTAAAAATTATTTTTTTGATAAAAATATCCAACAATAAAACTGTAAGCAGAAATAACCCATCATTGAAACTTTACAAAATCTTTGCTTACTGGGTATAATATACGCTGTTTGTTTAATTTTGAAAGGAGAAAATTATGCGCAAGCCCATTATGGCCGGCAATTGGAAGATGAATTTAGCTTGCGACGAAGCTAAAAAACTCGCGGAAGAATTAAAAAATAACCTGAAAAATGTAACTGGAAGAGAAATTATTGTTTTCCCCCCCTATTTATCCCTCCCTGCTGTAGCAGATATTTTACTTGGCACTAACATTTGCTTTGGGGCGCAAAACCTATTCTGGGAAGAAAAAGGCGCTTATACCGGCGAAGTTTCTGCCCCTATGATAAAAGCCCTGGGTTCAACCCATGTCTTGATCGGGCATTCTGAAAGAAGGCAATATTTTGGGGAAACCAATGAAACCGTGAATAAAAGAGTTTTTGCTGCACTCAAAGGAAACCTCTCTCTAGTTGTTTGCGCGGGAGAAACTCTGGCTGAAAGAGAAGCTGGAAAATTAGAAGCCATTGTCGGCAACCAGGTAAAAGCCGGGTTAGCTAACTTAAACGCAGAACAAATGAAAAATATCACCGTTGCCTATGAACCAGTTTGGGCCATCGGCACTGGCAAAACCGCCTCTCCTGAACAAGCTCAAGAAGTCCATGCTTTTATCCGTAAAATATTAAAAGAAATGTTTGGAGTGCAAACTGCCAATGAAACCAGGATTTTATACGGCGGAAGCGTAACTCCAGCTAATGTAAAAGACTTAATGGCACAAGCAGATATTGACGGCGGGTTGGTCGGCGGCGCAAGCTTAAAAGCAGATTCATTTACCCAGTTAGTAAATTTCTAAGGAGGAAAAAATGGAAAAGAAGTATGAAGCACTTGGTTTGGTAAATACGCGGGAAATGTTTAAAAAAGCTTTTGATGGAAAGTATGCTATCCCAGCATACAATTTTAATAATATGGAGCAGCTGCAGGCTATTATCGGCGGATGCGCAGAGAGCAATTCCCCGGTAATCCTTCAGGTATCCTCTGGCGCCAGAAAATACGCCAACCAAACCCTCCTCTATTGGATGGCTAAGGGCGCAGTAGAAATGGCGAGAAAAGATTTAAAAAGCAATATTCCGATTGCACTACATTTAGACCATGGAGATACGTTCGAACTTTGCAAATCCTGCGTTGACCACGGATTTTCATCCGTTATGATCGACGGCTCCCACCACCCCTATGAAAAAAATATCGAAGTTACCAAGCAAGTGGTTGAATATGCCCATAAATATGATGTAACCGTTGAGGGCGAATTAGGGGTATTGGCTGGGATCGAAGATGAAGTAAAAGCTGAAAAGCATACTTATACCGACCCCAACCAGGTTGAAGATTTTGTCAAAAAAACCGGGGTTGACTCACTAGCTATTTCTATTGGAACATCGCACGGCGCTTATAAATTCAAACTAAAACCAGGGGAAAAAGTACCGGATCTTCGTTTTGATATTTTAGCTGAAGTAGAAAAAAGATTGCCCGGTTTTCCGATTGTTCTCCACGGCGCATCTTCCGTTGTCCAAGAATATGTCCAGATGATCAATAAATTTGGCGGAAAAATGGATAATGCCGTAGGCGTACCAGAAGAACAATTGCGCCGAGCAGCTAAATCCGCGGTTTGCAAAATAAATATTGACAGCGACGGACGTTTGGTGGTTACAGCAATTATTCGCAAAGTATTTGCCGAAAGCCCGTCTGAATTTGACCCGAGAAAATACTTAGGCCCAGCCAGGGATGAATTAAAAAAACTAATCGTTGCAAAAAATACGAATGTATTAGGGTCTGCGGGAAAGGCATAAATTAAAAAAATCCGAAAGTCCTAAATCCGAAATCCTAAAAAAGAATACGGAGGATTAAAATGAAAGCTAAATTTAACGACAAAGAAATAAATATCAGGAAAATTGGGATTTTAACTGGGGGTGGGGATTGCGCAGGACATAATGCGGTAATCTACGGATTGCTTAGGAGAATCAACCAAGCCAACCAAACTTTGCCCGCCAATGAAAAAATGGAATTAATCGGCCTCTTGGAAGGCTGGAAAGCTTTGACCCGCGATCCAGAAACTGAAAAGGAAAAAATTTTGCATCCCCTATCAACCGCAGACTTAAAAGATAGCTTCAAAATTTCCGGCACCATTATTAAATCTTCCCGCACCAACCTATTTTCAAAAGCAAATATTGAAGCCAAGGCCCCAGAAATTGCCATGGACAATTTAAAAAAACTGGGAATTGACTGCTTGATTGTTTTGGGCGGGGACGATACCTTGGGAGCTGCAGGAAAAATGGGAAAACAATTTACCTTCCCTATGCTGGGCGCCCCAAAAACCATGGATAACGATGTTTTTGGCACAGAAAGAACTTATGGTTTTGAATCCGCGGTCATTGAAAGCGTACATTTTATTGAAAATATTATGACTACGGTGCGCTCCCACAACCGCTGTTTTATTGTAGAACTCATGGGCCGCCACGCTGGCTGGGTGGCACTCCATGCTGGTATTGCGGGCGGCGCAGATATAGTTCTTCTACCTGAAGAAACCGTGGATATGCGCGAGGTTATCAAAAAAGTGGAAAAAGCCATGGCCTATCAAAATTATTGCGTGGTAGTAACTTCTGAAGGCGCACGATTATTTGATAAGCGCTATCCGCAGGAAGTAAATGACAGCAACAAAAAACTTTTGGACGATGTTTTAGCTGATAAAAAATATGCCATGGTCAAAGCCCGGCATGAAATGCCTAAAAAATTGGATTCTTTTGGAAATGAACAACTGGGCGGCATTGGGGAATATCTCTTTGCTTTATTGGAAAAACATACCAAAGGCATTGAATACCGCTTGCAAAACTGCGGGCATGCCATCCGGGGAGGAATAGCCCATACCGCGGATCGGATTTTGGGACTAAGATTCGGCGATGCGATCTTCCAATTTATAAAAGAAAATAAATTTGGCGTTTATCCTGGGCTCAAGGCAGATAAAATCGTAGCGAACGACTTGTTAGAAGTTAAAGGCGGAAAGTTTATCACGCTCGATGAACAGCTCTATAGCATGCGCAATGCCGTGGATTTCTACTAGAAATAAAAGGTTAATCCGCCGTGAAGGAAAAGAGTCAACAAATCCCCTTTTATTGGTTCGGCCCAAGCAGGAAAAGAACTATTTCGAAGGCCAACTTCAAGGTTTATCCCAACATTAGATAAGGGGAAAAATTCTACCCCGCTTAAGAGGGCTAAATCAATTTTCCCAACAGAATTATTAGCATCACTAACATTACTAAAAACAAACTTTCCTCCCCAATATAAATTATGGTTTTCATTATTTTGATAATCATATAAAAGGCCTAAATGGGTTTCCCCTCCCCTAATTCCACCCTTGCTATTCTCTGCCGCGTAGCATCGCCTCTTAGGCGATGCAATTAATATTTTCCACCCCTAAGAGGGGTGGCTACGCGGAGAAGGAAACATTTTTTTTGCAAAAGAACTGAATACATACAAAGAAAAAGCCTCGAAGATTTTTAAGGTTTTTTCGAGGCTTTTGTTTAACTAAATAAAAACTACTGATTTTTTTCTGGATCCTCTAGCTTATTTCCTGCTGCCTTCGCCCGATTCATTGCAGCTTGAGCTGCTTCTCCGTTCAACTGCCATTGCGTTTGTAACAATTCAATTCTATCCGGATTCTTAAGAAGAGCCATTGACTCAAGAGGAAAAGCACCTTGACTAAGATCAAAAGTAGGAATGCTCACATCATACAATGGAGGTAAACCAGCTTTTTGCCTTGATTCTTCTACAAGTGCCTGTCTCACTCCACCTATATTGTATGGTCTTCCCAAAATTCCTTGACACACGGCATTCGCCAGTCCATTACTAGTCATAAAATTGCCAACTTTTCTTGCAGCCCAATTTGTTAATTTCTCCCGCAAAACAAATCTAACTGCCCTATAAGCACTTGTTTGAACCCTTGATACGCTCATTTTTTTTCTCCTTATTTAAAAATTTATTTTTCCAGATATCGACCAGCCTCTTTGGGCCTAATATAGCTATAATGAAAGCCTTCTTTTTATCGTCAACTATTTAAAAAAAATTCACTTTGCAAGAAAAATTTAGCTGGAAAGGATATTCGCCAGATTATAAGCCTCTAGATCAATTTGTTTTTTGCAGCGGGAGACTTCTTCAACTGGAGTTTCGATAATCTTGTCCGAAACCATTCCTACCATTAAACCTCTTTTGCCTTTTACAAGAAGGTCCACCGCCCTTGCCCCCAATTTGCAGGCGGTTTCTCGCGATAAAGCAGTGGGTGATCCACCCCTTTGCATATGCCCCAAAATAGAAACCCGAACATCCAATGAAGTGCCTTTTTCTATATGCTTGGCAATCTCATGGCCAGAGGCTGCGCCTTCTGCTACCACCACAATAAAACTGGATTTTCCCCTTTGCTGGCCATAGCGGAGTTTTTGCAAAACATTTGCCATATTATAAGGCACTTCTGGGATTAGAATAGCTTCTGCTCCGCAAACTAAGCCCACATCCAAAGCAATAGAGCCATTATTCCGGCCCATGACTTCTATGACAAAAGCTCTTTCATGCGAACTGGCCGTATCCCGGATTTTATCAATGGCTTCCACCGCAGTATTTACCGCAGTATCAAAACCAATCGAATAATCCGTGCCATAAAGGTCGTTATCAATAGACGCTGGAATATTGATAATCGGGATATTAAATTCTTTGGCAAAAACACTGGCTGCTTTTAAAGAACCGTCTCCTCCAATTACTACCAGTCCATCAATATTAAAAGCCTGCATTCTTTCAAAAGCTTTGCGCCGTATTTCTTTTCTTTTAAATTCCGGACAGCGATGCGTATGCAAGATCGTGCCTCCGCGATTAATAATGCCTCCCACTGACTTTAAATCTAAATCGCGAATCTTGCCTTCAATTAAGCCTAACCAGCCTTTTTCGATCCCGAAAACATGCAGATCATTAAAAATCGCGGTGCGCACTACTGCCCTAATCGCGGCATTCATGCCCGGAGCATCCCCGCCCGTTGTAATAACCCCGATATTTTCCATCTTGTTCTTATTTTTCATATTCCATGAGCTCCTTTTTTAATTGTTGTTTTTTTGCGGATCTTTTCGAGAGTTTTTCTTTTTTGGAAGGGATGACCATGGTCATAATCTTGCGGCTCGGCTGGCCCCAGGCGCGGAGCTTGATCTTTTTCCTTTTGAGCATGTATTAAATTATAGCAAATTATGTTAAAATATACGCTCTATTTTAAACGGAGGGATAAAAGTGAAAGAAAAGATACATCCAGAATACGAGGTTACCACTACAACCTGCGCTTGCGGGGCAAAATATAATTTCGGATCAACCAAGAAAAATATCAAGGTAGACATCTGTTCTGCCTGCCACCCGCTGTTTACTGGCACGCAAAAATTATTGGATACTGAAGGAAGAGTCCAGCGCTTCAAGAAAAAATTCCAAGGCAAAGTCGCCACTGGCAAAAAAGGCGTTAAAAAAGCTGCCAAGAAAAAAACTACCAAAAAGAAAAAATAGTAAAGGGACCTCATGCCCCATAGGAACGAAATCCTGCCCATTGGGGGTCAAGCAGTTATTGAAGGCGTACTTATGCGCTCAAAAACTTCTTACGCCATTGCGGTTCGAAAACCCGACCAAACTATTGCAGTTAAAAAAGTCAACCAGCCGCCACTTACAGAAACTTATAAAATCCTAGATTATCCTTTTATCCGCGGCATTGCTACCCTGGTTGATTCCTTATCTGTTGGCATAAAAGCTTTGGTATATTCAGCTGATAAGACCGCGAAAACTGAAAAGGATAAAATCACCCACAAAGAAATGATGGTTTCCCTTCTCATCAGCCTGGGGCTAACCATTGGATTATTCATCATTTTACCAGCTGGGGTATTCAGCCTGCTTAGGAATTCTACAATGCCTACAATCCTTTTAAACCTGATTGAAGGTTCCACCCGGCTTTCGATTTTTCTCATTTTTCTTAGCTTAGTTTCTTTGATGCCAGATATGCAAAGGGTTTTTGAATACCATGGGGCTGAACACGTTATCATCCATATGTACCAAGATAAAAAAAGAATTGACCTGGATAAAGCCGACCAATACCCTCCCCAGCACCCCTCGTGCGGAACCAGTTTTTTGCTGACGGTTTTCCTTACTTCAATTATTGTTTTTTCTTTTTTGGGCCGGCCACCATTCTTCCTGCGCATTTTATTAAAAATCATTCTCCTGCCGGTTATTGCCGGGATTTCTTATGAGTTTATCCGTATCTCCCGCAGGAAAAATGCTCCAAAAATTCTACAGCTATTAAATATGCCAGGGATTTGGCTGCAACGCTTAACTACCCGCAAGCCCAAAAAAGACCAATTAGAAGTTGCTGCCGAGGCACTAAGACATGTCCTTACTTGATAAGATAAAAACCATTGAAGACCGATACGAAAACCTAGAAAAACAGCTCGCCTCGCCCGATATTTTTCAGGATCGCGAGAAGCTGCAAAAAATTTCTAAAGAACATTCTGACCTGAAAGAAATCATAGATAAAGGCCGTGCTTATCGCTTAGCCCTCCAAGAAATAAAAGACCTAAAAGAAATAGCCAAAGACCCGGAAATGAAAGAAATGGCTGAAACCGAAATCCCAGCCTTGGAAAGCAAAATCCTTCTTCTCGAACAAGAAATAGAATTCTTGCTTTTGCCCAAAGACCCGAATGACGAAAAAAATACTTTCATAGAAATCCGCGCTGGAACCGGAGGAGAAGAAGCTGCGCTTTTTGCCGGGGAGCTTTTTAGGATGTACTGCCGCTATGCGGAAAAACAGGGGTGGAAAACAGAAATTATTTCAGAAAATGCAACTGGCCTGGGCGGCTATAAGGAAATAATTTTTGCTATAAACGGTAAAGGCGCTTACAGCAAATTAAAATATGAAGCTGGCACGCACCGCGTGCAAAGGGTCCCAGCTACTGAATCCGGAGGACGGATCCACACTTCGGCTGTAACAGTTGCGGTCATGCCCGAAGCCGAAGATGTGGACATAAAACTTGAAGATAAAGATTTAAGAATCGATACTTTTCGCGCATCTGGCGCCGGAGGCCAGCATGTGAATAAGACTTCTTCCGCAGTTAGGGTTACCCATATTCCCACCGGAGTTGCAGTGGCCTGCCAGGATGAGCGCTCCCAGCACCAGAACAAAGCCAAGGCCATGCGCCTTTTAAAAACCAGGTTATTTGAAGCAGAAGAAGAAAAAAAAATAAAAGCCCGAGACACCGCGCGCAAAATCATGGTGGGATCCGGCGACCGTTCGGAAAAGATCCGCACTTATAATTTTCCCCAAAGCCGCATTACTGACCATCGCATAAATTTCACAACCCATAACTTGCAACAAGCGCTCAATGGAGAGATCGAGGCCATTATCGATGCGCTTATTTCTGCTGACCGGATTAAAAAGCTTGAAAGTATCCAATAGTTTGAGTATAATTCTAAGTTAATTTTACCCCTGAAAAGGAGGTCATTTTTGGACGCAGAATATTGCCCCGCCTGCCAAGGAAAACTGAAGAAAGATATCGTTGAACTAGAAGACATAGAAAATGGCAAGGTCGTAAAAATGAAAGACGTTGAGGCAATGGTTTGCGAACAATGCGGAGAAATATGGGTGCCGGAGCCGATCATAAAAGAGTTTGAAAAGCTCCTCGATGCTGCGGCAAAAAGGCCCCTCAAAAAAAACAAAAAAGGGAGGAAGAAAAATGCCTAAGAAAAAAGAGCATTTGGTTAAGCCTATACTAATCTTTTTTGCGGTTTTTTTGTTTTTTTCATTTGGTTTCT
Organism: uncultured bacterium; assembly: GCA_964528395.1. GTDB lineage: Bacteria > Margulisbacteria > WOR-1 > CAZGTC01 > CAZGTC01 > CAZGTC01. The sequence continues at coordinate 24,069 of CAZGTC010000006.1, forward strand.
TAGCCAGCCGTTCGATCTCGGAAAATTTGGCTGCCAATGAACAGCCTGTCCCCAGCCAGCCTTTTTTTCCGATTAGTTCTTCCCCTAACCTCATTGCAGATATTGTAGAAAAAGTTGGTGACAGCGTAGTCAATATAGATGTCGTAAAAATGGCCAAGCAAAAAGTTTTTAATCCTTTTGGCAATACCGAAGATTTCGGGTTTGGCTTTCGCTTAAATCCGGAATTCCAAGATATGTTCAAAGAAAGGTTGATCCCGCTTAAAGGTGCGGGCTCGGGTTTTATTATTGACCAAAAAGGATATATTTTAACCAACTCGCATGTCGTAAAAGAAGCTGACAAGATAAAAGTCACCCTAAAAAATGGCAAAAGCTATGATGGCAAGATTATCGGCTCTGACACAGGATTAGATTTAGCCGTAATTAAAATCGATGCCCCTAACCTGCCGGTTTTAAAAATGGGAGATTCGTCTAAAATGCGCATCGGCGAATGGATTATTGCTATCGGCAACCCTTACCAGTTTTCCAATACTGTCACAGTAGGGATTGTATCTGCCATGGGACGCCAGCTACCCGGACTAGAACATAAAGACCTTATCCAAACCGATGCAGCCATCAATCCCGGGAATTCCGGCGGCCCGCTCCTTAATTTAAGCGGGGAAGTAGTTGGGATAAATGTTGCTATTGCTGCAGGCGCTGAAGGCATTGGATTTGCGATTCCTATTAATGCCGCTAAAAATGTTTTAGACGAGTTAATCAGTAAAGGCCATATTGTACGCCCATGGCTGGGAATTTATATGCGCGATGTAGATGAAAAAGCCGCCAAATACCTTGACCTGCCTGTTCCTGAAGGCGTAATTATTATGGATGTAGCCAAAGATTCTCCTGCAGAAAAAATGGGATTAAAAAAATACGATGTGGTAAAAACCATAAATAATGAAAAAATGAAAAACACGGAAGCTATTTTGAACAAAGTCAAAAACAGCAAGCCTGGAGATAAAATAGAAATTGTTGTTTTTCGCGACGGGGAAAATAAGACTATCCACGGGAAAATTGGGGAAGTTCCAAAATAAACTAAATAAAGGAAGGGAACCATGGAATACTATATAGGAAAAGGAAAAGTCAGCCGCCGCGCTTACGGGTTTGATGAGATCGCCCTCGCCCCTTCAATTATTACAGTTAATCCAGATGATGTAGATATTTCAACAGAAATTGGAGGAATCAAGCTTAAGCTCCCGATCATTGCCTCTGCCATGGACGGCGTAGTTGATCCCAAAATGGCCATTGAGCTTTCAAAGCTTGGGTCGCTCGGGGTTTTAAACTTGCAAGGGGTTTGGACTAGGTATGAAAATGCGGAAGAAATCCTCAAAAAAATTGCTGCAGCCAGCAAAGATGAATATGTTTCTCTAATGCAAAAAATCTATCAAGAACCGATTAAAGAAGAATTAGTGGTAAAAAGGATTAAGCAAATAAAAGACGGGGGCGGAATCGCAGCGGTTTCTTCTATCCCGCAAGAAGCAAAACATTTGGGAAAAATCGCCAAAAAAGCCGGGGCTGATATTTTTGTCCTGCAATCCACGGTAATTTCAACCAAACACAAATCAAAAGGATCAGAACTTTTAGTAATTTCGGATTTCTGCAAAGAAATCAGCATTCCAGTTATTATTGGAAATTGCGCAACCTACGATGTAGCCCTGGATTTAATGAAAACCGGAGTTGTAGGAGTATTGGTTGGCATAGGCCCGGGTGCTGCCTGCACCTCCCGCGGAGTCCTGGGCATTGGAGTACCCATGGCAACTGCAATTGCAGATTGTACAGCTGCGCGAGAAACTTACCTTAAAGAAACCGGCAAATACATCCCAATTATTGCGGACGGCGGATTAGTGGTATCTGGAGATATCTGCAAAGCCATTGCCTGCGGAGCAGATGCCGTGATGATGGGATCCCCTATTGCAAAATCAAAAGAAGCCCCAGGCCGCGGATTCCATTGGGGTATGGCAACTCCTTCTGCTACCCTACCCCGCGGATCCAGGATTAATGTGGGCACGATTGGAAGCATAAAGGAAATCTTATTTGGCCCAGCAAAATTTGATGATGGATCCATGAACTTTGCTGGAGCTTTAAAAACATCTATGGGAACAATGGGCGCATCGAATTTAAAAGAAATGCAAAAAGTAGAAGTCTTGATCGCCCCGTCTATTTTAACCGAAGGAAAAGTTTACCAAAAGGCGCAAAGCCTTGGAATGTATAAATAATGCAAAAACATGACCTGGTTGTGGTTCTTGATTTTGGCGCGCAATACAGCATGCTGATCGCCCGCCGGGTCAGAGAATGCAATGTTTACTGCGAACTTCTGCCCTACACTACTTCGCTGGAAGAATTAAAAGAAAAAGATGTCAAAGGCATTATTTTATCCGGCGGACCAGCCTCGGTTTATGAAGAAAATACCCCGACCCTTGATGCGCGCATATGGAAAAGCGGCATTCCAATTTTAGGAATTTGTTACGGCTACCAGCTCATGGCAAAAGACTTAAACGGCGTAGTCAAACAAGATCCCTTAAAGCGCGAATATGGAAAAGCTCCCTTAAAAATAGAAAACCACCAGACCCTTTTTGCCAGCTTGCCGGATAATATTATTTCTTGGATGAGCCACGGCGATACTGTTATCAAGCTTCCTGCAGGATTTATTCCATTGGCAGTTACAGACAACAATCCGCACGCTGCTGTTGGCAATATTGAAGAAAAGCTTTATGGCGTGCAATTCCATCCTGAAGTTGTGCACACGGAAAAAGGCACGGAAATTATCCGCAACTTTTTGCACATTGTCTGCCAAATCCAGCCTACCTGGACGACTAAATCTTTTATTGAAAGGGCCATCCCAAAAATCCAAGAAAAAATAGGCAAAGCAAAAATCCTCTGCGCGCTTTCCGGCGGGGTGGATTCAACTACTGTTGCAGCACTAGTGCATAAAGCCGTGGGAGACCAGCTTACCTGCATGTTTATTGACCAAGGGTTTATGCGCAAAAATGAAGCACAAAAAATTGAAGAGCTTTTTACCCGTAAATTCAAGATTAATATTAAATATATTGATGCCTCGCAGAGATTTTTTAATAAACTAAAAGGCGTAACTGACCCTGAAGAAAAAAGGCATATTATTGGCACAGAATTTATCCGCACTTTTGAAGAAGAAGCTAAAAAACTTGGCGATATCCCTTATCTAGCCCAAGGAACACTTTATCCCGATGTCATTGAATCCGCAGTTCCAGGGAAATCGCAAAAAGGCGCAGCCCGCATAAAAACCCATCACAATGTTGGAGGCCTGCCAGATGATATTAATTTCAAGCTGATCGAGCCGCTTAGGAAGCTTTTTAAGGATGAAGTCAGAGCCCTAGGCAAAGAATTGGGCATCCCGGAAGAAATCATCTCCCGCCAGCCCTTCCCTGGCCCTGGACTTGCCATTCGGATTATTGGGGAAGTAACTCCAGAGCGGGTAAAAATACTGCAGGAAGTGGATGACATTATTGTTGCAGAAATAAAAAATGCCGGTTTTTATAAAAAGCTTTGGCAGTCTTTTGGGGTCTTGCTGCCGATTCGAACTGTTGGGGTTATGGGAGATAAGAGGACTTATTTAAATACCGTGGCGCTTCGGGCAGTGACTTCAACTGATGCCATGACTGCAGATTGGGCGCGCCTGCCTTATGACTTATTAGAGAGAATTTCCAACCGCATTGTAAATGAAAATCCGCAAGTTAATCGCGTGGTTTTTGATATTTCCTCCAAGCCGCCTTCAACTATCGAGTGGGAATAGTTTTTCGAGCCTGATTGTGCTCTTCTAGGCTCTTAGAAAAATGATGCGAACCATCCTTATTTGCCACAAAATATAAATAAGCTGTTTCAGCTGGATAAACTGCTGCCCGGATCGCATCTAGTCCTGGGTTACAGATTGGCCCAGGCGGAAAACCCGCATATATATATGTATTATATGGGGAATCGTACTTGAGCTGGTCATAATAAACGATTTTTGTGGGATGCTCCAGCGCATACTTTACCGTAGTACAGGCATCCAGCTTCATATGGATATTCAAGCGATTGCGGAAAACTGAAGAAACTATCGGCATTTCTTCTTTTAAAGCAGCTTCTTTTTGGATAATCGAAGCCAAAGTAATAATTTCGAATAAAGAATAAGAAGTATCTTTTTTTGCTTTTCTCCAAAAAGACATGACTTCTTTATCAAAGCGCTTTAGCATTAAATGAACCAGCCGGGCTTTTGAAGTTTTCATCTCAATCAAATATGTATCCGGGAAAAGAAACCCTTCCAAGGATTTGGTTTTTACCTCTTTTAAAAATGCGAATTCCTGCGCGAGCTCATTAATTTTTGGATAATCAACCAAATTTTTAAAATCTTCCCCGATTGTAATTTTTTCTTCCTTTAACTTTTCTCCCATTTTGTATATGGATAATCCTTCCGGAAAAGTAATTTTGACTAATTGCTCCGGAGCTGTATCTCCTTGGCGCAAGATTCTTAAAATTTTCAAGTTGGACATGCTGGGGCTTAATAAGTATTCCCCGGATTGGATTTTATTCTGCGCGCGCAATAAAACCGTTAAAAGGTCAAAGCTAAGCGCGGATTTAATCAATTTTCGGCTTTCTAAAAAAGAAGAAACTTCGCGGGCGCTTAAGCCTTTTTCTATTTTTATGGAAAAAATTTTGCGGTTAAAAGGGTCTTTAGTTTCCATAACCAAAGCTAAGAAAAGCATTAAGATAAAAAACAACAAAAAAAACACAATTGGCGGAATTTTATTTTTCATGGCGCTTAAAATGTTCCAGATAATCCTGCAGCAAAAAATAAGCCGCAGTCTGGTCAATGGTAGACTTGCGTTTTTTCCTATTTTGGGAAAGGGCAATCAGGGATTTTTCGGCTAAAACCGTAGTAAACCTTTCATCCCATAATATAATTTCCGGCAGAGACGGATATTTTTTCTTTATTGCTTCAACAAAAGCCATAACTTTTTGTGCTGCTGGGCCCAGCTCGCCGGACAATCTTTTTGGCAAGCCTACAATAATTTTCCCAATCTCCGGATATAGTTGCAGCAACGCTGGAAATTCTACCCAAAAATTCTGGCGCTCAATAAACTTCAGAGGCTGGGCCGTAATTAATCCGGGATCCGTAATCGCAATTCCGATCCGTTTTTCCCCGTAATCCAAGGCTAAAATTCTCAAGATTTAAGCACCTGATTAATTTCTTCCTTAATTTTGGAAAGGGCCAGCAAAAGCTTTTCAAAATCCTCCCCGCCAGCTTCTGCCAAAGTTGGCCGGCCCCCGCCCCGGCCAGAAATAATTTCTGCACCCAAGCGCACTAGTTTTCCAGCGTTCAATCCTTTTTTTGCCAAGCTCTCGCTTAATAGAATTATGATATTCGCTTTTTTTAGAACCGCTGAAGCCACTCCGAAAACAACAATAGAATCCGGCTGGGATTTTTCCAACTCCTGGGCTAAATCTTTTAAGACATGCGCTGAATAGCCGTCTATTTCTTTGACCAAAACTTTTGCCGCGCCGATAGTTTCAAATTCCTTGAGCAAGGTTTCTTTTTCCTTTAGGGCTTTTTGCAATTTCAACCCGTCGATTTCCTTAACCAATTTGCGGTTGCGTTCTTTGATCCAATCTGCCCGCCCGCCCAAATGGTCAATAAATTTATTTACCGAAGGGGAATCTCCGCGGTCAATTGCCCGCGAAATATTGTCCAGCTCTGTTCCCTCAATCTCAAAAATATCCGAATCCGCAATTGCGCTGGAACCCAAGCTTTCTTTTTGCGCCTGCAAGCGCCGGTTTTCACGGATATCCTCATTCACCCGGTCGCGCAGCTGCTTAGCCCGATAAACTAAATAAAGCCGGGCGCTATCTCCGCATAAAGCTTCAATGCGCCGAGTGCCTTTGGCAATTGCCTGTTCGGAAATAATCTTAAAAAATCCGATTTCCCCGGTATTTTTTATATGGCAGCCGCCGCATAATTCCATAGAAAAGTCCCCCAGCTTAACCACGCGCACTTTGTCTGAATATTTTTCCCCAAAGAGCGCCATGGCTCCCATTTTTTCTGCATCGGAGCGGCTCTTTTGCACAATCTGGGATTTAATTTTTTCTTGGATTTTTTTATTTACCAGCACTTCCACCTTGGATAATTGTTCTTCCGTTAAAGGCTGGCCAAAAGAAAAATCAAAGCGCAAGCGGTCCGAAGCCACAAAAGACCCTGCTTGCCTAACGGAATCGCCAAGGACATTCCGCAAGGCTGCTTGCAATAAATGCGTTGCAGAATGGTTAATGCAAATCATTTGGCGCTTGGACGAATCAACCAAAGCTTTTATCTTTTGGCCTTTATGCAATCCAACCAAATGGTCAACTTCATGGAAGATAATTCCCTGGATCGCCCCCAAAGCATTCAAAACATGGATGCTTTTTCCTTCAAATTCCAAAATCCCGGTATCCCCCATCTGCCCGCCAGATTCAGGATAAAAAGGGGTTTTTTCCAGAACTACCAGATTATCTTCTGGAAATATTTCTACAATTTTGGTTTCCAGGCTAAGCTTGATGTAACCCTCGAAAACCGTGGGCTTAAGCGAAGATACATCTAATGAGGCAATTTTTGATTTTATCTTGCCCGAAGATAATCCTGCTACCCGGGCCCGTTCTTTTTGCTGCTGCATTAAGCTTTCAAAACCTTTGAGATCTACGCTAAAACCGCGCGCTTCAGCAATTTCCCTGGTCATATCAAAAGGAAAGCCAAAAGTATCGTGCAGCTTAAAAACTTTTTCCCCAGAAAGCCGCTCTCCTTTTTTTAAGCCTTGCAGGAAATCTTCTAAAATTTTCAATCCGTCTTCCAACACCAAAGAAAAATCTTTTTCTTCATTTTTTATGTGGTGTTCGATATTGGTCTTGTTTTTTATTAATTCAGGATAAAAATCCTGCCCCATTTCAATGACTTCCTGCGCTAAATTCCACAAACTATTCTTGGGCAGGCCGAGAAAATATGCATTGAGAACCGCGCGCCGCATCAAACGCCGCAAAATATATCCGCGGCGCTCATTCGCCGGAATCAACCCATCTGCCAAAAGATAAGTAATAGCACGTGCATGATCCGCTACAATCCTGAGCGGCGCAACCGCCAAGTTCTTTGATTTAGCTTGTTTTTTTATCTTTTGAATCAACGGCAAAAATAAATCCGTATCGAAATTGGACGGGGCTTGCTGCATGACCGCGGAAATCCGCTCTAATCCCATTCCAGTATCAATATTTTTTTGCGGCAAAGGATTGAGCTTGCCCTTGGCATCGCGGTTGAATTCAATAAAAACCAGGTTCCATATTTCAAGAAAGCGGTCGCAATCGCAACCTGGAGAACATTGGGGCTTGCCGCAGCCAAAAGCTGGGCCCTGGTCAAAATAAATTTCCGAGCAAGGGCCGCACGGGCCAGTTTCTCCTGCTGCCCAAAAATTATTGTCTTCCCCTAAGCGAAAAATCCGCTCGGTTGGAACTCCGATAACTTTTTTCCATAAATCAAAAGTCTCGTCATCTTTTTCAAAAACTGCAATCATCAGGCGCTGTGGATCCAGATTCAAATGCCGGGTCAAAAATTCCCAGGCAAAAGCAATGGCATCTTTTTTAAAATAATCGCCAAAAGAAAAATTCCCCATCATTTCAAAAAAAGTATGGTGCCGGGCCGTACGCCCGACATTTTCTATATCATTGGTGCGCACGCACTTTTGGATGCTGGCGGCGCGGCTAAAAGGCGGTTTTTTTAATCCCAAAAAATAAGGCTTAAAAGGCAGCATCCCGGCTAAAGTCAAAAGAACTGTGGGATCACTCGGAATAAGAGAAGCTGAAGCTATTATTTCATGGCTTTGGGCCTTAAAATAATTCAAAAATTTTTGGCGGATATCTGAACTTTTCATAATTTATATAAGGGCGTCCAAAATCCGGGCAATTTCTTCCTGCGTTTGCGGAATGCTCCCGGAAGTAGATACAACATGAAAACGCTTATTTCCCTGCGCTAAATCCAAAAAAGCCTGCCGGACCTTTTCATGGAAAGAAATTTCTTCTTCTTCAAAAACCGTCATTTTGGCACGCGTAGACTTAACCCTTTTTAATCCCTCAATCGGGTCAAGGTCAAACAAAAAAGTACAATCCGGAGAAAAGTTCAAATTTAATATTTTAATTAATTGGTCAACTTTTTCTTTTTTTATGCCCCGACCCCCCACCTGGTAAGCCAAAGTAGAATCAGAAAAACGGTCCGAAACAACAATTTTCCCATCTGCCAAAGCCGGCTGGATAACTTTTGCCATATGCTCCAAACGATCTGCCAAGATTAAAAGCAGCTCGGCATCTGAACCAATTTCTTTATTTTCTAATATTAAGGTGCGGATAACTTTTCCAATGGGAGTTCCCCCGGGCTCGCGGGTCAGCAAAACGGTTTCTCCCTTTTTTTCCAAGTATTTTTTGATAAACTGGGCATGGGTTGATTTGCCGCAGCCCTCGCCACCTTCCAGGGTAATAAACATAAGTTACTTCCTATCTACCAAAGAAAAACCAAAATTAAATTCCTTGCGCATCGCGCGATAATTTATAATTATAGCATAGCAGTGAAAACCCGCAGAAAAGATATAATCCATGTCCTTCACTGACATATCCGGCAAATAATAAGAAGCTTTTAACCCTAAGCTGCTGCTAAAGAAATTATAAAAAATCCCGGCGCCCACTTCATCTTGCCCTACAAAGCGATACTTTTCAAACAAAAAAGGGCTCTGGCCAAAATTCGCCAAATAATGAAGGTTATAAGCTGAAAAATCAAAATTAAACAAGCTTTTTTTATAGGCTAAATTATAAACAATCCTCTGCCAGGCTTGGTCATTTGAATACCATTGCCAATTGCCATTGAGCGAAGGGATAAACATTCCAAAATCATTGAGCGGGATCTCATAATAATAGCCGTTTTGGAAATTTTCTTCGTTTAAAGAAATAAAGGAAGATTCTTCTTTGACTTGCGCCCCAGAAATTTCAAAGTCCGTATTCAAGCGCGGCACGCCAAAGATATTGCGCTTGACCCCGCGCCAGGCAATTTTTGGAGTGTAAGAAATTTTTTGGTAATTAATCCTTTCGCGGATCGACAAATCAAATTGGGCTTGGAAATCGCGGATTAAAGGCGCTTCTCCCAATAAATCATAAGGGGTTTTCCAATTCAAGCTTGAAATTCCCTCGCCAAAAGCATAAATATAAGAAAATCCGCCTGACCACTGGTCCACTGGATTGCCAAACAAGCGCACGCTGCCGTAGCGGTCTTGGTTAATTAAATAATTTCCCCAGACCCCGCCGCCAAAACCTTTTTTCGAAGCATAGTCTAAGGCATAATAACCGTTCCAGTGGCGATTCCTGTTCCAGATAATTTTTTCCCGGATAAAAGTCCCGTCCTCATCATTGGTTCCAATATCCGGAAAAGGCGGGACATTTTCCCGGCCTTTTTCCGGGGCCTTTAAATCATATATATAAGTTGGAATCGGCATGACCGGAAGATTGCCAATCCAAAAAAAACCTAAATACGCTACCAGCCAGCCAACTTCTGGATAAAAAATTATTTGCGACGCGGTGACTTTATAATGCGCATCAAAGGTTTCCCCTTTTTCAATGTCGCAAGTCGTAAAAGAAGCATTACGGAAATCAAAAGTTTCTCCTTCAACTTTTAACTCTTTGCCCTGGACAAATACTCCGCTTGTAATAATTTCTACGTCTTTAGCCAGCCCGGAATCCGTGTCCAAGCGATAGCGCAGAGAAGCGCCCTCAAAAGTTATTCCCTGGCGGTTCATGATAAAAGGCTTATCCACAATGATTTCTTTAGTTTTAGCATCATAAACTAGATGCTTAGTGGAAAGAGAAATATTTTTATGGCGGGCTTCAACGCTGCCTTCGGCGTCAAATTTATTTGTGGCTTCGTCAAAAGAAACCGTGTTGGCATCCAGCGAAAAATCATCCAAACTCTGGGAAAAAACTGGAAAACAAAAAGATAAGATGAAAATAAAAATCCAAAAGCTGCGCTTCAAAGCCCTCTCCTTTTATACTGGTGCTTCTTGATATTTTATTTCTTTGGAAGCAAAGCGGGCGACATCTTTGCGGAAAACTAATTCTACGGTCCCCACCGGCCCGTTCCTTTGCTTGGCAATAATAATTTCCGCCATATTGCCTTTTTCCGAAGTTGGGTTGTAATAATCTTCGCGATGGATGAACATAACCACATCCGCAGTTTGCTCAATTTCCCCTGATTCCCTTAAGTCTGACAAGCGCGGAATGCGGTCCGTTCTTTGCTCAATCGCGCGGCTAAGCTGGGATAAGGCAATTACCGGAACATCTAATTCTTTGGCTAAAATCTTCAGCGAGCGGGAAATCTCGGATATTTCTTGTACACGGTTATCATTTTTGCGGCGGGAAGAACCTTGCATAAGCTGCAGGTAATCAACAATCACTAGTCCTAAGCCTTTTTCCATTTTCAGCCGGCGCGCCTTGGCCCGGATCTCAACCGCAGAAAGCATGGCAGAATCATCAATAAAAATCGGGGATTCTGACAAGCGGCCCAAAGCCCGGGTCAATTTTTTCCAGCCGGCATCCGGGAGCGAAGCTGTACGCAGCCTTTGTGCATCAATTTCTGCTTCAGAACACAAAAGCCTTTGGGCCAATTGCTCCTTTGACATTTCCAGGCTAAAAATTGCCACGGGTATTTTATAATTAATCGCAATGTTCTGGGCAAAGTTCAAGCACAAGGCCGTTTTTCCAACAGATGGGCGCGCAGCCAAAATCAATAAATCCCCATTTTGAAAACCCGCAGTTAAATTATCCAAATCCGGGTAGCCAGAGGGAATGCCGGTAATCTTGTCTTTTTTTCCATAAAGGCGGTCGATCTTATCCAAAACATTTTTTAAAACTATATCTAAGCTGGAAAAGCCTTCGCGCGCACGGTGCATAGCAATATCAAAAACCGATTTTTCCGCCCGTTCCAAAATATGATTCACATCTTCTGGCTCTTCAAAAGCTTCAGAAACCATTTCTGTGCCTGCGGCAATCAAGCGCCGCAAGATGGCTTTTTCTTCCACAATCTTAGCGTGATATTCAATATTGGCAGCTGTTGGGACTGAATTGAGCAGGTCAGAAATATAAACCGCCCCGCCCGATGCTTCAAGCTTGCCGGCTTTAGTCAAATGATTGGTAGTTGTTACAATATCAACTGGCTCGCCCTGGTCAAAAAGCTGCATCACAGCTTCACAAATAAAACAATGGGCTTCTTTATAGAAGCTATCCGGCCGCAAAATCTCGATTGCTTTAATAATGGCGTTCTTATCCAAAAGCATAGAGCCCAAAACTGCTTGTTCAGCTTGGATATTATGTGGAGGCATGCGATCGTGGTCAGGCATAATTAGTATTTTAGCACTTTTTTTAGATATTTGCCGGTATAAGAATGCGAGCATTTGGCAACTTCTTCCGGGGTTCCGCAAGCAATAATTTCCCCGCCCTTATCCCCGCCTTCTGGCCCCATATCAATCACATAATCCGAGACTTTTATGACTTCGAGGTTGTGTTCAATGACCAAAACCGTATTGCCCTGGTCCACTAAACGATTAAGAACCACGAGCAATTTTTTGACGTCATCAAAATGCAGCCCGGTGGTCGGCTCATCTAATAAGTAAAGATTTTTTCCCCGGCTGGAAAGGGAAAGCTCGGTTGCCAGCTTCACCCTTTGCGCCTCGCCCCCGGAAAGAGTGGTAGCAGATTGCCCTAGTTTAATATAACCCAGCCCCACATCATAAAGAGTGCGCAATTTTCTCTCGACAAAAGGCACATTCTCAAAAAAAGCCAAAGCTTCTTCAACCGTCATATTCAAGACTTCAAAAATATTTTTGCCTTTGTAGTAAACTTCCAAGGTTTCGCGATTGTACCTTTGGCCTTTGCAAATATCGCAAGGCACATAAACATCCGGCAGAAAATGCATTTCGATTTTCACCAAGCCATCGCCTCCGCAAGCCTCGCAGCGCCCGCCTTTGACGTTAAACGAAAACCGGCCCGGCTGGTAGCCTCGAATCTTGGCTTCTTGCGTTTGGGTAAATAAATCGCGGATCGGGGAAAAAACTCCGGTATAAGTTGCGGGATTCGAGCGCGGGGTCCGGCCAATCGGAGACTGGTCAATCATAATAATTTTTTCGATATTTTCAAAGCCCTTGATCTCCTTGTGCTTCCCGGCTTTTTCAATTTTGCGGTAAAATTTTTTCGCCAAGGCATTATATAAAGTATCAATAATCAGGGAACTCTTTCCAGAACCAGAAACCCCGCTTACCACCGTAAAACTCGCCAAAGGAATTTTGATGCTTAAATTTTTCAAATTATTATGCTGGCATCCGGTCAAGGATAAATATTTTCCAGACTCTTTTCTTCTTTGCCGGGGCACTTCGATTTTCATCTTTCCGCTTAAATATTGGCCAGTCAGGGAATTTTCGGCTTTCAAAATCTGCGCTGGCGTGCCTTCAGCAATAATTTTTCCGCCATGGATCCCTGCGCCTGGCCCAATATCAATAACATGGTCCGCAGCCAAAATCGTTTCTTGGTCATGCTCCACCACCACAATTGTATTGCCCAAGTCCCTTAAATTAAAAAGCGTCTTAATTAGCTGGGCATTGTCTTTTTGATGCAGGCCGATTGAAGGCTCGTCCAAAATATACAGCACCCCGGTTAAGCCCGAGCCGATTTGGGTGGCCAAACGGGTGCGCTGGGCTTCTCCTCCGGATAAAGTCGAGGCTTCGCGGCTAATGGCAATGTAATTCAATCCCACGTCCTCCAAAAATTTTAAGCGCGAATTCAATTCTTTTAAAATCGGGCGGGAAACTATAGTTTGCTTTTCATCCCATTCAATTGTGCAAAGAAAACTCCGCAAATTTTCAACTGCCATCGCAGAAACCTGGGCAATATTTAATCCCGCAATTTTTACTGCCAGGCTTTCGGGCTTCAAGCGCGTGCCCTCGCAAACCTTGCAGGGATTGGCGCTCATGAAACGGTAAAGGGAATAGCGCATATTTTCGGATTTGGTCTCAATATAGCGGCGCCGCAAATTATTGATAACCCCTTCAAACGTGCCTTCGTGCTCCCAGAAACCGCTCTGCATGACATATTTATATTTTACTTTTTCCTCCCCAGTGCCGTATAAAATTATATCCAATTGGCGTTGGGTTAATTTTTTTATCGGCGTATCCAATGAAAAGCCATACTTTTCTGCCACTGCCCCTAATTTTTGCATATAGTAAGTTGCCGCATTATTCCAAGGCGCAATTGCTCCCTCATTCAAGCTCAAATTCTTGTCCGGAATAACAAAATCCTCGTCAAATTCTAATTTCGAACCAAGGCCCGAACAATGCGGGCAAGCCCCATAAGGGCTGTTAAAAGAAAAAATCCTGGGGGTAATCTCATCCAAGCTAATATCGCAGTGCGGGCAGGCAAATTTTTCACTGTAAAGCTTATCATTTACAAACACCAGGCCGTTGCCATATTTTAAAGCAGTTTCAATGGATTGAGTAATGCGGTTTTTCGCGCTTTCTTTGGCAGTCAAGCGGTCTACTACAATATCCAAGTTATGCTTAATCTTTTTATTGATTTTTATTTCTTCATCCAGGGAGAAGAACTTATTATCTAAGCGTACTTTTAAAAACCCGTCTTTTTTGATGCTGGATAAAAGTTCTTTGTACTCGCCTTTTTTCCCGCGGATAACCGGAGAAAATATTTCAATGCTCTGGCCGCTGAATTTTTTGAAAATATTATCCACAATTTCCTGCACGGTTTGGCGCTTGATGACCCGCCCGCATTTGGGACAATGCGGAATGCCGCAATTGGCAAACAGCAGGCGCAAATAATCGTAAATCTCTGTTACAGTGCCAACGGTTGAGCGCGGATTGCGCGAAGGCGCTTTCTGGTCAATGGAAATTGCTGGGGAAAGCCCTCCGATAAAATCCACGTCTGGTTTTTGCATCTGCTCCAAAAATTGGCGGGCGTATGCGGATAAAGATTCTACGTAGCGGCGCTGGCCTTCGGCATACAAAGTGTCAAAAGCCAGGGAAGATTTTCCGGACCCGGACAACCCGGTTAAAACCGTTAGTTTTTCGCGCGGGATTTCAACATTAATATTTTTTAAGTTGTGCTCGCGCGCACCCCGAATAACAATTTTTTCTTGGTGGCTCATTTCAGGTTTATTTTCCTAAAGAAACAGGAACGCTCTCCAGTATGGCAAGCCTTGTCTCCCATTTGTTCAATTTTTGCCAGAAGCGCATCCTGGTCGCAATCATAATATAACTCTTTTACTTTTTGGACGCAGCCCGAAGTATCTCCCTTATGCCAAAGCTTTTGGCGTGAACGCGACCAATACCACATTTCTTTAGTTTCAATTGTTTTTTGCAAAGATTCCTTATTCATATAAGCCAGCATCAAAACTTGGCCGTCCTTATAATCTTGGGCAATTGCTGGAATCAAGCCGTCCTTATCAAACTTGAACGCCGATAAATCTATTTTCATGGTTTTTCTCCTTTTTTATTAGTTTCACAAAAGCCGAGCCAAACCCTAAAATATTTTCAATCTCTGTAATGAGAAAAGGATTTATCTCAACCCGCATAGCATCCGGAAGGTCTACCAAGCGCTGGTCAATTTTCAATACGACCCGGTATAAGCCCTTATGGCTAGAGATAAGCTCTTTGATTTTAGCTAAATGATTCTTATTTTCTACTCCGGATAAATCCAGCATTAAAACTTGCTCTTTTTCGCTTTCATCCAAAGGCTCAACAATATCCCCGGCAACATTGATCTCTTCGGTTCGGTTATCGCGATTAACTTTTCCCTTAACCAAGATAATTGCTTCGTCCAAAAGAAGATTAGCATATTTTTCAAAAGATTTCGGAAAAACAATCAAGGAACATTTGCCGGTCAAATCTTCGATATCCGCAACCAGCATAGCATCGCCTTTTTTGGTCGCGAACCTGCGGCAATTTGAGAGCATCCCGCCAATAGAAATACTGGTGCCTTCTTTTTTATCTTTAACCTGAACAATGCGCGTAGCTGTCTGCTCTTCCAAAAGTTTTTTTATGTGGTCCAAAGGATGCCCAGAAACATAAAGCCCGAGCAATTCTTTTTCATATTTTAACATTTGGTCCGGAGGCATGTCAGGCACTGGGTTTTCTAATGTAATTTCATCTTCTTCGACCTTCTCTGCATTAGTACTGCCAAAGAGCATTTCCTGTCCGCGCATTTTTTCTTTTTGCTCGCGATTAACCTTATCCAAAGCCTTGTCCAAAATTGCCAAAAGATAAGCACGGGAAGAAGATAAAGAATCGATAGCTCCGCATTTAATCAGGCTTTCGATGACTCTTTTATTCACAGTCCTTAAGTCTACCCTGCGGCAAAAATCCATAAAAGACTTAAAAGCCCCTTGTTCTTTTTTACATTTTAAAATCGAATCAATGGCTGCCACACCTACATTTTTAATCGCAGTTAAGCCGAAACGGATCGCATATTTATCTTTGACGGCAGTAAAATTGCGGAAACTTTCATTGATATCCGGAGGAAGAATCCTTATTTGCATGCGCTTGCACTCATTAATATATTCCGTAACTTTATCCGCATTTCCCATGACCGAAGTCAAAAGCGCAGCCATAAATTCCAAAGGATAATTAGCTTTTAAATAAGCGGTTTGATAAGAAATAACTGCGTACGAAGCTGAATGGCTTTTATTAAACCCGTAGCCCGCAAACTTATCGCAGAGATTAAAAAGATGCGTGGCCTTGTTTTTTGAAACCCTTCGCTTAATCGCGCCTTCCACAAAAATCTCCCTTTGCTTCGCCATCTCTGAAGCTTTCTTTTTACCCATGGCCCGGCGCAGAACATCGGCTTGCCCCAAAGTAAAGCCTGCAACAGTTGAGGCAATCTGCATAACTTGCTCCTGGTACAAGATGACGCCGTAAGTTTCTTTTAAAATTGGCTCAAGTTCCGGCAAATCGTATTTAACTTCTACTTTTTTATGCTTGCGCTTGATAAAATCATCCACCATCCCGGATTCAAGCGGGCCTGGGCGGTAAAGGGCTAAAAGCGCGATAATTTCTTCAAAGCGCATGGGCTTTAATTCTTTGATAATCCCGCGCATGCCGCGGCTTTCGAGCTGGAAAATTCCAAAAGTATCCCCGCTGCAGAGCAATTGGTATGTTTTTACGTCATCAACAGGCAAATTGTTCATGTCTAAATCCAAATCTTCTGTTCTTTTTATAATTTTTACCGCGTCTGCAATCATGGTCAAGTTTCTTAATCCCAAAAAATCCATTTTCAAAAGCCCGATTTTTTCCAGATCATTCATCGTGTACTGGGTAACTAATTGTCCTTCAGAAACCCTTTGCAAAGCTACGTATTCAGTCAAAGGCTCATCTGAAATAACTACCCCTGCAGCATGTACAGATGCATGCCGGGTCATGCCTTCTACCTTTAGGGAAGTGTCAATTAAATTTTTTATGCGTTCATCGGATTTATATAATTTATGCAAATCCGCCACAGTTTCCAGCGCAGATTTCAAATCCACATTCGGGCCAAAAGGAACTAATTTGGCAATTTTATCAACCTCGGGCAAAGGCACGCCCAAAACCCGGCCTACATCGCGGATAGCAGCCCGGGCTGCCATGGTTCCAAAAGTCACAATCTGGGCCACATGGTCGCTGCCGAATTTTTTTGAAACATAATCAATGACTTCTTGGCGGCGTTCAATGCAAAAATCCACGTCAATATCCGGCATGGAAATGCGTTCAGGATTCAAGAACCTTTCAAAAAGCAGGTTGTAGCGCAAGGGATCAATATTCGTAATTCCCAGGGCGTAAGCTACAATTGATCCTGCGGCTGAACCCCGGCCAGGGCCAACCTGAATGCCGCTATTTTTGGCATAATTGATAAAATCTTGGACAATGAGAAAATAACCGGAATACTCCATTTTTTTTATAACATCCAGCTCATAATTTACCCGGCTAACAATTTCCGGAGGAATAAGGCGCTTGGTATTAGTTTGATCCGGAACGCCGTAGATTTTTTCTATGCCCTGCCAAGCCAGTTTTCCGATATAAGAATTTAATGTTTCCCCTTTTGGCACTTCATAGCGAGGCAAATGGTTCTCTCCCATTTTTAATTCAACACTGCACTTTTCCGCAATTTCCAATGTATTTGTAAATGCTTCTTCCAGATTCGGAAGCACCTGCTGCATTTCCTGGCTGTCTTTCATATAAAATTGGTCTGAACCCAGGTTCATCCTTTTTGTGTCCGTTAAGACTTTTCCAGTCTGGATGCACATCAAAACATCCTGCATATACGCGTCTTCTTTATCCGTATAATGCGTATCATTGCTGACTGCCATTTTTATTTCCATTTCCCGGGCAAAAGGCACAATGCGCTCCAAAATCCTGCGCTGTTCTTCTAAGCCGATATTCTGCACTTCGATATAATAATCATCCCCAAAAATACCGCGGTGCCAATTTGCACAAGCCTTGGCTTTTTCAAATTCTCCATTCAATAAATAACGGGGCACTTCGCCCATCATGCAGCCGGATAAAACCACCAATCCTTTAGAATATTTTTCCAGGCTTTCCCGGTCAATGCGCGGCTTGGAATAAAAACCTTCTAAAGAAGCAAGGCTCACCAAGCGGTTCAAATTTTTATAACCCTCTTGGTCCTTGGCTAAAATAGTAATATGAAAGGGCTTTTTATCTAGTTCGGAATCGCGGTCAAAGCGGGAGCGCGGAGCAACGTACATTTCACAGCCCAAAATCGGCTTAATCCCCTCTTTTTTTGCCTCACAATAAAACTGCACTCCATTATATATATTCCCATGGTCAGTAATGGCAACTGCCGGCATATTCAATTTTTTCGCTTTGGCAACAATATCCGGAATGCGGCTCGCACCGTCTAAGAGGCTGTATTCTGAATGCACGTGAAGATGTACAAAATTGCTTTGAGGCATAGCAAAATATGATAACACAAGCAATTAATAATTAACAATGACACAATTAACAAAAAATTTATGCTATAATTTTTTTATCATGTGGCAAGGAATTATTGAAGAATATCGGCAATTTTTGCCAGTTTCCAAAAAAACTCCGGTTGTAACTTTTCTCGAAGGCAATACTCCCCTTATACCTGCTTCAAAGCTAAGTGAAATCACGGGAATGAAAGTTTATCTTAAATACGAAGGCGCTAATCCCACGGGTTCGTTCAAAGACCGCGGCATGAATTTGGCTATTTCTAAAACCTTGGAAAAAGGATTCAAAGCTGTTATTTGCGCATCTACCGGAAACACCTCGGCTTCAGCTGCAGCTTATGCAGCCCGCGCTGGACTAGATTGCATTGTTATTATCCCAAAAGGCAAGATCGCTCTGGGAAAGCTATCTCAAGCCTTAATGCATGGTGCAAAAGTTTTTGAAGTGGATGGAAACTTTGACCAGGCTCTAAACTTAGTTCGGGAATTAAGCGAAAAATATCCTGTGGATGTGGTTAATTCCATTAATCCATTTCGGATCGAAGGCCAAAAAACCGCGGCTTTTGAAGTTTGCAACCAACTGGAAAAAGTTCCAGATTATTTGGCCATTCCAGTTGGCAATGCCGGCAATATTACCGCTTATTGGAAAGGTTTTAAAGAATACAAAAAAGCCGGGAAGATTAAAACCCTGCCAAAAATGATCGGTTTTCAGGCTGAAGGCGCGGCCCCGATTGTCAAAGGCCATCCTATTGAAAAACCCGAAACCATTGCAACTGCGATTCGCATCGGAAATCCCGCTTCTTGGAAACAAGCTGAAGAAGCCCGGGATGAATCTGGCGGTTCAATCTCAATCGTAACTGATGATGAAATTCTCTCTGCTTACAAAATGGTAGCTGAAAAAGAAGGGATTTTTTGCGAACCTGCATCTGCGGCTTCCATTGCCGGCCTGCTAAAATTATCCAAAGCCAATAAATTAGATAAAAATAAAATCGTTGTCTGTGTCTTAACTGGCCATGGGTTAAAAGATCCGGATAATGCCATTAAAATGGGAAGCAAAACCATTTCTATTCCATGCAAACTGGAAGCTATCATTGAACAGCTTGGCTACTAAAGACATTATCCTGTTTGCCAATAGCCCGGGTGAATTAGCCGCACTCGTTAAGCCGGCTTGTGAAGCAATCCAAAAAGAAATCTCTCAAGCCCGCGTTATTCTAGTCCTCACTCCCTGCCAATACGCCAGCGGAAAAGAAGAAGACTACGCAAAAAATATCTTAAAAATAGAAAATGTTATTTCTGCTCCAAATGCTTGGAATTGGATAATAAAAAATAAAAAACCAGATCTAAAATTTGGTCCGCATGGCGCAGTAATTTTTCTCGGCGGAGACCTTTTCTACCCTACGATTATTGCCAGAAGGTTGGATTATCCGGCAATTGCATATATCCAAGAGCATATTAGCTGGACGAATCGATATTCGCTTTTTATGGTCCCGGATGAAAAAACTTTTCAGCGTTTTGCCAAAGGCAAGATCAAAGATAAAATCCGCTGGATCGGGAATTTAATGGTTGATTCTGTTGGTATTTCCGAAGAAGAAATAAAAGCTAAGAGAGAAAAGGCTATTTTGCAATATAAACTAGACCCGGACAAAAAAATTATCGCTTTTATGCCCGGCAGCAAAAAATTTGAATTGGAATTCATGGTCCCCTTTTTCAAAGAAGCCGCGGAGAAAATCCTTTCTCAAAGACCGGACCTGCAAATGGTTTTTTCTATATCTGCATTTTGTGAACTTCCTTCTCACCTAAAAAATATTTTAGCTAATTTCCCTATTATTCCTCAAGCACAGGAAATTAGCGATTTTGTTATTACCATCCCGGGTACAAACACTGCCCAGCTCGCGGTTTTGGGACAACCCATGCTGGTAGTTTTTCCCATTAACCAAGCTGATCAAATTCCCCTAGAAGGTCCTGCTCATTTGATAACTTCTATCCCTATTCTAGGAAAAGTTATTAAACATCTTATCGCCCGCTTAGTAGTAAATAAAAAACGCTTTTTCGCCCTGCCCAATATCAAGGCTGGACGTGAAATTGTTCCAGAGATAAAAGGCTGCTTAAATCCTGGCCAAGTAGTGAAATCGCTCATGAAAATAATCGATAATAAAGAAGCGCTCCTCAGCATGAAAAAAGACCTAAAAAAATCCATGGGCCCAGCCGGAGCCGCGCAAAAATTAGCTATAATAGTGAAGGAAATATTAGAGGAAAAATAAATGGGAGTTTATCGCCGCATATTAAAATACTTAAAGCCCTACTGGAATTATTCCTTGGGCGCTTTTTTATGCATGATCATTGTAGCAGTATGCAATATCTTGGTTATTCCTTTAATTGGAAAACTTTCTTCTGCCATCGGCGCCAAAAGTTTTGAACAGCTTAATCTGGTTATCCTCTATATTATGGGAGTATATACTCTGCGCGCTTTTGCCAGCTACGGCCAGGTTTATTTAATGGCTTTTGCTACCCAGCGCGTGGTAAGGGATTTAAGAATACAAGTTTTTTCCCATTTGCACGATTTATCCTTGGATTTTTTCTCCAAATGGCGCACCGGGGATATCATGTCGCGCGTTTTAAATGATATCAATAAGCTGGAAACTTTTTTTATTTCTTCGGTTACAGAGGTTATGCCCAATTTTGTTACTTTAATCGGAGTATTAGGCTATCTTTTTTATCTTAACTGGCGCTTGACTGCTATTACATTATTAATTATTCCAATTATTGGCGTAATTTCCAGCTATTTTGGGAAAAATATGCGCCGAGCTTCTGAAGCTGCCCAGAAAAAAATTGATACAATCTCCTCTATGCTGCAGGAAACTATCAGCGGCGCAAGGATAGTTAAATCTTTTGCCATGGAAAAGCACGAAGTAAAAAAATTCAAAGCCCATTCCGAAGATAATTTTTGGATCATGATGCAGCAAAATCAGATTACCGCCACCCAAATTCCCCTCCTGGGATTGGTCCAATTTTTTGCCATAGCTGCAGTTGTCTGGTATGGAGGATTCGAAGTTGTATCTGGAAGGCTGGCCGCAGAGAATTTAATTGCTTTTTTTGCCGGGATCGCTCTTTTAGCTGATCCTATCGCAAAGTTAGGATTAATTAATACTATTATGCAAATACCCATGGTTTCTGCCAAAAGGATATTTGAAGTCATTGACATAAAGCCCAAAGTAATGGAAAGCAAAAATGCCTTAAGCCTCCCTCATATTAAAGGGAATATAAAATTTGAAAAGGTCTCTTTCCAATATGAAAATAATACCGCCCATGTTTTGAAAGATATTTCAATCGAAATACCCGCCGGGAAATTAGTTGCGCTAGTTGGGCCATCCGGAGCAGGAAAAAGCACCTTTGCTAATCTAATCCCCCGCTTTTATGACCCGATCCAAGGGAAAATATCTATTGACAGCTATGACCTAAAAGAAGTCAAACTCTTTGACTTGCGCAGCCAAATGGGCATTGTTCCCCAAGAAACGATCCTTTTTTCCGGAACTGTAAAAGAAAATATTGCTTATGGGATGCCAGAAGCATCGGACGAAGCCATTATAAAAGCTGCTCAAATTTCCCATGCCCATGAATTCATTTTAGAGCTTCCGCAAAAATATAGCACTCTGGTTGGAGAAAGAGGAATAAAACTTTCAGGCGGCCAAAGGCAGCGCTTAGCCATTGCCAGGGCGCTTCTCAAGGATCCTCGCATTTTAATTTTCGACGAAGCAACTTCCGCCTTAGACATTGAATCCGAGCGCTTTGTCCAGGACGCCATGGAAAACTTAATCAAAGGCCGCACCACTATTGTTATTGCACACCGTCTTTCCACTGTCCAGCACGCAGATATGATTATCGTATTAGATAAGGGGAAAATTGTAGAAGTCGGCAATCATGAAAGCCTGATCCAACAATTGGGCCTTTACAAGCGGCTCTACGAATTGCAATTTAAAGAAGATGCTGAAAAAGAATAAGCTCTTAATTATTTCCAATGGTCATGGGGAGGATATTGTTGGAAGTCTACTTATTAAAGAAATAAAAAAAACTAATCCTACTTTAATAATTGACGCTCTGCCGCTAGTTGGGGATGGTAAATATTATGAAACGTCATTCCTGTGTAAACAGGAATCCAGCATCAAAATTCTAGGCTCCAAAAAAAACTTACCCAGCGGCGGATTTTCCCTACGGAATCCGTTATCTTTATTTAAAGATATAAAAGCTGGTTACTTTAATCATTTAATTCAAACTTGGAAAACCATAAGGGAAAATAAGAAACAATATGATCTGGTTATTGCGATTGGAGATATTATCCCGGTTTTAGCTGGGGTCTTGGTTCAATGCCCAATCATATATTTAGGCATCAATAAATCTGCTTATTATCAATCATGGGGGTTTAATTATTTATGGTTAGAAAAAATAATCTTAAAATATTGCGTAAAAAAAACTTTTGCTCGCGACAAATTAACTAGCGATCAACTTTCAGCCTTTGGCATTAAGTCTATTTATGTGGGAAATCCGATGATGGACGCAGTTATAATGTCAAATGCCAAATGCCAAATGTCAAATGAAGGAAATATTATTATAGGGTTTCTTCCGGGGACAAGGGCTGATGCTAAGTTAAATATTGAGGACTTCGAAAAAATTGCTCAAACAATTAACAATGAACAATTAACAATGAACAACAAGGTAGAATTATTAATCGCAACACAAGAAGAAATTCCAAGCATATTAAAAAAAGCCTCCTTTGATGAGTTAATTTCAAAATCCGATATTATTATTGGGTTATCTGGCACAGGAAACGAACAAGCTGCAGGCTGTGGAATCCCAATCATCTCCTTCCCTGGCCGCGGCTCGCAATACACCGCAAAATTTGCCAAAGCCCAAAAAGAGCTCTTAGGAGAAGCCTTAAAAATATTTAAAAATGAGCCAACAGAAGTTAGCCTTGCCATAAAAAACATCTTAACGCAGAAAGAAATTTACGATAAAATGAGTCAAGCTGGCAAAGAAAGAATGGGAAAACCTGGGGCCATAAAAGAAATAACGAAAGGAGTATTTTTAGCATGAATAAAAGAATTCTAAAAATGATTTTAATTTATTCTGTTTTTTTTATTTGTATTGTTTTATTGAAGCATTATACATTTCATTCAAATGCATGGGATTTGGGTATTTTTGACGAGGCTATTTGGAATACCACTCAAGGGAATTTTATGTTTATTAATGTAAAAGACATTAATTATTTCAGCGACCATTTTTCCCCGATTCTTCTATTATTTGTGCCTTTTTATTTAATCGGCTTAGGCGGGCCAAAACTTTTAATTTGTACGCAAGCCATAGTTGTTGCGTTAGGGGCTTTGCCCATCTATTGGCTAGCAAAAGACAATTTAAAGGATGAAAAATTCCATTTTCTTTTTCCTTTTGCCTACCTGTTTTTCCTTCCTTTATGGCATATTATAGTTTTTGATTTTCACCCCGAATCCCTGGCCATCACTTTTTTCCTTTTTGCTTTTTATTTTCTTTCCAAAGAAAAATATTCTCCATTTTTATGTTTTGTTATCTTGGGAGCCATGTGCAAAGAAGATATGAATCTAATTGCAGCCTTTTTTGGCCTATATATTCTATTTTTCAAAAAAAGAAAAATTCTCGGGTTGATATTAGCCGTGGCAGGAAGTTTTCTTTTCTTTTTTGAATTACAATATCTTATTCCCTCATTTAGCACAGGGGAAAGTTATTTATATTTTGATCGTTATGCTTATTTGGGGAATAATTTTTCAGAAATTGCCAAAACATTAATCCTTCGGCCTTTTTATGTCCTCAAATATATATTAATCCCGGATAAAATAATCTATGTACTTTGCTTAACTGGGGCTGTTGGTTTTTTATGTTTTTTGAGCCCCTCAACCCTGCTTTTGGCCGCCCCTAGTTTCGCTCAAAATATACTATCTATGTATGCTGGCCAGTATGGTTTTCATAGCCAATATAATTCAGGCATTATTCCATTCTTATTTATCTCTGCAATTTTTGGGCTAAAAAATCTTCTAAAAAATAAAGACGAAAAATTTATAAAAAAGTGGACAAAATACGCGTCGAGAATTATTATTTTTTTTATAATTGTATCTATCCTTGAATTTTCTTTGGGCTTTTTCCCGAGATATACTTTCATAACCCAGCATGTTTTATACGGACACAATTTACTAAAACAAATTCCAAAAAACGCTTCTGTTTCTGCTTCTTCCAATATTTATCCGCATCTAGCCCATCGCAAAAATATATGGGAATTTCCCAAAGGAATCGGTTCTGCCGACTACATTATTATCGAAACTCTTGATCCTATTTGGCCGCTAGAAGATAAAGATTATCCCCCAGTATTAAACAAATTATGGGATGAAAAACAATATAAGAAAGTTTTAGGTTTCATTTTTCTAGGAGAAGTACGCACGCCCGCTAAAAGCAAAAAAGAATATCAGGAACAAGTTAATGCAATATTAAAAAATAAAAAATATAAAATCCTAGCCAATCAAGAACAATTCTTATTGCTCAAGAAATCATCAATTCATGAAAAAGACTAAAGTCCTGTTCATTTGGCATGCTGCAGTTGTGGAAACTTATCAAAAATATATTGCGGAACTAGCTGAACACGCGGATTTGGATATAACTTTATTGATGCCGCCTGGCAATATCGAAGGCAGCCGCTATGTCAAAGCCTTTATTCCAAAAAACGCTAAATATAAAATCATGATCGGCCGGCTATTTCAGGGACAAGATATGCTGATGGCAATTTATCCAGCACTCCCCTATTTTCTATGGAAAGCTAAACCAGATATCCTCCATATGTTTGAAGAGCCTTGGCATAATCTTGCCGCGTATATGAATTTTTGGATAAGCCTAATCTGCCCAAAAGCCAAATACATTTTTCAAACTTTTCAAAATCAAATTAAAGATTATAGAAAACCATGGATAAAAATACAAAACAAAACTTTTGCTAAATCTTCGGCAGCCATTGCTTGCGCTGAAGAAATGAAAACCGTGCTCTTACACTGGGGATATACAAAACCGATTTATGTTATTTATCCGGGAATAGAAACTCGCTTATTTTCCCCTCAAAGCACAACGGAATTAAGGAATAAACTAGGGCTAAAGGAATTTACGATTGGATATTTTGGCCGGATGCTCAAGGAAAAAGGAATTGAAGACTTAATTGCTGCATCGAACCAGCTTAATTTTCCCCACCAGCTTCTTTTTATAGGAAATGGTAAAGATAAAGAATATTTTAAAACCTTAACAAAAAAAGCTGTATGGATAGAAGCCGCTGACCCAAATGAAATAGCTAAATATTATTCCGCCTTAGATATTTTTGTGCTTCCTTCGCGCACCACCAAAAACTGGAAGGAACAATTCGGCCGGGTATTGGTAGAATCCATGCTTTGTGGAACTGTCCCGATTGGCTCCTCCTCCGGCGAAATTTCTAATATAATCGGTGAAGCTGGCTTAATTTTTCAAGAACAAAATATTAAAGATTTAGCCGAAAAGATTTCAATGTTATATAACAACTCGGCATTAAGAAAAGAACTGCAAGAAAAAGGATTAAAGCGCGGAAAACTATTTGATTGGAAAATTACCGCGGATAAAACCTATGAAGCCTATAAAAACTTATAAAAAAATTTTGCTGGTTCGGCCGGAGATGATGGGAGATACCATTCTTTTAACGCCGGTTATTTCTCTTATCAAAAAATACTTGCCCGAAACCAAAATATTTATGCTCTTGCAACATCCGATGGAAGAAGTCATTAAAAACAATCAAGAAGTAGCTGGCTGCATATTAACTAAAAAAAACCTTAATCTTTTCGAATATTTACAACTTGTCGCAAAAATTAAGCAAGAAAAATTTGATCTGTCTATTGTTTTTGAAGATAACCCTACCCCAAACTTAGCTCTTCTTTGTTTTCTTGCTGGCATACCGAATAGAATTGGAGACAAAAGCCGCTTGCTTTACAGCTGGATTTATAATAAAGGAGCGTGGCTTAATTCCGCTGACCCCAAATTGCATCATATTGAATTATATTTAGATCTTCTTAAACCATTGAACTTACCGTTAGAGTACTTGCCGCTAAAATTAAACCTTGAAACTCAAGCAGAAAATAAAATACGAGATCTTTTGCCTGTCAAAAAATCTGCGGCAGAAAAATTTATCGGCCTGCACATTGGAACCGGCGGCGGGAATAAAGCGCTCCTGCCCAAAACTTATGCTGAAATAGCTGCTGGACTTCAAGAAAAATTACATGGGAAAATTATTTTAATCGGGGGGGGAAAAGAACTCTCAACCTTGAATGGGATGCAAAAATATTTAAAGCAACCTTTTATAGATACAGTTAATAAACTATCATTACAAGAATTATTCGCTCTTATAAAAAATCTAGATTTATTTATTGGGGTTGATTCTGGACCTCTTCATATTGCTGCTGCTTTAAAAATCCCTATAATTGCAATTTATACTGCCAAAGACGTTAATCCAAACCGCTGGCTACCTTGGATGACTAAGTATGCCATGATAAAAAATGAAGCCCCCTGTCCGATCAAATGTTCACATCGGGAGTGCAATTTAGATTATTGCCAAAAAGGAATTTCAGCAATAAAGATAATAGAAGAAGCTGATAAACTATTAAAAAATGAGTAAACTTTTATTAATTATTGATTTCCCCTTAAGTAAAAATTTATGCAGCGGGGGAATCCGCTATCTAGAGCTCGCTCAAGCATTAAAAACACAACATGAGGTAACTTTAGCTGGAACTACCATTGAAAAAGATTTTGATAATCAAGGCCTTAATATACTAAAAATTTCTCCTTTCAAAAATATTAACTTGGGTTTTAAATTAACCGTACCGAATAAAGAATTTATCGAAGCCTTATCTAACTTTGATTTAGTTATTACTGGAGGAGGAATTATTAGGAGTTTTGGAAATCTAAAGAAAATCAAAGCTCCTTTATTAATAGATTTATATGGGCCGTGGTTTATCGAAAATTTAGCCGGGGGTAAAACTAAATGTTTTAAAGAAAACTTAAAGGCCATTTTTGATTCATTAAAAGCCGGCACTTTTTTTCTTTGCGCTAATGAAAACCAAAAAGACCTTTATATAGGGCTATCTTTAGCCGCTGGATGTAATAATCCAAAAATCAACAATAATATTGGAATTGTTCCTATCGGCATTTCAGATATCCCACCCAAAAGAGAAAGCGGTATTATTAAAGGAATATTCCCTGGAATAAAAAAAAGCGATAAATTAATCATATGGTGGAGCGGCATTTGGAGCTGGCTTGATCCGCTTACATTAATTAAAGCCATGGCTATCATCGCTACAAAAAGAAAAGATATAAAAGCCGCTTTTTTGGGAGTTCAAAGTTTTGAAAAAACAAACCAACACCAACAAATAATTAATCAAAGCTTTAAATTGGCTGAAGAATTAAAAATAAAAGATAAATTTGTATTTTTTATCAACGAATGGCTCCCTTATGCTGAAAGGGATAAATGGTTAATTGATGGGGATCTTGGCATTATCAGCCATAATGATAATATTGAAACTCGTTTTGCGTGGAGAACGCGCGCATTAGACTATCTCTGGGCGAATCTTCCGATTGTAACAACCCAAGGTGATGCTATTGCTGAACTCGTACATAAATATAATCTGGGTCGCGTTGTTCCATACTGTAATCCAGAAGCATTAAGCCAAGCCATTTTAGAACTCTTAGATAATCAAGAAGAATATCAAAAAATTAAACAGAATATTAATGCTTTTATTCCGAATTTATACTGGAAGAATTTAATTGGCCCAATTAATGATTTTTGCCAGAGATTAGAAAAAAAATGATTTCAAGAAACATTAAAAAAATTCTCTGCATCCGCCCGGATATGATCGGAGACGTAATCCTCATCACCCCGGCACTTTTGCTTTTACGCAAGAATTTTCCTCAAGCGCAGATTGATATTTGGGCACAAGCATATACAAAACCATTATTAGAAAATTTACCAGAAATCGATAATGTTTTAGTTAATCCATCCTTAGATTTCATAAGATCACAAAAATATGATATGAGCATAGATTTTTTTGGGGAATTACCTTATGCCCTAGCCTGCTTTCGCGCTGGCATTCCCTTGCGCCTAGGAGACAAAGAGAAAATCCCTTCTCGTTTCTTTTATAACAAAGCCGTTTCTTTAAAAATGAACGATCTAACCAAACATAAAGTTGAACATAATATAGATTTATTAAAAGATATCCTTTCTATAAATTACCAATCCCCCTTAAAACTTGAAGTTTCTAAAAAAGGGCAAATATTTTTAAGTAACTTTCTAAAACAGCAACAAATCAAAGAAAATGACCTGGTAATTGGAATTCATCTAGGAACTGGTAAAGGAAATAAAGCTTGGCTACCGGAGAGGTTTGCAGAAACAATTGATTATCTAACAGAGAAATTAAAAGCCAAAGTAGTTATTACTGGATCAAAAAAAGAAAAACTAGCTGCAGATACTGTTATAGAAAAATGTTGCTTTAAACCAATTAATCTAGTGGAAAAAACTTCATTGGAAGAACTAATTGGTATTTTTTCCCGACTAAATGTTTATATCGGGGTTGATACTGGTCCCATGCACCTTGCAGCTGCACTAAAAAGATCAATCGTCGCGCTTTTCCCATCTAAATTTGTTAAACCTACGCAATGGGGCCCCTGGCATACTCAACACATAATTATAAGAAAAAAAATCCATTGCGCTAAAAAATGCCTGCCAAAAGACTGCCTTTTAGACGACTGCCTAAAAGAAATAACTGTCAAAGACATCGTAACCTCAGTAGAAAATATCCTGCAAAACAAAGCTAATAATACTATTGAAGAAGCCAAAAAAGACTGGTTTAAAAAATCTGCCAACATATTAACAAATAGTGAAGCAATTCAAAAAGAATTATCAAAGGATGGTTATTTCTCTTATCTGTTAAAGAGTATTCCTTCCTTAAAAGAAATGATTAATCTTATTATTAAAGAAGATATAAATATTATTCATTGGATAGGAAAAATACCTTTAAAATTAAACATCGCTCGAATTATTTCAGCTCTATCCAACTTATTTCCAGCCTTACTTATTTCAAACAAAAATGTTGAACCAGAAACAAAACCCATTGTTACATATCTAAAAGCTTTTAGCGAAAGAAATCATCTATAAAAACATGTTAGAATATTAAAAATATGCTATCAATCATTGTTCCAACCTATAATGAAAAAGAAAATATAAAAATCTTAGCCGATCGTGTTTTTAAAACTCTTCAAATCAAC
Source organism: uncultured bacterium (assembly GCA_964528395.1). GTDB lineage: Bacteria > Margulisbacteria > WOR-1 > CAZGTC01 > CAZGTC01 > CAZGTC01. Next base: position 53,461 of record CAZGTC010000006.1, read on the forward strand.
AACATACAAGGCGAATTGATTATTGTTGATGACAATTCTCCAGATGGAACTGCACTTGAAGCACAACATTTAAAACAGCAGTATCCTATCCAAGTTATCAAAAGAGAGAAAAAAGCTGGCTTAGCCTCTGCTGTAATGGCTGGCGTAAAAGCTGCTCAATATGAAACTATCTGTGTTATGGATGCTGACCTATCCCACCCGCCAGAAGCTATTGCAGAAATGTATCAAGCAAAAAAAGAAAATGATATTGTAGTTGGCAGCAGATTTATCAATGGCGGGGGGACTTCGGATTGGAATCCTTGGAGAAAAATTATTTCTTGGATAGCACGCATATTTTCAAAATTAGTTACTTCTATAAAAGACCCGACTTCTGGCTTTTTTATGTTTGATAAAAACCTTTTAGAAGGAGCAAAAATCAATCCGATCGGGTACAAAATTTTGTTAGAAATTATCGCTAAAACTAAAGCAAAAACCATAAAAGAAATCCCGATTATATTTTCAGAAAGAGAAGCAGGCACGAGTAAAATGGGGATCAAGGAAGTTTTGGAATTCTACTGGCAACTATTTTTGATTCTTATAAACAAACCAATTTTTAAGCTTTTCTTGTTACTTATTTTAACTTCTTTCCTCTTTACTTTCAAAATTGGAACGATACCGATTATTGACGGGGATTCGGCTTTTTATGGGAACGTAGCAAGGAATATTGTAAAAACTGGAGATTGGCTAACACTAAATACATCGGTTCCTGGAGATATTTTTGATAAGCCGCCTTTGACTTTTTGGATTAACGCCGCATGCTTCAAACTCTTTGGTATCAATGAATTTGCTTTAGGGATTTGGAACAGCTTATTTGCAGTTGGCATAGTTTTTTTAACTTATCTTATTGCGCAAATATTCTTTTCTTCTTCTATTGCCTTGTTAAGCAGCACGATCCTTGCAACCAGTGCAGTTTTTTTCTACCAAGCGCGCTTGCCTATGCAGGACGTTGCACTGACCTTTTTCATTACCCTAGCTTTTTATGCTTTCTTGCTCTTTGACCAAAAAAAGAAAACTTTTGGCCTATATCTATGCTCAATCAGCTGCGCACTCGCACTTTTAACCAAGGGTCCAGTTGGCTTAGCCCTGCCAGCTTTGGCTATTTTTTTATATTACTTATTCGGCCAGAGATGGAAAAATTATAATTCGCAAACATATTGGCTGCATTTACCTTTAAGTTTAGTTTTATTTCTAATAATCTCTGCCCCATGGTTTATCTATGAATACCAAAAATTGGGTCCGGATTTTCTGAATGTTTTTATTGGCAGGAACTTTGGCCGGTATTTAAAGCCAGTTGATATTAATCCCAACCCCCAATATGATTTTTATACTTACCCGCTTTATTTATTGCTAATCATGCTGCCGTGGTCTGGATTTGTTTACCCTGCCCTGATTTATAATTTCAAAAAACAACGGCCGCAAACGCTATTTTTAATTATTTGGGCATTGGCAGTGTTAGGTTTTTTTTCTTTTTCACTTAATGTAAAAATCATGCGCTATGTCCATCCGCTCATGCCTGCCCTTGCAATTTTAATCGCGCTTCTGCTGTCTTACTCCAAAGAAAAATGGGTGGAAATAAAAAATTATATAAAAGTAGGAATTACTATAAATTTAATTATTGCGATCCCTCTTCTGATTTTTATCCTATTAATTGTCAGCAACCAATTCAAAGATATTGCCCCAGCCTATTTAAAAATGTTTTTGCCTTTCTTGATCCTCTATATTGGAAGCTTAATAATTTTCCATACTCTCTTTATTCTGCAAAAAAATATGCGCATTTTTATCTGGGGATTATTGGTTAGCTCATTTTTATCTTACACTGTCCTGCTTATTTCCCTAGAAAAATATTTTGACCAAGCCCAACCGATAAAATCATTCAGCTTATATTTAAAAGAAGAACAAAAAAGCAATGACATCGTTGCTTATTGGGGGAGCTTCCAAAACAACCACTTAACTTTTTATTTAGGATACTTGCCCCTGCAAATCAGAGAAGAAGCTGAAGTTATTAACCGGCTAAACAAAAAATCGCGCATTTTTATTTTAACTGAAAATTTGGAAAATTATAAAAATCTCAAGCAAAAATATCCGCGCCTTAAAGTTTTAAAACAAGGCCCTTCTATGATAATATTCTCTAACCAATGAAACTATCCGTCATTATACCGGTTTTCAATGAAATAAAAACTTTGGAGAATATCCTCGAAAAAGTCCAGGCCGTTCCATTGGAAAAAGAAATTATCCTGATAGATGATTATTCAACTGATGGAACCAGGGATTTAATCGACAAACTGCATGCTGTTAATTTAAAAAAATTCCTCCAGCCAGTTAACCAGGGCAAAGGTGCCGCCATAAAAAAAGGAGTCGAACTAGCTGAAGGCGATTACATTATTATCCAGGATGCGGATCTGGAATACGATCCCCAAGATTATCTCAAATTAATGCAACCTATTTTAGAAGGCAAAGCTCAAGTTGTGTACGGATCCAGGTTCTCCGGCCAAGGGAAATTCGAATATGGCACCCATTATTGGGGAAATAAATTATTGACCATTGCCACCAACCTTTTATATTTTAGCTCTATTTCGGATATGGAAACTTGTTATAAGCTCATGCCAGCAAAAATTTTGAAACAAATCCATATTGATAGCATGCGTTTTGATTTTGAGCCGGAAATTACCGCTAAATTGCTAAAAAGAGGCCTGAAAATTTATGAAGTCCCAATCAGCTACCAAGGGCGCAATTTCCAGGAAGGCAAGAAAATTACCTGGAAAGACGCATTTTCTGCCATCTTTACCCTTTTAAAATACCGCATTTTCGACTAAAATTACCTTATGCCGCCAAAAATTGCGCCGATTATTTCAATTATTATCGGGACTTACAACCAGAAAGAAGTCCTGCAAAAGGTCTTAACTTCTCTTTGCCATCAAACTGTTTCAAATGACCTTTATGAAATTATTGTGGTTGATAGCCTTTCGCAAGATAGCACATCTGAAATCATGCCTTTTTTCCAGGAAAAAATATTACTCAAATATATTCGCCGCGAAACTAGCGGCAAAGCCGCGGCTCGAAACCTTGGCATAAAAGAAGCTCAAGGCGACATTATTTTGCTAACCGACGCAGACATGATCTGCGACACCCGCTTTATTGAAGAGCACATCTCTTTCCACCAGCGCTACCGCAACTGCGCAGCAGAAGGATTAACCTATAATCTCAAAGAATTGAAAGAAAATTTCAAAGAGAAATCAAATCTCCTCCCCTACATTACCAAAAAAATTAATGCGAATGATGTTTTGGAATGGTTCAGCTTCTTATCCGGCAATCTTTCTATCCCTAAACGCGTTTTAAATGCAATCGGATTATTTGATGAAGACTTTACAGGCTATGGCTGGGAAGATTTGGAATTGGGATATCGAGCTGCGAAAAATGGAATTATGATTCGATATTTGCCTTCAGCTATTAACTATCATTTTCATCCTTTTTTGCAGGAAGATATCGTCGAAAGAAAAAAGAAAATGGGAAAATCCGCGGCTATTTTTATCCGCAAGCACCCGCAAAGATATATAAAATATTTTCTGGGCCTCAATCCTTTAGCCATGTTTCTTTATTATGGAATCAAGCTTATTCCCGGCTTAAAAAAATTAGCTGAAAAAAAGTGGAAATATATCTGGTCTGAATATGTTTATCGCGAAGAATTAATCAAGGCCTTGAAAACAAAATGAAAGACTTATCCATTGTTATTGTTAATTATAATAATGCCAAGCTCTTAGAAACCTGCCTAAGATCAATAGGAAAATTCTCCCAAAAACTTACTTTGGAAATCATTGTTTCGGATAATGGGTCTAGCGATGGCAGCCAAAAAATGCTTAAGGATAAATTCCCTGAAGTTATTTTAATCGAAAACAATGCTAATTTAGGCTTTATCAAAGCAACGAATAACGGCCTAAAGATCGCTTCTAGCCGCTATATTATTTTATTGAATGATGATACAGAATTAAAAAATAATGCTCTAGAGATATTAGTTGATTTCATGGATAAAAATCCAGAAGCCGGGGCTTGCGGGCCCAAATTATTAAATACTGACGGCACCCCCCAAAGGCAAGGCTCTATTTTTGGAAAACCCTTTTGGAAAAGCGATGAAGCAATTCCAGTTGATTTTGTCATTGGCGGAGCCCTGCTCCTGCGCAAAGAAGTTTTTCAGCAGATCGGATTAATGGATGAAAACCTATTTTTTTATAACGACGACATTGACTGGTGCAAAAGCATAAGAAAAGCCGGGTGGAAAATTTATTTTGTACCGCAAGCGCAGATCATGCATTATGGGGGATACAGCAGCAAAAGAGTTTTCAATCCGCGGCTTTTTATCGAGGGGTTTCGGGGCGGCCTTTACTTCTGCCGCAAGCATTATAATATGGTTGCCTACTTAGCCTATCGCTTATTGCTCCTCATTCTTCTCCCTCTCCCTATCCTTGTTTTTGCGCTGCTTTTGCCCTTTAATATTAAAGTAAACAGCCAAAAATTTTTGGCTTATCTCAAAATTTTTGAAATAGCCTTATTAAACCAAGTTCCAAAACTAGAAAGGAAAAAATAAAAATGAAACTGAATTACAATAATATGATGTCTTCAATGCTGAAAGAAAGAGGTATTACAGAAGAACAAATAAAAGAATTAATTCCAAGTATTGAAAAAGGCCACAAGATCTTGATGGAAGCAAGGAAAAATGAAGCTTTACGCATTCAAAATATGCAGCAATGGCTGGCGCTTCCTTATCAAGAAGAGCAACTGGTCAATGAAATTATAAAAACTGCAGATGATTTTTCCGCCAAGTATGAAAATATTATCTCTTTTGGCATTGGGGGATCTTTTTTGGGTAATCAAATGCTGCAGGATGCGCTAAAACCATCTTATTGGAATGAATATCCGGCTTTAAGGTGCGGACGGCCGCGGATATATTTTGAAGGCCGATCTATGGATGGAGCCCCGCTAGAAGTTCTATTAAATAATCTAGATCCGAAAAAAACTGGCCTTATCATTATTTCAAAATCCGGCGGAACCACAGAGCCGCGCTGCGGTTTTGAATCTGCCAAAAAATGGCTCAAAGATTCTTTGGGAGATAATTATAAAAAGCAAATTATTGCAGTAACTGACCCGAATAAAGGAGATCTGCGCTCTTGGATTAATCAAGAAAAAGGAATCATCACCTTTCCTTTGCCCGAAGGCGTGGGCGGAAGATTTTCAGTACTTTCTCCGTCAGGTCTTTTGACTGCTGCATTAACTGGAATTGATATTAAAGCGCTCTTAGCTGGAGCAGAAGCCATGGATAGTATAACCAAAGAAGAAAATATTTTTAAAAATCCAGCTTATATGTACGCTGCTCTGCAAACCATTGCTTACAAAAAATTTGGCGCAAAGATCGCGATTATGATGCCCTTTGCCCGGAATTTAAAAAGCCTCGGTGAATGGTATGTGCAACTTTTGGCTGAATCCCTGGGTAAAAAACACGATAAGCAGGGAAAGGTCGTAAATCTTGGGAGAACCCCTATCCCATCGGTTGGGAATGAAGATTTACATTCCACCCAGCAAAATAATATTGAAGGAGAATATAATAAAACTATCACATTTATAAAAGTGAAAGAAAGAAGCAATTTAGCAGTCCCTAAAGAAGAAGGCAGTTTCTTGGCGCAAAAATCCTTTGACCAAATATTGGACGCCAGTTTAGAAGCAACTGCAGCAGACCTAGTTAATGAAAAACGCATGAATTGCACCCTTGAAATTGACAAAGTTGATGAAGCCCGTATTGGAGAACTAATTTTCTTTTTTGAGATCGCCACAGCCATGGAGGGGGAACTGCTAAACTTGAACACTTACGACCAGCCGGGGGTGGAAGGCTATAAAAATAAGATGTTTGGAATTTTAGGGAAAAGAGGGTCAGAAAAAGCTGCACAAGAAGTAAATGCATACAAAGCTAAACAAGATAAGAAGTTTATAATTTAGATTGATATTTTTCCAAAATCTGCAACTTCTTTATACATACGATCAAGGTTTGATAATAAAGCGAGGCGATTTTCTTTTAGCTGTGGATCTTCGACCATAATCATAACTTTATTAAATAATTCTTCAATTGGCTGGGTTAAGCGCGCTAAAGCTTGGAGCGCTTTTTTGGTATCTGCAGCTTTCAAAGCTTCTCCTACTTCCCAATTAACCTGCATATATAATGAATAAACTTTTTTCTCGGTTTCTTCAACTAAATCTTTTTCTTCGATCTTTTCTCTGGTAGATTTACTTGCCAAGCGCGCGATCCGATCGCCAGTGGCAGCAACTCCCTGCACAAAACTTTCTTTTATCAGAGCATTTAATTCTTTTCCACGCTGGAAAACATCCCAGATATCATTAAAATCATATAAAACTGCATCTGCTATATCGTGGCGGATTTTTGCTTCCTGCAAAACCCCTTTAAAGCGCTGTTCAATAAAATCAAACCAAGCTTTTTCCAATCCAACAAAATCCGGATTAACCACTCCAGGAAATTGCTCTTGAAAAAGTTTATAAGCCTCGGAAAAAACATCCTGCAAAGACAAGCTAAGCTTATATTTTAAAACAATCGCGATTATTCCTAAGGCCGCACGCCTTAAGGCAAAAGGATCCTGCGAACCAGATGGAATCAATCCAATCGCAAAACATCCCGCCAACAGATCGATTTTATCTGCCAAAGCCAAAATTACCCCGGGATCGCTCTGCGGCAAGATATCCCCGGAAAAACGCGGCAGATAATGCTCAAAAATCGCTTCAGCCACAGCTTGTTCCTCTCCGCTATTTAAGGCATAAACTTTTCCCATAATTCCCTGCAAAATCGGGAACTCAAAAACCATTTGGGTCACTAAATCTGCTTTGCAAAGATAGGCTGCCCGCTCAACAAAAGGGATAACCGGCTTATTTTTTAATTCTTTGGCCAGCCAAACAGAAAGTTTTTTCAAGCGCTCAGCCTTATCCCACAAGGTCCCAATTTTTTCAATGTAACTGACATTCTTTAGGCTAAAAGTGCGGTCAGCTAATTTAGTCTTCAAGTCTTCTTGATAAAAGAAAACTGCATCAGATAAGCGCGCGGCCAAGACCCGGGCATTGCCTGCAATCACAGAAGAAGAATCTTTTTGCAAGGTCCCGTTGGAAACCAAAATAAAAAACGGCTGCAAATGCTTTAGACGGTCGTATAACGGAAAATATTTTTGGTTCTTTTTCATGGAAGTGATTAAAACTTCCTTAGGTAAAGCTAAAAATTTCGGATCAAATTTGCCCATATAAGCAATTGGAAATTCTACGAGAAAATTAACTTCAGAAATGAGATCCGCATCAATTTGGGCTTCTAAGTGCTGCATCTTGGCACAGAACAAAATTTGGGAGGTGATGATTTCTATTCTTTCTTTTGGGTCAATCATAACCTTGAGTTTTTTCATGCGGGCAATATAAGCCGGCAAGTTGGCTTCCAAAATAACCGCCTTGCGCGAATTCGTCAGCAAGCGATGGCCATAAGTTGCATTGGAAATTTTTATGCCAAAAACATCACCTTTGATTGTTTCTTTGCCGTATAAGCCCAAAACCCAGTGGATGGGACGAATAAACTTGGTCTCTCCCTGCCCCCAGCGCATTTCTATGGGAAGATAAAGGGAAGTGATGATTCGATTAATTAAATTAGAAAGAATGGCTGTGGTTTTTTGGCCCTTTTTTTCTACCCGGGCATACAGGTATTCTTTTTTTCCATCGGACTTCTTGAAGGTTTCGCTAATCGTCACCTGGTATTTTTTCAAAAAACCTTGCCCAGCTGGGGTTAAATTATTCCCTTTATCAAAAACAATGTCGCAAGGCGGCCCTTTTTGTTCCAGAAATTGGTCATCTTGCTGCTTGGCTAAATCCTCAACAAAAAGGATTATTCTTTGCGCAGTTCCTAAAGTTTGTATGTTTGTAAAAGAAAGCTTTTCTTCTTTGAAAACTTCTTCGGCTTTATCCTTAAAATCTGCCAGAAGATCCGGCATAAAACGCGCGGGAATCTCTTCGCACCCTATTTCTAATAAAAGATTAGGCATTTTGTTCTATTCCTTCAACATACAGTTTAGCTGCCAGGCGCGCCATTTTTCGGATTTTTCCAATAAAATGCTGGCGGTCAGAAACCGAGATCGCGCCCCGCGCATCCAGTAAATTAAAAACATGCGAACATTTGAGGACATAATCATACCCGGGCAAAACTAATTTTGCTTCAAAAGCATGAAAAGCTTCTTTTTCAAAAATTTCAAAAAGCTGCTGCAAGCTCCCAACAGTTGCTACTTCAAAATTATATTTTGAATGCTCTTGCTCGCTTTTCAAATGAATATCGCGGTATTTCACGCCTTTGGTCCAATCAATATCAAAAACATTGTCTTTTTTTTGGATAAACATGGCCAGCCGTTCCAAACCATAAGTAATTTCAACTGCAATCGGCTTTAAAGTAAAACCCCCGCATTGCTGGAAATAAGTAAATTGGGTCACTTCCATGCCCGCAGCCCACACCTCCCAGCCCACCCCCCAAGCACCAAGGGTTGGAGATTCCCAGTTATCTTCAACAAAGCGCACATCTTCGGCGGCTGGATCAATGCCAATGGCCCGCAAGCTATCCAAATATAAATCCTGAATATCAATCGGGGAAGGCTTCATAATAACTTGATACTGGTAATAGTGGAATAAACGATTGGGATTTTCTCCATAGCGGCCATCCGTAGGCCGGCGCACAGGATCAACATAAGCTACATTAAAAGGTTCTGGCCCCAAAACCCGAAAAAAAGTTGGGGGACTCATGGTGCCTGCGCCTTTTTCTACATCATACGGCTGCTGGATAATACAACCATTTTTTGCCCAAAAATCATTGAGCTTGGCAATAATTTGCTGGAAATTAAGGCAGGATTTTGGGCGCTTGGCCATATACTCCCTCATAAACTTTTGGATAATGATCTTTTCCTGCTAAAAGGCAAAAAGTTAAAGGCATAATTTTTTTAGCTAAATGCGACATCTTGGAAGAAATATTACGGATATCCCATTGAGAATGAGAATCTTCCCTTAAGCGGGAAAAATGATAAAGCTCGCGCGCATTGATTTTAAGAAGCACGCGCCGGCGATGGCTATTGGTCAAAATATACGCAGCTGAATCCCCTATTTTCTCATACATTATATTATAAGCTTCGTTCGTAAGCTGGATAATGTCCTCAAAATCTTTCTGGCGCTTAATCTTAACAATTGATTCCGGCAAGGTAAAGCCCAAAGCCGGATCATAGGGTTGGGTAGAAATCGAGGCCATACGGTGGCGCTTGAGCTGGCCAAAGCATGCAGAAGACACAATCAAATTAAAAGTCAGGTCAGCATATTCAAACTCGCGTAAATTTGCATCATAAAATTCCATATATTGGCAGGAGCGCTTGATGATTTCCAACTTTTGTTCTTCGGTTAATCCGCGCGCTACCCCCATACAATAAGCATAAGAGCGATGGGTGGCTGCATGCATCAAGGCAGCCACGATTTTCAGATCCCCGTCCAAAGTATAATCAATTAATTCTACGTCAGATAAATTTTCCGCGCCAAAATCCCTTATTTTTAAAAGAATTAATTTACGCAATTCGCGATAAGTTTTTTCATCAAAATCATTGGCCTTGGTAAATAAAATGATCGACGGAGCAATCTTTTCTACCGCTTTATACATTTCCAATCCCAAATTGCGCACTTCATCAAAGGCATGGGAAGCAAACCGGCGAAAGAGCAATTCAAGGTTGCGGGCATTTATCGTTAACCCCACCTGCCCCTGGGTTGCAAGCGATACAGTATAGCGCGCATCTTCTTTGGCCCAACCGTCCAAAATATGTTCCTGCTTAGGATCTTTTGCCATATCAGGATGCTGTCCAAAAATATAGTTTTTCAATTCCCCATACAAATTATGGTAAAAAGCATTTTGTTTTTTTATGGTATCTTTAAACAAATCCGTAAAACCTGCTTTTTCAATTTCTTCAGGGATAACATAATCATCGGTTAGAGTAATATAGCGCTGGGATTTTTCAGTATAAGATGATAAGCGGAATTTTTCTAAGGCTTCCAAAGCCAAGCGTGAAACCCCGATAATATCAAAGTTAAAAACCGCGTGTTCGGCCACTGAATGATGTCCCATTTTAAAAATGATGGCGCTGTTTGAATTGCGGGCTTTTTCCACTTCTTTACGGGCAGATTCTCTCAATTCATCAATTGGCCGGGGATCACGGGAAATGCGGGCATAAGCTGCGGATAAAGTTTCTGGAGTTACATCCTGGCGCTCCGAAGATTGTTTTTTTAGCTCTTCAATTACATCTGCATCAATATTATAACCCGCAAGGTTGACTCTCATTATCAAAAACTCCTAGAGATAAATATTATCATATTTAGAAGCTATTTTATATAAGTAGCTTGATAGATCGGTTTGCACCACTTGATATACTTTTCTTCCCGATTGGTTAAACAAGGGAGTTCGAGATCTCTTGTTTTTTTAAAAAGCTGGGCTGCGGCAAATTTTTCGCAAATGTCGTCAAACATAAATTTTTCATCGGTCTTAATATGAACCTCGGCTTTATTTTGGCAGATATAGTGCATATCTTTGATCAGCTGATCGCTAACCACCCGTCTTTTATGATGCCTTTTTTTCATCCATGGATCAGGAAAAAGGATATAAATTTCGGAAATTGAATCTGGCAGGAACATTTCTTTTAAGCGGAAATTGGCATTGGCCAAAACTGCCAGGCAATTTTTCAACCCCTTTTCTTCAATAATCTTATTTACCCGATCAACAAACTGGAAACGAATCTCCAAACCAATGGAGTTTTTTTTCGGGAATTTTTCTGCCATCTGGATGAGAAAATCACCCTTGCCAAAACCAATATCCAAAACCAAGGGTTGTTCCCTGGCAAAAACCTGCTTGAGATCAATTTTCACCTCGGGATTGATATTAAAGGGATTTACCAGATTTCTTAGCCTTTTCATTAGGGAACAATTTTAGCATATTTGCTATAATAAGAATTCATTTTAAATAAGGAGCAGTTGAAATGAAATTTACAAAAACAAAAATTGATGGCATTGTAATTATTGAACCGAATTATTTCCCAGATAGCCGCGGATTTTTTATGGAATCTTATAAAAAAAGCGAGTTTGCTGCCAATGGAATATCAGAAGAATTTATCCAAGATAATCATAGCAAATCAACCAAAGGTGTTTTAAGAGGCTTGCACTATCAACTGGCCACCCATCCCATGGGAAAGCTGGTTCGATGTATTCATGGGGAGATTTTTGATGTGGGAGTGGATTTGCGCAAAGGCTCTCCTACTTATGGCCAGTGGGTCGGAGAAGTATTATCCGAAGAAAATCGCAAAATGCTGTATATCCCTTCGGGATTTGCGCACGGATTTTATACCATGAGCGAAATAGCAGAAGTTATGTATAAATGCACGGGCGAATACAGCCAAGCCAATGAACGGGCTCTGCTCTGGAGGGCACCAGAAGTTGGGATAAAATGGCCTTTTCAGGGTGAACCTATTTTATCGGAAAAAGACAAAAAACACCCCACCCTAAAAAATGTGGAAACGGATTTTGTTTATAAAAAATAAATTGTACGTAGGCTACGTAGGCAAGGTTGCCTCAGAATGAGACATTCTACGGTACGTTTTTTTGATAAAAAAATTAAACTAGACTGAAATTTTTTTAGTAATCTATCGACAATAAAACATGCAACCATACCATATACAAAGAAATTTAGCACACCAAAAAAGACCCTTATCCTATGGCTCAAAACCAAAAAGGCCAGGCTCTTATTGTGCTTTTCAAACCACACAAATCCGCGCTCCAAAAGCGGAAATTGTTTCAGACTTGTCTTTACTTTTTCAAATCTTGTCAACACTTTTCAGTGCTTCTTCTCATTTTTTCAAAGCTTTTAGTTTCATAACATTGATAACTCTCGCCGGCTTATCTTCTGGCTGCGGCCCTAGCAGCATATTTCCTCAACCTGAAAAAGCATTGGAAAACTGTTCTGATCTAACCTTGCTTGGAAGAATACATCCAAAAGATCAAGAAAATGAAGTTTCCACAGATTATCCAGAATATCCTAATGGCACAGGAACTGCAGCATTCCAATTTAAAGTTGATCCGTCTTTTGACCATTCTGTTGAAGCAATCTTATACAAAATCGAAAAATTATATTATCTCGCAACTGGCCGGCCCCTAGTATATTGGAGCAAGCATCAATGCTCTCTTGATCCTAATGGGAGTGGTTTTGCTGAATACCAACAAAATGAACAAGATAAATTTTCTATTTTGGTTCGTATCAATGATGCTTCGCAATTTTCATCCGCAACAATTGCCCAAACAATAAGTATTGTTTTTACTTATCGCGGATATGAAAACAAGGGAAAACAGCACCGATTATCAGAAATACTTTTTAATTTCGGAAGGTTCCTGTTTGAAATGGATCCCGACAAAAACACTCCTGGAAAATATTCTTTTTTTGCAACTGCAGTTCATGAAATCGGACACGGGCTGGCAGTTCCTCATATACCAAATAGTTTTATGGAAGCAACCACTAGACCAGGAGGATCATCAATGATTGTATTCCTAGATCCTATCAAAAACATGCTTATACATATGTATGGCCAATATTGGAGATAATTAAAGTTATCTAGAACCGTTTAAATTTTTAATCTCCCCGCTATGTTATAATATTAAAAATCTTTCATAAAAATGTTAAAGTTGAGGTTGAGACAACCTCAACTACACGTAAATTAGGTTGTCTCAACCTAATTTAGACTTATTTTGTGACAGATCCATAATGTAAAAATAATGAAAATAATCAAAAATAAAATTACAATTAAAGAATTAAAAGAAATGTCTCAAAATTTTTTTGGCGAATTTGTTAAGGCAGTTGTGGATATTAAAAATGAAATAATGGTTGTAGATGCTGAACTCCACGCTGACCAAGAATCACTCCTGCTTGAACAAGGCTCAAAGCAGAATAATCTTTGGGGAATAAATATATATCCAGATCTACCTAAGAATGAAAGAATCGAATTTGATTCAATGGTAAATATAAAACCACATTTAGGAAATCGTAACCGGAATATAAATGACAAAAAAATCCAAGAAAAAATTATTAGTATCGTAAATAAGTTGGTAGAAGATGGTTTATCATAAAGAACTAGCTAATGGGCGGTGGGCAAAATTATCTTTTTGTGAACAGATGGCCAATGTTGGCAGTGAAATAGGACGGACTATTTCCTGGAGAAATAAAGGCAATAAAGAATATAGCGATCGGGCTTTTGACCGGGCATTGGAGCTTTTGGACTTAACCATTGCCAATGAAAAAGAGTTTTGCAGATTAAGAGAACTTTTGCGCGTCAGGGAAACCTTGGTAGATTATTTTATGTATGACAATATTTACGGCTCTTCTGATGAAAAATGGGATAAATATTTTTTAGCTTTTAATTACGCCGCAAGATTGAATTAATTCCACATTATTGCACAGGGAAAATAGTAACGCCAACAGCCTTATTGATCTTGGCCTTGGCAATTTGGTAATCGTATTTAGCTGACCAAAGGCTGGATTGTGATTGGAATAAAAGCGTTTGGGCATCCAAAACCGCGATATTCGTCCCGATATGGCTTTTGTAACTTGCCTCTGCGTATTCAAAAGAATCTTGGGACAAATCCACGGTAATTTTCGCAGCAGCAATTTGTTCATAAGTGGATTGCAAATCCGAAGCTGCGCTGGTAATTTCTAACTCAATATTATCGCTCAAGCCTTGCTTCTGCGCTTTCATCATATCTACATTAGCCTGCGCTTCCCACACCTTATTCCAATTATAAAAACCGTCAAAAATATTAAAACTGCCCATTACCATGGCTTTCCAATTGCGCAGATCAAAATGCCTTGTCTGCGGGTAATTCGTATAAGTACTGCCGTAAGAACCGGATAACATCAGTTGCGGAAAAAAATCTCCGCGCGCTAAACCAACGGTCTCATCCGCAATGCGGGTGGCTTGCAAAAAAGCCCGCCATTCCGGCCGCTTTTCATAAGCAGTTTTTAGTAAGGTAGGGACTGCAACTTCTTTATCAACAAAAATATTCTCCGACGGCTCTTGTAAAGAAACTTCGGTTTTCAAGTCTCGGCCCAAAATACTGTTAAAAGACAATTTAGAAACCGTTAAAATATTTTTTAATCTGATTTGAGCCTGGCGCAAATTTGCCAGCTCGGCTTCCACCCTTAGCATATCTGCCTTAGTTGAAAGCCCGCTGCTATAAAAAACTTTTACCATATCTAAATATTTTTGCGTGTTATCAATCTGCTGCTGGTTCAACTCAACCATCTTATCCGCCTTCAATACTGTGTAATAAGCATTTACCACATTAAAAGAAGTGGAATCCTTTTCTTTTTTCAAATCCTCCCCAGCAATTTGGAAGCTGGCATCTGCAATTCGAAAAGCTTGTAATAATTTGCCACCGGTAAAAAGAGGCTGGGATAAAGACAAAGAATAACTATTTATTTGGGCAGTTTCATCTGGAGATAAAGAAAAAGACCCAGTGCCTGGAATAGTTACTGTCATCGGCTGGTTATAACTTTTGCCTGTTGAGCCATTTAATGTAACATGCGGAGCCAAAGCCCCGCCTGCTTGGTAAAACCGGGCTTGGGCTGCAGTATAATTTTTTTGCGCAGCATTCACGGAAGGGCTGTTTTGTAGAGCAGTATCAATGCTTTCATTCAAATTCATGGCTAAGGCCGCTGTGCAGCCTGCAATAATAAACCCGAATAAAATTATAATTTTCCTGCGCATTACACAGACTCCTCTACTGGCAAAACAAAAGCCTTGATCCCCACCCGCGCAAATTGCTGGCTCAAAATTTTGACCTCTTGCAAAAGTTTATCTTTTTTATCTTCTTCTAATACAATTGTTAATTGAAGATTTTCGCCCGGCCAAATCGCGGTATTTAAGTGCGGCTCGGCAGTTTCGCCCTGCCCAGTTAAATTATGCAGTTTGGTATATTTTTTTATCTGCAGCTTATGCAAAACTTCCATCACCTCATCATCAATCGATGCCCCGTAAATAACCATGACCAGCTTCATTTCACGATTTCCTTCCTGCGCATTTTTTCTTCTACCACAGAATAAGCTACCGGCACAAAAATTAAAGTAACCAAAGTAGAAACAACCAGCCCCCCAATAACTGCCCGGCCCAGCGGAGCCCACATTTCACCGCCCTCGCCATGAACAATCGCCATTGGGATTAAAGCTAAAATCGCAGTGAGTGCTGTCATCAAAACCGGGCGCAAGCGGCTCTTGCCCGCAGCTTTTACCGCGTCAAAAAGCTCCATGCCCCGGGCCCGTAAAATATTGGTAAAATCAATTAAAACAATCGCATTTTTTACTACAATCCCCACCACCATAATCAAACCTGCAAAAGCCATAACATCAAAAGATGTTCCTGTAATCATCAGCGCCCAAACTACTCCGCAAGCGCCAAACGGCACAGAAAACATGATAATCAAAGGATCAATAATTGACTCAAATTGTGCCACCATTACCAAATAAACTAAAAGAATCCCCAGGATCAACATCAGCAGCAAGCTGGAAAAAGTATCTCCCATTTGCTCCTGGATGCCGCCGTATTTGATATTTATATTGGCCGAATATTCCATTTGGTTAATCCCTGTGCGCACATCCGTCATTACTTCGCTCAATGGCCTTTTATATAAATTTGCTTCAACTTTTACCACGCGGTTTTGGTTTTTCCTTTGGATATTCAAAGGCCCTAGCCGCTTATTAACATCTGCAATGCTCGGCAAAGGAACCCCCTGGTTATTTACGCGGCCAGTAATATTCAAAGCATTTACATCTTCGATGGTCTGGCGCATATCTTCTTTTAAGCGCACAAAAATATCATACTCATCTCCCAAGCTGCGGAACTTGGTTGCCTTGAACCCATAAACATTATTGCGCATGGTTTGTGCAACATCACTAATCGTGATACCTAACAAAGCAGATTTGGCGCGGTTGACCTCAACCCAATATTCAGGATTGCCTTTGTCGCGCGAAATAGTAACATTCACTGCACCTGGAATTTTTGCAGTCATATCGCTAACTTTTTGCGCTAAATCATCGGTTTCAGTAAAATCATCACCATAAATTTCAACGGACAACGGCTTATTCACTCCCATTGCCTGGTTCACTCCGCCGGTATCTTTCATATCCACCAAATCTACGCCGGGAATTTCTGCCATGATCTTATCTGAAAGCATTTTTTGGATTTCCTGGGTGCTGCGCTTGCGCTGGTCTCTTGTCACTAAGCGCAACTGGACAAAAGCAATATGCGGCCCGGTTTTCATGCCGCCAAAAGAAGATCCGATAGAATTGGAAGAAGTATCCATGCCTGCGCGAGTTACCATAAAGCGCAGTTCCGGAACATTATCTTTAATCAATTTTTCAACTTGTTCCGCAATTTTGGCAGTTTCGGTCCAGTGCGTGCCTACTGGCATTTGCACATTCATCTGGATACTGCCCAAATCAATCATGGGAAAAAGATCTTTTGGCACCAGCATAAACAAAGGCAGGGAAGACAACACCAGCATAAGTCCAGCAATAAAAATTATTGGGCGGTGATGCAAAGACCAATCCAGCCACATCTTATAATTATCTTCCAAAACATTAAACCAATTTTCAATCATTAAATAAAATTTCCCGTGCTTTTGGTCTTTTCTGACCACCAAAAATTTGGAACAAAGCATGGGAGTTAAAGACATAGCAGTTAAAAGAGAAGCTAAAAGCACCACCACAATTGTAATAGAAAGCTGGCTAAAGAAAATTGCCACAAAACCAGTAATGAGCGCCATGGGAATAAAAATTGCCATATTCGTAATAGTAGAAGCAATAACCGCAGTTGCTACCTCCCCTGGCCCGTAAATTGATGCTTCTTTGGGAGGTTCGCCTTTTTCTTCCTGGTGGCGGGTAATATTATCTATAACAACAATAGCATCATCCACGACTAACCCTAAAGCAATGGCCAGCGAAGAAAGGGAAATAATATTTAAGCTTGCTCCAGAAGCATATAAATATATGAATGAAACAACCAAAGAACATGGGATACTTAAAGTTACAATCAATGAACTGGTGAGCTTGCGTAAAAATATTAGGATAACAATAACCACAAAGAGAAAGGCAAACATTAAAGTTTCGTATAAATTATCCACTGACATGTAAACATTTTCCGAACTATCCTGTACTGCCACAATCTTAATATCCGGGGGCAGAGTTTTTTGGATTTCATTCAGCTTGTCATAAACCGCGTTAATAACCTGCAAAGTATTCGTGCCGGATTGTTTTTGGATTGAAAGAGACAACCCCACCTCCCCATTGACCCGGGTAACGCAATCATTGTCTTCATAATCCGCCCAAACCTTGGCAATATCCCTTAAGTAAACCGGCTGGTTTTGATAACTGCCAACAATCGTATCTGCCACTTCATCAACTGTTGCATATTCTCCTGGGGTGCGCAGCGCAAATCCCAAAGTGCGCATTTTTAATGTTCCTGCCGGCATATTCAGGTTGGAGGCCTGCAGCATAGAAATAACTTGCTGGATAGAAATATTGCGCGATTGGTAGGCATCCCGATCCAGCTCAACTTTTACCTGGCGCTGTTTGCCGCCAATAATGCTGCAGCTGCCAATGCCTTTAATGCGCTTCAAATCATTATTGATCTGCTTATCTACAATGTGATAAAGATCTGGGGCAGATTCTTTGGCAGAAATACCAAAAACCAAAATCGGCACGGATGAAATATCAAATTTAACAATAGTTGAAGGGTCAACATCTTTGGGCAGGTCTTTGCGTACCAAATCCAGCTTATCCCGGACATCATTGGTAGCAACATCCAAATCCACTCCCCAGTTAAAATAGATCGTGATCATAGACATATTTTCCATGCTGTTGGATTCAATGCGGTCAATATCTGCGGCAGATGAAACTGAATCCTCGATGATTTTAGTCACCATCATTTCTACATCTTGGGCATTGGCTCCGGGATAAGTGGTAATAACCGTAACTGCCGGCAAATCAATGGTTGGCAAAAAGTCCAAGGGTAAAATTGACCAGCAAATCCCGCCAATAATAAAGAAGAAAATAAAAATAACAAGAGTGAAAAGCGGACGGGTAACGAAAAATTTAATCACTCGATTTTACCTCAATGACTGATCCCGCCTTGGCCATCCTCTGGCCCACTACAATAATTTTATCGCTTAAATTCAGCCCGGACACAACCTCAATCCAGTCATTGTCTCTAATCCCGGTTTGTAAATCTTTTTTGATCGCGCGGTTGCCTTCAGCAATTAAAACATATTGGCTGACATCCTCCAGCATTGCATCCAGAGGAATAATCATGGCTTCTTTTTTATGCTTGAGCGCTAGTTCAATTCGGGCAAACATGCCTGGCCGGATCAAATGCTGCGGATTATCTACCAAAATTTCAATTTGCATAGTGCGAGTATTCAGATCCAAAACCGGACGCACGTAGGAAATTCTTCCTTCGAATTCCTTATCCGGATAACTGTCAAATTTGATCTTTGCGATTAAGCCCGGAGCTATTTCCGGTACATATTTTTCCGGCACGCTGGCATAAATTTTTACCCGATTAATTTGATAGATGGAAAAAACCGCATTAATCGTACCCATCGAAGCCGTTACCTGTTCCCCCTGCTTGATATATTTAACTCCTACAATCCCAGAAACCGGGGCAAAAGTAACTAAATCCTCATAGACCGGATTGCTCCGGGTAATGCCTGCCAAATAAGAAACCATGCGATCGCCTTTGCGCACAACATCGCCTTCATTAACATAAATTTCTTCAATTCGGCCGGTAGTTTTTGGCCGTACTTGGACTTCGGTTTCGCCCTTGACATCCCCGACCAAGGCAATCTTTTGGGCAATCACGCTCATTTTTGGTTGGCTGACAGTTACGGGGATAGGTTTAATTGTAGAATCAGGTTTTTTATCTTCTACAACAGAAATAATACGATAAAGAAAGAACACAAAAAGCAGGATAACCAGAACCCAAACAATTTTGCCGATCTTCATTTTCCCCTCCTTTTACTTAGGCAAATTGGAGGTCTGAGTTGTAAAAAAATTATATCACAGATTTAATTTCTTCATAGCATTGTTTTAACTATGTTTAATATTAATCTTCACAGTGAATAGCGATTGAAGAAAGAACGGATTTCTAGTAAAATATTCCCGCTTGTTTACACAGGCAAAGATCTTTGGCAATCCGCGATAGCTCAGTTGGTAGAGCAGGTGACTGTTAATCACCCTGTCGCAGGTTCGAATCCTGCTCGCGGAGCCATTATTTGTTTGCGAACATTAGCGGTTGGGAAAGAGATATTATATAAATCTATTTTAGAAATGAATCATTTGAAAATATTTGTATTTTTAATTACCGTTTTGGTTGCTTTATTGATTTATAATTGTGGTTGTGGTTCTTTGAATAACTCTTCCAATACTGAAAATTGGGTTGATGAAGGTATACTTTTTAATCCTGATACCATTGGAATTAGCGGGGCGCTTGGCGTATCAGACGCTTCAATAATCCAACTTGCCAACGGAAATTTACGTTTGTTTATAAGTGTTAATACCTTGTCATCATCCGCTGCTCTTTATAGCGCCGTTTCTACTAACGAAACAAACTGGACGCTTGAGTCAGGCATCAGGTTAGGAGATGTAACTGTCAGCCGACCGGTCAAACTTAGTAATGGCAATTACCGTCTCTATTATAATGCTCGTGATAATGCCGGGATCATAAGCGCCATATCAACAGATGAAGGCCAGACCTTTACTTTAGAGACCGGCACTCGCGTAGCAACAGGCGGGGCATATGATCTGGCGGTTGTCGACAACGGTACTACCCTGATACTTTCTAACGGGAGCTACAAATTATATTACGGCGGGGCAAACGAGAACGGTTCCATCATCCCTTTTAATATTTTAAGCGCTGTTTCGAGCGACGGATTGACGTTTAGCAAAGATAGTGGTATTCGACTTTCGAGCTCGCAAAATCGGGCAACCCATCCCCATGTTTTTGTTTATCAAGGCCAGTATATTATGTATTATTCAACTAATTCTTATATCTACAAAGCGGTTTCCAGCGATGGCGTTTCCTGGACAGAATCAGGATCAACGGGGATCCAAGGTGCCGATGTTTATATTCTTCAGTTAAGTAACGGTAATTGGCGTATGTTCTATAATACATATGATGCTTCGACCGGTAAAAGTTATCTGCGGACAGCTATCTGGCGTAAGTCTTAGCAAGTTAAGTTCGATAATCGTTTAGGAGAGGGAAAACAAATTTAAAGGATGAATTTTGTATGAATACTAATCAATCTTCGTGCTGCGATTCGAGTTCTTGCGATTGCGGATGTGCCGGAGATAGATCTGGAAAAATGTGCATGCTTACGCAACCTGCTATGAAATTTGATCTAAAAAAGATCAAGGCACTTGTAAAAGCTGCAAAATACATATGTTCTTGCTGCGGAAGGGTTGCAAATAAAAAAGAGCTTCTTTGCAGTCCGAAAGATCTTTAAACGGCGCTCAATAACCCCCGCTTGTTAACAGATTATTTCAGTTTCCTTATCTGTTTCAGAGTAGTTTTTACCATTTTTCCGAAGCTCTTATCTTTTTGCCTCTTTTCCAGGCTGGTCATGTCATAATAAATTTCTTCCTTTTTCAGTTTTAAATAGCTTTGATATTTATCCGCATTCAATTCCCCGGATTCAACCGCAGCCAGAACCTTGCATCCTGGTTCGTGTTTATGAGTGCAATCAATGAATTTACAGCCTTTCCCCAGTTGTTCTATCTCAGCAAAAACACTGCTGATCCCTTCTTTTGCATCAACTAAACCTATTTCCCTCATGCCGGGATTATCAATTATCATCCCGCTGTTATCAAGAACAAAAAGCTCTCGATGAGTGGTTGTGTGCTTACCTTTATTTGTCTGAGCACTGATTTCTTTTGTTTTTATTAATTCAATGCCCAACAACTTGTTTATAAGGGATGACTTTCCAACCCCTGAAGATCCAAGCAAGCAGTGAATTTGTTGAGGCGTGATCGCCTTTTTAAGAGGGTCAATGCCATCAAATTTTAAGACACTAGTTGTTATGAAAGGAATACCCTTAAAACGAGTTTCTAGCTGGCCCATTTTTTCATCCAGCTCTTCCGGCGTGATTAGATCGCATTTGTTTAAGACCATAACCGGCATGATCTTGGCTGCTTCGACAATGGTCAGGTAGCGCTCAAAACGATTTAAATTAAAGTCGCGATCAACTGCTTGGACAATAAAAGCAGTATCAACATTAGAAGCAATGGGTTGAACATCGTCATTGCCAGCAGATTTCCGCTGTAAAATGTTCTTTCTGGGGAGGACGCTTTCAATGATCGCCCGGTCATATTCTAATACGCTGATATTGACCAAGTCGCCAACTACAGGAAAATCAAGTGGAGAAGCCGCCTTAAATATTGATTTACCAGTCACTTCCGCCCAATATTCTTTGTTTTTGCAGAGAACCCTATACTTGCCCCGATATTGGGCAATTACTCTGGCAATATTTTCATTAGTTTTGTTTTGTTTCATGACTCATTTGATTATATCAAAACCTCGGCAATTCTAGTATGAATGAGAGACTATCGCGAAAGGTTGTTTCGCAGTCCGCGGAACTTTTTGATATAATTACAAGTAATGAAAAAGGAGCGCTAATGCTTAAAATACATAAAATTCAAGCTGGACTTTTATTTGGGATGATTGCCGGGATACTTGATGTAATACCAATGATTTTACAGAAATTAACTTGGGACGCAAATCTATCCGCTTTTTCTTTATGGCTAATTGCTGGTTTTATGATCGCAACTTCAAATCTTAAAATTAACAGCATATTCAAAGGAATAATAATTTCTTTTTTAATCCTTATTCCTGCTGCAATAATTATTGCTTGGGCCGCCCCTTTCAGCTTAATTCCCATCTCAATCATGACTATAATCTTGGGCAGTGGCCTTGGCTATTTTATTGAAAAGTTTGGAACCGGAGTAAGCAGCAATATTGAATAGCACTAAAACAAATCTAACGGATTAATTCCTTATCCATTTGCTTCGCTACTATCTCAACTTCTTTGGGCCAAAACAATTGGTAAGCAGCTAAAGTTAAAAAACCAATAGAATTAAAATTGGTCCAAAACCTTTCGTTTTCAGTAAGACTGGGAGAATTGCCCGCGATTACAGCGGAACTTAAGCTAGACATAAAATACATTAGCGCCGTAGTGCGCCGAGTCACCAAACTAGTACGAGCCTTTGATTTGATTTCAAAATACGCCAAGGTCTCTTTTTCTAAGCCTTTCATATCAAACTCATCGATTAATTTCTGATCAATCATGTAGCTATTAGGCATCATATAATCTAACGCGGCAGTTACAATTAAGGTTGAACCAGCCAGGATATTATTGACGCGGTAAGCATCATAGCCTTTACTAATATTATTAAACAGTATCCAGCCGCCGATTAAACCATAGCTAGCGGTTGAAAATAGCTTGTTTTTCTCAGCGTTTTCAGCAATTTGTTTATAGCGAACCGAAGGCAAAGGACTAAGTTGCAGCAATTTTCCATAATCGATAGCAAAAGAAGAAGTAGAAGCAGTAAATAATATAAGGATCAAAAAAAATATTTGTTTATGCCAATGCATTGTAAATATTATAGCATCTTCTTCTTGCTTTGATAATTTTCTTTCGCTAAAATAAGCCCGTAGTTGAAGAGGTGGATATGGAAAATAAAATTCTTGTTGGATTGCTTTTATGTTTAATCTTCCTAAATGTCCAAGTTCGAGCCAATGTCCCGAGAAAATTTTCTGGAAAACTGCGAGGTTTTTATTTTAACCGCTCTTATGTTCCCAAGCAAGAATCAATGGCTCTGGGCGGCTGGATAAATTACAACAGCCCAAGCTGGCAGGGAATTAATTTCAACCTTACAGCATATACCTCCCAGCCTTTTTTGATTGCTAATCCAGCCTATGGCGGGGGCAACCTTTTAACTCCTTCCCAAGAAGGCTTTACGGTTTTGGGGCAAGCGAATATTTCAGCGAATTTTGGTTCTAATAATATAACGATTTATCGCCAGCCGCTGAATACTCCTTTTGTTAATATCCATGACATCCGCATGATCCCAAAAATGTTCGAAGCAATTACATTTTATAGCAATCCCAGTCCGCAAGCTTCTTTTACTCTTTCACATGTTTCAAAGATAAAAGGATTGGCAAGTACTAATTTTGTTCCCATGTCCCAATTTGCGGGTTTTGCTGGGACAGATAAAGAAGTTACCCTCGCGGGTTTCAACCTTTCTCCGAGCCAACGCTTACAAGTACAAGGTTGGAATTATTATTGCTGGGATTTTATGAATATCCTCTATTTACAAGCAGATAATATTTTCCCTCTTCAAGACAATCTTAACTTAGTAGGATCCCTACAAACTATTTATCAAAATAGTATTGGACAAGCGATCGCTGGCAATTTTTCAACCGGAGTCTTGGGCATCAAAGGATCTTTTCAATGGAAAAACGGTCTCAATCTTATGCTGGCTTATACTACTACCCGGGCCAACCATGACATTGTAAATCCCTGGAGCGGTTATCCGGGCTTTACTTCAATCATAGAAGAAGACTGCGACTTAGCCGGAGAACAAGCCTGGAGCCTGGGAATGGAAAATAATATCTGCCAGCTCGGGCCTGGCAATTTTTCTGCAAAAATATATTATTCGCAAGCTTTTATTTCCGGCAAAGGTTCGTTCCTTAATCCCGGACAATATGAAACGGACCTTATATTGGAATATAAGCTGGCCGAGAATTACTACTGGCGCTTAAAAGGCGCTATGGTTAAAAAAGCTTTGGACATGGGTGGATTAGACTATGCTAATATCCGATTCAGTGTTAATTATGATCTATAAGGAGGTTTTATGAATCAGAAAATAATAAGTTCTCTAGTTCTGTTTTTTGTTTTTATTTTTTCCACTTTAGTTTTTGCGGCTAACCCGAAACTGCCCAATGTTACGATCATCACTACCGGGGGCACGATTGCTGAAACCGCAGATGAAAAAAGCGGAGGCGTTGTCCCTACCCTCACCGGAGATGTTTTGGTAAAAGCAGTAGCTGGTTTAGATAAAATCGCTAATATAACTGTAGTAAATTTTTCTAATATTGACAGCTCGCAAATGACTCCGGAACTCTGGGCCAAGCTTAGCCGCACTGCAGATGATATCTTAAAAGACCGAAAAGTTGCCGGCGTTGTGATAACCCACGGCACGGACAGCATGGCTGAAGCTGCTTATTTTTTGGATCTAACGATTAAAAGTAAAAAACCCGTGGTTTTGGTTGGCGCTATGCGCAGTGCTTCTGATTTATCTGCGGATGGCTCGGCCAATATTTTGAACGCGGTTACCCAAGTTTGTTCGCCCAAAGCCCAAAATTGGGGCGTGACCGTAACCCTTAACCAATACATTTGCTCTGCCAGAAATGTCCGGAAAACCGAAACTACCAATGTCCAAACTTTTAACTGCGGGGAAAAAGGCTATCTCGGATATATTGCCATGGGAAAAGTTTTTCGCTATAACGAAGCCTTGGGACGGAAAAAACTGCCTTTGCCAAAAAAACTTCCCAATGTTGTTTTGATCTCTGAATATGCGGGCAATGACGGCAGCCTAATTTACTATGCCGCAAATAAAAATGCAGAAGGGATCGTAGTTGAAGGTGTTGGCGCAGGAAATGTTAATTCCCAAACTTACAAAGCCATCAAATATGCACTGGCCAAAAATATTCCTGTGGTTATTACCAGCCGGGTTTTTGACGGCAGTGTTTATCCCATTTATGGGGACGAAGGCGGAGGGGCAACCCTAAAAAAAGACGGGGCAATTTTGGCCGGGGACTTAAGCGCTCCCAAGGCCCGATTATTATTAATGCTGGGTATTCCGGTAGTTAAAGGTGATAAGAAAAAACTAACGGCTTTATTTGAACAATAAAAGGCTTAACAAAGTGGAAACGTGCAATTGAAAAAATTTCTGATTATCCTTTTTATCTTATTAACCATAATTCTCGTTTCTCCTTTTGCAATCTGGTATGGCTTAAATTATTATTTTATCCCTAAAATCGTTATTCCTGAAATAAAAAACCAGATTGCCATATTTAATCAGGAAAACCGCCTTAATTTAAAAATTCAAGAAATAGATTTTGTCTTTTTGCGCGGTTTCCAGCTGAAAGGAATAGAACTCTCCCCTCTCCTCACTGCCAAAGAAATTGACCTGGATATAGATTACCTGGCTCTTTTATCCCGCAAGGTCCATCTGCCTCAAATTAATATTTTCGAGCCGGACCTTAAAATCAAGCGCTCTAAGCAAGGGAAATGGAATTACGAAGCTGCCTTAAAAAACTTATTCGGCAAAAAAGATAAGGGCCAGCCCTCTTTTATCGATATAGATCAAATTATTTTAACCAATGGCCAAGTCCATTTCTTTGACCAATATTCTGCCCATAACCAGCTGAACAAAAATTTCCGCAATGTTGATATAAAAATAAAAAACCCTCATCAGGAAGATTATTTTATTGAAATTTCTGGCACAGATGCCAAGCTGCAGGATAAAATTTGGTCCAATTTTACCTATGCCCCAAAAACCAAAGCCATCCAAGGCAAAGCACGGTTAAAAATACCAGATTTGGCAGATTATATAAATTACTATGTTGATGAATTGATCTTGCCCTGGAAAACAAAAAAGCTAGGATTAGACGCCCAAGCTGATTTTAATTTCTCCCAAGGAAATATATCTATTGATGGAAATTATATCGTTAAAAACGGGCAAATTTACTATGGCGATATCGAATTTACCGGCAATGCTTCAATCCGTCACAAGCAAAAATATTTCAAAAATAAAAAGGCCTTAAATATTTTAAGCGCCCAAGCCCAAATTGACAACCTCAGCCTGATGCTTGAAAAAACTTTGATCCTAGAAAAAGGCAAATGTGCAGCAACTGTTACAGATACAGGAATAAGCATACAAAAATTGCAAGGAACAAGCTCGGAAAAACCAGTTGATCTAAAAGGAGATTATATTTTCCAGCCAAGCCGCGCGCTTAAACTTTCGGGAAAACTAGGAGAATCTGACAACACCTTTTCCCTGAAATTGTTATCCGAAAATTCGGCTGAAATAGCTTGGCTTAGCACCAGCGAAGCAGTTTCTTTCAAGATTGACAGCAATATTCCAGATATAAAAGACTTGCTTTTTAGCGGTGATCTTTCGGGGTGGATTAATTTGGATTCTCTTCCGGGAAAAATTTTAATTGATGATGCCGATAATCACCTCACTGTTTCTGTAGAAGCCGGGGAAAACGATTTAAAAGGCCGGGTAGATTTTTCCGGAAAATTACAAGGAGAATTGGACAAGCCTGAAACCTATTCCGGCAAGCTCGGGCTGAAATTAAAGGATTTTTCCGTCTTGGGGCTGGAACCCTTATCCTTTCTTTTAGGCATGAAAGTTGAAGAAGGCGTATTTACTTCGGGAATCCCGCCGATGGATCTTTATCAAGGCAAATTATCCGGAGCTCTGGCCCTGGATAATAAACGCTGGGGAATTGAGCTAAAGGTTGAAGATATGGACCTGGAAAAATTCAACCGCGTTAATGCGCAGCTAGACGGGCTAAAAGGATTATTGACAGGGAAAATAGCAATCATTGGAAACTGGGGAGAAAACAGTTCTATCCAAGGCGGAGGGAATTTCAGCCTGGTCAATGCCGACCTAAAAAACGCTCCCATTTTTTCAGCTGCACAGCAAGGCGTAGATACTATGGTAAAAGGCTTCCAAATGCCGGATTTTAAAAAAGTTAAAGGCGATTTTGAGATTGTAAATGAAATTGTAACTTTTAAAAATACGCAAGCCACAGCGTCGGGCTTAGACCTTCGGGGCTCTGGCACAATTGATTTCTCTATGCAGACCAATTTTACGATGGGGGTTAAATTCACCCAAAATCGCGATGTCAGAACCTCATTGTTCATCTTTTTCCCGCTAGAAACATTGGGATTTGATTTTTTATCCAAAGCCATTAAAGTAAATATAAAAGGTACTGCGCCAGATTTAGTGCAAACTACTTCGATCCAACCGCTCGGCTGGCTAACGGATACTTACAATGCAAAAAGCAGCTTTGACCCAAACCAATATACATTGGAAAAATTATGGGAAAAAACACAGTAAATCAGAGCATCAGAAGATCAGTTGGCAGAATACCAGAAAATCAGGAGAGCAGGAAAACACAGGTTCCCGTAACCCTTTTCACAATACTGGCTTCTTAGCCCTAACCCATTTTGATATACTATTAAAAATGCCCTATTTTGTCTACATCATCGAATGCAAAAACAAAAGCCTCTATACTGGGATAACGACAGATTTAAAACGAAGATTCAAAGAACATAAATCCGGCAAAGGCGCGCATTATACAAAATGTAATCCTCCTAAAAAAATAGTTTATGTTGAAAAATACAAAAACAGGAGCCAAGCTTCTAAAAGAGAGGCTGAAATTAAAAAATGGCCAAGAAGTAAAAAAATTAACCTAATCAACGGATCAGATCAATAACTTCAGCGCCAGCCATCCCGACTTTTAATCCCGCTTGTTCAGCTGCAGCAGAAACTTTTACAACTTTAGCATTAAGCATATCTTCAAAACTTTTTACACCAGTAACAATGGCAGCAACTTCTCCAGTTTTAATAAAAGTTTCAACATTCAAATATCCGCAAGCTAATATTCCTTTACTCCCTTTTATAATCAGGAGCGGAAGCTTGAGGCTAATGCTATGTTTTTCCAATCCTTGCCAGTTCATTTTTTCTTTTTGCTTTCTTTCCACTCTTTGACGTACTCCTGGCCCAGCTGGGCTAGGTATTCGCCAATGCGCGGATACATGTCATCCGGCAAATTTGCCAGAGATATGCGAATCGACCAGTCTGGAGCATCAAAACCATTACCATTTAAAAGCACGGTGGAGAATCTTTCTGCCAAGCGGAATAAAATATCAATCGGCTCATAATTTGATACTAAATATTCGGCAAACTCTTCCCCGTAATTGCGCCGCGCCCAAACCAAAATATCCAGCGTAGCATAGTAGCCCGTGCGATATGGATTATTGGGAAGAGGAGTTCCGGTTCCCTTATAAAATTTTTCCAAGCGGTCACGGATAATCCCTTGAGCCGCCTTTTTATACTTATTTTCCTTATCCAATAAAGCAAACAAAGAAAATAACGCCATTTGGGTTTGCTGCGGAAGAGAAAGCCCGGCTGTGTGATTGAGTGCTACTTGGCGGCTGTCGGCTACCATGCGGTCAATAAACTTCATCTTTTCTGGGGCAAGAGTTAAAGAACCGTAGCGCTTGTTTAAAGCTTCTTTATCTGCTTCAGGCAGCTTGGCAATCATTTTATCAAAAATATTATCTTCATGAACTGCGATTACTCCCAAGCGCCAGCCCGTGCACCCAAAATATTTGGAAAAAGAATAAACTCCAATCGTATTTTGGGGCAATACGGACATTAAAGAAACAAAACCATTTACAAAAGTGCCGTAAACATCATCCGTAATAATAATCAAATTCGGATTGCGGCTCTTAACAACTTCTACCAGCCTATTTAAAGTACTCGGCCGCAAAGTTACAGAAGCTGGATTGCTGGGATTAACTAAAAAGAAAGCTTTTATAGAAGGATCGCCCAAACGGGTAATCTGCCAATCCGGGTACTGCCAAGTATGGAATCCTTGCGCATCCATCTCATCGGCAAAAATCTCGACCACGCGGAAATCATAGCGTTCCAAAGTAGGAATCTCGATATACGGGCTAAAAACTGGGACTCCTAGTGCAATCTTATCCCCTTTATGCAGCAGCCGGTTTATAATCAAAGAATCAAAAGTGTAGCACATGGCAGCTGTGCCGCCTTCAACCGCAAAAAGATCATATTTTCCTTTGGGAGGTTTTCCTGCGCACATTTCCTGCTCTAAGTAAGCATGCACTACCTTTTCAATGCACTTCAACATCCGGTCTGGCGAAGGATATTGGTCGCCAATTACGCTGTCAGCTAATTCATGGACAAAAATATCCGGCTCCAATCCAAATTTTGCTACAGCATAAGCAATCGCATCTTTTAAAAAGCTAATTCCAGGGGCAGATGAGTTTTTCTTGGCAAAATCCTCAAAGCGCTTGGCAATTCCCTTAGCCTGCGGCATGCCTCCCATATTGGGCTTATTAAAAACCCGCCGGGATTCTTCAATTGCAAAAGTTCCTAAGGTAAAAAAGGCTTCGCGCGGCGTAGTTGCAATCCAGTTTGGATTTCCCCTCCCTGCATTCATCATGGTCATGGTAGTTTGCTTTGTATGTTCTGAAGCCAAAGATATTAAACTGTCCTTTAATTCAAACGGGCTCAACTGCAAATATTTTTTTTCTGATGCACGGTCCATAACATTACCTCCCTTTTTATCTTGACATCAAAAGCACAATTACTACGCCCCATATAATAAGGAGAGTATTTCCAATCGCATAAGTCACGGTATAGCCCAGCGCCGGGATTTTGCTTTTAGCCACTTCTTGTATCGCTCCTAAAGCTGCTGTTGTTACGCGGGCTCCGGCACAAGCTCCCAAGAGAATGCCCGCATTCATTTTGAAAATATATTTTCCCACCAAAAGTCCAACCAGCAAAGGGATTAAAGTAACAAAAAGGCCGGCCACAAAAAGCATAATGCCAGTTTCTTTTAATCCTTCAACAAACCCCGGGCCAGCAGTGATCCCAACCACTGCAATAAAAGTTGTTAGGCCCACATTATTCATCATCCAAAGCGCAGGAGGCGGAACCCGGCCAAAGGTAGGATGAACCGAGCGCAGCCATCCAAAAATAAGACCCATAATCAAAACCCCACCGCTCGTGCTTAGGCTCAAAGGCACATTGCCTAGCTTAATAGAAAGCGCGCCCAGCAGCCCGCCTAACAAAATACCAATACCAACAAAAACCATATCCGTCATATCCGTTGGGCGGTCGGCATAGCCCAATACTTTTACAGCTCTTTCAACATCGCGCTTGGATCCAGCCAGAGTCAAAACATCGCCGCGATCTACTTTAGTCTGCAATAAAACCGGCATTTCATAGCCCATGCGCACTAATTTGCGCAAAAATACTCCCCGGGCGCTTTCTCCAACATGGGAAGTTACGATTTCTTTAAGCGTTTTTCCAGAAATAGATTTATTCGTAACTACTACATCCAATATTTCTGACGGGAAATCCAGCAGCTCTTTATCATCCACTTCCGGACCAAGTGCATTTTCATTTTCTAGTTTTACCATCAATTCATGCCGGGCTACCAATGCCACAACATCATCTTCTTTAATAATAATAGAAAGATCCGGGTCTAAAAGCTTATCGTCTTTGCGAATACGCTCTACAAATATCCGCAGGGAACTTATATCCGGCATAAGAATTGATTCTATTTCTTTAATGGTTTTATTTATGAATTTAATGTTTTTTACTTTATAGGCCCGGGCCACAATCGGCTGGTAAGCAGAAACCACCCCGGGTTCAGCCTGCCCTGCCCCCATTTTTTCTTCTAATTTTTTACACTCTTCAACAATATCCACCCTTAAAATCTTGGGGCCGATCGCTGAAAGGAACCAGGCTGCTCCAGCAGTGCCAAAAACATAAGTTACAGCATAAGCTATTGGAATATGGTTAATAAACATATTTTTCTGTTCAGCTGAAACCCCGAGCTGGTTGATCGTATCCGTTGCTACGCCAATTACTGCAGAAATCGTGCAAGCCCCAGACAAAAGCCCGGCTGCCAACCCAGCATCAAAACCCAATAAAGTTGCAGCAATAAAAACTGAAACTAGGCAAGTCGAACATAAAATCAAGGCAAAAACTACTTGCGAGATCCCATCACTTTTGATTCCGCGAAAGAATTGCGGGCCTACACTGTAACCAACCGCAAAAAGGAACATGAGGAAAAAAACCGCCTTAACATTCGGGGAAATGGTAATCCCCAGCTGGCCAACCAAAACCCCAATCAAAAGCGTGCCAGTTACCGCCCCCAAAGTAAAAGTCTTTAACTTAAACTTGCCAAGCAAATACCCCAAACCCAAAGTCAAAAATATTGCTAACTCTGGATGTTGCCGTAGTGTTTCTACAAACCATCTCATACTTACCTCCTTAATTCATAATATTTACCATTAAAAAATTTGCCAATAATTTTAATATCTTTCATTTTAATGGGATCAACTTTTAACGGGTCTTGGGCTAGAATTGTAAAGTCTGCTTTTTTGCCTGCTTTGATGCTTCCGATCTCATTTTCCATGCCAAAAGTATCTGCAGCATTAATCGTAATCCCTTGTAAAGCTTGGTAAACGGTCAGCCTTTCCTCTGGCCCAAGTACTTTTCCAGAGATTGCTCCAATCCGAGTTGCCGCACACCAAGCCGTATAAAGCGGATTTGACGGAGCCATGAAAAAATCAGAATGCAGGGAAGTGATGATGCCTTCTCTAAAAAACGATGCTGCTGGAGTTATATGCTGGGCTTTTTCCGGCGTAAGGCCATGGGTGGAATAAATATCGCCCAGAGCATGCAAATAATAAGGCAAGAGCGAAGCATGAATTCCCATTTCTTTTATCTTTTTGATTTGTCCCGGAGTGGGACAACCTAAATGGTGCAATACAACACGGCTGGCTGATTGGGGATTGATTTTTTTCAGCTCTGTAAATGTCTGAAGAATTGACTCTATTCCCTCATCCCCCTGCACATGGATATGGATCGGATAACTTAAGTTCCAAAAAACAGTTACGATTTTTTTCAATTCATCCGGCGGAGTAATCCAAACCCCCTGGCTCCCATCAGTATATCCACCTTTCATCCTGAATAATTGGGCAAAAAATGCACCATCCACAAAGCCTTTGGCTGCTTTTTGGTATTTTAGATTTTCGCCATCCTTCTTAGATAAATTATTAATATAGGCAATCGCTGCGTTTGCCCCTCTTTTTTCAAAAACAAACCTTGGTTCAGCTACCATATAGGTACGGAAAGGAACATCTTTTGCGTCAAAAACCTCTTTGAATTCTTTTTGCTGCTCCTCCGTTAAACCATCAAAAGCAAGTGGATCCATAATCGTGGTAATGCCATTTTGGTGCAAGTATTGAACTCCGTGTTGTAGAGCTTTTGTCCAGCGATCGCCAGACAGCATAATACCAACCAGCTTGGGCCAAAGAAAATCAAGGCATGCAGCTTCAACAAAATGCCCATTAGCCAAATCAATGCCTGGAATCTCTTTTTCATCTTTTATGGTAATGCCTAATTTCTCAAGCGCTTTGCCATTGAGCCAAGCTTCATGGAACGAACGCTGGAATAAGACAATCGGCCTATTTGTTGAAATTTTTTCCAAGTCAGCCCGGGCAATTTTCCCATGGTAATACTTAGCATAACCAGCGGCAATCAACCATTCCTGCGGATCTTTTAGCTGCTTATTAGCATTTTTAAGCGCTTGGATATATTCAGCATGCCCAACCACTGGAGTATTCTTTAGCCCAGGCACATGCCAATCTTCATCTGCCCTAATATTGGTTGCATAATAAAAGAACCCGATCGCTGCAGGATGCAAATGCGGATCAATAAATCCAGGAAACATAGTTTTACCTTTTAAATCTATTTTTTGAGCTTTTCCGGCCAAAGCTTTGATCGCTTCTTCTTTTGCTCCGGCAAAAACAATCTTATCGTGGCTAATGGCTACTGCTTCCACTTTCTCTGGAGAATTTCCTTCCATGGTATAAATGGTACCGCCATAAATAACTTTTTCTGGAGATTCCCCTCCCATCACCCATAAATAAATCCCGGCTAAAATCCCTAAAACAATAACCAAGCCTAACAGCCCAATTAAGATTTTTTTCATTTTTTTCTTCTCCTTTAATTTATCAAAAAATTAATTTTTTGGGTAAATCAATGTTAAATTAAAACGGATCGACCAGCTGGGAAAATAATTCGGCCTTTCCATCCAGTAAAGCGCGAAAAATCCAAGCTTAAATATTTGATTATTGATGTTAAAAAATTTATTGCAATAAAATTCTATTGGTACTTGCCAGCGGCTGTTTAACCAGTAAACATATGATTCAGTTTGAATCCCGCAATTAGTTGTTTGATCTAAATTAAAGGTGATCCAGGGATTTAAAAAAGTCTGGCTGATATTGCTGCGGCTGGGATTTCCAGCAAAAGACCAAACATGATTTGCAATCAAGCCATAATTTTTTTCGTCTTCAAAATTTGCCAGCATGAGCGTCGGCCCTGCCCCCCACTTTTCACTCCCATACTGGGCAGTAGTTGCGGTAGGGAATAATAATACCGGGCCAAAACCAGCATAGAAATTCCCTGTATTTGCTTGCGAAAAAAACAAATTTTCCTGAATATCTCCCAATACCATAGGATGGCTATTAGGAAAGATCATCTTCATTTCTGAATTAATCGGGATATCCGATAAGGATATTAAGTCGATTTTATCGTTTAAGTGAAAAGGGACTGACGGCTGGATATTCAAAGACAGATAGTGATCCGTCGGCCCTAATTTATTAAAATAATCCCATTGGAATAATACCGTTGTAAAGGCAATGAAAGGATTTACAGCTGCTGCATGAACCGGAGAAAAAAATGACAAAACTATAATACAAAGAAAGCAGGCCAAAATTCGAGAAAACAATCTTTCATCTAGTTTTGCCATAAGCCTTTTGATAGTAGCAAAGAAAATAATCTTTCGCAAGGCAGTTTTTCACTGGAAGTATTTTAGAGTATAATATGAAAGACATGAGAAAATCTCCTCTGATAATTGTAACGGGCGGCGCAGGTTTCATCGGCAGCTGTTTTTTATGGCAGCTCAACCAAAAAGGCTTAAACCAAATCATTTTAATTGATGAATCAGATTCAGAAGCTAAAGAAAAAAACCTGCGCAACAAACAATTCATTGATTACATAGACAAAAAAGACTTTATCGCAAAAATCAAAAAAAACAGTTTTTCTAAAGGGGTCCAAGCGGTTTTTCATATCGGGGCATGTTCCTCCACCACAGAAACCAGCCAAGACTACCTCTGGCAGAACAACTTGGAATATTCAAAAACCCTGTGCCAATGGTCGCTGGAAAATAATGCCCTTTTTTATTACGCGAGCTCTGCCGCAGCTTACGGAAATGGGTCGTTCGGATATTCTGATGATGATAAATTAACCCCCAAATTAAAGCCGCTCAACCTCTATGGGCAGTCCAAGCAATTATTCGATTTATGGGCCATTGAAAATAAAATCATTAAAGAAATTACCGGCTTCCGTTATTTTAATGTTTTTGGGCCAAATGAATACCATAAAAAAGACATGCGCAGCTTAGTTGTAAAAGCTTTTGAACAAATAAAGAAAGATAAAAAGATCCGCTTGTTTAAATCCTATAAAAAAGAATATGCCGATGGCGAGCAAAAAAGGGATTTCATCTACATAAAAGATGTCATTGATTTAATGTGGCAATTTTACCAAGCGCCCCATATCAAAGGCATTTATAATTTGGGGGCCGGGAAGGCGCGCACCTGGAATGACCTGGCCAAAGCTATTTTTACAGCCCTAAACCTTCCAGTTAACATAGAATATATCGATATGCCAAAAGAGATAAAGGATAAATATCAATATTTTACCCAGGCAGATTTAACTAAATTAAAAAGCACTGGATTAAAATATAATCCCCTCCCCTTAGAAGAATCCGTTAAAGATTATGTTATAAATTATCTGGAAAAGGGTTTTGCGTGCCTATAAAAAATTAAACTAAAGGAGAAAATATGATAATACGATTGATGTTATTGTTCGTTTTAGCCAGTTTTACTATGTGCGGATGCTCCCAAGCCCCAATCCAAATAAAAAAATACATCCCAAAAAATACCGCAGTTAAAATCAGCACCCCTTTTTTACATGAGTTTTCCCTCTACCAAATTTATGATGCGCAAGATTACAATATCCAAGCTAATATTTACGAATATAATAATATTGTTGCTGTTATGATTGAGATCACCAACAAAAGCAGGAAAAATTTAGAGGCTGAAGAATATACAATTGATTTAACTGATGGCCGGGATTTCAAGCCCATAAAAATGTTAAAGCGCCAAGACTTAATAAACATAAGAGCAAAATTCACGAACGGGTCCAAGGGCGCCATCCAAGACCAAGTGATTGAAGCCACCATGAATAATGCCATGAAAGTTGCCAATGTAAATACTAAAGAAAAGCTGGTGAACTTGCTCAATTTGGCAATCGACAATTATTTTTCTTTTCGCACGATTTATGCCAAGGAAACCCGCCAAGGATTACTGGGCTTTATGCCGGATTTCAAGTTGGAATATCCTTTGACTATTTTCGTCAAACTGCCGGAAAAAGAATTAGCTTTCCAGTTTTTACCCGAATCCGAAGAGGAATAAGTTACTTCAATTTTATGCCCACGGAAAATTTAAGAGTATTATAGTTATTGGTTTCATTGGCTTCCCTAATCTTATCATTATAATCTGCGATGGCTTGGATCATATAGTTGCCTTTTTGCTTTATAGAATATTTAACTTCTGTGGTATAAAAAGCTCCGGGAGCCAAAGCTGGAATTTCTTTTTTCATAGATTGCCCGGTATCTTTTCCATCTTTGGACAATATTTTTATCGAAGTAACCGAAGGGTCCGAAGGATGAATCCCTTCATTTTTTATAGTATAAACAATTTTTACCGTCTGGCTGGCCTCTAAAGTAGAAGAATGCACTTTTATGTCTTTTACAACTAAATCCGGAGCATGTTTAGCCGCCGAAACTATAGATGCAAACAAAAAAAACAAGCCTAAAACCAACGCTATTTTTTTAAACATAGTATCCCTCCTCTTCAGCTTCATTGATCTTTTTTTCCAAGTTTGCTAGTTCTTCAAATAAATTAATCTCCATGATCTGGATATCCAGCTTAACATGCACTAGTTCTAATTCAGTTTTAGGATTGCCCTGCGCTTCCTGCCAAAGCTTTTCCCATTTTGCTTTAGTATTTTCCAGCTTGCTGATAAGCTTATTTTTTGTCTGTTCAAAAGATTGCCTTAGTTCAAATTTATCCATATATTATTTATTATATCAAATATCATGCCAAAAAAGAAAAATCTATTTACGACCCACATAGAAATTTCCTCTTTATAATTTCAAACCATACAATGCTAAGTGTAGCAATAAAAAGTGCAAGCATCCAATCTCCAAAATGCAAAGCTGAAAAAGCAAAAATATTTTGGAGAAAAGGAACATAAATAGCTAAGATCAAAAATGAAAAAGCCCCTACCGCTACCACCCAAAAAGGCGGGTTATAAGCAAAAAGAGAGCTAAAGGCTGTATGCATAAAAGAGCGGTTTGTTGCAATCAAAGAAATATTCGATATGATCAAAATAGAAAAAGCCAAGGTCCGGGCTTCTTTTGCAGTTTGGCCCAAATCCAAAGCAATTTTATAAGCAAATAAAATCCCGATCAAAACCGCGAGGCCTTGGAGCAAACTAAAAAAAACAGATTTTCGGCTGAAAAGAGGAGTCTTGGGGTCGCGCGGGGGGCGCTGCATAACATTTTCTTCAGCTCTTTCTGCTTCAAAAACTACGGTGCAGGCCGGATCGATAATTAATTCTAAAAAAACCACATGCACCGGAGATAAGATCAGCGGCCAGTTAAAAATAACTGGGATAAGAGAAAGCCCGGCAATCGGCACATGCACAGCCAGGATATAAGCCATGGCTTTTTGGAGATTATCAAAGATCCGGCGCCCCATTTTTATGGCAGCTACAATCGAGAAAAAATTATCATCCATCAAAACCATGTCCGAAGCTTCGCGCGCCACATCGGTTCCCCGCTCCCCCATGGCAATCCCGATATGCGCAGCTTTAAGCGCTGGGGCATCATTTACCCCATCCCCAGTCATCGCCACGATTTCTCCGCGCGCCTTAAAATCATTCACGATTTGTAATTTTTGTTCTGGCACAATCCGCGCAAAAATATTTTCTTCTTGTCCGGTACTTTTTAACCCTATCTGCCGGGCAATATTTTTGGCTGTGTCCGGATAATCTCCTGTGATCATGACAACTTTTATGCCTGCGCTATAACAATCCTTGATCGCCCCAGGTATTTCTGGCCGGATCGGATCCGCCAAGCCGATCAAGCCCAAAAATTGAAATTGGAAATCATGCTGCTCGCCCGGCAAATCTGTTTTGGTAAAAGAAGCCTTGGCAATGCCCAAGACCCGCAGACCGCTGCTTGCCATTTCAAAAACCGATTTTTCAATTTCTTTTATCTGTTCTGGATTAAAATGGCATAGGTCGAAAATCGCTTCCGGCGCGCCTTTGGCTGCAATAATGTAATTATTTTTGCCCGGAGCATGCCAAACATGGGAAAGCGCCATCAAATGCCGGGAAAGAGGATATTCCCGCTCAAGCATCCAAGTATTATGGATATGTTCTGTCCCGGACAATTTTTGGTCGCCCAAAAGTTTCAATGCTTTTTCCATTGGATCAAAAGGATCGCGCTTGCTGGCTAATATGCCAAATTCAATTAATTCATGAAATTCTTCTGCCAGCTCTTTTCCCGGAGCACAATTTAGGTCAAAAAATTTGTTTTGATGGTCTTTTGAAACTGCACAAATTTTTTCTACCCGCATTTTATTTTGGGTTAAGGTGCCGGTTTTGTCTGCGCATAATATCGTAGCTGCTCCCAGCATTTCTACAGCACTCATGCGGCGGGCTAAGACATTTTTTTTAGAAATGCGCCATGCCCCCAGCGCCAAAAATATTGTAAGCACCACAGGAAATTCTTCCGGCAAGATCGCCATGGCCAACGTTAAGCCGGCTAAAAAGCCATACAGCCAATTTCCATTCATTATGCCATATGCAACAACTACCATTAAACATAAGAACAATCCAATAAGAGATAAAATTTTCACGATGCGGGCAGTTTCTTTTTGGATGGTTGTTTTTTCTTCCGGCAGAGTTTGGAGGATTTTTCCGATTTTCCCCATCTCGGTCTTAATGCCGATCTCCCTGACGCGGGCAATGGCCTGGCCGCCCACCACCAATGTTCCGGAAAAAACGCTTAAAGCACCTTCAATGGATTTATTGACCGGCACGGATTCGCCCGTCAAAAGCGATTCATCCACGCAAAAATTAAGCTCCCAAAGTAAAATCCCGTCAGCGGGCACGCGATCGCCTTCGCGCAGGATTAAAATATCACCGCGCACAGCTTCTCGTCCGGCAATTCTTTTATGCTGTCCGTCTCTAATGACTAAAGCTCGAGGACTAGAAAGGTTGCGCAAAGCTTCTAATGCGCGTTCGGTCTTGTTTTCTTGGTATATGGTAATGCCCATGACCGCAAAAACAAAACCTAAAAGAATAATGGCTTCATTTATATCGCCCAGAAGAAAATAAATAGATCCGCAGGCAAGCAGCAGCATAAGCATGGGTTCGCGGAAAACTTCAAGAATGATTTTTAAAACGCTGCGGCCTTTGGAAGAAGGAAGTTCGTTATACCCTTCTTTTTGCTGAAGCTCGTACACTTTATTTTCAGAAAGACCTTTGAGCTGGGATATTTCTGATTCATTTAGCATTTAGCTTATGATTCGTTCATATTAATTAGTTGATTTAAATGGTACAATATCTGTAATTGTATAGGCTCCGGCAGAAGTCTGGCTGGTAACAGTCGTGCTGGTTAAAGCCTGCTTAGATAAATAAGATGTATTATTGCTTAAATCATAGACATCATAAAACAATAATCCGGTTGTAGCATCATAATCATAATTAAAAATTTCAATATTAGATTGGCTTGGAATCATGTCAACCGGTGCAGCGGAAGAATCAGTTAGGTCCAAACGATAAATTTTATAATTTCCTACTTTATTGCTTAGATAAACTGCATAATCTCCGATGGCGTGTACTTTATTCATAGATTTATAATAATTTGCCGTATCCTGCGGGAAAGCCGAAATTTCCGCGCTGCCATATTGGCTTACCACCTGGAATAATTTATCGCCTTTAGAGCTGCCAGAACCCCAATTATCTAAACGAATAACCGCATATAGTTTGCCGCTGGAAGCAAAAACCAGTTGTTTAGCATTACCAAATTGGACGCCGTTTAATCCATTTTCTTCCCTCCATTTTGCCCAAGTTTTGCCAGTTATATTGGCCGCCACAAGATCATCCAGATAATTATTAAGCTGCCAGCTTTCACCCGTAGTTTTTCCTGCAAAAGCAAGAGTATCAAGCGTATCCGTTGTAATGCTCTGATATTTTTTCCGGATAAAAGAACGGATCGCGGCCTCGGTTACCCCAGCTTCCAAAGATAAAGGCAGGCTCACTTGTCCGTAATTGCTGGTAACAAAAAACTTTTTATTCATCATTTCCGTTGGATCCCAATATCCCCAAGTTAACTGGCTGCCCAGGGTACTATAAGTATCGTTATACATGTTTTTATCATCGTACAAAGCCTCAACCGTGGTTGGAGCGCCGGCGGAACTCAAAGTAACTCGAGTAATTCCAGAATATTTTTGAGGAACCGAATTTTCATTTAAGAGGGTCAAATTTTCACCGATCAGAAAAATATAATTAGTCGCGCCAACGCTTTGATAATAATAAGCGCGCAAATAACCGGCCCCGTCATTGTAAAATATATTGCTAACTGTGCTGCCATTAATTACACGCAGCCATTCAATGCTCCAATTCCCAACATTAGATCCATGAAAAAGCACCAGCCCTCCGGGAGTAACCAGAAAATCCCGCACTTCATAATTGGAGCTGCCGATCTGGCTGATAACACCGGCCGTGGTTTTTTTCTTTAAAATAGTATTCCCAGCAGAGGTTTTTCCTAAATAATAAATATTGCCACTGCTATCAAACTGTACTTGTTTTGCCGGAAGCTCCCCATTTTCGGATCCTCCATACCAAGTACCTATGCCGTAAACCGTACTGTCTACAACTTCCACTGTTCCGGTTTTAAATATCTTGAAAAAAGCAACTTGGCTGCCGCTATCTGTACTCGAAGTAGTTGTATTTACCCAAATGCCCCATTGAAAACCAACATATAACGATCCGTCTGGCCCAGTCTCAATCACAGAAATTGGCGGATGCCATTTATTTTCTAAAGTTGAAGAAAGCACCGAAGATATTTCTCCGCTAGCATTGAGTTTCAGCAATTCGGTAACATTGCTGGAAGAAAAAGACTTAATCGCGCTGCCAGAAGTTGTATTGTTAGAAGCAGTTGCAATAGCCTGCGCTCCAGAAACATCAAAGAGGCTATTGATTGAAACCGCTGGATTCTGGCTTGGACTGCCGCCAGAACCGCCCCCACCCTGGCTCCCGCAAGCGGAAAAAAATATTACCATAGCTACAATTACTGCCAAAATTATCAGCCCTATTATAATCCCATGCTTTTTTCCCATAATTTTCCTCCCATGCTTTTTTTATTACTCTCCTTTAGTTTGGATAACTTATTCTAATACAATTCCTGTTTTTTTTAAACCCAGAGCCATGAAAATTTTGCTCTTGAGAAAATTCAATAAAATGCTTTATAATGGTGGCCTATGAAAAAAATCGGCATTATCGGGGGTTCGGGATTAGACGATCCGCAAATTTTGAAACACCCGCAAATAAAAGAAGTAACGAATAAGCACGGCCAGCCTTCCTCTAATTTAACTTGCGGAAAGATCGATGGCATCGAAGTTATAATTTTAGCCCGGCATGGGAAAAAACACGATATCATGCCCACCAAAGTAAATTTTTTGGCAAATATTCTTGCGCTTAAGGACGAAGGGTGCACGCACATATTGGCTGCAACTGCAGTGGGTTCATTAAGGGAAGAAATCCCGCCGGGAAATTTGGTTTTCCCCTCCCAGTTCATTGATTTTACGCGCCATCGAAACCTGACTTTTTTCCATGACAAAGTTATCCATACCCCTATGAGCGAACCGTATGATACAAAAATGAGAAATGCCCTTTGCACAACTTGCGATGAACTAGGCTTTGCTTATAATCGCGATGTAACTGTAATAACCATCGAGGGCCCGCGCTTTTCCACCAAGGCTGAAAGCCAAATGTTTAGGCAATGGGGCGCAGACATTATTAATATGTCCACTTGCCCGGAAGTAATTTTAGCCAATGAACTCGGAATGCCTTATCAAACCATTGCCATGTCAACTGACTATGACTGCTGGAAAGAAGGAACCGAACCCGTTACCTTTGAAATGGTCATGAAAACCATGCGCGAAAATGCAGAAAAAGTAAAAACCCTTTTAGTAAAAGTAATAAGGAGGATTTAAATGCCGATCAAATCAAGAATCCGCACAGTTCCCCACTGGCCGAAAAAAGGCATCATGTTCAGGGATATCACCACTTTGTTAAAAGATCCGGTCGGACTAAAAATTTGCATTGATGATTTTGTCCAAAGATATAAAGAAAAAGAAATAGATATAATTGTAGGCATTGATTCGCGCGGGTTTATTTTGGGGGGCGCCCTAGCCTATCTTCTGGAAAAAGGATTTGTACCAGTAAGGAAAAAAGGCAAACTCCCGGCTGCCACTGAAAAAGAAGAATACGCCTTAGAATATGGAACAGATACGATTGAAATCCATAAAGACGCCATTTCTCTTGGCCAAAAAGTCTTGATCATTGATGATCTTTTGGCAACTGGCGGAACCGCTAATGCAGCCGCAAAACTGGTAAAAAAACTCGGCGGAGAAATTATGGAGCTGGCTTTTATCGTAGACTTGCCGGACTTAGGCGGAAAGAAAAAGCTCGAACAAGCCGGGTATGCGGTATATGCCCAAACCTTTTTCGAGGGGGAATAAGGCAGCGTGCGCCTGATCTCTTGGAATGTTAACGGCATAAGGGCCGCTTATAAAAAAGGCCTGCTGGATTATTTGGAAAAAGATTCTCCGGATATTTTTTGCGCCCAGGAAATAAAAGCTGTCCCGGAACAAATTCCCGCTTCCTTAAAAGAAATCCGCAACTATCATTTTTATTCTTCCTCGGCAGAAAAAAAAGGCTACAGCGGC
Organism: uncultured bacterium; assembly: GCA_964528395.1. Classification (GTDB taxonomy): domain Bacteria; phylum Margulisbacteria; class WOR-1; order CAZGTC01; family CAZGTC01; genus CAZGTC01. The sequence goes on from CAZGTC010000006.1 coordinate 95,671, forward strand.
GTAGCGGTCTGGACCAATATCAAGCCTTTAAAGGTTTCTCATGAATTCAGCCTGGATAAAAAAGAAGGCCGGCTCCTGCGCCTGGATTTTGAAGATTTTATTTTATTCAACATATATTTTCCCAATGGCAAAGCCTCACCCGGAAGATTAAAATACAAAATGGATTTTTATGCCGCTTTTTTAAAAGAGATAATCAAATTGGAAAAATCCGGCAAAAACATCATCTTTTGCGGGGACGTGAATACCGCGCACGCGGAAATTGATTTAGCCCGGCCCAAAGAAAACGAAAAGATTTCTGGTTTTTTAAAAATGGAAAGGGAATGGATCGATTGCGTAATCGAAAATAAATTTATAGATGCTTTCCGCTACTTTAATAAATCCCCCCATCAATACACCTGGTGGGACATAAAAACCCGCGCCCGCGAAAGGAATGTGGGCTGGAGGATTGATTACTTTTTTATCAGCCAAAGCTTAGAAAAAAAATTAACGTCAGCTTTTATCCTGCCAAAAATTCTTGGGTCCGATCACTGCCCCATTGGCATTGAAATAAAAATCTAGAGGATAATAATTTTGGCGGGCTGGAAGCCGTTGAAACCTGCAACTGCGCTGGCGCAAGAATAAGCCCCGATATTTTTTACATACACAATTTTGCCTACCTCTAATTCCGGAAGCTCTTCATTTAAAGAAATCGTGTCAAAAGAATCGCAGGTCGGGCCCGCCAAGGTGCTCAAAAATTTTTGTCCGCGCTTTAAGGAATGGAACTGGTAGCGGCAATGGTCAAAAACCACCCCGGAAAAATCCCCATATACCCCGTCATTGAGATAATAATAATTGCGGTTATCGCGAAATGCCCTTCCCACCACCTGGGTTACCAAAACTCCAGCTGGCCCGGAAAAGAACCGGCCAGGTTCTGCAATAAAACGGATATCTTTCTTAAATAACCTTTTTAATTTCCTGCGGATTTGCACTGCCATGTCCGGAAAACAAATATGGTTATCGTCTTCGAAGTATTTTATCGGGAATCCGCCGCCAATATCCAAAATAGAAAGTTTGATCCCGATTTTTTCAGCTTCAGAAAATAAGAACGAACAAATATCCAAAGACTTAAGATAATTATCTACCCTAACGCATTGGGAACCAACATGAAAAGCAATTCCAACCGGAGTCAATCCTAAAGACTTTGCCTTATTCAGCCAAAAAATTGCCTGGTCCGGATCTGCGCCAAACTTGCGGGAAAGCTCAACCGTTGAGCCTTCGTTCGTAACTTTTAAGCGTACCAGTACCCGGGCCCGCGGACAATGCTTGGCAATTTTATAAAGTTCGGGTTCATTGTCAAACGTCATAAGATCTACGCCCGCTTTAAAGGAAAATTCAATATCCTCCGGAGACTTAATCGTATTGGCAAAAATAATTTTTTCCGGGTCTGCCCCTAGGCCCAAAACCTTTTTCATTTCCGCAGCACTGGCAACATCTACCCCAGCCCCTAATTTAATAAAAGTTTTTATGATTTCCGGATGCGGGTTGGCTTTTATGGCATAAAAAGGGTCAACATTATTAAGATAGCGCTTGAAGCGGAAAAACTGCTTTTCTAGTTCATCGGTAAAAATAAGCATTAAAGGCGACCCGTGCTTTTTTACCAAATCGCGGATAAGATTTTGTAGTCCAGCTCCCTTAGCTTCTGCTTTTTTTGCTGTCATACCATAGCTTCTTCTAATTTTTTAGCCCTTTGGCGGAAACTTGGATCCACCAAAAAAGTCGTAAATTGCCATTTATCTTCTTCTTTCGGCATATCCTGGTCGAATTTAGTAAATTTAGTATTTAAATTTTTTAGCGGGTTCCAGTCTACGGCCTGCGAAATCAGCGGAGTAATATACGGCTCGGCTATTTCCAAAATCATTTCATAATCAATATCATCCGGCAATAAAAATCCGCGCTTAGGATTTTTTATCATCCAAATGCTGGCAGCTACCACAGAAATAGCAACCTGCAGAGTCGTTGCTTGCTGGCCGGGAACCATCTTGCGCGCGGTATGGATATCCAGCAAGCTGCCGCACCACCAGGAATTGAAATCATGGCCCATGAGCAAAACTCCCAATTCATCGCGGCCATCAATAATTTCATCATTCATAATCCTCTGTTTTTCCTGCATGTTGAATTGCCGCATCTCCAGCTCATGCAGAGAATTTATCGCTACATCCGAAGGGCAATAAGCGTAATGCACCGTAGGGCGGTAAATTGCCTTGCCTTTTTCCCAAACGGTTAAGCGGTCTGAAATGCCAAAAGCCTCCCCATGCCTAATTACCATTCCGGTAATTTCTCCGCAAGGAACCCAGGAACGCACCCAAGTGCGCATTCCCAAAGTTGTTAAGCAAATTTGGTTTTGCGGGCCTTCTTTATGGAAATAAGCATTTTCTGGAACATATTTTTCATGCGTACCCCACCCCAATTCTGCCGGGGCAACCCCTTCTTCAAAAAATCCTTCAATGCTCCAAGTATTTACAAATTCATTTAATTGCTTGGGCTGGCTGGTAATTTGGGTATCGCGCTCGGAAATATGGATAACTTTTGTTCCGGTTATTTGCGCTAATTTAGCAAAGTTACGTTCTTTTATATACTGCTTTAACTCCTCAATCCTTGCCCCTTGCCCCTTGCTACTAATAATTTTATCCGCAATATCCAACAAAGCTTTTTTGGTAAAGTGAGAAACTAATCCGGGATTAGCGCCATGGTCAACAATTGCCGTAGTTGCCAAAGCATTATCTCCCCATTTTTCCAAAGCTTTGCGGATATCCATATGCCGGGCATAGAGAGTATATTTTCCGGGATCATTTCTTTGCTCGTCTTTATAAGGATCCCATTCTTCCACCGATGTATTTATATATAAGACTCCATTATCGCGGCACCATTTGACGATTGCAATGCATTCTATATTCCAAGCCAAGTCAATAATCAAATCTCCGCGGCCCACATATTCAGCCAGGAGCAAAGTATAATTTTCTTTGGTAATGCGGTCATTAACGTATTTGACCCCTTTGTCCAGGGAGCTTTTTACGCGGGAGCGATTGTCGACAAAATCCATAATCGTTACTTTGGAAGGAGAAATATCAATCAATTCCAATACCAGGGGCACGGCGCACTGCGCTACGGATCCGCAGCCAATCATCAAAATTTTTCCATTGAATTTTATCTGTGTCTTCGGCATGCAACTTTTCCTCCTGAAAATGAAAAATTATTTTTTATTCTAACAGAAAAAAAATATTTGTAAAGAATTTTCGATCTTTCTCCAACCCTAGATTTCTAAACGAGGGGAGATGCTGTCATAAGTTTGGAAGGGCTAAGGCCCATTAATTTTAGGATTGTTACCCCGATATCTGGAACAATGCCGGCTTTTTTCAATTTGATCTCTTTGCCAAGCACCCAAAAAGGAACTTTGTTCAACGAATGCTGGGTGCTGACAACTTCATGGCCAGATTTACCCAGCTTCATTTCATCGCAATTGCCGTGGTCTGCGGTTACAATAAAAATTCCGCCTTGGTTAATAAAAGCCGGGACCAGCTGGGACAAACATTTTGAAATATGCCCCATAGCAGAAATCGCTGCTTCTTCATTTCCGGTATGCCCGATCATATCCCCGTTTTGAAAATTATGCACAAACAAAGAATATTTATTTTCTGCAATTGCTTTCAGGGCATGGTCAGTTTCAATATACGCAGTCATTTCAGGAACCAAATCATAACGCTTGCCCTGCTGGGTTCTTTCTTTTAAAGTTAAATCTTGGGCCAAAAACCGGTCTTCCCCTTCAAAGGGCGTGGTTCTGCGGCCAGAAAACCAGCCTGTAACATGCGCGAATTTTTCCGGGCCAGCTAAACGCAATTGTTTGAGTCCTGCTTTTGAAACTATTTCTCCCACGGTTTCAGGAATTTCTTTTTCTGGAAAAGCAGTTAAGGCGCTAGTATTTTGATAATACTCGGTCATAGTCACAAAAACTTTTCCATTAATTTTATTTTGAATTTCTTCAATCTGTTTAAAAAGATTTTGGTCAATAGGTGCCATTCCTTTTTTATAATTAAAAAATTTCAAATCTTTTTCACAAAATGCCATGGCCAGCTGCATGCCGCGGTCCTGCCGAAAATTCCAAAATATAAAAGAATCCTTGCTACTTGCCCCTTGGTACTTGCCCACTATGGTGGGACGGATAAATTCATCAGTTTCTCCCCGAGCATAAGAAGCTTTGATCGCTTCTCTCGCATTCGCTGCTCGATATTCTCCCTCTCCATTTATCAAAGCTTTTAGAGCAATTAAAGTTTTGTTCCAGGCCGTATCGCGATCCATGGCAATCTCCCGGCCCATAACAGTTTTTATTTGTACAATATCATTTAATCCTAATTGGGAAATTTTATCCTCCAGCATTTTCAGGTAAACTTCTCCTGCAGCTTGAGGATTGGTATCGCGGCCATCGGTAAATAAGTGGAGGTAAACTTTTTTGAGCTGGGATTTTTTTGCTAATTCTAAAAGTGCAAACACATGCAGGATGCTGGCATGCACAGTTCCGCCATGTCCCTGCAGCAAACCCATCAAATGTAAAACGGAATTATTTTGCTGGCAGTTTTTAATGGCTTGCAGAAGCGCGGGGTTCTTGAAAAAAGATTTATCCTCAATTGCAACATTTACTCTTTCAATGGATTGAAAAACCACGCGGCCTGCACCCATATTCAGGTGGTTCACTTCAGAATTTCCCATAGTCCCGGGAGGAAGGCCAACCGCACGGCCGGATGCCTCAAGCAGAGAATAAGGATGTTTATCAAATAAATCTCTTAAAAAAGGGGCTTTGCCCTGTTTGATGGCTTCATAAATAGCATTCTTCTCGCTTTTTTCACCTATAGCAAAGCCATCAAGGATGCATAAATAAACCGGAGTATTTTTCATATTTGATTTTTTTCTGGCGGACCCGAAGGGATTCGAACCCTCGATCTCCTGCGTGACAGGCAGGCGTGTTAAACCAGGCTACACCACGGGTCCCCTCTAACCGATAACCAATAACTAATAACCAATAACTAATAATTTATAACAGAAAATGTATTATATCAAAATTCAAAAAAAAATGATATTATCATTCTCAGCTTGAAAGGAGGTGAAAGAAAAGATGAAAAAAATAATTTTAATTGCCTTGAGCCTATTAGTTTTAATGGCTCCTTCTTTTGCCATGATCGGGGTTTCAGCTATGGGGGCATATTATTCTTATGCCGGGAGCTCATCTACTGGCTACGGCTTGGAATTAGAATTGCCGATTTTGCCCATCCCCTTTGCGATCAGCAGCTTGCAGGCAATCTATATCCCGATAAATGCCACTTCCTACCTGGCACCCATTACCCTTAATGCCAAGTTTGATATTCCAGCTACTCCATTTTATCTGGGGGCAGACATAGGTTATTTGCTTTACAGCCAGACTACTGCTAATTTTACTTTTCCCGGGGCACTGACTTACGGGGTTTTGGCCGGATATAAGCACAATTTGATGCCCACCATGGATTTCTTTGCCCAAGCCGGCTATGAAATCATGGATGTGACTTATAAAGTTGGCGCTGTAGAATTTTCAAACAAGTTCTCCGGGCTTAGCGTAAAAGCTGGGCTCAAATGGGGAATTTAAAAAAAGAAACGGGAGAGATTAGGTGTTCCATGTTTCCCTAATTATTCTCCCGTTTTCTATTTTACAAAACAATCTTTTGGCCCACAGCCACTGAGAAACCTTTTGTGCTATATTGAGGGGATGTTTTTCCTGATCTTAGGATTTCATACCCTAATTCAACAAAGGATTTTCCACCCAATCCAATGTCTCCTTGCATACCAACATAGATTTGTCCACCAAGGTCTCCAGATTTGCTGCCGGATCTGGTAACAACATAGTTAAGACCGCCGCCAATATAAGATTCGATACCTTCAAGAGCTTCTGCTGGAATCATGATTAACCCATCCACAAAAATGGGAACTGATTTCCACTCTTTCTCTTTGGTATCTTTTCCTTGGGTATAGCCAAGGCCGATCCTATATTTAACAGCTTTCTTTGAAAGGCCCACCCATTCTCCCATGCCGATTGGATCATCCAAAATAACATCTGCCCTTAAAGCAAGAACAGACTTATCCATGACATATCCAATTGAACCAGCGGTTTCCAATCCCAAACCAAACAACCCTTGATTTTGGGCCGCTGGCTGTGGAACTGGTCTTGGAGCTGGGGCTGGAGTTTGGACTGGAGCTGGAGTTGGTTCAGAAACCATGGCTTCAGCTTCAGCGCGGGCTTTCAAAACTTGTAGCCTTTGCAAAGTAGCAGCTTTTTCTTTTTTCAGCGAAGCTACTTTTGCTGGATTGGCCCTATTTGCCATAATCTTGGCATCTAAGGTTTTCAGGTATCCCCTGACTGCATCTAATTCTTCAGCTGCAGTACGGGCAAGTGCTGCTCCAGCTAAAACAACTACAAACATCAAAAGCATAAATAATGCGATTTTTTTCATTCATTTTCACCTCTCTTCCCAACCAAAAATGGTTTATTGGCAATACGATACTAATTAAAAAATCTTTTGTCAAGAAAAAAAGCTATTTTTTTAGATTGCGATTTTTTCTTTAATGCAGGAACGTTTGAGGTTTAATGCGCGCCAATTTTCAATTATCGGATTTTCTTCTTTAATTATATTAGCAATAAGCTGCCCAGCTGCCGGGGAATGCATAAACCCATGCCCGGAAAATCCCGCAGCAATTATCAGGCCAAAAATAGAATTATCAATGATCGCGTGCTTATCCGGGGTTTCATCCGACAGGCTGCTTAAAATCCTTTTTAATCCGGATTTTTCAGTTAAAGGGAAGCGAAAAAGGGAATGTTCAATGGTTTTTTCCATGTTCATCTGCTGTTTTTCAAAATCTTTTTCTTCTATTTCTCCCGACATGCCGACCAAAGCCTCGTTATTTTCTTTTTTGATGTACCAGCCTAAAGGAGTTTCCATAACTAGCGGGAAATCAAAATCAAAACCTTCAATCACGCCTATGTATTTTCTTCTTTTCACAAAAGGAAGATCAAGGCCGATCGTTTTCGCTAAAGCCTCGGACCCCAAGCCCCCGGCCAAAACCACAACCTCCGCAGGCAAAAATCCCTGGCTGGTTTCTACTCCCTGGATCTTTTCCTTTTCTTTGACAATTTTATGCGCTGTAGTTTCAAAAAAGAATTTTACCCCTTTTTGGCGCGCGCCTTTTTCATATATCGCCAGCAGCCTTCCTGGATCCGCAATCCCATCTTCTGCATAAAAACTCCCGCCCCTCACCCCTTCTATATTTATATAAGAAAATCTTCTTTTGATATCCGCAGGAGAAAGGCACTCGCTTTTTACCCCTAGTTTTGCATGGAGCGAAGTTAAATCGCGGCAATTGCTTTCTGTATCCAAAATAAGATAGCCGAGTTTTTTATAGCCGATATCAAACTGCCGCAATTCCTTAAAAGCTGCTAAAGAAAATTGGACATTGATGGCAGTAGTAAACTGGTGGCGCACTCCGCCGGAACAGTATTGTGTAACCCCCAGCCCGCAAACTTTTTCTTTTTCAATTAAAGAAATATCTCCGGCCTGGGCTTGCGCCAAATAATAAGCAATCGCTCCTCCAATGATTCCGCCGCCAATAATTACAATTTTCATTTTCCCATCCTTTTTTACTTGACCTTTGGCCAAAACAGCCTATATCATTATAAGCCTTATGCAAATGGAATTATTTGATTCTAAGCCAAGTGAAAACAAAAACGAAGAAATTATAGCACAACCGAAAAAAAGCTCTGCTGCCAAGCTCTTTATTCCAATCGCAGGATCGATCTTAGTTTTATTGGTCGCTTTTTTCTTAGCGAAAATTTTTTATCCCAAGCCCCAATATAAAATCATTAGTGCAAAAATAAAATCGAATTCAGTGATTATGGCTTCTTTTTTAGAAAATGGGTTGTCGCGCGAAGCTGCCCATGAATTAACCTTCAGCATAGAAAAAGTTTTGGACCTAAGGAAGCTGCGGGCCGGAGAAAACTACAAAATATTTTTGGATAAAAACAATGTAGTTCAAAAATTCATCTACCACCAAAGCCCTTATGACCTTTATTATGCTGTGAGGACAGCCAAAGGCTTCAGCTGTTTTAAAGAAGAAGTGAATTTAGCTAAAAAAGTTTATTCAAAAACTTTCACCTTAAAGAGTTCCCTTTTTCAGGCCGTCCTAGATAAAAAAGAAAAAGAGCCCTTGGTTTTTGATATTGTAGATATTTTTTCGTTTGATATTGATTTTAATACTTTTCCCCGGCAGGGAGATAAAATTAAGGTCTTATATGAAAAATACGAACACCAAAATAAATTTGCTAAATATGGAAAGATTATTGCTGCCCAATATATCAGCAACGATAAAATCTTTTCTGGGCTGCTTTTTGAATCTCGGCCAAAAAAATGGGGATATTATGATTTGAGCGGCAAGCCAACCGAAAAGCAATTCTTAAAATCCCCGCTCAAATTTACTGGCCGCATTACTTCTTTATTCTCTTCTCGCCGCTTTCATCCAATTATCCAAAGAGTCACTACTCACTACGGCGTTGATTTTGCTTCTTATTACGGAGCTCCAATCGTGGCAACCGCTTCGGGCCGGATAGTTTTTTCCGGATGGAAAGGCGCTTATGGAAGAGCGGTTATTGTCCGACATGCTAATAATTTTCAATCACTTTACGGACATTGCAGCCGCATTTTAACCCGCGCGGGCGCAAGCGTTGAGCAGGGACAAATTATCGCGCAGGTTGGCTCAACCGGCTGGTCAACTGGCCCGCATGTGCACTATGGCGTCGAAATAAAAGGCGCGCCGATTAATCCTTTGGCCTTGAATAACCAGCCCAAAGAAAAACCTCTCTATGGGAAAACCCTAGCTAAATACCAAAGAATAAAAAACAAGATCCTGGCTCTGTTAAATCAAGAAATTAATGGTGAAAAAATAAATTTGACAGAAATCTACCGGTAAATCTTCTTATCCAGCACGAAAAAAACCAAATTAGCCAAGATAATATTAAACAACAGGATCCAAAAATGAAGCAGATTAAAGAGCCCCAGCCCTTCAGTTAAAAAACCGGACAAAAGCATTACCGCCCAAATCGTAGCCAAAGAAAAATTTATCAAACCCAAGGTGTATTTGAAAATCTCTTTTGCCATAATTTAAACATTATAACATACTCGATAAGTGCTATAATTACTTAGTTATGGAACTCGTTGCCCCGGGTGGAAATTTATCCAAATTAAAAACCGCGATCCTATTTGGCGCAGATGCCGTGTATGTTGGCGCTCCCCATTTATCCCTGCGCGCTGGCGCGGAAATGGATTTTGCCCAATTAAAAGAAGCTGTAGAATATTGCCGCCAGAAAAAAAGAAAGATTTATCTTGCTGCGAATATTTTTTTGCATGAGAAGGATTTGCCGGCTGCAAAAAAAACCTTAAGCAAGCTGCTCCCATTAAACTTTGATGCGGTCCTGGCAAGCGACCCGGGAATCGTTTCTATGATTAAGAAGCTAAAGCCAAAACAGAGGCTCCATATAAGCGTACAAGCTAATACGCTTAATTCAGAAAGCATAAAATTTTGGGCGCAAGCTGGAGCAAAGCGCTTGATTTTAGCCCGCGAATTAAGTTTTGGAGAAATAAAAAACATCCGAAAAAATTGCCCCAAAATCGAATTGGAAGTTTTTGTCCACGGAGCCTTGTGCTTATCTTATTCCGGGCGCTGCTATTTAAGCGGATATATGCTGCAGCGCGATGCTAATTACGGGAAATGCGCCCACCCCTGCCGCTACAAATATTATCTAACCGAAGAGAAAGATAAAAATCGTAAATTAATCATTGAAGAAGACGCGCACGGCGCTTACCTCATGAATACGAATGACCTATGCTTGGCCCAAGAAATAGGAAAATTAATGGCCATTGGCATTGATGCTGTTAAAATTGAAGGCCGGATGAAAAGCGAGCTCTACGCAGCTACGGTTACCCGCACCTATCGCAAGCTTATTGACCATAAGGGCAAAATTTCAAAACTAGATCTGGAAGAATTAGATAAAATCAGCCACCGCCCGTATTCTAAAGGATTTTTCAGCGATAACTCTCATGATATAAGTTTTAACCAGTCAAAATATCTGCGCCAATCCCGCTTTGCTGGAATGGTTAAAAATTATTTCCCCTCATCTAAAGAACTGGAAATAGAAATAAAAGATTATCTGATAACTGGGGACCAATTGGAAATTCTAGATCCGCTAAAAGACAAAATCATCAAATTAATTGCTAAAGATATTTTTTGCAAGGGCAAAAAAATGGATAAAGCTGGCGCCAGCCGTACAGTTTTAATTGATTGCCCGACAAGAATATCTCCGGGAAGCATCATTAGGACAAAAAAAGAAAGGAGTGAAAAATGAATATCGCAATCACGATGACATTAATTATTTGCGGGACAATTATCTTGGTAACGATTATGGGACTGCTGTTTGCCATGTGGGTCATCAATAAAGGCATTGCCATGTCCGAAAAAAACAACCGCCCTAAAAACTAAGGAATTTTACATCTCCTAAATTATCTTTTTTGGGAAGCTCTTTGGGCACAACTGCCCCAGGCAACAAGATTTTATTTGCGGGTTTGGCCATGATCGGCTGATATTCAAATTTGGGTTTTGCTTCTTTTTCTGAAGACGGGAAAACCAAGCTGCCAACCTTGGCTTCTTGAATAACTTTTATGCCGATTTCTGCGCCTTTGTTCACTACCGGAACATTCTTATGGTTGATTTGGATAGAATCTACTTTTTGCACAAATTCCCCGGCTTTGCCCAAAAAGCGCAAAAAATCCCCTACTTTTATCGTGCCTGCGGTTTTGACAATCGCAACGCTGATGCGGTCAAAAAAATGGGTTACTTTGCCTAAGGCTTTCACTTTTTTGTTTTTCGCTGCCTTTACTTTTTTGGCACTCTTAACTTTCTTAATTTTTTTCACTTTCTTTTTTGGCATATACAACCCCCCTTTTTGTTTTTATGTTATAATTTATTTTAATGTTTGTCAAAGATAAAGATAAAAAAGTTATTGCGGTTTTGCCTGCTTATAATGCGGAAAAAACTTTGGAAAAGACCCTCAACGATGTCCCCAAAGATATTATCGATGAATATATATTAGTGGACGACCAAAGCCATGACCAAACCATTGCCCTAGCCAAAAAACTCGGATTAACGGTTGTGGCCCACCCCAAAAACCGCGGCTATGGCGGGGCGCAAAAAACCGGCTACCAAGAAGCGCTCAAGCGCGGGGCGGATATTATTATTATGATCCACCCGGATTTCCAATATGACACAAAATTAGTTCCTTATATGGTGGGCATAATCCATGACCATAATTTTGATGTTATGCTCGGCTGCCGCATCCGCACGCGCAAAGAATGCTTATCCGGCGGCATGCCGCTGTATAAATATCTCTCCAACCGTTTTTTAACTATTATTGAGAATATGGCTTTTGGACAGAATTTGGGAGAATACCATACTGGTTTTCGCGCTTATTCGCGCAAGGTCTTAGAAAGCATAAACTGGGAAAATAATTCCGATGATTTTATTTTTGATACGCAATTTTTGGCCCAATGCATTGCCGCGGATTTTAAGATCGGGGAAATTCCGGTGCCAGTGCGCTACTTTGACGAAGCCTCATCCATTAATTTCGGGCGCAGCACCAAATACGGACTGGAAAACTTATTGACGGTAGGCAAATTCCTTTTATTCAAGCTGGGCTTTCCCATCCCGCTTTTTAAGACGAAAAAATGAAGCAATTAAATTTTATCTTTCTATGCATCATTACTTTTTTCCTGATTTTTATTTTTCTTGGCGCTCCGCAGATATTTAACTGGGACGAAGGCATGTGGTCTACGATTTCCAAAGAAATGGCCCAAACCCATGATTTCTTAACCCTTCAATTTTTGGGCCAGCCATATTTCTTAAAGCCCCCGCTTTATTTTTGGTCCACAAATTTAGCTTATAAAATGTTTGGGATCAGCGAATTTTCGGCCCGTTTTTTTTCTGCCTTATTCGGGGTTTTAACCATTTTGCTTTTATACTGGATGGGAAAAACTTTTTATTCCAAAAGAGTGGCGAGCCTTGCCAGTTATTTTCTGCTAAGCAGTATCTTATTTGTAGCTAGTGCAAAGATTGGATTGCTGGATACCGCTTTAATTTTCTTCTCTTTTCTGGCCATTTTTGGTTTATTTGTTTTTATGGAAAAAAGAAAAAACTGGGGCGCATATCTGGCTTATTTTAGCCTAGGATTAGCTTTTTTATCCAAAGGCCCCCTGGCAGTTGTTCTTATTTTAGCCGCTCTAATTCTGCAATGCCTATTTGAAAGATCCGCTAAAATATTTCTCCAAGCCTGGCATTTGAAAGCTGCGGTAATCGGAAGCTTGATTCCTTTGCTCTGGTTTATCGGAAATTTGGCGCGGCATGGCTATTTATTTTTCGAGCAATTTATTATTTATAATCATTTTTACCGCTACGTAAACACGATTATGAACGATGAGCCGATTTATTATTATCTGGTGATTTTTATTTTAGGCTTTATGCCGCTTTCTTTCTTTTTTTATGATGTATTAGCCAGCTTCTTTAAAAAGAAAATTGCGCCTGACCGCTTAAGTTCTTTTTTGTTCTTTTATATTATTTTTGCTTTTATTATTTTTTCTTTTGGAAAGGATAATGCCCCGGGCTATATCCTGCCGGCTTTCCCGGCTTATGCAATTCTTCTGGCAAGGTATTTTGATCATTTAATTGGAAATCCCAGCAAAAAAATCTTGGGATTTTTCCTGGTGCTTTTCTTAGGCTTGATTTTTATCCTGGCTGCTTCTTATGTTAAATATCTCAATTTAAAAGAATATGCCCTGCCCCTGCAAGTTCTCTTCTATATCTGCGGGAGCATGAATATTTTATCTTTTATCTTATTTTTGCGGCAAAAAATTTATTTGTCTATTAGTTCTTTGATTACTGGACAAATTATATCTATTTTAATCCTTTGTGCTTGGATCCTGCCGATCTATGAAAAATTCGACCATCCGCCGATTAAACAAGCCGCTCTTTTTATTAACCAGCAAAAAGCCGGTGAAGTTATTGCTTTTCGCATGGAATTTTTCCCCAGCCTCAATTTTTATTTAAACTCTCCGGTTAAAAATTCTAAAACCCGCGTTATTATCGCAGAAAAGAATAATCTTAAAGAAATTTCAACGAAAAATAAAAGAACTCAAGCTTTTGGAAATTTTATCGTGGTTTATTGAGAATAAGATCGCGGGCCAAAAAGCTTGGTCCCGATCCTGACCAAATTCGCGCCCTCTTCTATTGCTATTCTATAAGAATCGCTCATGCCCATGGAAAGATACTGCATAGAAACGCGCGGGAGGTTTAAGGCTTTTAGTCCATCAAAAAGCATTTTTGTTTTTTTGAACAAAGGCCGCAATATTTCTGGATCATCAACAAAAGGGCCCATGGTCATCAAGCCTTTTATTTGTATGTTTTCCAATTTTGAAATTTCTTCAATCAAAGCCTTAGCCTTGTCCGGCAAAACTCCAAATTTTTGTTTTTCTTCTCCGCTGTTGATTTCGATAAAAACTTCCATGGTTTTATTTATTTCCCGGGACTTTTTATCAATTTCTTGAGCCAAAGAAAAAGAATCAATGGTTTCGATTACATCAAAAATTTTGACAGCTTTTTTGGCCTTGTTTTTTTGCAAATGGCCGATAAAATGCCAGCGCACTTTATTTCCAATTTTTTCATAAACAGCTTCTGCTTCCTGCACATAATTTTCGCCGATAATTTCTACCCCAGCGCCAATGGCTTCTAGAATCTCATCCGCTGTGCGGGTTTTTGCTGCGGCCACTAATTTAACGTCTTGAGGAATTTCTTTTAATATTTTCTGTACATTTTCTTTTATCATTAAACACCCCTCAAAGAAACATTATTTATATATTGCCCTGCTATCTTTTGCATTTCTTCCAGCTTTTCTTTGGGATAAGGCTTGAGCTTGCGGTAATTCTCGTCCAGGCAGTTTTCCGGGGAGAATTGCTGCAAAACCCATTTTTGGGCTCCGCGCAGTTCTTTTGCGATTAATCCAATATCTTCTATAGATAATGCCGGCGCAACCGTGGTCCTAAATTCATAAGAAACCTTTGCCGGAAGGAGAATCCTTATGCTTTCTTGAATATCGGATAAATTAACCTTTTCCCCGGCAAGTTCTGCGTATTTTTCATTAAGGGGCGCTTTGATATCCATGGCAATGTAATCAACCAATTTTTTATCCATAAGTTCATTTAAAAATTTCGGGTCTGCGCCATTGGTGTCAACTTTCACCAAAAAACCCATATTTTTTATTTCGCGCAAAAAATCATACAAGCCTTGGTCCTTATGCAAAGACGGCTCCCCGCCGGTTACGCAAATGCCGTCAATAAAATCCTGGTGCTCCAAAAGGTATTTTTTTATCCTTTCGGGAGAAATTTCTTCATATTGCTGCGGACTGATAATCAAGCCTTCATTGTGGCAAAAAGCACAACGGAAATTGCAGTACGGCAAATAAATAACTGAAACGATTTTTCCGTCCCAATCCAAAAAAGAAGTTTCGCGAAAACCTTTAATCTCCAAAGCATTCACTCCTTAATCAAAGACCTAGCAATTTTATACAATCTAAGCCGGCAAAACAAGGCAAAAAAACAAGGGGGGCATATTGTTTTTTATTAAAAGAATATATAGAATAGTTTATGGGACTTTTAAAAAACAGATAGGAGGCAAATAAATGCGCTTAATTGCTTTGTTTCTGTTTCTAATTTTTTCTTTTACTTCTGCTTTTGCTTTTACTGATCCCGGTCTGATAAAAAAAGATAAAACTGTCGGATTTTTATTAATGTACGCCACGGAAACCAGCGACATGTCTTCGGGTTTAACTTACAAGCAAAAAATGAACAGCCGATTAGATTTAGAAGTTCTTTATACTGCTTATAAGAGTTTTTATCTTCTAACCAAAAACATCACCAAGATTGACGTAAATGGAAAATATAATCTAGTTGACTGGGGCATTCTTTCTCTATACGGCATTCTCGGATTTGGCTATATTTACAGCCCCTCTGTCGGCGGAGGATTGGTTGGCAACGTAGGCGGAGCGCTTAGCTTAAAAGTTATAGAAAATCTGGTTGTTTCTGTCCCGCTTTATGTGTCATTTTTTTCCGATGGAATGTGGGCTAATTTTTTTGCTGGAGCAAACTATGCTCCGAATTTTTGGCAAGATACCGAGCTTTTTGCCGGGCTAAAAACTGAAGCTGCCATGCAAAACGGCGGAATGACTACCGGGGCTGGAAAAATTACTTTTTATGGTCTTTTCGGAATAAGAAAAGGTTGGTAATTTAAAAAAGGCAGGAGGCTAATAAAATGAAAATAAAATTTTTTGTTCCTCTTCTCATAATATTATCGGTAGTTTTGTTTCTGGTTATAGGCTGCGCCAAAATAACTACTTTTCTAAGCGGCAGCAATACTAATTTAACCAGTACTTCCCTGGCCCAAGCTCAAGCTCTAAGAGCCATGGGAATTACTATTTTAGGCTCCCGTGAAGGCAGTAATTATTTAATCACTCCGGATAAAATCAGCGGAAAAATCCTATCGGTTGTGCTGCCTGCAAACGGTCGAGAAGATGAAGGCATTGTGGCATTTGGAACTGGACGGCCGGATATTGCACCCGCGGAATCTGCTCTTTATGATTTTGACTTGTCTCAAAGCACGCGCTTACATACAGATGTAGTTGGGTTTAAACCGGGTTATAAAGGCGGACCATGTACACAAATTATCTTGCTCTTTGGCTATTTTGACGTAAGATTCAAGCAAAACAATGTTGAAAAAATTATCCGCTTTTGCTATGGAGACGCTACTCCGTATAAGAGAGGCGATAAATTAATGTATAATCCTTCTGGAGAAGCTACTGGAAAATTCTATTGGTACGATACAGTGAGCGGAACATTTGAATCTGAATCCTCTACCCGCCCAACTTCTCCAGAAATAAATGTTCTCGTCAAAAACTTTACTGATCCGGTTCGTCCTAATCTGGTTTACTACATGTTAGGAGCTTTATTGCGAAATAATAAAGATTACGACGGCACTACTAAATCTTATATTTCGCTGGATCGTAAAGTCATAGAAGATAAAGATTTATCTTTTACTGTGGATTTTGATGTAACCAACTCGGTTGTTTTTACCGGTATTACTTCAGAGGCTGAATTTATTGCTTTGACCGACAAGCAGCTTATCCAAAAAATCGATATGAAGCAAAATGTCAGTGCCTGGAAAGATACAAATCTCTATTGCAGCATCAGCTTCGAAGCAACGGATAAGTTTAAATAGCATTAAACCCCCAACAAATGGCTATTTTCTTTGATCCATTTTTGGTGTGTTTTATATTCTGGATATAAGCTTGCAACAGTGTTCCAGAATTTTCTAGAATGGTTGCCAACTCTTAGGTGCGCTACTTCGTGCGCCACTATATAATCAATCACCTGGGGAGGAGCAAGGATTAGCCGCCAGCTAAAGCTTAAAGTCCCGTTGCTGCCGCATGATCCCCATCTTTTTCGCGCATTGGTAATTTTTATTTTTTTGAAGCTTGATCCCAGCAAATCGGAAAAATACCCTGCCCTTTCCCAAATATGGCGCAGCGCCTGCTGTTTATAATTTTTTGTTGAATGCGAACTAAAACCTAAAGTGCGAAGATAATTTAATTTTTGCTGCTTTTCCAAGGCTTTTTTCTGTTGGCACTCGATCCAATCTTTCTTTTTTTCCGCGAGCTTAAGAATTTTTTCTTCTGATAAAAAATTTGGGGCACGGATCAAAAGCGAGGCATCTTCTCTTATTTCCAAAGAAAGCGATCTTCGTTTGGAACGAACGATTTTGAATATCATTTTTTTCTTAAGCGGATATTTTTTGGAGTAATTTCTACCAGCTCATCATCATCAATAAATTCCAAGGCCTGCTCCATGGTTAAAATAATCGGCGGGGTAAGCTTGATCGCTTCGTCCGCACCCGCAGAACGGATATTAGTTTTCTTTTTTTCTTTGCAGGGATTGACCACCATATCATCTTCGCGCGAACTTTCCCCCACAATTTGCTTAGGATAAACTTCTACCCCTGGGCCAATGAATAAGCGGCCTCTTTCCTGTAAATTATTTAAGGAATAAGAAGCGGTTTTGCCGAAATTGCCAGAAACTAAGACCCCGTTTTGGCGCTTTGAGATATCGCCTTTGTATCTTTCGTAGCGAAAGAAGCCGTGGTGCAAAATGCCTTCGCCTTTGGTATCCATGATAAATTCTGCGCGAAAACCCAAAAGCCCGCGCGTGGGGATATGGTAAGAAAGATTGGTCATGCCATTTTTTACCGACATATCCTGCATCTCTCCGCGGCGTTTTCCCAATTTTTCAATGACGCAGCCGGCAAACTCCTCGGGTACAGAAATGAGCGCTTGCTCAATTGGTTCCATTTTTTCATTATTTATAGTTTTAAAAATAATTTTTGGCTGGGAAACTTGGATCTCGTAGCCCTCGCGACGCATCTGCTCAAGTAAAATGGATAGATGCAGCTCTCCGCGGCCTGAAATTTTGTAGCCTTCGGTTGTTTCTAATGACTCCATGCGCAAGCCAACATTGGTTTCCAATTCGCGTACGAGCCGGTCGCGCAAATGCCGGGTCGTAACATATTTTCCTTCTTTTCCGGCAAACGGGGAATTATTCACCAAAAATTCCATGGTCAAAGTCGGCTCGTCAATTACCAAAAGCGGCATGGGCCTGGGATTATCCGGGGAACAAATAGTTTCTCCAATGGTTATATCCGGAATGCCGGCAACTGAAACAATATCGCCGCATACAGCTACTTCGGTTTCAACTTCTTTTAAGCCTTCAAAACAGCAAAGCTTGGTAATCTTGGCGGGCTGGATCGACCCGTCCCTTTTGCAAAGTACAATGGCATCGCCTTTTTTAAGATTTCCGCTGGAAACACGGCCAATCCCAATGCGACCCACATAATCATTGTAATCAAGATTAGCCACCTGCATTTGTAAAGGCTCGCTAGTTTTATCCGGATAAGGCTTGACATGCTTAATAATGGTTTCAAAAAGCGGAGTCAGGTCAGAACTTTTGTCCTCTAAATTATAATAAGCAATCCCTTGCCGGGAAATCGTATAAATAATCGGGAAATCAAGCTGTTCATCCGTTGCATCCAATTTAACAAAAAGATCAAAAACTAAATCTACCACTTCATTCGCCCGGTGTCCTTTTTTATCAATTTTATTTATAACTACAATGGGCTTTAAGCCCAATTTTAAAGATTTGGAAAGAACAAATTTGGTCTGCGGCATAGGGCCTTCTTTGGCATCCACCAGAAGCAGAACACTATCTACCATTTTGAGAACGCGCTCAACTTCGGAGCCAAAATCCGCGTGGCCAGGAGTATCTACAATATTAATTTTATAATCTTTGTAGTGGATAGAACAATTTTTGGAAAAGATTGTAATACCGCGTTCTTTTTCAAGGTCATTGGAATCCATGACAAGTTCCGGCACTTCGTCCCGCTCCCCAAAAGCCCCGCCCTGGCGCAAAAGATGGTCGGTTAATGTGGTTTTGCCATGGTCAACATGCGCAATAATTGCGATATTTATGATTTTGGACATTGATGTAGTATATTATACCTTGTTTATTCGTATCTCAGCGCTTCAATGGGCAATAATTTGGCGGCGCGCCAGGCCGGCCAAAGGCCAAAGACAACTCCAATTATAATCACAAAAGTAAAAGATAAAATAATTGAGCCTAAAGAAATATAAACCACCCATTGCGCAAAAGAAGAAAGCAGGTAAGAAACTCCCATCCCCAACAAAATTCCGAGAATCCCCCCGAAAACACAAATTAAGACAGATTCAACCAAAAATTGCAGCAAAATATCGCTTTTTTGCGCGCCGATCGCTTTTCGAAGCCCAATTTCATGCGTTCTTTCCATAACCATAACCAGCATAATATTCATAATTCCAATGCCGCCAACCAGCAAGCTAATGGCTGCCACAGCTCCCAACAAATATGCCAAGGCATTGATCATTTCAGTCGCGGTTTTTTGGATTTCTGCCATGTTTACAATTTCTATGCTTTGCCTTTGCGCTTCGGGCAAGCGATGGAGCCGCATAATCTCATTGACTACTTCTTCTTCTACATAAGGAATATCTTCGGCCTGCCTAACTTTCACGTCAAAATAATTAATGTAATCTTCTCCCATCAGCCGGTACATTGCGGTCCTGATCGGCAAAATAATCTGGTCATCCTGGTTGCGCCAGCCCGCAGCCCCCTGCTCTTTTAAAACCCCGATAACTTCAAAATTAATCCGGTTTACCCGAATATAGCTGCCAACAGGATTTTCATTTTCAAAAAGCTCTTGCGCCACTGTTTTTCCCAAAAGCACTACCTTGGAGCGCAAGCGTTCTTCGGATACATTAAAAAACCTGCCTTTATCCATTTCGATTTTCTTCAAATCTTTATAATCAACCGTGGTCCCGGTAATAGAAGTATTCCAGTTTTTGCTTCGGTAAACAACTTGCGCCCGGCTGGAAACATAGGGCACAATATGCTGGATGGCATCAATTTTTTTCAAGGCATTTAAATCTTCAAAAGTAAAACGCGTGGCTCCGGATGTTCCCATAGAAATTCCGCTGGTTTGGCGGGTAGCCCGCACCATAAGGGTATTCGTGCCCAAGCGGGAAAGGCTTTCTTCCATATTGCGCTTTGCTCCTGTACCCAGCGCCAGCATAGTAATAATTGCGGCAACGCCAATTAACACTCCCAAAATCGACAAGAAAGAGCGCAGCTTATTATTCACCAGGGCCAAATAAGCTTCATAGCAATAATTTTTTATGCCGCTCAAATGGCTGCAGGTTAAAGAACGGGAAATTTTCCCGGCATTTTGATCAATTTGGCGGGACTCGGATTTCCGTTTTATTTCATCTTTAATAATTTTTCCGTCTTTTAAAGTTAATACTCGGGAAGACCAAGCTGCAATATCTGGTTCATGCGTTACCATAATAATGGTATTGCCCTGCTCATTTAATTCTTTCAATAAGCGCATAATTTCTTCCGACGATGCAGAATCTAAATTTCCGGTTGGTTCATCTGCTAAAATAACCAAAGGCTGGTTCACCAATGCCCGCCCCAGAGCCACCCGCTGCTGCTGGCCCCCGGACAACTCATTTGAGCGGTGCAAAAGCCGATCTCCTAAACCGAGCTTCTTTAGCATTTCAATGGTTTGGCGTTTTTTTTCAGAGGTTTTTTCGCCGGAATAAATAAAAGGCAGCATGACATTATCAAGAACATTCAATTTAGGCAGCAGATTAAAACTCTGGAAAACAAAACCAAAAAAGCGGCTGCGCAGGTAAGCATATTGATTTTCTCCCAGCTTGGAAATATCATCTTTTAAAAATAAATATTTTCCCTGGTCCGCCTTGTCTAAAAGGCCTAGAATCGCCAGCAAGGTTGATTTGCCGGATCCGGAATGCCCCATGATCGCAACAAATTCGCCAGATTCTATGGATAAATCTATGCCTTGCAGGGCGCGAACCGCAACTTTTGCTCCGATATAATAAGTCTTGGATATATTTTGGAGCTGGATGAGCGGCATTATTTACTCGTTTTTTGGAAAGGGTTGATGGGCCCGCGGCGCCGGTTGTTCCCAAACTTACGGCTTAGCTCCTGTACCATGGCTACAGTCGGCAGGATAATTTCGCGGCCTTCGGACAAGCCATTTAAAATTTCCGCATTTTTCGTATTTTCTAATCCCACTTCAATGGCTAAAGGATTTACTTTGCCGTCTTTTTCATCTCTGATAAAAACATAAGATTTATTGCCAATTTTCCTAATTGCATCCAGGGGCAAAGTTAAGACATTTTCTTTTTCTTCTAAAATAAAATCAACCGTTGTGCTCATGCCCGCCCGAAAGAATAAAGGAACCCGATCAACTGAAATATCTACCTCATAAATATTCACATTATTAATAGTTTTGGATTCATAGGCAATTTGTTCCACTCGGCCGCTAACTTTTTTTCCTTGATAAGCATCCAGTTCCACATCAACGCGCTGCCCAGCCTTAATCTGGCCAATATCAGTTTCATCTACTTGCGCCTGTACAACTAGCCGGTCGGCCATAACTAGAACAGCATCTTGCCCGGTTACAGTCTGGCCAGGCTCAACATTCCTTTTTATGATGAAGCCATTGAGCGGAGCAATAATCGGCGCAGGCTTATAAACATCCAGCCAATATTTTAACTCCTCTTCCCCTTTTGCGCGCGCTGCATCCAAAAGAGCTGCACGGTCAGATGAGCTCATGTAAGCCAGGATCTGGCTTTTTCTTACTGACATCCCTTCTTGAATTAAAACGCTTTCAATCCTTCCAGCTACCGGGGGCTTGATCTCCAGGCGGTTGCGGGGCATGACAATGCCAGTGGTAGAAATCTGCGCTTTGATATTGCCTATCTCAACTTTGACAGTTTTTAAAACTTCTTCCTTTTTATTGCTGCAAGCCAGCTGAAATAGAGACAAAGAAAATAATAGAAATAATAAAAACACCTTCATTTGAAATTTGTCATTAGTCATTTGTAATTTATTCATTGTACTCTTCCTCCATATGTTTTATACCAGAGCGCCTCGGCTAAAAACGCTTTCTTTTTTAGGTTTAATAAGCTTTTTTGTGCAGCAATAGAACTGTTTTCCAAGCGATACCATTCGTCATAGCTAGCTAAGCCATTTAAATATTTGGATTGGATAATTCTAGCGCGCTCCTCGCTGGCCGCTAGTTTTATTTTTTCTACTTCCAGAGCCTCGAGCGCATCAGAATAATTCTCATAAGCTGATTCCAGATCATACCGCAAGTTTTTTTCAGTTTTGGCAAAATCCTCGCGCGCCTGCTCCAGCTCAACCGAAGTTTTTATCTGCTCGATAAAATTGCTGCCGCCAGGGAAAAAAGCATAAGAAAAATTCAAACTCCAAGATTTGCTCAAGGTCTGGGGCGGCCAATCGGATCCGCGCTTGCTATAGCTGCCCGAAAGGGAAACAGAAGGCAAAAATCCAGAGATGCTGGTTTTATGGGAAATTTCTGCTAATTCTAATTTTTTCTTAGCCATAATATAGGCGGGGCTTTCGCGCAATAATTTTTCAAAATCAACTTTTTTCAAGCTGCCCAAAGCCTCGCGGGTAACCTCTTTAATTTCACTTTCCAAAAGCTGGGATAAATTTAATTGGGCTAATTTGAAGCTGCGGCCAGCAGCAGCTACGTCATATTCCGCAGATTTTTCATCGGCTTGGGTTGCCATCATATTGCCCTTATCTTCCCTTCCGCTTTCATAGCGCAGGTTAATCAAGCGGGAGTTTTGCTTGCGCTGCGTTAAAATCTCATCCAAAAGCAAGCGATTTTCCTGGTTGTATAAAAGCTCAACATAAGCGCTGCGGATATTATAAAAAACCGCAGCCATAGTGTTTTGCAAATTAGCTTTTTGATGTTCAACATTGGCATAAGCAGACTGGATCGCATAAATATTTTCCATGCCTTGAAAAATTACCTGCGAAGCACTCAATCCATAGCTATAACTTTTTGAAGTAGCGGATGAAGTTGCGGATAAAGTTTCGGTCATCCCCGCAGAAGCAGAGAGCTGCGGCAAAAGCGAGGTAAAAGCCTTGCGGTAATTCCACTCATAAGACTCCAAAGATTTTTGGGCGCTTTTTAATTCATTATTGTTTTTTTGCGCAAGAGTTACTGCTTCTGACCAATTCAAAGAAAAAGCCTGGCAAGCGATTAAAAACAGCGTAAAAAAAAGAACGAGTTGCTTCTTGAGCATTTGAAATAATTATAACACTAAACCCTATGGCTCGAAAGACAAGCATAATATATGATATGATAGATAACAAAGAGGAAAAAAATAATGCATATTCCAGATGGTTTTCTTGATCCAAAAATTTCAACCGGACTGATCGGGGCAGCTGTAACCGTCCTAGCCTACAGCCTTGCCAAAGTTAGGGAAAGCATAACTGCACTTGCTCCAGCACAAGCTCTTGCCCTTGCAGGAAAAGGCATAACTAATCTTTCTATTAAAGCACAAAGAATTTTAACAAAAGACAGCGAAAGTTTTATCTATAAAATGGGCATGGTAGCTGCGCTAATTTTTGCTGCCCAGATGTTTAATTTCCCGATCAACAGCGGAACCTCTGGACATTTAATTGGCGGGGTTTTTGCTGCTGTAATTTTGGGTCCGTTTGCTGGAGCAATTGTTATTTCTGCAGTTCTAGCAATCCAAATGCTCTTTTTTGCGGATGGAGGCTTACTCGCGATTGGAGCCAATATCATAAACATGGCCTTTTTTGGCACAATCCTCGCATACTATATATATACCTTATTTAAAAGGGTTGGGCCTGAATGGCTGGCAATTATGATCGCGGCTTGGGCTTCGGTTGTAATGGCGGCTTTGGCTTGCACAATGGAACTGGGTTTTTCTGGGACTATTCCATTTAATCTAGTTATTCCCGCTATGTTAAAGGTCCATGCCGTCATAGGTATCAGCGAAGCATTGATTACTCTGATTTTAATAAAATTTTTTAGAAGATTAATAAGCGAGCAAAAACAAATATGAAAAAGTTGTTTTTATTTGCCATTATTATTGCACTTTTTGCAGCATTTTTTGCTTCTACTCATCCAGATGGCCTTGATTTTGTAGCAGAAAAACTTGGTTTTAATGAAAAAGAGATAGAACGCATCGTGCCAATGTCTGATTACAAGCTTAATTTCTTGCCGCAAAATAGCATATCAACTGCTTTAGCTGGGATTGTTGGAATTTTTATTATTTTAGCAATTGCTTGGCTGACAATCTATCTGCTTAAAAAAAAGCAACAACACAATTAAAAATAGCATTAATATGGGGATTCATTGGGAATTCTAAAAAATTAATACTATCGCATTTATCAACACCTTCTGTCTAATTTTACAACACTTTTTTAATACTCCACTCGTAAATCCTCTGCCACGAAAATTGCAGGTATATAAAAAAGTCCGAAAGTCCGAAATTCTAAAATCCGAACAAGGAATAAAAATTATTATATGGGTAAATTCGATCTAAGAAAACGTACTTATATTTTTTCTGTTGAGCTAGTCAAATTACTTAATAAAATCTCAAAATCAGGAATTTTTTCGCCTCTTTTAAATCAACTCATTCGTTCTGGAACATCAATTGGTGCGAATGTTGAAGAGGCCGATTCATCTCCTTCTAGAAAAGACTTCAAATATAAACTAACAATTTCAAAGAAGGAAGCAGCTGAAACAGTGTATTGGATGAATATTCTCATTGATACCAATATTTTTCAAAACAATGAGAACCTCCTAAGCATGAAAAATCTTTTAAATGAATGCGAGCAAATACTTAGGATATTAAGCGCAATAATTAGAAAACTATAATAATCCCGCGAAGCGGGACCATGTTCGGATTTAGGACATTAGGAAATTTGAATTTTATGATTTAATAAAAGTGTTTAAATTCACGACAAAAGAAAAACACAGATCACAGAGCACAGAACACAAGAAACCCTTTCTCGTTGTGCTACGCACAACCTTATCGCTGAACGCGATCCCAGCTTTTGCTTCGCAAAATCTGGGCTTCGTGAACGAGTTTCGCAACTGGATAATTGTGAATCCCATTCACGATTTTATCCCAGCCTATACTTGAAAATTCCAAAAGACAAACCTAATCTTAATTCTAATTATCCAATTAATCAAACGGAATATCAGCACTTTTGAAATAATGTTTTCTAAAATCCACAAAGACAATGCTGTAAATGCTACAATAAGTAGAGCATTTGCAGCTATAAGTTTTATATATTTTCTCAGCCCAGTTAAATAAAAAATAAAGACAAGGAAAGAGAATGTGATCACCATATGCTTGGATGTTGGGTAACCAAACAATTTAATTCTTTCTTTTAATTCTGCTTTTGGCTGGGCTAACATTTCTGCTTTTTTCTTTCTTAGGTCGTCTAATTCATATTCTCTTAAAATGCCAGCAGAAAAATTCTTTGAAATCAGCTCTATATCAAAGGCATTTATTAACACACTCTTAAAGAATTCAATAATCTTGTCGCATATCCGAACAAGTTTCCATTTGAGCCAATCTTTTAGTCTTATAGAAAATCCTCTTATTAAGTATGTGTTCTTAATGTGCTTATTAAACAGTAAATCAAGTATCTTTTTGCCAGTAATTTCATTGCCTTTAATGTCTTCCAATCGGGACAAATTATTATTGTAAAAATATTCATCACGGGATTCCAGACTTAATGGTCTTGTTGTTGCTTTGCTTTTTCCTAATGATTCTTCTGTTGGGCAATCTTCATCGTCAAAATTATATCCAGGTTTTTTATTGCTGAGATCCTTATATAGATATCTGCTCAAACATGAAATTATGATAATAAGCGGCGTTTTAGCATCTGTCGCCTTTGATTTTTTATAAATGATTTGAAAATGTGCAACAGTATCAGCAACTCCTTGTTTCGTTACGGGGGGAGAATACCTTATATTTTTAGGATATGCTCTTTGCGCTAAAAATGCTAATTCAGCAGAACTTTTAATAATTTTGTATTCTTTTGATAGGGCAAATGCTTTTATTAAATCTTCTGAATTATTTATAGGCATATTATTTGTTTTTTATGCGAAAAAACACCCTTGATAAAGGCGCTTTGGCATCATGTTATTATATCACCTATTAAGCCTCAATGAGTTTTGATATAATTCATACGGTATAAAAATGAATTATATTATTTCTTTAATATCAATAATTATGCTTATAATTGCAATCCCTAAGGGATTACCTTATGGTTATTATGTTTTATTAAGATGGATCATGTGTGGTTTATCAGCATATATTGCATATTTAAATATTGAAAAACAAAACCGTTTCTTCTCTTGGGCATTTGGAATATTAGCAGTAATTTTTAACCCAATAATTCCTCTATATCTAGGCAAAGATATTTGGGTCATTATTGACCTAATTGCAATATTATTATTTTTTTTATATTTAATTAATCAAATTAAAGAAAGGAGGTGAAAAGATGGATAAAAAAGATATTATAAGACAAATAGAATTCAGCACTCTTCGACATTACAATCTCTGGACTATAGGTATAACAGATGATCAAGCAAGAAGATGTCAAGAACATGGAAATCCAAAAAATTGGCTTCCTTGGACGGCTAAATCAGAAAAAGACACAAGAGATATAGAGAAGTATTTCATTGACAAAGGCATGAAAGGAGATACTGGGGGAGGGAAAAATCCAAAATATGTTTATATTTTCTAATAATTACTTAAAACTATATGAATAAAAAAGAAAAACAAGCAAAGTTAAATATTGAAAAATGGGCTAAAAAAAACAAAAAAAATATTCAGATCAAATCTGTTGAGGGTGGTAATTTTTCTAGATTCATTATTTCTTATACAGTTAATAATAAGGCTGTAGATCGTTTCGATTTTATCCAATATTCATCATTAAAAAGATCTTTCTGGGAAAATTATGCCGATGCTCGAGATGGAAATAATGAAATCTGCAAAAAAACAATTCTTGATGAGCTTATTAAAATTGCCAAGAAAAAAGATTATAAATAAAAATTCAATTAGCCAAACCTTTAATCATCATTTGCTCAATTAAAGTAGTTCGAACCTCATTTCGCACATCGTATATCGATTTACAAATCTCGTAACAAGCATCGAAGTACGCTCAACATTCTTCTTTTATATTCAGTATCCTTGATGTAAAATAAATAATGAAATGGCAAAAATTAAAAGAACCTGGGATTTGATTTCAAAAGAAAAAAGAAGAGAAAGCATTACTTCTATCATCGACTTTTTTAAAAATGAACGAAATGAAGAAATCGGTGTAATTGCCGCAGAAAATATTCTGGATCACTTTTTGCAAAATATCGGCACAGATATATACAATCAAGCTATAGAAAATTCTATAAACCTTCTAAAAGAACGCTTCGAAGATGTAGCACTGGATATTGAATCATTAAAAAAATCAGTTTAACCAGGCTATACAAAAAAATATTGCGCTTTCCAACAGATTTCATGTTTCAATTAACTTGGGAAGAAGCAAGTCGTTCAAGGTCACAAATTGTGACCCTAAAGAAATAATCGATCGCATTGGGTTTATTTAACTAGTAGTCTTTATCTCAATTTGTGGCGGATTTAAAAGATGTTTCTTTACAGTACAACCTTCAGCTGCTTTTATCACGGCATTTTTATACTTTTTTGGAAAATTTGAGGGAAGTTTTATATTAATCTCAACCTTCTCAACCATTTTTGATTCTTTGTTTTTTTCAAAACCAACTTCTAACTTAATGTCTTGAGCAGGAATATTTCGCTCGCGACAAAATTCCAACACATAAAATCCCGCGCAATTGCCAATTGAAATAAAAAACAAGTCAAAAGGAGAAGGAGCTGCACTATCTCCCCCAGCTTCTTTTGGCTGATCACTTAAAATATGAAAGCCTTTATAAAATGCTTCTACTTTTTTATTTCCCGGAAAATTAACTTCAAATTTCATAAATTAACCATTGTTTAATTATAACTTACAGTCCAAAATATTTTAATAATCCATAAACTAAAAAGGCTGGCCAAAAAATAGATTTTAGAATTCCAACAACTACCAACCAAAAAGTAACTGCTTTGGGAATATAATAGAATAAAGCCCCTAAAAGACCTAAACCGTAAACCGCACTGTTAGCTTGATTACAACTCTTACTCATATAACTCCTCCTCCTATTAAAAATCTTAAAATCAGAACTTAGAATTCTGAATTATCTATTTTTACATCTCGAGGCAGTTTTAATGACCCATTCTTCACCCTTTATCAAAGCTATTTTTTTAGTTCGAGACCATTTTTTTATCTGGGTCTCACGTTTTGCAGCTGCACTCCTCGAATGTAAACATAATATGGCATGATGCTTCTTCTTAACCTCGACTCCGATTCGACTCGCTACGCTCGCTCACCATCGCTCGGTTTCCTTCGCCTCGGTGGGGCACTTGTACTGAGCGAGGGAACAAAGTGACCGAGTCGAATGTACTTACCGGGACATAGTTAACACTTTATACTTGGCACATAGTTTACACCTTTATAGATTTTTTTTAAACAAACTTGTTTACTCTTAGCCCAAAAGGGTCATCATTTGGCGAAAATTTCCTGCTTTCTTCGTCAAAATAACCCAGAATATAATTCATGAACTCTACTTGCCAAATTCCAGTATCCACCTCCTTTATTCCAACTGGCTGATTTGCAAAAGCCTTGCTTAAGTGTATTTTTACTTTTTTAAAGCAAATTCTTCCGCAGTTACTTATAAGGATTGTTTTGTCACTGGCTGGATATAGAATATCTGGCAATCCATGATATATTCGTAAAGATTTCTTATAAACTTCATTCGGGAATTTCATCGCTAAAGCTTGGTGAGGCCTTTCGCAATTAAACTGCAATTTAAATTTATCAAATGTTTCTTGCTGTTGTAACAGATTTGAACGTGCCGGATTTGTCGCTTCTAATTTTAGCGTACGATGCATCCTCTCGTGGCGTCCATTTTGTTGGGGGTTGCCCGGCTCAATTCTCTCTAATTTAATTCCCAATCTTATCCACCAAATTGAAAGTTTGGTTAAATTCCATAGGGAATTGCCGCTTGCAAAAGGAATGCCGTTATCGCTTCTGATAGCATCAGGGAGTCCATATTCTTTAAAAGCTGCTTCAAATACAGGGAAGCAAGGTTTTTCCTCAGTACTGCTGAGAGCTT
>CAZGTC010000007.1:0-85032 GCA_964528395.1 uncultured bacterium
TATGAAAGTAGGCCTCAAAAGAGGGCATTTTTGAGGGTCGCCTGTCGAACGCCTGCGAAGTTTCTGCGCATAAGGATAAACTTACTTTTGTAAAAGATTTGCGGGCGTTTACTGGTTATTTATCTTGATTCGATAGGGCTTTTTTGACCCCGTTGCAGACCGCTTGCGTGGTAATGGTTGCACCAGTTAAAGCATCAATATCTTCTTTGGCTTTTAGCTGATCTTGCGGGCTTTTGCCCAAAAATTGCTTGAGAAAATCTGGATTGGCAGCATTGGTGCCGAGCCCCGGAGTTTCAACAAGGCTCAAAATTTTCACCCCCGTTACTTTTTTATCCAGATCTACGCCTACCAGCATTTGGATTGCTCCCCCGTAGCCAGAGGGCGCAACTTTTGAGACCAGGCCGATTTTTTTCCCTTGTTTTTGCGCTTCAAAAATTTCTTCGGAAATTTTTTTGTAATTATCAGCTGCAGGGAAAACTTCTTTAAGCGCAGCATTGAGTTTGATTTCTGCTTCTTTTGCAATGCGGGGAGCAGTTGCAACATAGGTATAAGAAAGAGCCAGTCCCGCAATCGCTGCTACCAAAGCTAAAAATACTCCCAGATAAAGAATTTGTTTCATTTTATTTTTCTCCAAATATTTTTCCGCGCGTGTAGCGGTCGAGTAGCGGAGCTGCGGCATTCATTAGCAGAATGGCATAGCAGACTCCTTCGGGATACCCGCCCCACAACCGGATGACCATAGTCAAAGCCCCGCATCCAAAACCAAAAAACCAGCGCCCCATTTTTGTGGTAGGCGAAGTTACTGGATCAGTTGCCATATAAAAAGCTCCCAGCATCAATCCCCCGGCCATTAAATGAAACATAGGGTTAAGGTGAAGAATGAGGGAGAATACCGTAACAGTCCCCAAATAAGCAGCTGGGATGCGCAGGTCAATGGCTTTTCTATATATGAGGTAAGCTGCGCCGATTAAAAGGGCGAGTGCCGATGTTTCTCCAAGGCAGCCGCCAACATTACCCGTAAATAAGTCAATTAAAGGGGTAAGCGGGGGAATGGGTTTTGCAAGCGGGGTGGCGGTAGTTACAGCATCAAACGGCCGAACCCAAGTAGTCATAAGCACCGGCCAAGAAGCTAAAAGAAAAGCACGGGCGGCTAAAGCCGGGTTGAAAATATTGAAGCCTAATCCGCCGAACAAATGTTTTACAAAAATAATGGCAAAACCTGATCCAACGGCAGCCATCCACCACGGGGCAACCGGAGTTAAGCAAAAAGCGAGCAAAATACCGGTCAGCAAAGCAGATTTTATATCTGCTGCTGCGATTTTTTTCCCAGTAATCTTTAGATATAGAGCCTCAAAAAATAAGGCAGAAAAAGAACAGGATAAAATTACGGTTAAAGCGTTTAGCCCAAAGAAGTATAAGCTGGCAATGAGGGCTGGAACCAATGCAATCAGCACATCCTGCATCAAAACAGAAACAGTTTCACGGTCTCGCATATGCGGGGCGGCATTTACTAAAAGCCTTTCGTTCATTAGGATTTTTTCTTTCTTCTTTTTAAGATTTGAGCTTTGGCTTTTTTGATGAGCTGGACTAAGTTCCTCTTGGCTCCGCAGACATAAGCGCAGGCTCCGCATTCAATGCAGTCTAGCGCATGCAGTTTTTCGCATTCCGCCCATTTTTCGTGTTCGGATAAATCTGCCAGGAGGTTGGGCTGGAGGTTCATGGGGCAAATATCCACGCATTTTCCGCAGCGGATGCAGGGATCGGGCTGGAAGCTGCGGATATCTTTTTCAGTAAAAATCGTCAGGCCGGAAAGGGCTTTGACCACTGGAACGTCCAATGAAGGAATAGCAATTCCCATCATGGGGCCGCCAGCTAATACTTTTCTCACTGTGCCATTCACCTGGCTAAATTCTATCAGCTCGCGCACATTGGTTCCGATTTTTACCAAAAGATTAGCTGGGTTTTTTACTTGCGTTCCAGCTATCGTTACTACTCTTTCAATCAAAGGCATGCCGGTTTTTAAGGTTTTTGCAATTTGGGCAGCTGTGCCGATATTATTTACTACAACTCCTACATCCATGGGCAATCCGCCAGAGGGAACTTCTCTTTTTAAGATCGATTTTATCAGCTGTTTTTCTGCGCCTTGCGGATATTTGGTTTTTACCACTTTTAAGGAAATATGCTCTTCTTTTGCCAAAAGTTTTTCAAATAGCTTAATGGCTTCGGGCTTGTTATCTTCAATTGCAATAATGCCGGATTTGGCATCGGTTGGAATCATGATAGCTTTTAACCCTAGGATTACATCTTCGAAATCTTCCAAGAGAACGCGGTAATCGCAGGTTAAAAATGGCTCGCATTCTGCCCCATTTAAAATTACGGTATTGATCTCTTTGTCATGGGGAGGATCTAGTTTTATATGGGTTGGAAAAGCTGCGCCGCCCAAGCCCACGATTCCAGCGCCGCGCACGATTTTTCGAATATCGTCTTTTGAAAGTTTTTCCAACTCTGGATAGGGCTTGATGCTTTCATGGATTTGGCTGCTTCCATCATTTTCAATAATAATACTCTTAATCATCAAGCCGTTGAAGCTAAGGCGGTCTTCGATGGCAGTGATTTTTCCAGCAATCGAAGCATGGACTGGGCTAGAAACGAATTTTTCTGAACTTCCCAAGATTTGCCCGATTTTTACCTGGTCCCCAACATTGACTAAAGGCTCATTAATAGCGCCATTGTGCTGTAAAAGGGGAATAACTGCTATTTTAGGAACAGGAAAAATAGAAATAGCCTTATTTTCTGAAATTTCCTTGTATTCTTTGGGGTGGATTCCACCCGGGAAAGTATTGGGCATAACTTGTGAATTTTAGCATAACAGGATGTTATAATCCATAAACCATGAAAGTTTTGGGCATTGATCCAGGGATTACGATTTGCGGGTATGCTGTGTTAGAAAACACAGAGCACGGAGCACAGAACATAGAGCACGGGGTGATTCGGAATAAGTCAAAAATTTCATTGGCAGAGCAGTTAAACCATTTATTCATAGAATTAGCCTGCTTGATTCAAAAATTCCAGCCCGATGTTTTGGCAGTGGAAAAGCTGTTTTTTGGGACAAATATTAAAACTGCTTTGTCGGTTGGGCATGCGCGTGGTGTAATTTTGCTGGCTGGGGCGCAAAAGGGATTGCCGGTTTTTGAATATTCTCCCATGGATGTTAAAATAGCCATGACCGGATATGGCCGGGCGAGCAAAGAACAAATCCAAATTATGGTAAAAACCCTGCTAAAATTGCCAGAAATACCCAGGCCAGATGATGCAGCAGATGCTTTAGCTATTGCCTTGTGCCATCTCAATTTTAACCTCACCCTAACCGGTAGGTATTAGTGAACTTGTTTTTAGGGGTCCCTCTCCAGCATAGCTAGAGAGGGAAAGTTTTCCTTCTCCGCTTTGGGGAGAAGGACGATTGAGAAAAAGATAACTCCTATAAAAAATTAGGATGAGGTGCAAGGAGGATAAATATGATTGCTTATTTGAATGGGGTTTTACACACGATTAACCAGGATTCTTTGGTGGTGGAGGTTGGGGGGGTGGGATACGAGGTTAAGATCACCAAAAAAGTTGCGGCTAAACTTCCCAATGTGGGAGCAGAAATTTCTTTGTTTGTTAAGCAGATCGTGCGCGAAGACGATATCTCTTTATACGGGTTTTTAAGCTTTGAAGAAAGAAACTTGTTTAATATCTTGCTCTCGGTTTCCGGGGTCGGGCCCAAAGCTGCGTCCAATATCCTTTCTTATCTTTCGATCGAGCAGGTTATTTCAGCCATTGCCAAGGCAGATGTTGCAGCTTTAAGTTCAGTGCACGGCATTGGCAAAAAAACCGCGGAGCGCATGGTAGTTGACCTGCGCGAAAAAATCCAAAAAACCTATGATATTTCAGATGAAGGGAAAATAGTTTTTGGCCCGGAATTTAATTCTTCGCAATTTGAAGAAGTCATTGCTGCGCTGGTAACCCTTGGTTATCGCAAAAGCGAAGCCCAAGCTGCGATCAAAAAAGTTTCTTCAGGCATTGACTCGAGTGATGTTGAAAATCTGGTAAAATCCGCGCTCAAAGTCTTGGCAAAATAAAATCTTCTACCCAGCGCATGATTTGGCGCGGCAGGAAAGTTTCTGCAGTGTGTTCTTTAATAAAGATCGTATGCATTTTCTGTAAATTACCGCCTAAAATATCCATAAATAATTGATCCCCGATCACAGCAGTTTCTGCTGCAGTGCTTTTCAAGATTTCCAAACTCTTTTTAAAAGCTTGCGGAAAGGGTTTCATGGCTAAATATATATAGGGAACATCCAATTCTTTGGCAATGAGCTCAACTCTTTTGGGGTGGCGGCTGTTCGAGGTTAAGCAAATCTTAAAACCTTTATCTTTTAAGGTAGAAATAAGGTAAGAAACTTTTAAAGAGATGTTTTTTTCAGTGCGGGGCATTAACGTATCATCAATATCAAAAATGAGAGAAGTTATTCCCTGATTTTTCAGCTCAAAAAAATCAATAGAAAAAATATTGTCCTTAATTTGCGCAGGCTTAAGGATTTGCAGCAGCTTTTTCAAGATGGATCCCCTTTTTATTTAAAAGTTTGATTAATTCTCCAAACTCTTTTTTCCGGTCCGGGCTGACCATAAAATGCAGTATAGCATCTTCTCCGGGTTTTGGATGAGGGGTGCGAATAGCAGCTAGGCCTTCAAAGGGTTCAAAAAAATTGCAAATAGTTGAAGTATTAGTTTTTTTTGCTTTCAAAAAAACATCTAAGGAGTTTTTCCGGTTCGTCATAATTTAGTAATATAAAATAATGGGACAACCGGCAGGTCAGCAGAAATGGTGCGATTGATCCTAATTAGCCAAGGTTCGCGGATTTTTACCAGGCTAAGGTCTGTGGCCTTGAGCTTTTCAATATCATTATCTACATCTAGGTTGCTGTAAAAAGTGAAATTAGCTTCTCCGCCAGAAGAAAAAAGCGGCTCTAGCAGTGCTTGAGTATCAATGATTTGGTCCTTGGCGGGTTTGCAGACCGAGTCCGGAGAAAATTTGTTTTTTATGGCTTCGGTATAGCTGCTGAAGAACACTTGGTCGTCTGCATCCGGCAGGTTGGCGCAGCCCGGAGCATGAAAATATTTTGTGCGAATATCGCCAATCAAGAGATTGGGTTCAGGAGCAGCCTTATAACCCATGAGAAAAAAGTGATAGCGTCCGCCTTTTAATTCTTTTTGCCAGGTTTCCTGATCCTTATAACTGATTTGTTTCAGTTTTATCTCGAATCCAATTTTTGCCAGGTTGTTTTTTATGCTTTGGGCAATTTCAATGGTTTTTTTCCCATCGGTGTGCAAAAGAGAGAGCTTTTTCAAACGCTTGTCATTGGGATTATATCCGGCTTCTTTAAGCAAGGTTTTGGATTTTTTGATATCTAAATTAAAAGGATTTAATTGCGGATCAAAGCCCAGCATAGAGGGCGGGACCACGCCGGTTGGGATAATCGAGGTTCCCATGATTTTTTGAATGGCTGGCTTGTCAATGGCATAGGCCACGCTAGCGCGGATTTTTTGGCTGTTTTCCGCATCAAATAAATCTTTATGCAGATTGAATCCCAAAAACCAAACTCCATCGCACTCTATAATATTTTCTTCAGCGATAACCGGAGAGAAAAGGATAAAAGGAAGGATAAGAATGAGAGATAAAATTATATTTACTATATTTTTTTTCATGGTAAAACCCCCTCTAAAATATTGAATTTCCTTTGCTGTCAATCGCAACCCAGACCGGAAAATCTTTTACTTTTAATTCTAGGATAGCTTCGGGCCCAAGTTCTGGATAAGCCATGACTTTTGCTGATAGCACATGTTTTGAAAGTAGGGCTGCCGCCCCGCCCAAGGCTACAAAATAAACTGCGCGATTTCTTTTTATGGCTTCGATAACTTCTTGGCTTCTTTGGCCTTTGCCGATGGTAGCTTTTAATCCCTTATCATAGAGCTGTGGAGTAAAAGGATCCATGCGGGAAGAAGTGGTTGGCCCAATTGCTCCGATTATTTTTCCGGGTTTTGCAGGGGTTGGCCCGGCATAAAAAATAATTTTCCCTTGTACATCAAAAGGAATTCCTCTTTTATGGGCTTGATCTCGAGCTACGTATATGGTTTCTGAAAGTAAAATTTTATCGCCGGCTTTTAATTTTGAAAAATCCTGCATTATATAACAGCCTCTCTTACTCGATGGGCATGGCATTCGATATTAACTGCAACTGGCAGGCTGGCAATGTGGCAGGGAAAAGTTTCAATCTGTACTGCTAGCGCGGTTGTTTTTCCTCCCAGGCCTTGCGGTCCTAATTTGGTTGCATTAACTTCTGCGAGTATTTGTTTTTCTAAATCTGCAATATGTTTCTTTTTATTGGGAGTGCCGGTTTTTCTAAGCAGGGCTTTTTTGGCGAGCTGTGGGGCATAGTCAAAAGTTCCGCCCATGCCGATTCCAATGATAAAAGGAGGGCAGGCCGAGGGCCCGGCTTTAACAACTGTTTCTACCACAAAATCAATAATTTCTTTTTCAGGGGTGGTGGGGTTGAACATTTTTATTTGCGACTTATTTTCTGCGCCCCCGCCTTTGGCCAAAACTTTTATTTTTACTTTATTGCCAGGTACGATTTCATAATGGATTAAGGCTGGGGTATTGGTTTTTGTATTTGTCCGAATGATCGGATCATTCACAATTGATTTTCTGAAATAGCCTTCTTTATATGCTTCGGCCACAGCTTGGTTAATTGTTTTTTCTATATTTTCGCCAGTGATAAGAACTTCCTGCCCGATTTCTAAATAAATGATGGCAAAGCCAGTATCTTGGCAGATCGGCAAATTTTCTTTCCGGGCGATTTCTGCATTTTTGATTAGGTCAGATAAAACTTTTTGGGGAGTATTTTCTTTTTCTACAATTTTCGTTTTTTTTAAAGCATTTTCAACATCCGGGCTCAAATTGCAATTAGCCAGAAGAAAAAGTTCTTTGATTTTTTGGGCTATTTTTGAGCCAGGTATTTTGCGCATAATAGAGATACTTTTATCTATTTCCCCAAGTTTTTATTTATTTCATTCTTAAATCTAATAAAAATATTGTTTGCTTTTTTAACTAATGGTTTTATTTTTTCTTCCTTTAATAAAAAGCCGTAAGAATGAGCAAAAAAATGTCGGAAAGCCAGATATTTTGATAGTTCTTCTTTTAATGAGTCACTTATAATCTTCTTTTTGGATGCTTCAATGAGAAGGTCTTTATGCCAAGATTGTGTATGTGGCAAGGTTTTTTTCTGCGCAGATAAAATTTGCTTTAAAATATTTTCAATGCCGGTGTAAAAATTAAGTAAAAAAGAGCCCATTCCTGCTAATTCAACCGTGCTCTTTTTTCGTTTGTTTTTTATTTTTCTAAGTTCAGAGATGAGAGTAGTAATATTTTCTATTTCAACTTCAACTTTTTCTTTTAAACTAACCATATAACTTTAGCCCGTTTTTTTTGATTAGTTTTGTAAATGAATTTTCGCTAGAAAGATCGATCACGTCCGCATTTTTTGACAATTTCAAAAGCAATTCCCCATAGAAATTAAAAAAAAGTTCTGGTTTTAGTCCTTCAATCCCTAAATCTATATCACTAGATTTTTTATTCGTAAGACTAGAACCAAAAAGAATTACCTTGCTCAACCGGTATTTTTTGGCATGTTCTAGAATTACATGTTTATCTTTGTTAGAAAGCATATTTTTCCTCTAATTTTGATAAATATTATAGCATGGAATATGAATTACGATATTAGGTTTTTTAACTTTACCAACACACAAAATACTCTCAGGCAGACGTTTTTGCAATAGGTATTTTGCGCATAACTTTAGTATTATACCCGAAAAAATATGGTTTAGACTGCAATTTTCATGATTTATTGACGAAATATATATAGGTATGGCAATATTAAGATCGATATCTAATTTAGGCAGAAAATATATCTGGGGACCCCGGATCCCTGGATTGTGGCAATTTTCCCGGATAAATGCTGGGGCAAAAGAAGTTTATATACAACCCCATAGAAATAACCCTGATTATATAGCGAAAGTAGATTTGTCTTCTTATAAGCCAGCGCAGATAAGAGATATTTTAAGAAATTGGCATCGGCTTAATAAAAACATGGTTTTTTTGAATGGGTGCGGGAAAATATCTAATGGATATACAGCAGAAAAAAAAGATTATTTCCCAATTGGAATTTGGAGCATTATTGAAGAGGGTTTAACTCAAACAGAAACAGATACGCGGAGCAATTTTTATTATTTGATTGCCAAATTTTCTTTTAATTACCGCGATTTGCTCAAAGAAAGAATGTCAATGTATATTCAGCAAAATAATTCCTTGCCAAAACCAGAAGCGGATAAATTTGCCGATAACCTCATAGAAACCAGCCTTTTGCTTTATAAGGATGCCCAGATACAAAGCGCAAAGATTTACCGCTATTTTAAGGCCTATAATAAAAAGTTGATCCCAAAAAAGGTTGCACGATGTATTAATGCCTTAATGGAAAGCATGAATGATTTTGCGCAAGACAAACTTCTTTATTTTTTTGCTAGATTTATGGCAGAAAAATATCCAGATATGATGAACGCTTTAAAATTAAAAGCAAATACCCAAATTCAAAAGAATGAAAAGTGGACAAGGTTGTTTTCTGCTCCGAGCCTTGAAAGCAACTCTCCTTGGATTATAGATGAGAGTGGTTATCTGGTTTTAAATGCTGAGAAAAAAAAAGAGCTGCTGCAGCTTATTGAGCAAATAAAAAAGCTTAAAGCGGAGCAAAAGATAACCGAAGGTTTTTGCGGTGGATTACCTCGAAATTTTTCAAATGAAAAACCAGGATTTGCTAATTGGATGCAATGTTGTGTTGGAGAAAAATCCAACAGATCTTCTAGCGAAGCTTTTCGCGTTTATTTAATGGTTGATTTAGACCAAATTCCTCGGGCAGTTAATTTTTTACTGCAATCAGGAGGAAAAATGCAGTTTAAATTTTTAACCGGAGTAACAGTTACTCAAGATGTTATTAGTTGGAGCAGCCAAAATTATCAAAGCCACGGCCAGCAAGGATTAGAAAATTATTTGATTGGCAGATACTATAGTTTCGAGTCTGGAGACCCGGTTATTGCAGTTTATTTTGATGGAGCAGAACAAGCAAATGCGTTTATGCAAAAACTTTCAAAGAATCCTGCTTGGCTGCAAATTGAAAGAGAGCGCTGCGAGAGGAATCATTTTTCGCGCAGAAGAGGAACAAGTTCTTATATAGAAGGTCCCAATGAATGGCGTACAATTGGTTCTAATTTTGTTGGGGGACAAATTCGCCCTGGTTATTCAGAGGATTTGTTAAGGCAGCTTAACGTTGGAGATACAAATAACCAAACATCTATTCAGTGGCAAAATTATGCGGAAGGAACACCTACTGTTTATTTTGATTCTTGATGCAAAAGTTTTCAATCTTTCCAATATTCTCTTTTACGTTTTCTGCGGATTTTTTGAGGGCGGATAGGTCTTCTGGTTTTAGAGGTATTTCTCTTATTTCTTCTGCTCCATTTTTTCCCAAAACACAAGGCACTCCCAGGCAGACGTCTTTTAATCCATATTCTCCTTCTAAAAGAACTGCGGAAGTGATTTCTTTTTTCTCGTTTTTTAAAATAGCCTGCGCCATGGCTACTGCTGAAGCCGAAGGGGCGTAATAAGCAGAGCCGGATTTTAGGAGTGCTACAATTTCTGCACCGCCGTTTTTGGTGCGCTCAACAATCGCCTCAATCTGCTCTTTGGATAAAAGGTCGGCAATAGATTCTCCTTTTATCTTGGATAAATCCGCTAGGGGCACCATCAAGTCCCCATGGCTGCCAAGAACTAAAGCTTTTATATCCTTAGGATGAGCTTTTGAGGCCATGCGCAAGAAAGTTTCCATGCGCGCTTCATCTAAGAGTGCGGCCATGCCTAGAACGCGGTTTTTTGGGAATTTACTTGCCTTTAGGGCTAGATAAGTCATAACATCCAAGGGATTTGTAACCATGATAATAGTGCAGTTAGGAGAAAATTTTACGATTTGTTCAACAATAGATTTGGTGATTTCTGCATTTTTCATCAGCAAATCATCGCGCGACATGCCGGGCTTCCGGGCTAATCCTGCGGTTATAATTACAACATCTGAATTAGCAGTATCTTTATAATCATTGGTTCCAATAATATTGCTGCTGTATTTTTCAATGGCGCTGGCTTGGAGCATGTCCAAAGCTTTTCCTTGGGCTAAGCCTTCAACCACGTCAATAAGCACTACATCCCCAAGCTCTTTTTCTGCGCTGCGGCGCGCGCATTCTGCGCCAACATTTCCTGCTCCAACAATTGTTATTTTTTGCATGGCATAATTATACCAGATTGCGCTCAAAATAGGCTTTTGTTATAATAACCCTATGCAGAAGGCTTTAATTTTAATTATTTTATCTTTGCTTATTACATCAATTGCTTGGGCAGGTTATCTGGACGTGGGGATTAGCGCTGATTTATATACTCCTTCAGATTCTGATGCTGGAACAACTTTATTATACGGCTTAAATGCAAATTATTTTATCAATCCAACTTGGATTGCGCGCGGAGAATTGCAGTACGCTAATTATAAAACCGGGGGCAAAACGCATTCTCTTATGCCGATCAAATTAAGCGCTATTGGGCATTTGCTGCCAGGCCAGGCTCTGGACCCGTATGTTGGGGCAGGGCTGGGTTATTTTACGGAAATGGTGGATGGGACGAAGGCTTCTTCTAATCTTGGAGGGCAGTTGATTGCTGGAGTGTCTTGGGTATTTCTCAATACCGCTTTAAGTTTTGAATTGCAGTATGTTCTCCCAAGCTTCAGCGGGGGCAAGGGTTTCTTGAGCTATGGCGGAGATTTGCACGGCCAAACGGGCTTTGCTGTTCCGTTTTAAAAAAGTTTGGCTAAGTTGAAATTTTTCATTAGTTTAGACGAAGATAATTTAGGAATGATGAAAGGATGGCGAGCTTTATGGAAGAGTTAAAAGAATTTCGGTGTAAGTTTTGTCATCGTTTGCTGGCAAAGGTCGGGGAAGCAAAAAAAATAGAAATCAAATGCCCAAAATGCAAAACTATGAACCTTTTTTCAGATAACAGCATTTATGTGCTGGAAGTTTCAGAAGATTACCTGCGCAAAAAAATCCAAAAAGACCGCATCCGCTTCGATGTTTTGCATAACTAGATAAAATAGAAAAAATAAAAGCCAGTTATCTTTTTAAGGAAAACTGGCTTTTTTATTGGACGAATTAAATCGCTTTTAGATATTCCCGCAACTTCTTTGAACGGGTAGGGTGTTTCAATTTGCGCAGGGCTTTGGCCTCGATTTGGCGGATGCGCTCGCGCGTTACTTTGAATACGCTGCCTACTTCTTCTAATGTCCGCGGGTGCCCGTCATCCAGCCCGAAGCGCAGCTTAAGCACGACTTTTTCCCGGTCAGTCAAAGAGTTCATGACATCTTCTAGATCTTCCCTCAAAAGCCCGTGCATAACTACTTCATCCGGTCCTTTGATCGACTGGTCTTCGACAAAATCCCCAAGACGGGATGAATCATCATCGCCCACCGGCATTTCCAAAGAAAGAGGTACTTGAGAAACCTTAATGATTTCCCTTACTTTAGAAACTGCCATTTTGGCGCGCTTGGCGATTTCTTCCTCTGTTGGCTTGCGGCCTAGCTCCTGCAAAAGCAAGCGGGATATTTTTCTTAAGCGGTTAATTGTTTCTACCATATGTACTGGGATGCGGATAGTTCGCGCTTGGTCAGCAATGGACCGGGTAATCGCCTGCCGGATCCACCAAGTAGCATAAGTTGAAAATTTGTAGCCTTTACGGTAATCGAATTTTTCAACCGCGCGGATAAGCCCCAGGTTGCCTTCTTGGGTTAAATCCAAAAAGAGCATGCCGCGGCCCGTGTATTTTTTTGCAATGCTTACGACTAGGCGCAAATTGGAATTAACCAGCTTGTGCTTGGCTTCCATGTCTAATCTTTTTATGCGCTTGGCCAGATCAATTTCTTCTTCAAAAGTTAAAAGAGGGAACTTGCCGATTTCTCTTAGGTACATGCGCACGGTATCATCCACGCCCATGCCTTTTATTTCTTCTGAAGATTCTTTAACCGGCTTGAGGTCGCGCTTAATTTTTTCTTCGGTAATTTCCACTCCGCCGTCAAGAAGAGCCTCAATTT
This sequence comes from uncultured bacterium, assembly GCA_964528395.1. Taxonomy (GTDB): domain Bacteria; phylum Margulisbacteria; class WOR-1; order CAZGTC01; family CAZGTC01; genus CAZGTC01. The sequence continues at coordinate 12,276 of CAZGTC010000007.1, forward strand.
CATCCAGGCTTTTTTCCGGACGCGGATACAAGGAAAGCAGCTGCTCCGGGGTTATGCACCCTTTTCTTAGAGCGGCGTCCCGAATATCGTCAAATTCTTCCCGCTTGTCCAGCATACTTCCTCCTTATGTTCTTTATTATCGCCATTACTGTAAAAAAATTTCAGCAAAACGGAAAAATCTTATTTTAGGCTTTTGATTTCTTGCACTAAGTCCGAAAACTGTTTTTGCAAAGAGGGTAAAAGCTCTGGTTGTTTGTCTCGTTCCGCTTGGCGGATTTCTTCCCTGATTTTGCTTAAAGTAGTATGAAGATAGTCCGATTTTATAGTTCGGATGCAATCGCTTAAAACTTGCGTGTTTTGAGAATAGTTTTCGGACATTAGGATTTTTGCGAGAGCCTTTTGGGCGGATAGATTATCTGCTTCCAGGTCTTTTTTGTCAAGGGCTTTTTTGAAAATAAGGCGGTTTATTTCAGAGGAAAAATGCTCTTCTCTTAATTCTTTTTGCAGGGCTTCTTTTTTTTGCGGATCAAGCAATATTTCCCTTAAAACAATTTCTTCGGCAATAGCTGATTTGGCGGGAGGTTTAGAAGGAAAATTGCTTTTTCGGAAAGGAGTTTTTTTTCCGGCGGGGTTTTGGCGCTGCATTTCTTCCATTAAGGTTGCTTCATCCTGTTGGATGAAATGGCCGGTCCATTTCAAATATTCTTTTTTCTCAAGCGGATCTTCGATCTCATTTAGAATTTGGGCAAGATGGCGGGTGCAGGTGATCTTGTCCTCAACTTTTGAGAGATTGTATTTTTTGGCAGCGTGCTGCATTTTGAATTCTATCCATGGGATTGCGGCATGGATAATTTCTTTGAAAAAATCCGGGCCTTTTTGGCCAAGGATCTCATCCGGGTCTTTCCCGCCTTTTAAAAGTGCAATGTAAATTTGCGCGCGAATTTTTTTAAGCGGTTCGATATTTTTTAAGGCAGCGGCTAAGCCGGCTGGATCCGCATCAAATGCTAAAATAAATTTCCTGCGCCAGCGCCCCATGAGCTGGGCTTGTTCTGGGGTTAAGGCTGTTCCTAACGTTGCAACCGCCTGAGTAAAGCCAAATTGGTGGCAAGTAATGAGATCTAAATAGCCTTCTACAATTAAAAAAGCATCTTGATTTTCTTTTTTAGCAAAGTTCAGCCCGAAAATATGGCGGCTTTTTTGATAGATAGGGGTATCCGGAGAATTCATATATTTGGGTTCGCCTTCACCCAGGATGCGGCCGCCAAAAGCAATGGCATTTCCTTTGGCATCAAAAATCGGGAACATGATGCGGCTGCGGAAGCGGTCGTAAAAAGACAGTTTTTCCGGGTGCTTGATAGAAAGCCCGGCTTTTTCCATGTCTTCTTTTTTGAACCCGCGCTTTACAAGGTGGGAGGTCAAAGCCTCCCATCCGTCTGGAGCAAAACCAATCTCGAAAAGGCGTACAGTTTTTTCATCTATGCCCCTTTGCTTCAAATATTGGCGGGCTTTTTCTCCTGATGGCGAATTGAGCTGGTTCTGGAAAAAAATTTTACTTTGCTCGATAAGATTTTTTAAAGTGCTGTTTTCTGGATTAGGAGCTGTACTTTTGGGCAGGTTGATAGCCATGCCGATTTTTCCGGCAAGAATTTCTACGGCTTCCAAAAAATCAACATTTTCGCGGCGCATGATAAAAGAAATGACATTGCCGCCTTCCCCGCAGCCAAAGCAATGGAAAATTTTCTTCTGATCGGAAACAATAAAGGACGGGGTCTTTTCCGAGTGAAAAGGGCAAAGGCCCAAATAATTTTGCCCGCGTTTTTTGAGCGCAACGTATTCGGATATAATTTGGACAATATCCGCCTTGTTTTTTATTTCTTCAATCTTATCCTGGGGGATCATAAACCTATATTAGCACGTTTCGGCTGTGGAAATCATTGGGGACAAAGAGTTCAACATATTTATTAATGGCATAGCGGTCGGTCATGCCGGCAATAAAATCAGCGACGTTTAAAATCAAGGCATCGCGGTCCCATTTTTTCTGGTATTTGGGCAGGGCTTTTTTGTTTTCTAAATAATAATTGAACAAAACCTTTAAGATATGGTTGGTTTTTCCTTCCTCGGTCTTGGCTTCAGGATTGGTATAGACGCGCTCGTAAAGGAAATTATAAATTGCATCCATGGCTTGTTTTTGGGTTTTATGCATGATAATTTGCGGCCGGCCAAAACTGGCAGAAACCACGCTCTTGACCAGGCGGTCAATAATATTTCGGCCCAAAACTTTTATCGCACGCTGGGGAATTTCATTTTTTTTGATAATGCCGGCGCGGATAGAATCTTGCAAGTCGTGATTGATATAAGCAATATGATCTGCCAGGCGGACTACTTGGCCCTCAAGCGTTTTTGGGTGGAGGGGGTCTTTTTGGGGGTGGTGCAAGATACCGTCCAAAACTTCTGCACAGAGATTTAACCCCTGGCCTTTACGTTCCAGATGTTTTACAACCCGCAAGCTTTGTTCGCTATGATTAAAACCTTTTTTGCCTAAATTTTTTAGCAAATCATCCAGCACGTCTTCGCCGGAATGGCCAAAAGGCGTATGCCCCAAGTCATGGCCCAGGGCAATGGCTTCGGTTAAATCCTCATTCAAGCCTAAAGAACGGGAAATGGTGCGGGCAACTTGAGAAACTTCTAATGTATGGGTCAAGCGCGTGCGGTAATAATCTTCGGCCGGGGAAATGAAAACCTGGGTCTTATGTTTTAACCGCCGGAAAGCTTGCGAGTGGATGATTTTATCCCGGTCTTTTTGAAAATCAGTGCGCAAGGGGCATTTTTCCTCAGGGAATTCCCGGCCTTTTGACGAACTAGAAAAAGAAGCATAAGGAGCAAGAATTTTTTTTTCCTGCTCCTCGAGCTTTTTGCGCACAAGCATTAATCACGTCCGCTTATTTTTTCTTTTTTGCCTTAGCGGCTTTTAATGGAAACTTTAAAGCTGCTTGGGCTGCAGCCAGGCGTGCAATCGGCACGCGGTAAGGCGAGCAGCTAACATAATTCAATCCGGCTTTATGGCAGAATTCAATGGAAGAAGGATCTCCTCCATGTTCTCCGCAGATCCCAACTTTTAGGTCTTTGCGGGTTGAGCGGCCTTTTTTTACTCCCATTTCTACCAATTGGCCAACGCCAGCTTGGTCAAGGGCTTGGAAAGGATCTTCTTTGTAAAAACCAAGTTCAACGTAAGCCGGCAAGAATTTCCCGGCATCATCGCGGGACAAGCCCATGGTCATTTGGGTTAAATCATTGGTGCCAAATGAAAAGAATTCAGCAACTTCTGCGATTTTATCTGCCGTAAGCGCGGCGCGCGGAATCTCGATCATAGTGCCAACTTTGTAATCTACTTTTACATTGTATTTTTTCTGGGTTTCGCTGGCTACGCGGCGGATAATTTCTTCCTGGTGCTTGAATTCTCCAACTTCCCCAACCAGGGGGACCATAATTTCTGGAATAACTTTTATGCCTTTTTTCTTTAATTCGCAGGCAGCTTCCATAATAGCGCGGGCTTGCATTTCTGTAATTTCTGGATAGATAATTCCCAGGCGGCAGCCGCGGTGCCCGAGCATGGGATTGAACTCATGCAGGGAATCTACTTTTTGCTGGATTTTTTCCAGGCTGACTCCCATATCTTCAGCCATGGCTTTTTGCGCTGGTTCTTCGTGCGGCACAAATTCATGCAAGGGCGGATCCAACAGGCGAATGGTTACCGGCAGCCCGTCCATAACCTCAAAAATACCTAAGAAATCGCCTTTTTGCATAGGCAAAAGTTTTTCCAAAGCTTTTTTACGGCCTTCTAAATCATCCGATAAAATCATTTCGCGCACAGCTTTGATGCGGTCGCCTTCAAAGAACATGTGTTCCGTGCGGCACAGGCCAATGCCTTCTGCTCCAAATTCCCGGGCAACTTTTGAATCGTGCGGAGTATCTGCATTGGTGCGGATATTTAGCGTACGCAGGCTGTCGGCCCATTGCATGAGGGTGCCAAAATTACCAGAAAGTTCCGGCTTAATGGTTGGGACCTGGCCTTTCATAACTTGTCCGCTTGAACCATCAAGAGAAATCCATTCGCCTTCTTTTATCACTATGCCTTTTGAAGTAAATTGCTTTGCCTTATAATCAATCAAGAGGTCTCCGCAGCCAGCTACGCAGCATTTGCCCATGCCGCGGGCAACTACTGCTGCATGAGAAGTCATGCCTCCGCGCGCAGTCAGAATTCCTTGGGCAGCATTCATTCCGCCGATATCTTCGGGCGAAGTTTCAATGCGCACAAGAATAACTTTTTTGCCGTCCTTAGCCCATTCTTCTGCATCATCCGCATGGAAAACTGCCATGCCGCTGGCAGCTCCCGGGGAAGCGGGCAGGCCTTTTCCAATAACTTCTTTTTTGGCTTTGGGGTCAAACATGGGGTGCAGGAGCTGGTCGAGCTGGGAAGGCCCAATGCGCATCACCGCGGTTTTTTTATCAATCAGTTTTTCATTGACCATATCGCAGGCGATTTTTAAAGCAGCGGCTGCGGTTCTTTTTCCGTTTCTGGTTTGCAGCATCCAGAGCCGTCCTTTTTGGATCGTAAATTCAATGTCCTGCATATCGGTATAATGTTTTTCCAGTTTTTTATAAATGGCTTCCAAGGTCTTATAAGCTTGGGGCATAACTTCTTCAAGGGTTTTTTGGTCTTTATCAGATTTAGTGGAAGCATTGATCGGCTGGGGGGTGCGGATGCCAGCAACTACATCTTCGCCTTGGGCATTGATCAGATATTCGCCGTAGAATTTTCTCTCTCCGGTGGCGGGGTTGCGGGTAAAAGCAACTCCAGTTCCAGAATCATCCCCCATGTTGCCGTAAACCATAGCCTGGACATTAACTGCAGTTCCCCAATCATGCGGGACTTTGTTGATCTGGCGGTATTTTATGGCGCGGTCTCCCATCCAAGAGCCAAAAACTGCTTCCACGCCTCCCCAGAGCTGTTTCCACGGGTCTTCCGGAAAATCAATGCCTTTTCTTTCTTTAATAATAGCTTTGAACCTTTTGACAAGTTCTTTTAAATCTTCAGTTTTTAAATCTACGTCAAGCTTCACGCCTTTTTCTTTTTTGACTTCATCCATGATTTCTTCAAAAGGATCATGGTCAGTTTTGCTTTGCGGTTTTAATCCGAGTACTACATCGCCGTACATTTGCACAAATCTCCTGTAAGCATCCCAGGCAAATCTTTCATTGCCGGATTGTTCAGCCAAAGCTTTTACGGTTGTGTCATTTAAGCCTAGATTCAAGACTGTATCCATCATGCCGGGCATGGAAACGCGCGCTCCGGAGCGGACCGATACCAAGAGAGGGTTTTTTGCATCCCCGAATTTTCCACCCATCACTTTTTCAATATGGGCCATGCCATTTCTAATTTGCTTATCCAATTCCTTCGGATATTTGCGGTTCATTTTGTAATAAACCGTGCACATTTCAGTTGTAATAGTAAAACCAGCTGGAACCGGAATGCCAAGATTGGACATTTCCGCCAGATTAGCCCCCTTGCCCCCTAATAAATTTTTCATCTCTGACTTGCCGTCCGCCTTTTTCCCGCCAAAAACATAAACATACTTCTTGCTCTTTGCCATTTTTACATAACCCCTTTCTATTTTTAGAAATTCGAACTTTGATTTTAGAACACGGAACATAGATCACAGGAATATTTTAGTCTTTTATAATAATTCCTTGAACTGTGCTCTGTGCTTCAATGCTCCGTGCTCTTTTTGCTTAATATGGAGCTGAGGGGGCTCGAACCCCTGACCTCCTGAATGCCATTCAGACGTTCTACCAGCTGAACTACAGCCCCAGGTTGAGTAGTTAGTAATTAGTAACTACACTAGCACACACTAATTACATTATACAAAACCTGTCTATTATAATACGAAAATTTATTAAATAAAGTGAAATTTCTCGATAATATGTTCGATAAATTGATAGTAGCGAACCCAAAGGTATAAAAAATGTTTAATAAAGTCAGCTCTTTGCGTGCAGCAAAAAGAATTGGAAAAAGAAATTCTGATCCTGTTATGCGAAGAAATCATGCCCGCTGGACGTTTAAAAACCATATTCAATTACAGAAAATTAATATTATGCTACAGACTTTATCAGGATATAAGCACGATCCATCTGATATGGAAACACAATTTGCTTTTCAAAAAAAAATAAATGCTTTATTGAATAATCCGCAAATCACCCCAAAAGGTATTCAACAAATTCTATCTTTTGCGCGCGGCAAAACTGCTAATCATTGGGGAAGAGTGCGGAATGGCCAACCACCAGAAAAACTCCCCGAAATAATTAAGCAATGTGCTAGTGTTATAGCCAGGAAAGCCCTTTTTGCTTATGGCAAGATAAAAGAGATCGTTTCTCAAACCAAGAAACCTACTATTACTATTTATATTTTAAGTACTGCTTATCCGCTTAGCATTGAAACATTATCAGATCAATTTATTGAACAGGGACTTACTCAAGAGGAAATATATAATAAAACGAAAGCCTTTTATCAAGCAGTTAAAGAGAAATTTCAAGCCCAAGCTAGATTATTAAGTTCAAAAGTTAAAGCACAAGAAATGTATTTTAAGATTTTAATGGAAGCAACTATGGAAGTAGGTAAAGAATGGCTTGATGAAGGCAGACTGACTCGTTTTACTTATCCGATTTTTTTAAAGATTCCATGTGCTATTAATCCCTCTGCCCAAGTTGCGCAAAAACTTAGAGAACTTGCGCAATTAGCAGCAGAAAAAAACTATGACATTATTTTTATTGACCATTCTACGGTCAGGACCCAAGATGCAGTTTCTCCTAGTAATCTTATTGATCATGAAAAAGGCCGCGCCATTGCCCGGGCTTTAGAAATTGTTGATCCACAACAAACCAGAAGAACATGGCTCTATAAAACAAATGGTTGGCAAGTGCCCAAACTAGATTCTTCCCAGCCCAATATGGTTGGACTAAATATTTATTCCGGAGAGATATATACAACTTATGGCGCAATAGATAGAGCAGCTCAAGAAAAAAATTGGCTGCCAACTGATGATAAAGGAGAATACTTTTTAGGCGTTGTCTGGAATAGTGAAGGGGAGAAAAAGCATAAAGTTTATTTGGTAATTACTCAAGACCAAAAAGGGCGATATCATCTTGAAACTGCGGCAACTGTTTTTAATCGATGTCTAAAAGCTGTGCTACGTTGAGGTTGGGACAACCTCAACTACGAGTAAATCAGGTTGCCTGCCTGCCGGACAGGCGGGTCTCAACCTGATCAAAATAGGAAACCGAGGCGTTCAGCCTCTGGTTTTGAATTGCTAACTAGCCTCAACTTGATTAGATATGGTAAATCGTGGCTTTATCCTGCCACAAAACCTCAATATTATAGTACTTTCTAACGGTTTTGTGAAATAGATGTACAATAACATTTGGGGCATCGACCAAGATCCATCCAGAACCTGCTTTTCCCTCCAGCCGGACGGGTTTTATTCTTTTTTCATAAAGTTGCTTTTCTAATTCTTCTTGGATCGCCCTAAGCTGGGTGCTGGATTCAACGGATGCAATGACAAAAAAACTTGCAATTGCCGCGTGCTTTGAAACATCTAAGATAACAATATCTTCAGCTTTTTTGGATGAGGCAATTTCTGCGCAAAAGTAGGCCAAGTCCAAATCCAGCAAATGTTTTGGAGTTATGGCTTTTCACCCCCGAGGAGACAGCGCGAAACAGCATCCAAGGCTTTTTCATCTAATTTATAATAATAGATACCGTCAATCATGATTCCCCAGCCATCCAGCGAATGCATAGAAATGCTGTCTTTTTCCCGGGCTTCGCGCATAACGCTGCTTAAGCTAAGGATTTGCTTAGTGTTCAAGTTAGTTTCTACTTTCGACATTAAATTTAAGAATACGGCCGGAGCTTTTAAAATATTTTCTTTTTTTAAGATTGCTTCAGAAATTGCTCGGAGGAATTTCTGCTGGCGCTTGATGCGGCCAAAATCACCTTCATTATCATGGCGGAAACGCACATAGGCAAGGGCTTGTTTGCCGTTTAGGACCTGCGGCCCAGGATAAAGGTTAACGTGCAGCCCGCCGGCAAAATCCGAGTAATACATCCTTTTTTCAACTTCAACCGGGACTCCGCCCAGGCTGTTAACAATATTTTCCAAGCCTTTTATGTCGACTAATATATAATACGGGATGCGGATGCGAAAGAGTTTTTCCACGGTTTTGCGGGAAAGGTCTGCTCCGCCATAAGCAAAAGCATGGTTAATTTTGTCCAGCCCGCGCCCGGGAATAATTACTAGGGAATCCCGCGGGATAGAAATTAAATTAACTTCTTTTTTTATAGAATTAACATTCATCACCATAATCGTATCCGAACGGTGGACGCGGTTGGCGGCATCTGCGCCCATAATCAGAATATTGGTATTAACATTTAGGCTTTGGTATTGCAGGGGAACCGAAAAAAAGATATCCAGCAGGGCGAGTTTTAAGTATAAAGGAGATAAAAGCGAAAACAGGATAAAAATAAAAAGCAAGCTAAGCAGGATGATGTTTTGCGAAAAATGAATATTATGGGCTTTAGCAGGTTTGGCAAATTGAAAATCATCCATATTATTTAGCCTTTTTCAGGTAATAATTCCTAGTTTTAAGGGCAGTTTCAGCAATCGGCTTATTTTCTTTTAGCAGAAACTCTAGCATGGACGAGGTAGATATGGCAATTGCTTTGTCCAGATTTTTGCAGGCTGTTTTTCGCATAACTTTTACATGCAGATGGTTGCGGGCTGGCTCCATATGGTCGGCAATATAAATAATTTTTTCCAATCGGCTCATTTTTTTGCGGCCCAGAGTATGGTGGCAGATCGCGTTTAAAATGTCCTTATCTTTTACCATATATACCTTCCGGGCTATTTTGGCGGCCAGCGGGGCGTGGCAGAGCTTGGGTTCCATATAATATTCAGGCTTAATTGCCAGGCCGTATTTTTTGGCTTCTGCAATCAGGCCTCGTCCCTTGGCATAGCGGGAGCAGTCGTGGAGCAGGCCGGCAATTTCTGCTTTTTCTTGGTTTTCTTTCCAGAACCGGGCGAGCTTTTTTGCCGTCATGCTAACGCGCAAGCAGTGGGAAAATCTCTCGGGTCCCAGCTGTTTTTTTAAATGCTCTTGGGCTTTTTTTATGTCCAGCATAAACGGGAAAATGTTATCATCAATTTACCCAATAAACAAGACTTGGCATTTTAATCCCGTGTTATAATAACTCTACTTATGTTGAAGCCTAGCGACATTGCAGTGATTGTTTTGGCAGCCGGCAAGGGCGTGCGCATGCAATCAGACCTGCCAAAAGTTTTTCACAATTTGGGCAGCAAGCCGCTTTTGCAGCATGTCCTAGAATGCGTCAAAGGATTATCCCCGCAAAAAATCTTGGTGGTGGTGGGGCACAAAAAAGAATTAATTGAAAATTATTTTTCTTCTTGGCAAGTCAATTTTGTCCACCAAAAAGAGCAGCTGGGCACGGGCCATGCGGTTATGCAGGCCGAGCCTTATTTAAAAGATTTTTCCGGGCAAGTTTTGGTTTTGGCCGGCGATGTGCCATTTATAAAATTATCCACGCTGAAAAAAATGTTGGAGCTGCAAAAAAAAGAAAAAGCTGCGGCAGTGGACCTAACCTGCGATTTGGATGATCCGGCAAGCTTCGGCCGGGTGGTCAGGAATGCGGCCGGAGATTTTCTGCGGATTGTAGAAAAAAAAGATGCTACGCCGGACGAGCTAAAAATAAAAGAAATCAATACCGGGACTTTTTCTTTTAATTCGCAGGATCTTTTCTTGAGCCTGAAAAAAATTACCAACCAAAATGTCCAGAAGGAATATTATCTAACCGATGCGATTGAAATCCTGCAAAAGCAGGGGAAAAAAGTAAAGGCTTTTAAGACAAACGACCCTTTAGAAGCCGTGGGCATAAATACTAAGGATGAATTGGCCCAGGCGGAAAAAATGCTGATAAGAAGGGGATGATTTTATGGCGGACAAGAAGATTTTTCTTTTAACCAAGGACCAGCATTTGGAAAAGCAGGTCAAAGAAAGCTTAAGCAGCTATACTTTGATTTTTTTTACTTCTTTTTCCAATCTGATGGAGGCGATTTCCCGGGAAAATTATGTTTTGGGGATGATTGACCATGATATTGATAATTATAAGGGCCTTGATTATTTCAGGGTATTAAAACGCAAAAATGAAAAGCTAAAAGTCCTGATGTTTTCAGCTTTGAATGACATTCCTTTGGCGGTGAAAGCGGTCAAGCAGGGAGTTTTTGAATTATTGCTCAAGCCTTTGGACGAAGAAAATTTCCAAAAAACTTTCATTTCTTTTTTTGAGCAAAGCGAAAGGTCCCGCTGCCTGAATATTCCGGAAGAGGGCTTTGAATGGCTGCTGGGAAACAGCGCCAAAAAACATGCCTTATTAAATGATGTCCTAAAGGTTTTGGAAGGGGATTTAGACGTGGTGGTTTCTGGGGCAGAGGGGGTGCTTTTTTCTTTAGCTTATCTTTTGCATGCCAACAGCAGTTATAGCCATCGCCAGATGATTGTCCTGGATCTTTTGGCGTATGAGAAAAAAATGTCCGAAGGCCAGTTCTGGATTTTATTAAAAGAACTTTTGGTCGGCAATACGGATAAGGAAAAAGCCTGCGGTACGCTTTTTATAAAAAACACTGCCAAAATTTCTGAATATTTCCGCTTGAGCCTGTTTAATTTCCTTGAGGAGAGGGCGAAAGATAAGGATAATTTCGAGGGCCGCTTTGACCAGAATATCCGTATTATCATGGATTGGAATAAATCCGAGGGCAGCCATCCCCTGGCCGGTTTTTATTTTATCCTGGTGCCTTCTTTAAAAGATAGAAAAGAAGACCTGCCTTTTTACCTGGAAGCCCTGATTAAAAAATATGCAGCCTTATACAATAAAGAAGCTCCTTTTATCCAGCCCGGGATAATTTCTCTTTTTATGCTCTATGATTTCCCTTTTAATTATGAAGAATTGGATATTCTTGTCCGCAATGCGGTTTTGAATGCCGGCGATCAAGGGATAAGAATGCAAGATATTCCTATGAATGCTGCTTCAATTGTGCATAAGACCCTGTTGGAATATAAGTTTATAAACCAGCCGGCGCTAGCCCAGGGCATCGCGTTAATGGAAAAAAATTATATCCAGCGGCTTTTGGCCCAAAATGATTTCAACCTTAGTTCAGCTGCGCGCCTGCTGGATATTCCTATCAGTGTGCTTCAAGAGAGGATTGAAAAGCATCAAATCGCCTGATCTTTGCATTGGGCGATCAATTTTTCTGCTTCTTCTTGGGTGGGGGCTTCGGCCATTAAGCGGATAATAGGTTCAGTGTTGGAGGAGCGGATGTGGAGCCAACTGCCCGGGAAAATAATTTTTAACCCGTCCAAATTATTTTGTTCTTCATTTTTAAATATTTTCTTTGCGCAGGCAATGATCTTTTCAGTTTCTTTGGGATCCGAGCATTCGATCTTATCTTTTACCATTATATAAACAGGTAAGGTCTCTTTGAGCTGTGAAATGGTCATTTGGGTTTGGGCCATTAAATTCAAAATAATCGCCATGCCGGATAAGCTGTCGCGATTGTAGCCAACGCCGGGAAAAATTACCCCGCCGTTTCCTTCCCCGCCGATAGGAGCATTTAATTCCTTTATTTTTTCTGCCACGTTAATTTCCCCGATTTTGGTGCGGATGACTTTGAAATCCAGTTCTTTTCCCAGGTCTTCAATCATGCGCGAGGTGGAGAGGTTTATTACCGTTAAGCGGTTAGTTGCTTTTCTAAATTGGAAAAAATATTTAATTGCAAGGGCTAAGGTATATTCTTCGCCGATGGCTTCGCCCTTTTCTGAAACAATGGCCAGGCGGTCGGCGTCTGGATCAAGTGCAAAGCCCAGATCAGCTTTTTCTTTTTTTACGCTTTCGCATAAGCGGGTAAGGTTTTTGGCAATCGGTTCTGCGCCTCTTTCAAAATCTTGGCCTAGTCCAGAGTGGATTTTTATTGCCTGGCAGCCGAGTTTTTCAAGCAGCATTGGCCCAATGATTGATCCCGAGGCATTGACGCTGTCGATTACAACTTTATACTTTCGCGCTTTGATTTTTTCTGCTTCGATATGCGGAAGGATTTTATCTATGTGGTCTTGGTTGGCAGAGGCATATTTTTGATAGGCGCCTTTTTTTGGGGCAAGGACAAAATTTTTTCTTTCAAATATTCCAATCAATTTTTCCGCTTGGCTTTGGTTTAGGAACAGGCCTTCTTCCTGGACAAATTTCAGCCCGTTCCATTCAATGGGGTTATGGGAGGCTGTAATAATCACGGCTCCTTGGGCTTTCAGGCAAGGGATAAGCACGCCGATTGTCGGGGTGGGGGCTAGGCCCAGGTCCATAACATTTATCCCGCCAAGATTTAGCCCCTCTATAACTGCGGTTTGGATTTCTTTTCCAGATGCTCGGCCGTCATTTCCTACCAAAACCGTGCCTTGGTTATTAAGATAGGCAGCAAAAGCCTGGGCAAAATCACGGCAAAAATCCAAAGTTAAATCGTCTTTTATCGTGCCGCGCACGCCAGAAATACTGATTTTTAGTGGGCTCATAAGTTGGATATTATAACACTGAAAAGGTTTGATCTATGTTATAATAAATAAAAATTTAGGGGGAAAATATGAAAAATACGCCGACCATAGAAAAAAAAATATTAGCTAATTTGCGGAGATTGCCTTCTTCCAAAAAATTGGAAGTATTTGATTTTATTGGATATTTAAGAAGGAAAGAAGACACCTGGAAAGATCGCTTCAAGGATTTTTTAAAGAAAATTGATCCCAAGATGAAAAAAATTTCTTATTCGGCTATTTCTCATGAAATAAAAAGAGCTAGAAATAAATGAAGCCTCGGATTGTTCTGGATACCAATGTATTTATTTCTATTTTGAAAAAAGGCCGGCTGCGAAAAATCTTGGATTTATGGTTGGAAGACAAGTTTGTTTTAATTGTTTCCGAAACAATTCTTCGTGAAGTAGTTGAGGTTGTAAGAAGGCCAAAATTCAATTTTCACTCCTCTGAAATTGAGATGTTGGCGAGTTTAATCTTAGAAAAAGCACTGATTATCAATCCGCACCACTTGTTAAAAGTTTGTTCTGATCCTAAAGACAATAAATTTATTGAGTGTGCTGCAGCGGGTAAAGCAGATTATATTGTTTCTGGAGATAGTGATTTATTAATATTGGAAAAATATCATAAAATTGAAATAATTTCTCCCGCAAACTTCATTCAGATTATAAATTCCAAATAACATTGCTTGAGCGATTCTCCCGCAACCCTTTATTTATAAGCTTTTGATTGACGCAGGGCAAAATTAAAAATATACTTAAATAAGAGGATTTGGCGGTATTTATGAAAAAGGTTCTGCAAAAAAACTACCTTTATTTTTTTCTTTGTACGACATTATTTGGCGGAACCCTCATTTTGTTTTTTACAAACAATATGAACTTTCTAATTCCTTTTATTGTTTCTATGTTTTCTATTGCTTTAGGATTTAATGTTTACTTGTCTTTCCCCCAATCTAAACTAAACCAGGCTTTTTTGTTTTTAACTTTTTCAATGTCTATATGGTCAATGGCTTCAACTTCAGTGTGGTTATCTGATGACATTCAGACTAGTATATTTTTCATAAAACTATCCTATTTTGCAGGGCTTGTTTTGGCTTATGCCTTTTTTTTGTTTGCGGAATATTTTCCAGATTCAATAGCAGTTAAAAAAAATAGAATTTTAAGGCTTTTATTTCTTGCGACTTTATTATTATTTCTGTTCTTAATCTTTTTTAGTAATTTTATAGTTTTTAATTTGGAGGTTTTACAGGGAGCCAGAAAAATTATAATAGGGGAAGGCTATCTTTTATACGTAGCTTTCTTTTTGTCTCAAATTGTTACCGGATTGATTCTTCTCTGGAAAAGAATGAAACAACTAAGGGGCCTTTATTATTTTCAAACTAAATATCTATTTTGGGGTTCTATTATTGCTAGTTCAATGGGATTAGTGATGAATATTCTTATGCCTATTTTTTTTACTATAAAATACCCACTGTTTGGCAGGGCTTACGCTATATTTTTCTTTGTTCTTTTTCTTACTTATTCAGGGATGAAATTCCGTTTTATGGATATTAAGATAGTCATAACTAGAAGCTTTTTGTATTCAATATTTATGGCTATTTTTACTGCAGTTTATTTGGCTCTTATATTAATTTTAGGAAATTATTTTAATTGGAGCCTAAAAGAAGGGATTTCTTCATTGTTGGTTGTTTTTTATCTTTTTTTCCTTTTTTCTCTTTCTTTTCAACCCCTTAAAAGTTTTTTAGAGGGAAAGGTGGAAAAATTCTTTTTTAAAGAAAAATATCTTTTTAGAAAAAAAATAAGTGAAGCGATGGATCAAATGCTGGCAATTGTTGATTTTGAGATTTTGATTGATTTTTTAGGAAAATCTATGCATGAAATATCTGGTGCGTCTTACGTGCAGATTTTTGTTAAAAAGAATAATTCCTCTTATAAAAATTGCTTTTTTCTAGCAGCGAATAAAACGATTCCGTTCTTTGTTTCTGACAACTTATTAAATTTACTAAAGAGCAGGAAAGGTTTTATTATTGATGGAGAGTCGCAAAAAACTGAATCTAATCGTCTAACTAAAGAAGTAGAAGTATCTTTAATTCTCCCCTTGTTTTATAAGGAAACTCTTTTAGGCGGGATTTTGTTGGGATTAGGAATTAAGGACATTATTTATGCTAGTGAAGAATTAAACCTTCTTAATTTTTTTGTAAAACAAGCCTCGACTGCAATTGAGAATACTTTGCTTATTCGAGATCAATTAAATACTCAAGCAGAGCTTATGCGGACGGATAAATTAAAATCGCTCGGAACAATTGCTGCAGGCATGGCGCATGAGATCAAAAATCCTTTGACCGTGATCAGCGGATTGGCAAAAGCAGTAAAGGAGCGATATGAAGAAAAAGACAATGAGTTTTTTAGTGATTTTGACGCAGTAGTTCCTAAACAATTGGAGCGGATAAAAAAGATTGCCGAAGAACTCTCTCAATATGGTAAAAAACCCAAGATTGAAAAGACATATGTAGATTTGACTAAAATTTTAGAAGAAGTTTTAGGCTTTTTTTCTGGGCAGTTTCGAGAAAAAGGCATTAAGATTGAAAAGAATTTTATGGCAATAAATAGGATTCTTGCAGATGAGGGACAGATTGCGCAAGTTTTTACTAATCTGGTTCTGAATGCTATCGAGGCTATGGAAGATGTTGGAAAGCAAAAAAGATTGATGAAATTTGAGATTGGGAGAAAAGGCCAGTCTAATATTGAAATAATTATTTCAGATACTGGTCCGGGAATTGAAAAAGAAAATCTTAAGGATATATTTGATCCTTTTTATACAACAAAAGCAAATGGGGCAGGGTTGGGGCTGGCGATTGTAAAAAAAATAGTGGAAGAGCATAATGGGCAAATTAAGGTTTTTAGCCAAAAAAACCAAGGCACGACTTTTCTTATAACCTTTACTTTTACTGTCTGATTTTTCGACATAAGGCTTGATTTTATTGATGTTTTGGCGTATTTATATTATGATAATACCTAACCAAACCTAGACCCTCTTTATACTATATTGCAAAAAAAATCATTAAAATTGAAATTTTTTAGATATTTGGTCGATAGAAATTAGACTAAATGTTTTTAAAAGGAGTTCTTAAAAAGGAGTTTCTCTCTTGGGCGCGATAAATGCTTGGCGACAAATTGGAAGGCAGCGAAGGGATAGATTAGGGTTGCCTATACCTAATAAACCTTATGGAGTATTTGGCATTATTAGGCTTATGGGCAGTGCTTTAGCAAATAAAATTTCTCCTGATAAATCTCTTATTCCTCCTGTTCTTAATATTTATAATAATATAGTGCCTGCTGCAGTTACTCCTCAAGGTTTGATTTTTAATAGTATGATAGATTCTTCTTCTAGAGATGGCTCAGCAAAAAAAAGTTTTGAAGATTTTTTAAGTCTTTTTTCTGGTCATTTAAAAGTAAGGGCTAAAGAAAATCATCGACCTTTGTATTTTTCTATGGAAGATGCTATTAAAATATATGATTTTATTTGTGAAAATAATAGAAGAGCTAATGTTCCTCCTCTTCAAACTATGTTGAATCATTTAGAAGCTACTCGAATTATAGAATTGGTGCCTATAGAGCTAATTGATTCTAAAGATCGACAATATCCTTATCGTTTTTTTAATCAGCAAGTTTTGATTGCGGAAGTTAGAGGAAAAATTTTAGCGGTATTGCGTCAGGTTAACACTTTACATGATTTAGTTAAGCTGGTTGTGAAATATGGAGGATACTTGGATCGTAATTTTGCTTTGTATTTACGGGATCCAAAAACCGAAAAGATTTTGCTAGTTGGCAGAAGTAGAGATATTGGAAAAAAAGAGACTTCACCATATTATCCTGATTGGATTACTCCAGCAGAATTATTAATGAAGAAAAAGGAGAAGCGAAAAGGAGATCCCTCAGTAAATCAAACTTCTTGGGATGCATTTAATGGAGAAACCCTTGGGACTGTTTTAGATGAATATGTTCAAGGAAAAAGGAGACGAGTTGACGAAGGACCTTTTGTTAACCAGGAATCTATTTTGAATGATAAGGATTTTTATGAGATTCCTCCAGGAATTACAAATGGAGAGCTGAAAGAGTTCTTGAGATATTTGGTGGGCTGTCTTTCCCCTTCTACAAAAACACCTAGGGAAGCATCTAATGCTATATTTCATTCTCCAGTTTATTCCGAAGAGTTTGTTGGTGGTGAAGCTAGGAAGACTGATGTTGTTGGTTTCATGAATATAAATGGTCGGAGAGAAACATACACATCCAAGGAAAATTTGCCCTTTTCCCCGCTCTATGGACCTGACGAAGATCCTGTTAAAATAAAAAAGGATTTAGGAGCTTTGGGAACTGAAATTGCTGATGCTATATGTAAGGTTGTTGGCAATAAAGGAGTGCAAGAATTATGGGAAACGGAAGAAGCTCGGCTGTTGGAAAAACGAAGAATTACAGCTGAATATCCTCAAACTGTTAGATTAACCCAAGAATTGACACAGCCGATTCTAGAAGCGCAATTATATAGAAGATTAAGAAAAATTGCATCTTATCGTTCTCGTGGGAAATTTAAAGGAAAAGACGGATCCCAATTAAAGGCTAATCTTCTTTTATTGGAACATCCTCATAAAACTGTTCCTTCAGAATTAATTGGTCTTTTTTGTAGTGAACTTAAAAGAATAAGCAAACGTGCTTGGGGTGATTCCCCAGAAAATCCTGTGAGTGGTTATACGGATGATTTTATCCGACAGCATTTTCTTCATACTGGTAAACTGATTGTAATCTTTGATTCTAAAACAAATGAAATGGTGGCTTTTGCTGGAGTAAAAACAGTTGATTATGAATATGATGGTCAAATAAAACAATATTTAATGATTGAAGTGGCTATGGTTGTTCCAGAACATCAGGGAAAACGGTTATCAGGGATAGCAGTAAAAAGACTTATTAATGATGCTTTGATCGAAAGGAATTTAAACCCAATTTATATTGCCTTAAGAACCCAGAATCCTAATGTGGTTGAGGCTTTTTCTTCCAACATGGGAACAGATTGTTTTCCTAATCCATTTCATCCTAATCTTAATCCCAATGAACAATTACTAGCCATTGCAAGACATGCTGCAAAATATACCAGCCAAGGACACCTATTTAATGAATCAACATTCGTTGTTAGCGGAGTTTATCCTCCAGAAAGTGGATTGGTTTATGGCCCAAGCGAAGTTCCTTGGTGGAGGGGAGAACCCACATTACCTTTTAACCAATTTTTGAATAAGATATTGGGATATACAGTAAGACAGCCTGCTCAACCAGCTAATGCGCTTATTTTTGTAGGGAAAATAGATCCTGAAGTTATTATTGCTTACGATAAAAAAAATCATGAGCTTTCTTCTTGGCGTTTAAGACTTTTACGATGGGCAAAAAAAGCGCTAAATTGGGTTTCTGCCACCTAATAGGGCTTATCTTTTTTCGTTTTTAATTGCTTAATATTTTTTTTAATCTTATAATTATTCTTAATCAATATGAGTTTATCTTTGTGGATTGATTTAAATAGCTTGCTTTTGGGAATTGCAGTTGTTGTCAATTTTGGCTTATCGGCTTTTATTTTGTTTAAAGATAAAAAAAATTCTACAAATATTGCCTTTGCTTTGTTACTGTTTTTTATTGCGCTGTGGGTGTTTTGTTTTCTCTTGATCTTGAGGGTTAAAAGTCCGGAATTTTTGTTGCTTCTTAGGCGAATGACGCCTGCTTCTTCTGCATTGATAGCTTCTTTTTTCTTTTGGTTTACTGTTTGTTTTCCTATCAAAAAAGAAAAAATAGGGTTTTGGCAGAGGTTGCTAATTTTTTCCCCGGGTATCTTTTTTGCGGTGGTCTCTGTTTTTTCTCCTTTTTTAATTCAGAGCTTTGTTATTTTTAATGAAAATTTTCCTTTTATTGGAGAAGCAGAATACGGCCCTCTGTACATAATATATGCAATTTATTTTATTTCTTATTTTATAGCCGGGTTATTCAATCTCTTTAGGATGTTTTTTATTAATACAGGAAGATTGCGGTTGCAGATATTCTATGTTCTTTTTGGATTATTGGTTGCGGGCTTAGGGGGGATACTGTTTAGTTTAATTTTACCGCTTCTTGGTGTCAGCCATATTTTTATTTTTGGGCCTATTTTTAGTGTTTTTCCAGCTTTATTTATTACTTACGCAATTAGTCGTTACCGCCTTTTAGATATAAATGATTTTTTTTCGCATGGAGTACTATTTTTTGCTTGTTCTTTGGCTATTATTGGTACGCTGGTTTTTATTTTAAATGATTCCCCTCACTTTATTTTACCTTTTTATATTTTTTTAGCTAATCTTTTCTTGGGATTACTGATATTATTTTACGGGCCAGAAAAACCATCTAACCGTTTATTTTGTGCAATCGCATTGTGTTTAGCGACTTGGAACGTCTCTATTTTTTTTATAAGAAACAGCATTGATTCAGATATAATATTTTTATGGAGGAGAATCGCTTACTTAAGTGTGAGCTTTATCCCAGCTTTATTTGCGTATTTTGTCGCAATTTATGTTAAGCCGGATATCCGCATAGAAAAAAGCAGGAAAATATTTTTTTATCTGCCGATCATAGTTTTTCCTGTTTTAATCTTCTTAAATTATATTGTTATTCCCAATAGTAGTGTATATCCATTTCATGAACCAGGCTTGCTATACCCCTTATTTTTTATTTATGTCTTAGGTTATTTTATTTTTTCTTTTTATGAGTTCATAAAAAAATACCAAGAGAGTCGAGGAATTAATCGGCTTCAAATGAGATATTTAGGATTAGGTTTTTTCTTAAGTTTAATTATTGCTCTTACCACTAATTTACTTTTGCCAGCTTTGGGAATAGTGAATTTAAACTGGGTAGGGCCTAATGCAACTATAATTTTAGTAGGTTTTATAGCCTACGCCATTGTCCGGCACCGCTTGATGAGCACGGAAATCGTTATCCAAAAGGGATTGATTTATACGGTTATTACTTCCCTGATTGTTACTTTGTACACTTTGATCACGCTTTTTTCCCTGGAATATTTCAAGAATTTGTTTGGCGTGTATTCCATTATTACTACGGTTTTTACAGCCATGGCGATTGCGGTCTTTTACCAGCCTTTGGTTGGTTTTCTGCAGACAGTTACCGACCGCTGGTTTTTCCGCCGGCGCTACGACTACCAAAAAGCCATGCTGGATTTGAGCCGCGCCATTACGACCAAAATCCGGCTGCAGGAATTGGCAGGCCTGGTATCTACTACTTTTTTGGAGAACTTGAATCCAATGGAAATTTCTTTTTTGACCCGGGACAGCGATAAAAAGCGCTTCCGCTCGGTGCCTTTGGCGGCAACTGAAAAAACTAGCCGATATAAGCGTATTGAAATCAACCTGGAAAGCAGCGTTATCCGCCAATTGGAGGCTAAAAAAGAAATTTTGGTCATGGAAGAAATGGAAGACGAGCTTTTGCGCATGGAAGGCGTGCGCAGCGAGAATCAGGAAAAAATGATATTGCTGAAAGAAAATGTGGCAGAAATGCATCGCTTGGGAATGAGCGTTTGGGTCCCGATAATTTTAAAAGAGAGCTTAATCGGAATTATCCTCATGGGGCCAAAAGTTTCGGGAGAGATTTTTACCTCCGAAGACTTGAGCCTGATTTCTACCATGTCCGGCCAGATTGCTGTGGCGCTGGAAAATGCCCGGCTGTACGATCATGTGGTTGGAATTATGAATTACCACCAGGATATTTTGGATGCCATGACATCCGGAGTCTTGACCTGCGACGAAAGAGGCACGATTTTGACTTTTAACCCGATGCTGGAAAAAATGATTGGCATATCGGGCAAAGAAGCAATCGGCAAGAACTTTTCTGAAATTTTCAAGAGCAATCCGGCAATTAAAGAAGTAGTTTTGAACAGCTTAAAAGGCCACGCTTATATGAACTTTGAAAAGGACCTGCTCGGAATTGACGGCCAAAAAATTCCAGTTTCTTTCAGCACTACGCGGCTCAAGGACCAGGAAGGCAAAAGAATCGGGATCCTTTTGACAGTGCAGGACCAGGCAGAGATAAAAGAATTAGAAGGCCGCTTGCGGAGACAGGATAAATTGGCGGCTCTGGGCACGATGGCTGCGGGCATGGCGCATGAGATAAAAAACCCGCTTTCTGCCATGAAGGTCTTATCCCAGCTTTTTCCGCTAAAAGGCACAACCGAGGATTACCGCAAAAAATTTGAAGAAATCATGCCGCGCGAGATTGGCCGCATCGACCGGATTGTCGAGAGCTTGTTGAGTTTTGCCAAAGCCTCAACCCCGCAATTTAAGGATGCGGATATTGTAAAAATTATTGATACGCTTTTAGACTATTACGCGGAAAAAATGCGCGAAAATAGTGTTGTGCTGGTGCGCGAGATCAATCCCGTTCCAAAAATTTGGGCGGATCCCGAGCAATTGGACAAAGTATTTTCGAATCTCATCTTAAATGCTATCCAAGCCATGCCCCAAGGCGGCACGCTCAAGGTTTCCCTTCGGGAAGGGGTAAGAAAAGACGGGGAATTAAAAAATATCTATATTGATATCAGCGATACTGGATATGGCATCAGTAAAGAAGCCATGAAAAAACTTTTCGACCCTTTTTATACTACCAAGCACGGCGGAACCGGCCTGGGATTAACCATTACCCATAGCATTATCGAAGGCCATGGCGGCACGATTGATGTTTCATCCGAGGTCAATAAGGGTACGACTTTTGCGATTTCTTTGCCAATCAAGCAAAATGTTATATAATTAATTCAAAACATATGAGCCCAGTTATTTTTTCTGCTATTTTTCCGCATCCGCCGATTATCGTGCCTTTTATCGGCGGCAAAGAATTGAAAAAAGCCGAAGCAACCCAAAAAGCCCTGCAAAAATCCGCAAAAAAAATCCAAAGCTTAAATTCCTTGGACGCAGTTATTATCATTACTCCGCATAATGAAGTTGGACAGGCGGGATTCCCGGTTTTTTGCAGCCATGTTTTTGAAGGCGATTTTAATAATTTCAACCATCCTTTGCCGCGCTTTTCTTTTAAAGGAGATTTTGAAACTGCTTCTGCGATTATCAAAGCTGCCGAAGCCAAACAAATCAATGCTTATGCGGCAGCGGATAACCTTTTGGATCATGGGGCTTTGGTGCCTTTGTACTATCTGCATAGCGCGGGTTTTAAAAAACCCATTGTGCCGATTGGCATTTGTTTTCAAAATTTGAAGAACTTATACTCTTTCGGCCAGGCGATTTTCCAGGCTGCTGCGCAGAAGAATAAAAAAATCGCGGTCATTGCTTCAGCGGATATGTCGCATGCGCTTTCCCCTTCTTCTCCTTCTGGTTTTCAGGCGCGGGCCAAAGAATTTGATGAAAAGTTAGCGGCTCTGGTTAAGGCCCATGAGGTTGAGGCTATCCTTAATTTTGACCCGCAATTGGCGGATTTGGCGCACCAGGATGCCCTATGGTCAATTGCGATTATGCTGGGAGCAATTGCAGATACTAGCTTAAAGCCCGAGGTTTTATCTTACGAGGCCCCGTTTGGGGTGGGGTATATGGTGGCCATTTATGAGTAGCCCTTTTGTTGAACTGGCTTTCAAAACTATAGAAGCTTATGCGCAGGATAAAAAAATTATTCTTCCGCCCGAAAATCTTCCTTTGGAAATGCAGAAAAAAGCCGGGGCTTTTGTTTCCATAAAAAAACACCATGCCTTAAGAGGCTGCATCGGTACTTTTGCCCCAACCAAAAAAAATGCGGCAGAAGAGATTATTGCTATGGCAGTTGAAGCTGCAAATTTTGATCCGCGCTTTTCCCCAATCCAAAAATCCGAAATCCCGGAATTGGAAATCTCGGTAGATATTTTGAATACTCCGGAGCCAGTAGATTCTATAAAAGACTTAGATCCCAAAAAATACGGGTTGATTGTGCAAAGCGGTAGGAAGAGGGGTTTGCTCCTGCCGGATTTAGAAGGCGTGGATACCCCAGAATACCAAATAGAAATTTGCCGGCAAAAAGCCGGGATCGCGCCGGATGATAAAATCCAGCTCTATCGCTTTACTGTGGAGCGGCACCTCTAACTTTTCTTCTTAAAGTGAAATTTTTTCCCATTGCTGACGATTATAATGTAAGGTAAAATAGACTACCTTGTTTCTTTAAGGAGCAAATTATGATAAATGTGGGGATTATCGGGGCAACGGGTTATACCGGAATTGGATTGATCAATCTTTTGTTGGGACACCCGCGGGTTGAATTATCTTGGTTAACTTCTACTTCCTATGCCGGCAAAAAAATTTCTGAAGTTTATCCGCACTTGGAAGGCATAACCGACTTAGTTTGCCAGAGCCCAAACTTGGACAAAATACCCAAGGCCATTGAACTGGTTTTTGTTTGCTTGCCGCACGGCTTGGCCATGGACGTAGTCCCTTCTCTTTTGAAAAAGGGGATAAAAGTTATTGACCTGGGAGCAGATTACCGCTTGAAAGACCCTCTGATTTATAAAAAGTGGTACGGCCTAAAGCATAAAAATCCTAAATTATTGAAAACCGCGGTTTATGGCTTGCCGGAACTTTTTGCCAAAGATATAGAAACTGCACAACTGGTAGCAAATCCCGGATGCTATGCCACAGCTTCGATCTTGGGTTTAGCCCCGCTTTTGAAAAAGAAAATCTATAAAAAAGGCTCAATTATTATTGATGCTAAATCCGGGGTTTCTGGAGCCGGCAAAGAACCTTCAGCTGCAACTCATTTTACGACCGTAGACGAGAATTTCTGCGCCTACAAGGTTGCCCAGCACCGCCATAATCCCGAGATTGAACAAATTTTAGGCACGGAATTAACTTTTGTCCCGCATCTTTTGCCCATGGTGCGGGGCATTTTAGCTACTATTTATGTTAAAGGCCTAAATTCTTTTGAAGGCTTGGAAAAAATTTATAAGGATTTCTATAAGGGTTCTCCGTTTGTCCGGATAAAAAAGGATTTGCCTTCTACAAAATATGTGGCAAACTCTAATTTTTGCGACATAAAATTAAATTACGATGCGCATACCGGTCAAGTGATTATCCTTTCCGCTATAGATAACCTGGTAAAAGGCGCAGCTGGACAGGCGATACAAAATATGAATTTGATGTTTGGGTTTTCTGAAAAACAAGGATTAGAACAGGTAGGTGTTTATCCATAATGAAAGTTTTAAAAGAGGGCCTTTGTGCTCCAAAGGGTTTTTTACAGGCAGCGGTTGCAGCAGGGATAAAAATGAGCGGCAAGTTGGATTTGGGTTTGGTTTTTTCTTCACAGCCAGCAGTTGCGGTCGGGGTTTTTACCCAAAATAAGTTTCGGGCAGCTCCGGTTTTTGTTTCCCATAAGCAAATTAAAAGCGGCCGGGCACAGGCGATTATTGCCAATGCCGGCAATGCGAATTGCGCAACCGGGGAGCAAGGGGTAAAAGATGCTTGGACTATGGTCAAGGAAACTGCTGCAGCTTTGGGAATAAAAAAATCATTGGTTTTGGTTACATCCACGGGTGTTATTGGCAAGCCCATGCCTATGGACAAAGTTTCTAAAGGCATCAAAAAACTAAAAAAAATGATCCAAGAAAAAAATAGCGGAAAAGTTGCGCATGCAATCATGACAACTGATAAGCGTCCCAAAGAAATCGCGGTTGAAATCATGGTTTCTGGCAAGCCCGTGCGCATTTCCGGGTGCGCCAAAGGATCGGGCATGATTCATCCGAATATGGCAACCATGCATGCTTTTGTTTTAACCGATGCAAAGATCGACCGCCGCACTTTTAACCGTATTTTGAAAGCATCAGTTGATGAAACTTTTAACATGGTGACTGTGGACAAAGAAACCAGCACGAATGACTGCGTTTTAGCCTTGGCTAATGGCTTATCCAATGTTGATGTTTCGCATAGCAAGGAATTTGCGCAGGCTTTTCAATATGTTTGTGAATATTTGGCCAAAGAAATTGCCCGCGATGGGGAAGGGGCCAATCATTTGGTCGAAGTTGAGATTGTGCGGGCAGCCAGTATTATTGATGCGCGGCTCCTGGGCCGCCAGCTCGCTTCTTCATTTCTTTTAAAAGCTGCGATTTTTGGCAAAGATCCCAATTGGGGGCGGGTCATTGCTTGCATTGGCTATACGGATATCCGGCTTAACCCCAAAGTGGTAAAAATTTATTTGGGAGATATTTTGCTTTTTAATAAAGGAGTGGGCCAGGATTTTGACAAGAATAAAGCCCGCGCCCTGCTGGGCAAAAAAGAAGTCAAATTTACCATTGATTTGGGAATCGGCAAATTCAATGCCCGGGCTTGGGGCTGCGATTTGTCTTATGATTATGTCAAAATAAACGCAGCTTACCATACTTAGGAGAAATTATGGACACTAAATTCCGCCATCTGATCCACCGCGCCAAAGTGGTGATGGAAGCTTTGCCTTACCTGATCAAATTCCATAACCAAGTTATGGTGATTAAATACGGCGGAGCTGCCATGAAGGATCCCATCTTAAAGCAGCAGGTCATGCAGGATATTGTACTGCTGAAGTTTATCGGCATCCATCCGATTGTGGTGCATGGCGGCGGGCCCGAAATTAACAAAGCTTTAGAAAAAAATAAAATTCCCACGCATTTTGTAAATGGCCAGCGCTATTCCAGCAAAGAAGTTTTGGCAGTTGTTGAAAAAGTTTTGGGAGGGGAAATCAACCATGCCATTTGCGAGCTTTTAAAAACAGCGGGCGGGCGGCCCAAAGGCTTTTCCGGCAGCAACGGCAAGATTATCCGCGCGAAAAAATTATACTTGGAAGATGAAAAGGGCGCTTCTTTGGACTTGGGCTATATAGGAAAAGTAGAAGGCGTTCGTTATCGCACGCTGATGAAATTTGTCAAACAAGGCTATATTCCTGTGCTTGCGCCAATTGGGGTAGGCCGGGGGGGGCAGTGCTTTAATATTAATGCAGATCTTGCAGCAGCTGGGGTGGCTTCCAGCATCAAAGCCAAAAAATTAATTTTAATGACAGATACTTATGGGGTTTTGGATAAGCAAGGGGAATTAATTTCATCGATCAATACTGCGTCTGCAAAAAAAATGATCCAGCAAAAAATAATTTCCGGCGGCATGATCCCCAAGGTCAATTGCGGATTAAACGCAATAAAAAACGGGGTGGAAAAAGTGCATATTATTGATGGCCGCATCCCGCATGCGGTGCTTCTGGAAATCTTTACGGATGTTGGTATCGGCACCATGGTGGTTGGTTAGTTGCTTCCTCTTATGCGGCAGGAAAAAGAAGTTCATTTAAAAGAAATTCTTTCCTCTTTTCAATCTGTTCTGGTGGCTTTTTCTGGCGGGGTGGATAGTACTTATCTCTTATGTGTTGCCCAGGAAGTTTTGAAAAATAAAGTTTTGGCAGTGATTGCTTCTTCTGAAACCTATCCCCAGCATGAACTATTAGAAGCAAAAAAAATCGCCGAAGACTTGAAAGCTAATTATCTGGTTATCCAGACCCAAGAATTAACCAACCCTAAATTTTCTACTAATCCCAAAGAGCGCTGTTATTATTGCAAGCTGGAATTATTTACCCAATTAAAAAAAATTGCGCATGAAAAAAATTTAAATTATATTATAGACGGGTCAAATGTTGATGACTTGAATGATTTTCGGCCAGGTGCCCGCGCCAAAAA
Organism: uncultured bacterium; assembly: GCA_964528395.1. Lineage (GTDB taxonomy): Bacteria > Margulisbacteria > WOR-1 > CAZGTC01 > CAZGTC01 > CAZGTC01. The sequence continues at coordinate 38,697 of CAZGTC010000007.1, forward strand.
AGAATTGGGAGTTTATAGCCCTTTGCAGGAAGCAAGTTTTACCAAGGCTGAAATTCGCGAAGCTTCAAAAGCCAGGAATTTGCCCACTTGGAATAAGCCGGCGTATGCTTGTTTAGCGTCGCGCATCCCTTACCATAAAAAAATTGAGCCGAGGATATTAAGCCAAATCGACCAGGCTGAAAATTTTATCCGCTCATTAGGGTTTACCCAAGTGCGCGTTCGGCATCATGAAAATGTTGCGCGGATTGAAGTTCTAAGAGAAGAAATCCCTCGGATGTTCCAATATTCAACATCTGAAGCAATTGAAAAAAAGCTTAAAGAGCTCGGCTATGATTTTGTTTCGCTTGACTTAAAAGGTTATCGCACTGGCAGCTTAAACGAATCTTTATTTTAATAGGGGAATTAAGCTTTCTTCGATTTTATTTGGAATATTTTCATCAAAATCTACTATAAGTTCAACCAAGCGGTTATCTGATCCGATCAAAAAAATTGAAGGGATGACAAGAATCTGATAGGGTTTGGCAGAAATTAGTTTTGGATCTTTCAATAAGGTAAATTTTAAATTTTGTTCATCAATAAGCTTTTGCAGATCTTCAGTTTTTTGGTCAAAAGAAATGCCGATAATTTGCAGCTGGCTTTGGTTTTTCATATATAAATTGTTTAAATAAGCAGCTGCTTTTTGGCAGGATTTGCTCCAACTGGCAAAAAAGAAAACGATTTTGGGCTTGGCCTCAAAAAGATAAGAAAGTTTTATGGGCTGGTCGTGTATATCGACTATGTTCAGGGAGGGGACGATTTCCCCTTTTTCCAGGTTAATGGAAAAGGCAGGGGCCCCAAGCAGCGTGAATATCAGGGAACAAAAGATTATTTTTTTCAAATAAAAAAACATAACTGAAAAATAGTATAACCCTATCTTTCTTTGCTTGCAAGTTGCAGGGTCTTAAAGTAAAATCCTTACAGGGAGATAAAGAATAGGGGAGGACGCTATGAATATTTTGGATTTTATTGCAGGATTGAATCTGGTTTTGATCATGGGTTCTTTTTTCTTATCCATTGGAATTATTATATCCTTGAAAGAAGGCGAATATGTCTTGGCCCGCGGCTGGAAATATATTCTTCCGGCAGTTTCGGTTTTTGCTGCAGTCAAAATATTTGATTTTTTTGATGAATACAGCTTATACGATCCTTCGCGTTATGTCCGGGAAGTACTGCTTTTGGCATTTTCTTTTTTGATGTTTGTAGGTTTGCTGATTCAATATTTAGCGATTAAAGAAACTATTTCTAAAAGGGGTTGATTTGTCCTTGCCGCGCCGCCGCCGTAAAAATTATGCTTCGCCCCGTTATGCTTCGGAGTTTAACCAAGATGTAGCAGGTATTCTTTTGATTGCAATTGCGCTCTTTATCTTAGTTTCCAATATGTCTTCTTCTACCGGGTGGGTCGGGCTTTTTTTGGTAAAAACTTTTTTGCGGCGCTTGCTAGGGATTGGAGTTTATGCTGTCCCGATGTTTATTGCGCTTTACGGCACGATCCTTCTTTTGCGCCATGAAGTAAAAGAATTGGCCATGCGCTTATCCGGCCTGTTTTTTTCTTTTCTTTCTTTGTTAGCTTTTGCCCAATTTTATTCTGCCAATTATTTTGCCAATGAAGTCCAGGTTTTTGCTGGAGCAGGGGGAGTGATCGGATTTTACCTGCGCCTCATCCTGGAAAATACTTTTGGCTTGATTGGTTCTTATATTTTCTTATCGACCATTGCTTTAATTGCAGTTATTTTTGTATTAAATATTACGGTTTTGCAGTTTTTCGGGTTTATTTTTGCTGGGGCTTACCTTATGTTAAAAGGCATGTTCAGCCTGCTTTTTATCCGCAGATCTCCGCCGCTTGAATTAGATGAGGCAGAAGAAAAGCCGGTAAAAGAAGCGCCTAAGCCTTTACCCAAAAAAGTAGTGGCCGAAGCCAAAACTCCTTTGCTTGTTGCCCCAGTTATTGAAAATATCCCTAAAGAAATTATAGAAAAAATCCCGCCGCCGCCTCCACCGGTAAAAATTTTTAAAGCCAAAGAAGAAAAAGAAGATTTCTCCGCAGCTTTATCCGGCAAGCAGGACGGGTCTTATCGTTTGCCGCCGCTGGAGCTTTTATCGGATGCTCCGGATGATGAAAAAGACTTGGAAAAAAACTTAATGGCTACTACCCAGACGCGCAAAGAAATGCTGGAAAAGGTCTTGCGGGATTTTGGCATTGGGGCAACAGTGGTTGCCATTTATCAAGGGCCAGCGATTACGCGCTATGAGCTGCAGCCCGAGCCTGGGGTAAAGGTCAGCCGCATTGTTAGTTTATCCGATGATATTGCTTTGAGCTTGGCTTCGGGCGGCATCCGCATAGAAGCGCCGATTCCTGGAAAAGCAGCCGTTGGAATAGAAGTACCCAACCAGCATATAGTGCCTGTGCGGCTTAAATCCATTGTAAAAACCAGCGAATTCCAGACCAAATCTTCAAAATTGGTGGTGGCTTTGGGCCGCGACTTATCCGGAGCCCCGGTTTATACGGATTTGTCTGCTCTTCCCCACCTTTTAATTGCAGGAACAACAGGATCCGGCAAAAGCGTTTGCATTAATTCAATTATTATTAGCTTGATTTTGCGCGCCCGGCCGGAGGAAGTAAGATTTTTGATGATTGATCCCAAAATGGTGGAATTATCCGGCTATGATGGCATTCCCCATCTTTTGGCTCCGGTTGTGACCAAGCCTTTAAAAGCTGCGCGCACTTTGCGGGATTGGGCAACCAAAGAAATGGAGTTCCGCTATAAATTATTCCACGAGTCTGGTTCCAAGGATATTATTTCTTATAATAAAAAAATGGAAAAATCCGCTCAATTGGACCGCAAAATTCCGCGCATTGTCATTATTATTGATGAGTTAGCAGATCTTATGATGGCTGCAGCGCAGGATGTGGAAACAACGATTTGCCGCTTAGCGCAGATGGCTCGGGCAACCGGCATACATCTAGTTATTGCAACGCAGAGGCCGTCAGTGGATGTTATCACGGGATTGATCAAAGCCAATATCCCGTCGCGCATTGCTTTTGCGGTTGCAACCCAGATTGATTCGCGCGTTATCCTGGATATGTCCGGCGCAGAAAAATTACTTGGGCGCGGGGATATGCTTTATAACCCCATTGGCGCCATGAAGCCCCAGCGCCTGCAGGGATCCCTGGTAACCGAAGAAGAAACCGAGCGCGTGGTGGATTTCATCCGCAAGCAAGGAGAGCCGCATTATATAGATGCGATTGCAGATGTGCAGGAAGGGGATCCGCGGGAATCCGGGGAAACCACTGCGGTTTCTTTTGATCGCGATGAACTGTTTATTGATGCAGTTAAATTAGTCTTAAACGGGGGAAATGCTTCCACCTCGCACTTGCAGCGCCGCTTTCGTATTGGCTACAATCGTGCAGCGCGCTTAATGGATGAAATGGAAGCTGCCGGCATTGTTTCTCCGATGGAAGGTGAAAATAAGACCCGCCGCATTGTTGCAACAGTTGATTTGCTCCAGGCTTTGGGGATCCAACAATAAATTTCTTCTAAGAGGTTATTTCTTTTTTTTCAAATAAATCAGAGTTTTGGCGATTTTCCAGGAAAAGTCTTTTTTTCTTGACAGCAATAATTCTTTTTGTATATACTTATAATATACAAGGAAGATGTTACAAATGAAAGATTTTTCTCAAATAGAAGGTTTTGAATGGGATGAGGGAAATATCTATAAGAATTGGGGTAAGCACAAAGTAACGCATTTTGAATGTGAGGAAATATTTTTTAATCAGCCTTTAGTTGTAATGCCAGATATTAAACATTCAGAAAAAGAAATAAGGTATTATGCTTTAGGCAGAACAAATCAAGAGAGGTTTCTTTTTGTGGTTTTCACGGTTCGAAAAAAACGGATACGGGTTATTTCAGCACGCAATATGAATAAAAAAGAAAGGAAATGGTATCAATGAAAAAGAAAAAACTGCCAGTTTTTAAAAACGAGCAAGACGAACGGGATTTTTGGGCTAGCCATGATTCTACCGAATATCTTGATTATTCCAAAGCAAGCAAGGTGATTTTTCCAAGCTTAAAACCATCATTAAAAACTATTTCCTTGAGGCTTCCAGGGTCTCTGATCGAAAACTTAAAAACAATAGCAAATAAAAAAGACGTGCCGTATCAATCTCTTATGAAGATTTTCTTAGTTGAAAGAGTAAAAAAAGAATTACATTGAGATTTTTTTGTGATACGCTTTGAATTTATTTCTTCTTTGAATTTTTCAAATAAATCAGAGTTTTGGCGATTTTCCAGGAAAAGTCTTTGGCTGCAGTAGAATTGCGAGCCGTGATGATATTCCCGTCTTTTTCTATGGTTTTTCCAGTATAAATAGCCCCGAGCTTGACCAGTTCTTTGCGAGCTCCCCACCAGACCGTAGCTTTTCTATTTTTCAAGATTCCTGCGTTGCCTAAAACTAAAGGGCCTAATCCAATCCCGCCGATTACTTTTTTGTTTTCATAAGCGCTTTTTATAAAAAATAAGGCTGGCGGGTAATCAAAAAAAACATTTACCCCCGGGCCGCCAATAACAATAACTGCAGAGTAATTTTCCGCTTCAATGGAAGCCGGGATAAGCATATCCGGTTTTACTTTGAGTTTTTTCGTGCCGGACAAAACTTCTAAAGTGGTGGAGGCAACGTCTACTTCTGCCCCAAGTTTTTCCAGCATTTCACGGGTAGTAAGATATTCATTTTCCTGAAAATTAGAGGGGGCTACAAACATGAGGATCTTATCGCTGGAAAGCGGATATTCAACTTTTAAGCTGGCAAAGGAAATAGTATTTAATAAAATTAATAAACCCGCTAAAAAAAATGTCAGCAATAATTTTTTCATAGGTAGCCTAGCTAAAACTTAATGGGCTGGGAAACCGCAAAGAATATTCCGGGAGCATTGAAGCTTTCCGCGACTTTCAGGTTCTTATATCCCAAAGAAATTGCAGTTTTGCCGGAGCCTAGTCCAAAATCAAAAAGCATTCCAGCGTAAGCATTGAACCCCAAGCCCCCGCTGGCTTTTCCTGTGCCATATAAATTATAGTTTAAGCCAGCCCCCACCAAAGGATCCTGGCTGAAGAATGAACCTTCTTTTAAGTAAAGGACTGCATCTGCAGCCATAAAAATAGTTTTAAAAGCCTTGTTATCTTTATCATTTCCAGAGCCAAAACCTAGGCCGACTTTATACTCTAGCGCATCTTCTGCCAGCCCGATCTTTTCGCCTAATTTTAAAGGATCAGGGAAAACAACATTAGTTTGCAGCGCCAGGACAGAATTTCCTGCCAGATAGCCCAATCCCCAATCAGTATTTATTCCCCAGCCAAATAAGCCCTTATCTTCTTTGATCGGATTGATTTCTGTATTATCCGGGACAGAAGGGGCAGGGGGGGCTTCTTTTACTTCAGAGGTTGGGATGTTTTCTAATGGAGGGGTGGCTGGACTAATCTGCGGGGTAACTACTTTGCGCACGGTTTTTTTTACGACTTTGCTTTGTGCTTGCGCGACACCGGCTGAAAAAACCACCAAAGAAACAGCACATAAACCTGAAACCATAATTTTAAGCAATGTTTTATTTTTCATAGTGTTTAAAGAATAGCAGTAATCAATTTGGGTTGTCAAGAAAAATATCTTATAATTGCCATTATGCTAAAAAAATATTTATTTTTTATTGTTTTGTTTTTGGGCTTGAACTTAAGTTTTGTTTCTTTTGCGCAAGATTTTGAGAGCTTGAATCTTATCAACCAGCGCAATTGGGCGGATTATTTTAACCAATATATGGGGGATTTATATTTTAGCCATGGGTGTTTGCATTTATCCCCATCTGATATTTTTCTTTTGACCCAGACCATCAAGCCGCAAACGCTGATTGAAATTAAACCTTATAAATTGAAACCCGAGGACGTTCCTTTTAATTTAGACAAAATAAATTCATTTGCCAGCTTGGTAAAAAATGAAGCAGACCTGGCTTATTATAAGAATTTATTCAATGCCTTGAATACCAAGATATTAGTTTATCCTTCTCTGGACTGCCTTGTAATTTTTTCCAATCTCCAGCCGCTGGCCAAGATAAAAATCCAAGCTGGCCCAGCCGAAGATTTCCTCATGGCTTTTGATGTGGCAAAAGGCCAAGCCATTGAATGGGATTTTTCCCTGGCCACCCCAACGGATGCAGGAATTTTCCGCGTCCTCAAATCAACTGACCACTACATCAGCAGTGCTTACTATAAAAATACGATTATCCCTTTTGGCGCCTGGCTGGTAAAAAAGCAGGGGGCTTGGCTTTATGAAGAAAAAGGCCAGTGGTTTCGCGTGCCTGAACATGTGGCCAAAGATATAGAAGAGCCTTTTGAGAGCCAGCAATATAATTATTTTGATATCACCTTCGATAAAGCGGGCAAAGCAGTTTCTGGACGCTGGGCAGGCCATGATTTTGGTCGGGATGTGCTTTTATGGACAAATGACGGCCGCACGCATTATCCAGAAATGGCTTATGCCGCAGGAGAATTGGTTTATGAGCAAATTCTTTTTAGAAAAGATCTGGTACAACTTTTGACTTTTGATGGAGGGGATGAGTTTGAGGAAGCATGTGCGCAGAACGCTAATTTTTCCTTATATAAGCAGTGCTACGAATTCAAAAGTAGCCAGGGTCAAGCAAAAGTGGATAAAATTTTGCCACAGTACTTAGCTTATTATAAATTATTCAACAATTTACCTTTAAGTTCTGCGGATTATCAAGCAATGGATGAAAGGCTGGCCAAAGCTTTTTATATGCAGCGCGAAAACCGCTTGCCCCGTAACAAGGCAGAAAGACAAAAGGCCATTGGCTTATACGAGCATCTCCGCTTAAATAGCGCGGTGATTGATAAACAGGCTCTCTGGTATGAAAATACCAAAAAAGATTGGGCATTCTTCAAGAGTTTAAGGCAAGCCCTGCGTAAAGATTTTGAACTAATGGGAGTTTTTTCCTTGGAAAACCGCCAGAATATTTTGGAGGACTGGCTGAACCAGCGCTTGGAATTTCGTACTGCTTTTGCGCCTTCCCAGGCTAAGTATGTCAAGGCCTTGACCTTTAGCGAATTTTTTAAGCCGGATGAGAAATCCGTACTTTTTAATGAGCGGGAAAGAAAAGCCATGCTCAAATTTTTACAAAAATCTAAGGCCGGAGGAAACAATCTGCAGCTGAAATCAATTTCTGCTTTGAATGATTATAATTTTGGCTTGCTTTTGAATGAAATATTGGGGGATTTGTACAAAAGCCATGGCTGCTTGCATGTTTCCCCGCGCTACAGCTTATTCTTATACGATCTTTTGCCTGTTGGCACAAAAATCTTTATCCATGAATATAGCGAAAAAGTAACCGAAGAGGTTTTTGCAGAGATTCCTTATTTATCCCAATTAGCGGATTTTCAGGAAGATTTAAATAAGCTCAAAGAAAAATTTATCGCAACTTCAGAAGTGAAAGTTGAGGTTTTTCCGTCTTCCGGCATTTGGATTATAAAATTACAAGATAAGCCTTTGGCAAAATTGCGGGTCAAAGGCGGACCGCAGGCAAAAATGTATTTAGTGCAGGGCCGGGATGAAAAAGGCCGCCCGATTTTTGAGGACCATTTGGCCTATCCTACAACCTCTGGGACTTTTTATGTTTTTAAAAAAGCCAAGGACTATAAATCCAATATTTATGCAGATACAACAGCTATTCCCATGGGCGGAGAAATAAGAATTAGGGAGAGGGAGAAGAATGAGAGGGAAGAAAAAGCGCAATGGGTTTATGAAAATGAAAAAAAAGAATGGATTTTGGTGCCTTATTCTATTCAAGCGGATTTGAATAAGCCCAAAGAGCAGCGCGAATATACCTATTATGATCCGGTGGTAGATGCTAGCGGAGAAGTTGTTTCTATAAAGTGGGGAAGCCATCCTTTTGGCACATTTGCTTTGCAAACTACCCGCGATAAAAAAACTGCTTTTCCGGAATTAATCCATTCTTCCGGAGATTTAATTATGGAAGAACGCTCGCTGATCAATGATTTGATCGAGGTTTTGTCTGCGCCGCACGATGACCTGGATGAATGCATAAAATATAACCGCAACTTTGATTTATATAAAAATTGCTATGATTTTACCCAGAATCCCTCTCGAGAAGATTTGATCCAGGAAAAAGAAAGAGCTGCCTATAAGCTTTATTTAGGCTTAAGCCTTTCATCCCTTGAAGCAAAAACTTTGCCCCTGGATGTTGTGGCTGCGGATAAATTTTTGCGCAATAAGGAATTAAATGCCCAAGAAATAAAAGTTTTAACCGATGAAGGGATTATCAGCCGCCGCAGCGGAAAATTAAGGGTGAACCAGGAAAAAATACTGGGATTGAGTTTTGATACTTACCAATATGTGGTAGCGATCCAAAAATATAGCCACCATTACCAGACTTTAAAAAAATACTGGCCTGAGCTTTCGAATTTGCGCAAATCCATGCTGCAGGATTTTAATAATTTTGTGATCAAAGATCCCGAAGCTTTCAAAAATTTTGTCCGGGAATTGATGTTGAAGAGGACTAATTTAGAGCGAGTTTCTGAAGGATCAGCGCAGGATATCTTAGAACAAATGCTCTTAAAAAGCAGTGGAGCAAGCTCCCCTTCGCTATAATTAGCTTCGTGGAGCAAGCCTATAAGCCGGATTCTGTTATCGACAGCCATCTATCTTGATTTACTATTGCTAGCAAATTCTTTGCGGCCCACTTAAATTCATAACGATGCGAGCAGCATCTCATTATATTTGGCCTTGCTACGCGTGGGGTTTAACTCAGCGCTAGTCTCCTAGCTGTCCTGTGGGAGCTCTTACCTCCCATTTTCACCTATTGCTCTTACCCCGTTTAGCGGGGCAGTGAGCCGTATATTTTCTGTGCCACTTTCCATACCCGCCTTCGCTTTTTATAGCTTTGGCGGGCTGTTGCTGTTAGCAACCACGCTGCTCTAGGTAGTCCGGACTTTCCTCCCTTTCGGGCAGCTGTCCAGCTTGCTCCATGTATATTATAGCTTAACTTATGGCTTGATTGATAGCGATATTGGCGAGTTTGTCAGCTTCGCGGTTGAGGTGGCGGGGGATATGCTTAATTTCAAAAATAGTGAATTGGTCAATAAGTTTTTTTGCTTTCAGGTAAAGCGGCTTTAGTTCCGGGTTTTTGACCTGGTATTCGCCTTTTATTTGTTTGACCAAAAGTTCAGAGTCAAGATAAAAAATTGCTTTTTTGTGCCCCAATTTTAAAGTGCTTTCCAAGCCTTTGACCAGCCCGCAATATTCAGCAAAATTATTGGTGTTTTTCCCTATATATTCGTGGAGTTCTTTGATGGTTTCCTTATTTTCTTTAATCACAACCCCAATTCCCGCGTGACCGGGATTATTGCGTGAAGCGCCGTCAGTAAAAACTTCTATCTTATGGTTCATTTACGTATATTTTTTGCAGTTAAGTTTCCGGCAATGGTGTCCAGACTGATTAAGAAACACAAAAGCACATAATCAAAACGGGTTTCCACTAATCCGGTTAACTTAAAAATTACAAATAAAATCGTCCCCATATTTTCTGCCTCCTTTTAGAATTTAAAATTCGCGCTGACAATTTGCGTTTGGTTGAAAGCCCCGCCCAGGTAACAATATTCTATAATTAATTTATCAATTGCAATGCTGATTCCTGCGGTTTTATTGATACTATTGTTTAGTCCGCATCTTAGGGCCAATCCTTTGAAGGGTCGAACTTCTATGCCGTAGTTAAAAGCTTTGTCTGCGTTGTTCTGTTCCAAAAGATTTTGTGCGTCAAAGGCCAGGGTGAGTTCTTGGATAGGAGTAATGGCCAGGCCAACATTAACCGCCATTTTGTAAGCAGCTTTTGCGCCATTTTGGAAGCGGATATCTGTGGTCAAAATTTCTTTAACCGTTAATCCAACCGAAACTTGCTTGACTGGCCGAAGCAGGATGCCTAAATCTACTCCGCCTCCCCAACCTTTTTGGTTGATGCTCGGAATTTTTAACTGGTAAATATTTATGTTGCCGCCTAGCGCAACTTTTTCTTCCCAGCCCGTAGCCAGGGAAACTGTGTACCAGTCAGAATTCTGGTCGCGAAGGGAATTATCATCGTGCATCCAAGTGAGGCCTAGGGCAAACTGGGCTTTGGATTTTGGGGAAAAATCTTCTTTGGAATAAGTGTCTCCAGTATCCCAGCGGTCATCCCAGTAAGTCGGCCGGTTATAATTTGCATGGTACAAAGGGTTGAATAATAAAAATGGCCATGGATTATTATAAACATTGGTATTGTTATAAATAATAGTTTGTTGTTGTGGGCTAGGAGAGGGAGAAGGAGAAGGTGAAGGAGGAAGAGGAGAAGGGGGTGGCGGCGTTTGTCCTTGCTGTTGTTTTTTATTTTCTTCTTCTTTTTGTTTTACAATATCTGCGGTGGAATCTTGGCGGTCGATTTTGTTAGTATCCCGCCCCCAATTTTTTTTCACAACTCCCTGGTCGGATAAATATTTTGCTCCCTGTAAGGCCAAGACCGAAGCAGCTCCTACGCCTATGATCCAGGTAAAAGGAGAGTCCATTTCTGCTTCAATATTTATTTTGACAGTCCCGAAATTGTCCCCGATATTTTGGTTGCGATTGTTTATATTGGAAGAAATCCCAACATCTACCCCGGGATTAATGGCAAATCCTGCCGGATTCCAATAAGTTGCATTGATATCATCAGCAATAGCAGTAAAAGCCCCGCCCATGCCCATGGGGCGCGCGCCATAGCCAAAAGACCTCACGCCATCCAAGGCAAAAGCTTCGGAAAAAAATGAAAAAAGAAAAACCACTAAAACTAGAGAGCATATTTTTTTCATACGATCACCTTAATAATTATCAATTTTCAATATTCAATGTTAAATGAAGGAAAAATTATAATATTAATACATTAATTGATCATTGATAATTGAGTATTGAACATTGGATTTATTATAGCTATATATGTATTGCTTTTCCATAGATACTTGCAACTGCTTCTTCCAGGCCTTCAGATAAGGTGGGGTGGATGTGGATGGTTTCCATAATCTGATGGGCTTTTAGGTTATTTTGTATGGCTAAAGCAATTTCTGGAATCAGGAGCGAAGCATGTGAACCAATAATATGTGCGCCCAGAATAAAATCTTGCTCATTAGTGATGATTTTTATAAATCCGTCTTTTTCCCCATCAGCCGCAGCTTTTCCCAGCGCCATGAACGGGAATTTTTCCTTCTTAATTTTCCCAGTTTGTTTAGCTTCTTCTTCTGTTAATCCAATCCGCGCAATTTCTGGATGGGTAAAGATGGCGTAGGGGATTAGTGAATGGTGAAATGTGAATGGTGAAGGGTGAAGAGCTTGGTTGGCGGCGATTTTGCCTTGATGCATAGCAACATGCGCGAGTTGGTAAGGAGATGTGATATCGCCGATGGCATAAATGCCTGGGATATTGGTTTCCATATTTTCATTAGTTAAAACACGATTATATTCAAGTTTTATGCCAGCTTCTTCAAAGCCTTCGATATTCAATTTTCTGCCGATAGTAATTAAGATTTTTTCGTCATCAATGATTTCTTTGCTGCTGGTTTTGATAGTGATCCCTTTTTGTTTCATGCTTTGGGTAAGCGCGTTTGAAATTTCGATATCTTCTTTTGGCAGCAGGCGATCAAGTGCTTCAATAATTGTTACTTTTACCCCAGCTTCAGAAAAGAGGGCGGCAAATTCTACTCCCATGACCCCGCCGCCGATGATGGTCATGCTTTTGGGCAATTCTTTTAAGCTAAGGGCATCGGTTGAATCAATGATTTTTTTATGGTCAATCTTATAGCCGGGAATTTCCGCAGGTTGGGAACCCGTGGCAAGTATAATCTGCTGTGCTTCAAATATCTGTGTTCTGTGTTCAGTGTTCTTGATTTCTACTTTTTTATTGGGTAATAATTTTGCCTCGCCTTTAATAACTTCAATTTTATTTTTCTTTAGCAGATATTCGATGCCTTTGACTAAGCGATGGACAATGCGGTCTTTGCGCTCAATGACTTTTGGCCAGTTGAGGGCAGGGGCAGGAACTTCGATGCCAAATTCTTGCGCTTTCTGTATTTTTGTAAATAGATGAGTTGAAGCCAAGATAGATTTTGTGGGAATGCATCCCCAATTGAGGCAAGTGCCGCCAACTGTATCTTTTTCAATAAGGGTTGCTTTTGCACCGAGTTGGCTGGCGCGGATAGCTGCAACATATCCGCCGGGTCCAGCACCGATAATAACGAGATCGCGTTTTTCAGACATTTTATTTGCTTAATTCTTTTTGCAAAAGATCATTTACCAATTGCGGGTTAGCCCTGCCTTTAGTTGCTTTCATGATCTGGCCAACGAAAAATCCGAGGACTTGAGTTTTTCCGGATTTAAATTGCTCCACTTGAGTTTTATTTTTTGAAATTATTTCTTGAATGATTTTTACTAATTCTCCCTCGTCAGAAATTTGGGTTGAGCCGGATTCTTTGATAATTTCGGGTACGGTTTTTCCGGTTTCAACGGCTTTGGCCAGTACGGATTTTGCGATTTTTCCAGAGATAGTCCCCTGGTCAATGGCTTCTACCAGGTTAATAAGCTCCGCAGGCTTGAATTCTGTAGCTTTTATGTCGGTTTTCTTTTCTTTTAAATAAGCTTGCAGGTCGCCCAAAATCCACTTGTAGATATTTTTTGCTTCTTTATTATAAAGCTTAATGCATTCTTCAAAAAATGCGGCTAAATCAGCATTATCAATAAATACCTGGGCTTCTTCTTTTTGCATTTTAAAATTATCAATGTAGCGTTGTCTCATTTGTTGGGGCAGCTCGCTGATAGTTTTTCTAATCTCTTCGATCCATTCATGCGATGGCTCAACTGGAACTAAATCTGGCTCTGGAAAATACCTGTAATCATGGGCTTCTTCTTTGCTGCGCATGCTGTGGGTGAGGCCGGTTTTTTCATCAAACAAGCGCGATTCCTGTATAATACGTTCCCCATTTTCCAAGGCTTGGGTTTGCCGTTCAATTTCTGCTTCTAGTGCTTTTTGCACCATCTTAAATGAATTCATATTTTTTACTTCAGTTTTTGTGCCGAATTCTTTTTGCCCAATGGGCCGGATTGAAACATTAGCATCGCATCGCAAAGAGCCTTCTTCCATATTGCCATCGCAAACTCCCAAAGCAACTACCAAATTGCGCAGCTCTTGCATAAATACTTTGGCTTCTTCAGCTGAGCGAATATCTGGTTCTGTGACAATTTCCATCAGCGGAGTCCCTGTGCGGTTGAGGTCAACGAGCGAAGCTTCGGAGCCATGCAATCTATCTGATCCCAAGTGAACTAATTTGCCGGCATCTTCTTCCAAATGCACACGGGTAATGCCGATCTTTGTTTTTTTGCCCTCTGATTCTATTTCGATCTGTCCATGTTCAGCCAGCGGCATATCGTACTGTGAAATTTGATAATCTTTTGGAAGATCGGGATAAAAATATTGTTTTCTAGCAAAAACAGACTGTTTATTGATTTTACAATTAAGGGCTAGGGCAGTTTTTATGCCGTATTCAATAACTTTTTTGTTTAAAACAGGAAGCACTCCGGGCTGGCCAGTGCAAACTGGGCAAATATTGGTATTGGGAGTATCGCCGAATTTGGTTGAACATCCGCAAAAGATTTTACTGGCAGTTTTTAATTGGGCATGGATCTCAAGGCCAATTACGATTTCGTATTTATTATCCATTTTCTTTTTCCTCAAATGTTTCTGGCAATTCAAGATGGTGTAGTTTTTTGGTTAATAGTTTAGTATCTAATATTTTTGTTTGGTAAGCGGCAATCCCAATTTTTCTAACTGCTTGAGAAAAGGCGATTCTAACAGTTTCATTGTTTTTAGATTTACAAAGAATTAATCCAATCGAAGGATTTTCGCTTTTTAATTTTATTTGCTCATCTAAGGCGGCTAAATAAAACTGCATTTTGCCAACATATTCTGGTTTAAATTTGCCGATTTTAAGTTCAACAGGGATTAAACATTTTAATTCTCTATGATAAAAGAGTAAATCGATGGAAAACGTATCTGTGCCAACCCTTAGCGGATATTCTTCCCCGACGAAAGTTATATTTTTGCCAAATTCAAGAAAGAAATCCCTTAAATTGCCAAGGATTGCTTTTCTTAATTCTTTTTCCGAGTGATTTTCTTCCAGCCCTAAGAAATCTAAAACATATAGATCTTTAAAAGGAGCTAATGTATCTTTGCTTTTAGCTGGCAGCGTTTTGTTAGAATCTTTGACGTTTATATAACGCGTAAAAAGATCAGTATCAATTTGTCTTTGTAGTTGCCTTTTACTCCACCTCTCTTTTATAGCTATTTTTAAATAAAATTCAATTTCTAATAAATTTTCTATATTCTCTAAAATTATTAAATTATTAGACCAGCTTAATTCTTGCACCAGTGGCGCAAGTTTTTTATGGTTTCTATAAAAAAGATAAAATTTTCGCATTCTCCAAATACTATCTTTCGAAAAACCTTTGGTATCAGGAAAAGCAGTAGACAAATCCTGTGCTAGTTTTTCTACAATATTTTCTCCCCATCCACTCTGTTCCTGTTTTTCGACGATTTTTTTGCCAATTCCCCAATAAAGACTGATTAGTTCGCGATTAACAGTTTGAAGTGCTCGATGTCTTCTTTTTTCGATTTCAATTTTAATTTCATGAAGGAATTTTTCATATCCCTTTAATGGATATTTTGAAAGTGCTTTTTTACTGGTTTTGTTCATAGGTATATGCCACTCTTAAAATGGATTCTTCATCAAAAGTTTTACCGATTATTTGCAGGCCAATTGGCAGCCCATTTTCCTCTCCACAGGGAATGGAAATTGCCGGAAGACCAGCTAGGTTTACAGGAATAGTTGCAATATCCGATAAATACATAGAAAGCGGATCATCGGTTTTTTCCCCAGCTTTAAAAGCCACGGTTGGAGAAGTAGGGGAGATAAGTACATCGAATTTATCAAAGGCTTTTTCAAAATCTTTTTTGATCAAGGTTCTGGCTTTTAGAGCTTTTAAATAATAAGCATCGTAATAACCCGAAGATAAGACATAAGTTCCAATCATGATCCTGCGTTTTACTTCTGATCCAAAGCCTTGCTTTCTTGATTCGTAATACATCGAAAGCAGGTCTTTTTGTGATTTATCCCGATGACCATATTTTACTGCGTCGTAGCGGGCAAGGTTTGAGCTGGCTTCGGCTGGGGCGATAATATAGTAGATAGGCACGGCGTATTCAAAAGTCGGCAAACTTACTTCTTCTATAATCGCTCCTAGACTTTCTAGTTTTTTCACGGTTTTTTGCACGGCTTCTTTTACTGAAAAAGAGATCCCGGCTTGAGTTAATTCTTTTATAACCCCGATTTTTTTGCCTTTAATATCATTGATGAGAGCTTTGGTATAATCTGGAACTTTTTTATTGACAGAGGTTGAATCTTTGGCATCATATCCAGAAATAGCATTGAGCATCAAAGCGCAGTCAGTTACATCTTTTGCAAAAGGTCCGATTTGATCAAGAGAAGAGGCAAAAGCTACTAGTCCATATCTTGAAACTCGGCCATAAGTTGGTTTCATTCCCACCACGCCGCAAAAAGAAGCTGGCTGGCGAATAGATCCGCCGGTATCTGATCCAATGGCTAAAATAGCTTCGTTGGAAGCAATCGCTGCTGCAGATCCGCCGGATGATCCTCCCGGAACATATTCTAAATTTCGAGGGTTGCGAGTTTGTTTGAGGGCTGAATTTTCGCAAGATGATCCCATGGCAAATTCATCCATGTTGGTTTTACCGATCATAATAGTTCCAGCGGCTTCAAGTTTTTCAACAACTGTGGCATTGTAAGGAGGAATATAATTTTCTAGGATTCTTGAGGCGCAGGTGGTAAGGATTCCCTGGGTGCACATATTGTCTTTTATGGCAATGGGAATTCCTTCTAGGGGTTTCAGCTCTTCATTTTTTCTAATTTTTTCATCAATTTTATGAGCTTTTTCCAGTGCAATCTTTTTGGTTAAAGTTAAATAAGCGCCGACTTGTTTTTCGGTTTTATCAATTTGCTTGTAAGTTTCATTAACGAGATCAGACGCGCTAATCTTTTTACTTTTTAATAATTTGTGCAGTTCATGAGATGGTTTTTCTAACATATTTTTTTTATCTTTTGTGTCATTCCTGCGAAGGCAGGAATCCATTCTAACTTGCCTGGATACCCGCCTGCGCGGGTATGACGGATCCTCTTTCTTACTCCAATATTCTAGGCACTTTGAACATGCCTCCAACTTCGTCCGGGGCGTTTTTTAAAATATCCTTGGTATTTTGGCAGGGCTTAACCTCATCCTCGCGCATGACATTTTTCATGGGGATGGCATGGGTGGTGGGCTCCACATTTTCCGTAGGCAGTTGGTTTATGACTTCAACATGTTCCAGTATTTTGGAAAGCTGGCTAGCTAAGTTATCTTTTTCTTCTTCTGAAATGCCCAATCTAGCTAGCTTTGCCACATGTTCGATTTGTTGTTTTGAGAGTGCCATAGAATAAAGATTATACAATATCCAAGATACAAGATACAGTTAAAATTTTAAATTCGCGATTGCTCTTAGCTTAAAATCCGATTTCAGCTTTCGCTTGAAATTGAAATATCCAGCGCAGCCGATCATCGCAGCATTATCAGTACAGAATTCAAATGGCGGGATAAATATTTGTATTTTTTCTTCTTGTCCTTGTTTTTGTAATTGTCCTCGTAATTGTGAGTTGGCCGCCACCCCGCCGCCAAGTGCAATTCTTTTGATTTTATGCTTTTTCGCAGCTCGAATAGTTTTCTCCACCAGAATATCAACTGCGGCCTGCTGAAACGACGCACAAATATCATTAACTTGAAACTTGTGACTTGTGACCTGTGACTTTTTTACATGATTGATTACAGAAGTTTTGAGGCCGGAGAAAGAAAAATCAAACCCGTATTTTTCGTCTTGCATGCTGCGGGGGAAATTTATAGCTTTAGGATTTCCAAGTTTTGCTAATTTATCAATAATCGGGCCGCCCGGGTAGCCAAGGCCAAGAAACCGGGCAACTTTGTCATAACATTCTCCAACTGCATCGTCCCGGGTTTGCCCCAAAACCTTATATTTCCCATGTCCTGTAACTTTTATGATCATGGTATTTCCGCCGGAAACCAGTAAACAAATAAAGGGCATCAAGGTTTCAAGGTTTCTAGGTTTCAAGGCTCTTGATCCCTTGATCCCTTGGTACCTCGGTACCTTTATGAAGTTGGCGTATATGTGTCCCTCAAGGTGGTTGATCCCAATAAGCGGAATATCTAGTGAAAAGGCAAGGGCTTTAGCCGCTGAAATCCCAACAATCAGGCATCCAATCAGTCCGGGCCCATTAGTTACTGCCACTGCGTCTAGGTCTTTGAATTTGCACTTAGCTTTATCGAGTGCTTGCTGGATAATCGGATTAATTACTTCCACATGTTTGCGCGCCGCAATTTCCGGCACAATCCCGCCGTATTTTTTATGAAAATCTATTTGCGTAGCAATTATATTAGATAAGACTTCAGTTCCGTTTTTTACAATTGAAGCTGAAGTTTCGTCACATGATGTTTCAATAGCTAAAATTTTCATATTTTAATAAAAAAAAAGAATAAAAAATTTATTTCGTTTTATCGGTTGAGCGGCCTTCTAGATATAGTGTGTCTGAACTGAGGTCTTGTTCATGCGGCCAACTTATAAAAAAACCTTCATTTTTTACTTTTTTAAGATAAGAAGGATTTTTTAATTCCTGAAAAACTCCTTTTTCTAGATACGGTGATAAATTAAAAATCTTTTTTTCATTATTTTCAAAAACAAGGGATATTTTAAAGCCATCTAAAATTTTTATTTGTTTAATTTTTATCATATTATTTTAATCCTTCAATTTTAAAAACAGGTTGGCCTTCTAGAGCTAATTTCCAGTTAGCAAGTAATTCTTCTTTATGTATTTCAATCCAGGCTAAAACCAATCGAAGTTTGTTTTGAGGAAGCGAACCCTCCAATAATTGGCCACTAGTTATATCGATAATGGCACTTTGTTCTTGATATTCTGCGTGTATGTGAGGTGCATGATGCTTCTTACTGTCAAAATAAAATAACCTAATAATGATTCCATAAAACATAGAAATTGTCGGCATATTTATGTCTCCCTGGTTTTAACTATTGAAGCAATATTTTACCATTTTTTCAAATTAGAAACTATCTATCTTTATTAGATAAAACTTTGACCCCGAGCGCCGCGCTTGCCCCGCCTATCGGACAGGCAGGCGGCGGGCAGGGAGTCGAGGGGTCATCTTTTACAATGGCGGCAGATGTTTCATCTCATGATGTTTCAATGGCTAGAATTTTCATTATTGTGCAGCTTCCGGGGTAGGGGCGTTGGCGGTTCCCTGAACCCAATCAGCAGGTTTTGTCCAATCTGCTTCTGTAGTTACAGCAAAGAAAACATAAACATCCCCAGTTGCTTCTAATGAAATAAGTTTAGGCAGCTCGTAAGTATAAAATATCCGGTTGGCGCGTGCTCCTTGTACAAAACAGCGGGCCTCGGGCGTGATCCCGGTTTTTTGCCGCAGTAATCTTGCCATTTCTGCATAACGCTGGGAATAAGCTCCCCAAATATCATCTGCTTGTTTTACAGTAACTGGGAAAGGGTCAATATAATGTACCCCTTCTATGGAAACCATGCCATCGCTCAAAGGATAGGCGCGCTCGTACCAGTATTCCTTATTCATTGTTATATATGAAGGATATTGCTTGGCTGTTGCAGTTGTCACTCCTTCATCCCAGATCCCTTTATAAACTTCGGTTGAAACATGGCTGTTGATGGCATCTAGGACTTTTATGAGGCGGGGGCGGTTGGCTCCGAGCGACCAATAGCCCATATGTACGCGGGTATTGGGATCATCAATCACGTGATCCAGCGCCAAAGACTCATTCAAAAGCTTGGTGGCAAATGAGGCATCGGACAATTCCACGATTTTTGCAGCTGGGTTGGTGAACATGGAACCGCTGTAGGAAGAATTTATTTGTCCGCAGCCAAAGATTGATATTACACATAATATTAGGGCACAAAAATAGAGTAATATTTTTTTCATTTTAGAATGTAATTACTCTATCGCTCTCTTTGACTATTTCATACATATCTTTTAATGTTGAAATAGGGCACATTTCTGTGCCTTCTTGTTCCCTGGATTTTAAGCAGGTTCCGCAGGCATAAATTTTTCCGCCAGATTTGAGAAGCTTATCTGCTTGCTCAATGGTGTTGAATTTTTCAGAGCTGATTTTTTGATACTCTACGCCTTTCCCCATGAAAAAAACCTTGATTTCATCTTTTTGCCCAAGAGCATAATTGGCATAACGCAGGGCATTCCAGCATGTTTCCGCATCATTACTAGCGATAATTATTCCTATTTTCATTTTATTCCCCTCCTTTTTTTAAAAGTGTAATTCCATAATGATAAGGTTTAAGATCAAACAAGACCGGTTTAAAAAATCCAGCTTCTTCTGCCCATTGAATACATTGTTCTGGTTTGGGGCGGATGTCCATTGCTGGTCCGCGAGGGGTAGCAGGATCGTAATTCCAATGGATAATCCCAACTTTCCCGTTATTTTTTAAAATTCTATGGGCTTCTATAAGGAGTTCTACTGGTTCTTCGAGATGAAGAATGTTAAAAAGCATAACATAATCTAAGCTTTTATCTTTTAACCCGGACCCTTCAGCTATAAAATCGCGCAGAACAGCCTCAATATTTTTTAATTTCTGCTGATCGGCTTTGTTTTTTGTAATTGCGATCATTTCTGGTTCAATATCTAGGGCAAATATTTTGCCTTTGATGATTTTAGCCGCCGGGATTGTGAAAGTGCCGTAGCCGCAGCCGAATTCCGCGACATTTTCCGTTTTATTGTCAATGCCGAGCGATTCAAGTATTTTTTTGGGGTTGAAAAACTTCCCCCACATTTTCTCATCGGGCATTCCGCTGTCTCTAGCTTTCATGATCCTATTTGCTCCATTTTTTTGCGGTTTTATTGGCTTCTGCTAAATGTTCAATCAGGACTTGCCGCATGATATCGCAGGCTTTTATAACTTTTGGGTTAGCGACCCGATAAAAAATATTTAAACCATCTCGCCTGGCTCTGACAATGCCTTTGTTCCTCATAATTGTTAAATGCTGGGAAAGATTGGCTTTTTTAACTTTTAATCGGGTTAATAATTCTCCAACAGACAGCTCTTTGTTTCGCAATGTATTGATGATTTCTATTCTCTTGGCATTGGCCAGAGTTTTACAAACTTCGGCATGTAATTCGTATATCTGTTTCATAGTTGCGAATATTATAAACTATTACGCATCCGTGCGTCAATAAAAAAATCTCGCAGGCTGAAATTTTTATGTTTTTAGTAGTTATTGCTTTTTTAATCTAATCTTCTCCAAACAAGGAATTGATTTTTTCTTCTAATTCCAAAGTTTTTAGCTTTTCTTTACGCTTGGTAAAATAAACGACAATGGCTGCCAAAATTAATATTCCGCAAATAAGTTCAAACATGTTATTATTATAACCTATGAAAGCATTCCTTGAGTGCACTACCTGTATTATCCGCCAAACCATGGAAATTTTGCAGCGCCTGGTGGATAACGAGAAAAAAAGGGAAACTATCCTGCGCCAAGTATTGCTGGCTCTGTCTAAACTAGAAATAACTTCCCTTTCCCCGCCAGAATTAACCCGCCAAGTCCATATCGTCCTGCAAAAAATGATCGGGCAGAAAGATTTGTACAAAGAATTAAAAAAACAAAGCAATCAAGAAGTGCTGGAACTTTACCCCGCCTTAAAAAAAGAAGTCAAAATTTCTAAAGACCCATTACTCACTGCAATTCGCCTGGCGATTGCTGGAAATGTGATTGATTTTGGAGCCCTTCATCGCTTTGATTTGGATTCCACGATTAAAAAAGTCTTAACCGCCAAACTGCCCAAAAATGATTATGACAAGCTAAAACAAATCTTGGGCCAGGGCCGGAAAAAGATTTTGTATGTGGGAGATAATGCTGGGGAAATTGTTTTTGACCGTGTTTTGATTGAAGAATTAAATAAAGCCGCAGAAGTAACTTTTGCCGTAAAATCCAAGCCCTCGTTAAATGATGTCATGATGGAAGATGCCGAACAAGTAGGATTGGATAAGATTTGCAAAGTGATTGAATCCGGCTCAACCACCCCGGGAACCGTGTGGAGTGAAACCACGCCGGAATTTCGGCGCATCTATCATGAAGCAGATATTGTTATTGTGAAAGGCCAGGGCGGATATGAGACGATCGAGAATGAAAAAGGGAAAACTTTTTATCTTTTGATCGTGAAGTGCCCGCATTTGGCAATTTCTATGCAGCGAAAGTTAGGAGACCTGATTTTATGCAACTAAAATTTTTTGTCATTGTTCTTGTCTTGGTTTTTATTTTTGCGGTTTCTTCTTTGGCAGCAGGGTTCAACCGTTTGAGTTATCCCTTATGGGTAAAAGATGAAATAGGGAACCGCATTAAGCAAGAAAATCCTCCTCGCCGGATTATTTGTCTTTATGCGCCAGTAACAGATCTTTTACTGAAAATGGGATTGAAGAAACAAATTGTAGCTGTGAGCGATGACTCAATTGTCCCAGCGGATATAATTGAAAAAATCAAAAGCTTTAACCCGGACTTGGTTTTTCTTTTGCCGAATACCTATAAAGAGCATGAAGTTTTTTTTAAAAATTCAAAATTGAATTGCTTTGTCATTAAGCCGATCAATTCTTTGGACCGCCAGTTTGCTGTAATTTCCCTTTTGGGACGGGCAACCAACCGCCAAAATTCCGGCTATGCTCTAAAGCAAAGGATCAAACGGCAAAATGAATGGAAGCGGACAAACCTTGTAAAAGAGAAAAAAGGTATCTATAATAAATAAAAATTTATGCTACGACGCAAAAAACGACAACGAATTATTGCTACCGTGGTTTTGGGTGTTATCCTCTTTGTTGTCAGTTCTTTATCTATTCTTTTTGGCAGCGTTTTTTTATCCCCGGGAGAAACTTTAAATACCCTGTGGTGCGGATTTACTACTTTATGCTCTGTAGATAATAATGTTTTTATCAATGTTTTGGTTTGGCAGGTGCGTTTGCCAAGAATTTTTTGTGCTGCGTTTGTGGGTTTGCTGCTGGCGTTATCCGGTACGATTTTAAGCGGGGCTTTTCGCAATGCCTTGGCAGATCCCTATGTCCTAGGCGGAGCATCTGGGGCCGGGGCTGGGGCGGTTTTAGCCATTGGGTTGGGATTAACTGCTAGTTTTTTGGGATTAAGCTTAGTTTATCTTTTGGCTTTTATTTTTGCTTTGCTGGCTTTGGGTTTTGTTTATCTTATCTCGCATATTTTCCAGCGCTTATTGCCCTACCATTTTATTCTAGCAGGTATGGGAGTTGCCAGCTTTTTTACGGCACTTATGGTGCTTTTTATCTTATTTTTTGGATATGACCACAATTTATTATTCTGGTTGTTCGGCGGGTTATCAAATGCAAACTGGGATGTGGTATTGAGCCTTTTGCCTTTTGTGATTCTTGGGTTGGCTGCAGCTTATTTTTATTCAAAGGATTTGAATGCTCTGCTTATGGGCGAAGAAATGGCTTTTTCCCTGGGAGTAGAAGTGGAAAAAATCCGGTTGATTATGCTGGTTTTAGCGGCTTTGCTGACTGCAGTTGCGGTTTCCACTGTTGGGATGATTGGTTTTATTGGGATTATTGCCCCATTTTTTGTGCGCAAGTTAGTTGGCCCGCACTATCGTTTATTGGTGCCGCTGGCAGCTATTCTGGGAATGTTGATCATGGTAATATTAGATACGATTTCTCGCACCATCATGCCTCCTAATGAGATCCCAATTGGGATTTTATCCATTCTTTTCGGGGTTCCTTTTTTCATCTATATATTGAGAGAGAATAAAGGCTTGCAATGAGTGGATTATTAGAAGTTTATGATTTATCTGCGGGCTATGAGAAAAACAAGCCAATTATCCGCAATATTACCTTTGAAGTAAAAATGGGGGATTTGGTGGGGATTGTGGGGCCAAATGGCTGCGGCAAAACCACGCTCCTTCGGTCTTTGGCGGGAATTTTGCCCCTGATGGCCGGGTCAGTGCGTTTCCGCTCCCAGGATATCCGTGAAATGAAAAGGCGAGAAGTAGCCCAAAAAATTGCTTTTGTCCAGCAATTGATGGAGCCGATTGTCGGGCTTTCGGTTGAAGAGATGATTTTAATGGGACGCACTGCGCATTTTGACCGCTTTGTTTTTGAAGGCGAAGAAGATTTTGACGTGGTGCGCTGGGCAATTGATGCCTTGAAAGTAGGGCATGTCAGCCACAAAAAAGTAGCCGAGTTATCGGGAGGGGAATTCCAGCGGGTAGCAATTGCGCGGGCACTAGCGCAAGAAGCCCGGATCCTGCTTTTGGATGAGCCGGTTTCGCACCTTGACCTAAGATTTCAAATAAAAATTTTGCGGCTCCTGCGCAAGATGCGGCGCTCACGGACAATTGTTGCAACTTTCCATGATTTAGCGCTGGCTTCGCGCTTTTGTAAAAATATTATCCTGATGAAAAACGGGGAAATGATTGCCGAGGGTTCGCCGGAAAAAGTGTTGACCCAAGAAAACCTCTGGAAAGCCTACAAGATAAAAGCTGAAGTTAAATTCGAAAAAGCCCGCAACCGCAGATCCTACGTTTTGGTTTAGCAACCCTCACCCTAACTAATATTTACATGCTAACTGAACTTAAGGCTACCCTCTCCCTTTTCTTCGACTCGCTGCGCTCGCTCCGAATGGGAGAGGGACTAATAAATTTTCGTTCAAAATAAAATCCTTCTCCCTCTGGGAGAAGGTTGCACAAAAAATGACAGGTTTACTAAATAGAAATAATTGGATGAGGGTGTAATTGATGTATGTCGTAAGCAACCTCTTCATACGGGTGGGATTTTTTCATAGCTGCAATTACTTTTTTTAGTTTAGCTTTGGGGACAATAGTTTCTAGGCGTGCTTCTTTTACTTCTTCGATTTTCCCAACTTTTCCAATGGCTGGGTTTGCGCCTTTAAGGCCGCGAAAAGTTCCGATTCCATGGGTTACAAAAGTGCAGTAGTCATAATTTCCAATATGGCCGGCTCCAGCTTCACAAATAGCCGTGCGTACTTTTTCTAAATGGGTTTCTGGGACAAAAATAACTAATTTATATAATTTTTCTGACATGGACAATTCCCCTCCCTGAAAAAGTTAGGAACACTTCATCTGCTTTTTTTAAATCTTTAATTGTAAAAAATCTTTCCCTTACTTTTATGCCTTGTTTTTTGGCAAGCCGGATGACCAGGCTGCGGGTGATTCCTGGCAGGATTCCAAGGGAAAGGGGCGGGGTATAGAGCACGCCTTTTTTGACCATGAAAATATTGCTGATAGTTCCTTCGGTGACATAGCCCTCGGGAGAAAGCAAAATCGCTTCATCTGCCCCGGCTTCTTCAGCTTCTTTTTTAGCCAGGATGTTTTCTAAATAATTTAGGCTTTTTATATGTGATATAGGAGTTTTATATTTGATAATAGAGCTGATCTTTATTATCCATTCTTGTTTTTGTTCTTGTTCTTGTTTTTCTGCAAGAATAATAAGATTTGATTTTTGGGAGTTCTTTATGGATAGCCCGTGCTGCTTAGCTATTCCGCGGGTGACGATTATTTTTATATAGGATTCTTTATATCCGTTAACCTTGATTAGTTTTAAGACCGCAGCTTTTAGTTTTTCTTTGGTTAGAGAGATTTTTATGCCAATAGTTTTAGCATCTTTTTCCAGGCGCGATAAATGTTCATCTAGCAAAAAGGGTTTTCCATTATAAGTGCGCAGGGATTCAAACACTCCGTCGCCGTACATAAACCCGCGGTCAAAAGGGGAAATTTTTAGACTATCGATATCAACTAATTTGTTATTGAAGAAAGCTTTTTTTGACATGAGAAAATTATACCATTACTTAATTATGAATTGCCAAATCCAAATGACAAATAAATTAACCAATTAATCAAATCCCAATTGGTTATTGGGTAAATTGGGATTTGATTTTGATTTTGTCATTGGTAATTGGAAATTGCTTGCAGCATTGCTTCTGCTTTATGCAGTGTTTCAAAATACTCTTTTTCTGGATCTGAATCTGCAACAATGCCAGCGCCGACTTGAATATAAGCTTTATTTTCTTTACATACAATCGTTCGAATAGTTATCGACATGTCCATATTGCCATTAAACCCAAAATATCCGATACAGCCGGTGTAGGGGCCGCGCTTAATTGGTTCTAGTTCCTCAATAATTTCCATGGACCGGATTTTTGGGGTGCCGGTGATGGTTCCTCCAGGGAACATGGCTTTAAATAAATCAAACTGGTCTTTATCTTTTTTTAGTTTTCCTTTGACATTGGAAACAATATGCATAACATGCGAATATTTTTCCACGATCATTTTTTCATCAACCTCAACGGTCCCGTATTCGCAAACTTTGCCCAAATCATTTCGCTCTAAATCAACCAGCATGATATGTTCAGCGCGTTCTTTTTCATTTAAAATTAAATCTTCAACTTTATCTATGCTACGGCGGGTGCCAGCAATGGGGCGGGTTTGGGCCAGGCTATTTTCTAAAAGGATCAATCTTTCGGGTGAGCAACTGGCAATTTTTATATCTCCGAAGTTTAAATATGCAGCAAAAGGGGAGGGGTTGATGATTCTTAGGCGCTTATAAATTTCCCATGGGTCTTGGTTAAGCTTTGTTTGATAGCGTTGGGAGAGGTTAACTTGGTAGATGTCGCCTTTGGCAATGTACTCTTTAGCTTTCGTCACCATATTCATGAACTGGGGTTTGGTAAGGTTCCAGTGGCCGGACACCTCGGCTCCGCTCGGTGCCCGTTGCAATTTCATACTTTGAGTTTGGACCCTGAGCGTAGTCGAAGGGTCGTTCAGCTTCTGTTCACTTATTATCTTCTCAATCTCTTGTTTTCTTTTTTTATCTTCTGCAATAATTTTTATCTCATCTTTTCGATGGTCAAAGATAATGAGAGTTTTGGGGATCATCATGAGAATGTCTGGAATTTGCAGATCATCTTTGGCAATATCCGGCAAATTTTCAATAAAGCGGCCAGCATTATAATTAATGTAGCCCACTAAACCGCTGGAGAATCGAGAGGAATAAGTTGTAAGTCGTAAGTCATAAGTCCTAAGTTGTGATTTTATATAGTTGAATATATTTTTTTTAATTTTTGAAGAATCAATAATCAATGAGGGGTCAAGGCCGATGAAGGAATATTCTTCTAATTTATTGTTCGCATTCGGCGATTCTAAAAGGAAAGAATGCTTGCTTTTGTCTTTTAATTTTTCGTATAGTTCAAATGGTTTCATTTCTCCACACTTTTCTTAGTCGAGATGGCTTTTAAAAAGAGGCCTGACATAACTAAGAATGGGCATGACAGGATTTGAACCTGTGGCTTCTTCCGTGTGAGGGAAGCACTCTACCGCTGAGTTACATGCCCCAATAACCAATAACCAATAACCAATAACCTATAACCAATAACCTATAACTTGAAAATAAAACGTGGATAATTATACTATGGTTTTTGAGTTGTGCTATAATTTTTTCCACAATTAAATTAAGGGGAGGATGATTTTATGAAAAAGATTTTACTTCCGGGTTTGGTTTCGGGTTTGGTAATGGTAATTGTGAGTATTGTGGTTTCCCAGGTTTTGAGTGTGCTTTTCCCGAGTGTCATGGCTGAATACCAAAATTCTGGCATATTCCGCCCCTGGACCGACCCCAAAATGTCCATTATGTTTTTACACCCATTTATGCTTGGCGTGATCTTGGCTTATATCTGGGATAAGACCAAGTCCGTGGTAAAGGGAAACAGTCATGTAATGAAAGGTCTAACCTTTGGATTTATTTATTGGTTGCTAACTATTCCAGGCATGGTCATGAGCTACAGCAGTTTTCCTATTTCTATGCTTATGGTAGATACTTGGATTATTAGTATTTTTATCCAATCTATCTGTGGAGCCATTATTCTGGTTTTAATGAATAAAGCCTAAAAATTTTTTTAGGGGTGGGGCAGGGAATTATAAGTTAAATGAGAGAAATGATTCTCAACAAACCTTTCAGCCCCTTCGGCAAGCTCAGGACAACGCCTTTTTAATTGTTTTACCTAATGGTATTCATAATAGCAAGAAACGCTTTTAATTTAGTACGAATTTCCCTATTTGATCTTCCCAATCCCTATATAGGATATTAATGCGTTTGTATTATGTTCATATTTTGCTTTTTCTATGTTTAGATATTTTTAGGTTTAATGTTTAGCTTGCACGTTTAGATTGCTTAAAAAATAAAGCCGCTGAATTTTACTTTTCGTGTTTTAGAAAACCTCTCAATGTAAGTAAAATTCCCTTTGTTTAAAAAACTCCCTCGAGAATTGCCCCAGCCCCACGCCTCCTCCCCAAAACCCAAAAATCCTTTGAGTTCTAAATTTCCCCGCCGCCATAAGGAATTAAATTTAATTATTATTTTATATCGGTTTTTGCGACCCGGTGGTTTATATAGGAAAAACTGCTATTTTTTTGCGGTCAGATTGGCAAAAAGTCCCCTGATACAAGCAACTTTGCGAAGTACCCAAAAATTACGGGAATTTAGCCCCAAGAGTTGGGTTAATTCGAACTATTGCCAGGAAAAATCGCACCAAAGGCTCTAAAGAGGCTTGTTTTGGTAAGTTTCGAGAGCTATAATTATTTCATGTCAGAAGAGATTGTTTATTTAGCTCAAAACGAGATCAAAAACCTGCTTTCTTCAATTGATAATCTTCGTGATAGGGCAATCATAACCTTATTTTTGAATACAGG
Organism: uncultured bacterium; assembly: GCA_964528395.1. GTDB lineage: Bacteria > Margulisbacteria > WOR-1 > CAZGTC01 > CAZGTC01 > CAZGTC01. The sequence continues at coordinate 66,736 of CAZGTC010000007.1, forward strand.
CGTATTCCTTAATGAACTGATTGATTTACAAGTTGATTCTGTTGATTGGGAAAAGAAGATTCTAAAAGTTTTAGGAAATAGAGCCAGGACGATTCCGTTGGATGAACAAGCTTATGAAGCTTTAGCAAAGTGGACAAAAGAACGGCCAGAGGCCGCGGAAAACGCTTTTTTTGTAACGACAAAAGGAGAGGTTAAAAAACTTTCTGCCCGGGCCGTGGATAAGTTAATCAGGAAATATGCTGATCAGGCAAAAATCCATAAAAAGGTCAATTCGCAGATACTACGCAATACTTTTGCGGTCCGGTTATTTAAGGAAGAAATATCTTTAAATAAAGCAACTGCTGTTTTAGGAATTTCCGATCCTCAATCTATCAATCGTTATATCAAAGCTGCTAAAGATCCGGCTCCGGCCCAAAAAATTCCAGAAGCGTATGAAATAGGGCATGTTGAAAGCCGTTCAAAGATTGAGCAAGTTATGAGCAAGCTTTTTTCTACCCAGCCAAAAATTACAAAGCCGGTTGTGAAAATAGAAGGCGAAAGGGTTCCGAGTTTGGGAAATATTATTTACGGCCGGGATGGGACAATCGAAGAGATCAAATCCAATCTTTCAAAAGAGCAATCCGTGCTGTTGGTTGGAAAATTGGGAATCGGAAAAACGCATATTTTGAAACATATTTTGAAGATACCTGCCTGCCGGCAGGCAGGGCAAGCCTCGAATGTCATATTCCTTTCTTCCCCATCTCCTATGAAAAACTTGCTTACGCAGGTTTGCGGTAAGTTAAAACCGAATTGGAAAGAAGAAATCAAATCTCGCGCTTCAACCAAGGAAATATTAGATTATTTAATCAGACTTAAGACTTGTGACTTAAAACTTAAGACTTTGTTAATTATCGATAATCTGCAAAACCTCCGTGCTTCGGATGTTGAGTGTTTTTTAACATTGCTAGAGAATTTTACGGTTCTTTCTGCAGTGGAGGAAATAACGCCAAAGCTCAAGCAGGTTTGGTGGAAGTTTAAGCAAATTGAATTAAATCCTTTGAGTAAAGAATCCGCGAAGCAGTTGATAAAATATTTGACGCAAAATCTTTCTGTGAGCGATTATGAGCTTTTAGAAACCCGGATTTTATCTTTATCCAATTGTTTGCCTTTGGCGATTGTAGATATGGCGCATCAAATCAGCCACAAGCCGGTTGTGACAAAAGAAGTTGTGCGCGAGATGTATCACGAAGCCGGGATTTATTATCGCGATTGGACGCCGGTAGTAGTTATTCTCTGGGCAATATTAATTATGTTTCGCTTTATAGCGCTCGGAACGCATAGTTTTGAAGGATATATTTTAGCTGGCTTTGGCATGGCTTTTATTATGGTTATGCGATTTTTTATGTTTAGGATGAGATAGAAAAATATTAATTTATATAGAAAGGAGAAAAGGATAAGTTTTAGGTTTCCCCCAGAAAAGAGGAAAAATGTTATGGAGACTAGAATTGCTATTTTTAAAGGTAAAGAGATAAGAAAAATTATTCATAAAAATGAATGGTGGTTTTCAGTTGTAGACGTAATCGAAATTTTAACTGATACTGCGCGGCCTAGAAAGTACTGGAGCGATTTAAAGAAAAAATTAATTAAAGAAGGCTATTCTGAAGTGTCCGAAAAGATCGGACAGTTAAAAATGCAATCCCCGGATGGAAAAATGAGGGAAACAGATTGTGCTAATACTGAAACATTGCTGCGGATAATACAAACTATTCCCTCCCCAAAAGCCGAGCCTTTTAAGCGATGGTTGGCTAAAGTTGGCTATGAAAGGATTCAAGAAATTGAAGACCCAGAATTAGCAACCAAGCGGACAAAAGCTTTATATAAGGCAAAAGGTTATCCCGATAGTTGGATTGAAAAGCGGGTGCGAGGGATTGCGGTTAGGGAAGAGCTAACTGATGAATGGAGTAAACGAGGTGTAAAAGAGCAAAAAGAATATGCTATTTTAACTGCAGAAATTTCTAAAGCAACTTTTGACATGACGCCATCAGAATATAAAAAGTTTAAAGGCTTAAAACGCGAAAACCTTCGAGATCATATGAATGATTTGGAATTAATATTTTCAATGTTAGGTGAAGCAGCTACAACAGAAATTACTAGAAATCAGGATGCCCAAGGATTTATAGAGAATAAGTCTGCAGCAAATGAGGGCGGAAAGATTGCTGGAGAAGCAAGGGAAAAGTTAGAAAAGAAAACCGGCAAAAAGATTTCGACCCGAAAAAATTATTTACTTACAGATAATAAAAAACAATTAGATGAGCAAAATTAGCGGAATTGTGCAACAGCTTGTTGCACGAAATATCGTTGGTTTTATTCGCTATTTAAGAAGAGGGGAAAAATGACTTAGGACTAATAAAATGCTTGCACCTACACACTCTGTTTTTGGAATATTTTTGACATTGATTGTACTGGCTCTTTTTGGAGTTAAGTATAGTTTGCATTGGTCAATTATTTTATTTGCGATTGTTGGAGCAATTCTGCCGGATATCGACCACCCCAGGTCTATGATTGGGAAAATGTTCTTGTTTATATCTGTGCCTATCGAGCGCCGCTACGGCCACCGCACAATTACTCACTCCCTCATCGGCTGGTTAATTTCAACAACTGTATTTGCGCTTTTGATTTTACTTGGGTTTTTGATATTAGGTTTCGGATTTAGGATTTCGGATTTTGCTGTTCGGTGGATCATGGCCTTTAGTATCAGTTATCTCTCTCACTTGTTGCTCGATATGTTCAACAAGCGCGGCAGCCAAATGTTCTGGCCGGATTCTGGCAGGGATGTCATTCCAAAAAATCAAAAGTTCAGGTTAGAGTCTGGAGCAAAAGCCGAGGTTTTGATTTTTGTTATTTTGTTAGTTTTGGTTTTTCTCGCATTGCCGTTATCAAAGTACGGAGTAGGGACTTCTTTGCGGTGGCTTTTGGGCACTCCAGGATCAGCGATTGAAGAATTCAAAACCCTAGAACATCATGCTTACTTAGATTTTGAAGGTATTTTTCGAGATACCAAAGAGCCTGTTAAGGGCAAAGCCGAAATCTTAGATGTCGAAAAAGATAAGTTGGTTATTCTTTATGGAAAACCTGTCCGCCGAAGTCCGCCCAAGGCTGACGAAGGAGGAAATATTTATACCATCAGCGATGAATTCCAGGCAGATATTATTGCTTCAAAAACCCGTGTGCAAAAAACCGATATTCCGATCAAAACCGAGAAAAGGATTTTTAGGGAAGAAACGCGCGAGAATTTATTGTCTCAAATTCCTAAAGGAGCTTTAATCAGCGGGATTGTTCATCTGCCAAATGAGGTAAAAATTAAGGGCTTGCCCGACGACTTGTCCTCCGGAGCAGATGCGCAGGGGGAAGCTGCTTGGGAGAAGTCGGGGACTTTTAAAACTATTGAGCAAAGCGGAGATGAGTTGCTCCTGCGTTATGCTTCAAAATTACAAATCGAAAAACTTGGATTAACCGAATCCTTTGAATTACAGCAAAGAAAAGATCAGGCCGAGCTAACCAGGTTAAAAAATGAGTTGTATAGTATTAGGAGCAAAATAAATAAGATAAGAAAAACCGATCAGCTTACGCCTCTGGGCAAAGAATTGCTTGTTGGCGCAAATGAGATTGAAAAACAGCAGCAGGATTTGGAAGAATTAACCAGCAAACAAGAAGAAGTAGATATAAAAATCCAAGAAGTTGTCATGAAAATGAAAAACCGACGGTTTGTTTTTTCAGGCGAGGTATATATACGCATGTAGGAACGCAATTTATTGAGTTGTGCGATTTATCGCGTTGAATGCTGTTTGTTTTATATGCACAGGCCGATTGACAAACCAAAAAAGCCGCAATATAATACATTTCATCAATTCTCAATAAATGAGAATTAAGAGAAAGGAATACAATGAACAAGAGAAGGTATAAGGGGTTGTCGAAAGATGAGCTTTATTTGATCTCAAGGGTGGAATTTGAGGAACAAAAGCTCTTAACCGGCGAGTATGCCAAAAAGGTATTTGGGGATCCCAAAAAAGCGGCCAATACTCTGGATAAATTGAAAAGGAAAGGTCGCCTTGTTCAGATCGAAAGAGGAAAATATTTCATTGTCCCGATAAAATCGCCTAACCAACTATGGTCTCCCAATGAGTATATAGCCGCCAAATATTGGATGGGGAATGTTCCGTATTATGTCGGTTATTTCAGTATGTATAATTATTGGGGTTTTACCGAACAGGTTCCGCAAACGGTGTTTGTTCTGAATACGAGAAAATCCCGAACAAAAATGATTGGGGGCGTCCGGTACAAGGCTGTTAAAATCAGCCAAAATAAATATTACGGTATTGCCAGGATTAAGATTGATGATGAGGATGTTTGCATTAGTGATAAGGAACGGACACTGGTAGATTTTATCTATAATCCGGTTGGTTCGTTCGAAAATATCCAAAAAGTTCTTAAGGACAACATTAAAAAGATTGATATAAAAAAGTTTATAGATTACCTGGCTCGTTTTCCCATAATTGCGGTTAGAAAAAGAGCAGGATATTTACTGGAAGAAATGAAACTGCCGGCTTTATATTTAAACCGGCTAAAAAGTCGGCTTGGCGTCGCAGCTTCTTTTGTCGTTCTTGATCCTTCCGGCCCGCGTTCGGGTAAAATAAATAAGGGTTGGGGAATCATTGTTAATCGATAAAGATAAACTTAAAGACATCATTCCATCTATCGCAGCCGAGCATCGGTTTAGGCAGGCGATTGTTGAAAAAGATTATTATCTTACGATCATTCTTAACAGCATTACTTCCTCACTTAGCAAAGACATTGTTTTTAAAGGCGGAACCCTTTTAAATAAAATCCACCTCAATTATCACCGGTTAAGCGAGGATTTGGATTTCAGCTATTGCGGGGAAAAGGATTTGACTGCTCGTTCAAATCGGTCGGCTGCCATTGCTCCTATAAAAGAGAAGATGCCGGAATTTTTAGCTTCTCTGGGCTTAAGAAGCGACAAGCCGAAAGGAGAAGGATTTAATAGCTCCAAGCAGTACGTGTTTAATGTTCTTTATCCTTCGGTCATAACTGGCAAAGATGGTAATATTAAAATTGAAGTGTCGCTCAGGCAAAAATTGTATGATCGGCCTGTTTCAAATGTGATCCGCCATTTTTACAAAGACCCTTTTACTGGTCAGAACCTTATTCCCGAACATAAAATATTGTCGCTTTCTTTGGACGAAGCAGTTGCAGAAAAACTAAAGGCGGCAATTACCAGGAAGGATCCGGCAATACGCGATTATTATGATCTCTGGCATATTTTCGAGGCGAAATTCAATTTCCATAATGACCATTTTAAGAACATATTTAAAAAGAAGCTGGCTGATGAGGGATACGGAGGAGATTATAAAAATAAATTTGGCTTGAGTGCAGATAAGATAGATTTACTAAAAAGGCAGATAGAAACCGATCTCATCCCTGTGATTAGGATTGATGAGATGTTTGATCTGGGTAAGGTGTTCGATCATTTCAATGTAATATTGGGGGAAATTGAATTATGAAAAAAACAATATCAATAATATTAATAATAATTTCCTTGTTTGGATTTGGGATTTTGGATTTAGGATTTGCCGATGACTTGTCCGCCGAAGCTATCCCGAGCACAGAGCGGAGGTCTCCGAGCAGAGTCGAGGAGAGTCGAGGTGTCGAGGGAGCGAAGGCGGAATATCGGCTAGCTTCCGGCGACCAGCTAGAAATCAAGATAATAAACCAATCTGCTTTAGATACCAAGCAGACGATAGCTCCCGACGGATCAATTTCCTTGCCTCTTTTGGGCCGGGTGATTGTGCAAGGCCAAACCCTGGAGGGGATTAATAGTTATCTGGTTGCCGAGTTTTCTAAATATTTTAAAAATCCTCAAGTTGTTGTTTATCTAACTCCGCGGCCGATTTATGTTGTCCAGCATGATTTAAAAAAGAATACCTGGGAAGTAAAAGAAGCAAAATCCATTGAAGAAGCTAGGGCATATCTGGGTCCCCCTGGTAAGGGGGACTATAGGGGGTTGAAACACGGTGATATAATAACCGCGGAAGTAGGCAAAAAACCGGATTGGTGGGAGGATAATTGGTATAAGGTGGTAACAGCTGTAGCAGTAGCAGCAGGGGTTTATTCTACTCTGAACAGATAGAGGGCTTGCCTGCCGTAGCCATTTGGGCGTAGGCAGGTTTATGCGACGCTGCATAGGTAAAAAAAAGAAGACCGCTTATTTATGTTGAATACTTTAAACAGAAAAATACAAAAACATATTAATGAAATTCTTGCAAATCAGAGTGATCCTTTTTATTTATATGATAGTTCAGTTATTCGTTACAATTGTTCTCAGATACTTAATATACCTTATAAAAATAAATCAATTCATTTTGCTGCTATGGCAAATGACAATCCGACTTTTTTGAAAATAATTAAAAGCGAAGGATTGGGCATTTTTGTTAATTCAATCCCACATTTAAAGCTAGCTGTTCGTTTAGGGTTTAAGCCGGAAAAAATTATTTTTGCTGCTTCAGCGATGAGCCAATCAGCTATGCAGCAGGTTTATAAAGCAAAAGCTACATTGGTTTTAGATTCTATTCTTCAACTTAGGCTCTGGCATAAATTATATCCAAAGGAACGTGTGGCAATTCGTTGCAATATTGGCGAAATGGTTAAGCCTAAACGGACTAGGGGAGGATATTTTATTGGAAAAGAAAGTAGGTTGGGCTTGGACTTGGAGGAAATAAAGTCTATTTATGAATCAGATATGATATGTGGTATTCATGTGTACGTTGGGACTGACATTTTAGATGTGAATTATTTTCTTCGTTGTTATAAAGCTATCCTTTCAATTGCGAAAGGTTTCCCCTCATTAAAATTCATAGATTTTGGTGGTGGGTTTGGTATTACAGAATATGAGCAATTTAATTTTTTTGAATATGGAAATAAATTGAGTGAAATTATTGAGCGTTTCTCCAAAAATACAAAGAAGACAATTAAATTGATTTTAGAACCAGGCAGAATCATTGGTGGCAAATCAGGTTATTTTATTGCAGTAGTTAATGATGTAAAGATGAGAAATGGCCGCCAACTAATTGGATTAAATGCTTCGTCCGTGCAATTTCCTCGCCCTCTGTTTTATCCGGAAGAAGGCATCCATCCGGTAAGAATTATTGGCAAAATAAATAATAGAAAAAAAAGTACTATCTCTTCTGATATATATGGGTGCTCAACCTATTCTAGAGATTTTTTAGCTAAAGACATTGTTTGTTCGGAAGTGTCTATTGGTGATGTAGTGGTATTTTTAAATGCCGGATCATATTGTGCGTCTTCCTTTACAAACTTTTTAGGTTTTGAAAAACCTAAGGAATATTTTTGTGGAGATTAGGCAGGTCAAATCAAAAGAAGACTTATCATTATTTTATGAGCTTACTAAAAAGGTGTATAAAGATAATAACTGTTATAGGGCTACTGAAGACGATTTAATAAAATTAATTATTGAAGGCCCGACTTGTTTTCATAGTCATGCAAAGGTATTGGCTTTTTTGGTGTTAGAGGGTAACGATGTAGTTGCTAGATTTGTTTTAATTTATGATAAATTACTTTTTTCTTATGTGCAAATATCTTTCTTTGAGGCTTTTCCAGGTTTAACTAACTTGTTGGAGAATATTATTGTACTAATTAAGCGATATTTTCCAACACAACGTAGATTTGTGGTCGGTCTCAATGGCCATCTTAATTATGGTGCAGGTTTTTTATTAAATAGATTTGATGAACCGCCATTATTTGGTTTGTCATATTCCCCACCCTACTACCCAAACTATTTTTGTTCTTTAAAGAAACATCTTTTGATGTCTTTTCGTTTTTCTATAGATAGACAACATAAATATCTTGCTGTGTCTGAGACAAAGTATAGTTTTGGGAATTTTAAAGTAAGAAGATTTAGCAAAAAAAAGTTAAAAGAAGAGATTAAGATTTACACATATTTAAATAATGCTTGTTTCCATGCTCATCCATTTTGGGCGAATCGAAGCTGGGAGGAAGATTATGAATTGTTCCACTCTTTTAGATTTTTGATTAATGAAGAAAATTTGCTTTTTGTTGAGAATAATGGAAAACCAATTGGTTTTTTGCTTTGGTATCCTGATTTTAACCTATTGGTCTCAAATCAGAGAGGGTTTAATCTTTTTGATATTGTGAAATATAGATTTAAAAACCCGATAAATACCTTAAGATTTACTGAAATCGGAATTTTACCGAAATATAGAAGAACGCTAGCTGTTCTTGCATTAATTCGAGAAATGGCGCTTTTTTGGGTAAAGGACAAATATGATTATTGTGAATGTGGTTTTATCTTTCAAGAAAACAAAGAGAGCATAAGAATGACAAGGCGTTATCTGGAAAGAATTACGGGACAAAAACTTGAACCATACCGTTACTTTGCGGTATATGAAGGAGAGCTGTAATAAATGCTGGTTGAAGTTTTTGAATCAATAGATGATTGCCCGGCTGGATGGGATAGGCTAGCGACCAGTTATTTTCAAAAGAAAAAATTCCTTAAACATTGTGAATGCAATAATTATTGTCAGCAACGTTATTATGTTTTGAAGTCTGGGAAAAAAGTTAAGTCTTGTGCTGTTGTTTATGCTTTGAGAGTAAACCTTTTAACTTTTGCCAATCTGCCTAGCCCAATTAAGATTGTTATTGTTGGAATACCTTGTTCTGTATCTTCGCCAGGGATATTTGGCGATTTAAAACATATTTTTTTATTAATAAAAAATATCCATGAACAAGAACGAGGATTAATTTTATGCCTAAATTTAGAAGAGTATTCATTTCCTGATGGATGGATAGTTGGAAGAACCTTGCCAACAGTAGTGTTTAATAGAAAAATCAACAATTGGAACGAATATTTATCGCAACTTAGCTCTAGTTATCGTAGAAGATATTGGCAGAATGAAAGTAAATTTCGTGATGTAGTTGCTTCTGAAACAGCTTGTCAGAATTTTGATGTTGATATGTATCAACAGTATCTGGCTGTTTATAAAAGAAGCAATGCAAAACTGGAAAGATTGCCAATAGAGTTTTTTAGAAATTTAGGAGAAGAATTTTGTTTGACAAAATATCAATACCAAAAAATGCTCATTGGCTGGAATATTACTTTGTCTGACGCGAATCAATATTATTTTCTATTTGGTGGTATCAATTACAAAACAAACGATAAACATAGTTTTTATTTTAATATGCTATTTGATTTATTAAAAAAGGCAATAGAGAAGGGTAAAACTTACATAGATTTTGGCCAAACAGCGGAGATTCCTAAGATGAGGCTAGGGGGGCAGCTTGTTGAAAAGCGAATGATTGCTTTTCATCGAAATATCATCTTGCAAAAATTGTTAAAAATCAATAAGGGTATTTTAGAATATAAAAATAGAATACCTGTTTCTCATGTTTTTGCGAGGCAAGAATGAAAATTCTTTTTGTCAGGCCAAAACCATCTGCTGAAACTATTGGGCTTCAACATGTAATGATTGTTGAACCATTAGAATTGGAAGTTTTGGCTACTTTGATTGAAAAAGAACATCAAGCAGTTATTATTGATTTAATTATTGAAAAACAGGACATCTCATATTTTTTGCATAAAGAAAAACCCGATATTGTTTGCTTAACGGGATATATTACAAATGTTCCTGGCATCATTCAATGTTGTGTTACTACGAAAAAAATAAATTCTAAAATTATAACTATTGTTGGTGGGGTACATTGCGAAGTGTGTCCCGAGGATTTTAATCATCCGAATATTGATTTTCGAGTTCTTAGAAATGCTACTACTGTATTTTCTTTTCTTATTAGAGCTGTGCAAGAGCAGAAAGCTGTCCCTAAGGGTGTACTAATATATAATCAGCCTTTGTGCGTGTCAGATTTACCTGAATTTAATTTTTATTTCCCAATTCCTAATAGAATTTATACCAGAAAATATCGTAAAAGGTATTTCTACATATTTCATCATAAAGTAGCTTTAGTAAAGACTTCCTTTGGTTGTCCTTATAAGTGTCACTTTTGTTTTTGTAGAAAAATAACTCAAGATAATTATTATGAGCGTTCTTTGACTGAGGTTGTAGATGAAATTAAACAGATTGCAGAAAAAGAAATTTATATTGTTGATGATGATTTTTTAGCTAACAGAAAAAGAGTGTTAAATTTTATTTCTTTAAACAGGAAGTTTAAATTGGCAAAAAATTATTTAGTATATGGTCGAGCTGATTTTATTGCTCATAATCCAGACGTAATCAAAATGTTTCGCGATGTTGGTTTGAAAACAGTTATTGTTGGAATTGAATCTTTTAAGGATAAAGATTTAGTTGATTTAGGCAAAAAAACTACTGTAAAAACTCAGAAAGAGGCTTTATTAATTCTCAAAAGGTTTAATGTTGATTGTTATGTTACGATGATTGCTTCTCCTGACTGGAGTAAAGAGGATTTTGAAAAAAACAGAATAGATTTGCTTGCGTTAGGTGTTCATTATCTGAATTTACAGCCATTTACTCCTTTGCCAGGTATAGATATTAAGGTAGATGATGATAAGTTGTTGTTTTTCCGCGATCAATATGAAAAATGGGATCTTGCTCATGTAATAGTTAAACCATCAAAAATGAGTTTATCTGAATACTATTCTGAAATACTAGAAACATATTTAAGGATTCTATATCAGCCGAAAATACTGTTTCGTTATTTAACAAGATATTCGTTTGCTCAATTGTGGTCAATGTTTTGTGGTAGCTATAGGGTTTACAGGCAGTATAGGCAAAGGCAGAAAGAAGCTTAACAAAATGCCTAAAATTTTATTTATTCAGCCAACACAGTATGATAATAATCGAGGGCTTTGCAAGCAGAAAAAAATATACTTGCCGGGTTTAGTTTTTCCCTTGCTGGCTGCGATGACCCCAACTAATTGGGAAGTTGAAATTAAATTAGAAGTTGTAGATACCATAACCTTTGACGAAAAACCAGATATTGTTGCTATTGGTACCATGGGACATACTATTTTTCGCGGCTTAGAAATTGCCAAAGAATTTAAAAAAAGAAATTGCACTGTTGTTATGGGAGGATATATGGCTTCAATGGTACCATCTCTCCTTACTGATCATGTTGATTCTGTTATTGTTGGAGATGCTGAGATTTCCTATCCTAAGATGCTTTCTGATTTTGAACGTAGCGGTAAAATCAAACCAGTTTACAATTATCCGGTTGGTTCCTTGACTGATTTGCCTGTTCCAAGGTATGAATTGTTGCTGAAAAAACCAATAGGAAATATGTTGCCGGTTCAAGCGGGGAGGGGATGTCCTCATTTTTGTAGTTTTTGCTCAATTGCCTGTATTTATAAAGGTAAATATTTAAGCCGGCCTTTGGCTGATGTTGTCAGGGACATTGTAAAAGTAAAGGAATTGGGGTTTAATAAGTTTTATTTGATTGATGACAATATCATTGCAAACCCAGATTATCTTGGTCAATTATGTGACAAGATTAAAAAACTCAAGATGAGTTGGGCCAGTCAGTGTTCAATTAATCTAGCAAAAAATCCAAGGTTGTTGAAAAAAGTGAGAGAGGCTGGTGCTACAATTTTAAGTTTTGGCTTAGAAAGTATTACGCAGGAAGGTTTAAATAAGTTAGGGAAATCCTGGGTCAAAGTAGATGAGCATCAAAAGTTGATTTCTATAATAGCTAAAACGGGGATATTGGTAAGCTCAGAAATGATTGTAGGAACTGATAGTGATACAGAAGATAGCATTAGAGAAACATACGAATTTGTCCAGAAGGCTCGAATCCCTATCCCTAGATTTTATATTCTTACTCCCATCCCCGGATCAAAGCTATTTCACCAATATAAAGAAGAAGGGAGATTATTAACCTTAGAATATGAGAAATATGATGGCAGTAAATGTATTCATACTCCAAAAAAAATATCAGCTGAATCAGTGAGTATCTTGTATTGGTGGCTAAATAAAAAAATATTTTCATTTAAGAGTATTGTTTTAAGAACCCTTTTAAATCCAAATTTTTTTTTGCGACCCCACTTATATATATTTGCATTTTTTGTTAATCTTCACTACAGGCATTACATTAAAAAAAATATACCCCCTAATATTTTTTAGCAAGGAGTTTGTTGTTGAAAATATTACTATATAAGCCCGGGCCAATGATTCAGATTAATTAAAGGAATAAAGTAATCTATGAAACGCATATTTATATTATTTTGTTTTATTCTTTTCTCTTCCTGTGTTTCCTATGCTATTTCTGTTCGCTCTCTTGGCATGGGAGATATCTATTCCCCAGCTGCTCGTGATCCATCCGGTATTTTATATAACCCGGCTTATCTGGCGAGAAATGACAGTTTAAGATTATCGTTTGATGATATATACGGTTCTCTTTTGCCACGCAATGATCTTGCTGTAAGCATAGGGGATCTTGGAATGGCTCGATATTCCACAAATCAAGGGGCGGTTTATTGTTTATCCTCGGGATTTAATACATATTCATTTTTGCGTTTGGGGATTGGAATAAAAACATTGAACGATAAAAAGGATTTCGATTTTGGTTTTGATTGGGAGGTGGTAAAAAATATTGGTTTGTCAGCTGCGATTTTAAATGAAGATGCTGCTTTTTTGCCGAAAAAAACTCCGATTGTTTTATCTTATAAAACAGAGGATGGGGACAAATCCTTTGTCATTGCTTATGATGGAAATACAAAAATAGGGTATGAGAATCAGATCAGTGCTAAGGTATTTTGGCGGGTTGGTTATAATGTTGATCACCCGACTGCTGGACTTACGCTTCCTATTGGTCAAAATATGGACATAGATACAGCTTTGGATTTGGCTCAGGACAGCACTAGAATTTTATGGGGGATTTCTCTTTTTAGAAATTCTGAAAATAAAAGAGTCAACTCGAACCATAGTATCAACTTTGGTAAAGCGATTGTGGGCGAAGACAAGTTCATCAAAATCGATGGATTTAACATCCACTATGTTGAATCTGGTGCAGGGCCTGCTTTGGTTCTTATCGGTGGTGGGATACATTATACCCATCACTGGGACCCTTATGTAAAAGAATTATCGAAAAATTTCCATGTAATAAACATTGATCAGCTAGGTGCTGGGGAATCGGACAAGCCGAATTATTTTTTTGGATACACAATAGAAGAACAGGGAGAGCTGATAAACACGCTGCTTGATAAAATCGGTGTAAAGGAAACGTATCTGCTCGGATACTGTTATGGCGGATCAATTGCGTTTTATATGGCAGGCCATTATCCGGAAAAATACAAGAGACTGATTATCATTGAGGGTTTTGTGCGTGGAATAAATACTATCTCGATGGCGGATGATGAGCGTGCCCAAGCGAAGAAAATGAGGCATGACGTGGAATACCTGAATGCTTATCTTGTAAAGGATTATGTTACTTTCACGTACCGTCTGGATTATCCTTACTTCAACGGCAAAATGTGGTATCAGGTGAACAAGAATGTCCTGTACAGCGACCTAAGGGATGAGATAAAAAACATGAAAGCTTCTGTTCTTTATTACGCGGGGACAAAATCATGGGCGTACGACTTTCTTGACCCAACAAAGGACTACGTTAGGCAAAATGTCAAAACTCTAAAATATATTGAAGTTGAGGGAGCAGGGCATGATGTGGATAGGTATGACGAAAATAAATTTATGAATGAAGTGTTAGATTTTTTAAAATGATTATCTTTTTGTATAATCCTCTCCCAGGTTTTCCATTGTAGCATTTTTTCGCCTGGCCGCCTTTGGCGGCCTTTTTAGCTGTCAAGGTCGGCCCGATTTATATATATTATGAGTATCGTGCCTTCCTCCTCCAGTCAGCCCCGATCATATATATAAATTTATTGTAATATCGGGGCTTCCTTCCGGCCCTTCATTCGTCTTTGCTTCCTCACCATTATTATATTTTTTTGTAATGTTCGTTGCTCATCCTCATTACGGGTGACAGCAGCGAAAAAAATGCTCCTCTCCTCCTTATATTTTTAGGAGGTGTTGTATATGTGTAGGGTAGTTGGGGTTGTTGGTTCTCGTTCTTTGCCTGCTTCTTTTTCTCCGCTTGTTTCTTTTGTAGTGTCGTTCTTCCTTGGCCGTGGTTTTTGGGTGGCGTCTGGTGGTGCTTTGGGGGCTGATTCATTTGCCTTGTCTGCTTTGCTTCAGCAGGGGGCAGCGTCTCGTGGGGTTATTTATTCTGCTTGGTCTTCTGCTTCTGGTTTTCCGTCTTCTGTTCGTCCTCAGGTGTCTGCGTTTCTTGCTTCAGGTGGGCAGGTGGTGTGGGGTGCTGGTTCTGCTGGTGGTTCTCGCGGCGCGGTTGTCTCTGCTCTCTTGGGGCGCAATCAGCGCTTAGTTTCTTCTTGTTCTGTTGTAGTTGCTTTTCTTTATGGTTCTTCCCGGGGTTCTCTTTATACCGTGCGTCAGGCAGTTGAGCAGGGCAGGCAGGTTATTGTTTTTCTTTGTGGTGGTGCTTTTTTGCCGGCTGATTTAGCCAGTCGGTGTTTGGTTATTAGAGAGGAGGTGATTTAGTTATGGTAGCTTCTATTTTATCTCCTTGTCACAATTGTAGTAAAGTTTTACCGGGTATTCCCTGCAGTCCTCGTCATAGGTCACGTTGTGTGATTTTCCTCGATTATATCCGGGTACTTCATCGTATGAAGGCTCATGGTATTTTGGTGAATGAGCTTAGAAATTTACTGGTTAAATAAGCATATAGTCCGCTTTCGTATTTTCGGAGGCGGACTTTTTTTTGGTCGTGGACTTTTTCTTTCTTTGCCCCCCAATTTAGAACTCAAAGGATTTTTTGGTTTTGGGGAGGAGGCGTGGGGCTGGGGCAATTCTCGAGGGAGTTTTTTAAACAAAGGGAATTTTACTTACATTGAGAGGTTTTCTAAAACACGAAAAGTAAAATTCAGCGGCTTTATTTTTTAAGCAATCTAAACGTGCAAGCTAAACATTAAACCTAAAAATATCTAAACATAGAAAAAGCAAAATATGAACATAATACAAACGCATTAATATCCTATATAGGGATTGGGAAGATCAAATAGGGAAATTCGTACTAAATTAAAAGCGTTTCTTGCTATTATGAATACCATTAGGTAAAACAATTGAAAAGATGTTGCTCTGAGCTTGTCGAAGGGGCTGAAAGGTTTGTTGAGAATCATTTCTCTCACCATTTTTTTTATTGCAAACTTTTTCTGCGCTGCACCAATTTGAATTTTTTTCTTGAGAAAGCTTATCACGGCCGAAAATGGACGGCGGCATTTTCGGCCGCAGTTTTGACCCCATAAAACCTATTTCACATTTGCTCAAAAAACGCCTGATTTATAAAGCTTTTATTTCTATCTGTTGTTTTTGAATTTATCCCTAATTTATTGAGGGATAGATTGTTTTTGATGCGCTTTTTATCTCTATAGTATGTTTATCTATAGTATAATTTCTACTATAGACATTGAGGAGAGTATTATGAAAATAGGACTTAGGGATATTTTAGACTTTATTTTTAATTTACCAAGATATTTTTATAGACTTGAATTTTTTTTGGTTACAGAAGTTATTATTCTGGTTTTCTACTTATGGATAACTTCTCTATTGCCAGCGCACTTAGAATTATTGCTTAGAGAAAAATTTGGCAATCTTATCTACTATCTAGGGTGGTCTGGGATAATTTTTATCATTCTTTTGGCTGTTGTTATGTATTGGTTTTTTTATAGAAGATTTCCTAAATTTAAATCTAATGAATTAGGTATTGTGTTCGTCTATGATTTTGATCCTGCTATTCAGAATACGATAGAAAAGCTATTAAAACGTATAAAAGATGAAATAAAATTTGGGATAGATGTTAGTGTTAAAATTGCTACGCCAAATAACCTGCCAAAGGATCTTAAGGATGTTCATAGGAAAAGAGTAAATTCAAATTCAAAAGTTGTTGTATGGGGTAATATCTATAATGATAAAGATGAGGATGGAAAAGTTATATCTTTAAAGAAAATATATTTTTCTTCTGAAGCAGCAATAGTTCCAATTAATCCAAAAGAAGTAATCACTGTAATGCCAAATTTTAGAACGGCATTACAAGGTCGAAAACTTGATATTCATGAGAAGTTTAGTTTTACAGATATTGGAGTCGTTTCAAAAAATATATCAGAAATAGTTCTATTTATATTAGGATCTTCTCTTTTCCTTCATGGTAAAAATGAGAATGCGATAAAAATATTATTAAAATTAATGCAAATAATTAAAAATAGTGAGGAATCGGTTTTTGAAAAAGAGTTTTGCACCATGTGTAGAAATTGTTTGGCAGATGCGTACTATCGTAAGGCTCAAGAAATTTTGAATCCTATTAGAGGTAAAATAAATTCATCAAAGGAAGCCGAAAAGGCATTGATTTTTCTTAATGATGCTTTGAAATTAAATGATAAATGGCAGTATTATGTTGAATTAAGTTATACGTATTTCTTGGTGGAAAATTATAAAAAATGTAAGAAAGCTATTAAAATTGCAAAGGGAAAAGCTCCAAAAGGAGCTGCAGAACCATATTATTCAAAAGCATTTTTAGGAATGTTTCTTGAGAATAATATTGATAAGGCATTGCGGGAATATAGTTTGGCTTTTAAGAAGCAAATGAGCCCTTCCCAAATTATTGAAGTTGCAGAATTCATTAATAATTTTTCAAAAAAATATCCAGGGAAATTATTTTTAAGCTACGCATTAGGTCTTATAAATAAAGAGAAAATTGATGCATCTTGTGCTATTAAAGATTTTGAAACTTTTATAGAAAAATCTAAAACTTATATTGGACAAGTTCCAATTGATAAATATGTCAAATTTGCTAGGGATAATATTGCAGAAATTAAAAAAGAAAAAAAGTAAAATAAAGAAATAATATATTATTTCTTTATTAACTGATCTATCTTGATTCTCAACCCCTGAGCTATCTCCTTAACCATTTCTATCCCGGGATTTTTAACTGTTCCGTTTTCTACTCTTAAAAGATGATTGGCGGTAAATTTTCCGCCACACTTGAAAGCTAGTTTTTCTCTAGATAAGCCAGCTTTTTTCCGATATTTTTTTATGTTTTCTCCTAAATTCATGCAAATATATTATAACATATATGCGATAGCGCTGATTTGACGCTATTGCTTATATGTAGTAGCATATATGCTGTAATTAGCTTATTTTTTGGAGGTTTTATGAAAGCAGCAATTTATGTCAGGGTCTCGACTGATGCCCAAACCGAAATTGAGTTTAATTCCCTCGAAGCTCAAGAGGCAAGGATAAGATCTTTTATTTCTAGCCAAGAAGAGATGGGAGTTTATAAAATTTATGCTGATCCTGGTTTTACTGGAGCAAATATTAATCGTCCTGGTTTGCAAGAATTATTGAGCGATATTGTTGAAGGCAGGATAGATGTTGTAATTTCCTATAAGATTGATCGTTTAACCAGGTCTCCCAAAGATTTCTATTATTTGATAGAAATCTTTGAAAAACATAATGTTTCTTTTATTTCTGTTACCGAACGATTTGATACTTCTACGCCAGCGGGCAGACTCCTAAGAAATATTATGCTTACTTTTGCACAGTTCGAACGAGAATTAGCAGGGGAGCGAGTAAAGGATAAGATGTTCGAACGCGCAAAGAAAGGATTGTATAGTGGAGGAGTCTGCCCGCTGGGCTATACGCGGCTTGCTAAAAAGCTAATCATAGAACCAAAAGAAGCCAGCGTTGTTAAAATGATTTTTGACAATTATATTGAAACATCCTCTTTGTTTAAAACTTTCGGCTTATTAAAAAACAAGAATATCAAAAAAAGAAATGGAAAACTTTTTACTAAAGGAGATATTGCTCATATCTTAAGAAAAGCTGTTTATAATGGAAAAATTGTTCATTTAGGTAAAATTTATCAAGGAATACACGAGCCGATCATTAGTAATGAACAATTTGAGCAGGCTCAAGATATTCACGGTAGAAAAACAAAAGCTCGATGTGAGCCAGCTAAAAATTTTCTTTTTCCTGGAATTGTTACTTGTGAAAATTGTAATACAACCATGACCCCAACTTATACAAATAAGATCAGGAAAGGAAAAAGAAAAAGATATTATTATTATCGATGCACATCAACTTTAAAGAAAGAATGGTCTTCTTGTAATATTTGCCATCACTACTGTCCCAACGTTGAAGGGGTCAAAATGCTGTAATGCTTGATAGTTAG
>CAZGTC010000008.1:0-78999 GCA_964528395.1 uncultured bacterium
AGCATAAAGCCGGGCTACTTCTTTAAGCTGCTGCGCTGGAATAGAAGTAATTTTTTCAACGTATTCAGGGGTATATTTTTCAACGGTTTTCTTTAACTCTTCATAATTTTCCGTATGGTCGCGGATAAAATCTTTATTCTCTAACCCTTCTTTAATAATAACGTGCATCAAGCCATTCATCCAGGCTACATCCGTCCCGCAATTTTGTTTAAGATGATATTTTGCGAACCTGCTTAATTTAATCTTCCTGGGATCAATTACAACGCAATCTGCCTTTTTCTCTCGCAGATTTTTGATCATACGAGAACCGATTAAGGGATGCTGTTCGGTAGTATTTGAACCAGTAATCAGATATAGTTCTGCTTCGTCAAAACAACTAATCGAATTGGTCATAGCTCCAGACCCAAAACTTAGCGCCAAACCTGCAACGGTTGAAGCATGGCAGAGGCGCGCGCAGTGATCAATATTATTGGTTTTGAAAACCGCCCGCGCGAGCTTCATGATTAAGTAATTTTCTTCATTGGTACATTTAGCTGAACCAAAGAAAGCAACCGAATCATTTCCGTATTTATCTCTGGTTTCAATCAGTTTTTTTACAACTAGATTCAAGGCTTCGTCCCAAGAGGCTTTCCTAAACGCCCCGTTTTCTTTAATTAAAGGATCCGTTAAGCGATCCGGATGATTAACAAATTCCCCGGCATTCCAGCCTTTTACGCAGAGAGAGCTTTGAGAAACTGGATGGTTTTGGGATGGAACAACTCCCTTAATTTTATTATCTTCAACATCCAGATAAAACTGGCATCCGCTCCCGCAATAAATACAAGTAGTCAGGGTCTTCTTTCTTGCCATATTTCTCTTTCCTTTTATTTAAGCTTGCAATTCAACCGGCTTTTTATAGGTTGAAACCAAAATTGTTCCAATTAAGAGCAATCCCGCTGCAATAATAAGCGCGGTAGAAAAACTATTAGAAACATTTTTAAAATATTCCATTAACATCGGCCCCACTACCCCGGCCAAACTCCAAGCCAGCAAGACCTTCCCATAAATATCTCCGATATTTTTCGGCCCGAAAGTATCTACCGCAAAGGAAGGCATAGTGGCAAATCCTCCGCCAAAACAAGACAAAATATAACAACACATAATGGCAAATACCCAAATATTAGTTGTCTGCGGCAAAAGAAAAAATACGGGTATTTGAGAAATTAAAATTATTAAAAAAACGTTCTTTCGGCCTATTTTATCAGAGAGGGATGCCCAAAATATTCTTCCCAGGCCATTGAATAAAGAAGAAACAAAAACCAAAGTCCCGGCCAGGACCGCGGTTATTCCCAGTTGGCCCTGGGCCATTGGAGATAAATTGCTCACTAGCGAAATTCCCGCAGTAACATTAATTAATAATACTAGCCAAAGAATATAAAACTGGTACATGCCCAGCGCTTCTTTTAGATTAACTGATTTAGTTTGGGGAGCAGCTTTTTTTGATTGTTCAGAAGTTGTTGGTAAAACCCAGTCTGCGGGGGGATTGTTCAAATTTTGCGCCGCTATCCCTAAAACTACAAAGAAAATAGCTCCTAAAATATAAAAAGTATTGGTTATCCCAACTACCGGCAAAATAAGAGGCACAATTTGACCGATTAAAGCTGAACCAAAACCAAATCCCATTACTGCCAGGCCAGTAATAAGGCCCTTTTTATCCGGAAACCATCTCACCAAAACCGCAATCGGAGTAATATACCCAAGCCCAATCCCAATTCCTGCAACTACGCCATAGCCAATCCATAAAAGCCATAAATTGCCTATACTATTAGCATAACCCGCCAAAAGCGTCCCCAGCCCAAAAAGAACTGCAGCCAAAGTCGCAACTTTGCGCGCCCCGGCCTTATCAACAAATTTTCCCCCCAAAGCTGCTGCTATTCCTAAACAAAAAATAGCAATTGTAAAAGCGAGCCCAACCTGAAAACCGCTCCACCCATGCGCTTCCATAAGCGGCTTCTTAAAAACGCTCCACCCATACACTGTCCCTAACAATAACTGCATAACAACTCCAGCTAACGCAATCATCCATCTATTTGCTATTTTCTCCACAATAAAACCCTCCTTTATATTTTTTTTAAACTTTTCTAAAATCTTGAATTAACCCTTTAAAACAGAGTATAATTTTAACCGGGATATTTAATTTTGTCAATATTATTGTGCAAAACATTTACATATTCAACTGTCAAAAACATAAATAATGTGAAAAAAGGAGCAATAAATGCTGGCTAATAAAAAAATTATTACGCGTTTATTACAATATAAAGATGTGTTAGCAAGGCTAAAAACACTTGGGTTTATAAAGATTTTTTCCGATAATATTGCGGATGCAAGCGGCACCATTCCCGCACAAGTCCGGAAAGATTTTTCCATTTATGGCATATCTGGCAGCAAGCGCGGCGGATATAATATTGATGATCTTATTCTTGAACTAAATAAAATTTTAGGCAAAGATAAAATTACTAATGTTATTGTTGTTGGTGCTGGCAATATCGGTACCGCCTTAATCAAATATAAATTATTTGAAAAAGAAAACATCAAAATCATTGCCGGATTTGACATCGACGCAAAAAAAATCAATGAGCGTGCAGCCACCCCGATTCTTCATTTAGATAAGATGGCAGAATTTATCCAGCAAAAGAATATCCGTGTTGCCATAATTACCACTCCGCAGGTTGCCGCCCAACATATTGCCGATATTCTAGTTGGGGCCGGAATAAAAGGGATCCTTAATTTTTCTCCAGCCCAATTAAAAAGCCCGGAAGAAGTTATCATCCAAAATATCCATCTCCAAACCGAATTAGAAAGTTTAATCTATTTTGTAAATGCAGCCAAGAAAGAAAGGCCTGAATAAAAAATATAATTAAGGAGGTATTTATTATGGCAAACATAAAAATTTATTCCACCCCCGCCTGCCCCTACTGCAAAAGCGCCAAAGCTTATTTAACGGAAAAAGGCATAGCATTTGAAGACATCGATGTCTCCAAAGATAAGGCAAAAGCCAAAGAAATGACAGAAATAAGCGGGCAAATGGGCGTGCCGGTTATTGTAATTAATGAAAAAAAGATCATTGTCGGCTTTGATAAAGAAGAAATTGACAAAGCCCTTGCCTAATTTTTGCCAAATCTAAAAAAATCACGCACTTTTGCTGCGATTTGCGGATTGGTCATTTTATCCGCGGCTTCAACTTGCTTGATAGCTTGTTTTAGATTTTTATGCTTTTCTTGGATGCGCTTTTCCAATTCTATTTTTGCTTCACTTGGCCCAAAGATATAAATTGCTTCAAAATCCTTTAGGTGCGAAATTATATCATCATAATAACGATGGATATGCTCTTTAAATTCCCGCTCTAAGATATCATCCCCTTGTACCAGATGGGCTTCGTACGGCTCATTCGTTGGGGCGCCCTTTTGGCGGCTGGGAAGCTTTTCAACTTTTGAAAAGATCTCAATTGTTTCGGACTCATCTCCTTTTATTTCAACAATCACTGCTTTTTTATGGTCAAGCCACAAGCCAACTTTGTTTATCATAATTACATTCTCCCTTCCTTGTCGTTTATTAACAATTTAATTATAATGCATCTAGAAAAAATTGCATCCAAATATTAGTTGACAAACACCTCAAAAAACAGTAATCTATAGTTAACAAAATAGTTAACTTTTATGGACCAATATTTAGTAGCTAGCTTAAGTAAAAAACTGCAAATTGCACCCTTAAACATTTTAAGGGAAGAGGCGGAAATGCTAATCCTTTTTCAGCTTGGGCTCTCTCCCTTGGCTGCAAAAACCATGTTTTATGGCGGGACTGCCCTTCGGTTAGCCTATAATGGGCCTAGGTTCTCTGAAGATTTGGACTTTCTTTTATTATCAGATGCCAGTGAAAAAGAACTGGAAACCGCGTTATCCCCGGCCTTAAAAGAAAATCCATTCTTACAGCTAGAAGACCTCAAGGAAAAACAGCATACCTTATTTGCACAAATTAAAATTCGATCCCCATTATTAAAACATGCGCTCCCGATTAAAATTGAGATGTCAAAGAGAAAAAACAGCATAAAAATGGAGCTAAGGCCGTTAAGCTCTCCCTGCTCCCCTCTCCAGCCATTATTAAACACGATTACGCTAGAGTCTTTAGAAACTGCTAAAATAAGAGCCATAAAAAATCGGGATTCCAGCCGTGATTGGTTTGATTTATGGTATATTTCAAAAATTCAGAGAAAGCCATTCCACAAGCCCAAAGTTTTTCCCTTTAGCCAGCAAGAATTCAAGCGCGAAATGAAAATATTCTTGCCGCAAAATTACTGGCCGGTTTTAGATGAAATATTAAAGGCGGTAAAATGATAAAAAAAGATATTCTCAATCTCTTTAAAAAACAGCCCAAAAAATATTTATCTCTCGCAGAAATTCATAATTTTATCCACTCGGACAAGAAAACCCTAAAAGTTACCTTGTCTAGAATGAAAAAAAAAGAAGAGATATATTCGCTGGGAAATGCTTTTTATGCCGTTAACCCGCAGGAAGTCGATTTTGAACAGCTTGCTTGCGAATTAAACCGGCCTTCTTATATTTCCTTAGAGTCCGCTCTTTCCCACTATGGTATTTTGTCTCAAGTTCCATCAGTATTGACTTTGGTATCTCCCAAAAAAAGTGCCAAATATGCTTTAAATAATCAGCAGATTGAATATTCAAAGATAAATAAAAAACTATTTTGCGGGTTTAATATCCAAGGGCAAATTGCTATCGCCGAAGCAGAAAAAGCTTTTCTGGATGAACTTTACTTAATTGGAATTAAAAAAAGGCATTTGGACCTTAATGAGCTTGATTTATCAAAAATTAAAATAGATAAGTTTAATAAATGGTTAGCCCTATTCCCGGCTTCAACCAAAAAATTGGCGAAAGAAATAATGCAAAAATAGGAGGGGAAAATATATGGATCAATTAATGAAAGATACCAAACTCGCACTCGATATGGAAAAAGAAGGGTATAAATTCTATTGTGAAACTGCAAAAAAAACTAACAATCCTTTGGCCAAATCTACCATGGAAAGTTTGGCACAACGGGAATTGGAACATGCCAAATACATCGCCGAGCTTTTCCAGGAATTGAGCGGAGAAAAGAAATTACCTGCGAATTGGGCAGAAAAAGTTGAAGTTGCTCCAGATAAAAAAGCCCTATTAAAGCCGATTTTACAGAAATTAAAATCCGCATTAAATCGAAAATTTGAAACCACGGATCAAATCAATAAAGCTTATGAAATTGCCGAAGGCTTGGAAAAAGACGGCTATCATCTTTATGAAAAAATTGCGCGAGAATCCCAGGATGAAAAAGCCCAAAAGCTCTTTTTGGCCCTAGCCCAAGAAGAAAGAGAGCATTTTGCAATTTTGGATGAAACCATGAAGTATTTGAACACCCCGGGGGATTGGTTCAAAGACCAAGAACGCTGGATTATTGAGGGCTAATAAAACAAAACCTCTTAAAAGAAAATAAATTCTGATAAGGGGTTTTTTATTTTAATAATTCTCGCAGAAAACCTCAAAATGAGCTTGCGGATGATCGCAGGATGGACAAATTTCCGGAGCTTCACTTCCAACATGGTGATATCCGCAATTTCGGCATTTCCATTCAATAGGAGAAGCTTTTTTGAAAACTTCTTTCTTTTCTAGATTAGCAATTAATTTACGATATCTTTTTTCGTGCTGCACCTCAACCTCGGCAATCTTGCGAAAAACCTCGGCTATTTCCGGAAAGCCTTCTTCATCCGCAATCTTTGCAGCTCCGGGATACAGCTTAGTATGTTCTTCGTTTTCCCCGTCTGCCGCAGCTTTCAAATCCGCGGCCAAATCCTCAATTTTACCAGCTGGATAAGTTGCGGTAATTTCTACCGCCCCTCCCTCGAGAAATTTAAAAAATCGCTTGGCATGTTCTTTTTCATTATCCGCGGTTTCAATAAAGATTGCGGAAATTTGCTCATAGCCGGCTTTTTTCGCTACCCCGGCAAAATAAGTGTAGCGGTTTCTAGCTTGAGATTCACCGGCAAACGATGCCAGTAAATTTTTTTCCGTCCTTGTACCTTTAATGCTCTTTCCCATTTTTATTCCTCCTTAACTTTTCCAAAGACCGTGCAGGTTGCAATAAGCCCTAGCTTCGACTTTTTCTGGTGTAATATTGAAGAAAGCTTCCGGCTTATCCCCTGGCTTCAAATATTGCCGATCAACCTTACCATCAAAAAGAATTTCTATCCATTCAATATAATGTTTGGCCTCCATGGGATGGGCAACACTGCCAATTTTTATCAAAACCCCGTTTTTTTGCCTTTCAATAACCGGAACATGCTTTTCTTTTGAAGCATCCACAGTATTAGCTACTTGCAATATCATGGGTTTCCCGCAACAAACCAATTCCCCTCCACCCACATGCACAACCTCCACCATATTCCCGCACACCGAGCATTTATAAATTTCATTTAAACTTTTTACCATTTTTTTCCCCCTTTTTTTTAATTAACAATTAATTAATTAACAATTAACAACAATGAGTCATATATATATTAAAAAACCTTGTTATTAATTTGGTCATTGTTAATTGTTAATTGCTTTTGAGCTATTTCCCCTGCGAGTTTATCTAACCGCGCGTAATCTTCTTTTTTAGGATATCCTTTTACCATAACTGGCTCGATTATTTCAACCTTTAAATTTGGGATCAGGCCGGTCAGCTGTTCAAGCATTTTACCCCCCCAGCCCCAGGAACCAATAATAGAAACAAACTTAGTTTTGGGCCGCAACACATTTGCCAAAAAAGCAATGTATGCCAGTTTGGGATGCGCTCCTGCCAAAGTCTGACCTCCTGCCAAAACAATGGTTGAAGCATCTACCAATTCCATGGCCAAATCCCCAATATCAGTTTGCGTAATATTATAAGGTTTAACTTTTACGCCCTTTTGAATCAAAGCTTGAACCAAATAATCAACCATCGCTTTAGTTGATCCATGCATAGAAACCCAGGGGATAACCACTTCGGGCTTTACTTTATCCGAAGCCCAGTCTTTGTAGGCATTAATGATAAATTCTGGCTTGGCATAAATCGGGCCGTGGCTGGGGCAAAGGATTTGAAATCCCAAAGCTTCTACTTTTTTTATATTGGCCTGCACTTGCGGGCGAAAAGGCATCATAATCTCCGCATAATATCTTTTTGCGCCTTCATATAAAGCTTCATCATTTTGGGCCCACAGGTCCGAAGCAGCCAAGTGCGCGCCAAAAAAGTCCATGGAAAACAAAATTTTGTCTTCTGGAATAAAAGTGCACATGGTATCCGGCCAATGAACCCAGGGGGTTAGGATAAATTTTAATGTCTTATCCCCTAAAGAAATTTCCGCGCCATCTGCCACAACCTCAATTTTTTCTGCTGGCACATGCAAGAGGCGAATAAGTAAATCTTTGGCCTTTTCATTCGTCAAAACCCGCGCCATTGGGTACTTAGCCAAAATTTGAGGGAGATTTCCAGAGTGGTCTTGTTCCGTATGGTTGATCACAACATAATCAATCGTACTAATATTCAAAGATTTAAGCTGAAGCAGAAGCTCGTCTAATTTATGGAAATCAACCGTATCAATCAAAGCAATTTTTTGGCTGCCTTTAACCAAGTAAGCATTGTAAGAAGTTCCTTGGGGCAGAGGAATTAGCTCATCAAAAAGCCGGCGATCCCAATCAATCGCCCCAACATAAAAAATATTCTTTTTAATCTCTATCGCTTGCATTTTTCCCTTGACACCTCGATCCCTAGATACCTTGGTCCCTTTTTTTTATTCCTGTTTCTCAAACTGGTCTTTGCCAGCTCCGCAGACCGGGCAAACCCAAGTATCTGGAATTGCTTCAAAGGCGGTTCCGGGTTTTACTCCATTATCCGGATCTCCGATTGCTGGATCATAAACATAGCCGCAAACTAAGCATACGTATTTATTCATTTTTTTCTCCTTCCTACCTCACGATCGCTAAATCAATCCGCCTAAAAATTTATCCGCAGATATTAAACGGACTCCGTTGATTAATTTATCTGTATCCGAAGTTAAAATTACCTGAAACAAATAAGGAATCTTTAGGCGCTCTTCAAAATATTTAAGGTTTTGTGCAGCTTTGTCGTCTTGTTTTTTAACTTCCACTGCAAACCAAGGCTTTCGATCAATAGTTACTAAAAAATCAACCTCCCGGCCGTCAACATCCCGTAAATAATAAAGCTCTGCTTTATACCCTAAAGCATCATGCAAATAATGGACTAGTTTCAAAAGATGTCCAGCCACCAAGTTTTCAAAGCGCCTTGATTCATCTTTTACTTCCGACCAATCCCAAAGGTAGAGCTTGGGTTCTTTTTTTAAAGAGCGGATTTTTCGGCTATAAAATGGATAAATTCGATAATGGTAATAAAATTTTTCCAAAAGAGAAATCCAATTTGCTACGGCTTTAAAGCTTACTTCCAGATCTTCGCGGAGGGAATTAATCGATAACAAACCTGCCGCTTTTTCTGGCAGCAGAGAACTTAAGAGCTCCATTGACCCCAAGTCTCTTATAATTTCAATATCTCGGATATCTTCCTTAAATAACCTTTCTATCCTTTCCATTTGCCATCTTCTGAGCGTTTTTTCATCTTGCGCAATAAAAGGTTCAGGAAACCCCCCGAATTTCAATAATCTATTTAAAATATCGCAACTTTTTTCTGTGGTTTGAAAATTAAGTTTTGCAAACGGGACTAATTTATTTTTTTGCTTAGCTACTTCTGCCAAAGAGAATGGATGCATACAATAATAGTGGTATCTGCCTTGCAAAGAGTCTCCCCCTTTACGGTAAATATTTAAACGAGCGCTGCCAGTTACCAATATAGTAGAGTCTGCTTTATTCTTATCATAAATTCCTTTTACCAGATTCTTCCATTTCTTATATTTATGAATTTCATCTAATATTAAAAGATCAAATTGAGAGGGCCATTGGTCTTTTAAAATTGCCATGCGATCCGGCTTATAATCCCAATTATAATAAGACAAGTTTTTAAACTGGGAGCTGCCGATCCCTTTAGAAAAAGTAGTTTTTCCTACCTGCCTGGGACCACCCAGAAAAACCATCTTTTCTTTCAAATCAGCGGTTATTTCTTCTTTTAGGTATCTATTAAGCATGCCAACAATTTTACCTCAAGGCAAAAAAAATAGCAAGTATTTTTGACTATAGGCAATTTTACTTGCGACACCTGCTTTTTACATTGCCCGCAGCTTGGCCACCCGGTCTTCAATCGGCGGATGGGTGTTAAACAGCGAAGCAAACCAGCCAATGGATGAGCCTTTATGTTCCGTAAGGGGGTTAACAATGTATAAATGGGCAGTGGCTTTATTGGCAACTTCGAGCGGTTCTCGATCTGCAGTTAGTTTTTCTAAGGCCCGGGCTAATCCTTCTGGATAACGCGTAATTAAAACTGCATCGGCATCTGCTAAAAACTCTCTTTTGCGGGAAATGGCTAGTTTGATCAATGTAGCAATAAGCGGGGAAAGAATTGCTAGTGCAATTGCAACAATCATCATAATCAGCTGCAGCTGGCCCCCGCCCTCGTTCTTATCCCTTTTCCCTCCGCCACCCCACCAAAAATAGCGCAGCATAAAATCCGATAACAACGTTACCACACCAACCAGAATAACTACCATGGTCATAATCAGCATATCGTAATTTTTTATGTGCGAAAGCTCATGCGCAATCACGCCTTCCAGTTCAGCTTTTTCCAGTTTTGAAAGAAGCCCAGAGGTAACTGCGACCACAGCATGGTCTGGGTCGCGGCCAGTTGCAAAAGCATTGGGAGCAGTATCATCAATAATATAAATGGTTGGGACTTTTTTTATGCCTGCACCAATACACAAGTTTTCTACAATATGATAGAGATCAGGATTATCTTCATGTTTTATTTCTTTGGCCCCGGACATCATGAGAACCGCGCTGCCGCCGCTAAAGTAACTGAATAACGCCATAGCCATGGCAATAGCAAAAGCAGCCAGCATCCCGCCGTAGCCAAACCCTGGATCCATGACTTCGCCAAAAACCCAGCCCAAGCCCACTAAAAAAGCCATGAAGAAAATAACCAATAGCCAGGTTTTCCGCTTATTCGAGGAAATTTGAGAGTAAATGCTTAACATTTTTTAAAACTTAACTTTTGGCGCAGCTTTCTCTGCTTCAGCTATTTCAAAAAGGTCTTTCTTTTCAAAATGCAGCATCCCAGCGATTAAGTTATTCGGGAAAACTTGGATCTTGATGTTAAAGTCGCGGACATTGCCATTGTAAAATCTTCTGGAATAAGCAACTTTGTCTTCAGTATCCGTTAATTCCCTTTGCAGTTGTAAAAAGTTGTCCGAAGTTTTTAGCTGCGGGTAGTTTTCCGAAACTGCAAACAAGGATTTAAGGGTGTCCGAAAGCATATTCTCTTTGGCAGCCTTATCTGCAACGCTTCCAGCGCTCATAGCTGCAGCCCGGGCTTCAGTTACGCGGGTAAAAAGCTCTTTTTCATGGCTGGCATAACCCTTGACGGTTTCGATCAAATTTGGAATGAGGTCATATCTTCTTTTTAGCTGGACATCAATATCTGACCAAGCCTCTTCGCAGCGCACTTTTAAATGGATCAAGCCGTTGTAAACCATAATAACCCAAAGCACGATTATTGCCAAAACTCCTAAAACAATCCATAAAATAGTCATAAAATCCTCCCTTTTAAAGTCCCAATATGATAGCGTTTCCCTAGAATTTATGCAAGAAAAAAAACTGTGCCCTCACCCAAACTTCATCTAACATGCTTACTATTTTCTAGAGCTACCCTCTCCCTTTACTTCGACTCGCTACGCTCGCTCAGTATGGGAGAGGGATATATTGTTTTTCATTCAAATGTCAGTCCTTCTCCTGGGGGAGAAGGTTGCAGACAAAAAGCTTCCAAGCCAAGAAAATTTGGATGAGGGCTTTTGAAAACTGAATACTTACAAAAAACAAAATAACTGCTAAAATACTAAGCCTATGTTTAATATCAGAAAAGCAAGCAGCCAAGACTATCCGGGAATTAAAAACATTCTAGAAGCTCTTGATCTTTTTTATCCAGATGTAAAATTCGACCAGTTTTGGGTTGCAGAAGAAGATGGAAAGATCGTTGGAACTGTGGACCTGCAAGAATATAAGGACTTTATTTTCCTGGCTTCTTTTGGAATTGACCCCTCTTATCAAAAAAAAAGCTATGGCCGCGAATTCCTGCAAAAAATCTTTGCGCAAACCACAAAAGATATTTATTTATATACGATTATTCCGGATTTTTTCAAAAAACATGGATTTGACCCTTGTCCCTTGCCCCTTGCCCCTAAGGATTTGCCGCCCAAGCGCTTTGAATGCCAATTCTGCTTTCCAGAAAAATGCACCTGCATGGTAAAAAAATCCCGGCAGCCGATTTTCCCAAATTTCAAAGCTGTAAAAATAAACAACCGGGAATTTATTCTTTCGCAGTTAAAAAATAACCCGCGCCGCATCTGCGAACTCGCCTTTGCGAATTTGATCGTGTGGTGGAATTTTGACCATGCTCATTACACTTTTATCAATGATAATCTCTGCATCTTGATAAAGCCCATAAATGAAGACCCCTTTTTTCTAGAGCCCGTGGGAAATAATAAAATTCAAGAAACTGTGCAGACTTGCCTACGCCATGCCAAAAAAATTTCGCGCGCATCAGAAAATTTAATCTCTCAAATTAACATCAAAGAATATAAGATAAAATGCCTGCGCGCGCATTTTGATTATATCTACGAACGCAAAAAAATTGCCGAGCTGAAGGGCAGGAAATTCGACGGCAAGCGCAACCATTTAAAAAAATTCCAGAAAAAATTCCCGGGCTACCAATTCAAAAAGCTCGAAAAAAGCGATCAAGCTGCAGCGGTTGAACTTTTTGAAAAATGGTTTAAGGAAAAAAATCCAGAGACCAATCCGCAGGATGATTTTTTAAAACTCCAGTACCAATCCCAAAAGATCGCTTTTGATTTGGCTTTTAATTTTATGGAAGAGCTTGAAATCGAAGGCGGGGGAATTTTTATTGATAATCAACTCAAAGGCTTTATCCTGGGCAGCCAGCAGAACCAGGAAACCGCAACCCTGCATTTCCAGTATACTGATCCGCAAATCCGGGGGATTAACCAGGTTTTGCTCTGGGAAGCATGCAACCATTGCTTTTTATCTTATAAGTATGTAAATCTAGAGCAGGATCTTGGCATTCCGGGCCTGCGCAAGTCAAAAATGTCTTATCATCCGGATAAAGTTGAGAAAAAATTCGAGATCAGATGCAAAAAACAAGAAAGCCTCTAAACTGTTTGGTCTAGAGGCCCTCTTAAAAAATCGAATAGGTCCTTAGGATAAATTTTTCATAATCGCTGAAGTCATCTTGAACATATTGATTTGCTTTTTGCCGATCACTGCTCCAAGCTTTTCATCAGGATTGATCATTCTCCTATTTTTCTTATCTTGCAATCCTTTGCTCTTTATGTAAGCCCAAATCTTTTTCACCGCTTGAGTGCGGGGAAGAGCTTTGGCTCCTACTATTTCAGCCAAGGAATCAGAAGGGGTAAGTGCTTTCATAAAAGCGGGATTAGGTTTTCTCTTTGCCATACTGTTCACCTCCTTTGTCCGTTTTTCAGAGTGCGGATGTAATATACTCCTCTCAAAAATGAAATGCAAGAAGAATTAGCATGATGCCCCATTTCAGGCCTATGAAGATTTCAGCACTCAATTGTTAAAGGAGAATGTTTCGCAAAATGAAATATTGTAGTATATCTGCCGAGGTTGAGACCCGCCTGTCCGTAAGGTAGGTAACCTCGGCTACGCGGTTGATTCAATTTAATTCCTATTTTTTCATCTTCTTGGTTTTCATTCCGCTGGCTTTGTGCCGGTGTTCCATATTTTCTGTTTTTTTCTCTATTTTTTCAGCTTTTTTATGGCTGACAACCAATTTGCGGAGCGCACTTGGCTGTACCCCTAATTTTTTTGCCAAAACCCCCCAGCCAACTCCTTGGCTGCGAAGCGCAACTATACTATTGATGCTTTTTCTGCTTTGCTTAGCAAGCAAGGCAAGATATTCGATTTCGGCCATGCTATACCCCTGCTTATGCAGGAAAGAAATTTCTTTTTCCGACAGCGCATAATTCAGCAGCAGATATTTATGCATTTCCACCATGCCAGCCGGGGTCGAAGCTAAATCATTTGTAGACCTTAAATGAAGGTCCAATTCCGCATCTCCGGTTTTTAGGCTCAAATTAGCGCTATAGTCGACGGCAAAAGAGATTGAGGCCAATAATATCAAACTCAAACAAAGCAGTAAAAACTTTTTCATATAAAAAAACCCTCCTTGCTTAAATTGAAACTGCTTACATTTTCCCATTATTCTATTTGGGAGTCAAATGAGGAGCAAGAAACCTTGATTAGAGGAATCTCAAGCTATAAAACCAAAAGTCTTTCTAAAATAACTAAAGGAATATCTTTGGGAGAAGCAATATCAGCTCCAAATTCCAGCATTCTTCTATTGTGATTCCCATCTGCAGAATAGGCAACAATAAAACCGCCCCATCCCTTCTCTCTCAAAAATCTTGTTAGAAATGTGCCGGTTGCTACTTCCCACCCCAAATTATTATCCATTATTATTAATTGAGGGGCATACTGTCTTACCTTTTCCCATAAACTTTCTGTATTTTTGGGAACAAAGCATTCCACAGTAAGCCCTAATTTTTTAGCATCTAAAAGCCATAAAGATTGGCAAAAACGATCGTCTTCAACAACTAAAATCCGGTTGACTATCTCCGGCCTGCCTTTTTTAAGCTGTCGCACATTAAATCCTTCTTGTACGTGGGAAGGATAAAGAACCCTTCTTATCGCTGCCTGATTACGGCCATTAAACCTAAAAAGACGCATTCTTCTTATCATATAAATTTTTCCTATTATATTATTCTAGAGAATATATCTGTATCTTTGTACGCAAATTTCACCTTTTGAGATTTTTTTAAGCGATAGAGAATTCAGCAAAAAAATATTTTACATATTGTGAAATTTATCAAGGAATATACAGAATAAACTATCATATATACTTTTAGGAGAAAATAATAATGTCAGTATCACGCGGGATCGAAGCTTCAATGAGAAACAGTTCGTGGATCAGAAGAATGTTTGAAGAAGGAGGACGCCTTAAAGAGCAGCATGGGGCTAAAAACGTTTATGATTATACTTTAGGAAACCCATCTCTCAATCCTCCCCTGCAACTACAACAAAAATTACAAGAACTAGCAAGCCGTCCTTCTCCTGGTATGCATGGTTATATGCACAATGCTGGGTTTCCACATATTAGAGAAAATGTGGCCAGACATTTAAACATTCTATACGGGCTAGAAAAACCATTAACGGAGAGCCATGTTATTATGACTTGTGGAGCAGCTGGAGGGTTAAATGTAATATTTAGGGCTGTTTTAAATCCAGGAGAAGAAGTTATTGTTCCTACGCCTTATTTTGTTGACTATGGTTTTTATGTTGATAATCATGGCGGCAAACTAGTTCCTGTAAAAACCAAGGAAAATTTTCAACTTGATTTAGAAGCAATAAAAGCAGCCATAACTCCCCAAACCAAGGCCATTCTGATCAATTCTCCAAACAATCCTACAGGAGTAATATACTCAAGAAAAATTTTAGAAAAGCTGCAAGTTATTCTTCAAGAACGGCTTGAAAAACAGGGACAATACATTTATTTAATCGCAGACGAACCTTATACCGGAATAGTTTTTGATAATGCGGTAGTTCCACCAGTATTACAAATTTTTCCAGGGGGAGTCTCCACCTCTTCTTACAGCAAAAGCTTGGGCTTAGCCGGAGAACGGATCGGCCGTATAGCGATTGGGCCACAAAACCCATATGCAGAAGCACTTTTTAATGCTATGACTTTTAGTAATCGTACTTTGGGTTTTGTCAATGCCTCTGCTACCTGGCAATTGGCAATCATCGGAATGCATGATTTGGTTGTAGGACTGGAAGAATATCAAGCAAGAAGAGATATTCTTTATAGGGAATTAACTGCTCTAGGTTTCCAGATGCAAAAACCACAAGGAACTTTTTATCTATTCCCTCAAAGCCCTATTGCTGATGATGTAAAATTCTGCCAAAAAGCGCTTGAATATCTTTTATTGTTGGTTCCGGGCAGCGGGTTCGCTGGTCCGGGTTATTTTCGCATGTCTTTTTCGAGCATTAGCCAAGAGCAAATTTATGCTTCGCTAGGTGCTTTTAAACAATTAGCCAAATATTATGGTTTATCGTCTTAGTTTCTAAAATCGGGGTGGCGGGATTCGAACCCACGATCTCTACCACCCCAAGGTAGCGCCTTAGACCAAACTGGGCCACACCCCGATTTTTAATAAAACCTCTAAATACAAAGAACTTGTGGAACTAGAGCCTTAGACCAAGTCCCGAGTACCTCTATTATAAATAATGTCTCGGGATCCCGCTTCGCGGGACTGGGCCACACCCCGATTATAAAGAATTATAGGATTTTAACATATTTCAAGGAATTAATAAGACTATCTGCGATAAGAGCGGCGCTGAAACCTGCGAGGAGAGCCTCTTCTTGGAGTAACAAAAGCAGAAGTATGTTCAAAAGTTACCGGAGAAAGATCTGGATGTTTTTTGATCGGCAGGATGTTCTTTATAACGCGCTCAATACTTTGCACATCTTTTTTCTGATCTGGCGTTGCAAAAGAAATCGCCCGGCCCTCGTGGCCCGCCCTACCTGTTCGTCCAATGCGGTGCACATAGCTTTCGGCTTCATCCGGGAGGTCAAAATTTATAACTAGTTCGATTTCTTTTACATCAATTCCCCGCGCTGCGATATCCGTTGCCACCAAAACCCGATATTTTCCGTTTTTGAATCCTTCCAGAGCTTGCTGGCGCTGGGATAATGAACGATCCGAATGGATTTCTGCCGCGGAATGTCCCATATAGTGAAGATCCCGCGCCAAGCGGGCGGTCCCTCTTTTTGTGCGGCAAAAAATAAGCACGGTGCTGCGGTACTGCTCCAACAATTTATTTAATAAATTAATTTTTTCTTCTCTTTTTACGATAAAAAGCTCTTGGATAATATTTTTGGCCGTGGATCCTGAAGGCGCAATTTCAACGCTAATGGGGAGCTTCATATAAGACGTCGCAATCCTGACAATTTTTTCCGGGATCGTAGCTGAAAAAAGCATGGTTTGCCGGTCCCTAGGCAAATATTGGAGAATTTTCTCAACCTGCGGCATAAAACCCATATCCAGCATGCGATCTGCTTCATCCAATACCAAAATTTTGAATTGGTCTAAGCGAAAAGTCCGTTGGTTTAAATGGTCGATCAAGCGGCCCGGAGTTGCGATCACAATTTTTGGGCTGCGGCGCAAAGCTTGAATTTGGCGGTACATTGACATGCCGCCAATCAAAACCGCGGTGCGCATCCCCAAAAGCTGGGCAATTTTTTGCAGACCTTCGTCAATTTGAAGAGCAAGTTCACGCGTTGGAGCGATAATCAAACCACAAGCAGAGCTTTGAGTTAAGCGTTGCAGCATAGGAATGCCAAAGGCAAGAGTTTTTCCTGTGCCGGTTTGGGCAATCCCAATAATATCTTTGCCTTCAAGACCTGCAGGAATAGCCTCGTATTGTATAGGGGTTGGAGTTTTAAAATCTTTGCGATTAAGAAAATCCAATATTTTAGGGGCAATCCCCAACCCATAAAAATCTCGATTCAATTGATTCATGTGTATTTTGTCCTTTAGGTATTATCTCATCTTATTTGGTTTAATTTCACTTGGAGGAAATTATTTTAAATTACTATAAAGTGAAATCCGGTTAAAAATGTGTCGATAAAGAAATGGTGAAAATAAGGAACAGTAAAAATGGTTGTTGGTAATATAATTTTTCAAACTGAACACATTGGGAACGCACGAGATGGATTGATTAAACCAATGGTGGTTATTAATCAATTGCATTTAAGGCGCCTCTCTAATATACAGGGAAATTTGAAAATTTTATTAATATTCCCTAGAGCCAAAATTGCCCATCCTGTTTTTCCTCTTGGCCTTGGTTATCTAAGCAGTTCCTTAAGAGAAAATCCGGGAATAACCTGTGAAATTCTTGATTTGAATCTACCCGGACAAACTTTGGAATCGAGATTAAGGGATTTTAAGCCGGACATCGTAGGCATTTCGGCAACCAAACCAATTGCCCGTGAGGCTATTTCTCTTGCCCATCAGATCCAAGCTAAACTTCCCGACATTGTTTTAGTCGCCGGGGGACCGGAACCTACTGTTTTTCCGAAAAACTTCCTCGATCATTTTCATTTTGTCGTTTTAAAAGAAGGAGAACATACTTTTATCAAGCTTATTAATACATTAAGGCAAGCAAGTGGATGGGAAAAAATAAATGGGATCGCTTTTAATACAACAAACGGAGAAAAAATAATAACTCCTCCTGCTGCATTAATAGAAAACTTGGATTCATTGCCTTTTCCTGATCGAAGAACACTTTCTCATTATGGGAAAAAAGCAACTTTATTTACTATGCGGGGATGTCCTTTTGACTGCATTTTTTGTTTTAAAGATATGTTTGGCCGACAGATTAGAACTCATTCAGTTGATAAAGTAATTGAAGAAATGGCTTATATTGTTACAACTTATGGGATTACTGCTTTTCATTTTCATGATGAAACGTTCACTGCAAACAAAAAGCGCGTCAAAGAATTATGTTGCAAGATAAGAGACAAATTAAAAGTAACTTTTGAGTGCAACACTAGGGCAAATCTTGTTTCTGCTGATCTATTGTGTTTAATGAAAAAGGCGGGTTGCGTCAAAATTCACATTGGAGTTGAAAGCGGTGATAATGAAGTGCTAAAAAGTTTAAACAAACAAAGTACCATAGAGGAATCGATTAGCGCAACTAAACTAGCACATACAGCCGGGATCCAGGTAAGATGGTTTTTAATAATCGGCGTTCCCGGCCAAGACATGAAAAGCATTAAAAAAACGATTGAAGCACTCCGAGAAGGAAAACCTGATGTGGTTGATGTTAATACTTTTATTCCATTGAAAGGATCAAGAGCTTTTCTTGAAGCAGAGAAATTGGGGATTACTTTCTTGGGAGATCCAAATAGTTTAAAATTTTATGAGCTAGCATATTATTTAGAATACGGAGATGATATCCCCGACCCAATTATCGAGACCAGAGAAATGAAGGCAGATCAAATTAAAGCAGCGATATCGTTAGTGCGCAGGGAAGCAACTAATCTCGGGATACAACTAACTTAAAAATTTTCGGTTCTCCGGCATATCTGAGAAAGAAAAAAAATCTAGAATACAGAACTCAGAAACACAAAACACTGAACACAGGGAATTTTTTAATATCTAATAATAGCTCCACGAACTGTGCTCCGTGCTTCTGTGTTCTGTGCTCTATTATCTGTATTATTGCCCTCTTCGTCTGCCACCAAAATTGCAGGGAAAGAACAAAAAGGAGGGAAAAATAAGATTATGCCATTTTTGTTTGAAAATTTAGAAGTGTACAAAAAAGCCATGGATTTTGTTAAGCAAATATATAACTTAAAAAAAGAAATACCTGACAGAACCATAAAAGATCAGCTCTCAAGAGCAGCTCTTTCTATCCCATTAAACATCGCGGAAGGACAGGGAAGAATCCACTCTCGAGAAAAGAAACAGTATTACAACACAGCAAAAGGATCACTTTATGAGTGTCTGCCATTACTACAGGTATGTCAAAATATGCAACACTTAAATGACAAAAAATATAGCGAATTATATGAATTAATGAATGAAATTGGGAAAATGTTAAGCGGGCTAATTAGGTCGGTTGAGTAATGCAGAGCTTAGAGCTTAGAACACAGAGCTTAGAACACTGAACACAGGAATTTATAACTGTGCTTCTGTGCTCCGTGATCTGTGTTTCTAATTTGGCTCGTCCAATTTCTTTTTTAACTACTGCTTTAATTAGAAGCAACACTATTCACGAGCTCATTGAAAAATCAGAACACAGAACTTAGAACACTGAACACAGGTTTTTTCCTGTGCTCTGTGCTCCGTGATCTGTGTTTCTAATTTGGAGAGGGGAGGATTTGAACCTCCGAAGACATAAGTCGTCTGATTTACAGTCAGATGCATTTGGCCGCTTTGCTACCTCTCCAAAAATCAAAAAACATTTGGCCGCGGAGTTTACCCTCCGAAGCCTTGCGTAGGAGGGCTACCTCTCCACTCGCTTCGCTCGTAATGTCAAATTTCTAATAACAAATATCAAAAAATGTTTATAATTTGTCATTTGTCATTAACTTTCTCTGCCTTACCACTTCATACATCACAACTGCTGCGGATGCAGAAGCATTCAAAGATGAAATTTTTCCTTGCATTGGGATATTGACCAAAAAATCGCATTTCTTCTTGGTCAAATGGGAAATGCCGGATCCTTCAGAACCTATAACAATTGCCACATCCAAGGAAAAATCCGCCTGATTATAACTTTTCTGGCCTTCTTTTTCAACGCCCACCACCCACACATTATTTTCTTTCAGCATATCAATAGTATTATTAATATTGGTCACGCGGCAAATATCTATGAACTCCAGCGCCCCAGCCGAAGCCCGGGCAACTGCCGCAGTCAAAGGCGCGGCACGGCGGGCTGGAATAACCACTGCATCCACCCCCGCCCCTTCTGCGGTTCGAATAATTGCCCCAAGATTCTGCGGGTCTTCAATCCCGTCCAAGATAATTACAAAAGCTTTTTTATTTTCCTGCCTCTTGCCCTCGATTTTTTCAATCAAGGCATAAGCATCCATATAATCTTTTGGGGAAACCAGGGCCACAATCCCCTGGTGGTTTTCCCCTGCAATCCGGTTCAAAACCGACTTGGACACCATTTCCACAATAATGCGCTTATCTCGGGCAAATTTTACAATATCGCGGGCAGAGTTTGCCTGCTGTAAAAGCAATAGCTTGTTAATCGGCCGGCCAGATTCAATGGCTGCCAAAACCGCATTTCTTCCTGATACAAAGTCTTGCATAGTCTATAGAGTATACCCTCAAAATAAATGCTCTACAATGCAATTTTTGTCTAGATTTAACGATATATATATAGAAGACCAAGCCTATATAAAGGGGTGAGTCTCATGGAAGAACAAAAAGCCAAAGAGCTGATTCAAAAACTGACCCAGTTTTCACTCTCTGCCTACGTCCATGTGCTGACCCAAGCTAAGACAAAACCCGTGCAATTTTTCCGCTGTTTCCCGCAAACCGGGACAATCAATGTCTCGGATCCGTACCGCGTTAAGATGTTTAACAGTCCGGAAATACTGCTGCCGATTATGGGCAATGGCTGCTTCAATTAGATAAAAGATCCTGCGCTGCAGCCAAAGAATGAGGATTTTCCTTGCCGGATAAGAGCTTGGCAATTTCTTTAATGCGCGCATCCTGCCCTAATTTTTCTACATAAATAAAAGTATGGTCTTCTTTTTGCTCTTTATTCACCCGTAAATGGTGCTGGCCGCGAGAAGCAATCTGCGGAAGATGGGAAATGCACAAAATTTGATGACTTTTAGAAAGCTCCAAAATCTTTTTTCCTACTTGGCCCGCGGTTTCTCCGCCAATCCCTACATCAATCTCATCAAACACCATAGTTGCAACGCAGTCGGTTTTTGCCAGGACGGATTTGAGAGCTAGCATCAAGCGGGAAATTTCCCCTCCGGAAGCAATCTTGGCCAAGGGCTTAAGAGGTTCTCCGGGATTAGATGAAACCATGAATTCAATTTGATCGCCGATTAATAATCCTTCTTCTGATTCCACTCTGGAAAAATTTACTTTAAAAACCGTTTTCGCCATATTCACGGCCGGCAGCTCGGCTTTTATTTTTTTCTCAATTTTTTTTGCTACTTGCTGGCGGGCCTGGCTTAAAGCCTGGGCAGCTTGCGCGGTTTGCAGGCTCAATTGCTTTAACTTAACTTCCATTTCCTCCATATATTCCGAACTATTTTCCAATATATTAAGCTCTTTTTTTGCTTCTTCAAAAACTTTTAAAATCTCCTCTAAAGAAGGACCGTATTTGCGCTTTAATTTGTCTATCAGGCCAATCCTTGCTTCTACTTCCTTAAGCCTCATAGGATCCATTTGAACCATTTCCTTATAATTTTGCACAGCGCGCACAACCTCATCCGCCAGGGCTTCTGCCTGCTGCAAGGCTTCTGCTTGGGGCAAAAGCAAAGAATCCATTTTTGAAATTTTTGAAAGTAAAGAAAGGCTGGACTGCAGATTCGCTGCAACAGACCGGTCATCCAGAGATAAAACCTGCAAAACTTCTTCGCAAATTACCTGGATTTTTTCAGCCGAAGCCAAACGCACATGCTCTTCTCCCAATAAGCGGTCTTCTTCTGGCTTTATGCCCGCGGATGTGATTTCTTCCACTTGGAAACGCAAAAAATCAATTTGTTTTTCCCGGCCCTGTTGTTTTTGGCGCAGGGCCATAAGCTCATTTTTCACTTTTTTCCAATCTTGGAATAACAACAAGAATTTTTCCTTTAAAAGGCTGGTTTTCGTTTGGCCAAACGCATCTAAAAATTGGAGGTGTTCATTAGGATCGAGCAAAATTTGATGGTCGTGCTGGCCATGGATATCAATCAAATAGCGGGAAATTTCTTTGAGCATAGACTGCGTGATAATCCTGCCATTCAGGCGGATTTGGCTTTTTCCGCTTAAAGCAATTTCCCGGGAAATAATTAAACAGGCCTCTTTTTCAAAGCCATAGGCTGCCAAAATTTTTCCAGCCAAAGAATTTTCTTCTATTTCAAAGGTTGCTTCAACCAAGGCTTTTTCTTCCCCAGTGCGGATATTGGCAGAAGCTGCCCTTTCTCCCAAAACCAACGACAGGGCGCCTACAATAATTGACTTTCCCGAGCCTGTTTCTCCGGTTAAAATATTCAACCCTTCGGAAAAATCAATCCTTAATTCTTTGGCCAAGGCATAGTTTTTTATAAGCAGAGAAGTCAGCATTTTATTACCTAATTATATAAACCGAAACTGGGCCAAAACCCAGGCAATAATAAAAACCGCCAAAAAAATCACGGCGAGCAGCAGAAAACGGCTAAAAATATTTTCCCTAAACGGCCGGGGAAAATCAAAATCAACCACATGGATCGCCCTTTCCACCATGTCTACCAAAAGCAAGCCGTCCGGGGAATAAACATAATTATATTCCAAAAGCTGGCGCCGCACCGTAGGGTCCGTAGGATCCGTGCAGTTGCCGGTTTTTACTTCTGCAACATAAGTTTTTCCGTTTTTAGCTACCAAATAATCTGCTTCAACATAGCTGACATGCGGCTCGCCATTCACATAGGTAATAATGGTCTCCCGCTTCTTTTTTTCTAAAATACGATAGCCTTTTTTCTTCAAAAGTTCGCCGGCATCTTCTTCTGCGGCCTTGGCATAATCCGAGCGGGCAATCAATTGGCGGCGGATGACCCATTTATGCAAGCGCATAAAAATAATCGCCCCAAATAACAATCCCACCACAATTGAAACCACCACCACCCAAAAAAGGTCATTCATTTTAGCTTACTCCTGAAAATAAGATTAGCATAAAAAACTCTTTGTTTCCATCTGCCCCTTTAATCGGCGAATCGCAAATCCCCTTAACCTCGAAACCTTGATCCCTTGCTCCCTTTTTAATCTTTTCCATTACTTCTGCATGCACTTTTGGGTCTTTTACAAGCCCGCCTTTTTCAACTTGTTCTTTTTTGGCCTCAAATTGGGGTTTTACCAGGACGATAATTTCTGCGCTAGGAGAAAGGACTTGTTTCAAGGCCGGCAAAATTTTTAGAATGGAAATAAATGAAACATCCATTACGCATAGCTCAATAGGTTCCAGGATATCAGAATATCTGGGAATCAGGCTTTCTTTTGTTAGGTACCTGGCGTTAGTGCGTTCAATTACCACTACCCGCGGATCCTGGCGGATTTTCCAATCAACCAAACCATAGCCAACATCTACCGCATAAACTTTTTTTGCTTTATTTTGCAAAAGAAAATCCGTAAACCCGCCGGTCGAAGCCCCCACATCCAAACAAATTTTATCCTTAATTGTTAATTGTTCATTGTTAATTGTTAATTTTTTGATGGCGCCTTCCAGCTTTAGCCCTCCCCGGCTCACATAAGGGCAGGCATCATTTTTTACCTCGATCTTATCCCTCTCCCTATCCTTAACCAAAGTGCCGGGCTTATCTGTTTTTTGCCCGTTCACATATACTAGGCCGGCCATGATCGCAGATTGGGCTTTGGACAATACATCAAAATCTTTACGCTCAACGAGAAATTGGTCTAAGCGGATTTTGGGGTCAAGATAAGGCTTTTTGAAAAATGCGGAGGGCATCATTTATCTGCTTTTTTTTAACTATAAGAGGAGGAATAAAGCGAATAACCTGGCCATCCCCGCAAGAAATAAGGATCAGGTTTTCCGCTAGGCATTTTTTCTGGATTTCTTTTACTTTATCTTTGCTGTCAAATTCAACTGCCACCATTAATCCCAATCCCCGCACATCTTTAATTTCGCTGTGCGATTTTTTGAGCTTTTCCAATTTTTTCTTTAAATAAGCCCCCTGTTGCTGGGCGTTTTCCATGAGATTTTCTTCTTCAATAACTTGCAGCGTGGCCAGTCCAGCGGCACAGGTAACTGGATTTCCGCTCATAGTC
This sequence comes from uncultured bacterium, assembly GCA_964528395.1. Taxonomy (GTDB): domain Bacteria; phylum Margulisbacteria; class WOR-1; order CAZGTC01; family CAZGTC01; genus CAZGTC01. The sequence goes on from CAZGTC010000008.1 coordinate 23,810, forward strand.
CCGCCATGCGCACCTGGCAACCACTTATCCATCAATGCTTTGGTGGAAATAATCGCCCCCAAAGGAAATCCCGAAGCAATGGCCTTGGCCAAGCACAAGATATCCGGGGCAACCTTATAATGCTGGCAGGCAAACCAATAACCAGTGCGGCCAAAACCAGACTGCACTTCATCAAAAATAAGCAGGACGCCATTTTCATCGCAAACTTTTCTTAAGGCTGGTAAAAATCCGTCTTCTGGAAAAAGATACCCTCCCTCGCATTGGATCGGCTCAATAATACAAGCTGCAATGTCTTTGTTTTCAGCTAAAACTTTTTTTACCGCTTCAATTTGCTTGGGCACAGTATAAACTTTGGGCAAAAGCGGCTCGTAATTTTCACGGTATTTGGGATTAGAATTTGTCACGGATAAAGCCCCAAGCGTTCGGCCATGAAAAGATTTTTCAAAAGAGATAATTCCCGGCTTTTTAGTTGCGTATTTTGCCAGCTTTAGGCCAGCTTCAATCGCCTCAGTTCCGCTCTGGCAAAAAAAAGCCACATCCAGGCCCGCTGGAGTAATCTGGGCAAGCTTTTCCGCTAAATCAACATTTGGAGAATAGTAAACAATGCCCGCGCAAGCATGGATCAATTTCTTAATCTGGCTGGCTGCGGCTTTTACGACCTTGGGATGGCAATGCCCGGTATTAACTACAGCAATGCCCGAGGCAAAATCCAGGTATTTTTTACCGTCTAGGCCAAAAAGATAGCAGCCCTTGCCTTTTTCAATTTCCACTTCTGTAACATGGGTCAAAACTGGAGAAAGATATTTGTTTGCGCGCTCTAGCATGCGAATATAATAACATAAAATGTTATAATCTTGCCATGAAAAAATACGGGCTTTTGATCCTTCTTTTAATCTTGGCTTTTTCTGCCCTCGCCCGCGAAGAATACCTGCAAAATGAAATTATTGTCAAAGTTAAGCCTTTAAAAGCAAACCAGCTTTTTGAAAAACTAGAGAGATATAACAGCGCCATAAAAGCAAAAAGCTTGCTGGGAAATATTGTCAAAAATTATGAAATAAAAGATTCCAAAAAGCTTTTCTATCCTCCGCAAACAGAAATAAAGAGCCTCCCAATAGATGCTTCCATTTCAAAAAATAATCAAGAACAAATAAAAAAAATAGAAGAAGAAATGGATCGTTTTTATATTATTAATCTGCCGGAAAATATTTCCGTTGAATCTGCGGTTAAGGCTTACCAAAACTTGCCGGAAATAGAGTATGCTGGGCCGAATTATATTATGCGGGCTTTTACTTCCCCCAATGACCCGGCTTTTTCCCAAGGCCTGCAATGGGGCCTGGAAAATATTAATGCGAGCCTTGCCTGGGATTACAGCCGCGGCTCAACCAATGAAATTATTGCAACCGTTGATTCTGGCGCAGATTACAACCACCCGGACCTATCAGCCAAAATTATAAAAGGCTATGATTTTGTTTTTGATGACAATGACCCCATGGATGAAGCTGGCCATGGCACTAGCGTGGCTGGGGTAATTGCTGCATCTACCAATAATAATACCGGGATCGCTGGGGTTGCCTGGAATAATAAAGTCTTGGCAGTTAAGGCCCTGGCAAGCAATGGATCCGATGTTACTGGAAGCTATACGGATGTTGCCAATGCTATAAGATATGCCGCAGACCACAGCGCAAAAGTAATCAACATGAGCATTGGTTCAACCTATGACAGCCCGGAAATAAAATCCGCCATACAATACGCCTATGCCAAAAATTGCGTGCTCATTGCCGCAGCTGGAAATGACAATAAAAACCAGGTTAATTATCCAGCGGGATATTCAGAAGTTTTGGCAGTTGCGGCTACAGATTCTGACAATAAAAAATCCGTCTGGTCCAGCCCTTCTTCTGGCTCAAATTACGGCTTGTGGGTAGATATTTGTGCACCAGGAACTTCTATTTATTCCACTTTGCCTGGCAGCGGATACGGGTATTCAAATGGGACATCCCTTGCCACTCCATTTGTCAGCGGGGTGGCTGGCCTTATCCTGGCGAATAATTCTTCCTTTTCCCCTACAGAAGTTTATAATAAGATAAAAAACTCGGCCAAAAATATTGACATAGAAAACCCTTCCTACGCCGGGCTGCTGGGATCCGGGTTAATTGATGCTGCCCAATCCCTAGGCGGTCCAACCATCAGTATTACTTATCCCACCGCAGCAGATACAGTTGCTGGGACAATCAATATTTTGGGAACTATCACTGGGGAAGGCTTTATTTCCTATAAAATAGAAACCGGGTATGGCGCTGCCCCTGCTTCCTGGAAAGAAATTACCACCAGCACGACCCCGGTTCTTTCTGGCGTTTTAGCCAGCTGGCCGACTGTGCCCGGGGACAATGGCACTTACAAAATTAAAGCCACTCTTAATACTGTAGAACTAACTACTTCTGAAACTTATTCTTGCTTAGTTTATAACCCATCAACTATTGTGGGCACTTCGACCTATGGCCCAAATCCTTACACGCCTAATTCTCAATCCGCACCCCAAGGCCTGGCCATTTCCTATACCCTTTCAACCGCAGGCCAAACCAAGCTTTTAATTTTCAATCTCAATGGCGGGTTAATTTGGCACAAAATTTTTGAGAGCGGAAGCGAAGGCGGAAAAAGCGGAGAAAACCTTGTATATTGGAGCGGCCAAACGGATTTTAACGAAACCGCTGAAAACGGCGTATATATTTTCCGCGTCCTCAACCCCAACAACAAAACCCTAGCATCAGGCAAGATTATCCTGATAAGGTAAGTTAAAAATTAAGCGAGCCTTCAAAAGTGATCATGCGAGCATTAAAATCATCCGCTGGGGCTTTATTATTTTGATAGCGCACGTTCTTCAAGGTTCCTTTTAGGACAATAGAAGATAACACCACATTATCCTGCGGGATATTGATATTCAAAGAAAGCCCATTGGTTGTTTTTAGGAAATTTAAATCCAGCAACTGGCCGCCGCGAACCTCCCCGCGGTTATCCTCTTCCTGCATCTCATAATCCAGCGTGCCCCAGGAAAAAACCTTGTAGCTGGCCCGAATTGTAGATAAGAAGCGGCTCCTGCCGCCTAAATTTGCAGCTAAATCCTGCGTAAACCGGTTTGAATAAATATAGCCCAAATCCAAGAAAGAAACCGGATATAAATTTACCTTTAGGTCCGTGGTTTGCACCTGGGCATACGTAGTAATTGGAACAGTAGGGTCATTATTCTTATTAAGGTAGTTTTCCATGGCCAGCTGCGGCTCAATATTTATTTTTGCAGTCGGAGCAATTTTAAAGGCAGCGGAAATTTTGCTAGAGTCCGTATTGGTCATAACTTCCCAGCTGCCGGAAGGCGCATTGTTCAAGGATAAATAAGCTTCGTAATTTAAAGCAGCCTTGACCTTGCTCACATCCAATAAAGTCCAAGCTGCCCCATAAGTATTGGCATTGCCCGAAGCCGCCCTCCCAGTTTCTTGCACATTAGAATTGCCGGCCCATTTCCAGTCCAGGGTAATATTCTTGCGCGGCAAAAAGCGCAAATTAGAATTAGAATTTTCGGTTTTGGGGTTCTGCGCGCCTACCACAAAACTTATATTTTCTTGGCGGGTATGGTCGTAATTGTAAACAATTTCATCGCGCGGGATAAAATCAAAATGGTAAAGCTCGTTTTTGGTTTTTTCATTTTCCCGGGTTTTCAAGCCGCTCATCAAAAATCCTTCATGGTCTATAAAACGAGTGCGGGCAAAAAACTTTTTGATCCGGGTAAAAGGAACATTCAAGGAAAAATCAACCGTATTATCCCGGAATAAATAGGAAGAAGTAGGCGTAAAAGGGTTGGAAACCTGGTAATCAAAAATCAACCCGGCATTTTTTGTAGCCTTTAAGTCGTGTTTCATGTGAAAAAACTTATCCGTACTGCGCGGGCCATTAGATTGATCTTTTACATTATCAATTGTTACTATCCGGTGGCCTTCAAATAAATTAGAGTATTCTACTTCCCCTTTTTTTAGCCCGGAAAGAGCAATATTCGCGTTTATATTCTCAAGGTTTGAATCTGCCGGATATTGCCCGGTAGAATCTTTATCCTGATAAGTCAAATATTGCCGAAAAGAAACCCCTGAGCTGACCTTGCCTTTTTTAAAACCAAGGTTATATATATCATCTTCCGCATGGGTGTTGCGGCCCGGGGAAGTCCCGATCTGGTCAATGGTTTGGCGGTGGGAACGGGTAAAAGAAACCACTTGGTTGGGAATAAAATCAAATTTCCAGTCATTCCTGCGCGAGCCAGGGCTCATGGCGGTTGTTGCAATCGGGGAAAAATTAGCTTCTACTTCCCGAGCCTTAACTTCGTATTTAAAGGTATCTGTAACCTTTCCGCCTACCCCCACTTCATAAGCCCCGCCCTTGCGTATAGCAGTTGTGCCAGAACTAGAAGTTGACTGGTAATCGTATTCAACTGAAATCGCGTCTTGGCTGGAGGGAGTAATATAGTAAAAAGTAAGGCGGCCGGGCTGCTCGTAAGTCATAAAATAATCAGTGTCGCGGTTCATCAAGCGGTTATTCACATACACTTTTTCGCTTGCATCAAAAATCGTGGCAGGAGAACTTAAGGTATAATTGCGCGAGCCATTGCCATAAAAAGCTTCGATACTAGAAGCTGCCATTCTGACCTGGTCAGTTTCACTCTGTGCCATTTGGCCTTCTAAATAAAAAGCATCTTTTAATTTAATCTTGGCATCAAAGCCCAAAACACTGTGGTTTAGGTTATCGCTTTGTCCGGTGCGGTCCGGTACATAGCGGAAAATAACTTTAAACCGCTTGTTTTCCGGAAAAGAATCATTAAAAGTAATCGACGGGCTGTTGCTGGTATAGTTAATCGAATAACCCGTGGCCCCGGCATCTGCTTCAAAACTGCTGTTGCGATTATAATTGGTTATCACGCTTGAACCATTTATCCAAACCTGGATAATTTCTGAATTAGGCACAACATTACGATACTGGCTGGGCAAATAATACGGGCCGCGGCTGTTCGATCCTTGAAAAGTATATTGTCCGGCAATTGAGCGCTTATATACATAAGAAACCGTTACAACATCCGGAGAAGCAACTGTGCGCAGCATTTTTATAGTACCAGTATCCAAGCCATTGGATAAGTCCGTCCTATCATTGATAAAAGCTAGTTTAGTGGAAGGGTAGACAACCGCTATTCCTCCAGCTCCAGCTTCGGTTGTTGGAAAAACATAATCTACTTCATAGGTCAAAGGAAGGCCGTTTAAAGAAACCGTTACTTCTGCAGTTGAATTAATCGGCAGGTTGCTAAGATAAATTGTTTGGCTTTTATTAATAATTTCTGACCCTGCGATAGTATTCAAATCTGTAGCCGTTGGCCCGCCCGTGCTTTTTTTCGCGGTTTCCCTTAAATAAGTCGAACCCAATATAAAGCGGTTATTCGAAGCTTTTTTAGCATCCAGAACCTCTTTCACTGGGTAATCATATTCAACGCGCACAATGGAAGAAGGCCCGATATTGGTATTGAACATAATTTGGCCTTCAGCATAATTAATTTTATAATCTAAGTTGTAGGTTAAAAGTTTTTCATTCAAAAATACCTTTTCGCTGCTTACCACTACCTGTTTTTGATCTAAGTTATACGGTCCTTGCCCCAAAATCCCAGAAAAAGAATCTACTTCCCGCGAAATAACATTATAAGAATAATGAATAATCAGCTTATTTTTCTCATCCGCCTTATACTGGGAGAGCAAAGACAAATGCCCATTCTTATAATTGAGCTTATAATCCTCATCTTTTCTTAGCTTATTGTTGTTATAAGTTATTTCTTCAGAAAAAAGCTTGACCGGATAATGTTTTAATTGGTAGCGAATCGGCTCGCCAAAAGTAAATTCTTCTCCTCCCGGCATCAAAAAAGTTTCTTCTTTCGCAAAAACCTCTCGGGAAATATCAGAAGATTTTACTTCCAGCGAAGAAGGAAGTTCAGGATAAATTTCAGAAAAATTTTTAAAAATGTACTCCGGCTCCGGGGTTTTGCGCCGAAAATCCGCGGGATCTATATTCACCCTGCCTTGCAAGGCAAAAAAATCTTTTTTTGATAAGCTGGGGAAAAACATATCAATCAAATTAGTATACTCAAAAGAATATTTGAACTCATCCTGCGGGGTCAACTGCTTGCGGAAAGTAACTTTACCGGAAAAATAATCAATATCGTAATCTGTTCCGCGCGTCAAACGGATCCCGTTTAATTCAATTGTTTCAGATCCTTCAACAATCGAACCATGGCCCAAGCTGTAAGGCCCAAGGGTATTATTTCCTTTTTGCGCTGTTAGCTTTTGGCTTTGGCTGCGGTCTTTAGCTGAAGGCACAAAAGTAAAATCATACCAATTATCTTTTGAGGTAATCATCATGCCATTAACTGTTTTATTTACTCCGGCAAACTGGTTGCCCTCGACATTGGCCTGAAAATCCCCGAAAGTCAATTCATGGTTATCGTACTTTACTTTTACATCGTATTTTTCCGGCATATCCGGCTGCTGTTCCATATCATAAGTTGCACTTAAATGTTCATTTAATTGCCCTATAATTTTCAGCTGCAAAGCTTCTTGCCAAGGCCCGCCGGTAATATTGGGAGAATATCCTCCAATTTGGGAAAGCGCCAGAAAAAGATTGGTTGGCGGATCAACTTGTACATCGCGGTATTCATATTTTTTATAACCCATTAGGTCAATATTCGGATAAGCTTTGGGTTCTGCGAATAAAGAAGAAGGACTTAGCAGCAACAAGGATAATAACAAGAAGAACGAAAAAAATTTACGCCCTACACCGAATTTCATGTTATTCCTTAGGCAGAATATTTTTTTAAGGCGATAACCGCGTTATGTCCTCCGAATCCGAAAGAATTAGAAATAGCAAAATTTACCTTGGCTTCCCTTGCTGTATTCGGAACATAATCCAAGTCGCAATCCGGGTCTTTTTCTAAATAGTTTATGGTTGGCGGGATAATGCCTTCCTGGATCGTCAAGGCAGTTGCAATGGCTTCAATTGCCCCGGCTGCCCCCAAAAGATGCCCCACCATAGATTTTATTGAGCTGGTTGGAATTTTTTGCGCCCGATCCTTAAAAACTGTTTTAATTGCCATGGTTTCAAACTTGTCATTGAGCTCGGTTGAGGTTCCATGCGCATTGATATAATCAATCTTCTCTGGAGAAACCCCAGCATCTTTTAATGCTGCAGAAATTGCCCGAGCCGCGCCTTCCCCGCCCGGGGCTGGAGCTGTAATATGGTAAGCATCCCCGCTCATGCCGTAGCCAACCAATTCTGCATAAATATGCGCTCCCCGCTTTTTAGCAGTTTCTAATTCCTCTATATATAAAATCCCTGCGCCTTCGCCCATGACAAAACCATCGCGGTTTTTTTCAAAGGGCCGGCTGGCATGGCTAGGATCATCGTTGCGGGATGAAAGCGCCCGCGCTGCGCAGAAACTCGCCAGTCCCAGCGGAGTAATCGCTGCTTCTGCTCCGCCGGCAAATACGCCCTTAGCATGTCCGAGCTGAATTAAGCGGAGTGCCTCTCCCACGCAATGCGTGCCCGTGGCACAAGCTGTTACCACGCAACTATTTGGGCCTTTTGCATTTAAGACAATCGAAACATAGCCGGCGGCCATATTGGTAATCATGTAAGGAACAGTAAACGGGCTAAGCTTGGACACCCCTTTTTCCAGTAAAGTCTTTGTTTGTTCTTCTAAAAATCCAATGCCGCCAATGCCCGAACCTACCATAACCCCGATTTCTGGGGAAGTTGCTTCAGTAATTTCTAGTTTGGCATCTTCCTTCGCCATTTTTGCTGCTGCAATCGCAAATTGGATAAAGCGCACCAAGCGCCGCGCTTCTTTTTTATCCATAAAATTCCCGGGATCAAAATCTTTGACTTGAGCGGCAATCTGCGTGGGATAAGTTGAAACATCAAAACTGGAAATTTTTTCAACCGTATTTTTTCCTTTTTTTAACCCCTCCCAAAAAACCTCCTTGCCCACCCCAAAAGGAGAAACTACTCCCATGCCTGTAATAACTGCTCTTTTTTTATCGCTCATAAAGCTTCAACCTCTTTAACTAATTCCTCAATTATTTTAGCCGCGGGCTTGATGCTGCGGTCTTTGATCTTATAAACATGCTCGCCGGAAAATACTACCCCATGCTCCACATCCCCCTGCTGGGCCTTAATCAGGGCTTGGACAATGCAATATTCCAAGGAACATTTTTTTAAGCAATAATCGCAGCCTTCGGGCTTGGGAGCTTGGTGTTTTAAAATTTTTTCTGATAGGGCTGTCCTTAACGCCCTGCCCGGAAGCCCAACGGGCGAAGAAATTAAAATAACATCCTCTTTTTTTGCCCTTTGGTAAACTTCTTTAAAAGCTTTGGGGACATTGCACTCTTCGGATAAGACAAAGCGCGTAGCCATCTGCACCCCGTCTGCCCCCATTTTCATTATTTCAACAATGTCCCGGCCATCAATAATTCCGCCGGCTGCAATCACAGGAATGCCTTTAACCGCTTGTTTTACTTCCGGAAAAAGTTCCCTGATTGGACGGTCGGTTCCCAAGTGCCCGCCCGCTTCTTTAGCTTCTACCACAATTGCGGATGCCCCGTCTTTTTGCGCCATTTGCGCCAAGCGCGCAGAGGAAACAATCGGAACAATCGGAACCCCTGCAGATAGCCCCATTTTAAAAAGATCGCGGGAATAACCCGCCCCTGAAGTAATAAAATCAATTTTTTCTTTGATGGCAGTTGCAACTAAGCCAACAAATTCGCGCGCTGCAAACATGATATTCGCGCCTACGATCCCGCCTTTGGCTTGCTCGCGGGCAATTTTTATTTCTTTGGCTAATTCATCAAAGGCCATTCCCGATGCTCCAATTACGCCAACTGCCCCGGTTGCAGCCACAGCCCCAGCCAGGGCCCCAGTTGAAACGCGCACCGCCATGCCTCCCTGAATAATCGGGAGCTGCGCCGTTAGGTTAGCAATTTTTAATTGGGGTAATTTCATAAAATCAAATTATTTTTGGTGCTGCATTATAAAACTTACGGTGTCACCAACGGTCTTGATTTTTTCTGCTTCTTCATCCGGGATCTCTGTCCCAAAAGCTTCTTCCAAGGCCATAACTAACTCAACGGTATCCAAAGAATCTGCCCCTAAATCATCCACAAAAGAAGCTTCTTTGGTTACTTCTGTTTCCGCCACCCCTAATTGGTCCACCACTACTTTTTTTACCTTTTCAAACACTTGATTCTCGTCCATTTTTCATTCCCCTTTCATTGCTTCGAATTTCGGATTTAGAATTTTAAAAAATATTATATCATTAAACCATTAACATTCCACCGTTAACTGCCAAAACTTGTCCGGTAATATAAGCTGCATCATCTGAAGATAAAAATAAAACTGCCTTGGCAATATCTTCCGGCAAACCGAGCTTGCCCAGCGGAATCTGCTCGAGCATTTTCTTTTTTACTTCTTCAGGCAGCTTCTTGGTCATGTCCGTATCAATAAACCCCGGGGCAATGGCATTGACCGTGATACTGCGCGAAGCAACTTCCCGCGCCAAGGTTTTGGTTAGGCCAATGGCGCCAGCCTTTGAAGCTGCGTAGTTCGCTTGTCCGGCATTCCCCATCTGGCCAACAATGGAAGCAATATTTATAATGCGGCCATAACGGGCTTTCAACATCAAAGGCACAATCGCCTTGGAACAATTGAAAATTCCGCCTAAGTTGATGTCTAGAACCAGCTTCCAGTCTTCGGGCTTCATGCGCAAAAATAACCCGTCCCGGGTAATGCCTGCGTTATTTACCAGGATATCAATGCAGTTAAAAGCTTGGAAAGCTTCTTTGGCCACACGATCACATTCTGCAAAATCCGCGACATTTAATTTAAAAGCCTGGCTCTTCACCCCCAAAGCCTTTATTTCTTCCGCAGTTTTTGCAGCTAGCTCCAAATTAACATCCGTAACTACGATATGCGCGCCTTCGCTGGCTAGCGCGAGCGCAATCGCCTTGCCGATGCCTTGGGCTGCTCCTGTTACAAAAGCTACTTTATCTTTTAATTTCAATTTTTCACCTCCTGTAAAAACAATTCTAAAGAGGCCAAATCCTCAACTGAAAAAACTTTAACCGTGGGATCAATTTTTGCAATTAAGCCGCTCAAAACTTTTTTGGGCCCAGCTTCGCAAAAAATTTCAACGCCTTGCTGTATCATTTCCCGGATTGAATCTTCCCAAAGAACAGATCCGGTTACTTGGGAAAAAAGCACATCTTTTATTTTTGCAGCATCGAATAATGGCTGGGCCAAAATATTGGGGACAACTGGAATGTCCATGCTGCCAAAAGAAATTTTATCCAGTTCAATTTTTAATTTGTCTGCAGCTGGCTGCATTAATGCACAGTGAAAAGGCGCGCTCACTGCCAAGGGAATAACTCTTTTTGCGCCTTTTTCTTTGCATAATTGCGAGGCCTTTTCCACGGCCTCTTTTTTGCCGGAAATAACGATTTGCCCTGGTGAATTAAAATTCGCGGGCTGGACAATTCCCAAATCTGCAGCTTGCTTGCATGCATCTAAAACCGCTTTTCGGTCCAAATTTAAAACCGCGGCCATGGCTCCCTGGCCTTGGGGAACCGCCTCCTGCATAAAAGCTCCGCGCTTTCGCACCAAAGCCACGCCATCTTCAAATTTCAAAGCTCCAGATAAGCAAAAAGCCGCATATTCTCCCAAGCTATGCCCTGCCAAAAAACTGGGCTCAATGCCTTTTTCCAATAAAACCTTGGCAATAGCTACGGAAACTGTAAAAATCGCGGGCTGGGTAATTTCGGTTTGGACTAATTTATCTTCTGGCCCGTTAAAGCAGAGGTCTTTTATCGGGAGCCCGCACGCGGGTTCAGCAGCATCAAAAATGTGGCGAGCCGAGGAAAAATTTTCGTAGATTTCTTTTCCCATTCCCACATATTGGGAACCCTGTCCTGGGAAAACAAAAGCTACTTTCTTCAACCTTGCACCTGTTTTATTTTTTTGGTCAAGGCCGGGACCACGTCAAAAAGATCCCCAACAATACCGTAGGTGCAGACTTTAAAAATGGGAGCATCGGGATCTTTATTGATGGCAACAATCGTGTCAGCAGAAGACATGCCTGCCAAATGCTGGACTGCGCCAGAAATTCCGCAGGCAATGTAAAGTTTGGGGCAAACAGTTTTTCCGGTTTGGCCGACTTGATGGTGGGAAGAAATCCAGCCCGCATCAACTGCTGCGCGGGAAGCTCCGACTGCAGCTTTTAAAGTTTGGGCTAATTCTTCAATAATTTTAAAATTTGCCGGATCTTTTAATCCCCGTCCGCCGGAAACAATAATTTCTGCTTCAGCCAAATTCACTTTTACGCTGGTATCTCTTACTATTTCAATAATTTTTACCAGCAAGTCTTTTTCTTCTAGTTTTACTTCAAAGCGGATGGCTTCTCCCCTGCGCTTCGGGTCTTTTCCCCTTTTTTTCATGACTTTGGGGCGCACGGTTGCCATTTGCGGGCGGTGGTTGGGGCACAAAATCGTTGCCATGATGTTTCCGCCAAAAGCTGGGCGGGTTTGCTGCAAGACTTTTTTCTCTGGGTGGATCCCCAGCCCCGTGCAATCTGCCGTTAAGCCGGTTTTTATCCGGGCTGCCACCCGGGCCCCTAAGTCCCGGCCAATGGTTGTTGCACCAATAAGAAAGATTTCTGGTTTATATTTTTCAATAATTTGGGAAATGACCCGCGCATAGGGAGCAGTGCGATAATCCTTGAGTTCTTTGTGGGTTGCAAGGTAAACTTTGTCTGCCCCATAAGCAAAGAGTTCGCTAACTTGAGGCTCGATCGCTTCATCCCCTAAAAGCACGGCACAGACTTCTTCTTTCAGGACCCCGGCTAAGCGCTGCGCTTCCCCCAACAGTTCGAAAGCCACGCCCTCAACTTTTCCTTCCCTTTGCTCGGCAAAAACCCAGATTCCTTTATATTTGGAAATATCCATGCCCGATGCGCCGCGGTCTCTTTCTACTTTAATCGCCGCGAATTTGCAGGCAGTTTCACAAGCTCCGCAAAGCGTGCACTTATGCATATCAATCACTGCCTTGCGGTTCAGGATGGTAATTGCGCCAAACGGGCAAGCTGGCACGCACAATTTACAGCCAATACATTTATCTAAATTAACGTGTATGCTCATAAATTAAAAAATCTTCTTTTCTTTTAAAGTATTTACCAGGTTCGTTACCACTAATTCGGTTTCCCCTTCCAAAATTTCTCCGCCAGATTTGGCCGGAGGAGTAAAAATCCGCTCTACCCAAGTGGGAGAACCTTTGAGCCCAAGGTTTTTTTCAGAAACTTCCAAGTCCGCAGCAGACATAGTTTTTATCTGGGCTTTCTTGGCTCGCATCATGCCTTTTAAAGAAGGCGGGCGGGGAGAATTGATTTGTTTGACCACGGTAATCAAGGCAGGATATGGAATCTCGACTTTTTCATTGTTTTCTTCCAGCAAGCGCTCAACTTTTAATACTTTTTTTTCTAGGTCTGCTTCTGCTTTTACGGCAAAACTTACCTGCGGAATATCCAGCCATTCAGCAATACCTGGCCCAACCTGTGCAGTATCCCCGTCAATGGCCTGCTTGCCGCAGATAATAAGGTCGAATCCTCCAAGTTTTTTAATCGCTGAAGCCAGAGTGTAAGAAGTTGCCAAAGTATCTGAACCAGCAAACGCGCGGTCAGAAACCAACAAAACTTCGTCTGCCCCCATAGCTAGGGCATGGCGCAGGGCATCTTGGGCTTGCGGGGGGCCCATGGTAATAACAGTAACCGTGCCATTGGTTTGGGATTTTAATTGCAGCGCTGCTTCAATCGCATTCTCATCAAAAGGATTAATGATCGAAGGAACCCCTTCCCGCATCAAAGTATTGGTCTCGGGGTTGATCTTAACTTCGGTTGTATCCGGAACCTGTTTTATACAAACTATAATATTCATAAATTTTAATTCCTAATTTCGAATTCCTAATGTCTAATTAAGTACAAATTATTTTAATTCGGAATTATAAATTCGGCATTCGGAATTATTTTTTGGATGCTGATTCTTTTATTAATTGAAGGCCAATTTGATTGCGCTGAATTTGATTGGTGCCTTCGTAAATTTGCGTAATTTTAGCATCGCGCATCATTTTTTCAACCGGGTATTCTTTCATATATCCATACCCGCCTAAAATCTGGACCGCATCCGTTGTTACGCGCATGGCAACATCCGAGGCAAAAAGCTTTGCCATGGCAGCTTCTTTGGTAATATCCTTATTGCCGGCATCCACAGCTCTAGCACAAGCATAAACCAGGGCCCGGGCAGCTTCGATTTGGGTCGCCATATCTGCCAGCATATGCTGGATGGCCTGGATGGTAATAATCGGCTTGCCAAACTGGATTCTTTCTTTGGCATAAGCAATGGCTTCGTCCAAAGCACCTTGGGCAATTCCAACGGCTTGAGCTCCAATTCCTGGACGCGTCATATCTAATGTTTTCATGGCAACAATAAAACCCATGCCTTCACGGGCAATCAGGTTTTTTTCAGGAACTTTACAGTCTTGGAAAACTAATTCCCGGGTAGCAGAACAGCGGATTCCCATTTTATTTTCTTTTTTGCCGAAATCAAAACCCGGAGTTCCCTTTTCTACAATAAAGGCCGAGGCTCCGCGCGCGCCTTTGGACTTATTGGTCATGGCAATCACAGTATAAACTTCCGCTTCCCCGCCATTAGTAATCCATTGCTTGGTGCCATTTAATATGTAATGGTCGCCCTGCTTTTTTGCCGTGGTTTCAATGCCGCCGGCATCGGATCCGGCATTGGCTTCGGTCAATCCAAAAGCTGCGAGTTTTTTACCCGCAGCAATATCCGGCAAGTATTTTTTCTTTTGTTCCTCTGTTCCCATGAGAAGAATGGGCATGGTGCCTAGGGCGGAAGCAGCAAAAGTTACCCCCACGCCCCCGCAAACCCGGCTGATTTCTTCAGTTGCCAGGCAAAATTCAACTTCTCCCCCGCCAAACCCGCCATATTCAGAGGGGATATATAAGCCGCATAAATCCGATTCTGCAAAAATCTTCATTAAATCCCAAGGAAACTTGCCTTCTTCATCCAGTTCTGCACGCTGGGGCTTTACTTTTTCCTGCGCAATCTTGCGGGCCAAGTCCCTTACCATAATCTGTTCTTCAGTAAATTGATAATCCATTTTCTTCCTCCTTAAAAGTTACCATTTGATAATGTTTCCGCCGCAAGTTAACCCTGCGCCAAAACCAACCAAAACCACGATATCTCCAGATTTGATTCTTTTTTCTTTCATGGCTTCGTCCAAAGCCAAAGGAATTGAAGCCGCGGAAGTATTTCCGTAAGACGGGAGATTAACATAGACCTTATTTTTTGGCAAGCCCATCTTTTCAGAAACATGGTCAATAATCCTAATGTTTGCTTGGTGCGGAATAAGCAGTGAAATATCTTCCACTTTGAGATTAGCTTTCTTAAGCAGAGCATATATCGCTTCCTCCAATACGCGTACCGCAAATTTAAAAACCTGTTTGCCCTCCATGCTAATATAACGGCTATTTCTGGTTTCCGGATCCCGGGATCCTCCGCCTGGCATAACCAAAAACTTCCCGCCCTCCCCCTCTGCTTTTAAAAAATTGGCCAAAATACCGCGGCCATCTTCAAAAGGCTTCAAAACCACGGCTCCAGCCCCATCCCCAAAAAGGATGCAGGTGTTGCGGTCTTTCCAGTCTACATATTTGGTCAAAGTATCTGCCCCAACTACCAAAATTTTTTCATACTGGTTGGATTGGATAAAAGCTGAACCGACATTTAGGGCAAAGTTAAAGCCGGAACAGGCTGCAGAAACATCAAAAGCCGCGGCTTTTTTTGCGCCTAGCTTGTCTTGCAAAATACAAGCAACTGAAGGAAATAAAGTATCCGGGGAAGTTGTGCCAACTAAGATTAGGTCTAATTCTTCGGCTGAAATTTTGGCATCTTGCAAAGCCCTTTGCGCAGCTGGTAAAGCTAAATCGCTAGTTGCAGTTTGGTAATCCGACACGCGGCGTTGTTTAATCCCTGTGCGGGAAATAATCCATTCATCCGTTGTCTTAACCATTTTTTCGATATCGGCATTTGTCACTATTTTTTCAGGGACACAAGACCCAACCCCAATAATTCCTGCTCTTTTTTCCATTTTACGCTTTCACCTCGGAAAGAGCATCAACCAACTTGCCTTCCACTGCTTCAAAAGCCACGCGGATGGTATTTTTTATGGCTTTAGCCCGCGCCCGGCCATGCGCTTTAAAGCAAATTCCTTTAACTCCCAAAAGCTGGGCCCCGCCATATTCATCATAATCCACCATTTTTTTAAGGTTTTTAAAAGCTGGCACTAGCATCAAGGCCCCCAGCAAGGTCACCGGGGTTTTTTTGACTTCTTTTTTAAGCAGCGTAACAATCGTAGAAGCTACGCTTTCTGCAAATTTCAAGATTAAATTCCCGACAAAGCCATCGCATACCACCACATCTACTTTATCGGAAAAAATTTCTTTGCTTTCAACATTGCCTGCAAAATTAATCGGAAGGTTTCTTAAAAGGGGGTAAGAAGAAACAACTAATTCATTGCCTTTTTCCGCTTCTTCGCCAATATTCAAAAGCCCGACCCGCGGATTTTTTATGTGCAGGACTTTTTCTGCATAAGCTGCGCCCATCAAGGCAAATTGCTTGAGATTTTCTGGCTTGCAATCAACATTTGCCCCCATATCCAATAAAAGGACCTTGCCGGACGGAGTAGGAAAAACCGTGGCAATGGCCGGGCGCTCAATGCCTTTTATCCGTCCCAGGCCAAATAAAGCTGCTGCCATTAAAGCCCCGGTATTCCCGGCAGAAATTATGGCATCGGCTTTTTGTTCTTTTACCAGCTTTACGGCAATATTTATAGACGCATCTTTTTTTTGCTTTACTGCCAAAGCCGGGCTCTCATTCATTTCAATTTTTTGGGAAGCTGGAAAGATAGAAATCCTATCCGGCAATTGGTGCGGGAGATGTTTTTTTATGGCTTCTGGATCTCCCACCAAAACAATTTCCACCGGAAATTCTTTAATTGCAGATAAGGCTCCCTTTATGATTTCATGGGGAGCATGGTCCCCGCCCATAGCATCTAGCGCTATTTTGACCAAGATTAGGACTTCTCCTTTTTCTTTTTATCCGCTTTTTTCTGCGCCATTGCTTCGTAATCAATAACCGTGCGGCCCTGGTAATTTCCACAGGCTTTGCACAAGCGATGGGCCAAAGTCGGCTGCCCGCACTGGCTGCAGCTAGATAGCGTTGGGGCGCTGATCGTCCAGTTGGACAAGCGGCGCTTGCCTTGGCGCGAACGGGAATGTCTTTTTTTAGGCTGCGGCATATTTATACCCCCAATCTTTCAAGTTTAATGTTAAAATCACTTTTTAAGTTTCAGTTCTTTCAGCTTTGTTAACCGCGGATCGACTTTTATTTCAGTCTTTGCTTTTTCTAATGGTATCCCCGGGCAGCTCTTTTTGCAAAGCGGGCTGATCGGCAATTCGGTCAAAATCAGCTGGCGGATTGCTTCGGTTAGGTCAATTGAATTGTCATCTTCAATGGGAAAAATGAAATCTTCTTCGGCTAATTCAACCTCTTCCTTTTTATGGCCATAGGGCCTGGGGCTGCGGGCATAATTTTCTTCTATATCCAGGCTTAATGGCAAAGCAAAATCTTTTAAGCACCGGCAGCAAGATTGCTTGATTTTGGTTTTGACCTGGCCTTTTAGAAAAAGAGTTAGTCCCAGGTTGGTTACTTTTACATTTATATATATAGGTTCTAGAAGCTCCAGCCCGTCTTCCAAAAAAGAGAGCTTTTCTTTTGCTTCAAAACTTATTTCTTCCCCAACTTTATCCAAAACCGGAGCAACATCAATTTTCATGGCTTTTCAACTATTATTTTTAAGGCCGCCTAAAACAAGGGGTAATTATAGCACATCTATTTTGCCCGCGGATGGCTATCTATATATACTTTTTGCATGCGGTCTTTAGTAATATGCGTATAAACTTGGGTCGTAGAAAGGGAAGCATGCCCCAAAAGCTCTTGGACGATCTTTAAGTCTGCTCCCCCGGATAATAAGTGCGTAGCAAAGCTATGGCGGAGCGTATGCGGGGTAATATTTCTGGGAATGTTTGCCATTTTGGCATATTTAATAATCATGCGCTCAATAGAGCGAGAAGTAATCCGGGTCCCATTCTTGCCCAAAAACAAAGCTTTTTCTTTAAGCTTGCGGCCTTCTTTCAGCAACTGCCCGCGGCCAGTATCTAAATAATTTTGCAGGGAAGCCCGCGCCATGCTCCCGATAAGAACCACGCGTTCCTTGCCCCCTTTGCCCAAGACTTTTATTTCCAGAGCTGGAAGGTCAATATTGCTTAAATCTAAAGCCGTAATTTCAGAAACGCGCATGCCCGAGCCGTATAAAACCTCGAAAATAGCGCGGTCCCTTAGGCCAAAAGCAGAATTCAGCGGGATCACAGAAAAAAAGCGCTTGATTTCTTCCGCGCTCAAAAAATTAGGGAGCTTTTTCGGCAGCTTCGGGGAAGAGATAAACTCCCAAGGGTTCTCTCTTGCCAAATTTTCGCGGATTAAAAATTTATAGAAAGAGCGGCAGGCTGCAATCTTGCGGGCAATCGAGCGCCGCGAATATTTTTTTTCTTCCAGGAAAAAAAGAAACTGGCGCGCCAAAGTATGCGACAAGAAGTTGAAATCAGATAATTTTTTTAAAGAGAGGAAACTATTCAAGCTTTTTAGGTCGCGGGCATAATTTGAAAAAGTGTGCGGAGAGAAATTCCTTTCGGTTTTCAGGTAAAAGATGAATTTTTCAATTGGTTCCGGCATTGAGTCCGTACTGGCTGCGTTTTTCTGCAGTCAAAGGCAAATACCCTTCGCGCTCTTTCACCAAAAGCTGGCGGTCCCCGGAGCGCGTATCCACATGGATATAGTCTTTATCCGGGTAAAAAACCACGCCCTTAAAGGCTTCAATTTTTTCCACTGTCTTAAAAAGATCTTCTTTAGGCAGGCCTTCTACTTTTATATGCGCAGCTTTGCCTTGGGTATGGAAGCTTTTTTTCCCGGCATGCACTTTTTCATTGTAGCCATCGCAATAGTAGGCGGATTCAATCCGGATGCGGCGCCGCAAAATTGAACCGAGCTCCTCCAGCGCCCCAACCAATCCCAAATGAATGCGAAATTGCTGACCCCGGCATTCTGAACAGCTGCAGATAAAATCGCGGTTATTAAAATGTTCGCTTAAATTTCCCATGACAAAAGGATTTTAGCACGTCTGGCAGTTGACGCCAAGTATAGCTCGATGTTAAACTAGCAATTCACTTAAAAAAATTTCAAGCCCGAATAAGGCAAAGGAGAAAAAAAATGGCAAAGCACCGGCACCTATTCACGTCAGAGTCTGTTACAGAAGGGCATCCAGATAAGGTTTGCGACCAAGTTTCGGACGGCATATTGGACGCAATTTTGGCCAAGGATCCATTAGGAAGGGTTGCTGCAGAAACACTTGTAACCAATGGCCTTTGCATGGTAGCTGGAGAAATTACAACCGGCTGTTATGTAGATATCCCGCAAATTGTTAGGCAAACTATAAAGGAAATTGGATATACCGACCCGCACTGCGGATTCCACTGGGAAAATTGCGGAGTATTAATCTCGGTTAAAGAACAATCCAAGGATATTGCCCGCGGAGTAGATACCTGCTTGGAAGTAAAAGAAGGGCAATGCACAAAAGAAGACTTAGAGAACCTCGGAGCTGGAGATCAGGGTATTATGTTCGGCTTTGCTTGCAATGAAAGCGAAGAACTAATGCCGCTCCCGATCAGCCTAGCGCATAAATTAGCCAAAAAACTAGCGGAAGTTAGAAAATCAGGCGAACTTCCATATCTTAGACCAGATGGAAAATCACAAGTTACTATCGAATATGATGGACATAAGCCCATTCGTATTACCAATGCTTTGATTTCATCCCAACATACGCCCGCAGTTCCTTATGAACAATTAAAAAATGAAATCATCGAAAAGGTTATTGCTCCCATCCTTCCCGCCAACCTGATCGATAAGGATATAAAGTATTATGTAAATCCAACTGGGAGATTCGTAATCGGCGGCCCGCAAGGAGATTCCGGGGTAACCGGCAGAAAAATTATTGTAGACACTTACGGCGGATATTCCCGGCACGGCGGCGGCGCTTTTTCCGGGAAAGACCCGACAAAGGTTGACCGGTCGGCAGCTTATGCTGCCCGTTATGTGGCAAAAAATATCGTTGCTGCAGGATTAGCCGACAGATGCGAAGTCCAGCTGGCTTATGCTATTGGCGTAGCCCAACCTTTATCCGTTCTAGTTGATACTTTTGGCACTGGCAAAGAACCCGATGAAAAACTCTCAAAAGTCGTGCATGAGATGTTCGACCTGCGTCCAGGCATGATCATTAAAAAATTGAATTTAAGAAGGCCGATGTATAAGGCTGTAGCTGCATACGGGCATTTTGGAAGATTAGATTTGGATCTGCCATGGGAAAAAACCGACATGGTAGATGAGCTTAAAAAAGCTTTTGCATAAATTTTTCTAAAAAAGAATAATCGCCTTTATCCGCGGCTTTAAGGTCATTGATATATTCTTTTCGAATATCAGTTTCTTCAATGAGGTTTTTATTGAGCCAGGTTGGCATCTTTTGATTATAAGAAAAAAGAAAGATATCCGAAACCAGTCTTGCATGTCTTCCATTGCCATTAACAAAAGCATGGATTTGAACCAGTTTATGGTGAAGTCGTATGCTTTGCTGGAGAAGATCAAAGGTTTTTTCTTTTTGCCAATAATTAAGGTCATCCACTAATTTTTTTAGCTCATCTTGAATATTATGCCAATCAACTCCTATATTATAATTTTTTGTGCGAATTTTTCCTGCCCATTGCCAGGTCATATCAAACATTTCCCTATGTATATCTTTAATTGATTCAAGAGAAAAATTAAATTCAATTGATTTAGTTAAGAATTTTCTCGCGGCCTTAAGAATATTATTCGCTTCCCATTCATTTAGCTCATCGCGATTTAAAATATGCGTGGGGATCAGCTCGCTGATATCTTCTATCGGAGTTGCGCCCTCTATGGTTTTAAAGGATTCCATTTACTCTTCCCAAAGCCCGGAATTAGGATTAGAGATAAATTCTTCGACTAATTTATTAAACTGAAATCGATAGGCTTCATCTTGAGGGGCTTGTTTTTCCATAGCCATATTGGAAAAGGTTCTCTCGAGAATTTTTTTTGCCTTTTTTTCTGCTTGATCTTTTATAATCTCTTCAAGTGTTCTTTCCGAGGTAAATACTCCTTGAAAATCAAGGCCGAGAGCTTGGGCATACCTTTGTATATTAACTAAACTGCTCACCTCTGCATTTTTTTCTATTCGAGAAACCTCTGACTGCTTAATATTAATTTTTTCAGCTAGCTGTTTTTGCGTCATTCCAAGAGAAATTCTTATATCTTTCAACCTATGCCCAATTTTTTCTATGGGAACAGACGTCTTTTTTTGTATTGCATTTGAAATCTGCTTTCTCTTTAAATCTTCAAAACTACCCATATTTCACCTCATATATATCTTTTAACCCATATTTATTGTCTGATAAATATAGCTTGTATCATATATTAAGTCAAGCATAATATTGTATATAACTAATAAGCGAGATTAAAAAGCTTTTGCATAATCTGGCCTATCGGTAATTTATATAAAACTTGAGCAGTTATTGGCCAGGATTCCAAGGCAAGCCTTTGTGTAGCCTGTTCAGAAAGATCATCAGAAAATCCCATTACATTCCTTGATAAATTATTCTCCGATAAAAAGAGAAGAGAAGAAAGGGGGTCTTTATCAAAAGATCTCATCCCATCAATAATATAAGATAATTGATTAATTGGCAGGGATAAGAAAAAATTATTTTCTCCTTCTACGGCTAAGGTCCCATTAAACCTAAACATCCGATTAACACAAGCAATTATAAGAGAATTCTTCATACGCCCCACCCCTAAATCTGCGGTTAATAATGCGGTATTGCATCCCTCCAAAAACCTTGTTTGCAAAGGCATCATTCGAAAATTAAATTCTTCCAATGGCCAAGAAGGATTTTCTTCAAGCATTAAAAGCTTAGGCCTTTCTAAAGAAGAAGTCTGGAACAAAAAGTCCCGGGTTATTTCTTTAAAAGGATATATGCCAAAAAGAACATCAAAAGGAGTTAGGCCAACGAGATAGGTTTTTCCTCCTTCCCTGACCACAACCAATTTATGCATAATATCTTCTTGGTTTCCCGCACTTGAAACATAGGGAAAATTTACTTCTATTTTTTGTGCAATTAAACCACGCCATCGCGCTTCATGTAGAAAAATTTCGCTGGCAGTATCACAACTATAAAAAGGAGGCGGAGTTGGGGATGGGTAGGTAATTGGCGGGGATATTATGCTCAATCGGGGAGCCCCGCCTATTTTTTCTGCTTGCAACCGGCCTTGGCGAATCGCCCCAGCATATCCATAATTTGCAGGAGGAAAGTGCGGTTGGAGCTTGCGAACAATCCCATCAATTTTCAAAGGCATAAAAAAACTCCTTCATTATATTTGTTGCACGGGCCTAATCCTAATATCGAAGCAAACTAATAAAAAAATCACCCATGGGAAAAAATTAATTGGGGCTGCACACGATGTACCTATACACCCCATATCAAGGATGCATTTTCCCTTCTTTAAACATTTTTATTAAGTATTCCGCCGGATATCCTATCTGGGGAACCCCCTCATCTTCTTCTAATCCAGAAAAATTCAGATCAAGATCGCCTACATTATAAGCAACAAACAACATAAATTTTACTCCTTCTTCCAATCCTTCTAATCCTACTCTTTTAGTAGCTGAATGTAGAAATGACCCTTTATGGACAAAACCCATCCCTGCAAATAACTCTTCACAATAAGTAGCTCTTGCATAACTATTTCCGGGTTCTGCCATAATCCAGTTTAGTATAAATTTATTGGCCGTCTTATCATATATAATTGTTATTGATGCATAATGTGCTCCCATTTTGAAGTGCATAGAAAGAATGTTCTTTGAGATAACAGCAAGACGCAAACAATTGTCTTCATCTTTTAATGAATAAAACGCTTCAACCGCGTTAAAAGCTTGCCAGATTGGTTTTGATTTAAGATTCTTTGGGGGTTGTCCTTTTCCGATATAAAATAGCGGAGATCTGTTGATAGTAGCAATATTCTCTCCTGTTTGAGAGATATCTTTCAATTTTATGCCATATGCATTAATTATTTCCTCATGAAGGCTTCGAATAAACTCTTCAACTGTTTCTATGTTATGAGGATAAACAATGGGTTTGCTCTTGGCCCCGATAAGACCCCGAAGGTTATCAAAGGGAGTTTTTAATGTTGGGTTAATATAATACGTATCAAAAAGATAATCTATTGGGGCCTCAACTATAGCTTGCCGCGGCCTTTGGTATCCTTCCAGAAATAAAAAATGTAATTGCTCT
Organism: uncultured bacterium; assembly: GCA_964528395.1. Classification (GTDB taxonomy): domain Bacteria; phylum Margulisbacteria; class WOR-1; order CAZGTC01; family CAZGTC01; genus CAZGTC01. The sequence goes on from CAZGTC010000008.1 coordinate 46,464, forward strand.
ATAACCGGTAACCACGCATACAAATGAAGGCTATCTAGCTTTTGGATAAATTGTTCTAAAAAGTCTTTGTGTCGGACATATGTCCCATTAGTTATTATTATTTTTTTATAACAAACAACCATACTAATTAAAGTAGCAATTAAATCAGAATACTTATTAAGCAAGTATTCACGCGGCGGATAATTCCGTCCCAATCTTATGATGTCATTGGCATGTTCGCTTAATGCAAAAGCTTGCCTAAGAGCACGATAATTTAATTCTTCGAATTTACGTAAAACAACGTGGAACTGTCTAACTACTTCGGCGTTAGCAGCCATTGTTTTCTTTGTCCCAGTTATAGGTAAGTTTCTTATAGGTAAATTTCTTATTTTTTGGCAATGATTCAATATAATAAAATTTGTTCTCATAAATTAATCGTTTCCTCTTCGGGAGACTCTAGAAAATATATCGTCAAAATTAAGACAAAATTTCAGCGAGACACAGAAAGTTGCGCTGCGGAAATCGTTTTTAATGCGGAATGATCTGAAATTAGATCGAAGTGTTTATCATTGTGTAATACCATCGTGTTATTTATAATTGCTGATGTCGCAATCAAAATATCCACGGTCGGCACAGTTAATCCTCTTCTCTTCAAACTAAAACCCAACTTATATGATTCTTGCCAAGTAAGCTCATCAATTTTGAATTGGGCTAAAGCGTCAAATTCTTCTTTCAACTGATTGAATTTTTTCTCTGTTTTAGCCCCTCGTAGAATTTCTAATTTTATTATCTCTGTAGTTGCCACAATATCTGTTGATATTGAGTTGTAAATAAATTCTTTTAGGCTTTTCGAGCAGTCGCCGCGGAAATACATTATCCAAACAGAAGTATCAATAAGAAGCAGTTGTTTAGCCATCTTTTCTAAGTTTGTTTAAAAGTTTTTGGGTCATTAAAATGGGGTTCCCCGAATATCTTTTCTTTAAACGATCTAATTTAGCGTGGCGGATATACTCTTCCAATGTTAAGTTAATAACTTCTTTTTTGGTTTTTGCGCCAGAAATTTTTAATGCTTCGGTCAGCAATTTCCCATCAATATCCAAAGTTGATCTCATTTAAGCCCCTCCTTAGAGGCATAAGAATATCATTTTTTTTATGCCTGTTCAAGCGGAATAATCTTGAAAAAACTACAAAATTTTTAACGTGGGGGGGGTATTTTCTTGTAGGTTTTAGCAATCTGGAATACATAACTCCATTTTACATAGTTTTTTGGAGTTGTTAAGTCTAATTTGATATTAGGGAATTATACCTTGGGCTAACCAGCTAATTTTGTGCCTTTTCTATACGTTATTTTTATCCCCTCATTATAATTCCCGCCTTGAAATTCAAAAACAAGAGAAGCTGCATCTTTCACCATTTCCAACCTTTCCCCAAAATGCCGGCTGATTTCTTCAGGACAAAGAGGAAAACTATAATGAGGAGCAACTCTGCCTAGACCATAAGAAGCAGTATCCCTCAAGAGTACTCGAGAATACAATTCATCACTTCCCCAAGCACTCAATATCCCTGCAATTTGAGAAGAAAGAAAATCCAGTTTTTTTATTAAATAATTGAACATGTCCCGCAAGCCCATGGCAAAAGCATTATTCTTTTCCTTTGGCAGGCAATGGAACATTGAATAAACAGGAAGATTTGTTGTTGCCATATATATGCCATCCCAAATTTCCCGGAGAATAAATTCCGCGCTAGCTCGGGGATCTTTTTTAATTAAAGCAAAAACTTTTTTATCCCCTCTGCTACAAAACGTCTCAAAGTCAATTGGGATTGCTTCTCCAGCAGGAGAGAAAAAAAAATTTTCGCCATGCATATCAGACAAGCCCAGCACTCCCAATAAACACAAATTACCCAGCGTATAATACGAAACATCCGTTCTTGCCTCGATTACCCTATAAAAAAATTCTTTATCCTCACTAAACCAGGGATGCCACAGTCGATCTCCGTCAATTTTTTCTATCCAAACATAATAAGGGTCAATTGCAGACAGATGAGCAGCCGGAGGAAAAATATTAAAAAGGCCTAAAACCTTCCTTGCAAAAATTTCCATTGATACGGGCGGGCCAAATTTAAGAAAAAGTTCATACTCGCGCTTAGATTCCAAGCCTTGCAACAAGACTCTTCTTGTATAATTAATAAATAACGAGAATTCGGCATAATCAGAAAATCCGCCTCCCTCATTATCAATCATGTTGCATACTTCTTGATCAATTGCATGAAAAATAAGGGGTCTATAATTTCTAGCTTGAACTAAGTTTTGGGAATGCTTTTCAGCTCCGGGCTGCCAATTGTTTCCATCAAAAACAAGGTCTGTTGTTTCTACCCTGCCAGTAATTAAGCCAATCTCATTAATTTGCCTATATAAAAAATCTTTTCTTGGGCTCCACGGATTTGGATAGTCCATAAGCTGTACTAAACCAGACAAATCTCCGGGATATCTTACAATTTTTTCCTGCCACAAGCCGTTTCCGTCGCTATCCTTTGCTAAATAAAAAAACCTCGCTTCGGTCGCGTAAGGAGAATAACTAAATCCATCAATAATAATATATACATGGCGATCGCCGCACGGATTATCATGGGAAACAATTTGCAATGGCTCGCTTACTCCCAAAATTTTATTGATCTCTCCAGAATGAAGCGATTGAGTTATAAATCTTTCCGGAGCAAGGTGCCGGCGAGACAAAAGCTGTATTTGCCTCGCACTGCGCAATGCAGAACAAGATGAGGTAAGGCTTGACATATTTATATATCGCTAGAATTAAATTGAAATTTCAGCGAGACATAGAAAGTTGAGGAGCTTCTTCTTGCGAGGAAATCTTTTCGAACTGGATGGAGATGATTTTTGAAACCCCGGGTTCTTCCATGGTAATACCATAAAGAGTATCTGCCACTGCCATGGTGCGCTTATTGTGGGTAATGACAATCATTTGCGTTGAAGTGGAAAAATTTTTTAAGAGCTTGGTAAATCTGATGATATTGGCTTCATCAAGCGGTGCATCTACCTCATCCAAAAAGCAAAACGGGCTGGGGTGGGTTTTTAGCAGGGCAAAAAGCAAAGCAATAGCAGTCAAGGCCCTTTCCCCTCCAGATAAAAGCGAAAGATTGACAAACTTTTTCCCTGCAGGCCGCACCATGATCTCAACCCCAGCATCAAAAGTATTTTCTGTAGCAGATAAAACCAGCTTAGCCTCCCCGCCCACAAAAAGCGAAGCAAAGATTTCGGAAAAATTTTTACTGACTTCTTCAATGGTTTGGTCAAAGCTCTGGCGGGCCTTAACATCCAATTCAGAAATCAAAGACCTTAAATTTTGGCGGGCAGAATCCAAATCCTGCCATTGGGAATCAATAAAGGTTGCGCGCTCTTTTACCTTCTCATATTCTTCAATTGCCAGAAGGTTGACCGGCTCAAGCTGGCGCATCCTCTGGCGGGAAGTTTCAACTTCTTTTTTGGCTTTATTAATACTTTCAATTTCTCCTTGAAAATCCAAGACATCTTGCTGGGACAAGCCGTATTCTTCCAGCACGCGGCTGCTAAGGGTGTTTAATTCCCCCTCCCAGCGGGTGAGATTGATTTCTAATCGGGAAATTTCTGCGGTCGCTTCTTTTTCCTCGTTTGCCAGGCGATTAATCTGATTTTCGCTGGCATCAATTTTTTTCTCAATCGCCCCGCGCGCTGCAAAAAGCTCCTGGATTTTTTGGCGGCGCAGGTCTTCTATTTCTTGCAGTTTTTGGCGGAGCTGCTTAACTTCTTCATCCTGTAAAATTTTATTTTTTAAAAGGGAAGTTTTCTCCTGCAAAAGATGGCTTATTTTTGCCTCTGCACCCTCGACTGCTTGCGATAAAAACTTCTGGTCATCGTGCAATTTAGCTGATTCGGACTCCAAAGAATCTTTTCTTACCTTCAGGGAAACCAGCTCCATCTTTAACTTTTCCCGTTCGCTTGACTGGTCTTTTAAAAATCGGGACTTGGCCTGCAAAGCTTCGATCTGCTGGCGCAGCGGGCCTTGCTGGCTTTTTATATTTTCGATCTTTTGCAAATTATCTGCCAAAAGTTTTTCCAGCGGAGCAGCTTCCAAATCCAAAGATTTTTCTTCTGCCAAAGCCCCTTCCATTTTTACTTTTAGGGCCACCAAATCCATCTTGAGCCCTTCGAGCTCTTTTTCAATTTCCTGCTTCTTTTTATCCGATTTTCCCCGCAAGGCAGCTTCCAAGCGCAGGATCCCTTTGTGCAATTCCTGTAAAACCGAGGCAACTTCATCTTTTAGGCGTGCGGCATCCTGCTCCCAGGCTTTTATTTTTTCGCGCACAAAAGTAATTTTTTGCAAAGCTACTTCCAGGACATTTTCGCCCTCGGCAATATCCTCGATCTGGGCCAGCTGCTCTTGCAGATTATTCAGCAGGCTTATTTTTTCATTCGTAGCAGCCTGCCATTTCTGGAGGCTCAAAGAAAGATTTTCGCGGCGCAGGGATTTTGTCTTTAGATTTTCTTGCAAGCGGGACATTTCCATCTGGCACACGCGCTCATTTTCTTGTAAATCCCGCAGGTTCAAGGTAAAAGCCGCTAGCTCATTTTCGATCTGGTTAATGTCTAAGCTTTCGCCGGACAAAAAATCATTGCCCTTATTGAGCTTGTGGTTTTTTTCATCCGCTTGGTTCGCCAGCAAAATCAATTCATTGGCAATATGTTCTATGCGCAAGCGGTTGCGCTCTTTCATTTGCTGGTCGCGAGCTAGGTTTGAAGAGGCAAAGCGTTCTTGTTCTTCCAAATCGCGGATACAATTGCGCAAATCAGTTAGCTCGTCCTCTTTTTGCAAAATTATTTTCTTGAGCTGCTGTTCTTCTTCTGGAATTAAGGAAGTGCGCTCATTCACTTCTTTTTCTTCCAGCGCCAAAAGTTCTTGCTTAAAAGTTTTTTTCTGCTCCTGCAGGGTGATTAATTCCTGGGCTACTTGCGCTAAACGCAGCTTGAGCTGGGAAATTCTTTCCTCGGCCCCTTTTTTCTTTACCCAAAAATCCTGGCCTTGGTATTTACATAAGCAAATCTCTAAAAAGCGCACGCGGTCTTTCAAGGTTTTATACTCGCGGGCATCCGTAGATTGCTTTTCCAGCACCACTAAATTATCGGTTATTTCCTTGCGCAAGTCTTTGGCCCGCAAAAGCGTTTGTTCGGTTGCGATCAATTTGCGCTCTGCAGCTTCTTTGCGGAATTTGTATTTATTGATGCCAGCAGCTTCTTCAAAAATCGCCCGGCGCTCTTCGGGCTTGGAAGAAAGGATAGCATCTACCTGGCCTTGAGAAATGATCGAATACGCCCCAGCCCCTAGCCCTGTATCCAAAAATAAGTCGCGGATATCTTTTAACCGGCAGGCGGATTTATTGAGGAAAAATTCGCTCTCGGCATCGCGAAAAACCCGGCGCCTGACATCCACTTCAGAAAATTCAGTGTGCAGAACCCCGTCGGAATTATCCATCAGGAGTGAAACTTCGGCCAAAGACAAGGGCTTGCGCTGATTGGTACCGGCAAAAATAACTTGTTCAAGATTATCAATGCGCAGGGATTTTGAGCCTTGCTCCCCCAGGACCCAGCGCACTGCATCCAGGATATTGCTTTTGCCGCAGCCATTTGGGCCAACGATCGCAGTAATTCCGCCCAAAGGATCCAGTTCAATAACGGTTTTATCCGCAAAAGTTTTGAAGCCGCGCAGCGTCAAGTTTTTTATATACATTTTGTTCGATGTTATCATAAATAATTTAAAATTTCATCTGCTTGTATATCCCTGCCCCAATCTAGTAAAATAAGACCCTATGAAAAAAATTGTAATCATTTTAGCTGCTTTATTTATGTTTTGTTTGTCCAGCTTTGGAGATGGGCGTTTGCAAACTGCTGCAGATTATTTCCGGCAAGGAGAGTATAAAAAAACTACAGAAATTTTGGCTTGGGACCGCCAGCCCAAAGCCCAGCTCCTCAAAGGTTATGCTTTTTTTGAAAATAACCAGATTAGCGAAGCGCAGGATTGTTTAAGGTCTGCGGCCAATGACCAAAATTTTATCCTGGCAGATTACGCCCACTTTGCCCTGGCCGAAACTTATTTTGTCCAAAAAAATTACCCTGAAGCTGCAAAGGTTTATTCCCTCTTAATCAGCAATTTCCCCTCCTCCCCATTAACTGCCGAAGCCCAAGCCCAATACATTAAATGCCTGAATAATGGAATTGTCGCTGCTCCGCCAGAACCAAAGCCTGCTTCAGCCAAAGAATTTTTTCAGCTCGGAGAAAAAGCCTTTGCTGAAAGAGATTATCCAAAGGCCCAAAAATACTTTAAAGAAATAGTAAAAAAATATCCGGGCAGTTCTTTTACTGACGATGCTTTTGTAATGCTCGGCCGCTGTTATTACAGGACCGGGGACCAAAAAACCGCCATTAAGTGGTTTAACCTTGCCATTAATAGCGGAAAAAACTCTGCTGCCGCAGCTTATTACTATAAAGGTTTTGCCTGGGGAAAGAGGGGCAAGCTCAACAACACAATCAGCAGCTTCCGCGCTGTCATAAATTATTATCCAAAAAGCATTTACGCTGACGACACCGCTTATTATATTGGCTATTATTATGAAGCGCATGACCTTATCCCCCAAGCCTATAAAGCCTATCTGTCGCTCCTGTCAAAATATCCTGCCAGCCCCATGGCCGGGGAAGCTGCTTTTCGCATGGGCATGTCTTATTTCAAAAAAGGCGCACTGGCCAGTGCCCGCAAAAGTTTTTTAATGGGGACAAAAACCAGCGACCAAAAACTCGCAGCTGCCAATCTTTTCTGGGCCTCCAAAAGCGCGCAAAAAATAGGACAAAAAGAAAAAGCTGCAGAAGGCTTTCGGCAAATCGTTGCCAGCTACGATCACACCTATTACACCTATCGCTCGCAGGAGATTTTAAAAGAAGAGTTTGGTGAAAGCCTGCCTTTGAGCGAGCTTGCAATTGACAAAGAGTTTGCCGAACGGATCGAAACTATCATGCAAGCTTCCCCGGGGAAATTGCCCGAAGAAAAGATTACGCCTGTGCTCGAAGCCTTGGATAATATTTCAATTCCTTCTTCCGGGGAAAGCTTGAATGCAGAAAAATTCAACCAATTAATGGAAATCGGGCTGCCGTTTTTAGCCGCTAAAGAAGCTTCGGATAATCCTTTGTATTTAAGCAAAGCCTTGATGCTGTCGGGCAATTTCCGCGCACCGATAAAATTCGCGGAAAATAAAATTTCGAAAAATGATCCTGCGCTCTTGCCCCTGGCCTATCCCAAGGGCTACTGGAAATTCGCAGAAGAATACGGAAAACAATATAATGTAAATCCTTATTTTGTACTGGCGATCATCCGCGAGGAAAGCCGCTTTAATCCCGAAGCTTATTCCCATGCCAAAGCTTATGGACTTATGCAGATCATCCCGCAAACCGGAAAATTGATTGCAAAAGCCATAGATTATGATGATTATTATTTCCAAAAACTGGCCGAGCCCCAAGTTAATATCAACATGGGAACTTACTATATTTCTAAGCAGCTGGAAGCTTTTCCTTTGCACCCGGGGCTTGCGCTCGCGGCCTATAATGGGGGGCCGGGCCGGGTAAAAAAATGGCTAAAATCCTGGAAAGCCAAGCATGGGGATGAGTATTTTGATATTGATGAATTCGTAGAAACTGAAATTGCTTTTTCTGAAACCCGCTATTATGTCAAAAAAGTCCTCAATAGTTTTTACGAGTACCAGCGGATCTATAGTTCGACCCTCTAAATTCCAAAATCCGAATGTCCTAAATCCGAACATGGAGTTTAATATTTATAATAATTCCTTGTTAGGACTTTAGGAAATTAGGATATTCGGACTTTTATATTTTATATGTTAAAATCCTTATATGGAAGAAACCCAGCTTTTTAACGGTATTCGGCCGCGCTCGCTCGATGATTTTATCGGCCAGGAAAAGATCAAAGAAGACTTGCGCATCCACATGCAAGCTGCGGGAAAAAGAGAAGAACCTTTGGAACATATCCTCTTTTACGGGCCTCCGGGACTGGGAAAAACCACGCTCGCTAATATCATTGCCTGCGAAATGAACGTGCAGATAAAAATTACCTCTGGCCCAGCCATTGAACGCGCTGGAGACCTGGCCGCAATTTTGACTAATCTTAAAGCCGGGGATGTTCTTTTTATTGATGAAATTCACCGCTTAAACAAAATGGTGGAAGAAATCCTTTATCCTGCGATGGAAGACTTTGCCTTGGATATTATTATTGGAAAAGGCCCCAGCGCCAAGTCTATCCGCATCGACCTGCCAAAATTTACTTTAATCGGCGCCACCACCCGCGCCGGGCTTTTGGGGGCTCCTTTAAGGAACCGTTTTGGCATGATCCATTGTTTGGATTTTTACAATCCTAAAGAACTGGTAAAAATCATTATGCGCGCTGCCAAAGTTTTGGACTTAAAAATCAGTTCGGAAGGCGCGGAAGCCATTGCTAAAAGATCGCGAGGAACTCCCCGCCTGGCCAACCGCTTGCTGCGAAGGGTCCGGGATTTTGCGCAGGTAAAAGCGGATGGCGTAATTAACGAGGAAATCGCGCATCAAGCGCTTGAGCGCATGGAAATTGACCACTTAGGTTTGGATAAAATCGACCGCAAGGTCTTAAGGACTATTATTGAAAATTATAGCGGCGGACCGGTTGGATTAGAAACTATCGCGGCTTCTATTTCTGAAGAAGCAGATACTATTGAAGATGTTTATGAACCTTATCTTTTACAATTAGGATTTTTGGAACGAACTTCTCGCGGCCGCTGCGCCACTGAAAAAAGCTACCAGCATTTAAAACTTCGCGCAGCTAAGCCAAAAGCTGAAACGCAAAAGTTATTTTAACGAATTCTCTCTTGCCTATAAATTTTTTCCGCCAACTGAAATTATTCCGGTAATTTTTAGAAAATAAGCATATGAAGATTATCTTTCCAACACGAGTTCCAAAACGAGAAAGATTCTCTCGTTTAACGACTGACCTAAAATTAAAGCATTTAAATAGGGTTCCCTCCCAAACACCTAACTTAATCGCAGCTATAATATTATTTGCCAGCTGGCAAGGATTGGAAAAAATCCCATCGGAAACCATAAAAAAACTAAATTCCGACCCATATTTTATTTATTGCTTTGTTCCTTTGTGTGCAATTACTTCTATAGATAATATTTATAGAAATCCTCCTTTTATTCCTCAAAATACAGCCGAAAAGATAGATCGCTTAAAGTCGCTTCTCAAGGATCCGAACAAATTAACAGAAGAAGACTTATGCTTAGGCTTAACCGCCTGGATGAATAATTTTTCTGCTAATATGCCCGGGGGAGACAATCGAGACTTTCCTCCTAACGCCCTAAGCCCTAGGAAGAAAGATATTTTTGAAGCCATTAACCATATATTGGAACAAGAAAAAACACAAGAAGAACATTCTTTGCTCGCAGCTGCTTATCATAAGGAAAAAAAGAAACAAACAAATAGAATCGGCCCTCGCCTAGCTTATCTTAAATTCTGCTTAAATGTTTTTGACCAATTAAGGCAGCAAGACTTTTCCCACCAAGAATTGTGGACGTAAAATTATTTTAGAGTATAATATTCCCATTCTTCCCTTAAAAAGGATCAAATTATGCGCAAGGCTAATATAAAAAGAAAAACCAAAGAAACTGATATTAATTTAAAGCTCAATATCGATGGCTCGGGAAAAAGCAAAATATCAACGGGCATTGGGTTTTTTGACCACATGCTGGAGCTTTTAACCAAGCATGCTTCTTTTGACTTAGATTTATCCTGCAAAGGCGATATTGAAGTAGACATGCACCATACCGTAGAAGACGTAGGCATTGTCCTGGGCGAAGCCTTGCTAAAAGCATTGGGAGATAAATCCCAAATTGAAAGATATGCAGATGTAAAAGTACCTATGGACGAAGCTCTCGCTGAAGTTGCCATTGATATCTCTGGCCGGCCGCATTTAACTTATAACGTAGAACTTCCAAGAGAGCCTTTTTCAAAATTCGACGCAGAAACCACCAAGGAATTTTTTGAGGCCTTAACTTTGAACGCTAGAATTAACCTGCATATAAATATTGTGCGCGGAAATAATACGCATCACATTCTAGAGGCAATATTTAAAGGCGTGGCGATCACTCTTTTCAAGTCCTGCGCGATCAACCCCCGCAAAAAAGGCGTACCATCTACTAAGGGAAAGCTTTAAAGGTAGATTTGTAACAAACAGAGGTAAGCTTATTTCTTGTTTTTAAGCTGTTTTAAATACTCAATATCAAGAAGGTCTTTTGGAGAAGAACGCACTTTTTTTAGTAATATCAAATCCTCTATGCTGGGCAAATTTACTTCTAATCCGCTTACATCTTTGGCCACAACTTTTCTTTCATATATCTCATCAAAGGATATTTTTTCCGTCTTTGAAACCATCAAATGTTTGGCGCGAAATACATCAATAACGCAATCATTTTCTAGCTTAAATTTAAAGGTTTTTGCTATTTCTTCTTTTGGAATACTAGGAAACAAAGAGAATTCGATCGCAATCTCTAATAAATGGTTAATATTTTTTTCAGATCCGTCAACATAGATATCATAATCCATCGTTTGAACCGGACCTCCATAAGCAATGACCGCTTGTCTTCCTATCAATAAGTATCTTACGCCTTTTTTGTGAATCGCTTTTATAAATGCAAGAGGTTCTGGAAGAGAAGAATTATCAAGCTGCTTTTTTGATTCCTTCAATTTTTAATCTCCTTAATATACGAACAGCTTTTTGCTGCTCAAAAGAAAGCTTCAAGCGCTTAAGCAAAGAAAATTTTTGGAACCACTTAATATTTTCAACAATATCTTTTTTATCATTATTTTTCATACAAAAAGTCTACCATGCCCTCCTATAAAACTCAAACTGCCATTTCACAGATAATAGAAAATATACTATACTTTTCCCTATGCCAGAAAATAAAAAACGAGAGTCCTGGGGAAGCCGGATGGGGATTATTTTGGCCGTGGCGGGGTCTGCGGTTGGACTAGGTAATTTCTTAAGATTTCCCTCTCAAGCTGCGCAAAATGGCGGCGGCGCTTTTTTAATTCCTTACTTTATTGCGTTTTTACTTCTTGGAATTCCCTTGATGTGGATCGAGTGGGCGGTTGGCCGATACGGCGGGCTTTTCGGACATGGATCCGCGCCTGGAATGTTCCACTCCCTCTGGAAAAACCGGTTTATTAAATATTTTGGCGTGATTGGAATTTTTGGGCCTCTAGTTATCTTCATCTACTATACATATATAGAATCCTGGCTTTTGGGCTATGCTTTTTTTGCCTTAACCGGGCAGCTCGCAGCTTTGCAAAACCAAGGCGCTTTAAAAGATTTTCTGATGAGCTACCAAGGTTTAACCGCGAATAATCAACTAATGACATCTTATATATTTTTCATCATAACTTTCATCTTGAATTTTGCCATTCTTTATCGCGGCATAAAAGGCGGGATTGAAAAACTCTGCAATATTGCCATGCCCCTGCTGTTTATACTCGGCATTATTGTGGCCGCCAAGGTCTTGAGCCTGGGCACCCCAAATCTAGCGCATCCTGATTGGAGCATTATAAATGGCATGGGCTTTTTATGGAACCCGGATTTTTCTTCTTTATTTAAGGCCAAAGTATGGCTGGCAGCAGCTGGGCAAATTTTCTTTACTTTAAGCGTTGGGATCGGGGTTATCTTAACCTATGCCAGCTACCTTAAAAAGGGCGATGATATTGTTTTATCCGGCTTAACTGCGGCCTCTACCAATGAGTTTGCCGAAATAATTTTAGGCGGCAGCATTATTATCCCTGCGGCTTTTGCTTTTTTCGGGCCAGCTTCAATTTTTGAAATTGCCAAAAGCGGAACTTTTAACCTAGGCTTTGTTACCATGCCTATGATCTTTAACCAGATTGGCGGAGGTGCTTTTTTTGCTTTTGCTTGGTTTACTCTTTTATTTTTAGCTGGCCTTACTTCTTCAGTTTCTTTAATGCAGCCTGCTATTTCTTTTATGGAGGATGATTTTGGGTTAACCCGAAAAAAAACAATTTTAATTTTGGGCATTATTACTTTTATTCTAATTCAGCCTGCGATCTTTTTCTTGGGCCATGGCGTGGTGGACGAGCTGGATTTCTGGGGCGGCACAGTTTGCCTGGTAATTTTTGCCACTATTGAAACTATTCTGTTTAGCTGGGTTTTTGGCATAGACAAGGCCTGGGAGCAAATCCACCATGGCGCGGAACTCCGCGTTCCAAAAATTTATAAGTTTATCATTAAATATGTTACTCCGACTTTTTTGCTTTTGATTATTGGGGCCTGGCTTTGGCAGGACTGGCTGCCAATCATTATGATGAAAGGCGTATCTTCTGAAAACCTGCCCTATATTTTAGGAACCCGCATCGGATTAATCCTGTTGTTTATGTTTTTAGCTGTCTTAGTTAAAATTGCGTGGAAAAAGAGAGGCCTAAAATGACTTTAGCTGGATGGATATTAATGCTTATTTCTTGGTTTTTTATTATTGGGCTTACACTTTTCTGCTTCTACCGCGTATTTACTGAACCAGAAAAAGACTTATAGACACGGCCCAAAACTTATTGTGGACAAAAACTGGAACCTTTCAAAGTGCGGGCCGCTTTTATTTTTCCCACACTACTGCTAATTGTTCAATTGAATAAGAGCTGTCTCGAGGAAAGTTTGATTGGACTTCTTGAGTGATCTTTCTTTTGTCCTTAATTATTTCTTTAATGGCGTCAGCTTCTGCGGGTCGATTGGATTGTGAACTGCTTTGAGTAGTAAGGCATAGTTGATCATATCCATTTGGCTTGCAAATTTCTTCAACAATTTGACTTATAACCGCGTTCGCAAATTCTCTTGCATCAATGATCGCAAGCAAGCTCTCTTTGGGTTCAATTCCCGGCAGAACCAAGGTTTTTTTCCCGTTAATATCCAATGTCAAAGTATGGATGCAGCCCATGATTTTTCCATTAACAACTATACGCATAGGAGTGAAAGCAGGATTAAGCAGTTCTTCAGGATATCCTGAAGTGCAGTTCTCTCCCATGTAGCCGTAAAAATAATCTAATTCGGTTTTACTTGATATAAGCTCAAGGAGTATTTCCTCTTTGCTTCTTTCTGATGTAAATCTTCTTTGTATTTTTTCTAACCGTGGCACATCTACTGCCCCATTTATTCTTTTCTTAACCTCTTCTTCTGCATCTGGTTTGATTTCTCCAAATATTTCTATGAGACATTCTGGGATATCAAGATCGCCGGCAGAGATACTTTCTTTTCTGGCGATTAAATCATCAATCTTTGTTTTTATATTCTCATCGCTTAAATAGGTTTTAAGTAAATACAGTTTTATGAGGTTCAGGGTGTGCTTTTCAGAGGGCTTCCTGCCTGGGCGATCCGTGATTGGGAAACTAGCAATTGCTGATTCAATACTTGTTAAATCTGGAAACGTCTCTTTTAGTTGTAAGGTTTCTTCAAGCCAGCTAATTTTTTCTTTTAAATATTCAACATCTTTGGGGGGGATACTCCCTTTTTTTTGAGCTTTTTGCAGGGAAATGGTAATTACTTGACTAAAATTAGGGGAAGGGATAGTTTGGCCTTTTAATCTTTCGAGAGTATTTCCATATGTTTCTTTAGTTAGAGATGCGGAATTAATCAGAGAATAATCGATTTCTTCTCTGATATCTGCGGATAGTTCTGAAGCCAACACCTTTTCTCCTTTAGTTTGAGCCGCGCAATATTGTTTGAAATCATTTGCTAGTTTTTGTCTTCCTTCTGCATCACGGCGACAGTATTCCTGGAAAAACAAAGGCAGCAATAAGGAGGTTTTCATAGCTTGGAAATAGTCAACGGATGCAGCAAAAAGCTCCTTCGCGTTTTGTCCAGTTAAGAGTTCAAAAAAGCCTAAATTATTAGGAAGATTAGGTCCGGAATTCTTGCAAAACCTTAAAAACTCTTTTCTATGAGTTTCGTATAAAATAGATCTATCAGTTGTTTTATTCAAAATATCAGCCAGGGGAGAAGGATTAACAGAAACAGCAATTAACCCTTGTGCGATTTTCACTGCTTTTCTTAATTCTTCTGACTTACACTGTTCAAAGAGCTTAGGCAAGGCATCTCGAATGTAACCCTTGGGATCTCCAATTCTCTGACTGTAGTCTAAAATTAGGGCTTTGGCTTCTCTGTTCCAATCTCTTAATTCTTCTATTGACTTACACCTTTCAAGGAGCTTAGGCAAGGCATATAGAACATAACTCCAGGGATCTCCAATTCTCTGACTGTAGTCTAAAATTAGGGCTTTGGCTTCTCTGTTCCAATCTCTTAATTCTTCTATTGACTTACACCTTTCAAGGAGCTTAGGCAAGGCATATAGAACATAACTCCAGGGATCTCCAATTCTCTGACTGTAGTCTAAAATTAGGGTTTTGGCTTCTCTTAATTCTTCTATTGACTTACACCTTTCAAGGAGCTTAGGCAAGGCATCTCGAATGTAACCCCTGGGATCTTCTCCAAATCTCTGACTGTAGTCTAAAATTAGGGCTTTGGCTTCTCTTAATTCTTCTATTGACTTACACCTTTCAAGGAGCTTAGGCAAGGCATCTCGAATGTAACCCCTGGGATCTTCTCCAAATCTCTGACTGTAGTCTAAAATTAGGGCTTTGGCTTCTCTTAATTCTTCTATTGACTTACACTTTTCAAGGAGCTTAGGCAAGGCATATAGAATGTAACTCCAGGGATCTCCAATTCTCTGACTGTAGTCTAAAATTAGGGTTTTTAAGCATCTAAAATATTTAATAATTCTTTCTGGTTTGCGGCTATCAAAAACAATGTTTAGTGAGGTTTGAAAGTAGCGGCCTAGAGGATTTGGGCTCAGTTTTTCTTGCTCTCTATAAATCCCGTCTTTTCTTATGGTCAATTGTTCCCCAGGTTTAATCTTTTGTGAAAGCAAAAATAAAGCTCTGCTTAAGCCCGGAATAAATCTATTCCCTAAAACTTTATGCGCAGTATTTGATAGATGATCAACTACCCCATTCAATCGAGGATGACTAACTGTATATTTTAATATTTTTCTTCCAACCGGCCCTAGATATAAAGACATAATATTTCTCCAAGTATGGTTCGCTCGCCTCTGCGCATTTATCTACAGATTCTCAGGAAAATTTCATTTTCTCCGAAGATATTTCTACCCATGCCTACCGGCAGGCAGGCGACAGGCAGGGTACCCCCCTAGGACTTAGTACAATAGGATTTTTGAATGGAAAGGAGGTGTTTGGACTAAATCAATGGTTTAGATCCAATTATATAAAAAAGATACTTAAACATTTCAGGGACCACCCTTATAATGATTTTGTATGAAGAAACCATTTAAAAAGGAGTTGATCCCCGTGTTCTCATATTGAGACTGAACTACTATCGCCTGAAGGCGAGGGATTTGCTCCCTAAGTTTTGACACTAAGTTAGCAATTTAAAACCAGCTCCTGTAATTCTCTGATTAATTCGTTCCAGTAGCGCGCTTTCCCTGCTTCGGGAAAATGTTTGGAAAAATCCGGTTCCTGGCTCTGAATGGCCAGCCAAGCTGCGAAATGGATCATGCGCATGCCGCGAAGAAGCGGAATCAAAGATAATTGCTCTCTGTCAAAAGCGCGGAAAATTTCGTAGCCCGAACGCAGCCAATTAATTTCTCTTTCGCATTTTTCTGGGATATCCGGCAGAAGCATCCACATATCTTGGATCGCTGGGCCAAAGCAGGCATCGTCAAAATCAACCAGAAAAATTCCTTCCCCCGGACGATGGATAAAATTGCCTTTGTGGCAGTCACCGTGCAGCAGGATAAATTTTTTGCCAGCAAATAAAGGTTCGGCTTTTTTTATAAAAAGATCCGCGGTTTTTTTGAAAGCCTCTTGAAAATCTTTGAGGAGAAAATCTGACTTAAGCAGTATCCCCATATGATGCTTGGTCGCCACCAACGGCCTCCATTCAATGCGCTGGCTTGATTTATGCTTTTCTCCAGTTAAATGGATCCTGGCCAGTATCCGGCCGATTTCTTTCCACCCCTCCTGTTCAAACTCATCCAGCGCGCGCCCCCTTTTCTTAGGAAAAAGCGCAAAAAAAATAGGGCCGGGCTTAAATTCAAAAATGGTTTGTTTTTTTATCTTTAGGGGAGGAATGACTGGATTTTCTTTTTTTGCTAATTCTTCTAGAAATTTATGCTCTTCCAAAATCATTTCTTTTGTCCAGCGGCCGGGGCGGTAAAGTTTTATGATGAAGCGCTCTTGCGAGGCATATTTTTCTATTTCATAAACGCGGTTAATATAGCTGTTGCGCGCCAAAAGCAAATTGCTCAATTTTTCTTGAAGCACTTCTTCAACTGCATGCAAAATTTTATCGTGGCTGATATTCTGCCAAACCGAGGAATTAAGCAAAAGTTATTCTCCTTGCTGCATATAATCTATAACAATATTTATTATCTTTTGGATTGTTTCGTTGCAATTTTTAAAGCTTATCTTATCCAGCACTTCGTTCCCATAATTTCTCATCAGGTCACTGATGAGCGCATGGATAAAAGACTGCGTGGCTGAATCAACTTTTTCAAAGTCCAAAACAACTTCTTCTTTTTTATCCAGGGCAGGAACAATTTCTTCTTTTCTTATTTGCCTGGCAAAATCTTTATTTTCAGCAAAAGCACCCACAATTTTAAACAGTTTAATCTGGATCATATGAACCTGGCCTTTCTATATCTTTCTTTTTTCCTTTCCCTAACTGCCGCAACATAAATATCCCGGATAAGGTCTAAAAGAAGGGAAAATTCTTTTTTTGCGGTTAAAGAAATATCAATGCCAACGACTGTCCCTTGCCAAAAAGGAAAGTTTTCTCCTTTAGAATGCCGATCTTTAAAAGGGTCTATGCGTAGTAAAATGCGTTTTTTAGGTTTCCCTTTTAATAATTTATACATGGCATTCCCGCTATAAAGCATAAAAAAATCACGATTTACATTGGCAATAGATTTGATAAAGAAAAGGCCTGCTCCAGCATTTAATTCAGAACCCCCTTCTCTTCTGGTTGTGCCAGTAATTCCCGGGGTTAGCGCTAATTTAATGGCTTCTAAATCCGTTTGGGCATTATAGGAATTATTGATGCTTTCTTTTATCCCTATCCCGGTATCTGCGATGCCGATTCTTATAGTATTGCTCTTTTTATAATACTGTGCCGATAAAATGGCCCCGTGTTTTGAAAGGGAATGCTCTAATACATTTCTAGCTAATTCGCTGACAATATATTGGATGGGTTCCGCTTGTTTGGGTTCTAAATGAAGAAGAGGAATCATATCAGTAATAAATTTTGTTAATTCTGTGGAATTGGTTATTTGGGTTAGCGGAATAAAGCGCCCAGCTGATTCGTGCTCTATTACAGCTATCCCAGACGGTATTCTTAAAAACTTAAACAATCCCATTCTTTCTAAATAATGTTTTGAAGCTGCTTCTAGTTTTTCACATTCAATATTTGAAGCTTCTATAGTTAACCCCAAAGCCGCAAGCATAGACAAAACAACTGGATGAATCGATATCCAATTTTTATTTGTTGTAATTTCTAGCTTATCTGGGTTAGTAGTATCAAAACCTTTAAGAAATGGGTCAATATTGCCTAAAAAGGCGCTATTTGGCAAATGAATCTTCATAATGCAGGTATTATACCGGGATTCCCGGTAGATTGTCAATGCTCCAGGATTGCCGGTAAAGATAAATTTTGGCTTGGATTCAAGAGGAAGTTATGTGCGGACAACTCCAGCCAATGTGCCTGGCCAACAAGCATTTCAGGAGAATCGGGAAACTCCTACCCCCCCTAAGATTTGTTTTTCGAACCGGTCAATACAAATAGAAGGATCAAAATATCTATAAAAACCAAGGCAAATTGCAGCAGAGCAAAAAAATCTAGCCTTGGGCTCTTTTGATCATGAACATGACAGAAGGAGCAGCATTCAGGGGGAGAATAGAAATAGAAGGATGTTCTAATTTAAAAATACGGAAAATTTCGTCCGCAAAAGCTTGCCCAATTGCGGTTATATTTTTAAAATCCAAATAAATCGTCTGAAATTTTTCTAATCCGAATAATAATCTCCTCCCTTGGGATCTAGAAACATATTCTGCTCCCCGTTCAAACAGCTTAACCGTTACTTTTGTTTTTGAAAACTGATAGTTAACATTCGAAAACTCATTAAATAAAGCGGTTAAATCCTTTTTAGTAGCCTTTTTTATTTGAAAACTAACCAGAGTCCCTTTTTGAAAAGGAATATCTTTAACAAAGACATCTCCAATTACATTATCAACCACCAGTTCTAATTTTGAACTAGATAGTTTAAATCGATCCGCAATTTTGGAGGTAAAAAACACCCCTTCCCCTGAATGCTTTTTGGGTGCGGTGGTTGTTTTTCCCTTTAGAAGCTCTTGTAAAGCTTCAAAGTTATCATTAAGGCGATATTTCTTTTGGATGCTATTATAAGCCCCTATCCCCCAATCCAAAATTTCAAAGGATACTTCGTCCCGATCTTCAAACACATTTATAGAAAGATTAGAAGACTTTGAATGTTCAATCGCATTATTTAGCATTTCCGTAAAAGCATAACGCAAAATGCTTTTGGCATTTTTAGGCAACCGTTTGATCGTCTCTGTTGTCAGGCTGATCCGATCAAAAACAAGGTCTTCTGAAAGGTTTTTATTCTTAAGGCGTTGATGAAAAAAAGGCTTTGTTTTTTGGCCCGGAGCAGAAAAAGGAAGATAGTAAGTGTTTCTGGTTTTGCCAACTTTTACCGCCCGCTTTTCCCTAACCATAGCCGCTAAATATCTATGGGCGGCTTGGCGCGAAATTCCTGCCAGATGGGAGATTCTTTCGCTGGTAACATGCCCGGCCTTCTTAAACTCTTCCTCAATAATCTTATTTACCATGTAAATTATTGTAAACTATTGTAAACCTATTGTCAACCGCTTACTAAAAACTCGAAGTATGCTAAAATATATACCTCATGCAAGATTATAGTCCTAAAGAGATAGAACAGAAATGGCAGAAGAAGTGGGAGCAGGACAAGCAATTTGTCTGCGATGACAAGTCTGCAAAGCCCAAATATTACAGCTTAGTCATGTTTCCCTACCCTTCGGGCCGCATCCACATGGGCCATGTAAGGAATTATTCCATCGGCGATGTAGTTTGCCGCTATAAAAAAATGCAGGGATTTAATGTGCTTAATCCCATAGGCTGGGATGCCTTTGGTATGCCGGCAGAAAATGCTGCTATCCAAAACAAAACTCATCCCGCGGATTGGACCAGCCAATGCATTGCACACATGAAAAAACAGCTAAAAGCTTTGGGCCTGGCTTTTGACTGGTCAAGAGAGGTAACTACTTCTAAAGAAGATTATTATAAATGGACGCAATGGCTCTTTCTAAAGTTCTATGAAAAGGGCTTAGCTTACCGCAAAAAAGCCATTGTGAATTGGTGCCCACAATGCGAGACCGTACTTGCCAATGAACAAGTCAAAGACGGCAAATGCTGGCGTTGCGATTCTTTGGTGAAGGAAAAGCCTCTAGAACAATGGTTTTTAAAGATCACGGATTATGCGCAAAGGCTTTTGGATGATATTCAGCTTTTACGCGGCTGGCCGGAAAGCGTAAAAACAATGCAGACTAATTGGATCGGCCGATCCGTTGGCGCGCAGGTAAAATTTAAGATCGCGAAACTTGGGTTGGATAATAAAGTGCTTGAAGTTTACACAACTCGTCCCGATACCTTATTTGGCGTAATTTATATGGCCATTGCCCCAGAACATCCCCTGGTTTTGGAGCTTGCAAAGAATACCGAACAAGAAGAAGTTGTTAAAACTTATTTAGAAAAAACCCGGAATGAATCTGCCAAAGAAAGAGAAAATAAGCTGGAAAAAGATGGAGTATTTTCTGGAGCTTTTGTTATCAATCCGGTTAATAATGAAAAAATCCCGATCTGGATTTCTGACTACGTGCTGATGGAATACGGGACCGGCGCAGTAATGGCGGTTCCAGCGCATGATCAGAGGGATTTTGAATTTGCGAAAAAGTATAAGTTGCCTATCAAACCTGTGATCAGTGATCCGAGCTCTGTGGTCAAAGATCAAGGCAAAGCTTTTGAAGATGCTGGGATCATGATTAATTCCGCGCAGTTTGATGGATTAAAAAGTGATGAGGCTATCCAAAAGATCATTGCTTGGCTGGAAGAAAAAGGATGGGGAGGAAAAAAAGTTAACTTTAAGATCCGCGATTGGCTCGTCTCCCGCCAAAGGTACTGGGGCGCGCCGATTCCCATTATCTACTGCGAAAAATGCGGGGAAATTCCTGTTCCAGAAAAGGAATTGCCAGTAAAACTCCCCACGGATGTTAAATTTACCGGGGAAGGCGCTTCTCCTCTTGCCACTTCAAAATCTTTTACAGAAATCAAGTGCCCAAAGTGTAAAGGCGAAGCCCGCCGGGAAACCGATACCCTAGATACCTTCAATTGTTCCTCCTGGTATTACTTGAGATACTGCGATCCTCACAATAATAAAAAAGCTTTTGATCCAAAAAAAGCTGATCAATGGATGCCAGTTGACCAATATATTGGGGGCATTGAGCACGCTATTTTACATTTGCTTTACTCTCGATTTTTTACAAAATTTTTACACGACCAAAAACTCATTAACACCAATGAACCTTTTCAAAATCTTTTAACCCAAGGCATGGTAATAAAAGACGGGGCTAAAATGTCCAAGAGCAAGGGCAATGTCGTTGACCCAGATGATATTATCGCAAAATTCGGAGCAGACACTGCCCGCTTGTTTATCCTTTTTGCTTCTCCACCAGAGCGAGAGCTGGAATGGAGCGATCAAGGAGTCGAGGGATGCTACCGGTTTCTTAAAAAAGTCTGGCGACTCGCTGTGCAAAATCCAAATGACCAATTACTAAATCTAAATAAAATTCCAATCACCAATAATCAAATAGAAAAAAAGACTCACCAACTTATAAAAGCCATAACCCAGGACTTTGAAAGGTTTTCATTTAATACTGCAATTGCAAAAATGATGGAATTTGTAAATTTTCTAAACACAGAACCCGGAGAACAAAACACAGAACATAGGGAAGTTGCGATAAAGTCACTCCTGCTGCTCCTTTCCCCTTTTGCCCCGCACATCACCGAAGAACTGTGGCATCAGAGAGGAGAAAAACAAAGCATTCTTCTTGAGCCCTGGCCAAAATACGATGAAGAATTAACAAAAGAGGAGAATATAACTTTAGTTATACAGATAAACGGTAAACTCAAGGCACGCCTTGATGTTTCAATAAGTATTGAAGAAAATGAGGCCAAAGAAAAAGCTCAAGCATCTGCCAAAGAATTCCTCGCTGGAAAACAGATTATTAAAGTTATCTATATCCCAAAGAAACTAGTTAATATTGTTGTAAAATAGTCCCTCTGTCGTATTTCGCAACGGGCTTGCCTTAATTTTCCTACAGTTTAT
Source organism: uncultured bacterium (assembly GCA_964528395.1). Lineage (GTDB taxonomy): Bacteria > Margulisbacteria > WOR-1 > CAZGTC01 > CAZGTC01 > CAZGTC01. Next base: position 68,062 of record CAZGTC010000008.1, read on the forward strand.
TCATCTTCTCTCTTAAGCTCCTTGGCATGGAAATTGCAGGGATATAAGTTGCAAAACATAAAAAAAGGAGAAGTCACAATGCCTAAGCTAGTTTTGGTTGAAAGCCTTGAGAATAAAATTTATTTCATCCGCGGACAAAAAATCATGCTGGATAAAGATCTCGCTAAGTTATATGGAGTTAAAACTAAAGCTTTTAATCAGGCCGTCCAAAGAAATATCGAAAGATTTCCCGAAGATTTTATGTTTCACCTCTCTTGGGAAGAAGCTAATCGTTCAAGGTCACAATTTGTGACCTTGAAGAAAGGGGAAAACATAAAATATCGACCTTATGCTTTTACGGAACAAGGGGTTGCCATGCTTTCTAGTGTGCTGAAAAGTAAAAAGGCTATTCAAGTTAATATTTTGATAATGAGAGTTTTTGTAAAAATCCGTGAATTTCTTTCAACTCATAAAGAATTAGCTCATAAGCTAAATGACCTAGAAAGAAAAACCGTAAAACATGATGTAGAAATCAAAACTATTTTTGAAGCTATCCGTCATATCATGGCCATCGAAGAAAAACCCAAAAAACAGATTGGGTTTAGGCCTTAAAAAATGGGGAACCATATAATGCCGACGGTGGGAGTCGAACCCACAAGGGTTTCCCCATACGAACCTGAATCGTACGTGTCTGCCAGTTCCACCACGTCGGCAAGAGGAAAAATTATATCACGGTTTTTATCTTTTGCATGTTATAATTCCTCTAGAAAACAAATAAATTATGGCCTTCAAAGACATCGAAAACATACTTCCCTTGGTCCAAAAACCAGCCCGCTACATTGGAACAGAATTAAATTCTGTCCATAAAAAATGGGAAACAACCCCGGTCAAGATTTGCCTGGCGGTACCGGATCTTTATGAGATCGGCATGTCCAATATGGGCCTGCAGATCCTTTATCATGTCCTAAATTCTGAACCAGACACCTTATGCGAAAGGGTTTTTGCCCCTTATCCTGACCTGCGAAAAATAATTGAAGAAATTTTTTCCCTTGAATCCTTCCAGCCCTTAAAAAATTTCGACCTAATCGGCTTTTCAGCCCAGCATGAATTAACCTATACCAATATTTTAACTATTTTGGATACAGCCAACATTCCCCTTTATCGCAAAGACAGGGATGAAAAATATCCTTTAATTTTTGCTGGGGGTCCCTCCACCACAAATCCGATGCCCATTGCGGATTTCTTTGATTTCTTTGTCATCGGCGAAGCCGAAGAAGTTATCGTAGAAGTAAAAAATTTTTACAAAGAAAATAAAAACCTAACCAGGGAAGAATTTTTCAAAAAGATTGTTCAAATCAAAGGCATATACGTTCCAAGCCTAAACAATCCAACGGAAAAAAGAATTATTGAAAATTTAGATAACGTTCCTTATCCCACCAAGCCAATTGTCCCGTTTATCCAAACCGTGCACGACCGCGTAGCGCTCGAAATTATGCGCGGGTGCAAATGGGGCTGCAAATTTTGCCATGCTGGATATACTTGTCGGCCAGTTAGGACCCGATCCCCTGAAAAACTTTTAGAAATTGCCAAAGAAACCATCAAAAATACCGGGTACCAGGAAATTTCCCTGCTTTCCTTAAGCACCAGTGATTATCCGCAAATTGAAAAATTGGTAAAATTACTGGCGGACGAGTTTTCAAAAAAGAAAATATCCATCAACATTCCTTCGATTCGAGCCAATATAAAATCTATCCGCCTTTTAACCGAAATTTTGCGCGTGCGGCCAAGCAACTTAACCATTGCCCCAGAAGCTGGTACGCAAAGGCTCCGGGATGTAATCGGGAAAAACTTAACCGAGGAAGAAATCTTAGGCGGATGTGAAACAGCTTTTAAAGCCGGGGTCTCTTCTATAAAGCTTTATTTCATGATCGGGTTGCCCACAGAAACCGAAGAGGATTTAACCGGGATATGCAGTTTAGCTGAAAAAATTTATAGCATTGGGCAAAAAATTTCGCGCCGGGCCAGCATTACAGTTAATTTATCAACCTTTGTGCCAAAGCCCCACACTCCTTTTGAAAGGGAAGCGCAAATTTCTATTGAGGAAACCTATGAAAAGCAAAAAATCATTAAAAGAATGATTACTAACCGGAAAATCCAGGTGCGCTGGCACCAAGCAGAAATTAGCTTTCTAGAAGGGATATTCGCAAGGGGTGACAATAAATTATCCAAGCTGCTGGTAACCGCCTGGAAAATGGGCGCAACCCTAGATGCCTGGTCCGAACATTTTAATTTTGCCATCTGGCAAGAAGCGATCAAGGCAACTGGCATTGACGCAGAAAAATATTTAAAGGCCAAAGCCCCAAATGAGGAGCTTCCTTATGCAGCGATTAAGAGTTAAATATACCAAAGAAGAAGAAATAAAATATATCAGCCATCATGACCTGATGCGGGTATTTGAGCGCACGATCCGCAGGGCCGAAATTCCGATTGCCTACAGCCAAGGATATAATCCGCATATGCTCATTTCCTATGGCCCTCCCCTGCCCCTGGGCTGTACTTCAGAGTGCGAATACTTGGATCTGGAGATCGATGGTTGGACCAGCATATCCAATATCCAAACTAAGCTAAAACAGAACCTGCCTCCAGGCATAAAAATTCTAGAAATCACCCTGCAACCGCCAAAAGACAAGGCATCATCGATCCAAGAACAAACCAAAAGCTTTTCTTATTCCGTTATTTTTAATCCTGAAGCCAAAGCCCAGGTTGAAAAGCAAAACGCGCAAATACTTTCTGCCAAAGACTTATATATAGAAAGAGAAGGCAAAAACGGAAAAAAGAAAATCAATCTTAATGAATTCCTGCTAGAATTGAAAATTGAAGGGCAAACCCTTATCTTTACTTTAAAAAACACGGAAAAAGGCACCCTCAAGCCGTCAGAAATAATAAGCCTTTTTACAGAAATAAGTTTTAGCCGCCTGCACCGCCAAAAACTCGGATTTTAAAGCTTTCTCCAGCTTGCAGCCTCTCGGGCTTTATGATAAAATAGACTGTTTTTTGAAAGGGGAATTCTTATGTACGCAGTAATTGAAAGCGGTTCCAAACAACACATCGTTAAAGATGGGGACATTATTGATGTTGAAAAGCTGGATGCAGCCAAAGATTCAACCCTCACCATTAATGAAGTTTTGCTGGTTTCCAATAGCGAAGGCGAAGTAAAAATCGGGCAGCCCAGGGTAAATGGGGCTTCGGTTATGGTAAAAGTAATCGATCATGGCAAAGCGGATAAGGTTGTTATCTTCCGCTATAAGAATAAGATTAATTATCGCCATACCCGCGGGCATCGCCAGCCTTTTACGCGCATAAAAATCGAAAAAATTAACTCTTAAGGAGAATAAAAAATGGCACATAAAAAAGGCGGAGGATCAACTAGCAACGGCCGCGATTCACACGGCCAAAGGCTTGGCATAAAAGTTTACGGCGGCCAATTCGCGCGCGCGGGCAGTATTATTGTCCGGCAAAGAGGCACCAAATTCATCCCCGGGAAAAATACTAAGCAAGGAAAAGACGACACGATTTTCTCTCTAACTAACGGCACCGTATTTTTCGACTTCGCTGCCAAAGATAAAAAAAGGGTTAATATAATCCCTTCGACCAATTAATTTCTAATTCCTAATGCCCAATTTCTAATGAATGGATAACATATTAATCCTTTTTTTAAATTAGTAATTTGGAATTAATAATTAGGAATTATTTCTATGTTTATCGATGAAGCCATAATAAAAGTAAAAGCTGGCAACGGGGGAGATGGATGCTCTTCTTTCCGCCGGGAAAAATTTATTCCAAAAGGCGGGCCAGATGGAGGGGACGGCGGGCGCGGCGGGAATATTATCTTTGAGGCCACCCACAATCTCAACACTTTACAAAATTTCGCCTTTCGTAAAAATTTTAAAGCTGAAAGAGGCCATCACGGCAAAGGCAAAGACATGACCGGCCGTAATGGCCGTGACCTTGTCATCAAAGTCCCTATTGGAACCATCGTTAAAGAAGTTGATAGCAATGCTTGGGTTGCAGACCTAACCCAAGAAGGGCAAAGCTTAATTGTGGCCCAGGGCGGCCGGGGAGGGCATGGAAACACGCATTATAAATCTTCTACAAACCAGGCTCCGGTAAAACGCGAAATGGGCTTTCCTGGAGAAGAAAAAAAATTAAAGCTAGAGTTAAAGCTCCTAGCAGATGTGGGGCTGGTGGGGTGCCCGAATTCTGGAAAATCTACCCTCCTATCCCATATTTCCCATGCTCATCCCAAGATCGCTGATTACCCCTTTACCACCAAAACCCCGGTCTTGGGCGTAGTAAATATTGATGAAAATTTTTCTTTTGTGGCAGCAGATATCCCTGGCTTGCTGGAAGGCGCGCACCAGGGAACCGGATTAGGGGATAAGTTTTTGAAGCATATTGAAAGGTGCAAAATCCTCTTGCATTTGATCGACTGTGCGGGAGTAGAAGGACGCGAGCCTTGGGATGATTTTATAAAAATAAACCGCGAGCTGGAACAATTCAGCCCGGAATTAACCCGAAAAAAACAAATTATTGTCTTGAATAAAATCGATTTGCCCCAGGCCCAGGAAAACGCAAAAAAAATAAAACCGCAGCTAAAAAAACAAGGGCATATGTTTTTTGAAATCTCCGGGGTAACCGGCCAAGGCCTAAAAGAATTATTGTACGGGGTGTGCAAGGTTTTACAAGCTTAACCCGATATATATAAGGAATCTGTTGTAAAATGCGCTGTGGTTGAGACAACCCCAGCTACTCGTAAATTAGGTTGTCCCAACCTAATTTCGCGACAGACTTAGACATTCCCAAATAGAGGAGGAAAAAATGGCGGACTCAATTTCATCTGTTGCAGCTAATTCTAAATCCTTAAATTTCAATATTGAGTCGTCCCAAAATTCTTTTTTATCTACATCTTTTACGGTTCAAGCAACAGATTCAGAAAAAATTAAACACTTGCAAATAGAATTCAGCCGATCGCACGCAGAAAATAAAAAAATCGTGGAAATGATTATGCGCCTGATAAAAAATCGGCCGCAAATACTTGCAACCCCTTATGAATTAAGCCGGTGCATAAGAGAAGCAAATCCCAATAGCAATACGATCTCTAAAATTATTGTCTACCAAAGCTCGGAAAATAATGAGATTACCCTTTATATTTCACGGGAAGCCAGCGCATTCAAAACCCGATGAGCTAATGCTTCTTTGGACATTTCTGGCAGGACTTCTTTTTTCTTGTTTTTAAAAAATAAAATTGCCTTATTTGTATCTTTGCCAACGCTATCTTGAATATAATTTCCCACGATTAGATCTGCCTTTTTTTGCTCCAGCTTGCCGGAGGCATAAGTTTCTAATTTTTCCGTTTCTGCGGCAAACCCAATAATTTTGCGCGCGCCTTTGTTTTTAGAAATCCGGCGTAAAATATCTGCAGTAGGCACTAATTTAAGGGCATTTTTTGCTGAAGCTTTTTTTATTTTTTCTTTTTCCGGCTTATCAAAAGTAAAATCCGCAACTGCGGCTGCCATAATCAAAACATCACACTGCTTGAAGTTCTGTTCTACGGCTTTTTCCATTTCCTTCGCGCTTATAACCGGGATAAAAACTGCTCCCTGCGGAGGGATTAAAGAAGTCGGCCCAGAAATAAGCGTAACCTTTGCCCCGCGGGAAAGCGCGGCCTGCGCCAATTTATACCCCATTTTGCCGGAAGATAAATTAGACAAAAAGCGGATCGGATCCAGCATTTCGCGGGTCGGACCTGCGGTAATTAAGATTTTTTTTTGTTTAAGGTCCTGCTTCGGAGAGATTATTTCAAAAACTGCTTCTAGGATTTTTTCGGTTTTTGCCAGCCGGCCTTCGCCCCAGGCTCCGCAAGCTAAAAAGCCTTTTTCTGGATCAATAACCTGGATTCCTCTTTGTTTTATTTTTTGCAAATTTTCTTTTAGCACGCTTTTTTGCCACATCTCACAATTCATAGCAGGCGCAAAAACAACCGGGCATTTAACAGATAAAAGCATGGTAGATAAGGCATCGTCTGCCAAGCCTTGCGCAGCTTTGCCGATAATATTCGCCGTAGCCGGCGCAACTAAAAAAAGATCCGCCTGCTGGGTAAGCGTTATGTGAGGAACTGGAGAAAGAGCCGTTTCATCTGAAAATAAATCCAAGATTACCGGATTTTGGGAAAGGGTGCGAAAAGTCAAAGGCTGGATGAGTTTTTGCGCGGACTTGGTCATTACCACCCAAACTTGGGCCCCATGTTTTTTTAATTGGCTAATGATTTCGCAAGCTTTATAGGCTGCGATTCCGCCAGAAACTCCTACCAATATGGTTTTATTTTTTAACATGAGGAAAAACGAAAGAAAAGCTATTTTTTAGAGTATTTTTTTAGCTTTTTCTTTTCCAAGCCGTCCAAACCAAAAGGATTGCTTTCTGCTTTTTCTCTTGCAGCTTCTTTTTCTTCAACTAATTTCTGTTGTTTACTGGCTTCTTTTTCATTTAGAACCTTTATCTCTAGCCGGTCCGAAGCTAATTCTTTGAGTGCAGTAATGATGGGGTTGGTAGGGTCAAAGTCGCTCACATAAGGCAAAGATCCCTCGATAATCTGTTTGGCACGTCCGGAAAGAGCATTCGAAAGCAAAAACTTATTCGGCGCCTTAGTTAAAAGGTTGTCAATATTTAACCCTCTTTTGTGCTGGAAGTCTCGATCTTTCAATGTTTTTACTCCTTTATTTTATTCGTTTATCCGTTTCAATAATTCGTTTATCCGTTTTTATTATCCGTTTACTATATTCGTTCTTTTTCAACCTTTATAATCGCTTTTATTTTCTGGGCCGCGTGATCAACCTTATCATTCACAACAATATAATCATATTGTTCCATCAATTTTAGTTCAGCCATGGCGTTTCGCAAGCGCTGGTTCATAATTTCCGCATCTTCAGTGCGGCGCTTTCTTAAGCGGCAGGCCAAAATATCAACTGAAGGGGGAATGAGAAAAATAAAAACTGTTTTCCCAAAAAACGCCCCTTCTTCCACCTTTTTTTTGATGGATAAAGCCCCTTGCACATCTACTTCTAAAACTATCGTCGTAGATTGCTTCAGCTCTTTGATCACAAAGTCCTTGGGGGTTCCGTAAAGAGCCCCATGCACATTCGCCCATTCTAAAAAAGCGCCTTCTTTCGCCATTTTTTGAAAGCGCGGCAAAGAAACAAAAAAATAGTGGTCTCCGTTTTTTTCTTTGGGCCGCGGGTTTCTGGTAGTATAGGAAACCGAGAGCTTGGCTTGCGGCAAAACTTTCAAAAGCTCCGAAACAACCGTGCTTTTGCCCACTCCCGAAGGCCCGGAAATTACTGCTAATAATTCAGTTTTTTCTATTTTTTTGTTTGAACGGGGCATTTTTTGTCCCCAGCTCCAGCTAAACAGCTTGAAATTATAACATTTCGAGCTTTTTTTTGCAAGGAGAGGGATTTTGGTATATAATCGCTTCCAACTATGGAGCGCTTCCTCAAAAGCAAATACAAAATCGGAGAAAAAATCGGAGAAGACGCCTTTACCGTAACCTATAAAGGGACTTTTTTGGGGCAGGAAAACCAAGTTGTTATAAAAATTTATAAGCGCTCGGCGCTCAATGGCGAACTGATAAAAATCATGCGCCAAAAAGTAAAAAACTTAACCCAAATCCGCCATAATAGCATTTCCCCTTTAATTGACGGGGACTATGGCTGGCAAGGCTTTTATTATGTACGGGGGTATCTTCCGCATAAAACTTTGCGCGAATTTATGGACCAAAATAAGCCCCTGACAATTGCCCAAGCCGTAAAACTAATTAATAACATTGGCGAAGCCTTGGCTTTTGCCCATAAAAACGGCTTTATACATGGGGCGCTTAGCCCGCATAATGTTTTTGTCGCGGATAGCGCACATCAAGTTATTTTAACGGATTTTGTCATCGAAGGCGAGATAAAAAATTCTTCCCCTCAAAAAGCCGGATTGATTTCGCACAAAGCCGAATACCTTTCCCCAGAAGAAATCAAAGGGGCTCCGGCAAGCTTTTCTTCTGACATTTACAGCCTCGGGCTTTTATTTTATGAAATGCTAAGCGGAGAAAATCCTTTTAAGCAAAATTCTTCCCTGGACGGGGCTTTGAAAAAATTAACCTCTGCTCCTCCAAAAATCCGAGAGAAAAACCAAAACGTTCCCCCTTTAGTTGAAAATATTATAGAAGGATCCTTGGCGCAAGACCCCTTATTAAGGTTCAAAAATATTGAAGCTCTCTTGAAAAGCTTGAACTCCAACGCGCCGCAAGAAACCAGCGCTGCAATAGACCTTCCCATCATCAATTATGAAGATGCGGAATCTGCCAAGGCCAAAGCCTCGCTGGAAGAAAAAAAACAAGCTGCTGTAGAAGAACACGAATCCATGTTCAAGAGCTGGACCATCCGTCTGGCGGTATTCTTTATTGCTGCTGGCATACTCTACACCCTGCTCTTCATGTTCCTGCGATTTTAATCTAAGAGCGGACTACCCTGTTTTTTGGTATAATTAGACTATGCTGCAGTGGTTTATCCTATATTTTTGCGCGTTTTTTTTGCTCTCTATCGGGGGAGTTTTTCTCGTGCTGCGCATGCGGAAAATTGCTCCCGGAAAATTTATTTTGGGATTTCTTTTTTTAGCTGCTATCCCAATAATTGGGATTTATTATTATTCTTTTTATCTTCAACTAGACCCTGATACTAATATGCCCTCTTTTATCGGCTTGTCTGAAAAAGCGGCTTATCAGCTCGCAGCCCAATCCCGCTTAAGCCTAGTTATTTCTGACAAAATATATAATCCTTCTTTCCCAGAAGATACTATTATTAAACAACATCCTTCTGCCGGGCAAAAAACCAAGCAGGATCGCAAAGTAGAGGTAATCGTTTCAGTGGGGAAAAAATACGTTGTCATCCCAAATTTTGTCGGCAAGCTGTTTTATCAGGCCGAGAGCTTAATCCAGGCAACTGATCTGGCCCTTGGCGAAGTCTCCAGCCAAGAAACGAGCGATTCCCCGGCGCAAACCGTCTTGGAACAAACCCCTTCCGCCGGAGAAGAAGTCCCGGCTGGCACAGCAATTAACCTAAAAATAAATATGTCCCCTTCTTCTTCTAATGAAATCGAATAAGTTTTTAAAACAAGATTATTTTTTTATGCAAAAGGCGCTGGAACTGGCCGCTTCTGCAAAAGGAAAAGTTTCGCCTGACCCTATGGTCGGCGCAGTTTTGGCAAAAAACCACCGCATTATTGCAACTGGATTTCATGAAAAATTCCCCTCCCCGCACGCCGAGGCCTGGGCCCTGGATAAGGCCAAAGAAAAAGCCCGCGGAGCAACGCTCTACGTAAATTTAGAGCCGTGCGCACACTTTGGCAATAATCCTCCTTGTACTGATTATATTATCCAGTCAAAAATCAAGCGCGTGGTTTGCGCAATGCCAGACCCGAATCCTTTGGTAAATGGCAAAGGCATTGCACGATTAAGAAAAGCCGGCATTAAAGTAGAAGTTGGGCTTCTCGAAAAAGAAGCCAAAAAATTAAACGAGGTTTTTATAAAGCATATAACCACGGGCCGGCCTTTTGTTGTTTTAAAATGCGCTATGACCCTGGATGGAAAAATCGCTTCTAGATCTGGGGACAGTAAATGGATTTCTTCTGAAAAAAGCCGCAAATTCAGCCATATCTTGCGTAGCCAAAGCGATGCAATTATTGTCGGGATTAATACAATTTTAAAAGATAACCCCCTCTTGACCACAAGAAAAGTAAAAGGGAAAAATCCCTTGCGCATCATCTTAGATTCCCGGGCCCAAACTCCGCTAAAAGCAAAGGTAATTTTGGACAAAAGCGCACCCACTATTATTGCGGTTTCAAAAGCTGCCCCTTCAAACAAGGTCAGAGCCCTTAAAAAAGCTGGGGCGCAAATTGTTTATACAACCGATCTAAAAAAAATTATCCGAGAATTGGGCGCTTCTCAAATAAACAGCGTACTTATCGAAGGCGGGGGGGAAGTTGCCTTTTCTGCGCTTGCGCAAAAAATCGTGGATAAGATTTTTTTCATTGTAGCCCCCAAAATTATCGGCGGACGAGAAGCCAAATCCCCGGTTGAAGGGAAAGGGCTAAATAAAATTGCCCATTCTATCAAAATAAATAAATTCAAATCCCGACCTTGCGGACAAGATATTATCCTTGAAGGCTACATTGAGGCAAAAAAATAAATATGCTAAAATCAGGCATATGAAAATTACCAAGGAAAACACCATTAAAGAAATTCTTGAGATGTGCCCAAGCTGCGCCCCGGTTTTTATGGACTACGGCATGCATTGCCTAGGCTGCGCCATTGCCGCCGGGGAAACCCTGGAACAAGCTGCGGCAGTACATAATGTTAATTTAGAGGAAATGCTGGTAAAGCTAAACGCAACCCTCGAGCGGTCCGAAGTATAGGAGGAAAACCATGAGCGAAGAAAAAGATTCCCTGCCCGAAGATGATTTTATGTCGGATTTGCCGGAAGGAGAAGCTTCTCTTTCAGAAAACTGGAACGAAGAAGATTTCCTTGACCTAGACCAGCCGGATCACTTATTGGTCGCGGCCCTAACCGCTGCGGTTGAAACCAACAAGCTGCGCAAAAAAGAAAACGACAACGAAAAAGCTTTTAAAGAAGTCTACGAAACTTTTGAGTTTATAAAGAAGAAATTAAAAGAGATAGAAAAAAGCTAGTCTGCGTTCCCGCCCAATAAGAGAAACAAAACAAACTTTTTTGCTATAAAAACATTCAGAGAGGAATAGAAACTTCTATTTTAGGAGTAAAGACCGCGACTCCTCCTAAGTCAGATAACAGGCGTTCGACAGGCGACCCTCAAAAATGCCCTCTTTTGAGGCCTACTTTCATA
>CAZGTC010000009.1:0-76550 GCA_964528395.1 uncultured bacterium
AGTGTAAACCATGTGCTCGGAATAAAGTGTAAAGGATGTGCCCGGAATATACCGAAGTACTGGGGGACAGGGACTCGAACCCCGATAAGCAGCTCCAGAGGCTGCTGTCCTACCATTAGACGATCCCCCAACTCGCTATGCTCGTAATTTCCAATGTCAAAATCCAAATGACAAATTAATTATTCAAAACCCAAATTCCAATTAAATTCATTTCTTAATTTTGGCTAATTGGGATTTTATTTGGATTTTGTCATTGGGATTTTGGATTTCCCTACGTCAGTAGGGTGGGTTCCACCACATCGGCCTAAAGATCAAAAAAAATAAACCATACAATAAGCAGAAAACTGCTAGACTGGTAAAAACCAGCCAGCCAGATTTGATCGGTTCATTCTTTTTCACCCGCATATAATAGGAAAAAGCTAAAGCCGCTAAAGAAACTAAAATAACCGCTAATCCCTTAAAAATCGGGCTGGTATTGGTAGTTTGGATCAACCAAATTGTACGGTCAGATATAAAATTCATGGACTAATTATAACATGCTATAATTAACAAATCATGGTTTATCCAACAGTGCAGAGTGATTTTTTGGTCATTGGCGGAGGAATCGCGGGACTATCCGCTGCGATTGAAGCTTCAAAATACGGCAGTGTAATTATTTTAACCAAAGGAAAAATCGGGGAAAGCGCCACGCGCAAAGCCCAAGGCGGAATTGCCGCAGCCATTGATAAGATAAAAGATTCGACCCAATTCCATTTTGAAGATACGATTGCAGCTGGCGCAGGCCTATGCAATGAAGAAGCTGTTCGCATTCTGGTAAATGAAGGCGTTGAAAGAGTAAAAGAACTTATTGAAATGGGCGCCCAGTTTGACCGGGCAGAAACCGAAAGCAGCACTGGCTTTGCCCTAACCCTCGAAGGAGCCCATAAAAGAAGGCGCATCCTGCATGCCGGCGACCGAACTGGAGAAGAAATAGAAAGAACCCTGGGCTCTTATGTTATCCAAAAAAATTGCGCCCAAATTTTTACCCATACTATCAGCATAGATTTAATCATTGATAACCATAAATGTATCGGCTGTTTAGCCCTTGACCAAAATGAAAAAAAAATAAAAGCTTTTCTGGCAAAAACCGTGATTCTGGCAACCGGCGGGATTGGCCAGCTGTATCTTTATAATACCAATCCAGAATCAGCTACGAGTGATGGCATTGCCATGGCCTATCGCGCTGGTGCAGAAGTACAGGATATGGAATTTGTGCAGTTCCACCCCACTTCTTTAGTTCACAGCAAAAGCTTGGGAGATTTAATTGCCCTGCCCCGTTTTTTAATTTCTGAAGCTGTGCGCGGAGAAGGCGGAGTGCTGCTGAATAATCGCAATGAAAAATTCATGGAAAAATACCATGAAATGCAAGAGCTGGCTCCGCGCGATATTGTTTCCCGCGCTATTTTTAAGGAAATGCAAGATACCCAATCAGACTTTGTTTATTTATCCCTTAAGGGAATCGGCACGGAAAAGATAAAAAAACGCTTCCCGGTTATTTACCAAACCTGTTTGGAAAGAGGCTTGGATATTACAAAAGATAACATTCCAGTTTCTCCGGCAGCCCATTATTTTATGGGCGGAATAAAAACCGATATAAACGGAAAAACCAATATTGAAAATTTATATGCTGCTGGAGAATGTACTTCCCTTGGCATCCATGGGGCAAATCGCCTGGCTTCTAATTCCCTTTTAGATGGATTGGTGTTTGGATATCGCTGCGCCAAATGCGCAGGAGAAAAGATATCATCTATTCCAATACCGCAAAAAGCACAAAACTTGCCTTTAATAGAATTGAAGCCTCGCCTCAAAGAAACCGAAATATTAAGAATGCAGATGATCATAAAAACTGCGATGTGGCAGGAAGTGGGATTAAAGCGCTCGGCTCCAATCTTAAAAAAAGCTTTGAATAAAATCGAAATGGCCCAAAAACAAATCCATTTTATTCCCGGAACAAAAGAAGAAATTGAAATCCGCAATATGGCGCAGTGCGCAAAATTAATTACTCAGGCAGCAATTGACCGCACTGAATCTCGCGGCGCGCATTATCGCGAAGACTATCCGGAAAAAGACGATAAAAACTGGAAAAAACATTTAGTTTTCTCCTCTTAACTTATTAAATTATGAATTATCTGCAAAACCTCAAAATAGGATTTAAAAGAAGTTGGCGCTCTCCTGGAGCTTTTATAAATTGGGGACAGGAAATTGGAGCAAGAAAAAGAATAATGGCTGGCGCAGCAAAAGCCTTGAACGTTGGCCTTAGTCCATTTATTCCTCACGGAATACAGCTAGAAATATTTCAAAAAAGCCAAATAATGCCCCCAAACCCAACCGCAGAAAGAAAACAGGTGGCAAAAGATTTTTTCATTGCTTTTCTAAACAGAGAAGCACGTGAATTTGTTAAACAAATGATGATCAAAAGTTATACTGAAGCTATTATGATCCATCATCCCCAAGCTGAAAAATTAAATTGGGGTAGTATTCAAGCAAAATGCGAAATATTAATAAACACTATCTTTAGAAGATTAGAAGACATACAACCTAAACCAGAATATCTCTTTGAAATTTTAAAAAGCATGGGGCGGTTAACTCGCGACAACCAAGAAACCGATCTTTGGTTTATAGAATATCAAGAAGCTTATAATTATTATAAGCATAATACAAAACTATTAAAAAGAGACCTCCTTCTTTTCCCTCATATTGTAGGAAATAGCTTAGTTGATATTGGATGCGGAGGCGGCGATCAAGTTGCTTATACTATGAAAAATCATCCTGATATAACCGAAGCAGCTGGCATAGATATTTTAGATTGGAAAACGGATGGTTTAAAAATTGATTATCATACCTTAGATTTTACAAAACCAGGAACTTGTTCCCCTAAAATGTACGATACTGGCATGCTATTGGCAGTCCTACATCATGCAGGAAGAACAAATCAAGAAATAAAAACATTTTTAACTGGGGTAAAAACTGCAGTTGGAAAAAGATTAATTGTGGAAGAAGATGTAATGATTACAACTCAAGATTTTAGTAATAGATGCTTAAGAGAAAAAGGGTTAAACACAATTGAAGAGAAAAAAACAGAACAAAAACTTTTAGCTGCTTATCTTGGCCATTCTCCAGAAACACAAAGAGATATTACTTCAATAGCCGATCTTTTAGCAAATTCACTCTCTGTTGGAGTTCCAGAAATGGCCTTTCCTTTTGGTTTTCGTAGTATAGGTAACTGGGTGAAAATTTTTGCTAAAAACGGGTTTGAGTTAAATCATCTAGTAATTTTAGGTTTCCAACCTGGAAATTTTAACCAACAATGTCATGTTATTTTTATTTTAGATCGTATGAGATGAAACTTATTTGCCATTGCTAGCAACAGTTTTAAAATTTCCGAAAAAGCCCTCTTACTTTTCCCTGAACCGCAACATCTTTTACAAAAATCGGCTTCATGCTGCTGTTTGCTGGTTCTAATCTCACATGATCTTTTTCACGGTAAAGCCTTTTTAAAGTAGCTGATTCATTATTTACCAAAGCCACCACCACATCCCCATCATCGGATGTTTCAGTTTTTTCAACAATGATCAAATCCCCATCTACAATATGGTCTTCAATCATGCTGTTGCCTTTTACTTGCAGGACATAGCAAGGACGCCGGCCCACTAAGCTAGAGGGAACTTCTATTTCTTCTTTTCGATCAACTACATCAATCGGAGCGCCGGCTGCAATAAAACCCAAAAAAGGCAAAGTAACCGTATTAAAACCAAACCCAGTAATTTTTATTCCCCGCGATTTACCGCCTCTTTGGATAAAGCCTTTTTCTTCCAAAATTTCTAAATACCTTTGGCCGGCACGCGGCGAAGCAAAATTAAACGCCCGGCAAATTTCTCGAATAGAAGGCGGAAAACCATTTTGAAGAATAAAATCCTTTATAAAATCCAAAACCTTTTGCTGTTTTTCTTTTAACATAAAAAAAACCTCCTTAATATACGATTGTATACTATTAGAGGTTTTTGTCAAGTAATCTTTTAAAATTTTACTGCAACTGCTTCAAAGATACCTTCGATTTTAGTCAGGGCTTCGAGGACTTTTTTATCGACTGGGGCATCAATGTTTAAGACCATAACAGCCTTTTCATTTTGCTTAATTCGGCCAACATCCATGCCTGCAATATTTACCTTGTGCTGGCCCAGGAGCGTGCCTACTTTCCCGATCATTCCCGGCTTATCAATATTGGAAAGGATCAACATATAGCCTTGCGGAACAGCTTCTACCCGCAAATTATCTATAGAAACCAAATGTTCCCCTAAAGTCCCGGAAATAACCCCGCCCACTTCGCGCTGCCCCTTTTCTGTTTTTATTTTTATAGAAATAAGATTGGCAAAATCAGATTTAGCATTTTTGGTCTCAGAAATATCCAGCCCCCGCTCTTTGGCAATGACCGGGGCATTCACGTAATTGACTGATTCTTCCAATATTCCGGATAACATGCCTTTTAAAACTGCAATGGTCAGGGGCGCAACTTCGTTTTCTGCAGTCTGCCCAAAATATGAAATCGCCACTGATTGAATCGCGCCTTGGGCCAAATTACCCGCCAAAATCCCTAGTTTTTCTGCCAAAGGCATAAACGGCTTGACCTTATTGATAACTTCTGGCTTCATGGAAGGGATATTTACTGCAGAGCGCGCTTGTCCGCCTTTTAAGACATCAATAATTTGTTCCACTACATCAATCGCCACATTGAATTGCGCTTCCTCTGTTGATGCTCCGAGATGCGGAACTGCAATTACATTTTCTAATTGCGCCAAAGGACTGTCAGTGCACGGCTCTTTATCAAAAACATCAAGAGCTGCTCCGCCAACTTGGCCAGATTGCAAAGCTTCTAATAAATCATTTTCTACGATAATTCCGCCGCGCGCGCAGTTAACCAAGCGCACGCCTTTTTTCATCAATTTAATCTTATCCTTATTGATTAAACCCGCAGTTTCTTTATTTTTTGGGATATGAAAAGAAATAAAATCCGCTTCTTTCAAAAGGGAGTCTAAATCTTTGTACAATTCAACACCCATGGCCTTGGCTCTTTCTTCTGTCACAAATGGATCATAAGCAATAACCCGAGTATTGAAACTTAAAGCAAATTCTGCCACCCGCGCCCCGATTTTTCCCAGCCCGACCAAGCCCAAAGTTTTTTGATAGAGCTCGATTCCCTTGAATTTGCTTCTTTCCCATTTGCATTCTTTTAGCGATGCACGCGCCTGCGGGATATGGCGCACAAGCGACAGCAGCATGGCAAAAGTGTGTTCTGCTGCAGCCTCGGTATTTCCGCCTGGAGAATTCACTACAATAATGCCTTTTTTAGTTGCAGCATTAAGGTCTACATTGTCTACGCCCACGCCTGCGCGGGCAATAATTTTTAATTTTTTTCCAGCTTCAATAATCTTGGCCGTAACTTTTGTTTCAGAGCGCACAACCAGCGCATCGTATTCTCCGATAATTTTACATAGCTCATCCTCGGCTAAGCCTGTAATCATCTCGGCTTGAAACCCGGATTTTTTTAATAGGTCTAATCCTTCTTTGGCTAATTTATCCGAAGCAAGAATTTTCATCTAAATTGCTCCTTCCCGCGAATTCATTCGCTGGTTCAAAAGTTCATTTTACGATTTCTTTTTGGATGGCAGATAACGAAGCACCAATCTCGATTTTCTGCCCCATTTCTATTAAAGCCTGTTCAATGGCAGAATAAGCAACCAAAATATCTGTTTCTTGCGCATAACCCAAGTGCCCGATGCGGAAAATTTTTCCTTTGAGATCCCCTTGCCCGCCCGCTAAAGTTATGCCGTATTTCTCACGCACGATTTTTCGCAAAGCCTCGCAGTCAAAATCTCCGGTAACAGCAGTAACTGCCCGGGAAGCATTTTTGTCTTCAGCTAAAAGCTTTAGCCCCAAAGCTCGGGCTCCAGCTCGGGCAGACTGCATCATTTTCTCATGGCGCTTAAACATATTGGGCAAGCCTTCGGCTAAGATCAATTTAAGGGCTTCGTGCAGCCCAACGATCAAAGAAACTGCAGGAGTGGTCGGGGTTTCTCCTTTTTCATCATAAGTTTTTTTGTACCAGGCCAGGTCCATATAAAATTTGGGGGATTTTGAGTTTTTTTGCACCTCCCAGAATTTTTTGGAAACCGCAACCATCGCCAGGCCGGGCGGAATCATAAAAGCTTTTTGCGCGCCAGCTACCACCACATCCAATTTCCATTGGTCCATGGGAAGATCCGCGGTTAAAAGACCAGAGATTGAATCAACCACAGTTAAAACCCCATACTTATGGGCAATTTCAGCCAAAGCTTTTACATCATTTAAAACCGCAGTAGATGTTTCATTGTGCTGCAAATAAACTGCTTTGGCATCTTTATTTTCTTCCAAAGCTTTTTGCAGATCTTCCGGCTGCGCGGCTTGTCCGGAGGCATATTTTATTTCTACAACCTGCGCACCGTAAGCTTTTAGGATCTTAGTCCAGCGTCCGCCAAAATTACCTGTGTTGAGAACCACAGCTTTGTCATTTGGAGAAATAATATTGGCAACCGCGGCTTCCATGCCAATGGTTCCAGAGCCGGGCATTACCATAACATCGCCTTCGGTCTGGAAGCATTTTTTGAGCATAGGGATGACTTCTTTGAAAAGAGCACTAAAATCCTTGGAGCGGTGGCCGACCATTTCACGGGCCATTGCAAGCTTAACTTCTTGGGGCAAAGGGGTTGGGCCGGGGATCATCAACAACTTTTTCAGCGCCATAACAAACCTCCTAATAAAAGTAAGAATATTTTAACGCTTGCTGAATTGGAAGCTCTTGCGCGCGCGCTTATGCCCGTATTTTTTCCTTTCTTTCATGCGCGGGTCGCGGGTTAGGCATTCGCCTTTGCGCAAAGGCATTTTTAAAATCGTGCTGTAAGAAACTAATGCGCGGGCAATGGCCATTTGGATGGCATCGGCCTGGGCTGCCACTCCTCCGCCATGTACGCGAGCCAAAATATTGAATTTTTTTTGCAGGCTGGTTATCTCCAATGGCCGCATAACCTTGGACAAAAGAATGTGGCGGTTAACAAAAAACTCCGGCATGCTTTTGCCATTGACAATAATGATTCCCTTGCCCGGGCGCAAGATTATTCTGGCTACAGATGTTTTGCGCCGGCCAGTGCCAAAAAAATAATCTTTTGAAGGCTCAATCCGGTGCTTCTTTTTTACCGGAACCTTTTCTACAATCGTAGTAGCATGTTTTTTTTCTGTTTCCGGAGCTGATTTAACTTCCTTTGTTTTGGGATGGGCTTTTTTGGCAGTTTTAGCTTTTTTTTCTTCAGACATTAATTACACCTCTTGCTTTTCTGGTTTTTGGGCGGAAAAAGAATGCTGGCTTCCTTTTACAACCTTGAGTTTTCGAAAAATTTTGCGGCCCAGCCGGCCTTTTGGAATCATTCCCCAAACTGCTTCGCTGATAACTTTGCAGGGATTCTTTTGCTGCATATCTTTTAAAGCAATCAAGCGATGTCCTCCCGGATACCCGGAATGGGAAAAATAAATCTTTTGCTCTAATTTTTTTCCAGTAGTCCTTATTTTTTCTGCATTAATGACAACCACATAATCCCCGTTGTCAATATTCGGCGTATAATCCACACGGTGCTTGCCCATCAGGATATAAGCAACTCGCGCCGCCAAGCGCCCCAAAATCTTGCCGCTGGCATCTACCAAATGCCATTTCTGCTTGACGTCTTCTTTTCTTATTAAAGTCATTTTTTTTCTTTTTTTCATTTTCTAAAGCACCTTTCTCTAATATTCAACATTAACCAGGCATAACCCTCTAGCCGGAACAGCCCTAAAAGCTTTGCGCCGATCGCGCAATTCCAAAATTTCCAAAATCTCATGCGGCGCGATTTTCTTTTCGCCTACCGCCAAAAGCACGCCTACAATATTCCTGACCATGCGGTATAAAAAAGCATTGGCTTTTATCTCAAAACTGATTAAAGCTAATCCTTTTTCTTTTTTTGCGCTGGAAAAAAAAGCCGGAACTTTTTGGCGAGAAATTTTTACCTGCAAAATATTTCTCCTGGTATTCTTTTGCCCCTTATCGCAATTTGCAAAAGAGGCAAAATCATGGCAGCCCAAAATCAAGCGTGCGGCTTTGCGCATAAGGGCTAGATCCAGTTTTTTGCGCACATGATAAGTAAATTTTTCCAGATAAAAAGGTGCGTAGCTGCCGTTTAAAATATGATAAACATAAGTGCGGCTCTTTGCACTAAAACGCGCGTGAAAACCAGGCTTTTCTTCAAAAATCGCGCGAACTTTTATATCTTTCGGTACATTCCCATTGAGGGCTGATCTTATCTCCTCAAGAGATTTTTTCGTTGCTAATCGGAAATTAGCTACCTGGCCAATCGCATGAACCCCGGTATCCGTACGCCCAGAACCAATTATCTTTACTTTTTTTTTCGTAAAGCGAAAAACTGCGTCGCTTAATGCTGATTCAACGCACCTTAAGCCCGGCTGCCTGGCCCAGCCAAAAAAATTCTCGCCATTATACTCGACTACCAGCTTAAGATTACGCACTAATTAATTCTAAAAGAACCATGTCCGCCCCGTCACCGCGGCGCAGGCCAACTTTTACAATCCGGGTAAAACCGCTGCTCTTATTCCCAAATTTTCCGTCTTTTGCCATTTGCATAAGCTTATTGAGAGTGTTTCTTTCGTGCAGAATCTTATCGATTTGCCGAATATGATGAAGCGTGCCTTTTTTCGCCAAGGTGATTACTCTTTCTGCCATGCGGCTGACCTGCTTGGCCCGCTTATTCGTAGTTTGCATATGACCGAAATTAATCAAAGCAATCGTTGAATTTCTTAGCAGCGCAATCCTTTGGTCGGTTGGCTTAGAAAGTTTTCGGTTTTTATACCCGTGCCTCACAATTATTCTCCTTTTTCTTCGGTCTCTACTTTATCTTCTCGCAAAGTCAATTTATATTCCGCTAATTTATCGATCACTTCATTCAAAGATTTCATGCCGAAATTCTTAAAATTCATGACCTCTTCTTTGGAGAATTTTATCAGCTCGCCTACGCTTTTTATATTGGCTTCTTTTAGGCAGTTGGTCGAGCGGGCGGACAGTTCAAGGTCTTCTACGCTCATATCCAAAATAGATTCCGCTTTGCCAACTTTTTCTTCAGCAGGAGCAGCAATTTCTTCGGCTTTTTGCCCGATATTCTCAAACAAGGCAATATGCTCTGCCAGGATCCTGGCGCTTTGCTTAACTGCTTCTTCCGGATTAATCGAGCCATTCGACCAGACATCTACTACCAGCTTGTCGTAATTTATTTCCTGGCCTACACGCACATCTTCAACCGCTAAATTCACTTTTCTGATCGGGGAAAAAATCGCATCCACTGGGATCGTATCAATTCCCAGGATCGATTTTTTATTTTGTTCTGCGGGCTTAAAGCCCTTGCCCCTTTCCACTACCATTTCCATTTTTAAAGCACCAGTGGAGCCAAAATTCGCAATAACCTTGTCTTTGTTGATAATTTCTATTTCTGCGTCGTGCTCGATTTCTGCAGCCGTAGTTGCTCCCTTGCCTTTAAAATTCAGCTTAATGATTTTGGGGCCTTCGGCATGGCTTCTTATAACAATTTCTTTGAGATTAAGGATAACCTGCAATACATCTTCGATCATGCCTGGAAGAGTACTATACTCATGCGATGCGCCTTCGATCTTCACTGAAGTAATGGCTGCACCGGATAAAGATGACAAAAGCACGCGGCGCAAAGAATTGCCCAAGGTAGAACCAAACCCGCGCTCAAGCGGCTCAACCACAAAACGCCCGTAACCATCGTCCTGCGGAACATATTTCACCCAGGGTCGTCCTCCTAGTCTAACCATTAAAATTTTTCCTCCTTATTAAAATTTTTTAATTTATAACGAATAATACTCAACAATCAGGTTTTCAGCAATGCTGCTTTCTATATCCTCGCGTCCAGGCAAAGCCGCAATTTTTATTTCCAATTCCTGGTCATTGAAATTGAGCCATTTAGGAGTATATTCCCGATGGCTGATTTCTGCAATTTTCTTTAAAAAATCCTTGGAGCGGTCGAAAACTGTAATCACTTCTCCAGGCTTAACCCGGTAAGACGGGATATCTACGCTGCGGCCATTGACCTTGAAGTGCCCGTGTTTTACCAATTGGCGGGCTTGCTGGCGGGTAAGCGCCAAGCAGCGAAAAACCACATTATCCAAGCGGCGCTCCAAAAAGCTCAAGAGAACTTCGCCGGTGGCACCGCGGGTACGATCAGCTTCTTCAAAATATTTGGCAAATTGCCGCTCCGATAAACCATAAATACGCCGGGCTTTTTGCTTTTCAGTTAAGCGGATCCCATATTCCGAGAGCTTGTTTTTCATTTTTTTTGCCCCGTGTTGTCCCGGAGCATAAGATCTCCTGCCAAAAGCGCACTTTTCTGTATTGCATCTGTCACCTTTGAGAAAAAGCTTTTCCCCTTGTCGGCGGCACAATTTGCATTTTGGTCCTCGTGATCTTCCCATTTATTAATTTTCCTCCTTAAACTCTTCTACGCTTTGGCGGACGGCAGCCGTTATGCGGAATCGGAGTTTCATCTTTTATAGATTTAACCGTTAATCCAGCAGATTGCAGGGCGCGAATCGCAGTTTCCCTGCCTGGCCCGGGGCCTTTAACAAAAACTTTTACTTCTTTTACCCCGATTTCCAAGGCTTTTTCTGCTGCAGCCTGGGCTGCAGATTGGGCAGCAAAAGGAGTGCCTTTTTTGGTGCCCTTAAACCCAACCGCCCCAGAAGATGACCAAGCCACCACGTCCCCCTTGGCATTGCAAATAGAAACAATGGTATTATTAAAAGTTGCCTGGATAAAAGCCAAACCCAAAGCGGTTACGTTTTTTATTTTCTTTTTCTTTTTTGCAACACTTTCTTTTTTGGGCTTAACTTCTTGCGCTTGTTCTTGTTCTTTTTTTTCTGCCATTTATTTAATATCCCCCTTAAAAATTAGGTCTTTTGCTCTTTTCTGCGGCCAGACCCCACAGTTACCCTGCGGCCCCTTTTGGTGCGGGCATTGGTCTTGGTCCTTTGGCCGCGGGCTGGAAGTTTTTTCCTGTGGCGCATGCCGCGATAACAACTGATTTCCATCAGGCGCTTAATATTCATAGAAACTTCTTTGCGCAAGTCCCCTTCAACCAAAATCCCTAAATCTTTTATGGCTTCGCGCAATTTGCGGCTATCGTCTTCAGAAAGCTCATCGGTTTTTATTTCTGGATCAATATGGGCAGCAGCGCATACTTCGAGCGCTAATTTAGGGCCAATGCCGTAAATATAAGTCATGGCAGCTTTGAGCCTTTTTTTCCTTGGTAAATCAACCCCAGCAACACGTACCATTATGTCTTTCTCCTTCTTTTATTTTTAGCCTTGCCTTTGCTTATGCTTTGGATTAACGCAAATCACGCGCAAACATCCGTGGCGCTTAATCATTTTGCACTTCTGGCATATTTTTTTAACTGATGCTCGTGTTTTCATAGTATTTTTTCTCCTAAAAAAATTTATTTAACCCGGTAAATTATCCTTCCGCGAGTCAAATCATACGGCGATAATTCTAATTTTACGCTGTCTCCCGGAAGAATACGGATAAAATTCTTGCGAATTTTTCCCGAAACATGCGCCAAAATAATCTGTCCGGTTTCTACCTTTACCCTAAATAAAGCATTGGGCAAAGATTCTACAATCTTTCCTTCCAGCTCAATGACATCTTTATTCTTGGCCATATTAACTTAATACCTTTGTCAAAATTTCTGGATTACCACTCGTAATCAAAATCGTATGCTCAAAATGGACTGAAACTTTACTATCCTCGGTTACAATCGTCCAGCCGTCTTCTTTGGTAACAATGCGATGCGTTCCCATGTTTAACATTGGTTCAATCGCAAAAACCATGCCAGCCAAAAGAACCGGCCCTTTATGCGGCTCTCCAAAATTCGGGATAAGCGGGTCTTCGTGCAATTCTTTTCCAATCCCGTGCCCGAATAAATCCCGAACCACTGTAAACCCGGCTTTTTGCGCGGTTTTTTCAATGGCATGGGAAATATCTCCCAAATGGTTCCCGCAGCGCGCTTGTTTGATCCCGGCCTGCAAAGCTGCTTTGGTAGTCTTGACCAGCTTTTCCACTTTTTTGGGAACTTGGCCAATCATAACACTGATTGCCCCATCCCCATAATACCCATCGCACAAAGCTCCGACATCTACGCTCAAAACATCGCCATTTTTCAATTGGCGGACATTGGGTATAGCATGTACAACTTCTTCGTTCACCGATAAGCAAGTGGCGCTGGGATAACCCCGATAGCCTTTGAATGCTGGCTGGGCGCCTTTTTTTATCAAAAGATCTTCAGCAATTTTATCTATATCCAGGGTGCTGATGCCCTCTTTTATTTGCGGCTCAAGCTCTTTTAAAACTTCGGCTACAATCCGGCTTGACCGCCTAATTTTTTCTATCTCATCCGCATTTTTAATTTTTATCATGCTTGAATAGACTGGCGCACAGCTAAAAAAACTTTTTCCGGATCCCGACTGCCATCTATATTCATTAACAAATTCTTCGCTTGATAAAAATCAATCAAAGGCTTGGTGCTTTTTTCATACACTTCAAAGCGCTGTTGAATTGTTTCGGGCTGGTCGTCATCCCTTTGGTATAACCCGGACCCGCACTTATCGCACACATTTTCTTTTTGCGCAGGAGTATATTTAACATGGTATACTGCTCCGCAACTTTTACAGCTGCGCCGTCCGGAAAGCCTCTCCACCACCACATCCAGCGGCACATTAATGTACAAAACCCCGTTTAATTTCAATTTGGAATCCGCGAACATCTTTTCCAGCGCTTCGGCCTGAACCAGATTACGCGGAAAACCATCCAAAATAAAACCATTTTTGCAATCTGCCTGGCGGATTCTTTCTTTGGTCAAAGCAATGGATATTTCATCTGGCACCAGCTTGCCTTGGTTCATAAAAGATTCCACTTGCTGGCCAATCGCATTTTTTTCGCGCACTGCTATCCTTAACAAATCCCCGACAGAAATATGCGGCAAATCCAGTTCCTGCTGCATTTTTTTGGCTTGCGTGCCTTTGCCTGATCCCGGGGGCCCGAGCAAGACAAATATCATGCTAATAACCCCTCGTATTGGCGCGCGACCAAATGAGTTTCGATCTGGCGCACCAAATCCAAAGCTACTCCCACCATAATCAAAAGCGCCGTGCCCCCTAAACCTTGGAAGCTGGTAATCCGGGTAAGTTTTTCTACAATAGTCGGGACAATCGCAATCAGGGCTAGAAATAACGCGCCCACCAAAGTCAAGCGCGTAATGATATATTCCAAATATTCTGCTGTGGGCTTGCCCGGACGGATGCCCATAATAAATCCGCCGTATTTTTTTATGTTCTCTGCCAATTCAACCGGATTAAAAGTAATGGCAGTATAAAAATAAGTAAAGAAAAAAATCAGCGCAAAAAACATAAACATATACAAATAGCCTCCTGGAGAAAGCCATTGGGATATGCTTTGCATTAAAGGAACCGGGATAAATTGCGCCAAAGTGGCTGGGAACAATAAAACCGACGAAGCAAAAATAATCGGAAGCACCCCGCCCTGGTTAATCCGCAAAGGAATATAAGTAGCTTGTCCGCCGTACATTTTGCGGCCAACAATGCGCTTGGCATACTGCACTTGAATCCTTCTTTGCCCTTCTTGGATATAAACAATACCGATAATCATGACAATAAAAGCCAAAAGCAAAAATACTACCCCAATAATCGAGGCTCCGCCTTTGACCAAAGTTACGGTATTTAAAATATAAGCCGGGATGCGCGTAATAATTCCGATAAAAATAATCAGCGATGCGCCGTTGCCGATCCCGCGCTCGGTAATAAGCTCGGCAAACCACATAACTAAAGCTGTGCCTGCGGTTAAAGAAGCCACTGTCCCAATAAAAAATATCGGGAAGCTGTAATCCACCAGCATAACTCCTTTTAACCAAAACGCCATGCCGGATGCCTGGAACATGGATAAAACAATAGTCAGATAGCGGGTATATTGGGAAATCTGCTTGCGGCCAGAATCGCCTTCTTTGCTCAAGCGCTCCAGCTGCGGAACCACAATGGTTAAAAGCTGCATAATAATAGAAGCATTGATATAAGGAATAATCCCCATGGCAAAAATAGAAAAGCGCATCAAGGCGCCGCCGGAAAATAAATCCAAAAATCCCAAGAGGTTCGCTTTCCCAAAAAGGGCTTCCAGCTTAAGGGTATCAACCCCGGCCACAGGAATATGCGCGCCGAAGCGGAAAATCAAAATCACCCCTAGGGTGTAGAGGATTTTTTTCCTTAGGTCCGGTATGTTATATATGCTTCTTAAGAAATTGAGCACAAAATCGCTTGGCCTCCTGATTTTTCGATCGCTTCTTTGGCAGAGGCAGAAAAAGCATGGGCAGAAACTTTTAGGGCTTTTTCTATTTTTCCGCTGCCCAAAATTTTTATCAATTCGCCGCTCTTAGATAAGCCAGACTTAATAAAAGATTCAAGGTTCACTTCGTTTTCAAAAACATTCAAGTCGCGCAGGTTAATGCCGCGGAATTTTTTGGTAAAAGTTAAATTCTTGAAGCCTTTATCCTTTGGAAAACGCCGGTAAATCGGATTTTGTCCGCCTTCAAACCCCGGACGGCTGCCCCCGCCAGTGCGGCTGTTCTGGCCTTTATGCCCTCTGCCGCAAGTTTTTCCCCGACCCGCAGAAAGCCCGCGGCCTACGCGGATCCTTTTTTTCTTAGCCCCGTATTTTGGTTTTAATGTGCCTAATTGGTACATGAACTATTCTTCTCCTTTTGCCCCAACATAAAAAATATCCAATTTTTTATTGCGGTATTTTTCTTCGGTTTCTTGGTTTTTTATGCTGCGCAATGCTTCAATAGTGGCGCGCCCCAAGCCAATCGGGCTGCGCGAACCCAAAGATTTTCCTACAATATCTTTTATCCCGGCTAATTCCAAGACAATGCGCATAGGCCCGCCGGCAATAACTCCGGTTCCGCGCGGCGCTGGCTTCAATAATACTTTGCTGGCTCCCATTGCATAATAAATATCATGCGCAATAGTTGTGCCGATAATATTTATTTTGATTAAGCTTTTTTTGGCTTTTTCTACGCCCTTGCGGATCGCAGATGAAACTTCTGAAGCTTTTCCCACGCCAAAACCAACTTCGCCGTTTTGGTTCCCAACTACTACGGTTGCGCGAAAGCCCATTTTTTTGCCGCCGGTAATAACCTTGGTAACGCGGTCAATTTTTACTACTTTTTCCTGAAATTCTTTTACTTTATCATCTGATGAAAATTTTTCTTGCAATGAATCAGCCACTTTTTCCTCCTTAAAAATCCAAACCGTTTTCCCGGGCGCTATCCGCCAGGGCTTTTATTTTTCCATGATACGGGAACCGTCCGCGGTCAAAAACCACTTTTTTAATGCCTTTTTCCAAAGCTTTTTTGGCCAGGTCTTTTCCTACAATTTTAGCTGATGCAATCGTCTTGCTTTTTTCCCCTAAAGAAGAAGCCGCGCATAAAGTCTTTCCTTCTTCATCATTAATAATCTGGGCATAAAGATATTTCAAGCTGCGGTAAATCGACAGCCGAGGACGCGCGCTCGAACCTTTGATATGCGTTTTTTGCGATCGTTTTTCTTTTTTCATAAGATTATTTTGCTCCTGCGGTTTTGGCAGCTTTTCCAGCCTTGCGGCGGATATACTGGCCAGGATAGAAAATACCCTTAGCTTTATACGGTTCAACCGGCCGCAATTCCTTGATATTTGCCGCCATTTGCCCGACCATTTGCTTATCTGATCCAACTACCTTTATTTTGGTTTGGCCTTCGACTATAAATTCAATGCCTTTGGGCGGATCTATTTCTATGGGATGCGAAAACCCCAACTGGAAAACCAATTTCGCGCCTTGCTTGGATACGCGATATCCAACCCCTGACATTTCCAAAGATTTTTCAAAGCCTTTGGTCACGCCGATAACGGCTGAATTTAAAAGCGCCCGCACTAACCCGTGCGCAGCCTTGGCTTTTTTGTTATCGGTCTTGCGCTTTACCTGCAGGTGATTTTCTTCTTTTGCTACTTCAATGCCCAAAGGAATAGCCACTTCTAAAGACCCTTTCGGGCCAGAAACAACTACCTTGCTTAATTCAATATTAACCTTGACTTCATTTGGAACATTTACTGGCAAACGCCCGATTCTAGACATTTTTATCTCCTACCAAATCTCAAATAATAATTCCCCGCCCAATTTTTTTTGGCGCGCTTCTTTTGCGCTAAAAACCCCTTGGGAGGTGGAAATTACCGATATTCCAAAACCTGCTTTGACCGGATGGATATCCCGAGCCGAAATATAAACCCGGCACGATGGACGGCTTACTCTTTTAAAACCGCTGATTAAAGGGATTTTATTGCGGCGATAACGCAAAGTAGCCCGCAATATCTTTCGGCTGCCTTTGGATAAAATTTCAGTTCTTTCAAGAAAACCTTCTTGGCCCAAAATATGCAAAATCTTTTCTTTAATAATAGAATGCGGAATATCTGCGGCTTTTAAGCCTCTTTGCTGGGCATTGTTAATCCTGCTTAATAAATCCGCAATTCCATCGGTTACTGGCATTTATTTCCTCCTACCAACTAGCTTTTTTCACGCCCGGGAGCAATCCCTGATGCGCGTATTTTCTAAAACAAATCCGGCACAAGCCAAACTTGATCATATAACTTCTGACCCGGCCGCAGCTAAAACAACGGTTGATCTTGCGCGTCTTAAACTTCGGCTTGCGTTTTAATCTCTCCCACCAAGATGTTTTGGCCATCTTTTCCTCCTAAATTACTTTCTGAAAGGAAAACCCAGTTCTTCAAAAAGAGCTTTGGCTTCCTCATCCTTTTTTGCGCTAGTGCAAATAATAATATCCATGCCGCGGGCCTTATCCACTTTATCGTAATTGATTTCCGGGAAAATCAGCTGTTCTTTTATCCCTAAAGTATAATTGCCTTTGCCGTCAAAAGACTTGGGGTTTATCCCCTTGAAGTCGCGGATGCGGGGCAGGCAGATATTGATCAGCTTATCCATAAAATGGTACATGCGGTTGCCGCGCAAAGTTACCTTGCAGCCAATCGGCAGGTCTTTCCTGATTTTAAAAGCAGCAATCGCTTTTTTGGCCTTGGTAATTAAAGGCTTTTGCCCGGTAATTTGGACTAATTCTTCGGTGGCAATATCCATGGCCTTGGAATTTTGGGTTACTTCCCCTACTCCACGGTTAATCACTATTTTTAAAAGGCGCGGGACCTGCATAACATTTTCATAATGAAAGCGCTCCTGCATCTTTTTTATGATTTCTTTCTGGTATTTTTCTTTTAAAGTTTTCACAAGCTAGCTCCTCTTAATTCTTATCCACTAATTCCTGGCATTTTTTACAAATACGGTTTCCGCCAATGCGGGTGGGCTTATGGCAGCGCGGGCAGATCAACATAACCTTATCTGCTGGCAGCGCCATTGGCCGGTCAATAATCCCGCCCTTGAATTTTTGCGAAGGCTTTTGGTGCTTTTTCACCAAAGCAACCCCTTCAACAATCAATTTACCTTGATCTTTCAAAATCCGCAGGACTTTGCCTTTTTTGCCTTTGTCTTTTCCAGAAAGAACGATTACCGTATCATTTTTTTTCAGGCGTCTCAATCTAAATTACCTCCGGTGCCAATGAAATGATTTTCATGTATCCGCGATCCCTTAATTCTCGAAAAATCGGACCGAACACGCGCGTGCCAACCGGGTTTCCGGTATTGTCAATAATTACGCAGGCATTTTCATCACAACGAATATACGACCCATCCGAACGCTTAATTTGGTTTTTGGTCCGTACCACTACTGCCCTGACGATCTTAGCTTTGGCAACTGTCATGCCTGGAGTTGCATCTTTTACTACCACAACAATTACATCTCCAATACCAGCATAACGGCGGTTGGATGATCCCAAAATCCTGATGACCAGAACTTCTTTAGCTCCGGAATTGTCGGCTACTCTTAATCGGCTTTCCTGCTGAATCATTGTTGCTTAAGCTTTTCCTTTCGTTAAAATCTCAACTACCCGCCAGCATTTTTCTTTTGAAATCGGACGGGTTTGCATGAGCGCAACTTCATCCCCGATTTTGCAAGTATTTTCTTCATCGTGCGCTTTGAAACGAGATTTGCGGTTCACTTGCTTTTTATACAAAGGGTGCGCAACTTTACGCAATACTTCTACTACAACGGTTTTATTCATCTTATTGCTAATGACTGTTCCATTGACGCATTGCCGCAAATTTCTTTCCATAAATTACCTCTTTTTACTTTCCAATTGCTTTTCTCGTAAAATTGTCAGGATCCGGGCAACTTCTTTGCGCTGCAAGCGGATTTCCCGGATATTTTTTAGCTGGCTGGAAGCCTTTTTAATCCTAAGCTTAAGAAGTTCATTGCGCTTTTCCTGCAATTTAGCCTGCAGTTCTTTTTCATTTAACTGGCGCAGTTCCTTAATTTCCATTTGCAAATTTACTCCTTAACCACAATTTTGGACCTGAAGGGCAGCTTATGCGCAGCTCTTTTCAAGGCTTCATGCGCTAGATCCGGCTGGACCCCGCCCAATTCAAAAACAATATGCCCGGGCTTAATGCAAGCTGCATATCCCACGGGATCGCCTTTGCCTGAACCCATGCGAGTTTCAGCAGCGCGTGCTGTATAAGGCTTGTCTGCACAGCAGCGGATCCAAACCCTTCCACCACGCTTCAAATAGTGCGTAATGGCTTTTCGGGCAGATTCGATTTGATTAGTTTTGAGCCATAAGGATTCAAGCGACATTAAGCCATATTCCCCAAAAACAATCGTATTGCCAGCAGTGGCACAGCCTTTCATCCGGTTGCGCTGTTGTTTCCTGAATTTAGTTTTTTTTGGAATCAATCCCATAGTTTTTTACTTTTGCTCCTCGTCTTTTTTCTTGTTTTCATCCTTTTTATTATTTTTATCAATAACCTCGCCTCGGAAAATCCAAACCTGAATACCGATTTTCCCATAAACCGTCAAGGCTTCGGCAAAACCATAATTGATATCCGCCCGCAGGGTATGCAACGGCACCCGGCCTTTGCGGTACCACTCCTTGCGCGCAATGTCCGAACCATTCAAGCGTCCAGCCACCCTGATTTTCATGCCTTTGGCTGCTCCGCTTCTTAGGGTTTTGGTCAGGGCCTGCTTCATGGCTTTGCGGTAAGCTACACGCTTTTCCAATTGCAAGGCAATATTTTCTGCTACCAGCTGGGAACATAAGTCTGGATTGGGTTCTTCTTTGATATTAACCTGGATCTGTTTTTTGACCAGCTTGATGAGTTGATCCCTTAAAATGGTAATATCTTTGCCGCTTTTGCCGATAATTAAACCTGGGCGCGCCGCATAAATATCCAATTCAATCTGGTTGGCGCGGCGTGCAATTTTTACGCGGGAAACCCCAGCACGATATAGTCTTTGCTTAATAAAATTCCTTATCCTAAGATCCTCTTCCAATAATCCTGCATAATTGTATTGCGAATACCAATAAGCATCCCAATCTTCAATTATGCCCAATCTCAATCCGCGGGGATGTACCTTCTGTCCCATCAATTACTCCTTTTCTGAAGAAGCAACTGCCACAATAATATGGCAGCTTCTCTTTTTTCTTGGAAAAGCCCTTCCGCGCGCGCGCGGACGGATACGCTTAAGCATCGGTGCATCATTAATCTCCACATGGCTCAATTGCAAGCTCTCTTCTTTTAATTTGTAATTATGCACGGCATTCGCCATGGCGCTTTTTATAACATCCGCCAAAAGAACAGCTCCCTTATGCGGCATGAATTTAAGGATTGTCATGGCCGTCTGTGCTTTTTTGCCTCGGACCAAATCCGCGATCCTGCGCACCTTGCGGGCGGATATTCTTTGCCATTTTGCTTTTGCTTTACATTCCATAAATTTAATTCCTATGTCGGTGGCGGCGCAGCTTTTTCTTTTGGAGAACTATGGCCTTTAAAAGTCCGGGTCGGCGAAAATTCTCCCAGCTTATGCCCAACCATATTTTCTGCAATATAAACCGGGATATGCTTTTTGCCGTTATGCACAGCAATCGTAATCCCGACCATTTCTGGAATAATCGTTGACCGTCTTGACCAAGTTTTTATAACTTTTTTATCTCCGCTTTTTAAAATCTTCTGCAGGAGATGCTCATCTACAAAAGGCCCTTTTTTTAACGATCTGCCCATTACCCGTTTCTCCTTTTTCTTTTGATCATAATCAACTTATCGCTGTGTTTCTTAGGCTTGCGGGTGAACTGGCCTAGGACTTGGGTTCTCCAGCGATTCGAAGGCGCTCCGCCGGTACCAGTTTTTCCTTCTCCGCCGCCATGCGTATGGTCGCAAGGATTCATGGCTACTCCGCGCACCTTGGGACGCAATCCGCGATGGCGAGATTCCCCGGCTTTTCCTAAAACCTTATTAATCTCTTCAATATTTCCCACTTGGCCGATCGTTGCCCGGCAATCAATCAGGACTTTTCTTTGTTCTCCAGAAGGCATGCGCAAAATAGCGTATTTATCTTTTTCTTCTTTAGCCACTAAATAAATGGCGGCCCCGGCAGAGCGGCCCATTTGCCCGCCCCGGCCAGGATACATTTCTACATTATGCACAACTGAACCAACTGGAATGTTTTTTAACGGCATGGCATTGCCAGAGCGGATTTCGGATTGGGGGCCTGACGTTAAAATATCATCCACTTTTACTCCCAATGGAGCTAAAATATAACGCTTTTCCCCGTCGCGGTAAAACAGCAATGCAATCCGCGCATTGCGGACTGGATCATATTCAATTGACGCAACTCTCGCTGGGATATTATCTTTATCGCGCTTAAAATCAATCAAGCGGTAAAAGCGCCGGCTGCCTCCGCCGCGCCCTTCAACGCTAACCCTTCCGCCGCCTCCCCGGCCGCCTGTCTTATACATGCGCCTTAAGAGGGATTTTTCCGGCGTTTGCGTAGTGATATCTGCATAATTATCCGCAACCGCATGACGCACTCCAGCTGAAGTCGGATTTTTTTTCATTAAAGCCATGGTTATATTACCTTTTCCAAAAGATCAATTTTTTGGCCCGGAGCTAATTGGACATAAGCTTTTTTCCAAGAACTTTTCTTGCCCTGGAAACGGCCCATGCGCGCTTCTTTTCCCCGGCAAAAGCAAGTATTCACGGACAAAACTTTTACTTTGAAAAAATTTTCTACGGCCTTTTTTATCTCCGGCTTATTCGCACCAGGGATAACCCTGAAAATATAACGGTTAGTTGCTTTTACCAGCGAAGCTTTTTCTGTGATCAAAACCGAGCGGATAATTTCTTTCTGGCTAGACATTTTTATACCGCTCCTCCATTTTTAAAAGCGCATTCTTGGTAACTACCAAATAATTATTTTTTAGCAAGCGGAAAATATTTATGGCTTGGAAATCGCATAAATCCGCCAGTTTAAAATTCCCGATCGCCCGATTCAAAGTAGTATCTTTTTCCGCATTAACAAACAAAGCTTTATTATTAACACCAATTAATTTTTGAAAAATCTGCGCGAAATCCTTAGTTTTGCCAGACTCTACGTTCAGATTATCCAAAACCAATATTTTTTTATCGCGAAACTTATCCGATAAGACTACGCGGATTGCCTGGCGCCGGGCTTTTTGGTTTATTTTCAGGTGAAAGTTGCGCGCTGGAGTTGGGCCAAAAGTTACTCCACCACCCCGCCATAACGGGGAACGGATAGATCCAACACGCGCCCTTCCGGTACCTTTTTGCTTCCAGGGTTTTTTGCCGCCGCCCCTTACCTGTCCGCGGTTTTTGGTGCTGGCAGTTGCCTTGCGCTGGTTTGCCAGATATGCCACAAGCGCTTCGTGCACCAAAGCATCATTTCTCTTCTGGCCAAAAAGATCCTCGCTGACAGTTATCTTTTCAACTATTTTTCCTTCAGTATCTTTTACTTCAAGCTCCAACACTTTTTTTATGTTCTCCTTAAAATAATCAGGTTGCCTTCTTTGCCTGGGACGCCGCCAGCAACCATAATCAAATTGTTTTCTTTATCAACTTTTACAATCCGCGAAGGTTGGGTAATTCTTTCTCCGCCCATTCTCCCAGCCATGCGTTTTCCCGGCACTACCCGGCCAGGAGTAGTTCCTGCACCGCTGGATCCGGGATTACGGTGATTTTTCGAGCCGTGCGTCATATCCCCGCGGCCAAAATGATGGCGCCGAACCGTACCCATAAAACCTTTTCCAATGGAATCGCCGATCAAATCAACGCGATCGCCTTCGGTAAAAATATTCGCGCTAATAATTTCTCCGGGTTCAAAATTAGCGCTTTCATCCGAGCGGATTTCTTTTATATAGCGGAAGAAAGTTTCACGGCCTAAAAATTTTTGGATGCCGGCTAAAGGCTTATTCACCTTGCGGCGATTGTCAAAACCCAGCTGCAAAGCTACATAGCCTTCTTTTTCTTTAGTAAGCTTTTTTACAACTACACACGGGCCTGCCTCCAGTACTGTTACTGGAAAAACCTTGCCGCTTTCATCATAAATTTGGGTCATGCCCAATTTTTTTGCCAAAAGGCCGTCAAATTTTTTTGTTTTTGCTTCTTCTGCCATAAAAAACCTTTATTTGAGTTTTATTTCAATATCTACCCCGGCCGGCAAATCCAGCTGCATTAAAGCATCCACTGTTGCCGCCCCAGGATCCAAGATATCAATCAAGCGCTTATGCGTACAAATTTGAAAATGCTCGCGCGACTTCTTATCCACATGCGGAGACCTTAACACGCAATAAATTTCCTTTTTCACCGGCAAAGGAATCGGGCCGGAAACATAGGCCCCGGCGCGCTTTGCAGTATCCACAATTTTTGCCGCGGATTGGTCTAAAATCCTATGGTCATAAGCTTTTAGCCGGATACGAATTCTTTGTTTTGTACGCACTGCCATTTTATTCTTTTCCTTAAGCTATAATCTTGCTGACCGCCCCGGCCCCGACTGTATGCCCGCCTTCGCGAATCGCAAATCTTAAGCCTTCTTCAATTGCAATTTCCGTAATTAATTCAACGGTCATGACAATATTGTCCCCGGGCATAACCATTTCTACTTTTTCCGGCAACTTGATTTCTCCGGTTACATCCGTTGTACGGATAAAGAATTGCGGCTTGTAGCCTGGAAAAAACGGGGTATGCCGGCCGCCCTCTTCTTTTTTCAATACATAAACTTGGGCTTCAAATTTTTTGTGCGGCTTAACGCTGCCGGATTTTGCCAGTACCATGCCGCGGGCTAATTCTTCTTTTTCTATGCCGCGCAGCAATAATCCAACGTTATCCCCGGCAATGCCTTCATCCAGAGTTTTTCTAAACATTTCAACTCCGGTTACAGTGGTTTTTTTGTGCGCTCCCATCCCGATAACTTCGACTTCTTCCCCGACTTTTACCTTGCCTCTTTCAATTCTTCCAGTTCCAACTGTGCCTCTTCCTGTAATGGTAAAAACATCTTCGATTGGCATAAGAAAAGGCTTGTCAATATCCCTTTTTGGATCTGGAATATAATTATCCAAAGCATTGATCAATTCTTGGATGCATTTTCCAGAATCCCCTTCTCCGCCAGATTCCAAGGCTTTTAGGGCTGAGCCGCGGATAATCGGGATCGTGTCTCCGGGAAATTCATATTTTTTCAGCAAATCGCGAGTTTCTACTTCTACTAAATCAATTAATTCAGGATCATCTACCATATCAACTTTATTGAGAAAAACAACAATTGAAGGAACGTTTACTTGGCGGGCCAGCAAAATATGCTCCCTGGTCTGGGGCATGGGCCCGTCAGCAGCAGAAACAACCAGGATCGCCCCGTCCATTTGCGCTGCTCCAACAACCATGTTTTTTACATAGTCAGCGTGGCCAGGGCAATCGATGTGGGCATAGTGCCTTTTATCGGATTCATATTCAACGTGGGCAATTGCAATCGTGATTCCGCGGGCTTTTTCTTCAGGCGCAGAATCGATTTCATCGAATTTTTTTGCTTTGGCTTTTCCTTGCTTGGCTAAATATTGCGTAATCGCTGCCGTTAAAGTAGTCTTGCCATGGTCAACGTGCCCGATCGTCCCAACGTTCAAATGCGGTTTTTTCCTCTCAAATTTTTCTCTCGTCATTTTATTTTCCTCCCTTTTTCTTTCCTTAAAATATATTTTTTCTCTTGAAAACAAAGTGGATATTATATACTATTTTTCAAAAAAAATCCTTGCTATTTTTCTATTTTTTATTATCTTGCAGCACCTTTAAATTTTTCTATAATGCCGTCTGCAATATTTCTTGGCACCTCCTCGTTATGAGAAAATTCCATGGTAAAAGTTCCGCGGCCCTGCGTTTTTGAGCGCAGGTCCGTTGAATAACCAAACATATTGGCAAGCGGCACTTTAGTTTTTATAGTTTGTATGCCAGCGTGGCTTTCCATATTTTCAATGCGTCCGCGCCGGCTGTTGAGATCCCCGATGACATCTCCCATATATTGCTCTGGGACCACTACTTCAACTGACATAATCGGCTCGAGTAAAATCGGCCGTGCCGATAAAACTGCTTTTTTAATCGCCATGGATCCGGCAATTTTAAAGGCCATTTCGGATGAATCGACTTCGTGGAACGAACCGTCAAACAAAGTACAGCGCAAATCCACGACCGGATAACCAGCCACAATGCCAGTTGACATAGCTTCTACAATACCTTTTTCAATAGCCGGGATATATTCTTTTGGAATAACTCCGCCCACAATGTCATTGACAAATTCAAAACCTTTGCCCCGCTCGAGCGGCTCAATGCTAATCACAACGTGGCCATACTGCCCGCGGCCGCCGGTTTGGCGGATAAATTTTGTTTCAACATCATCCGCTTTGCCATTGACCGTTTCTTTATAAGCAACTTGAGGCTTGCCGACATTGGCTTCGACTTTGAACTCCCTTAACAAGCGGTCAACAATAATTTCTAAGTGCAATTCGCCCATCCCAGAAATAATGGTTTGCCCGGTTTCTGGATCGCCTTTAACCCTAAAAGTCGGATCTTCTTCGGACAGGCGGGCTAATGCTAATCCCAATTTTTCTTGGTCAGCCTTGGTTTTTGGTTCAATGGCTACAAAAATAACTGGTTCGGGAAATTGGATGGCTTCTAAAATAATCGGCTTATCCTCATCGCACATGGTATCCCCGGTAAAAGTATATTTGAGCCCAACCGCAGCCGCAATATCCCCGGCGCGCACTTCATCAATTTCTTCGCGCTTATTGGCATGCATCTGCAAGAGCCGGCCGATCCTTTCTTTTTTGTCTTTGGTTGAATTATAAGTATAAGAACCTTTTTCCAGAACTCCTGAATAAACGCGGAAAAAGGTCAAGCGGCCGACAAAAGGATCCGACATGATTTTAAAAGCTAAGGCTGCAAAAGGCGCTTCGTCTTTGGCTTCGCGCGTATCATCCTGCCCGGATCTTGGATTAATGCCTTTAACTGCTTTAACCTCTGCTGGCGACGGGAGGTAGGTAACAATAGAATCTAAAAGGGATTGGACCCCTTTATTTTTGAAGGCAGATCCGCAAGTTACTGGGACGATTTTTGCATCGATGCAAGCCTTGCGGATGCCGCGGATAACTTCTTCTTTATTTAAAGAACCGTCAGCTAAATATTTTTCCAGCAAATTATCTTCGCTTTCTGCCGCAGTTTCGATCAATTTATTATGGTATTCCTGCGCCTGGTCTTTTAGTTCAGCGGGAATATCTGTAACTGAAAACTTAACTCCCATTTCATCTTCATACAAAATTGCTTTCATTTCTACCAAATCAATAAGGCCTTTGAATTTTTCTTCGCTGCCAATAGGAAGCTGCAATAAAATAGGATTAATCTGCAAGCGCTCCTTCATTTGCTTGACCACGCGGAAAAAATCCGCGCCCACGCGATCCATTTTATTTATAAAAGCAATGCGCGGCACTTTATACCGGTTAGCCTGGCGCCAGACTGTTTCAGATTGAGGCTGTACTCCGCCCACAGCGCAGAAAATAATACAAACTCCGTCTAAAACGCGCATGCTGCGCTCAACTTCTACCGTAAAATCAACGTGGCCGGGAGTATCAATAATATTGATGCGGTGGTCTTTCCAAAAAGTCGTAGTTGCCGCAGAAGTAATGGTAATTCCCCGTTCTTTTTCCTGTTCCATCCAGTCCATGGTTGCTGCGCCGTCATGCACTTCGCCGATCTTATGCAGCTTGCCGGAATAATACAAAACTCTTTCCGTGGTAGTAGTTTTTCCAGCATCAATATGCGCAGCAAAACCCATGTTGCGATATTTATTTATTTCCCATTCTCTCGGCATTTTACTCTCCTTCTTCCAACAGTTCTTCCCTTACCAGCGCAAGTGCGCAAAAGCTTTATTGCTGTCAGCCATGCGGTGCATTTCTTCTCGCTTATTAAAAGCCCCGCCGGTATTATTGTAAGCAGCCAGCATTTCTTCGCTCAAGGCATTTTCCATTGCGCGTCCGCGCTCGCGGGCAGAATCGCGCAGCCATTGCATGGCCAAAGAAATCCCTCTTTTTCTAGAAACCTCAATCGGCACCTGGTAAGTAGATCCGCCGACGCGGCGGGATTTGACTTCCATAATCGGCGAAAGGTTGGAAAGAATTTTTTCAAAAATTTCTTTGCCGTCTTTTTTTAATTTTTCTTCCGCTTTTTTTAAAGCAGAATACATAATTCCTTCGGCTTTGCTTTTTTTCCCATCGTACATAATCTTATTGATAAATTTTGCAATCAATTCGCTTTGATATAAGGAATCAATTTGCTTAATCCTTTTTATAACTCGGGCTCGCCTAGGCATTTTTTGCTCCTCCTTCTTTCGGGCGCTTCGCCCCGTAGCGCGATCTTCCTTGGCGGCGATCGCCAACTCCGCTGCAATCCAATGGGCCGCGAATAATATGGTAACGCACGCCCGGCAAATCTTTTACTCTTCCTCCGCGAACCAATACTACCGAGTGCTCCTGAAGGTTATGCCCCTCTCCTCCGATATAAGCTGTAATCTCTTGGCCATTGGTCAATCTGACGCGAGCAACTTTTCTCAAGGCAGAATTAGGTTTTTTGGGCGTAGTTGTATAAACGCGCGTGCACACTCCGCGGCGGCAAGGATTTTTATCCAGCGCCGGGGCTTTTCCTTTTCGGCTCTTATTTTTTCTTCCCTTCCTGACTAACTGGTTAAACGTTGGCAATTTTCTTCCTCCTTAATTAAACATTGGTAACTGGGACTAACTCCAAGTGGCGGTATCCGCTAAAACCTGTTCCAGCTGGAATCAATTTCCCGATAATAATATTTTCTTTTAAGCCGTACATATCATCAATGCGGCCTTTCACTGCTGCTTCGGTCAAAACCCTGGCAGTTTCCTGGAAAGAAGCTGCAGAAATAAAGCTGTCAGTTGAAAGAGATGCCTTGGTAATCCCCAAAAGCACTTGGGTAGCTTCGGCTTTTTCTTCCTTAGCGCTTTCATTCATCTCTTGCAGGAGGGTTGTTTCAATCAGCTCGCCCGGCAAAAGAATCGTATCTCCGGATTTGACCACGCGCACGCGCCGCGTCATTTGGCGGACAATTAATTCAATATGCTTGTCCGAAATCGTAACGCCCTGGCCTTTGTATATTTTTTGGATTTCATCCACCAGGAATTTGCGGGTTTCTTTCAAGCCGCGGGTGCGCAAAAGATCGTGCGGATTGATATTGCCTTCAGTTAATTGCGTACCAGGATGCACATGGTCCCCATTGATGACTTTTAGCCGCATGCCGTAAGGAATAATATATTCTTTTTTGTCTTCTTTTTTCGAGCCTTCGACAATAACGTGGCGCACGCCCTCCTGCTCAAATATCTTGACCAAGCCGTCGATTTCTGAAAGCAGGGCAGCATTTTGCGGCCGGCGGCCTTCAAATAATTCTTCGACTTTTGGCAAGCCTTGGACAATATCGCGGGTTTTGCTTGGGTCGCGATGCACTGATTCTACTTTTGTGAGAATATCGTATTCTTCGATATCCGCGCCGTCCCTTACCAATAAGCGCGAACCCGCCAAAATAGAATAAATTTCTCCGGGCGCAACTTTGATGCTCTTATGGTCAGCTTCAAGCACCACGCCGCTTAATGAAGAAACTACGCTGGTTGCGATTTCTTCATTGGCATTTACGCGCGATCCCACTTGGACAAAAACTTTGGCTTTTTCCGGAACTTTGAATTCCTTGACGCCTTTGACGCTGTAAACCAAAATATCTCCGTCTTTTTTAGCCAATTCCTCAACAATCTTTTTATCATTGATCTTTTTCCTGCGGTGGCTGATTTCAATGGATAAATATTTCACTTTACCCGCGCTAGAAACTACGGTGTAATCATAAGTCGGGTCGTATTCTGCCAAGACTCGGTGTGCTTCTACGGTTTCTCCGTCTTTTACCAAAAGTATAGAACCGACTGGTAAAATATGCTCTTCTAAGCGATTTTTTACGCGCACATTCAAAATAGATTCGCGCGTAATCATTTTTACTTTTTCGCCGCTGTCATCTACCGCGTCTTTTACCTCAAAGCCTTCGCCGAATTCTACTTTTCCTTTATGCTTATTTTTTAGCGAAACCTTGGCGGTTTTATGCAGGGCAATTCCTCCAATATGGAAAGTGCGCATGGTCAGCTGGGTTCCTGGTTCGCCGATAGACTGGGCGGCAATAATTCCAACTGCTTCCCCGATATTTATCAAATCCCCGG
Source organism: uncultured bacterium (assembly GCA_964528395.1). Lineage (GTDB taxonomy): Bacteria > Margulisbacteria > WOR-1 > CAZGTC01 > CAZGTC01 > CAZGTC01. The sequence goes on from CAZGTC010000009.1 coordinate 28,946, forward strand.
TAGATAAATCTTTTCCGTAGCAAACGCGGCAAACTCCGCGCTGGGCCTTGCAAGTCAGGGTAGAACGCACTTCAACGCTGTCAATCCCGGCCTCGGCAATCGCCGGGATATCTTGTTCTGAAACTCTCTTGCCTGCCCGTACTATTACCTCATTGGAAATCGGGTCAACCACATTGTGCACCGGCACGCGATCAATAAGCCGGACGCTCAAAGGAATAATTTCTTCAAATCCTTCGCGCACAGCATTTAAAATAATTCCTTCTTTGCTCTGGCAGTCTTCTTCGGTAACCACCACATCCTGCGCCACATCCACCAAGCGGCGGGTCAAATAACCAGAATCTGCAGTACGCAGGGCAGTATCTACCAAGCCTTTTCTGGCGCCATAAGAAGAAATAAAATATTCTGTAATATTCAATCCTTCTTTAAAGTTTGTTTTGATCGGGATTTCAATAATGTTTCCTAAAGGATCTGCCATTAATCCGCGGATCCCTGCCAGCTGGCGGACCTGCTGGACATTGCCGCGCGCTCCAGAGAAAGCCATCATATAAACAGAATTGAGCTTGTCAAACTCATCCAGCATCGCCTGGGTAACTTTTTCTGTAACCGTGCTCCAAATATCTAAAGACTGGATAAATTTTTCTTTTGAAGACAAGTCCCCGGTCTTATAGTGCGCTTCCAGCTGGCTGACGCGGTGCTGCGCATCATCAATAATTTTCTTTTTGGATTTTGGGACGATTAAATCAGAAATAGAAATAGAAACTCCGGCTAGAGTTGCATATTTGAATCCCAAGCGCTTAATCTCGTCCGCGACTTCTGCCGCAAGTGCCGAACCAAATTTACGATAAACTTCTTCAATAATATCCGAAAGTTTTTTCTTATCTACCACTTTATTGATATATTCAAGCTTAGCTCCCTCTATGCGGTGCGCAATAACGCGATCCAAAGTGTTGTTGAATTTAATACGGCCAACAGTTGTTTCAATTAATTTGCCTTCTTCGCGGCGCACCTTGATCAAAGCATGCAAATGCACCATTCCCAAATCATTGGCCTGCATGGCTTCCCAATCATTGGCAAATGTTTTTCCCTTGCCTTCCTTGGCTCTTTCATCTGCAACCGTCATGTAATAAGTACCTAGAACCATATCTTGGGTCGGGGTAATAATCGGCTTCCCAGAAGCTGGAGACAAGATATTATTAGAAGAAAGCATGAGAATGCGCGATTCTACCTGGGCTTCAACCAGAAGCGGCACGTGCACTGCCATTTGGTCGCCGTCAAAGTCTGCGTTAAAAGCCGGGCAAACTAACGGGTGGATTTGAATGGCTTTTCCTTCCACCAAAACTGGTTCAAAAGCCTGGATACCCAGCCGGTGAAGAGTTGGCGCACGGTTGAGCAAAACTGGATGGCCTTTGATCACTTCTTCTAAAATATCCCAAACAATCACGTCATATTTTTCAATCAAGCGCTTGGCATTTTTTACATTTTGGGCAATGCCGCGATCTACTAATTTGCGGATGACAAAAGGCTTAAAAAGTTCCAGCGCCATTTCCTTGGGCAGTCCGCATTGGTGGACTTTTAGCGACGGGCCAACCACAATAACCGACCGTCCGGAATAATCGGTCCTTTTTCCTAAAAGATTTTGGCGGAAGCGCCCCTGTTTTCCCTCAATAATATCGGTCAAGGATTTTAGCGGGCGGCCGGTTGAGCCAGTGACCGCGCGCTTCCTTCTTCCATTGTCAATGAGCACATCCACTGCTTCCTGCAGCATGCGCTTTTCATTGCGGATAATCATATCCGGCGCACCCATATTCATCATTTTTTTCAAGCGGTTATTGCGGTTAAGCACGCGGCGATAAAGATCATTTAAATCAGAAGTCGCAAAACGCCCGCCTTCCAGCTGCACCATCGGCCGCAGGTCCGGCGGCATAACTGGGACAACTTCCAAAATCATCCATTCTGGACGATTGCTAGACTTGAGGAAAGATTCTGCAACTCTTAACCGTTTGATAATTTTGAGGCGCTTTTGGCCGGCCGCAGTTTTTAGCTCGCGCCGCAATTTTACAACCATTTGCGCAAGATCAATCTGGGCTAAAAGCTCGCGGATGCCCTTGGCTCCGCTTTCTGCTTTCAAAGCTTTTCCTAATTCATCCTTGGCTTCTTGATATTGCGCTTCCTTGAGCACTTGGCCGACTTTTATCTTGGTCTTAATGCCTTCATCAAGATGCGTTACGATATAAGAATCATAATAAACCACTTCTTCTAAAGATTTGGTCGTAATATCCAAAAGCACGCCCATAAAGCTGGGCGTCCCGCGCAAAAACCAAATATGGGCAACCGGCACGGATAAAACAATGTGCCCCATCCTTTCGCGCCGGACTTTGGAGGTGGTAACTTCTACTCCGCAGCGCTCGCAAACAATCCCGCGGTAGCGCAAACGGCGGTATTTGCCGCAATGGCATTCCCAATCTTTGACCGGCCCAAAAATCTTTTCGCAGAAAAGGCCTTTTCTCTCTGGCTTGAAAGTACGGTAATTAATGGTTTCGGGTTTTTCTACTTCGCCGTATGACCAGCTCAAAATTTTTTCCGTGGAAGAAAGCCCAACCTGCAGCGACGTAAAATCTTCTTTTATCTCAAAAGAAAGTCCCATATTTTTTTACCTTCCCCCTGCTTTTTTCTTTTTCAAAAGCTTGAGCGACAAATTTTTCTTGCCGTCAGAATCCATGTCTAAAACAACTTCTTTGCCGTTTTTATCAATGGTTTTGAAGTCTAATCCCAAACTTCGCAATTCCTTGAGCAATACCTTGAAAGATTCCGGGACTCCGGGAGTACCCATGGGCTTGCCTTTAATAATAGCTTCATAAACCCGAGAGCGGCCATTGACGTCATCGGATTTTACGGTTAAAAGCTCTCTTAAAGTATGCGCTGCGCCGTAAGCCTCCAGAGCCCAAACTTCCATTTCCCCGAACCTTTGTCCTCCAAATTGGGCTTTTCCTCCAAGCGGCTGCTGGGTAATTAAAGAATAAGGGCCTGTGGCGCGGGCATGCATTTTATCGTCAACTAAGTGGATTAATTTCATCATATACATGTAGCCAACCGCCACTTTATTGCCAAAAGGCTGGCCCGTGCGGCCGTCCCGCAATTCAACTTTTCCGGTTTTATCCAACCAATCAATCTTGGCCTTTTTGGCAGCTTCTTCAAGTTTCTTCTCTACTTCTAGGACCGAAGCATCTTCTTCAAAGCGCTCATCAAAAGGAGGAACTTCAAAATTAACTCCCAAAAGGTGGGCAGCGTGGCCCAAAAGCAATTCTAGAATTTGGCCGATATTCATACGGGAAGGAACGCCTAATGGGTTTAGCACAATGTCAATCGGCGTGCCATCCGGCAAATAAGGCATATCTTCGATCGGGACAACTTTTGAAATAACCCCTTTATTTCCATGGCGTCCAGCCATTTTATCTCCCACAGATACTTTGCGGGTCTGGGCTAAATAAACGCGCACTAATTGGTGGACTCCAGGAGGAAGCTCATCCCCATTTTCCCGGGAAAAAACACGGACATTGATAACTTTCCCAACTTCTCCAGAGGGAACGCGCAGCGAAGTATCGCGCATATCCCGAGCCTTGTCCCCAAAAATCGCGCGCAATAATTTTTCTTCTGCCGGCAGTTCGGTTTCTCCCTTTGGGGTAACTTTTCCAACCAGAATATCTCCGGGCTGCACTTCTGCCCCTACGCGGATAATGCCGCTTTCGTCTAAATTCCTCATGGCTTCTTCAGAAACATTGGGTATTTCGCGGGTGATTTCTTCCATGCCCAATTTGGTTGCACGCACTTCTACTTCTAAGCGGTCAATATGTATAGTAGTAAAAACATCCGCCCGCACTAATTTTTCACTAATAATAATTGCGTCTTCGTAGTTGTAACCTTCCCAAGGCATAAAAGCCACGAGTATATTTTTGCCCAAAGCCAGCTCCCCATTGCAAGTAGCAGAACAGTCTGCAATGATATCGCCCTGCTTAATTTTCTGCCCCAGCTTAACCGTGGGCCTTTGGTGCAAAATCGTATTTTGGTTGCTGCGGCCGAATTTCGTCAACTTATAAACATTTTTGCTTCCGCTGGAATTTTCAACCACAATTTCTTCGGCAGTAACTTTTTTGACTGTGCCAGAGCGCAATGCCTCAACCATTAATCTGGAATCCCGGGCAACTACCCGATCCAGGCCTGTAGAAATATACGGGGCTTCGGTAGTTAAAAGCGGCACAGACTGCCTTTGCATGTTGGCGCCCATCAAAGCGCGGTTCGCATCATCGTGCTCTAGAAAAGGAATCAAAGCAGTTGTAATACCCACAACTTGTTCTGGCGCAACTCCAATGTAATCCACTTCATGGCGGTCTGCAAAAATAAATTCGCGGCGGAAGCGTACCGGGATCTGGTCTTCCATAATGCGGCCTTCGCGGCTGGTCTTTACATCACAAGGACCAATCTTTTTAAGATCTTCTACATCTGCGGTCAAATATTCAACTTTCCCGGTTAACTTGCCTTTTTCTACCCTTATATAAGGCGTTTCAATAAAACCAAAATCATTTACGCGCGCAAAAGTTCCCAAAGAAGAAATCAATCCAGCGTTGGGCCCTTCGGGCGTTTCAATCGGGCAGATGCGGCCATAATGGGAAGGATGGATATCGCGCACTTCAAAACCCGCACGGTCGCGGTTTAATCCGCCAGGCCCAAGCGCAGATAAGCGGCGCTTATGCGTCAGCTCTGCCAAGGGATTGGTCTGGTCCATAAACTGGGACAACTGCGAAGAAGCAAAAAATTCATGGATCACCGCTGTCAAGGGGCGGATATTGATCAATTGCTGGGGAGTAACGTCTTCTGCTGCTTTTGCGGCCATTTGCTCTTTGATCAGCCTTTCAACGCGGGACAAGCCAACCCGAAACTGGCGCTGCAAAAGCTCTCCCACAGAACGGATGCGGCGGTTGCCCAAATGGTCTATATCATCCGGGATCCCCTCTCCCAAATTAATTGAAATAAGATATTTCACCACTGCTAAAATATCTTCTTTGGTTAAAACTAATTTATCCATGCCAACTTTTATCCCGAGCTTGGCATTCATTTTGTAGCGGCCGACTTTACCCAAATCATAACGCCGGCTATTAAAAAATAAATTGTTCAGGTAGACTTGCGCCCCTTCCATGGTAATCGGGTCTCCTGGGCGCAACAGCTTATATAATTCGATCAAAGCTTCAGCTTTGGGAACAATGGGATATTCCTTGAGGGAACGGCGCAGAAAATCTCCGCCTTCCAAAGCCTCTAAAATTTCTTTTTCGTTGCAAGCAATCGCAGATAAAAATAGAACCAAAGGCACTTTTTTGGTGCGGTTGATGCGGGCAAACAAGGCTCCCTGGGAATCCGTTTCTACTTCGAGCCATGATCCGCGATCCGGAATAATGGTGGCAAAACAAGTTGAACGGCCTTGCCTTTCCACTTTTTTGTTTTCGCGGAAAAAAACGCCCGCGGACCTGACCAGCTGGCTGACAATAACCCGCTCGGCCCCATTGATGATAAAAGTGCCGCGCTCGGTCATAATCGGAAAATCGCCAATAAAAACTTTTTGGGATTTTATTTCCTTGCTCTTCTTATCTACTAAACGGGTACCGACTTTTAAGGGGGCGCAATAAGTTACTTCTCGGATGAGGCAATCTTCCGCACTGTACTTGGGTTTCCCAAATTCAAAATCACCCGTGAAAATTAATTCGCGGCGGCCTTCATAATCCTTGACTGGAGAAAAATCAATTAATTCTTCGCATAACCCTTCCTTTAGGAACCTTTGGAAAGAATTACGCTGAAGCTCTAAAAGATCCGGCATGCCAGACAAACGATTTTTTACGCGGTCGCTGAAAAGCTGGATTCTTTCCCTCATCTTTTCCATAAACAATGCGTTATCCCCCTTTATTTAATTTCAACCTTGGCCCCTTCGGCTTCTAATTTTTTCTTGATGTCTTCGGCTTCTTCTTTCTTCGCCCCTTCTTTTATAGTCTTAGGCGCTCCGTCTACCAAAGCTTTGGCTTCCTTTAATCCCAATCCAGTTACTTCGCGCAAAACCTTCAGCACTTGGATTTTCTTATCTCCGCTGGAAGCTAAAACAACTTCGAATTCATCTTTGACTTCAGCAGCAGCACTACTCCCGGCAGCAGATGGCCCAGCCATCATGGCAACCGGAGCTGCGGCAGTTACGCCAAACTTGTCTTCCAATTGTTTTACCAAATCATTCAATTCCAAAACCGTCAAACCTTCTATATTGGATATGATCTCTGCTATCTTACTCATTATTATTTTTCACCCCCTTTTTGCTTTTTTTCAATAATTGCAGTTAAAACATAAACCATTTTTCTCTTTGGTCCTTGCAGCACCCCGACAATATTCCGCAGCGGACCCTGGATCCCGCCCAAGGCTTTTGAAATCAATTCTTGGCGGCTGGGCAGCTTGGATAATTGCTGGATCTGTTTAGCATCGCAGAATCCCTTTTCAATCAATCCAGCCTTGATGACCAATTTTTCATTTTCTTTGCAGAATTCCGCCAAGACCTTGGCTGGGCCAACCACGTCTTTTTTAGCAAACACAAAAGCCGTAGGCCCGGAAAAATATTCATCCAGCAGGCTGATACCCAAGGAATTGGCCGCAATTTTTGCCAGCGTATTTTTAAAGACGAAATATTCAATGCCTTCTTTAAAAAGCTTTTTTCTTAATTCCGTGGTTTGCTTGACGGTCATGCCGCGAAAATCCGTCAGGATTACGGCTTGGCTCTGTTCAAATTTTTCTTTAATGCAGGAAACCTGATCTGCTTTTTCTTGACGCTTCATTATTTGCCTGCCTCCAACATTTCTTTTATCTGTTCCTTATCCAGCTTGATGCCGGGCCCCATCGTAGAAGAAATTGAGAAAGATTTCATAAATTCGCCTTTAATGCCTGAAGGCTTAACTGCGTAAATTGCTTTTAACACTGCGATTAAATTTTCATAAATTTTGTTTTCGTCAAAAGAAGCCTTGCCGATTGCAATGTGGATGACTCCGCCTTTTTCTGCCTTGAACTCGATTTTTCCTTTTTTGAATTCTTTGATCGCCTGTACAATATCCGGCGTTACAGTCCCGGATTTTGGATTGGGCATCAAGCCTTTGGATCCCAAAACCCGTCCGAGCTTCCCGATCTGCGGCATCATATCTGGCGTAGCTAACAGCACATCAAAATCAAAAAATCCGTTTTTTATTTTTTCTATCAAATCATTTGATCCTGCTGCACAGGCTCCGGCTTTCTCCGCATCCTTCACCAAAGCATCCGAAGTAATGGCTGCAACTTTTTTTTCTTTTCCTGTGCCAAAAGGCAAAACCAAAGTGCCGCGCACAGACCCCCCGATTTTTTTCAAATCTACGCCGAGCTTAATGGCTAAATCAACGGTTTCATCAAACTTGGCCCAGAGGCAAGATTTAAGGAGCTGGACCGCATCTTTAATCACATAAGATTTTTCCGGATTCACTTGTTTTGATTTTTCGATATATTTTTTAGAAGTCATATTTTTTCCTATCCTTCAATGGTTATTCCCATGCTGCGGGCTGTGCCTTCGACAATTTTCATGGCGGCTTCAACGGTGTGGGCATTGAGATCCGGCATTTTTATTTGCGCGATTTCTTTGACCTGGGAGCGGGAAATTTTTCCGACTTTATTTTTATGCGGTTCTCCGGAACCTTTTTCAATTTTAGCAAACTGGGTCAATAAAGAAGCTGCTGGAGGAGTTTTTAAGATAAAAGAAAAAGAGCGGTCTTTATAAACTGTAATTTCGCAGGGAATAACCATGCCCGGCTTATCTTGGGTTGCGGCATTGTAAGCCTTGCAAAATTCCATAATGTTGATTCCATGCTGCCCTAGTGCCGGGCCAATGGGCGGCGCAGGATTGGCTTTTCCTGCCGGAATTTGCAACTTTATTTTGGTAATAATTTCTTTCTTTTTTGGTGCTGCCATTTTGTTAGCTCCTAATTAACAAATTTTTCTGCGTGTTCAAAATTGACTTCCACCGGAGTGTCGCGGCCGAAAATACTGATCAGAACTTTTAATTTGCCCTTGGCTGGGGAAATTTCCTTGATCGTTCCGGTATAGCCCCTGAAAGGCCCGCTAATAACGCGCACAGTTTCTCCTATATCAAAATTCACTTCCAATTTTTCCGCTTTTACTCCCAGCTGCTTCAAAACCCTTTGCATTTCGCGGTCAGAGGCCGGGGTGGGCCGAGTCTTGGAACCAATAAAACGGGCAACTCCCGGAGCTTGGCGAATCGCATACCAAGTTTCATCATCCAAATACATTTCTACAAAAACATAACCCGGGAACATTTTGCGCACGCGCACAACCCTCTTGCCGCCTTTTATTTCTACGGTTTCTTCTTCTGGGACAAGGACTTGGCAAATGCGCTCTTGCAAATGCATTTTTTCAACGGTATTTTCAATATTCTGCTTGACCTTATCTTCTTTTCCGGTCAAGGTCTGGATGACATACCATCTTTTTTCTGTTGCAGCCGCAGCTTCATCTTTTTTGGGCTCTTCTATTTCTTCTTCTTCCTGTTCTTCCTGCGGTTCTTGCTCTTTTATTTCTTGTGTTTCTTCTATTTTCGGCTCTTGCGGAGTATTTTGATTATTCATCTCCGTCATCTCTTCTTTTTTTTCGTTATTGTTATCTTCGTGGATCTGATTATTCTCTTTTTCGTTTTCCATTTAAAATACCTTTGTTAAATAAGTCATCAGCTTTGCAAAAGAAAAATCCAAAACCGACAAGACAAAACCAATAATCAAGCATAACATTATTATAATAACCGTTGCTGAAGTAGCGTATTTACGATCTGGCCAAGTTACCCGCTTAACTTCTGTTTGCGTTTCTTTTAAGAAACTTGCAATTTTTTGCGGCCATTTTTTCATATTTGCTCGCTTTTACCCAAAACCCCAAATTCTTTAAAAACTCAGGCGAGGCAGGAGTTGAACCTGCAACCCCTGGTTTTGGAGACCAGTGCTCTAGCCAGTTGAGCTACTCGCCCCGACTAACCAATAACCAATAACCAATAACTAATAACCAGCAACTAAAAACTAGAAATAAAAAACTATTTCTTTTCTTTATGTTCTGTGCGCTTTTTGCAGCGCCGGCAATATTTATTTAATACCAAGCGGTCCTTGGTGTTTTTTTTATTTTTCATGGTGCGATAATTTTCTTCTTTGCAAACTTGGCAAACTAAAGTAATTCCCTCTCTCATTTTTCCCTCAATTCCGTCATTTTTTTATGCCCTGAAAAGACATAAAATCTCCCCCCGCTTTAAATTGGGAAAAGATAAAAAAATTAAAACAAACAAGGGCATATTTTACTCGAAAAAGCAGTGGGTGTCAATACAAAAAGCATATTTTTTTCTGTGTTTAAGCCAATTCTTCGCAAAAAGATTTTAGGCGCTGCATGCCTTCTGTAATATTTTGGTTGGAACAGGCAAAACTCAAGCGAATATGGCAATCCTTTGCCCCTTTTGCTTCAAACGGCAGGCCCGGGATAACGGCGACTTGCTTTACCTCCAAAAGCTGCTCGGCAAAAGAAATGGATCCTTCAATTATTTTTTTTAAAGAGGGGTGCTTTTTCCCCAAAACTTTGCGGATATCAATCCATAGGTAAAAAGCCCCTTGGGGAGGGAAATAACCAATCTGCGGATTTTGATCTGCCAAAGAAGAAATTAATTTTAAGCGTCCGGCATAAGCTGCTGCCATTTCTTCTACTTCTTTTTCTGCGGATCCAGACATTGCTTCCTCGGCCGCAGCCTGGGAAATTGAACAAGGCCCGGATGAAAAATGCGATTGGTACGCGCTTAAGGATTTGATGAAAGCTTGCGGCCCAAAAACCCAGCCAATGCGCCAGCCCGTCATAGCATATTCCTTGGAAACTGCATCTACAATTAAAACTGAATCTTTAAAATCAGCTATAATCTTTTTCAAAGAAACCGGTTCAATGCCCTGTCCGTCCGGCAGGCGGGCAAAAGTTAAACGCTGGTATACAACATCCAAAATAACTGCAACTTTATTTTCTGCTGCTATTTTCACTAAATTATAAAGCTCGGTTTCGGAATAGACCGCTCCCGTTGGATTAGAGGGGGAACATAAAATTAAAACTTTGGGCGCGTGTTTTTGGATAAGAGAAGATAAAACCTCCTCTGTAATTTTCATCTGGGCAGCAGAAACATCTATTGTGATAGATTGTCCGCGCGCCATAGTTACCATTTCCATATATGAAAGCCAAGCTGGGCATGGAATTAGGACCTTATCTTTTGGGTCCAGCAAAACCTGCAAAATCTGGGCAAGGACTTGCTTGGCGCCATTGGATACTAAAATATTTTCTGCTGCATAATCTGACTGGTGCAAGCGATTGAATTTTTGGGCAATGGCCTGGCGCAAAGATAAATATCCGGCTTCTGGAGAATATTTTGTAAATTGGTCAATGTCTATAGATTTTTTCGCTTTTTCCCGAATCGCCTGCGGCGTTGTAAAATCCGGCTGGCCTGCGGTAAAAGCAAAAACTTTTTTCCCCTCTTTTTTAAGGGCTTCGGCCTTGGCAGTAATTGCCAAAGTTAAAGAAGGACTGATATCTTCAACCCATTTCGCATTTTGCATTAAAAACCTCCTCAAAATAAATTCCTAATTACTAATTCCGAATTCTTAATTAGACATTAGAAATTAGGCATTAGGAATTATTTTAGTCCCACGCGGATAACCGAAGAAACCTCTTTGACAACCTTTAGGCTTTTGATCCGGGCAATGGCTTTTTGGAAATTTTGATCTTTTACTTTATGCAAAATAATCACCAGCGAAGCGATTGTCCCATTGGTCTCTTGCTGGTGCACGGCATCGATGCTGACTTTTTCACCAGCAAAAAGCCCGGCAATTTTTTCCAGCACCCCAAAGTGGTCCTCAACTTTTAAGCGTACGTAATAACGGCTCTCGGTTTCAAAAATACTTTTTATAGGGTAATGGTTTTTTAGTTCTAAATCCGCGCCATTGCCAGATATAATTTCACTGATATCTCCCCAAATCGCTGATCCAGTCGGCAGAGCTCCGGCTCCTTTGCCAGAAAGCATTTGTTCATCCACTGCATTTCCTTTTATATATATGGCATTAATTTCATTATTCACGGAAGAAAGCAAATGGTTCTTGGGTAAAAGCACTGGGTGCACCCGAACATCCAAAGATTGGTCCTCTTTCTTTGCAATCGCCAAAAGCTTGATGGCATAGCCCATGCGATCAGCAAATTGCAAATCTTCTAAAGCAATCTTAGCAATGCCCTCAAAATAAACTTTGCGGAAATCAATTTTGGAGCGAAAAGCTACGGCGGATAAAATTGCAGCTTTATAAGCCGCGTCCTGGCCCTCAATATCTGACGCTGGATTGCTTTCTGCAAAACCCATTTCTTGGGCTTCTTTTACGGCTTGGTTGAAAGATTTATTCTCCTGCGCCATTTTGGTTAAAATATAATTAGTTGTCCCATTTACAATCCCATAGACTTCGGTAATTTTATTGGCTAAAAGAGGGTTTCTTAAAGTACAGATAATCGGGATGCCCCCGCCCACGGCTGCTTCAAAAAGAATTTTTACGTTATTGGCGCGGGCTACGGTTAAAAATTCTTCCAAATGCTTGGCAATAACTTCTTTATTGGGAGTAACAACGTGCTTGCCTTTTTTCAAAGCGGATAAAATAAATTCGCGGGCCGGCTTTTCTCCGCCAATCGCTTCTACCACAATATCAATCTGGGGATCATTGATAATTTGCCGGGCATCTTCAGTTAAAATTTCTTTGGCTAAGCCGGATTTTTTGCGGCAGCTTTCACTTATATCCGCAGCTTTAGCCAGATGAACCTGCACTCCGAGGCGCTCGTTAATTAAATTTTTATTTTTTTCAAAAAGCGCCGCCACCCCGCAGCCAATATTTCCCAAGCCAATAATACCTAAATTTACTGTTCGTTTCATAATCCTAATCAAAAAGAGAACTTATAGATTTATTCTCGAAATTCCTTTTTATGGCCTCGCCCAAAAGTTCATCTACGGATAATATCTTCAGCTCTGGGAACTGCCGCTCTTTGGTTAAAGGAAGAGTATCGGTTAAAATAACTTCTTTGAATTTTGCGGCTTTTATCCGATCAATGGCTGGGCCGGATAAGATAGCATGCGTTGCCAATAAATAAATATCCTCATTGCAGCTTTCCTTGCGCAAGGCTTCAACTCCGCGCGTTGCAGTCCCAGCAGTATCAATCATATCATCCACAATAATTACAGTTTTGCCCTGCACTTCACCTACAATATGCAAAACTTCGGATTTATGATGGTCTGGCCGGGCTTTATGCAAAATCGCAAGTTCCGCCCCGACCCGATCCGCAAATTTTTTGGCCACTTTTGCCCTGCCTGTGTCTGGCGCAACCACGACTGGATCCTTTAGTTTTTTGTTTTTTAAGTAATCCGCCAAAAGCGGGGTCGCGGTCAAGTGATCGAGCGGAATGTTGAAAAATCCCTGGATTTGGTCAGAATGCAGGTCCATGGTAATAATCCGATCTGCTCCAGCGGAAGTTAAAAGATCTGCCATTAAGCGGGAAGAGATCGGCTCGCGCGATGCGCTTTTTCGATCCTGGCGGGCATAGCCGTAATGCGGAAGAACCACGGTAATGCTTTCAGCGGATGCGCGGCGGAGCGCGTCTATAATAATGAAAAGCTCCATGTAATCTTCATTGACGCTCAAAGTGGAAGTTTGAATAATAACCGTATGCTGGCCGCGGACATTTTCCAAAATCCGCGCATAAATTTCTCCGCCGGAAAAACGGGAAAGCTTGATTTTACTTAATTTCATACCCAGGTGCTTGGCAATTTTTTCCGCTAATTCAGGATGGGAACTCCCGCTAAAAAGCATTAGGCCATTGTTGTTTGCATTAAAGATCATAAAAAATACCCCCTCTTATTTAAAAAATCAAATCAATTTTTGTTTTTTTAAGCTTTCGTAAACTTCAAATAAAAAATCCTTCAAGCTGATTTCATGCGTAAACATATGTTTTGCTGGATTCTGCCAGGGATGCATATGCCATTTTCCATTATCGCAATCTCGACCAAAGATTCTCTGTCCATTAATAATTAAAACATAATTTTTTAGATTTTTTTCGAAGTTTATGTATATCTGCACATAAGAAGAAGAGTTAATTAATAATTTAACTTTGATAGTATTGCTTGTTTCATCTAGAATCTCATGTTTTTTAAAATATCCTGTTTCTTTAATTAAAACAGAAATGCTTTCTTTGAACTTTACAATATCCATCAGGTTTTTTAAGCCTTCTCCAATAGTTCCAAATTTTTTTCGAGAGTTTTTATACCGTCTATGGCCTGATCCCAATTATGATAATCTTCTTCTATATCCAAAGAAAATTTATTTTTAGCAATCATCTTTTTCTTTTCAAATTGATTTAAAGACATCTTGTATTTTTTTGAAAAGAGATAATCCGTAAATTTATATGTAGCTAACCGGCGCCTAAGTTCGGTCTTTAGGCTTTCTTCTATTAATTCTTCTTTACTTAAATCAAAATCTTTGGCTATTTTTTCCATTATTTTTATTGGAACCATTTTTCCCTCCTATTTTATTCAAATAGATTTAGATTTTATCATTTTTAATTGGTCAAAGCAAAATATAATGGGAATCCTGCCTTAAAATTTATTTTATATATGCGCAGGCTGGCTAATATGTTTTTCAATTTTATGATCAATTCCATCAATCTTATTTTCTAATCTATCGGTTCTCTTATCTGCTTCATCAAACCGCTTGTCCATAGCATCAAATCTTTTATCCATTCCATCAAATCTCCTATCAACCTCTTCAAATTTTTCATCAACCTGGTCAAATCTCTTGTAGATATTTTTAACATGAAATTCCAGTTTTTTATCTACCTGATTTATATCTTCTTTCAATTCCTCCTTCATTTCCTGCATTTGCCTATGTAAAATGCTATGGCCCTCCAATGACAACTTAACATCCCCCCTGATTTCTTCCAACAAAATCTCAAACCGTTCTTTTTCCATACAAAAACACTTCCTTTCTTGATAGTTTACTCCTTTATACCTGCAATTTCCATGCCAGCAAATAGGCATGGTATCACCATTCAAATACAGAGGAAAGATGTTGATTTTTCAGGCAGCGGTGTTTATTTTTCCGACGGATAAATACGCAGGTGGCGGGTTGGTTCTTCTCCAACGGATGAAGAACGTAATCCCATTTCTTCTATGACTTGGTGCTGGAGGCGCCGGATATAAGCATTTTGCGGAGATAAATCTTGGGGTTCTTTGGTATTCAAAACTATTTTGCCAGCTTCCCGGGCTTCTTTTTTTGCAATTTCTTCTATATCATCATATTCAACCGCATGGAAATAAAAGCGCAAAAACTTTACGATCTGGCTGGAAATATTCTTGCGGATAATATGCAGCGGCACGCGATGCTCTTCGGCAATTTTTACAATGCGTGCAGTAGGCTTGGCCCGGGATTTAACGGTTAAAATAATATCCGCTTCATCCGCGCTGTTAACAACTGCAGCTGGAACCTCCAGCGCATAAATTGCCCGCTCCAGCTGCCCGCGATTCACAGCAAAAGGATAAATTTTTACCGGGCCTTTTTCTAATTTTTGCGCGGCTTTTTTTTCTTCTTCCTGCGTCATCTCCGGCATCTCTTCTTCAGCTTTTTGCTCGATTTTTATTTTGCCGTCCGCGGTGCGTACGCGGATTTCCGGGGTTGGTTTTCCTCCGCGCAGGAGCTTGTCAATGGCTTGCGCCACATCAAAATAAATCGCAAACTTGTCGCGTTCGCGAATCTCAATTGCAACATTGAAAGTCGGCAGGGCTTTTCTTTCGAGAATAGCTTTTTGGGTGCCGCGGCGCTTGGATTCTTCATCGGATAAAATTACGCTCTGGATCCCGCCGACCAAGTCTGAAAGCGTGGGATTTTTTAGGATATTTTCTAAGATCACGCCATGAGCTGTGCCAATGAGCTGAACCCCTCTTTCGGCAATGGTGCGCGCAGCAAAAGATTCTTCTTCGGTGCCGATCTCATCCACGATTACAACCTCGGGCATATGGTTTTCCACTGCTTCAATCATAACTGCGTGCTGGAACTTGGGAGAAGAAACCTGCATGCGCCGGGCCCGGCCAATGGAAGGATGCGGAATATCCGAATCACCGGCAATTTCATTGGAAGTATCTACCACCACCACGCGCTTATTGAAATCATCTGCAAGGATCCGAGCAGCTTCGCGCAGCTTGGTAGTTTTTCCAATGCCCGGAGGGCCCATGAACAAAATATTTTTTCCGGATTCGATCACATCTTTTATAATATCAATGGTCCCGTAAATAGAGCGGCCGACGCGGCAGGTCAAGCCGATAATTTTTCCCTGGCGGTTGCGGAGGGAAGAAATGCGATGCAGGGTGCGGGAAATACCCGCCCGATTATCAGAAGTAAATTCGCCGAGGGCAAAAATAATTGCGTCAATTTCTTTCTGCGAAACTGGATCACCCGGGATATACATGACGCGGTGGTTGTCAAAGCGGGCTTCAACCGGGCGGCCTAAATCCAAGACTACTTCAATCAGAGCTGCGCGGTCAGACCCCAAGGATAATTTTTCCCTGACTCTTTCCGGCAAAATATCAATCAGAAGAGAGACCTCTTCTTCTGTGCTAAAATCTTTCATTCCCAATCTTATTTTTCCTCTTTGATGACTTTTTTAAGATTGCTGCCTGGAACAAAAGCTGGAGCCTTGGTGGGAGGAATCTTGATTTTATCTCCGGTTTGGGGATTGCGGCCTTCGCGGGAGGCGCGGGTGCGCACCACAAAATTGCCAAAACCAACCAAACGGACTTTTTTGCCTTCCTTAAGAGCTTGGGTAATGGTATTTAATAAAGTATCAATAATAAATTCGGCTTCTTTTTTCTTTGAACCAATTTCTTGAGAAATCTTTGCAGCCAATTGTTTTTTATTCATAAAAACCCCTCCCCATCAATAGAAAAATTTATTTAGCCTGGCACTTTGCCAGCAATTCTTCCCAGCGGCGGTCAACCTCTTCTTGGATATCCTGCAAAAGTTTTTCATTCCCGGGCTTAAACAAGTGGCGGAAGCGGTCTTGGGTCTTGAGCAGCTCAACCACAGGTTTTTTTTGCGCGGGCTTTTTGTTCAAAACCCATTTGCCATCGATCACCTCAAAAAGCGGCCAATAGCAAGTTTCTACTGCTAAGCGCCCGATTTCTGCGGTTAATTCCGGCTTATAGCCCCACCCCAAGCGGCAAGGCTGCCAAATATTTAGAAATTTCGGACCTGTAATAGAAAAAGCTTTTTCTGCTTTTTTCGTCAAGTCCATCCAGTCCCCTACTACTGCTTGGGCTACATAGGCAACATTATGCGCTGCAATAATACCCGTAAGGTCTTTTTTGAAAACTTCTTTGCCTTGCTGTACTTTTCCAGCAGGGGCAGTGGTTGTGGAAGCGCCTTTGGGCGTGGCAGATGAGCGTTGGATCCCGGTATTCATATAAGCTTCATTGTTGTAGCAAACATAAAGCAGGTTATGCCAGCGCTCCATGGCTCCGGATAAAGACTGCAAGCCAATATCATAAGTTCCGCCGTCCCCTCCAAAAACCACGATATTTACATCTTTATTGTATTTGCCCTGTTTTTTTAGGGACTTATACATAGCCTCTACTCCAGAGGCAGTGGCTGCAGCATTTTCAAAAGCATTGTGCAAAAATGGGATATTCCAAGCTGTAAATGGGAAAATCGTGGTGGTTACTTCCAAGCATCCGGTTGCGCCAACCAAAATTACCGGCTTATCCGAAGATAACAAAACTTGCCTTAAGGCAATTGGCGCCCCGCAGCCAGCACAAGCGCGGTGCCCGGGGCTTAAAGCTTCTTTTCTTTCTGCTAATTGTTTTAGACTAGGCATCTATTTTCCTCCTATTCCCGTAATCCAGAGTAATTTATTAATTGGTCAACCGAACCTTTTTCCATTATTTTGAACCCATGCTCAAAAATCTTTTCGATATCAGCTAAAGTAATTTCCCTGCCGCCCAAGCCATATATGTAATTCAAGCTTAACGGCTTTTTATCCAAATCAAACATAGCAGACCGGATTTCGCTGAACAGCGGGCCGCCTTGGGAAGCAAACCCATCGGAGCGGTCAAGCACAATAAAAGCTTTTGAATTTTTCAAGGCTTGGGTAAGCTCCTGCGCTGGAAAAGGACGGAAAACCCGCAATTTTAAAAGCCCGGCTTTTTTGCCCTGGGCCCTTAATTTGTCCACCACTGATTTTGCTGTTCCCATAGTAGAACCTAACCCGACTAAAACAATTTCCGCATCTTCCATCTTATAACCATCATACAGTTTATACTCGCGGCCGTATTTTTTGCCGAATTCCTTGCCAATTTCAATAATAACTTCTTTGGCATTTTTCATAGCCTCGGCTTTTGAACGGACATGCTCAAAATAATAATCCTGCAGGTCTAATGCCCCAATTGTAACCGGATGGTCAAGGTCTAATAAATTCGGTTCAGCTTTATACTGGCCAATATAACTCTTAACTTCTTTATCTTCCAGCGTTTCAATTTTTTGCATGCAGTGGCTGATAATAAACCCATCGGTAGTAACCATGGTTGGCAATCTAACCTCTGGATGCTCGGCAATTTTTATGGCTTGCAGCATATTGTCATAAGCTTCCTGCGCATTTTCGGAAAAAATCTGGATCCAGCCAAAATCCCGTCCAGCCATGGTATCTGAATGGTCGCAATGGATATTGATCGGGCCGGATAAAGCACGGTTAACCTCTGCTAAAACTACAGGTAATCTCAAAGCTGAAACAATTGGTAAAATTTCGTACATCAAAGCCAACCCTTGAGAAGAAGTACCCGTCATGGCCCGTCCGCCTGATGCCGCTGCGCCCAAAACCGCGGACATGGCGCTGTGTTCTGACTCAACCCGGACAAATTCAGTGTCTACTAAACCGTCGGATACAAAACTGGCAAAAAGCTGCACAATCTCTGTGGCTGGGGTAATCGGATAAGCTGCCACAACATCAGGATTGATCTGGCGCATGGCTTCGGCCATGGCTTCGTTTCCAGTCTTTGCTAAACTAGGCATTTAAAAACCCTCCTTGTCCATTGTAATGGCATTGCATTTTTTTGGGCATTCATGCGCACATATGCCGCAGCCTTTGCAATGCTTATAATCAATTCCCGCAACCTTGCCATTCTCTAAAATAATGGAACTATCCGGACAATAAATCCAGCAAAGCTTGCAGTCAATGCAGCGCTCTTTATGCCAAGTGGGGCGATCGCTGCGCCAATCCCCAGTTTCAAATGCCTGGGCGGTTCCGGCTTCTAAAACATCGCCTTGCGGCAATTCTTTCCAAGTATGTTTTTTTGAAACATCAAACATAGCTATTCTCCCTTCACTTCATTATAAGCACGCTTAATGGCTTCCATATTCCCCTTAATCACTTCGGGCTTATGGGAAAATTTCTTTTTTAGCTTGTCTTCAATATCTGAAAGCATCTGCTCATACTGCAGCAACCCGGTTGTTTTTACCAAAGCCCCCAGCATAGGAGTATTGGGAATATTGCGGCCAATTGTTTCAGCTGCAATTTTTGAAGCATCAACAGAATAAACTTTGGCTTTATTTAATTTTAATTCTTTTTTTAATTCTTTGGGATCTTTACTGGTATTGATAATAATAATCCCGTCTTCCGGCAAGCCGGCAGTCACCGAAACTTTTCCAATCAGAGTCGGATCCAACACAACTACAACCGAAGGATTGATAATTGCACAGTGCAAATCAATCATCTTATCCGAAAGCCGGTTAAAGGAAGCTACCGGAGCCCCCATTCTCTCGGGCCCGTATTCCGGGAAAGCCTGGATATTTTTTCCCAAGCTCATGGCTGCATCCGCAAATAAAAGTGATGCGGTTTTTGCTCCCTGGCCTCCCCGCCCATGCCAGCGAATTTCTACAATCTCATTCTTCATTTTATTGTCCGCTCCTCTCTCAATTGATCAGGCTAATAAGCCAATAATTTTTGGCAGGATCGCCTTGTTTAGAACAAAACTTTTGGCCAAAATAATTAAAACCAAAAACAAAAATACCATTCCGAGCTTAAATCCGGATAAAAGGCAAAACCGACGGAGTATTATACTCCATATGTACAAAGAATAAAGGACTGTTGCAAAAAATATTAGGTTAAACCCCAAAACAAAGAAATTTGCCGAGAGCAGGCCTTTTTGCAAAAAACCCGCCCAGATCAAGCTTAGCAGGAGAAAATTCAATATCCCGGAAGAATAGAAAAACGCAGAGGTTATTTCTTTTATGTCGCCCTTGCCCCCCAAAAGCCGCGCTATATTCAAAATGAGAAAACCCAAAAAGCCATAACCAAAAAGCCAAGCCAGCATAAGGAAAGCGCCCAAGATAATAAAAGTTATGCCAAAAAAAACTAAACCTACCAATATCAAAACCGGCAAAATCAAGAGAAATTTAATCCCAGCGATTCCTTCAACTAAATATTGTCCCAATGGGACATATTGCTGGAAAAAAATAAAAATTGCCAAGCCTAAAGCAAAAATCCAAGCGGAAAAAACTGCAAAAGTAAAAGGCTTTTCATTCCAATTAGGATCGCGGGCAGAAAAAAAAGCATTTGGAGAAAACAAGACCGACTGCAAAACAGAAAAATAATTTTTTAGGAAAAGAAGCAAATTAATCAACTTCCCTTCTGCCTTCTAAGGCTTGCGTCAAAGTGGCATGGTCAGCATAATCCATATCCGACCCGATCGGAAGGCCATAAGCCAGCCGGGTTATTTTAACTCCCAGCGGTTTTAAAAGACGGGTCAAATAAATAACCGTAGCTTCGCCTTCGGTAGTGGGATTCATGGCTAAAAGAACCTCTTTTATAATACCATCTTTTAAGCGCGCTAGAAGCTCTTTGATTTTTAAATTTTCCGGCCCAATCCCGTCTAAAGGCGAAATAACCCCGCCTAATATATGGTATAAGCCTTTATATTCGCTAGTGCGCTCAATAGCAATAAGATCCTTGGGATCCGCCACCACGCACAAAATATTTTTGTTCCGGCTGGCATCCTGGCAAATTTTACAAGGGTCATTGTCCGTGATATTAAAACAAATCGAACAGTTTTTTATGGAAGATTTAACCTTGTGCATAGACTCTGTTATCATTTTTACTTCCATCTCTGAAGCTGAAAGGATATAGAAAGCCAGGCGCTGGGCAGATTTGGGTCCAATCCCCGGCATTTTCTTAAAAACCGCAATCAAATTTTCCAAAGATTCCGCGTACATAAAAATAATTCCTAATTATTAATTCCTAATTTCTAATTATGAATTCGACATTAGTCATTCGGTATTATTTTACATCAGTCCTGGTATGTCTAATCCGCCGGTCAAGCCTTTGAATTGGTTCGCAGCAACTTTTTTTGCATCCCCCAAAGCCCGATTGGTAGCGTCTTTTATGCACATTTCCAAGCGCCGCATATTCCCATCCTTTATGACAGCAGGATCAACTTTTACTTCTTTTACTTCCATATCCCCAGAAACGGTAACACTTACCCCGCCGGACTCCCCTGCCACCAATTCACTGGCCAATTTTTTTTGTATTTCCTTCATATTCTTGCGCATTTCATTGGCTTTTTTCAACATATCGCCCATTTGACCCAAATTTCCAAACACCATAAAAAATCCTCCTTTTTAAAATTAGGTTGAGACAACCTAATTTACGCGTAGTTGAGGTTGTCCCAACCTCGACACAGCACAAATTCATCTTATTAATTCAGCGCCGAAAACTTCTTTAACCATATCCATAGTATTAGCTTGAGGAAAAGAAACTGCTTTTTCCCCTGAATCCGCAATTAAACCATCGATCATTATTTTCTGGTTCAAAACTTTTTCCAAAACTTCTTCCACCAAAGATTTATTCCTGATTTCCAACAAGCGATCCTTATGGAAAGAAAAACCCTTGCGGAAACGAATAACCAGCTTGCCTTTGCTGTTTACTTCCAAAGGCTCGCCTTCGTGCAAAGAAACATAACCAAACAAAGTTTTTTCTTTAACCAACTGTAATATCTCATCCCATTTTTCTCGTATTGTTTGGAGAATTGTATTATCTGAAAAACTAACTGCTTGAAGAGGGTTTGATTCAATTTTTATTTCTGTTCTTTCTTCCTGTAATCTATGGCCTGTGTTCTGTGCTTGCGTGATCTGTGCTCTAATTTCTATTTTCGGCTCTCTAACCTCTGCTTTTTGTATTTTATATTCTCCCACTACATCTATAAGGTTCAGCATAGCCACCTCAAAAATCAGCCGCGCGTGCGGGTGCCAGCGCATATCCAGCTCAACCTTGGCCAAAAGCTGCAGGATTTGGGCAATATTTTCTTCTGTATACTGGCTGGCCTGAATTTTTAGCTGCTGGAAATGCTCTTCCGATACCCCCAAGACCTCTGCGCTGCCTACTTTTACCAAAAGCAAATAACGGAAATGTTCTAAGAAATCTTTGGCCACTTGGCGCACGGCCCGGCCTTCGGAAATAATTTTATCAATGAGTTTGATCGCTGCGGGCCGGTCTTTTTTTATCACTACATCGGCCAGTTCAAAAAGCATTTCAAAAGAAGCGGTCCCCAAAATTGCGACAATATCATTGAGCATAACTTTTTTATCGCAAAAAGAAAAAAGCTGGTCCAAAAGCGAGATCGCATCGCGCATAGAGCCTTCGGTTGTGCGGGCGATCATGTCCAGGGCTTTTCCCTCTATCTCAAACCCTTCTTTTTGCGCCAGCATGGCAAGCTGGGCTTTGACCTTGGCTAGGTCTATGCGCCGAAAATCAAATCTTTGGCAGCGGGATAGGATCGTGGCTGGGACTTTTTGGATTTCAGTTGTGGCCAAAACAAAAATCAAATGCGCGGGCGGTTCTTCCAAAGTTTTTAATAAAGCATTAAATGCCTCGGAAGTTAACATGTGCACTTCATCAATAATATAAACCTTGTAGCGGCCTTCAACCGGCATATAGCGCACTTTTTCGCGCAAATCCCTTATCTCATCAATCCCGCGGTTGGAAGCAGCGTCAATCTCAATTACATCCACTGAATTTCCTGCAGTAATTTTTTGGCAGTTGTCGCAATTATTGCAAGGATTTTCCAAAGAACTGTTTTTACAATTCAAAGCTTTTGCCAAAATGCGGGCAGTGGAGGTTTTTCCAGTTCCGCGCGGCCCGGTAAAAAGGTAAGCATGCGCCAAACGGTTTAGCTTAATTGCATTTTTTAAGGTCTGGACAATATGCTCCTGGCCAATGATCTCATCAAAGGTCTGCGAGCGATATTTCCTATATAAGGATAAATAACTCATACGTAAACTCTTGGAACTCTCTTCCCAATTCCGCAAATCACTTCATAATTAATCGTATTAATTTTTTCCGCAATATCACTGGCAGAAATTGTTTCGCTGCCTTGGGAACCAATCAGCACCACTTCATCCCCCACCTTTACTCCGTTTTCAGTAACATCAATCAAGGTCATATCCATGCACACATTGCCAACGACATTAAACCTTTTTCCAGCAATGAGAACTTGGCCGCGATTGCTCAAAGCCCGGCTGTAGCCATCCGCATAGCCCACTGGAATCGTTGCAATAACAGATTCTTTTTCCGTAACAAATGTCCCGCTGTAAGAAAGCGGAACTTTTGCGGAAACCTGTTTAATATACATAACTTTTGACTTAAAAGAAAGTACAGGTATTAATTTGAGGGAATTTTCTATGCCTTGGGGCAATAAGCCATACATGGACAAGCCGATCCTAACCATATTAAAAGCTGCTTCTTTAAAATTCAAAACTGCCGCGGAATTAGCCGCATGCTTAATCGGGATATATATGCCTTGTTTTTCTAATTTTTCAATCAAGCGATTAAATTTAATGATTTGCTGAAGGGTAAATTCCCGGTCTTCCCCAGCTCGGGAAAAATGGGTAAAAATACCTTCAATTACAATATTTTCCAAGCGCGATATTTTTTGCAAAAGCTCAACCGCTTCATCCTCATCCATAATCCCAATGCGACCCATGCCCGTATCAACCTTAAAATGGATTTTGGCTTTTTTCTTTAGCGCGCAAGCTGCCACGGACAAAGCTTGGGCAAGTTCAAAGCTGTAAACTGTTTGGGTCAAATCATGGTTCACGACTTCTTTGACCACAGAATCAATGGATTCGCTCAAAATCAAAATAGGAAAAGAAATACCTTCTGCCCGCAATTCTAAAGCTTCTTTTAAAGTTGCCACGCTTAAATAATCTACGCCGGATGCAACTGCGCAGCGGGAAATTTCTATGGCTCCATGGCCATAAGCATCCGCCTTGACCACTGCCATAAACTTGGTTCCAGCAGGAATAATTTGCTTCAAAGCTCTAATATTTCCGGCTAAAGCCGATAAATTGATTTCTGCAAAAGTCGGGCCGAGTAATTTCATACTTTAGCTGCCTCGCCTCGCCTACCGGCAGACAGGCACATTTTTTCCACATATTTGTCATCAATATAAAATTCTCCCAATTTATAATCCCGGCCCACCCCTTCCCCATGGAAATCCGATCCGCCGGTCGGGAATAAATTATTTTTTTCACAGAGGTTGAGATAATTCTTTATCTGGTCAGGATTATGCGATGGATAAAAAACCTCAATGCCATCTAAACCAGCAGCAGTTAATGACGCGATAATCTGGTCGCAGCGGGAAACCGCAGGATGGGCAAAAACCGCCAAGCCATTTAGCTTTTTTATCAGCTTAACCGCATCTTCTGGGGATAATTTATAATGGCTGACATAAGCTGGACCGTGAAAACCAATATATTTATCAAAAGCTTCGCTAATGTAATTAATTTTTTTTTCTTCCAAAAGAGCTTTGGCAACATGCAAGCGGCCCGGAGCTCCATCGCCTGCGATAGCAAACACCCTCTCTGGATAAATATCTACGCCGATTTTACTTAGTTTTTCAACCATTTTTAAAACCCGTTCATGCCGGCTATGTTTCATGTCTTTTAAAAGTGCATTTAAAGATGGCTCTTTATAATTAATAAAATAACCTAAGATATGAATCTCTGCGCCTTTGGTTTCGCAGGAAAATTCTATGCCCGGAATAACAAAAAGTTCTTCCTTGGCCCCTTCGGATAAAGCTTCGTGCAAACCATCCACATTATCATGGTCAGTCAGGGCAATCGTCTTAAGATGGCCAGATTTAGCCGCCTGAACAAGTTTCGCAGGCGAATAAGTACCATCGGAATGAATGGAATGCATATGCAAATCTGCTGGCATAGGCGGTAATTATAACATTACAAGCAGCAAGTCGCGATAAATTTTATAGTGGTAAGTCGCGATTTGTCCCTAAAAAGGGATATCTAGCGCCCAAAAAAAATAGTTGTAAAAAATGAAATTTGGCCTGAAAATCAACGAGATAAACTTGCGAGGTCTCGAAATCTGAAGAGTTAATAAAACTGTGAAAAGGAACAAGTAGATAATGAAAATATTTACCCGAAACCAACTACGCGAATTAAACGCTTTTGGCCGCTCCAAGCTTGGTTTTCCTGGACACTTATTCCCTTCGTTTTTAAATGCTGGGAGTAGACTACGAATATGTTTTATGTCCAGCACCGATATTGGCAGGATATGTGATTTGATAAACAACCTCCCCTATAAAAAACTTAAGTCTGTTTTTCTAGTCAATCGTGCTAATAAAAGAGATGGTGACAAAAATTATCTAGCCAAAATTTATGCAAAGATAAAAGATCTTTTAAAAATAGGCAAGGATAATTTAAATCCCAGAAAGAAGGCTATGCTTAAATTATTTTCTGTTATTGCTGATTGTAGTAGTAGTGAAGTGCTGGGATCTAAAATTTCAGCTACAACAGTTGACGGCTGCAGAAAAGAATATCTTATTCTTAATAAAAAGCCAATTGCTAGAGGGGGATATTGTTCAGTCTATGAAGGATATGATCCGGAAGAAGCTAAGAGAGTAGCTATAAAGGTATTGAATCCGGCTGCTGGAAATAGTGATCCAGTTGCTAAAGAGAGGTTAAAGCAAGAATTTGAAATAATGGCAAGGCTAAAGCATCCTGCTATAGTTTCTGCTTTGGCTCAAGGAAGAGTAATTAGGAATAATCGAGAGATTCCCTTTATTGTGGTTGAGTTTGTTGATTCCCCAACCCTGCGAGAATATCTTGCTAAAAATAGCAACCGTCTTTCCCCATCTGAAGCGATTGATATAGCAATACAAATTGTCCATGCAATGATCGCCGCAAGACAAAAAGGAATATCTCATCGAGACTTAAAACTGGATAATATTTTTTATTCTAATGGTGTAGTAAAGATTGGTGATTTTGGTTTGGCAAAAGCAGCTGACCCCGCACAAAAGGAACAAGATATTACCAGAACAGGATTTGTTGTCGGAACGCCGGGCCACTATCCTCCAGTTGGCGCTAGACTTCTTAAAATGAACAATAGAACGAAAAGGAGTAATGAGGAAAAAAAAGAAATGCAAAGAATTAATTTTTACTACGATCAATATGCACTGGGCGTATTATTATATCGATTGTTGATGGGAACAAACTTAATTTTTGAAGGGGAAAATAACGATCCCTTTCAAATTGGCGAGATAAGCATGAATCCGGCCATAAATATTGTTTCTCAATCTTCGTTTCAGCGTGATTTCTTGGCCTTTATAGATAGAAGGACGCCTCCAGAAAAAAGATCGGCGCTACAGCGCAAATATAGAATAAAAAAAACCTTGCCTTATTATGAGATAGAGGCAGGTCGTCTATTAAAAGTTAGTCTCCCTGATAAAATTTGGGATGTTATTTCTAGACTCGCGTCTTTTAATCCCGAAAATTATTACAGAAATTTTAATGAAGTAAAATATGTTTTGCTCGAACTACAAAGAGAATTTGGTATAGCCCCGCTCTAGTTTGGTCCTAAAATCTCTCATACATAATATAAATAATAATATCGTCATTTTTTGCCCAAAATTCCGCAAAAACAAAATTATTTATCAGAAAAATCCTTTTTCTATTGTTATAATAGTAAATAATGTACTACCAAGAAATTATTGAGGCCTTAAATAAAAACAACATCCGCTACGTCATTATCGGAGGATTAGCCTTAGTCTTGCACGGGGTTGTACGTTTAACTGCTGACCTAGATCTAATTGTTGATTTTGAAGAAAAAAATCTTAAAAAACTCCTAAAAGTTCTAGAACAATTAAATTTTAAGCCCCAACTGCCAATAGACGCAAAAAAATTACTAGAAGAGAAAACTAGGAAAAAATGGGAAATCGAAAAAAACATGAAAGCTTTTGCTTTTATTCACAAAAAAGATGATTATAAGCTTATTGATATCATCATTAATCCCCCCTTATCTTTTAATGAGGTTTATAAGCGTAAACAAGTCATACAAGCTCAAAAAACAAAAATAAATGTTATTTCCTTTGAAGATTTGATAACTTTTAAAAAACAAGCTGCCAGAACCCAAGATCTAAAAGATATTGAAATGCTGCTAGAATTAAAAAAACATGAAAAAAAGCAATAAATATAGCTTTAAAATGGATAAACAAAAATTATTAGCTTTATCCAAAATGTCTATAGAATCCCGGCTTAATTGGCTGGAAGAAGCTAATAAATTTATAAGTCAAGTTAAAAAGAAGCCAAAAAAAGCAGATAAATTCTAAAGGAAACTTCATGAGCTCTGTGCATTTTTCCACAATATTCACTTCTATAAATGAAGAATTTACTGACAAAGAATGGAAAAAGTTGGAGCGTCTAAAGAAAGAGAAAGGAAAAGTTTTTAAAAACAGCCGATTTTTTCTAAAACATCTCAAAGCTATGGTAAAAAAATAAATGCGCTTTGTACATTTTTCTGATACACACCTTGGTTACGCGGCTTTTCGCAAGATCACAGAAGCTGGGTATAACCAGCGCGAAGAAGACTTGAACAATGCCTTTATCCAAGCCATTGATAAGATCATTGAATTAAAGCCGGATTTTGCCCTGCATAGCGGGGATCTTTTTGATTCTGTTAGGCCAACCAACAGGATTATCCGCTTAGCCATTGAGCAAATTTTACGTCTTATCAAAAATAATATCCCGTTGATCATGATTTCCGGTAATCATGAAACCCCTAAGCAACGCTATCTGGGTTCTGTTTTTTCTATCCTAGGGGTCCTGCCCCTGCCTGCCGGCAGGCAAGGCTATCCAGATAATTTATTAAAAGTTTCACACCATGGAATATATGATCAAATCCTAGTGAAAAATAATTTAACCATCCACGCTATTTCCCAATGTGCCAATGGAGAGCTTTTCCAAAAAGAAATAGAAAAAATACAAATCAACCCGCAAACTTATAATATTTTGACCATGCACTGCGGCATTTCCGGCATGCAGGAATTTTCTCATGGGGATTTTAACGAGCTTTTGGTTGATTACCAATTTTTCCAAAACCATAAGTTTAACTACATTGCACTCGGACATTATCATAATTATATCCAAGTCGGGCCCCGAGCCTATTTTGCCGGGTCAACTGAAAGATTAAGTTTCAACGAAGCGGGAAAACAAAAGGGATTGGTTGAAGTAACCCTAGATAAAGAAACCACGGTTAGATTCCATGAAATTAAAACCCGCCCCATGCTGGAACTTTCTACTATCAATGCCCAGGATAAAGAAATCAACCAGCTAACTGAAGAAATAGAAAACCACATAAAAAATGCGCAGCCTGAAGGAAAAATCATGCGCTTCAAAGTTGAGAATGTCCCCTCCCATATTTTTGAACATTTGGACATAAAAAAATTCCGTGAAATGGCTAAAGACGCTTTGCACTTTGAACCCATTATTGAAAAAAAAGAAGATCAAAAAAACCACCAAACCTATAAGCCAAAAATTGGGGGATTGGTGGAAGAGTATGGGACATTTATTAATCATCACCCGGGTTTATCCGAAGAAGAAAAAAAAGAGCTTCTACAAAACGGACAAACATACCTAGCCAAAGTTTTGGAGGAAAGCAAACAATAAATTATGCGATTAGTATCATTAAAACTAAAAAACTACCGCCAGCATGAGGATACTTTTGTTGAATTTCCGGATGGCTTAATCGGCATCATTGGGTTAAATGGCGCGGGAAAATCATCGCTGATTGAAAGCATTGCCTGGACGCTTTTTGGGAGCCTGGCTGCGCGCACCGATAAAGAAGGCATTAAAAGAACCTCGGCTCCTGCAAATGCCAGCGTTGAAACCAGCCTAGAAATTGAGCTGAACGGAAATTATTACAAAGTCCAGAGAATATTAAAAGGAGACAAGCAAACCGCGCTCGCCTCAATAATTGCCAATGGAAAAGTAATTGCGGATACTACAAAAGCCTGCGATAAAGAAATTGAATATCTTTTGGGCATGGATTATAAATCTTTTTATACCAGCTTTTTTGCCCGCCAAAAAGAATTAAATGCTTTGACTGACTTAAACCCCAACCAGCGGCGCGATATTATCATCCGCATGCTGCGCATTGACGCCATTGACAAGACCATTGATATGATCAGAAGCGATTCCCGCGACCAAAAAATGCAGGCCGAAGTCTTAAAAAAAAGCCTAAAGGATCCTAATTTATTAGAAAGCCAGAAAATAGCACAAGAAAAAAAATTAGGGCAAATACAAGGACAGCTGCAAAAACTAGAAAAGGAATTAGAAAAACAAGAACAAGTTGTAGGCAAATTTAAAGATTTATTTGCGAATGAGAGAAAAATTTACGAAAAGTATAATGAATTAGAAAATCAAATTATTAAACATAAAACCAAGTTAAAACAAGGACAAAAACAAGCACAAGATATCAAAAAAGAACTGGAGAATATTAAAGAGCTGGAAAACAAAATAAAAACTATCCGGCAAAGCACTAAAGACTTGGAAAATCTGGAAAAAGAAAAAAAAGCCTTGGATCTAAACCGCGAGAACAATCTGGTCAAAGCCCAGGAACATTTAACCACAATAGAAAAATCCTTGTCTGAAAACTCTGCCCATTTAAAAATTTTAAGAGAAAAATATAAAGAGATTGCAGACAGCAAAAAACAAATAACTTCCCGCGGAAAAAATGCCGCCTGCCCCACCTGCCACCGGGAGCTGGGAAACGATTTTGAAAAAATCATCTCTCATTTTGACGAAGAGTTAAATAAAATAACGAAAGAAGCTGATAGCCTAAAAAAAGAAAATGACTTAAAAGAAAACCAGAAGATTGAAATCAGCCTTATAATAAAAAACCTAAGGCAAAACCTGCCGACAAAAACCACGGCTCTACAGATTAGTTTGTTCCAAAAAGAATATAACCCAAAAGAGCTTACAGATATTCAAGATAAAATTAAAGCAGCACAAAAAGCTAAAGACGAATACGTTAGACTTTCCGCGCAGATCGAGCAAAAACCAAAACTAAAAGATGAAGAACAGAAAATTAATCGAGAAATAGAACAAATTCAGCAAACACTAGAAAAATTAGAAAAAGAACAAAACGAACTGAAATACAACAAAGAAGAACACAGCAAAATTACCCGCCAAAACGAAGAAGAAAAAGAAAAACTAAGGATCCTGTCCCAAAACTTAAGCCAAAGCAAGATAGAACTGGTTTCCTGCGAAAAAGAGATCGAAAAATTCGATGCAGAGATCAAAAATATTGAAAGCACTAAAAAAGCCATTGAAAAGCTGGCGCAAAGCCAAACCAAAATCACCCAGTTGACGAATATTATGGATGAATACCGCACGCATTTGATCTCGCGCATCCAGCCCGAACTATCAAAAACCGCCAGCGACCTATTCATCACCCTAACGGATGGCAAATATTCTGGTATTGAACTAGACGATAAATACGACCTATTTATTTATGACGGTAATATTAAATATCCTCTCTCGCGCTTTTCCGGAGGAGAAGCCGACCTGGCAAACCTTTGCCTGCGCCTGGCAATTTCCCAGCTAATTTCTGCATCCGCTGGCATTGACGGCGGGTTTATTATTCTGGATGAAATTTTTGGCAGCCAGGATGATATACGGAAAAATTCAATCCTCAATGCTCTGGCAAAATTATCCAAACAATACCGCCAAATCATAATCATCACCCATATTGAGGACATCAAAGATTCGCTTGAAGCTATTATCGAGGTTAAAGAAAACGAGCAGGGAACCAGTCAAGTCAAACAAATTTAGAAATTATTTTATGATAGCGCGATCGATGCCGTCTACTTCCAGCAGCTCAACCCGCACTTCTTCGCCTTTGGCAGTGGGGATTTTTTTACCGGTAAAATCCGGATGGATCGGCAGTTCGCGGTGGCCGCGGTCAACCAAAGCCACTAATTGGACTTTTTTGGCTCGGCCGTAATCTTTTAAGCCATCCAAAGCCGCCCGGCAAGTGCGGCCAGCAAAAACAACGTCATCCACCAAAACCACGATCTTATCATCAATGCTAAAAGGGATGTTGGATTTGCGGACTTCAATATATTGGCCTTTGTTCCTCAAATCATCGCGGTATAATGAAACATCCAGTTCGCCGACTGGGACATCAAATTCTTCGGTAGCCTTGATAACTTTAGCCAAGCGCTTAGCAATGGGTACTCCGCGGGCAATAATCCCAATCAAAACAATTTCTTCTGCGCCTTTATTTGTTTCTACGATCTCATGAGCAATACGATTGATCGCGCGGTTGATCGCAGTTTCATCCATGACAACTTTTTCTTGGCTGGATAATGTTTTTGGCTTTTTGGACATGGCTAGATTATATCAAATTTTATTGATAATTGCCTTAACATCCTGCTGGATAAGGGATAATTTTTCCAAAGAATCTGACTCAAAATACCCCCTAAGCAATGGCTCGGTGCCAGATGGACGAAGTAAAACCCAAGAAGATTGGTCTTCGAGCAAGAATTTAACTCCATCAATAATTTTTAGCTCTTTTACCTTTAGATTGCCAATAGTTTTTATGCCCTTGGCTGCCTGGGCTAATTTCTCTTTTACCCCGGGTTTTACCGGCAAATTAATTTTTCCCTGATAAAAAGCCCCTAATTCTTTTTCCAAATCCGCATAAATTTGCGAGAGAGGCTTATTATAAGCATTAAGCATCTCAACCATAAGCAAATCTGCCAAAGTCCCGTCTTTTTCCGGGATATGGTTCAGGATTGAAAGCCCCCCGCTCTCTTCCCCGCCTAAGACCACTTTTTCTTTGAGCATGATTTCTGCGATATATTTAAAGCCCACGGGCACTTCGTGTAATTTAACTTTGTATTTAGTGGCTAACTTATCTAACATATGGGTTGTGCCAACTGATCTCACCAAGCTGCCGCGCCAGCCTTTTTTTTCCATTAAGTAATTGGCGAGAAGAACAACCACGCGATGCGCGCTAATAAATTTCCCTTTTTCATCAATTACTCCAAAGCGATCCGCATCCCCGTCATTGGCCAGCCCTAAGTCACAAGTTTCAATTTTTACGGTTTTTGCCAGCTCATGCAAATTTTCTTCATCGGGCTCTGGAGACCTTCCTCCAAACAGAACATCGCGCTGGCAATTCAGTGCGATAATTTCATGGCCGAGTGATTCTAAAAAAGCATCAATATAACCTCGGCCTGACCCAAACATAGCATCATAAGCAATTTTTCTTTTGGTTTTCTTAATTAAAGCTATATCTAAAAAAGAAGACAAATAATCAAAATAATTGGGGCGGGGATTAAAATGATCGAAGGTGCCTCGACACCTCGACTCCGCTCGGTGTCCAGAGCTGTCTCGTACCCTGAGCGGAGCCGAAGGGTTCGCTGAGAGCTCGCTTTTTAAATTCTCTTCTATTTCTTTGGTAATCGCTAAATTGGCTGGACCCGCATATTCTGGAATAAATTTTATGCCGCAATACTGCGCTGGATTGTGAGAAGCCGTGAGCATAATTGCACCAGAAGCTTTTCTTTGTTTTATTTCCCAGGCAATCACTGGAGTTGGGGTATCGCGGTCAGGAAATAAGCAATTGATTCCAGCCTCATTCATGACTTTAATGATTTCTAAAGCAAACTTATCTGCTAAGAATCGAGCATCGTAGCCCACAATTAAAACTTTTTTATCTAATTTGTGTTTTTGCAGGTAAATAGAAATTGCCCGGGCTACTTTTTTGACATTTTCAAAAGTAAACTCATCGGAAATGATTGCCCGCCAGCCATCGGTTCCAAATTTAATCATAGGTGATGATTATACCAGATTGTTTTATAGCCGAAAACCCTTTAAAATAGTAAGCTATGCATGAAAGTTTTATGAAAGAAGCTTTGAAAGAAGCAAAAAAAGCTTATCAAAAAAACGATGTGCCGGTTGGCTGCGTGGCAGTGAAGAACGGAAAAATCATTGCCCGCGCCCATAATCTGCGGGAATCAACCAATGATCCAACTGCGCACGCAGAAATCTTGTGCCTCAAAAAAGCTGCGAAAAAGCAAAAATGGTGGGTTTTAAAAGATGTAGATATTTATGTAACCTTAGAGCCCTGCCCCATGTGCACAGCAGCAATCATGCAGGCTAGGGCCAGAACTATCATATACGGGGCGGACAATTTGTTGTGGGGGGCTTGCAGTAAAAAAATAAAACTAGTTGACAAAAAAATCTTTCAGCATAAAATAAAGATTGTAAAGAATGTTTTACCTAAAGAATCTTCAACATTGCTGAAAAAGTTCTTCAAAAAAGTGCGCAAAAAATAAATTCCCGGTGCAAGAGACAGTCTAAACGCTGTCTCTTTTTTATGGAGGTCTCCTCGACTCCGCTCGGAGACCAGGTCATTCAGGTCATTGAGCGAAGTCGAAATGACCGCTATAATACAACAATAAATTTCTGGAAGAGTGGCCGAGTCTGGTTGAAGGCGGACGCCTCGAAAGCGTCTATACCTGAAAAGGTATCGGGGGTTCGAATCCTCCCTCTTCCGTTCCCCGGGTATATTCCGGGCACATCCTTTACACTTTTTTATGACCACGTTCCCTTCGACTCCGCTCAGGGAACTGAACAATCGGTCATTGAGCGGAACCGAAATGACCGTTATAATACAGGCATGAAAGGCTACATGTATATTTTAGAGTGTGGAGATGGAACATATTATACAGGCAGCACTAAAAATCTAGAAAAACGTCTGCTAGAACATGGTAATTCTATGGGAGCAAACTACACAAAAAAGAAACAACCTCTCAAATTAGTATACTTCGAAGAATATCCAAGAATTGACGAGGCTTTTCATAGAGAAAAACAAGTTCAAGGTTGGAGTCATGCAAAGAAAAAAGCTCTGATAGAAAGCAAATTCAAAGATTTGCCTCCGTTATCTGAGTGCAAAAATGTTAGCCATTATAAAAACAGTCGCATCGATTCGACGGACACTTCGACTTCGCTCAGTGTTCGACCCCACTCGGCAACCATCACTCGGTATCCGAGTTAGTTCGTCATTGAACATAGTCGAAACGACCACGTAAATATTAATAATCATCAGAATCTATATTTTATATAATCTCAGGAAAAATGTTAAAATACAAACATATGCAAACAACACAATCACTAGACCAAATGAAAGCTAATATTGATGGAATTTTTAATAGACGGTTATTAAATATCCCTAACGATATCAAAAAAGAATTTCCAGATATTCTGAAAGCAGAAAATACTCATCAAATAACTTACTATGCAGAAAACAGATATCTTCTTATTGCCTTTTTTTACGCAAAAGAACTCGAAAGAATCAATCAGTTTCTAAATAATAATCATCATCCATTTCCCGGCTTAATATCAGAAGACGCGAAAAACCCCGGGGCTTTTAAGTTACAAGATAGCAGAAATATCTTAATTGAAAACTGTACAATATCAAACACATTTTCATTCTCAAACTGCAAAGATTCAACTATTTTACTAAAAAATCATGAACAGAATATAACTACTAATGAAATCAACCAATTAAACTATAAAATTGATTTAGCTTTCATTGTTTTTTTAGGAAAAAATATTAACAATGAAAATTTATTGGAAAACTTAGAAAACTTAACAACCTTTGCAGTCAACAAATGGAGCTCAAAAATTGGATAATCCATATGAAGAATTAAAAGGTTTAATTTCTTCTAAAAATAAAAATGAAATCCTGTGTAGGAAATATCTAAAACATACACCTCAAATTCTATTTAATAAGTCAGTAATAGCCCTTATAAATTTTGATGAGGAAGATCGTGGAAGTTCTGGAGATTCCGATTATGTTATATCCGGAATAGTTAAAAACGACGCAGGTAGTGAATATAATTTAGCTTATATATGGGAAGTAAAAGCTGCCCAATGTTATATTTTTGAAGAAGAAACAAAAAATAGACTTAAACCGTCATCAGATTTAGTAAAAGCAGAAAATCAATTAATAAATTATTATAATGACAAAAAAGGAGATGAAAAATTCAGAAATCGTTTTAAAATAACACACTCAAATTTTGTAAAAATAGGAGGGATAATAATCGGATCAAATAAAACATTAATAAAATCAAAAAAAATAAAATCAAAACAAACCTTTCTTGAAGCCTCAAGTTTAAGAGAAAATACTCTATATAAAAGCCCGGGCATAAGATTAATAATTTGGGATACTATTTTAGATCAATTAAAAAATCAAGAATATAACAATAAAACAGAAAATGGAAAAATAAAAAACATCTCAATCCCAAATGCTCAAACAGCTAATTTCATTAAAATAGATTAATAAATTTTTCATAATATATAAATTTAATTCAAAATAAAGAAAAGTAACTTGGTCGTTGAGCGGAGTCGAAACGATCTTCTTAAAGTACCCTTCGACTCTATAGACACCTCGATTCTGCTCGGTGATCGGATAACTCGGTCGTTGAGCGCGGTCACTGAGCGCAGCGATACCACATTTGTCATTTGACATTTTTAATTGTTAATTGGAGCGCAGCGACTATGTTCCCATATGCCAGGAAGACAGATATTCTTTTTGCTCCGCTGTCAGTTCATCAATTTCTATGCCCATGGATTTTAACTTAAGTGTGGCAACCGTATTTTCAATTTCTTGCGGCACAAAGTAAACTTTATTTTTCAGCTTTCCCCTCTGCTCTACACAAAATTCGGAGGCAAGAGCTTGAGTTGCAAAACTCATATCCATAACACTAGCTGGATGGCCTTCGGCTGCAGCTAGATTGATCAAACGGCCGTCAGCCAATAAATTGATGCGATGGCCGTTGGCGAGCGTATATTCATCAACAAAATTGCGCACTTCTTTGCGCACGCTCTTGGCAATGGATTGCAAACCTTTTATGTCGAGCTCAACATTAAAATGTCCGGAATTTGCAACAATGGCTCCGTCTTTCATCATTTCAAAATGCTCTCTGCGGATAACATGGATATCCCCGGTTAAAGTACAGAAAATATCCCCGATCTTAGCAGCTTCGGCAATGGGCATAACGCGGAAACCATCCATGGCTGCTTCAATCGCTTTTACAGGGTCAACTTCGCAGACAATTACATTTGATCCCATGCCTTTGCAGCGCATGGCAAAACCCTTGCCGCACCAGCCATAACCAGAAACAACCACATTTTTGCCAGCAAGGAGCGCATCGGTGGCGCGAATAATGCCGTCAACTGTTGACTGCCCGGTTCCATAGCGGTTATCAAAAAGATTTTTGGTAGCTGCATCATTTACCGCAATAACTGGAAGCTTCAATGCCCCGTCTTTTTCCATAGCCTTTAAGCGGATCACGCCCGTAGTTGTTTCTTCCATGCTGCCCAGCATATTTGGAATAAGATTCGTATAATCTTTATGGATAGTTGAAACTAAATCCGCGCCGTCATCCATGGTAATTTGCGGGTTATGCTTTAAAGCAGAATGCATATGCTTATAATATGTATCATGGTCTTCGCCTTTTATGGCAAAAACCGGGATATCATATTCATAAACAAGTGCAGCGGCAACATCATCCTGGGTTGAAAGCGGATTAGACGCACAAAGCACTAAATCTGCTCCCCCGGCTTTTAAGGCTCTGGCTAAATTCGCGGTTTCTGCGGTAATATGCAGGCAAGCAGACATGCGCAAGCCTTCCAAGCATTTATTTTCTTCGAATTTTTCCCGTACCTGCTGCAAAACCGGCATATCATGATCTGCCCATTCAATTCTCTTTTTCCCTTTTTCAGCCAAACTCTTATCCTTGATATCGCACTTTTTTTCCATTGTTGTAACCATCCTTATTTCTCCTTTTTTATTTTCACCGAGCAAGGTGCAAAATTATACCACATACGAACAGCGCTGGCATAAGGTTGGATGATCATCATTAGCTTGCCCCACATCTTCTTTCCACATCCAGCAGCGTTCGCATTTTTTCCCCTCCGCATGCTTGACCAAAATTTTTAGGTCTTTTATGTTTTGAGCAGAAACAGCAGAATTATCCGCTTCTTTTAAACTTTTCAAGCTGACTTGGGAAACAATAAAAACCATCGGCAGCAAATCTTTTACGCTTTCTAAAATTTCTAAGGTTTTTCCAGAACAATACAATTCTACTTTTGCTTCAATTGATCCGGCAATATCCTTATTATTTCGAGCTGATTCGATCAGCCGGTAAATTTCTTCCCGAATCGCAAAAATTTCTTTCCATTTTTCCTCTAATTTTTCATCCAGATATTCTTTTTTAACCTGCGGAAAAGAAGTTAAGAAAATGCTGGGTTCAAACGGAAAGGGACAAGCCCTTTCCCTACATTTAGGATTTGCAGATAATTCAGTTTTCATATATTTATAAATATCTTCTGCGGTAAATGATAATATAGGAGCAAATAACCTAACCAGGACATTTAAAATATCGCTGATTGCAGTTTGGCAAGATCGGCGGGAAATAGAATCCTTTCCATCGCAATAAAGGCGGTCTTTTGACATATCCAGGTAATAAGCGGATAAATCGCTAACGCAAAAATCATATATCGCGTGGAAAACAATATGAAATTCAAACTCTTCGTAACCTTTGGTAACTTTTTGTAACATTTTTTGCAACCTTATTAGTATCCATTTATCGATTTCTAAAAGATCTTTATATGCCACCGTCTGATCAAAATCGTACAAATTCGAAATTAAAAAGCGGCAGGTATTTCTAATTTTTAGATAAGCTTCTTGCACGCGTTTTAAAATATTTTCTCCTGCGCTCATGTCCAAGCGAAAATCCGCTGAAGCCACCCAAAGCCGCAAAACATCGGCTCCGTAATCCTTGACCACAGAATTGGGATCAACTACATTTTTCAAGGACTTGCTCATTTTTTTGCCTTTTTCATCCATGGTAAATCCATGCGTAAGAACAGCATTGTAAGGCGCCCGACCCTTGACCCCTGTTGAAGTTAAAAGCGAAGACTGGAACCAGCCGCGATGCTGGTCCGATCCTTCTAAATATAAATCCGCTGGCCAGGAAAGATTTTCGCGCGTTTCCAAAACCGCGGCATGCGATACCCCG
Organism: uncultured bacterium; assembly: GCA_964528395.1. Taxonomy (GTDB): domain Bacteria; phylum Margulisbacteria; class WOR-1; order CAZGTC01; family CAZGTC01; genus CAZGTC01. The sequence goes on from CAZGTC010000009.1 coordinate 66,513, forward strand.
GATTCAAACCACACGTCCAAAATATCGGTTTCTTTGGTAAATTCAGAATTCCCGCAGCTGCATTTTGCACTCTTGGGCAAAATTTCCCCTGCTTCTTTTATAAACCAGCTGTTGCTGCCTTCTTTTTTAAACAAGGCCTTGATGGCTTGGTTAAAAATTCCGGTCATATGCGGTTTTTTGCATTTTTTGCAGTAAAAAGCCGGGATCGGAACCCCCCAAGACCTTTGGCGCGAAATACACCAATCCGGCCGGGTTTCAATCATCCCGCGGATGCGATTTTCTCCCCAATCTGGAAACCATTTCGTGTTTCCAACTGCTTTCAAAGCCTGTGCCCTTAAATCATGGTGGTCAATTGAAACAAACCATTGCTCGGTAGCGCGGAAAATTACTGGTTTTTTACATCTCCAGCAATGCGGATACGGATGTTTGAAAAATTCGATAAAAAGCAGACTGCCATTTTCTTCCATTTTTTTACCGATATTTTTATTCGCGTCCGCATAATATTGGCCGCTAAATTCTCCAGCTTCTTTGGTAAAATATCCTTTTTCATCTACCGGCATGACAATCGGCAGCTTATATTTGAGGCCAACTTGATAATCCTCGACCCCGTGGCCCGGAGCAATATGCACGCAGCCCGTGCCCTGCTCCAAAGTAACAATTTCTCCCAGAATAACCATGGAATCGCGCAGCATAAATGGATGCTTGCACAATATGCCTTCTAAAAAACTTCCTTTTACTTTGCCCACAATCTTATATTCTTTTATTTCCAGTTTTTGGATAAAATTTTCTAATAATCCTTCGGCCAAAACAAAGATTTCCTGCCCCACCATTAAAAAAACATATTCAAAATCCGGATTTACAGCAATAGCCACATTCGCTGGCAGGGTCCAGGGAGTGGTTGTCCAAATCACAAAAAAAGAAGGGTTTTCCTGTAAAGGCTTAAATATTTCAGCAAAAGGCTTGGTTTGCTCGCTGAGATTTTTTATTTTGAATTTAACGTAAATTGAAGGGGAGCGATCATCTTCGTATTCAAGCTCTGCTTCTGCGAGCGCGGTTTCGCAGGATGGGCACCAGTGAATGGGCTTGAGACCGCGAAAAACATAACCCTTTTCTGCCAAGGCTCCAAAAACCTCAACAATTTTTTCCTCATAGGTATGATCCAAAGTAAGATAAGGCTTTTCCCAATCTCCCAAAACCCCTAATTTGATAAATTCTTTTCTTTGCAGATCAACGTATTTCAAGGCATATTCTTTGCACTTGTCACGGAACTCAACCGTATTTAATTCTTTTCTTTTTATGCCCAGCTCTTTTATCAATTGCGTTTCAATCGGCAAGCCATGGCAATCCCAGCCCGGAACATAAGGAGAAAAAAATCCCTGCATGGATTTATATTTGACCACAATATCTTTGAGAATCTTATTCAAAGCATGGCCCAAGTGGATATCGCCATTGGGATACGGCGGGCCATCGTGGAGAATGTAGGTTTTTTTATTTGCGCGGTTTTTTTGCAGGATTTGCTGGTACAGGTTTTCTTTTTGCCAAAAACCGAGCACTTCTTCCTGGACTTCCAAAGATTTGGCGCGAATCGGAAGACTGGTTTTGGGCAAATTTAACGTATCTTTATAAGACATAACGAGGTATTATTTTAACACAATTACAGGTTAATCTCGACATTGCCAACAACTTCGGTTGTTTTGTAATAAGGCAAGGCATTATTCTCGTATTCCCAGCGCAAAGTCAGGTTCACAAACTGGCTCATTTCATACTTAGCTTTTAAGCTGTATTTCCAATTGCGGTTCAAAACCCCGGTATACGCGCGCGAATACAAAATATCCCCGTCAACCCGCAAGATATTCCCGAATTTATAGATAAAACCCGCGCCCGGAGAAACCGCATAAGTATCTTTATCGCTAGTTAAAAGATTATTGGTTACCCGCGAAAGCCCGCAGCTGGCATTCACGGTCCACGCATCGCTCAAGGTCCAAATGCCTTTGAAGCTAGCGCTATGGGAATCTGTATCCAGCGCATCTGCAATTGCCTCCCCGGTGCCGGAAATATTTTTACTATAGTTATAAGAACTATCCAAAGCAAATTTTTCAGTTAAAGAGGTTTTGATCCGGGCTTCGAACTTATTCGCGGCATTATTATTTTTTAGATAAGATAAAGGCTCAATGCTGGCCAAGCTCGTTGCGAACCCTTTTTCCAATATATAGTTGAATTCAGCTGAAAGGAAATTCAAAGGCGCGAACTTAATCGTATAAATAGAATTTCCTTGCTGGGAAGTGCTTTGTTTGCGGGATAAAAACTGGTAGTCATTGTTATCAATGCTGAAAGTATTGGTATTTTGGAAAGTTGCACCCAGCAGCAAATTCTGCGCTGCAGCCCACATGGTTTCGAATTGGCTGGTCTCATTATTGTAGCTCAAAGTATCCGTGCGCATGACTTTTGTAAAATTGGGCTTAAAATAATAGCGCAGGCGCAAAGGCGCAACCGGAGACAGCTCCAAAGAAAATGAACCAGCTTGCTTGGAAACTGTTTCTGGCGTTGCGCCAAAAGTTTCGAGTACTGAAGTCATGCGGTAGCTGCCCTTGGTATCGAATTTTTCAATCGGCTTTAAACCATAGGATAAGTCTAGGACCGAAGTATCCCCGTCTTTTTCATCATTTACATAATTGAGATTCGCTCCCAAAGAAAACATCGGGCCTAAATTCAAGGAAGTTTTTATATCGGTTGTGCGCGTATAGTAACTCTCGGCTGTTGATATGGAGGTTTTTTTTATTTCCCAATTAGAAGCAAATATGAGATTGGAAAAACCAGCAGTTGCAAAGCCTAAATTAATCGTGTCATAAATGGTAGTTTCAAGCGTGGGCAAGGTACTTAACCTTTTTTCCCGGCCGCCGCGCAGCAATGTATTAAAATAACGGGCCGCATATTTGGACTCAACAAAATTTTTGGTGGTGGTGCGGTTTATCGGGGTGGTCAGGACCGGGTCATTGGATTCATCCAGCTTATCGTAAAAATAGCTTAAAGAAGGACGATTATTCGGTTCGTATTTAATTTTACCTATTTCGTTTTCAATTTTATAATTGACTTGGTTCTGGGTATAGCTATCGCGGTCTTTTTGATAATTTATGGAAACATCATTAATGTGCAGGCCCGCACTCCCGCCATAGGCTAAAACACTCTGCTTGGAATAAGCATCAGAAATAGGATAAAAGAACGCATTTACTTTTTTCCAGTAACCCGTTAAGCCAACCGGCCCCAAATTAGTAGCTAATTTAATTTTTGCGGCTTTACCGGTTTCTTTAGTGCTGGTTGAGCTTAATAAATTCAAATCGCGGAAAGAATAGGCTCCTTCAGTTTCAAGCTGGATATTTTCTCCCGTATAAACCGCGTCCAATCCCAAAACATAATGGCTCTTGGGATCAATGGCATTTGACGCATTCATGGAGCTGCGGGTTTCGCTCGCGCCGTTTAAAGTATCTGAATCATTCAAATACGTTGCGCCCACCCTTAAATATTCCGTGGGCTTAACATACAAGCGGCCGCCATAAGTTGCGTGGTTGTAAATGGTCTGGCGCTGGTCAAAATCAATGCGGATAACTGAAATGCTGATAATAATGCGGTTTTTAAAAGTAACTGTCCCAGCCTGATAATCAATATCATAATCATCCCCGCGTTTTTGCAATTGGTTGTCAACATAAACGCGTTCGCTGTTGACTACGACCGGTGAAAATCCTAAATTATACGGCCCCTGGGTGCCATCGCCGTACAAGCGAATGGTTTTGCTTTCTCCGCGCGGAGTAGAGGTCAAAGCCATAAAACCCCATTTGCCGTAATCTCCTTTTAAGCGCACGCCCTGCAAAACCTTATCAATTTTTGCAAATTCCACTTCATCAATCTGCGCGGTAAAATCCCCTAAAAAAGCCTCGGTCGAAGCCCGCCGCAATAAGACCGAAACCTTATCCTCGCGCTCGGAAACTAAGCTGCTGCCAATTGTACTGGTAGAAAATAAGTTAGCATCCACATAAGTGTCTGAAACCATGCCCGAAAGATTGAGGCGCAATGTTTCTTCGCGGATCAAAGAAGGCACATAGCCCTCGCGGCTGCCCTCCAAGTTGCGCGAAGTAAAAGTCAAAGTTTTATTGCCTTTGACCTTAAGAGTGCTTAAGCTTTCTTGCGTGGCTGTTTCTTTGGCTGCTTCTATTGAAGAAATATTTTCTGTTAATTTCTTAATCATTTCCCCTTCCCCGCCTTCCAAAACCTCTTGCAAAGACAGGCTGGTTTTTTCTTTTGGCTCTTTTAATTGCTGGCTGGCAGAAGGAGGGGAAAAGCTTTCCATAACTTCGGATAAGCTGGGGTGGTCGTCTTTTTTATAAGCTTTTATCCAAACAGTTTTTGCAATTAATTTTTCTTTCTTTATCTGTTTTTGCGGGCTTCGGCCAGGATTAAAAAAGCCTACCATTCTTTGCCAAAAACCCGCGTTCTCATTTGGCAGATCTTCTGAAATTTCTTCGCTGCGAATGAAAATCTTTAGACGGTTCCAGCCGGATTTCAAGCTATTTGGCACAGGGATTTTAGCGCGCCAGTAAAAATCTGCCAAAGAAAGGGAAAACTTTTCTCCCGAAGGAAAAACTACAGTTACGGCCCGGCTAGGATATTTGACGCCTACGCGAACAGAAGTTTCTTCCCCCATCAAAAGCGGATAGCGCGGAGTAAAATTCAAATTAAAATCCGCTTGCTCATAGACCGCGGGAAAAGAAATCTTCTCTGCAGATAACGCTCCTAGCCCCAATAAAAGAACAATAAATAGCAATAAACAAAACAAATTGAGAATGGATCCCCGCCTGCGCGAGGATGACACATTCAAAAATATAGCTGAATTCAACTTTTTCATAAGTATGCCTGCTTAAACACCGGGGGGAATAAAAAAGAACCTGTTTTTATTTTTGAGGTTCCATAGATATTATCTGGTAAACCGAGATCTGTTTTTTCTGGCGGTCAACTACATAAATAAAATTCTTGTCATCGAGTGCAACTCCGGCTGCGGAATAAAAAGTATTGGTAAACCGCAGCATCTGGCCTTTTTTATTAAAAACCTGCACCCGGTAATTGCCTGTATCTGATACCACGATATATTTATCATTGAGCGCAATGCCTGAAGGCTGGATAAATTGGCCGGCGGCTTTGCCAAAAGACCCGAATTTTAAAAACATTTTGCCGAATTCATCCAAAACCTGCACCCGGGAATTGCCTGAATCCAAAACATAAATATTGCGGTTCTTATCAACTGCTACGTCTTTGGGCTTATTAAAAAAACCATCCCCATAGCCAAACCCGCCAAAAGCATCCACAAAAGTCCCGTCTTCATTGAACTTTTGGATGCGGTCATTGCCGGTATCTGCCACGTAAATTTTTCCCCAGCGGTCAAGCGCAATTCCGCTGGGATCCATGAATTGGCCTTTTTCCTTGCCAAAGGAACCAAATGAAAGAAGCGGCACTCCGCGGATATCGAATTTTTGCACCCGGGAATTCTGCGAATCCACTACGTAAATTTGGTAGTTAAAATCAATCACAATTCCCAAAGGCTGGTTAAACTTGCCGCTATCTGCCCCGAATTCCCCAAATTGGTATTTATAATCGCCTTGCTGGTCAAAGCGCTGTACGCGATTGTTCTGGGTATCGGTTATAAAGAGATCGCGGATTTCGGTCTCGCGGTCGCCGATAGACGGTACAAAAATATCCGAAGGGGAAAAAAACTGTCCGGGAGCACTGCCGGGCATGCCAAACCGGGTAATTAAATTTATGCGGATATCCTCAATGGGCGCATTCTCATCCGGCGGAGCTATGCTCATCGCAAAAGAAGAAGTAGTAAGTAATAAGTAGTAAGTAGTAAGCAGAAAAAAAATAAACCAATTTAATCTTTTATTCATAAATTTTACCACCTTCCGGCTAAAGAAATCCGATGCGCATTGCTGCGCGTTAAATTATTTTGCACTACATAGGCATAATCAATCTGGGTCTGCTCTATGCCAAAACCAACTCCAGCAGTCATGCCTGCGTCATTTAAACCTGCGCGCAGGGCTAAACTGCCGTATTTATATTCATAGCCGCTGGCCAGCTCTGTGCCATAAGCGCTTTTTAAAACTTGGCTGGCATCTAGGGCAAACAATCCAAAGCGATTTTTTAAAGATAATCCAATGCGCAATTTGGACGGGGATTTTTCTTGCGTGCCTGTCCCCCATTTTTGCTCATTGAGCATTTCGTCCAGCTTGGCTCCCAAAGTTATTTGGTCATTCAGTTTAATCTGCAATCCCGGGGATATACTATAGCCATAAGCTTGTCCACCGGAAATAGTATTAAAATCTGAAGTCAAAAGCTTGCCAGTAATGCCCAAGTTTATCCTATCGGTCAAAGCTTTTCCATAGGAAAAAAGGTAGGCATTGGAAAAATAGCTAAAGATGCTAAGGATTTGCACTTGGTTATAACCATCTACTTCTTTGGAAGTTTGGCTGATGCTGCCAGTGCCAATCTGGATCCACGAAACTCCCAGGGTTCCGCCAAAGAGCGGCTGGACATAGCTGAGATAAAAATGATCTGCATCGCTGGAAAGTTTGGTTTGCATGGTTGAAATTTCAGAATATTTGATTTCGGCCAAGCCCGCGGGATTCCAATACGGGGCATCGGAATTATCTGAAACTGCAGTATAAGCTCCAGCCATGGCTAATGGACGGGCCCCCACGCCGGCTTTTAAAACCGCAATATCTATGCCGCCTTGGGCTGTTTCCAAAGCCAATAATGGAACCGCTACAACCAGTGAAATTAAGAATACTAAAACTATTTTCATAAAACACCCCTTTTAAAAAAAATTACCAATTAACCAATTCCAAAATCCAAATCAATTATCCAATAACCAAATCCAAAAAATAAGAAAGCAAAAATTAAACTTCACCTTTTGTTTTATTAATAATGCTACTTAAAATTAATTTCAATTCCTCTGCTTCTTTCAATAAAATAAAAAACTCATTCTTTTTTTGTTCATTAATCAAATTAGCTCCATTCAAAAGCCTAAGCCAATAATGCGTTTCCTTTGCTTCCCTTCTTGAAATCCCTATTTTATTCAAAAAATCCTTTTTTGATAACGCACCATCCGCCTCTTCCAAATTTGCTCCAATCGAAGCGCTTGATCTCAAAAGTTGTTTACTAAACTCAACCGCTGATTGCTTAAACGGCAAACAATCAACGAATTTTGCAATACAGATTGCAAACTCAAGACTTCTTTCTCTTATATTAAAAACTTTATTTGTCATTGGTTATTGCTTAATTTATTTGTCATTTGGATTTGGGATTTTGCCATTTTATTTGAGTACTGCAATTTTCCCTCTCCCAGAAACTGTTCGATCTCCTAACTTGGCGATGACTTCAAATGGATAAACGCCGTTTAGGACCATGTCGCCGCGTCCATTTAAGCCGTCCCAATCTACATCGTTATATTTATCCCAAATTCCCATGCCTTCGCAATTTGTTTTCCCGTCCAATTCGCGAACCAAAGCTCCGGTAATATCATAGATGCGGATTTTTACCCATTCGGCATCGCGCGATAATCGGTAGCGGATCTTGGTTGTTTCTCTTTTTGGGTTAAACGGATTAGGATAATTCACGACTTCTTCCAAGGTCAAATCCGGAATGATCAAAAAATTATTGCTGGTTGATTCTGCAGTAACCACATCGCTTGCGTCATAAGCCTTTATCTTCCAATTCCAAAAATCCAGATCATTATTTGATTTCTGTAAGCCCTCGTCAAATTCGTGGATGGTGTAGGACAAAGCCGGACGGCCAGATGACACCTCGCTGGATGAAAAAGTCTTAGTCAAATCCCTTTGGGAAATTCCGGGCTTTACGCACTCTATTTTGTACTTTTGCACGCCAGTTAAGCCGTACCATTTAAAAGTCGGCCGGATCGTTTTTATAGTTTCCCCGTCTTTTGGGGAAAGGGCTTCGAGGGTGGTGGAAACTGCAGTTAAATCCTCTATATTGTTTACTGAAGATGCTCCCAGTCCTGGCGCAAACGGAGAGTAAGAAGGATGAGAACCAGAACCTAGTTTAGTTTGATTATTACCATCCGCATCCATTATATATATATCTGGTGCTACTCCTACTCCTCCTCCTAAATTAAAAATAATCTTTGTCCCATCCGGCGAATAAGAAGGATAACCATCATTTACACTATTGTTTGTTAATCTAGTTTGATTATTACCCTCCGCATCCATTATATATATTTCGGAATTTCCATCTCGAGTTGAATTAAAGATAACTTTTGTTCCATCTGGCGAATATGAAGGTTTAGCTTCAATTGCACTGTTATGCGTTAACCTAATTTGATTAGTTCCATCTGCATTCATTACATAAATTTCATCATTGCTATCTCTATTCGTTACAAATACTATTTTTGTCCCATCTGGTGAGAAAAATGGAAAAAAATCCGCTGATGTATTACTTGTTAATCTAGTTTGATTAGTTCCGTCTGCATTCATTATATAAATCTCAAAATTGCCATCTCTATTTGTCGCAAAAACTATTTTTGTTCCATCCGGCGACCAAGAAGGAGTTACATCTGATGAACCAGTGTTTGTTAGCTGTTTAAAATTATTCCCATCTGAATCCATTTTAGCAACATATCTAGTACCAGATCCTATTGGAACATAACTATCAAAAATAATTTTTGTTCCATCTGGCGAGAAAAAAGGACGTAAGCCTATATAATCAGCTATTAGAACGTTGTTCTTCCCATCAAAATCCATTTTTGCAATTTTATTATAATATCCACTATCTAAAGAAAAAACAATTTTCGTATTTGCCAAAACTCCAGGAACTGCTGGTAGATAATTTGATAAAGTGCTCTCATTTCCCGCATTATCTGCTGCTGTAATCTTATACCAATATCTTGTACCATTAGTCAAATTTGTATCTTGAAAAGTAGTTGTAGTATTCAAAGAAGAATTTATCTGCGTATAATTACCATTATAAGAATTGGATCGATAAATATTATACCCATCTGCATCAGAAACCGAATCCCAAGAAAGATTCGCAATTTTATTCGCAGAAGTTGCAGAACAATTAGAAGGAGTTTTAGTAGGCGGGGTATTATCAATAACAACACTTCCAGTTTTTGCAGCTTCATTTCCAGCTAGATCAAAAAGAGAAACAGTATAAGCATGAGAACCTTCGGTTGTACTTGTTCCTGGAGACCAAGAAATAGCATTGTTCCCTCTAGCTGCATACTGATTATGAATATCTCCTGCTCCAGCTACATTTATTTTTAGCTGGCCAGCTTCATTAATATTTACATCAAAAACTGTTGAATCTTTTTTGCCCGGGCTGGCTCCTGGACTAAATGGATTAGGAGCAACTGTCAAACTGTTGATAATTGGGGCAGTCTTATCGTAAAAAATACTGGCCGAAGCAGAACTGCTCCAATTACCAGCTTCATCTTGATATTGGACATAAACTTTTTTTGTTCCTTCTGTATTTGGAATGTCCCAAGGGGTTGTTATAGCGTAGTTAAAAATCTGTGCATTTACTTCGTCTTCATCATTCCAGATCTTCATTTTTACGATTTTGCTTTGATCATCTTTAGCACTCAAGTTTTTCAATTTCACTCCAACTATATTGGTATATTTTGGATCCCCTTCTGCATAAGTTTTAGCAATACTTATAAGTGGATCATATGGAACCTTGGTATCTTTTTTTACATAAAAAGCATTTTTAGCTTCAGTAATATTACCCGCTTGATCATAAACCCGGACAGAAATATAATTTATCCCCTCTTTGCATTCGGCAAAATTAATCTTCCAATCTGTTTCGTACATAGCCAGCGGATTAGTTGAAATATTAAAAACCTCCAGCCATTCTGTTTGGCCCTCAATTTTATATTCAGCTTTAACTAACTTTGAGCCAAAATCCTTGAAATCCACATTATAAGAATCATTCGTACATGATGCATTTTTCCACTTATCTATGCCATTTTGATAAGGATTA
>CAZGTC010000010.1:0-65615 GCA_964528395.1 uncultured bacterium
CTAACTATCAAGCATTACAGCATTTTGACCCCTTCAACGTTGGGACAGTAGTGATTTCAGAACACTCTAAAATCCAGACCATATTTTAAACAAATATATTATACCTCCAATTATTCCCATTATAATGAAAGGAGTTAAAACAATTAGCCACATAACAACATACCGAATGAGCATATTAACCAGAGTTTTAGTATTAGGTTCTAAAATATCACCAAATTTTGACAGATCAATGTTGAAAAAACTTTTCATAATAATTTCCTCAACTTTTTACTCCAATTTTAGTCTTCTGGATATAAAAGTCAAATTCATTATATAAACTGCGAGAGCATAATCAGGATAAAGATATGAGGAAGGCTATAGGCTTTATATTTTTATCTATTGTTAGAACATCGTTAGAAAATCAGGTAGGCCATCAGTCTAATCCTCAGTTTTTATCTTAGTAGTAGGAAAAAAGTGAGGTTGTTGAAATAGGGTGATTGGTTTAGCAAACTGCCCCCTTGAGCCGCTTGGGTACTCCTCCTCGATTAATTTCTAATTATCAATTTCTAATGCCTAATTGAGGTAAAATTATTATAATAAATTTTTCTTTTATTCGGAATTAGAAATTAGACATTCGGAATTAGTTGATATTATACAGAATTTCTAGGGTGGGCGCAAAAACTGGTGCTTACTTTTTCTGCTGAAATAAGATATAATAACCCTGTTTTTTTATGGAAGGGGAGATAATTTTTGAAGATATTAAAAAAAGAAAAGCAGGAAAATATAGTTTTACTCGAAATTGAGGTAGCCCAAGACCAGTACGACGCAGCCAAAGAAAATTCCTTAAAAGATGCGGCCAAAAAAATGAAGATCCCGGGTTTTCGGCCCGGAAAAGCCCCGATGCATATTGTCCGGCAAAATATCGATGAAGAAGTGCTAAAAAGATATGCTTTGGAGGATTTGATTTCCAGTCTTTACCCTCAAATTTTAAAAGAAGCTGAAATTAAGCCGGTAGATTATCCCAAGGTTGATATCAAGGATATTGAAGACGGGAAGCCGATTTTATTTTCCCTTTCTATTGAAACTTATCCTGAAGTCAAGCTCGGCCAATATAAGGGCTTGGACATAAAAAAAGAAAGCGATGTTGTCAGCGAGCATGATATTTTGGCGCACCTGACGGATTTGCAAAACCGCATGGCAACGCACGAAGAAGTATCTGACCGCGCCATTCAATCCGGAGATTTCATTGAAGGGGATTTAGAAGCAAAAATTAATGGCAATAGCGTGCCGGGCCTTTCCCAAAAAGGGATTCGCTTATCTGTAGGGGATGAAATCATCAGCGCGGAATTTGACCAGCAGATGGAAGGCTTAAAAATTGGGGAAGAAAAAACTTTTTCATTGGATTTTCCGGCTGGGCATAAGATAGCGGAATTAGCCGGCCAGACCGTAGAATTCAAAATCATAGCCCATAAGATAAAAGCAAAAAAACTTTTGCCGATAGATGATGATTTTGCCAAAAAAATGGGTGCAACCGAGGGCTTGGAAAAATTCAAGGAAGAAATCCGTATAGATTTAGAAAAAAATAAGAAACAGGAAGTAGAAATCCAATTCAAAAATAAAATTGTAGAAGCTATTTCCAAAGGTTCCCAAGTTACAGCCCCTAAAGTGTTTATTGAAAGAGAAGCCAAGATCATGCTGGATGAAATGCGCAATTCCATTACCCAATCCGGCCTGACACTGGAAAAATATTTGGCAGCTGTGGGAAAAAAAGAAGAAGATTTACTGGAAGAATTTAAACAGCCGGCCGAAGCCCGGGTTAAATCGCGCTTGGTTCTAGAAGCTATTGGCAAAGAAGAAAAAATAGAAGTAACAAATATGGAAGTTGAAGAAGATTTGACTTTGATGGCACAAGAAGCTGGCCAGGATCCCGCGGATTTATTGAAAAATGCGGACGAGGGGTTGAAAGAATACTTGAAAGATAGTATTTTAAGGCGCAAAGCTTTGGAGTTTGTGGTCAAAGAATTGAAGAAATAAGGAGGGGGTAAAAATGGTTCAAAAAGCACAGTTGATTCCTATGGTGGTGGAGCAGAGCAGCCGGGGGGAGCGGGCCTATGATATTTTTTCCCGTCTTTTAAAAGAGAGAATCGTTTTTATCGGCGGGCCGATTGATGACGATGTTTCTAACCTGATTATTGCCCAGCTTTTGTTTTTGGAAGCAGAAGATGCAAAAAGGGATATATATATGTATGTTAATTCTCCGGGAGGGGTGGTAACTGCAGGCTTGGCGATTTACGATACTTTACAATATATCAAATCCCCGGTTTCAACAATCTGTATCGGCCAAGCTGCTTCTATGGGCGCTTTTCTTTTGGCGGCAGGGAGCAAGGGAAAACGTTTTGCTCTTCCCAATGCCCGGATTATGATCCACCAGCCATTGGGCGGGGCGCAGGGCCAAGCTACGGATATTGAAATCCAAACCCGGGAAATCTTGCGCATCAAAAAATTACTCAATCAAATTTTGGCAGAAAAAACCGGACAGAATTTGAGCCAAATCGAAAAGGATACTGACCGCGATTATTACATGTCTGCAGCCGAAGCCAAAGATTACGGATTGATTGACCAAGTGATTAAGTCTCGGATTATCCCGGCATCTTCGTCGTCTGATGAAAAGGATGATTCAAAGAAGAAAAAATAGGGGGAGGGGCAGTTTTGGCCAAGGAAAAAGCCGACAAGAAGAATCCAGAGAAGCTTTCTGAATGGCGGGAAGAGCTGCCGCTAATTCCGCTGCGCAATATGGTTATTTTTCCCCAGATGATTGTTCCCTTGTTTATTGGCCGCACCAAATCTCTCAAGGCCCTTGAGAGCACCTTGAAAAAAGAAAAAATGGTGGTTTTTGCCTCGCAGAAAAAAGAAGAAACCGAAGAGCCTGGAGCGGATGACCTTTGCCGGATTGGGACTTTGGCAGAAATAGTCCAGATGTTATCTTTGCCCGATGGCACGATCAAAATTTTGGTTGAAGGGATTGTCCGGGCGCGCGTTGATAAGTTTACCCAAGAAGCTCCTTATTTCCGCGTTTCTATTGCCAAGATTGCAGAGGAAGAAGAAACTCTTACCCCGGAAAAAGAAAACTTGATGCGCAACTTGATCAAGCAGTTTGAGTCTTATGTTAAGCTCAATAAAAAAATCCCCTCGGAAATTTTGATGTCGATTATCAATGTCGAAGACCCGGGCCGGCTAACCGACCTGATCGCTTCTTATTTGACTTTAAAATTGGAAGACAAGCAATCAATTTTAGAGGCTTTGCAAGTAGAAAAACGCATGCAGAAATTATCTGAAATTTTGGACCGGGAGATCGAGATCCTTTCGGTTGAAGTTAAATTGCAGAGCAAAGTCAGGAAGCAGATTGAAAAAGTCCAAAAAGAATACTACCTCAAGGAAAAATTAAAAGCTATCCATGATGAATTGGGAGAAGAAGACGAAGACGCCCCGCCAGAAATAGAAGAATACAAAAAAAAGATTTACGCAGCCAAGCTGCCGAATAATGTCAAGGAAAAAGCGGTTAAAGAACTGGATCGCTTGAGAAAAATGCCTTCCATGACAGCAGAAGCTTCAGTAATCCGCACTTATCTTGACTGGCTGGTTGAAATGCCCTGGAACAAAAAAGATAAGAGCAGGATCGATATCAATGAGGTTAAAAAATCCTTGGACGAAGACCATTACGGCTTGAAAAAAGTCAAAGAAAGGATCCTGGAATATTTTGCCGTGGTGCAGCTGACCGGAAAAATCGGCGGAAGTATTTTGTGTTTTGTCGGGCCGCCGGGTGTTGGAAAAACATCGGTTGCTTCTTCAATTGCCAAGGCTATGGGACGGAAGTTTGTGCGGGTGGCTTTGGGCGGGGTGCGGGATGAAGCTGAAATCCGCGGCCACCGGCGCACTTATGTTGGTTCCCTTCCAGGCCGGGTGATCCAATCTATCCATAAGACCAAGGTGAATAATCCGGTTTTTCTCCTGGATGAAATTGATAAAGTTGGCAAGGATTTTCGCGGTGATCCTTCTGCTGCACTGCTGGAAGTTTTGGATCCGGAACAAAATAAGGATTTTACCGATCATTATCTTGAAGTAGCTTTTGACTTGTCGGACGTTTTTTTTATTACCACTGCCAATACCATTGATTCTATCCCGCGGCCTTTACGCGACCGCATGGAGCTGATCCAAATGTCCGGCTATACCGAAGAAGAAAAAATTGGGATTGCCGAAGGCTTTATTTTCCCAAAGCAAATGGAAAAGCACGGCTTAGCCAAAGACAGCCTTGAATTGCAACCCGGAGTTTTGCTGAAAATCATCCGCGAATATGCTAAAGAATCTGGAGTTAGGGAATTGGAGCGCTCTTTAGCGGCAATTATGCGCAAAGTTGCGGTGCAAAAGGTCAGCGGCGAGAACGCCAAAAAAATTATTGAACAAAAGAATTTGCAAGAATATTTAGGCGCGCCTAAGTACCGTTTTTCCCTGGCTGAAGAAAAAGACCAAATTGGCATTGCCATGGGCATGGCCTGGACAGAAGTGGGCGGGGATATTTTGCCGATCGAAGTCAATAAAATGCCGGGGCGGGGCAATCTCACAATCACGGGCCAATTAGGGGAAGTGATGCAGGAATCAGCCAAGGCTGCCATGAGCTACGTGCGCTCGCGCGCGCATGAACTAGGGATTGATGATAATTTTTATCGGCGCTTTGATGTCCATATCCATGTGCCGGATGGAGCAGTGCCCAAGGACGGGCCGTCTGCTGGAATTACCATTGTCAGCGCATTAGTTTCCTGCTTAACCGAAATTCCTATAAAAAAAGATGTTGCTATGACTGGAGAAATTACCCTGCGCGGCAAAGTCTTGCCAATCGGCGGGCTCAAGGAAAAACTTTTGGCAGCGCATCGGGCCGGGATTCGGACCGTAATTATTCCCGAAGAAAACCGCAAGGATTATGAAGAAATAAAAAATGAAATGCCCGAAGATATGCTGGTCAATTATGTTAAAGAAATGAATGAAGTTATTCCTTTGGTTCTATGTTCTAGCATTAAGCCTTTTGATAAAAAACCCTCTGATGATGATTTCCGCCGCCCCCCGCCTCCTACGATGTACGCCTAAATTAAATGACTAAAATATTTAATAGAAGCTCGGATAAAGAAAAACGAAAACGTTTACGCAATAATATGACTTCTGCAGAAAAAGTGCTGTGGGTTTTTCTTCGCCGCAAGCAAATCAGCGGATATAAATTTCGCAGGCAATTTAGCGTACTTGGTTTTGTACTTGATTTTTATTGTCCGCAGCTGAAATTGGCCATAGAAGTTGATGGTAGTTCGCACGATGGGGAAGATCGGAAAATCTATGATAAGCAAAGGCAAAATCTTATAGAATTGTTAGGGATTAGGTTTCTAAGATTTACGAATGACGATGTTTTTAGTCATACGGGAAAAGTTCTTGAGGAGATAGAAAACGTGGTTCGGACCCCCTCTGGGTCTCCCCCTTAAAAAGGGGGAGATGTTGCGAGCAGGCGCAGCAACAGTAGGGGTAACTTAACGCTTATGATAGATTTTCTAGTCTAGGGCTAACCAGGATTTTTTGCGAAAAATTTTTTACTCCTTGAAATCTTATTCTCTTTTTAACGATGTTTTTAAATAAAAAAGGAGATAAGATTATTATGAAGTTGTTTCCAATTGCCAATGTGGTAAGTGCGTTAATAAAAAGAAAAAATTCTGCTGGAATAATTGTTGGCAATAATAATCCGGAAGCATTAGTTGCGCTTGCAAAATCTGTGTTTGGCCAGAATATCCCACTTAAAGTTGCAGAATCGTTTGTTTCAAATATTTTACCTGGCATTAAACCATGTTTTTTTGCCTGTCTCTATTTATTGAATGATGATAATAAATTAAGAATAGGAAGCCTTGTAGACCTTTACCATGCTTTATTATCTAAGAAAATTAATTTTACCTTTGGTTTTTCATCTAATGCTTATAAATTGAGACAATATGACGAAAATGCCTTGTTTTTCCAACTAGATGAAATTTTCCCCCAAGCTATTTCCTTAGAAAATCTTGTTTGCCCAATAAATACAGCTAAACTAACAAAACCATTTGATCAACAACATTATTATTGTTTAGACGGGAAATTAGTTTCTAGTTTTAATCCGCGGTTAATTATGGGCGGAGTTGAGGATATAAAAATAATGCATGATTGTTGCAGGACAACAATGGAGAATTTAGTTTATATCCCTTCTTTTAAATTTCCTATTTATATTGTTGATGATCATAATTGGGCTTTATATTGTTGGCTAGAAGCAGCAATAAGAGGAGATATTGGATTAATTGGCAACAAACTCCTGCATTTGGACGACCATGCGGACATTGGAAATAGCGGGAGAGAATTTGAACCTAGTCCTTTTCCGGATCTTTTAACTTTATATGGAATGCTGCGCTATGGAAATATATTTGACAGAAAGGCTTTTTATTCTAATTATTTAGAGGTAGGGACTTTTATATCTTCTGCCATGCGCTGGGGATTGATTAATGATTTTTGGTTTATACAAGGTTACCCTTGCAACGATATTAAGCTTTCACAGGTAGAATCCCCGATGGTTCCGCAAGAATTTAGAAATATTTGTGATATTTTTTCTAGGGCAGTTGGTGAATTTTTTTCTAGCTTTAGTCAATATGACGGGGACTACCAAGCTTTTTTGGCGGCGGTTGGTGGTTTAAGCCAAGATTCCCCATTCTTCCATCATCATTATGTTCATCCAGCTAATACTTTAAGCGCTTTTCAAGAACGTTCTCCTCAAAGTATAATTCTTGATATTGATGTGGATGTTGACCATGGAAATGAGCCAACAAATGCAATAAATTTTATTAGGATGATTAAAGGACAACGGATTACACCGGGGGTAGTAACGATTGCTCTTTCTCCGCCAGAAAATTATCATTTTGTGGACGTTCATAACCAAAATTATTTGGAAAAAACAATCCGTGTTATCCATGAAATTTTAAATACATTTTAAGGATTTCTGCAGCTTTTTTTTCAATTAATTTTTTGTCATGAATAATCTTAGAACACAGAACACGGAACACAGGGTTTTTGCTGTGCTCTGTGCTTCAATGTTCTGTGCTTCTGTGTTCTAGATTAGGGGCAGCAACTTTGTTGATAGTTTTAATTATAAGATTGAGCTAGTGAATTAGACCAGCTATAATAACAAAAAGGGATTAGTTTTGGTGGATATAAAAAAAATAATCGAAGAAATCAATCATCTTGATTCCGACAGCATAGCTAAGATAATCGCAGTTATTGCTCATCGTTGTTTGCCGCATGGCGATAATTGGAAAGATTATTATTATAAATATTTCCCTCTTTGGGAAAAGCAAGGTTTTCATCTTTTGTCCAATCATTACTATTCCCCGGTTCCCGAAATATATAAATTACCAGAGACATTTTGGGATAAGGTGCCAGAAACTCCGGGTATTGACTATAGTGAAAATAAACAAATAGAACTATTGGAAACATTTAGAGAATCATTTGTTTCAGAGTATAGCCAGATCCCTTTGGCAGAAACTGCAGATCCGTTTCAATATCACCTCATCGGCGGGAAATTCGAGGCTATTGACGGTTATATCCTTTATTGCATGGTACGCTACTTAAAGCCAAAAAGAATTATTGAAATTGGATCTGGCGATTCAACTTTGCTTATGGCAGCAGCAGCCCAAAAAAATAATAACGATGCGATTATTCGTTCGATTGAACCATTTCCAAATGAAAAATTAAAAAAAGGATTTCCTGGCTTGACGGAAGTTATTGCCAAGAAGGTCCAAGAGGTTTTCCCGGCATTATTTTCCGAGCTTGAGCCGAATGATATCCTTTTTATTGATTCTTCCCACGTTTTAAAAATTGATGGGGATGTAAAATATGAATACGCCCAAATATTGCCGAAGTTAAAATCCGGGGTAATCATTCATATCCATGATATTTTCTTGCCGAAGGATTACCCAAAACAATTCATTTACGGGTTATTGTTCATGTTTAATGAGCAATATTTAGTACAAACTATGCTGGCCAATAATCCAAATTATGAGATATTGTGGGCCGGCCATTACATGCTTTTGAAATATCCTGATTTGCTCAAGAAGGCTTTTGCGCAATTCGATAAATTTGGAGAAGTTTTAAACCCTTCAAGCAGCCTCTGGTTAAGAAAAAAATAACTTTCTGCAACTTATTTTCAATTCGTTTTTTGTTCCGAATAGCCTTAGATCACAGAACACAGAACACGGATCATAGAACACAGGATTTTTTGCTGTGCTCTGTGCTTCGATGTTCTGTGCTCTAGACTTTTAGCCCTAACGGGGATCGAACCCGTAACTCGACCTTGAGAGGGTCGCGTCCTAGCCATTAGACTATAGGGCCTTGAAATGAACCGCGCTAATTTTACCTGAAAATACCCGTTGAATCTAGGCGCAAGAGGGATTAAAATTGCCGCAAGTAAAAAATATGCGAAAAAAGATCCGAATAGCTTTAATTTTTCTGTGCTTATTTATTTTTGAACTATCTGCTTTTGCGGAACCCAAGATAAAAGCTTTGATAACTTCGTACTTTGCCCATCGCTGGAGCGACCACGGCGCTTATAAACAAGTTTCTGTGAAAGGAAAGCGCATGGGCAATTTTGTGGCGCTTAATTTTTTACCTTCCGGTAGCATTATTGAAATCCCCGAGCTTTTAAAAACAACCAAATTAGAGGTGGCGGATACTTTGGGGGGCAGGGGCATTGGCTATTACAAAGGGGAAAAATATTGGAGAGTGGATATCCTGCGCAATAAGCATGAATGGATGGATGATTTTGACCATCCGCTCGAAATTCGTATTGTGAAAATAAATAAGAATGGCCGTTTCCGTGATAAAATCGTTCGAGCTAATTACCAGCAGTTTTTGAATACGGAATCCAAGCCTTCCCACACCTTTAAAAAATTCCCAGTTTTGGAATACCACCTCGTTGATTTTGAGGAGCGGCGCTGGACCAGGAGCATTCCCAATTTTAAAAAAGATTTAGAGTGGCTTCATAGCAATAATTTTTACCCCATGAATCTAAAAGATATCTTGACCAATTTTCAAGGCTTGCCAGCAGGCAAAACCCCGGTTATTTTTACTTTTGATGATTCTTCTTCGAGCCAATTTAGATATTTGAAAGACGGGACAATTGATCCGAATTGTGCTGTGGGATTAATGAAAGCTTTTCATGATAAGCACCCGGATACTTGGCCGATGCGCGCAACATTTTTTATTGTGATCGGCACCAATAATCCGGACCGCAATATTTTTGGCCAAAAAGAATACCAGAGAAAAAAGCTCCAGCAATTGACCGAGTGGGGAATGGAAGCGGCTTCGCATACTTATTCCCATGAGCGCTTATCGGATATTTCCGAAGATTTAGCCCGTTATTCTTTGGCGCGTTCCTATAAAATTTTGAGCGAATTAAGCAGCCAGGAGATTGTCAGTTTAGCCACGCCCATGGGCCTGTATCCAAAAAATGAAGCGATTTTTTCCATGGGCTACCAAAAAATAAAATACAATTTAAAATTAGTTTGTGAAGTGTCGGGAGGCTGGCAGGCAGTTCCGTGGGACCCGGTTTTTAAGCCTTACCATATAAACCGGATCCAGACCATTAGCTCAGAGTGGAGAAAGTTTTTTAATCGCAAGGATTAAGCTGGTTCAATTACTTTGAACTTGATCTTGCGCTTGCCAAATTTTACGGCATCATTATAATGCCTAAACCAAATATCAATGCGGTTGCTAAAACGCGGGTGCATGCGGTCTTCTACAATAAAAATGCGGTTGTCAAAACCTTCAATAGCTACTTTGGTTCCAATGGGCAAGAAATTTGAAGCAATTACGCCTTCGCGGCAGCGCGTACCCGCTGCAGTTGTCCATGGCGTTGAATCAGTTTGTCCGGCTAAAGAATTATAAGCTGTGGCAGTAACTGTGCCGCTATGTTTGATCCGGTATTCCTGGCCGCTGATAATTAAGCTAGCACCAGCTGAGCCGAGCTTGAATAAGAGCAATAAGGAACAAATTATAATAAAGGTATTCAAAATAGGTCTTATTTTCATGTTTCATTTATTCCTTTCTAATTTGTCATTTTGTCTATATACTATATAATCGTATTAACCAGGTAAAAATTGCATGTTTTTGGCAAAAGATTTGTGCTATTTTTTGGCTTTATTATGCCAAAAATTAATGCTAGTTAGGCAAAATAGAGGGGCTATTATGCATGATTTATTAATTATTGGTGCAGGTCCAGCTGGTATGATGGCTGGCATTTGTGCTGCTCAAAGGGGTAAAAAGGTCTTAATTTTAGAAAAAACAGGGGCTCCTGGCCATAAGCTCTTTCTTTGCGGCAAAAAAAGATGCAATGTCACCAATGCTGAAGAAAATATCGAGAGTTTTGCTTTGAACTATATCCGCGGCAAGGATTTTATGCAGCATATTTTGGGGATTTATTCTAATTTGCAATTTATGCAGTTTTTAAAAGATTTAGGAATTAAATTAAAAATAGAGCCCCGCCAAAGGGTTTTTCCCTCCAGCAACCGTTCCCGCGAGATCGTGGATGTCTTGGTTAATCAGCTAAAAGATCTAAAAGTGGAAATGCTTTTTCATAAAAGAGCAAAAAAATTAATTATGCAGGATAAAAAAGTTTTGGGGGTGGAGGTTGGGGAAGAGAAGTTTTTATCTTCTCAAGTTTTAATTGCAACCGGCGGAAAAACCAAGCAAAAAACTGGCTCCAGCGGCGATGGTTATGATTTGGCTTGCCAGGCTGGGCATACGATAATTTTCCCCCGCAAGGCGCATTATCCTTTTGAGATTGCAGAAATTGATCTTTGTAAAAAATTAGACGGCTTGGTTTTAAAAGATGCCCAAGTAGTTTTTTTAAACCAAGGCCAAGAAGTTTTCCGCAGCCAAGGAGAGCTGCACTTTTCTTACTTTGGCTTATGGGGGCCTTTGATGGAAGATGCGGATAAAAATATCCATCCCGGCCGGACCAAAAATTTAAAAATCATTCTTGAAGGATTTAATCCTGCAGATGTCAAGAGGAGCTTGAAAAAAGAATTCCAAAGCCTAATTTTTAAAGGCTTAACCTTTTCTGTAATTGGGGTTTGCTTGGTGAATAAATCCGTGGTCACGGACGGCGGGGTAGATTTGTCTGAAATTGATTGGAATACTTGTGGATCAAAGCTTTGCGAAAACTTGTTTTTTGCAGGGGAGGTTTTGGATGTAACCGGAAAAACCGGCGGGTTTAACCTGCAGGCAGCCTGGTCAACGGGTTATTTAGTCGGGAACAAGGCTTAGCTTTGATTTTTTATCTCAGGGCATAAAATCCGTATTATAATTCAAGCAAAATAAGGCGCTAAGAAATCTCCAAAAAGGGGGTGAAAAACTAGTCAGGAGTTTTAGCGCATCTTTCTGCTTTTATCGCTCTCAAATAATTTTTTTGATTTGCAGGCAACTTTGGATACTGGATTTCAATGGAAAGTTTTGAGGGCAATAAAAAGGAAAGAATTTGTAAATATGACTAGGAGGATATAAATGAAAAAATTTTTCTCATTGTTTATTGTGTCAATGCTTTTATTGGCGCTGGTTTCTCCAGCAGGAGCGAAGCCGTTGAAAGATGTCCCAAATTCCCACTGGGCCAAAGATTATGTTTATGAATTGGTCAATTTGGGAGTAACCACTGGTTATCCGGACGGAACTTTCCGCGGCAGCAAGAATATCAGCCGTTATGAAGTAGCGGTTATGATGAGCAAATTAGCCAATGTTTTGGAAGGACAGTCCGGCGGTTCTACGGATAAGATTAAAAAAATTGTCCGCGAAGAAATAAATGCTGCAAATCAAGGCAAAGCCGAAGGCTGGAAGCTAAGCGGATACTATAAGGTTCGCGCTTTGGGAAACAAGGTATTAACCACTGCGGGATCTAGGTCTGTTGCTGCTCAACAGCGTTTGGTCTTAAATGTGGCCAAAGATTTGGGAAAAGATGCAAAGGTTGGGATCGATCTAGATACCCGTACTTCTGCCAATGACTACCTGCCTTGGAATGATTATGATATTTTCCAAGCCGGGGTGGCAGATGTCTGGGCAACAGCTCGGGTGGAAGATTTGTTCCTGCCTTTAAACTTTATGCTTTCTAATGGTAATGGCGATGCGTTCCATAAAAAGAGCATGGCTGGAGTTATGACAGACAGCTACGCTACAGATTGGGGCGCATGGGCTCTTGGGGCTGCGGTTTATTCCCGCGGCACTAACTTAACTGCCAATACCAATAAAGTATCTGGCGTATTAGAATATGCCAATATTCTTCCTTTGATCAATAAAACCATTATGACTTTGAACGTTAGCTCTTTTTTTACAGGCCATAATCCTCTTGGAACAGGGAGAAACGCCACTTGGCTGCTTTCTGGTATTTCTGAATTAGATTCCAAATGGAAAGCGGAAGGCCGAGTAGGAGCATCTGGTACTAACAGTTCCAGTTATTATGTAGCAGCAAAAACTTGGCTGAAAGATTACTGGGGAACTGGCACGGATATTTATTTAGGATTACATAAGTTAGGACAAAATTATTTAAGAACTACTGCTTCTGATACTTATGTAGATGTTAACGTTTTGGATCTGTTGGTTTCTGCAAATGGAACCTTGATAGAAGGCAACATTAACCAAGTAATTGACAGCAAATGGAATGCCGGGTTAAAAGTAGCTGCCAACTTTACTGGAAGCGGTTTGGGAACAATCCAAACCAGCATCTGGGAGCCAGTGTTGGAATTACAAGCAAATGCTGCAACCAAGCTGTATGGCAAATATCGCTATACGCTTAACCATGTTGCCAGCAGCAGTTCAATTGACCGTCTCGAAGGTGGAGTACAAGTTAATTTCTAGTTGTTGAGAGTTGTCCCTCTCCTAGCTTAAACTGGGAGAGGGGCGACTAAAGGTAAGGGCATGAAAATAAAAATTTTCCCCAGTATTTTGTCCGCGGATTTTTCTAATTTAAAAGAAGAAATTAAAAAGGCAGAAAAAGCCGGGGCCGATGGATTTCATCTGGATATTATGGACGGGAATTTTGTGCCGAATATTTCTTTTGGCCCGATGGTTGTTAAAACTGTTCGAAGTTTAACTAAATTAACCTTGGATGCCCATCTTATGATTGACAACCCGCATTTATATATTAATGATTTTATTTCTGCGGGAGCGGATATTATTGTCCTGCATTTAGAATCCTATGCTAAAGAAGGTATGGAGGGAAAACTAAAGATAGATTTAGAATTTATTAAAAACAAAAATAAAAAAGCTTTTGTAGCTTTAAATCCAGGGACCCAAATTGATAAGATCCAGCCTTTTATGCCTATGATTGACGGGGTTTTGTTTATGAGCGTGAATCCAGGTTTTTCCGGCCAAAAGTTCATGCCGCTGGTTTTGGACAAGATCAAAGATTTAAAAAGCATTTTTAAAAAAGATATTATGGCTGACGGCGGGATCAATGCTGAAACCGCGCCTTTAGCCATAAGAGCCGGGGCAAATATTCTGGTAACTGCCTCTTACTTTTTTGGGGCAAAAGACTACAAAAAAGCCTTGCACAGCTTAAAAAGCTAAAGCCAAAAAAAAATCCGCTTTACTGCAATTTTCCTGCCTAATTAACCGATAATAATATAGAAGGTTTTTATGACAAAATTTTTAATTAAAGGTTTCTTTTTATTGATGCTGGGAATGATCCCATTTTTAGGGACAGATTCTTCAGTTAATTTTAACCCAGAGCTGGCTTCCATTGAATGGAAAGTCCTGGATTTTGCCCAACGGCATGCGGGTGAAGATGTAATAGTTGTGGCCAAAGAAAAACGCTTGCTTTATTATGTGAAAAATGGCCGCATTGTGCGGGGCGAGAAGTGGGGCGGGTTTGAAATAAATTTCCCGGTGCGCGTCGCCTTGGGGGCGAATCTGAATTATTGGACGCCAGAAGGCGAATATTATATATGTACCCGCAATTTATACAGCCGGTTTACAAAATTTTTGGGCATTAGTTATCCATCTGTAAAAGATGTGAATGCAGCATTAGCGCGCGGTTCTTTTTTGAGTAAAAACCAAATTGAGAACATCAAGCAAGCTACATTTTTAAAAGAAGCCCCGCCTTGGAATACGCCGCTGGGCGGCACTTTTGGCATTCATGCCGGGCCAACTTATCAAGCCTCTTATTTAAGAAAATTGGAAAAGAAAAATCCGGATTTGGTTTATGTGACGCAAAAAGATAATACGCGCGGATGCGTAGCAGTTGAAACGCGCGTAATCGATTATTTGTTTTCGCAGGTTGACCTCAAAACCCCGCTTTTAATTATGCCCTAGTTAATATATGGAAGGATTTTTGCCTGGGATACGATGTTGGTGTAAATTGCTTGGGCAGCAAGGGGGACACTGGGCAGATTAACACTATTTGCAACAATTTTTCCGATAATTTGCAGTTGCTGGGTCAAATTAAGCGTGTTGGGAAAAGAAAGTTTTTTTTCGCAAAATGGAACTGCGGTTTTGCTGGATTTTTGATAAAGCTTAATCTGTAATTTATTGGATTTTTTTTGGACAATATAAATACGCTGGCCTTTTTCCGGATGCTGCAGGCTGACTTCAAAAAGGCCGGGTTGAATTTGGACAACTTTGATTTTTTCTCCCT
This sequence comes from uncultured bacterium, assembly GCA_964528395.1. Lineage (GTDB taxonomy): Bacteria > Margulisbacteria > WOR-1 > CAZGTC01 > CAZGTC01 > CAZGTC01. Next base: position 14,705 of record CAZGTC010000010.1, read on the forward strand.
GCAGGGAAAAAGACAGGCCATCGCCATTGGTAGTGTTGAACAGTGCGCTTTCGAGAGTTAATTTGCCGCGAAAGAGCGGAAAACTATTGGAAGCATTTATTCCATTGATTCTCATACTCTAGTATTTTAGGGCGTTTATATATAAAAGTAAAGTAATGCTATAATTAAATAAATAGGAGTTCAAAAGTGAATAAGAATAAATTAAAATTTCTTTTGTTTCTTTTTTTAATTGTTTTTTTATCTGCTTTTTCTCAAACTCAAGCAAAGGAAAATATAAGAAATTTCCCAAAGTTTGATTTATCTGTGGATTATTCGCTTTTATATACCTCAAATGCAGCAATTCTTAGTAGTGATGATGAGCCTCAATATATAACTCCTGGGGGGTTGGAAATTAAATTAACTTTGCCCCTAAAAAATAATTTTAAATTTTCTTTTGGAACTGGGGCTTTTAGTCAGTCTTGGAGTAAATATGTATCCGGTGGATTTTTTGGTAGTTCTGCACATTCAGAATTTTTTTCCTTAAGCGCTACAAATGTTTTACTAGAAGTTTTTTATTCATTTAATGCACATGTCAATCCTTATGACGAAGTAAATGTGGGGTTACGTCTTGATTATATTAATTTGCAGAAAATTGCCCGCAAACAGTATGATGACATTACTTATGCTTCCAATAATAGGAGTTTAGATTTTAGCGGAAGAGGTTATAAAATTTCGTTGCCCATAGAATTAAAAAAGAGGATTGGTATTTGGATTTTCTATCTTTCATATGCGCCTGGTATTTGGAATATCCCGGTTAGTGGCTCAATTAATGGGACATCATCAATACCGCATTTTGCTGATTTTGTTTCGACTTTTGCATTTGGAATCAATTTGCGGAATTTTTAATTATTCTACGTTTGCTTACAGCTTAACTCATGGGAATAATCAATAAGTTTTTTCAAATAAGATTTTACTGATTTATGCTTCATTTTTTTATAAATCTTTTCTTGAATTTTATGTTTCATTTTTACAGAGTCAAATTTTTTAGCCATTTTCTATAATTCTTAGTTTCTTTTGCATGAGATTATTATATAGTAGTTAATGATAGATAAGCAACGATATTTTATGATAGTTACTTGTTATAATTCAAAAGAAAGGATAAAATTACACCTATGAAAGCAATTATTTTGGTGGGAGGATTGGGAACCCGGTTGCGGCCGATTACTTACGAAATTCCCAAGCCCCTGGTGCCGGTAGCTAATTATCCTTTTATCTGCCACCAGGTAGAGCTATTGCGCAAATACGGCATCGAAGAAATTATTTTTTCAGCTTATTATATGTCAGAGCAAATCCAGGATGTTTTGCTAAAGATTTATAAGAAAACAGTCAAAATGTACTTTGTTTATGAAGAAACCCCTTTAGATACAGCCGGCGCAGTAAAAAATGCCGAATCTTTGCTCGATAACGAACCATTTTTAGTTTTTAACGGCGATATCTTGACGGATCTTAACCTCAAAGAACTAATTGCTTTCCATAAAAAAAATAAAGCTAAAGCTACTTTGACCTTAACAAAAGTTTCAGATATTTCTCCCTATGGGCTCGTTATAATGAATAGCCAAAATGAAGTACAAAAATTTATGGAAAAAACTTTACCTAAAAAAGATCTTCCCAATACAATTAATGCCGGGACTTATGTTTTGGAGCGGGATACTTTGGAAATGATTGCTTCGGGGCAATCTTTTTCATTTGAGCGCCAGTTTTTTCCGAATTTAATTAAGAACCAGGAAAAAGTTTTTGGCTTTGTTTCAGATGCCTATTGGATAGATATTGGGACCCCGGAAAAACTCTTTAAAGCCAATCTTGATGCTTTGGCCCAGCGGGTAGAGATTAAGCTGCCTGGACAAGCGACCAAGCTGAAAGTGTGGATTGGCAAAGGCTGTAAAATTCACCGCGAAGCTCGCTTGCGCGGGCCGTCTTTAATCGGGAATAACTGTACTATCAGTGCGAATACGGATATCAGCGATTTTGTCATTATGGGAGATGGGGTAGCGATCAATGAAAATAGCTTCCTGGAACATGTCCTGCTTTTTAACAATATAAAAATCGGACGCAATGTTAAATTAACGGGTTGTATTATTGGTAATAATTGCGTGATTGAAGATGATGTGCAGATTGATGGGCACTTGGTTTTGGCCGAGGGCACGCATTTGGCCCGCGGCACTAAATTGCTTTGAAGAAACCGATCTTTTTGCTATAATCAGTTTAATAAAAAAGGAGATCCTAGAGCTTATGAAAAAGATTTTATCTTTCGCTTTAATCTTGGTTTTGTTTGCTTCATTTTCTTCCCTGGCAGCAGATAAAAAATTCAAAGATTTGCCGGCTAAGCATTGGGCCTCTAAATCGGTTTATGATTTGGTCCAGCTGGGAGTTACTTCAGGTTATCCAGACGGGACTTTCCGGGGCAACAATAAGATTTCCCGCTATGAAGCAGCGGTCATGATTTCTAAGCTGTCCGAAAATTTGTCAGCCGAAGACATGGAAACTATGCGCTCGGATTTATTGGCGCTAAAAAATGAGCTGGCAGATCTGAAAAAGAGCAGCGGGGCTCCGATAACTGGATTTTTGGAAATGGATGCAAAACTTGCTAGCGTCTTAGCCAAGGCGCATCTCAATAGCCGCGGGCCAGTCATGAATTACCGCTTAAAAACATCTATGAAAAAAGATTTGGGCCCGGATGCTTCTGCTTCAATAAATTTTGACACCATGGATGCGGGTTTTAATGGGGGCAATGAGGATATTGCCTCGCGCTTAATTGACGTTGAAGGAAATTTCCGGGCGAATTTGGGCATAGAAAATCCGGTAGATTTTAAAGTAACGGTTGGGCCAGGGCCCCAATTGCACAATGATGCAACCGGTATTTTATCGCCAGAAGCAGATGTCTATTATCTGCGTCCGGATCCTGCAATTTTGGCGAAAACTTCTTTTTGGGGCATGGGAGTAGAAGGCGGATATATTATTCCCAAGATTGCAGCTTCCGGCAAAGCGGATGTTAATCGGATTATGGGTAAAGTCAGCTATGATTTAACCGGCTTGCCAATGGTAGATAAGATGAATATTTATGGCCTGGGAAATTATTTGGTAGAGGGAATGGCCGGCAAAAGTCGAAAAATCCTTGAAGTCGGCGGGCAAACCAATCTTTTGCCGCGCATCGGAATGCAAGCCCGTTTTGGCATGGGTGCTTCCAACCGCTCGGGCTGGCTGGTGGGCGCAACCCTTAAATTAAACGATGTTTGGGATACCGGGACGAATGTTTTAGTTTCTGCAACAAAAATCGGGGCCAACCATTTTGATACTTCGCTGGCTCCTTATATGGCAGGATACGATGTTTTTGACCGGGCATTGGAAAATGCTTCAGTAAATATCGAAGGCGCAGTAGCGCAAGCAATTATGGATAAAGTAGTTATAGAAGGAAAAGGCGTGGTTCGAACTTCCCCGGACCTGAAATACGGCTCTCAATATTCAGCTTCGCGCTTAACTTTGCAAGGCGGGGTTTCTTATAATTTTAATGATGCTGCTTCAGTTGGCGCATCCTACCGTGTTTTGCATAATCCAACTGCAGTAGATAAGACTACCGATATGGCCAAAATCGGGCTCCTATATAATTTCTAGGCAGATTTTTTTTTACGCATGATTATTGGGAAAAAAATTCTCCGCTTTTCAGAATTAGATTCTACGAACAATAAAGCCAAAGAAATTTTTCTTAAAGAAGATACAGAAGGCCTTGTGGTAGTTGCAGATGAACAGAAATCTGGGCGGGGAAAGGCTGGGGCTTCTTGGTTTTCTATAAAAGATAAGGGCCTTTACCTTTCCGCAATAATCTGTCCGCGCATAAATGTTTTCCATCGCTTGCAAGAGATTGTTTTATTAGGGGCAGAAGCAATTATAAAAACCATTGCGGAGGTTTCGCATCTTTTGCCTGCGGTCAAGCCTCCCAATGACATATTGATTTCAGGAAAAAAAGTTTGCGGAATACTGGTTGAAAAAATCAACTCAAAAAAACCAGCCTTGATTATTGGCTTGGGAATTAACTTGAATCATGCGGCAAAAGATTTTCCCGCGGAATTACAAAAAAGCGCTTCTTCTCTTTTTATTTTAAGCAATAAGCCAGTAGAAAAAGAAGAATTTCTGCAAAAATTAATTATTTATTTGGACAAGGGTTATTCAACCTTCCTTGCGCTGGGTTCTAAAAAATGTTAAAATTTCCTGAATTTAGGAGTAAAAAATGGCAATAAGAGGCTTGCGCGGAGCAATTACGGTTTTACAAGATACCAAAGAAGATATCCTTTCAGCAACCAAGGAGCTCTTGCAGAAAATGCTGAAAGAAAATAAATTGGGCATAGAAGATATTGCCAGTATTATTTTTTCAACTACTCCGGATTTAACATCCGAATTCCCGGCTTTTGCCGCGCGCCAGATGGGCATGGATTATACGCCGCTTCTTTGCACGCATGAGATGAATGTGCCCGGCAGCTTGAAAAAATGCGTGCGAATTTTGATGCATGTTAATACTGCCAAAACGCAAAAAGAAATGCGGGCAATTTATTTAAGAGAAGCGGCTAGTTTGCGTCCGGACCAGAAATAAAAGGAGCTCTTTATGATCATTATTATGCGCCATGATGCCACCAAAGAACAAATTAATCATGTGATTGACCGGCTGAAAAAACAGGGTTTTGGCGTGCACCTTTCCCAAGGGGTAGAGCGCACAGTGATTGGGGCAATTGGCGACAAGGCTGCGATCGATATCTCTACGATTGAAATGCTGCCCGGAGTATCTGAAGTTGTGCCCATCCGCAAAAAATATAAGCTTGTTAGCCGCGAGTTTCAAAAAGAAGATACAGTGGTTGCAATTACGGATAAGATAAAAATTGGGGGAAAAGAACCTATTTGTGTTATGGCAGGGCCTTGCGCAGTTGAAAGCCGCGAGAGCATTTTAAAAATTGCGGAAATAGTCAAAAAAGCCGGGGCGCAAGTGCTGCGCGGAGGGGCTTTTAAACCGCGTACTTCTCCTTATGCTTTCCAAGGATTAGGGGAAGAAGGCTTGAAATATATGGCCGAGGCGCGCAAAAAAACCGGCCTTCCGATTGTAACAGAAGTTATGGATACGCGCGATGTGGAACTCATTGCCAAGTATGCGGATATCCTCCAAATTGGCGCGCGTAATATGCAGAATTTTGTACTCTTAAAAGAAGTGGGTAAATTAAAAAAACCAATTTTCTTAAAACGCGGGCCGGGCTCAACCATTGAAGAATTGCTGATGTCCGCAGAATATATTTTATCCGAAGGAAACCGCAATGTTATTTTGTGCGAGCGGGGAATAAAAACCATGGAAACTTATACCCGCAATACTTTGGACCTCAATGCTGTGCCAGCGATTAAAAAATTAACGCATTTGCCAATTGTAGTTGACCCTTCGCATGGAACCGGAAAATGGGAATTAGTTGGCCCGATGTCCCTGGCTTCGGTGGCAGCAGGGGCAGATGGGTTAATGATTGAAGTGCACGATAATCCAGAAGAAGCCTTATCCGATGGCCCGCAGTCCCTTAAGCCGGATGTTTTTGAAGGCTTGATGCATAAAATAAAAAAAGTAGCCTTGTCAGTTGGCCGCGACTTATAAAGGAAATAAAATGGCTAAATTAGGGAATTTATTAACTGCTATGGTTACCCCGTTTAAAAAAGACGGATCAGTTAACTATGCTATGGCTGAAAAACTTGCCCAGCACTTAATCCATAATGGCAGTGAAGGATTAGTTATCCATGGCACAACCGGAGAATCGCCGACTTTAACCCACGAAGAAGAATATGAACTTTACCGCGTAGTAAAAAAAGCGGTTGGCAGCCAGGCCAAAGTTATTGCAGGGACCGGCTCCAATTCAACTGCAACTTCCATTGCTTCAACCAAAAAAGCCGAAGAAATCGGCGTAGATGCTGCGATGATTGTTACTCCTTATTATAATAAGCCTTCGCAAGAAGGACTCTTTCAGCATTTTAAGGCAATTGCCGATAATACAGGTTTGCCTTTAATTTTGTACAATATCCCGGGCCGCTGCGGAGTGAATGTTTTGCCGGATACGATTGCGCGCGTGGCAAAAATAAAAAATTATGTAGCAGTCAAAGAAGCAGCTGGCAGCGTTGAACAAGCAGCTGAAATCAGGAAAAAAACACCTGAAGAATTTGATCTTTATAGCGGAGACGATGGCCTAACCCTTGATTTTATGAAAGTTGGGGCAATTGGGATCATTTCAGTTGCTTCGCATGTGGTGGGCTTAGATATAAAAGATATGATTAAAGCTTACCTAAGCGGGAACATAAAAAAAGCCGAAGAAATAAACCAAAAGCTCGCGGATATTTTTAAAACTTTGTTTATCACCACGAATCCAGTCCCGGTTAAAGCAGCTTTGCGTTTTTTAGGATGGGAAGTAGGGGGGGTTCGCCTGCCGCTGGTTGACGTGACTCCAGAAGAAGAGAACAAGATTAAAAAATCCTTAAAAAGCCTTAATCTCCTCTAATTATGGCAAAAAAAATCCTTTTGCATACTTGCTGCGCGCCTTGCACCACTGCGGTTTTAGAAAAATTGCGAAAATCTGATTATGCGGTTTCTGGTTTTTTTTATAATCCGAATATCCACCCTTACCAGGAATTCCAAAAACGCCGCGAAACCCTGGAGCTTTTTGCCAGCCTGGAAGATTTGCCTCTTTTTAATGATGTAGACTATCCTTTGGAAGATTTTTTACAGCAAGCGCTTGCGCAAAAAAACCGCTGCTTTTATTGTTACCAGCGCCGCCTAAAAAGAACTGCCCAGGAAGCAAAAGAAAGGAATTTCCCTTTTTTTTCCACCACGCTTTTAATCAGCCCTTATCAAGATATAGAGGCTTTGCGTTTTGCCGGGGAAGAGGCTGGGCAAGAGTTCGGGATTAAGTTTGTTTTTGAAGATTTTCGGCCTTTGTATAAAAAAAGCCGGGAAATGGCTAAGGCCAAAAACTTATATTGCCAAAAATACTGCGGCTGCATATTTTCCGAACGAGATCGCTATAAGCGTTCTTCAAGCTTGGTTAATTCCTGATTCAATTCCTTGGGGAGCTTATCGCCAAAAGTTTTAAAAAATTCCCGTATGTCGCTTACTTCTGTTTGCCATTCATTTTTATCTATTTTAAAAAGCTTTTCCATGTTTCCTGCGGGCAGGTTTAATCCAGTCATATCAATATCTTTGATGTTTGGAATAAATCCAATGGCGGTTTCTTGGGCTGGGACTTCTTCTTTGGCGCGCCGGATAACCCATTCAAGGACCCTTAAATTTTCCCTAAAGCCCGGCCAAATAAATTTATTATTCTCATCTTGCTTAAACCAGTTGACATGGAAAATTTTTGGGGCATTTTCTCCCATTTTTTTACCCATTTTCAACCAATGTTTGAAATAATCTCCCATGTGATATCCGCAAAATGGCAGCATGGCCATAGGATCACGCCTTACTTCGCCTTGCTTTCCAAATTGTGCCGCAGTGCGCTCGGATGCCATGGTTGCTCCTATAAAAACTCCGTGCTGCCAATCATAGGCTTGATAAACCAGCGGAGCTGTGGTGATTCTTCTTCCTCCGAATATAATGGCAGAAATGGGTACTCCATGATGGTGCTCAACGCGGTTTGAAATAGAGGGGCATTGGTTTAATGGAGCAGTAAACCGGGCATTAGCATGAGCGCCTAAAATTTCTTTTCCTTCTTTATCTTTTTGTCCGGGCTGCCATTTTTCCCCTTTCCAGTTTATACCTTCATTTGGTGGCGGGTCATCGTGACCCTCCCACCATACGGTTTTATCTGGTTTCAAAAGTACATTGGTAAAAATCGTATCTTTTTTTATAGTTTCCATGGCATTGGGATTGGTATGTGAATTTGTTCCTGGAGCTACGCCAAAAAATCCATTTTCAGGATTCACGGCCCATAAGCGGCCATCTGAATCGATCTGCATCCAGGCAATATCATCTCCCACGGTCCAAATGCGATAGCCTTTGGATTTTAGCCCGTCCGGAGGAATAAGCATGGCAAGATTCGTTTTTCCGCAGGCCGAAGGAAAAGCTGCAGCAATATATTCGATTTTCCCATTCGGATATTCAATTCCCATAATTAGCATATGTTCTGCCATCCAGCCTTCTTTAAAACCCAAATAGCTTCCAATGCGCAGGGACAAGCATTTTTTGCCGAGCAGGACATTGCCGCCGTAGCCGGAATTAACGCTCCAAATGGTATTATCTTCTGGAAAGTGCAGGATTAATCTTTTTTCAATATCTAAATTGGCTTTGCTGTGCAGGCATTTGGTAAAGCTGCCTTTTTTCCCCAGTTTTTTCAGAACTGATTTCCCAGCCCGGGTCATAATTAGCATATTCAATACAACATAGATACTGTCAGTTAGTTCTACCCCGATTTTTGAAAAAGGGGATCCCACTGGCCCCATGGAAAACGGGATAACATACATCGTGCGGCCTTGCATAGAATTTTTGAAATAACTAGCTGCTTTAGCATAAGCGTCCAATGGAAGCATCCAGTTGTTGTTGGGGCCGGCATCATCCTTGCGCTTGGTGCAGATATAAGTTAAATGTTCGGTGCGCGCCACGTCATTAATCGCGGTGCGGTGGTAATAGCAGCCCGGCAGTTTTTCCTGGTTCAGCTCTAAAATTTCTCCTATTGCGAGTGCTTCTTTGGTTAAGGCTTGTTTTTGTTCATTGGACCCGTCGATCCAGACAATCTTATCCGGATTGCACATTTGCGCCATTTCAGAGATCCAGCTTAATAGTTCTTGATGTTGAGTCGGTGCGTTTCTTAACATTTATTCCTCCTGTTATTTTTGAAAAGATATTATATAATAAAATCTTTGGCAATGGAACTTATAAATTTAAGAGAGAAATGAAAATTTCACCCGCAAAAATTTGATACTAATAAGATCAAATTTCTCCTTGACATCATTGAGGGAACGTTTAAAATATACTAAATATGCGCTACTTAATCTGCTTATCGCTTTGTTTAAGTATGTTATCTTTTACGGTTTTTGCTAATAATCTCACAGTTCAAAATGCAACTCTGACCAATAAAAACACCGCCAGCCATACTTACGATATAAGGTTTGATGTATCCTGGGACAATTCCTGGTATATCAGCGGAGCGCCGTCTTTGACGGCCAATTGGGATGCAGCCTGGCTATTTGCAAAGTATTCAACGTATACCAGCGGCGCGTGGTCAGCCTGGACGCACTGTAAATTGCTGAATACAGGATACACCGCGCCTTCGGGTTCGCAAATGAGTTTTGGCACGGATGGAACTAATTATACCGGAGCTTTTATCTATCGGGATTCAGCTGATACCGGCACGGTTAATTGGACAAACGCAGCCATAAGATGGGATTATGGGACGGATGGGGTAAGCGACGCGACCCCGGTAAAAATAAAATTATTCGGGATTGAAATGGTTTATATTCCTGAAGGCACATTTAATCTGAATTCAGCTGCCAGTGCATCGATGTACAATGAATTTTTAACTAGTGGAGGGTCCATTACCCAAATAACCAATGAAAACGCTCTTGATGAGGCGGCTATAAGATGGGCAAAAGATAGTACTCAAGGCGGCCAAGGAAATGACAATGGATCTTCTTATGGTTCCGATGCTTTGGGCGCCAGTTACCCCAAGGGTTACAATGATTTTTATTCAATGAAATATGAAATTTCCCAAGGGCAATATGCTGATTTTTTAAACATGCTCACTTCTGCCCAAGCCTCTACTCGTTATCCCAATTACAACGGGACCAACCGTCACACGATTTCTGGAACCTGGCCCAATTATTCTGCTTCCCGCCCGGATCGCGCCTGTAATTTTATTGGCTGGGTGGATGTAACAGGTTATGCAGATTGGGCAAGCTTGCGTCCCATGACAGAATTGGAATTTGAAAAAATTTGCCGGGGAGGCCAATCTGTTGTTACGAATGAATATCCTTGGGGAGTAAATAGCATTGTTTCAGATGAAGCTTTTGCTATTAGCGGGACAGAAGACGGTACTGAAATAATTAATACAGATGTAAGTTTGGGCGCGGCTAATTATGGCAATAATACTTTTTCTGGCGGGGATGGTGGAGCGGGGCCTTTGCGCTGCGGTATCTTTGCTAAATCCGATACAACCAAAGTAACTGCAGGCGCAGGTTATTATGGCGTAATGGAAATGGCAGGAAGTGTCTATGAAAGAGGCGTAACTGTAGCTAAGATGGATCATACGACGGGGGGAGGGGCTACGACCGAGGCCGGGTTATTCGATGGCAGCCATGGAAATGGAGCTTTAGACAGCAGCGGCAATCCAGATGTCTCAACCTGGCCTGGGACAGATGCGCTTGGCGCTGGTTTTTTCGGCGGCGCTTTTTCCTCTACTGCTTACATTCGCACATCTGATCGTACTGTTCGCGGCCTCACGCATAATTCACGTGCAGCTAATAGTTACGGCGGCCGTTGTGTAAGAACCGCCCCATGATTTTTAAATTTATGAAAAAATTGTTGTTTTTATTTTTTATTGTTTTTGCTGTGCTTATTAGTAGTCCGGCTTTTGCCCTACACTATTTAGGCGGCAGCTATGATGGATACAGCTCTTCTAATTCTCCAAGTTTGTCGGTAAGCAATTTTACGGCGGAAGCAGCTTCTTCTACGCAAATAAATTACACCTGGACAGACAATTCCACCAATGAAACCGGATTTCAAATAATAGACGGGAGCGGAAATGTCAAGGTAAATGCAGCAGCAGATGCAACCAGTACATCCGAAGCTGGTTTGTCCGCGAACACGCAATATACCAGAAAAGTGCAGGTATATAACGCGACTGCTATATCTACTTCAGATGCAATTTCCAAGTATACGTCAATCGAGGCAGCTACGTCTGCAACTTGGGAGGGAGTTACATCAAGCAGTATAACCATCCACTCGGGGAATGCCTTGTCGAACTTGACTTCCGGGAGTTCAGGGATATATTTTGAGAATGTGACTGCTGGAACCAACAGCGGATGGATCCAGACAAACAGTTGGATCAGTTCTTCTCTTTCTCAAAATACGACTTATACGTTTAGGATAACCGCGCGTAATGGAGATGGAGTAATAACCGCGACGCTTGAGGCAACCCAAACGACTTTATATAATGCGCCGAGTGCGCCAACAAACTTTACAGCTACGGCGGAATCAACGACACAGTTAAATTATAGCTGGACAGACAATTCAACCAATGAAAGCGAATTTAGGATTTTGGATGGTTCAAATAATGTAATATTAACAGTTGAAGCCAATGTAACTGCAACGTCCGAAACCGGGCTTTCTGTAAATACGAGTTATACCAGAAAGGTTGATACGTATAATAATGGCGGAGCTGCAACATCCGAAGCAATTTCCAAATACACGTCAATCGAAGCAGCTTCTTCTGCAACCTGGGAGGGAGTTACATCAAGCAGCATAACCATTCATTCAGGGAATGCCTTATCGAACTTGACTTCCGGAAGTTCAGGAATATATTTTGAGAATGTGACTGCCGGGACAAATAGCGGATGGATCCAGGAAAACACCTGGACGTCCTCAAGCTTGACTGCGAATACTGCGTATACGTTTAGGATAACCGGAAGGAATGGGGATGGGGTCATAACTGCGACATTGGAAGCAGCAAAGAGTACTACAGCGATTCCTATTCCAGCGGCGCCAACAAACTTTACAGCTACGGCGGAATCAACGACGCAGTTAAATTATAGCTGGACGGACAATTCAACGAATGAGAGTGGATTTCAAATAATAGACGGGAGCGGAAATATCAAAGTAACAGCTGAAGCTGGTGCAACGAGTACGTCCGAAGCAGGATTATCTGCGAACACGCAGTATGCCAGAAGCGTGCAAGCCTACAGCGGGGGCGGAGCTGCAACATCCGAAGCAATTTCCAAATACACGTCAATCGAAGCAGCTTCTTCTGCAACCTGGGAGGGAGTTACATCAAGCAGCATAACCATTCATTCAGGGAATGCCTTATCGAACTTGACTTCCGGAAGTTCAGGAATATATTTTGAGAATGTGACTGCCGGGACAAATAGCGGATGGATCCAGGAAAACACCTGGACGTCCTCAAGCTTGACTGCGAATACTGCGTATACGTTTAGGATAACCGGAAGGAATGGGGATGGGGTCATAACTGCGACATTGGAAGCAGCAAAGAGTACTACAGCGATTCCTATTCCAGCGGCGCCAACAAACTTTACAGCTACGGCGGAATCAACGACGCAGTTAAATTATAGCTGGACGGACAATTCAACGAATGAGAGTGGATTTCAAATAATAGACGGGAGCGGAAATATCAAAGTAACAGCTGAAGCTGGTGCAACGAGTACGTCCGAAGCAGGATTATCTGCGAACACGCAGTATGCCAGAAGCGTGCAAGCCTACAGCGGGGGCGGAGCTGCAACATCCGAAGCAATTTCCAAATACACGTCAATCGAAGCAGCTTCTTCTGCAACCTGGGAGGGAGTTACATCAAGCAGCATAACCATTCATTCAGGGAATGCCTTATCGAACTTGACTTCCGGAAGTTCAGGAATATATTTTGAGAATGTGACTGCCGGGACAAATAGCGGATGGATCCAGGAAAACACCTGGACGTCCTCAAGCTTGACTGCGAATACTGCGTATACGTTTAGGATAACCGGAAGGAATGGGGATGGGGTCATAACTGCGACATTGGAAGCAGCTAAAAGTACGGCAGCAGCAGATGCTCCTAATGTGCCAAGCGCAGAAGCATTCAGCAATATAACCAGCACAATTATAAAGGCAAACTGGGGAGCCAACAGCAATCCTTCTAATACGCAATATTATTGTGAAAACACAACTGCAGCAACAAATTCTGGATGGACAACGGCTTTGAGTTGGGAGAGCACATCCCTTACACCCGAAAAAGAATATACATTCAAGGTAAAAGCACGAGATACAAGCAGCAACGAATCGTCTTATACGAGTTTAGGTGCGGCTACAACCAGCAAAGCAGAGAGCATAGCAGATAGCGGGTTTGTGATAAATGGGACAAAAGTAATTAATAGCGACATTATCAGCATCAAGCCAAAACTGGAGTTAAGGGTAACTTCAACCAAAGCATTAGATGTAAGCACTATAAAAATATACATAGATAATGCTTTGGTAACAGATGGGAAAGCGAGTGAAGGCACATATGATAGTTTCAGCGGAACAACCACGGATTTGACAATTTACTATACGCCGAAAACAGACTTGAGCGTTGGCTCGCACAGCATAAAAGTAGAAATCTTAGATAGAGAAGGGACAATGTATACTATAAATAGGAGCAATTTGAGAGTAATGGGAGTGGCGCCCCAAATAGAAGGCAAACCCTTGTGTTATCCCAATCCCTTTGACCCTTTAAAAGGCGAGGCAACCATATCATATACGCTGGAAAACGAGGCAGATATAATTATTTATATTTTTGATGCCAGCGGCAGGCTGGTGTTAAAAAGAGAATATTCAGCTCGTACGAATGGAGGCAATTCCGGATATAACGATCCAAAGTGGAATGGAAAAGATCATTTTGGCAATATGCTTGAGAACGACATATATTTTGTAAAAATAATAAATAAATCCGACCATCGGGAGCTTGGAAAATTAAAGATAATGATCTTAAAAAGGTCTTAAAAATACGCGGGGATGGGGAAATAAATATTAGATGGGAAAAATAATTTTCTTAGCGCGAATAATCTTCTTAATAATAATTCTGAATTTTCAAGCCGGGATATTGCTAGCAGCGGATGTAGGAGATATAGGCGCTGGGGCAAGATATATAGGGCTGGGGAGAGCCTACACGGCTATGGACGGGGATGCTAATAGTTTAATCGTAAATCCCGGAGCAATTGCCTTAAGTTCCTCAATTGAAGTATTGACGATGTATTCAAACTTATTCAATGAATCAACTTATGGGGCGCTAAGCGGCTTGTTTCCAACAGATATCGGGGTAATAGGGATAGCTTATCTAAAGGAAGATACCGGAAATTTGATCATCACAACAACCGAGGCAGTTACCGGAAGGCCGCAAGAGGTATCGAGTTTTAATTATGACAGCAGCCGGCTGGTATTGAGTTATGGAAAAAAAATAAGCAAGTATCTGTCTATCGGAGCGAATATAAATTTTTATAGTAAAGGCAGCGACCAGATAAGCGGAGGCAGGGGAGCTGGCACGAGTTATGATATAGGGCTGTTATGGAACAGGGAAAAAGGCCAGAATATTGGATTTAGCATACATAATATTGCAGGTACCGGGATAAAATGGGGCAGCGGGATAACGGATGAGCAAAAGTATGTTGTTAAAGCAGGAATAAAACAGGACATAAGGGATAACCTTTGTATATTAGTTGATACTGAAACAGAAAAAGGCAAGCCGATTTTATTTAAAGGGGCAGCCGAATGGAATGTAGCCAAGGCGCTTGCATTGCGGGGCGGGGCAGAGCAAGGATGTTTGACAGACGCCGACCGGTATTTAAACTGGAGTGCCGGAGTAGGAATAGGGATAAAAAATGTTAAGTTTGATTATGCTTATTATTATGATACGCAGGTAACGAGCAACTCAACGCATTTTATCTCCATATCCATAAAATTTCCAAAGATAGAAAAATTGCTGCCAACGGCATCTAAAGAAGAAGTAAGTACAATAACCAGGGCCAAAACAAAAGCTGATCGTATAAATAGGGAAAAGGAAGTCCAATTAATCCTGGATAAGATCGAAAAAGAAAAGATGGATTTGCAGATGAAGGAAGAACGCCTTGAAAAAGAAAAGCAAGAGAGAATAGAAAAAGAAAAGTTAAATTTGATTGAAAAAGAAAAAGCGCGGGCTGAAGCAAGAAGAATAGCCGAGGAAATAAAAGCCGAGGAACGGGAAAAAGCAGCGGCCGCCGAAAAAGAAGCTGCGGCCAAAGCTAAAGCTGAAGCAATAATTAAAGCAGAAAAGATTGAGAAGGAAAAACAAGCACAAATCGAGAGAAAAAAACAAGCACAAGCCGAGAAAGAAAAACAGGTTCAATTGGCGATGAAAAGGATTGAAGAAGAAAAAATCACACGAAGAAAAAAAGAAGAGGCGCAATTGAAAACAAAAGAAAAAGGGACGGTAAAAGCCGGAGTTAAGGAACTGGCAAAAGAAGAACAAGCCCTGCGAAAACAAGAACTGCAGTCGCAGATGTTATTGAAGAAGCTTGAAGAGGAAAAAATTGCCCTAAAGCTTGAAAAAGAGAAGATGGAAAAGATGGAAAAAGAAAGAATAGCCCTCCTTGAAAAGATGAAAGCTGAAGAAGAAGCAAAGAGGCTGGCAGAAGAGCGAAAAGCCGAGGAAATAAGAAAGGCGATAGCAATAAAAGCAGAGGAAGAAACCAGAATCAGGATCCAAGAAGAAGCCAGGATCAAGATTGAGGAAGAAACTAGGATAGAGCAAGAGCAAATAGAAAAAGAGAAAAAAATACAGCTTGAAAAAGAACGGTTGTTAAAATTGGAATTAGCGAAAATAGAAGAAGAAAAGCTTGCATTAGAGAAAAAGGAAAAAGAAGAAGCTGTGGCCAAAGCAAAAGAACTCATACCGATAAAGACAGAGGTTGAAAAAACTGCGGAAGTTGAAACTGCAAGAATTGGGACAGCCGAAGCTGTTATGCCAGAGATATTAAAATATGAGGTAGAAAAAGGCGATACGCTTGAAAAGATCGCAAAGCGGTTTTTTGGGACAAGAAGAGCTGCCTATGATATTGCATATTATAACCGTATATCAAATCCGGATAAGATCAAAGCCGGGGATACGCTGGAAATACCACCGCTTAATATAAAAGTGTTCAAGGATGTAAATCCGTCAACCTTTGGGTTCAGGCAGATATCATATTTAGGGGATTTAAATATTTTGCTTGGCTATCCCGATGGTACGTTTAAGCCCAGAAAGATGATCAACCGGGCGGAGTTTGTGACTATGATGGTGAAAACTTCGAAACCTTTGTTGCAAGAAGCACAGGAAGCCAATGAAGAGGAGTTATTTATAGATGTGTCTGCAAGCCACTGGGCTGCTGATTATCTAAGAGAAGCAAAACATAGCGGATGGATATTGGGTTATCCGGATGGCACCTTCAGGCCGGTCAGCCTAATTTCAAGGTCAGAAGCAAATATGATACTCTATAGGATGAAAATTAAAGATAAAATACACAATCTTACCCGGGCAGGAGTAGCTAGGTTTACGCTTAATAATATTCCGGTCCGGCCGGAAAAATTTTGAGAAATGTTTACTTACCTTTATTAATATGCTAAAATTACCCAGTTAATTTTTAAAAAAAGGAGAATTTGTTTTGGAAAGAGAAAAGAAAAGCACGATTATCGCTAAATATGCCCAAAAAGACAAGGATACCGGGTCACCAGAAGTACAAATTGCACTATTGACCGATAGAATCACTAATTTAGCCGGACATTTGGCTAAATTCAAAAAAGACAAGCATAACCAGCGCGGCTTGATCCTGCTGGTTTCCCAAAGAAAAACCTTATTAAAATATTTGAAGAGGATTTCTCTTGAGAGATATAATAAATTAACGCAGTCTTTAGGAATCAGATAAAAAAGAAAAGGGTTGGGTTGTTGGCAGTTTATATATTATTTTCAATGAAGAAAGAGGGCAAATAGCTCTCTTTTTTTTTAGGAGGATTTATGAGCGATATAAAAAAAATGGAAATGGATTTAGGGGATGGGAGGGTTTTGAGTTTTGAAACCGGGCGCTTGGCGCGCGAAGCCGGCGGCTCGGTCATTATCCGTTTGGGGGATACCATGGTTCTGGCAACTGCTACCATGGCAGCAGCTCCGCGGGCCGGAATTGACTTTTTCCCGCTTTTGGTTGATTTTGAAGAAAAATTATATGCGGTGGGCAGGATCCCCGGCGGTTTTTTTAAGCGCGAGGGCCGGCCTACGGAAAAGGCTATTTTAACCGCCCGCTTAATCGACCGTCCGATGCGCCCGATGTTTCCAGAAGGCTTCCGCAATGATGTGCAGATTGTGATTTCTCCTTTATCAGTTGATTATGTCAATGCTCCGGATATTTTGGCCATGATCGGGGCATCGGCTGCGCTTTCTATTTCTGAAATTCCCTTTCAAGGGCCAGTTGGATCCGTAAAGATTTGCAAGATTAATGGTGAATTTGTAGCTTATCCAACCCAGGAACAAACCGAAAAAGCGGATCTAGAGATAATTATTTCCGGGACAGCAGATAAGATTTTAATGATCGAATCCGGTTCTAAGCAAGCTAGCGAAGAAGATATGATCCAGGCCATAGAATTGGGCCAGAAAAAAATCCGCGAAAATATTGAATTCCAGAAAAAGTTTGCCCAGCTGGCAGGACAAAAGAAAATCGAGCCGGTTATTTATTCCCCTTCTAAAGAGATCGAAAAACTAGTCAAAGATAAGTACTTAAAAGAAATAGAAAAGGCTTTGCAGATTGAAGACAGCGATAAGCAAAAAGAGCAGATCAGCCAGTTAAAAGAAAAAGCCAAGGAAGAAATTAAAAAATCTTCCAATGCGGAATTAGTCGCAGCTTTTGCCAGCAGCCCTTCGGATCTGGGAGAAGTTTTTTACAAGAGCCAGAAAAACATTGTCCGGGACATGATCGTAAATAAGGGCCGGCGCCCGGATGGAAGAAAATTGGACGAGATTCGCCCGCTTTCTGCGGAAATCGGCTATGTTCCTCGGGCCCATGGAAGCGGTATTTTTTCCCGCGGGCATACGCAAGTTTTAACTATTGCAACTCTTGGGGCAGTAGGAGATGAGCAAAGAATCGAAGGATTAACTGAAGAAGAGCAGACCAAGCGCTACATGCACCATTATAATTTCCCGGCTTATTCAGTGGGAGAAGTGCGGCCGCTGCGCGGGCCTGGGCGAAGGGAAATTGGCCACGGGGCCTTGGCAGAAAAAGCGCTGATGCCCGTTATTCCAGATGCAGAAAAATTCCCTTACACGATTCGCTTAGTTTCTGAAGTTTTGGGCTCTAATGGTTCCACTTCTATGGCTTCAACTTGCGGATCAACGCTGGCTTTGATGGATGCCGGGGTTCCGATTGAGGCACCGGTTGGAGGTATTTCAATTGGCTTAGTCGCAGAAGGAAATAAAGAGGTTGTTTTAACCGATATCCAAGGCGTGGAAGATTTCTTTGGGGATATGGATTTCAAAGTTGCAGGCACGCATAAAGGCATTACTGCGATCCAGCTCGATGTTAAAAACCAAGGCATTTCCATGAACGTAGTGCGCGAAGTTTTTGAAAAAGCAAAAGCTGCCCGGGAAAAAGTTTTGGCGGTGATTGAAAAAGTAATTGGCAAGCCCCGCGAAGAACTTTCAAAATATGCGCCGCGCATTACAGCTTTTATGATTGATCCCAGCAAAATCGGCATGGTAATTGGCCCCGGCGGAAAAACTATAAAAGGAATTATTGAAGAAACCGGCGTGCAGATTGATATCAATGATGACGGCCGGGTTTTTATTACCGGCATGGATCCAGAAGCTGCCAAAAGAGCAGAATCTGCGGTCAAAGCCATTGCCATTGACCCAAAAGTCGGGGATATATATGAAGGCCGGGTTGTGCGGCTGATGAATTTCGGGGCGTTTGTAGAAATTGCTCCAGGCAAAGACGGCTTAGTGCACATTTCCCAGCTCTCCCAACAAAGGGTAAACAGAGTAGAAGATGTGGTCAAAATCGGCGATATCGTTAAAGTAAAAGTAGTTGAAATCGATGACATGGGCCGAGTTAATTTAACTATGAAGAATATATAAAAATATAAAAGGAAAGATATTTATGCCAATTTTTTTTCGAAGTGTCCAAGGAATAAGACAAAAATACGTTTCACAGCATCGACCAGCATTGGAAGGGACGGGGCTATTTTCACTGGAGCAAGCTTATGACCAAAAGACAATTCAAAGTCGATTGAGCCGTTCTTTGTTAGGGGCTATACAGTTACAAAAGATTGAAATGCAAAAAATAGCTAGTCAATACTCCTCATTAATCGGCGAAAAGATGGAAGTAACTTTGAAAGTTGCTGGAAATGTAATTGGCGTGTTTTTTAGAGGAACAATTGAATCTATTGCTAACGCCATAAAAATGTCAGGTGGGGATGAGAGTCCGTTGCTAGATATACAAAATTTGACCTCTGAAAATGCCGTTGTAGCAAAATTATTACTCGACCCTTATGAATTAGTATTATTTGAGAGATTTTTCAGGCTTGGTAGCGGATACAATGTTGTTTGCGCAAGTGAAGCTGATTTAAAAGAAGGCAAAGCCGTAATCCACCTGCCTCAAGATACAATTCCTAAAAATGCGTGGCGGACGTATTTTTCCCACATACAAAGTGTTTCATGGACTGTAAAATCCAAATTACTAAGACCAAATGCTACAACTTTAAATCAAACATCTTCTGTAATAGAAAGTCCTCAAAGATGGACAATGTTTTGGCAAAATCTTGTTTTATCTCTATACGATTATGGTGATTATGGAGAATTTCATCCCTCGATAGAAATTCCTTCTGTATGGAATTTATTTGGGAGAGAACATTCGATTAATATTGGATTAATGCGTGCTTTAGCAATGGGATATACAAGAGGAGAAGCTCCTTAGAGACTACCCAAGATTTTTTGACGCTCATCAACAATAATTCTAATTTGTAAATAATCAATTTGTGATACAATATATCTGGTTATGGAGAGAAAAAAGTGATCAATAAATATTTAAAAAATCCTCCTATTATTGAAGCGGTGATAGGAATATCTGTCAATAAACTATTCGAAAACGAGAAAGAAATTGAATCTGCTTTTGAAAGTTCACATCTTCGAGCGATTTATACAGTTCATAAAAAAAACCAAACAGTGCTGCTTAAAATTAATGAAAAAGATGGTAGTATTATTGCGCAAAATGTGGAAGGATTCGTTTTTTCGAAAGAGAATGAAAGCCTCTTTCTTGAGAAAAATAGGATTACTTTAAGTGATAAAAACAAATACCAAAGTTTTGAAGATTTATCTAAAAAATATGAATATATATGGAACAATGTTTTTCCATATATTAAAAATGTTAACAATAAGGAAATAATAGATATTGGAATAAAATTTGTAAATAAGTTTGATTTAACGGCTAAAGACATTAATTCTAATAAGTTTTTAATCGGCCCTTCTATTTCGCTAGAAGATAAAGAAACAAAAATAAAAATAGGTAAATTACAAGAATTTTTTACAATTCAAAAGATTGTTTCGGATGAGTATAAGGCTTTTGCTAATGTAAAAACGATTATGAAGCCAGTACAAAATAAGAAAATTCAATGCATCTTCGAAATTGATGTGCATGATTATGAAAAGATGAGCTTGGATTTTGACAGGGTAAAAAGTGTTTTGAATAGGCTAAGATCATTCAAAAACAGTATTTTTTATGCAAATTTACCAAATGCAGAAGAGATGGAGCAATTCAAATAATGTTAAAAGAAAATATCAATCAATTATCTGTTGATTTTACAATTAAAAAACGCAATCCAGCAGAAGATTTTTATATTCAATCTATTAGACAAATTCTAAGCTCTCTTCCGCTTTATCTTCCTGATGAAAAATTTCAGTTTGTGAGTTCTCCTTCAACAAGTACAATTGACAAATCTGATCAAAAACAAAATCTTATCAATGAAATTGATAACATCTTTTCTGATTGTGGTTATGAAAATTGGGATGGATATGGGTCAGCCCCAATTAGTAAAATATCTTCTGAATATGCAAAAGCATTTATCGAGCTGATTCAGGAAGAACTGCCGTTACCAGAAATTGCACCGCAACCGGATGGGGAGCTAGGCTTGGAATGGTGCAGCGCAAATTATCATTTGGCCCTAAGCATTTCAGATGCAGGAGAAATATCATATGCGATTCTTAAGCCGAACGGTAAAAATAAAGGAATTTTAAAATTTAATAAATTTAAATTATTAAAAGAAATTGAGTTATTTTTGAGGGAAATTGGGGAAGATTATTTATATGGAGAATAGAATTCCTGATGAAGAAATAATAACAAGATTTGAAAAAGATCTTAAATATGTAAATAAAAACAGACAACTGAAATTTTCCGCGTTTATTCCAAGTAAAAAAGACCCCTTTAGCATTTCGGTTTATTGTATTAGTGATTTGACAAAATCTAATAAACAAACAGAAATTTGGGCCATTGGAGATAATTGGGTTTATAAGAGTATTGGAAAAAGATCTGTTGCCAGGGCTGATTTGAAAGTAGATGATATAAGGAGAATTAAATTATCCAAGCTGGAAGGTATATATTCAGATACAAAATTAATGAACGAGTATGAAAAACGTCATGCGGAAATAAAAATTAATAAAGATAGTAGCCTGGATGATAAAAAAGATATTGCGCTCGAATTGATTAAAATTGCAAAACATATTCTCCGCTAAAAGAATTTCCCGTATAGCTGTAATTTACCCCTACAAGGACATGGTCCGCAAATGCGGGCTTATGTGCATGAAATGAAAGATGGCCGTGCTATTAGGACTCAAATAATTACCTATGATTTAGGGAGAGCTGTGGATCGCTTTACCGGCAAACGTGATATCCGCGATTTTTTGACGCGGCCTGCGCGTTAGATTTTTTTCTCTGCCGCTTGAATGAAATTTCGCATAATTAAAGGGGCGGTGGCAATAAAATCTTTTATTTTTTCCCATTTAATGTCTAAATATTGATGGGCCAAAATATTTCTAAGCTGGGTAATTTGAGCTGCTTTTTCCGCGGTTTTTTCATCCAAAAGCTTCATTTCTCCTAATTTTAAAACGATTTCCTTATAGCTATTGGGCATTTCTATGTTTTCTTCCCCGGCAATAATAATTTTACTGACATCAATGGCCGCATTAGCAACATTTTCGGCTAATCTTTCAATATTGCGCTGAATATCGCGATCGGTCTGATAAACTTTCCAGGTAAGAGAATTGAATTTTTTTAAATCTTCGAGCTGGATGCGGATGAAATCAAGCCTTTGCGCAATATCTTGTTTTTGGTCTTTTTTTAAAATCACGATTGTTTATCCTTTCTGGATAGATAATATTGTCTTTTTTTATATAAGTCCAAGTTAAAATCCTGCATAAACTCGGCTTCATCTGAAACATTGAGCATAAAATCAATAAAAAACTTTCTGTTTCTAATAAGCAGAGGAATTCCTCTTAATGCAGCCCAGGCAACCGAGGGATTAGCTTTATTCAAGCGGACAACATCGACATTTTTGCGCGTCAAAAGCTCTAGTTCTTTCCAGAGCAGATCCATATCTTTTAGCTTGAATTTTCTGCTGGGCCAAATAGCAATATCAATATCGGATTCTAAAATAGCCCTGCCTTTGGCTTGCGATCCAAATAGAAAAGCCATCTCAATATTTTTCTTTTTTTGAAAAAATAACCGCAATCTTTTTACTAAAATTTGATTAAAATTATGCAACATACTTAGGAAATTCTATCATTTATAATATTTTATAGCAAAGTAAAAATTAAAGCCTTTTTTCCGTATGTATTCAGAGTTATAGAAGTGAGCACGACAAATGCAATTAATATTTCCCGCCCCTAAGAGGGGTGGCTACGCGGAGAAGGAAACATTTTTTTTGCAAAAGAACTGAATACTTACTTTTTTCTTGATTGTTGCTTCTTATTTCTCATGCTAAAATAGCTTTTCTATGGTTAGACATATTGAAGTTGAAATCACCGATAAAGTTATCAAAGAACACGGATTAACTCCTCCTGAATACAGCCGCATCAAAAAAATCCTTAAACGTGAACCCAATATTGTTGAACTGGGAATGTATTCAGTTTTGTGGTCAGAACATTGCTCGTATAAAAGCTCCAAGCCCCTGCTAAAAAAATTTCCTACCAAGTCAGCGAGAGTTTTGCAAGGCCCAGGAGAAAATGCTGGAGTGATTGATATTGGCGATGGCCTGGCGATTTCCATGAAAATTGAATCCCATAACCACCCCTCTGCCATTGAACCTTACCAAGGGGCAGCAACTGGGGTAGGAGGAATTGTGCGGGATGTTTTTACCATGGGGGCCAAGCCCATTGCTTCGCTAAATTCCCTGCGCTTTGGCCCGCTTTCGCAATTTCATAATCGTTTTCTTTTTGACGGGGTGGTGGCTGGAATTGCAGGATATGGAAATTGCTTGGGCCTGCCAACTGTTGCAGGCGAAGTATATTTTGAAGATTGCTATACCGGAAATTGCTTGGTCAATGCCATGGCAGTAGGACTACTGCATAATGTCAAAATTCCAAATCCAAAATCCAAAAATAAATACAGAAACAAAGATAAAAAGAATTGGTATGTGGATGAGTATGGTCCAGGGTTAGTTAAAGGTTATGCATCAGGTGCTGGGAACCCGGTTCTATATGTTGGTTCTTCCACTGGCCGTGATGGTATTCATGGCGCGACCTTTGCTTCGGTTGAGCTTTCTGAAGAATCTGAAGAAAAAAAATCATCGGTTCAAGTCGGCGATCCATTTACTGAAAAATCTTTGATTGAAGCATGCCTGGAATTGGTCCGCTCTGGGGTGGTGGTGGGCATGCAGGATATGGGAGCCGCTGGATTAACTTCTTCCACTTCAGAAATGGCTTCGCGGGCAGGCATGGGGATTGAAATTGATTTAGCCAAGGTTCCTCAAAGAGAAGAAAACATGACCGCCTACGATATTATGCTGTCAGAATCCCAAGAGCGCATGGTGGTAGTAGTAAAAAAAGGCACAGAAAAAAAAGCCATAAAAATTTTTGAGAAATGGGGCTTGCATGCAGTGGTGATGGGCAGGGTGACGAAAGATAAAATGCTTAAAGTAAAAATCAACGAGCAGGTAGTTGCAGAAGTTCCAGCAGTATCGCTGGCAGACGATGCTCCGGTTTACCAGCGGGCATCAGTTAGGCCGAAGTATCTGGATAAGGTGCAGCCTTTAAATATTGATAGAATCCCTAAGCCCAAGGATTATAGCAGCGTGCTTTTGAAATTATTATCTTCTGCAAATATTGCCAGCAAAGCCTGGGTTTATGAGCAGTATGACCATATGGTTCAACTTAATACCGAAGTACTTCCTGGTCGCGCAGATGCTGCGGTATTAAGAGTAAAGGGTCAAGCCTGCCTGCCGGCAAGGCAGGGGTCAGGGGTCAAGGGGAAGATTGAGAAAACAAATAAACATATTGCTTTAACTTGCGATGGCAATAGCCGGTATTGTTATTTGAATCCTGAACAAGGCGGGGCAATTGCTGTGGCAGAGGCCAGCCGCAATTTGGTTTGTACTGGCGCTACCCCGATTGCTTTGACCAATTGCCTTAATTTTGGCAATCCGGAAAAGCCCGAGATTTTTTACCAATTCAAAAAAGTCATCGATGGCATGATTGCAGCGTGCGAGAAATTTGAAATCCCGGTTATTTCTGGCAATGTCAGTTTATACAACGAAAGCAAAGAAACCGCGATTTATCCAACGCCGGTAATTGGCATGCTGGGATTGATTAACAGTACAGATTATACGACTATGGGGTTTAAATATGAGGAAGATGTGATTGTGCTTTTGGGGGCGATCCGCTCAGGTTTTGATGGCAGCGAATATCTCAAAGTCATACATAATAAAATTAAAGGGAACCCGGAAATTAATTTGGATTTTGAAAAAAGAGTGCAAAAGACCTGCTTGAATGCCATCCAAAAAGGGATTATCCATTCCTGCCATGACTTGTCCGAAGGCGGGTTAGCGGTTGCCATTGCTGAATCTTTAATTTTTGCAGAAAAAGATATCAAAGGAGTTTCGATTTCTCTTTGTTCTAATTTGCGTGAAGATGCCGTGCTTTTTGGAGAGAACCAATCGCGGATATTATTATCTTTATCAGCTGAAGATCTATTTTTATTCGATACCACAGCCAAAATTTTTGATGTGCCGTATGAAATTATTGGAAAGGTCAAAGGCGAAGGCTTTCATTTCAATATTAAAGGGACCGAACTTTTTAATTTGCCTAGGTATGCGCTTGAAGAAGCTTATTTTAAAGCAATTCCCAAGCTTATGCAGGGAGCCTAATTATGGATGCCGGTGCGATTGTTGCGATTTTGTTCGTAGCTGTTATCATTTCTTCTATTAATAAAACACCCGAAAAAGCGGTTCCCCCTTTAGCTTCTCCTCCTTCAATCCAACAACCATTACCAGAAGAAACACCTGCTATTCCTTTTTCTTACGAGGGAAATATCAATCCATATTTCGAAGAACGGGCAGGGCAGGACACCCAGCAAGTTATCTCGGATTTTATTATCTATCATACGAGAAAACAAAAAAATGTTTCCATGGATACTGCCAAGGAAATCAGCCAGGCAATTTATAAATATTGTAAAGAATATAATGTTAATCCGCGCTTAATGACGGCTTTTATTGCCCGCGAATCTAAGTTTAATCGCTTTGCCTATTCCAAATCCGGGGCCATGGGATTGGGCCAGTTGCTGCCTTCAACTGCCAGAGGCTTGGGAGTAGATGATCCATATGATATTAATCAAAATGTTATGGGTTCAACCAAATATGTTTCCCGGCTCTTAAAAGCTTGGGAAAATGACCCGGAGCAAATTCCCAAAGCCATTGCTTCATATCTGGAAGGTCCCAATGCCGTAAAAAGGCGCGGGGGCATGCGCGAATCTTCCCGGGCTTATGTCAAAGATGTAATTAATCTCTGCCAAACCATCTGAATTTTCCCCTGCTGGCAAAATTGCAGTAATCTAAAGCTAAGTATGGAATTTTCTTTTCAACAAAAAGCCGTGGCTTTTTTCATTGCTGGGCTGATTATTTTTGGCTTTAGCATTGCAGCTTTTCGCCATTATGAAAAAGAAGTCAAGCAAGCTACAACTTTTAATTCATCTTCAAAAGAATTGCCTTTGCCCTTAGAAAATAAGAGCGATATTGTTGTTTCTATCAGAGGAGAAATAAAAAAAGAAGGCATCTATAAAATAGCCCAAGGCACGTCTTTAGTTGAGCTGATTAAATTAGCCCAAGGACTCACTCCTTATGCAGATGTCGGGCAAATAAATTTGTTAATTCCTTTAAAAGACCAGCAAGAAGTATTCATTCCAAGGATCGTTTCTGGCCGCTTGAATCAATCTGCCTATGTACAAAAAATCAACATCAATGTAGCAAATTTTGAACAACTTTCCCAATTACCAGGGGTTTCTGAAACTGTGGCCCAGCGCATTATTAAATACCGTGAAAAATTCGGAGTTTTCCAATCCCTCAAAGATTTAGAAAAAATTAAGGGCCTAACCCCTAAAAAAATTTCCCGCTTGGAAGCGCATTTGTGTTTTTCTTACTAATTTTTATTGTTATTGGCATTTTATCCGCTTATTTTCTTCAAACCGCAAGTTTTATTTTTTTGCTGGCTGCCAGCGGGATTTTGATTTTTATTTTTCGTTATGATTCCAGACGAAAAAACTTCATTTACGCAGCTTTAGTTTTTTCTTTGATTGGGGCTGCCAACTATTGCTATTTGCCTTTTGTTTCTTTATTTCCATCGATTGAATATCCTTTTATTCAGGGCATGCGGGAAAAACTAAGCGCAACTGCGAATGCTTTTTTGCCTGCGCCTTATTCTGCCTTATTGAACAGCATGGTTTTTGGGGCAAAAGCCGCGGAGCTTCCTCTAAACCTGAAAGATTTGTATAAAAGGGCCGGGGTGGCGCACCTTTTGGTTGCTTCAGGCATGCAGCTAGGGTTATTGGTGGGATTTTTTGGTTTTTTTAAGCGGATCGGGAATTTTTCCAATAGTTTTTTCTTGGTTTTTGCTTCGCTTTTTAACCTTTTCTATACTTTGATTGCAGTTCCAGGCCCTTCAATTTTACGCTCTATGCTCATGGTAGAAACAATGTTATTTGCGCAGGTTTTTAAGCGCGAGAATGATTTTGTTTCTTCTTTTTCTTTAAGCGGATTTTTGCTTTTGCTTTGGGACCCGCTTCTTTTATTTAATGCCGGGTTCCAGCTTTCATTTGCGGCAACGTGGGCGGTGGTCAAGTTTTCCCCTATCATAAAAGATTATTTATCAGAATTTTTACCAATATGGCTGGCGGATTTATCCGCAGCAAGCCTGGGCCCGGTTTTGATTACTTTGCCGATCACTTGGTGGCATTTTGGAGAAGTTTCTCTAATAGCTTTTATTTCTAATTTTTTTATCCTGCCGTGGGTGGGATTGTTGGTTATTATGGGAACCATTGGGGCGTTCTTAGGCATGGTAATTCCTTTTCTAGGAGAAATTATCTGCTATGCGAACCTGCCGCTTTTAATTGCTTTGAATTTTTTGGCGGATATTTTTGCCGGGTTTTCGTTTTCGAGCATTGCTTTTTCTCCTCCGAGCCTGGTTTTAGTTTTTTTCTATTACAGCTTAATTCATGTTTTTTGTTATGTGCGGGAAAAGAAGATCAAATGGAATTATCAATGGTCTTTTATAATTTTGGGCGTATTTTTGCTGCTTTATCTAGTCAATGCTTTTTTTTCAGCTTCGTTTATTTCCGGCCCGCTTTTAACTATTTCCATGCTGGATGTGGGGCAGGGGGATGCAATTTTGATCGAGACTCCGCAAAAGAAAAATATTTTGGTGGATGCCGGGGAAGAAAAATTCGTCCGCTGGTCAGTTTTATCCCCTTTAAAAAGAAAAGGCATATGCCAATTGGATGCTTTGGTTTTGACCCATGCGCATGATGACCATATTGGAGGGGCGCCGGCAGTTTTATCCAGTTTAGGCGTAGCGCAAGCTTGGTCAAATGGAATTCCTGCCAATACTTTATCTTTTATCCAGGCTTCATCTTTAATCCAGTCTAAAGGGATTGATTCTTATATAGCGCAGGCTGGGGATATTTTTTATTTGGAGCCGAATCTTTATATCCAAATATTATTCCCGGATCAAAAAAGCTTGTCTTTGCATGCATTAGATTTGAACAATACTTCTTTGACTTTTAGATTAAGCTATAAGAATTTTAGCATGTTATTTACCGGAGACTTAGGGTTCGAAGGCGAAGAACAGCTTTTGGCCAAGAATTTCAGCCTGAAAAGCAATATCTTAAAAGTCGGGCACCATGGTTCATCAACTTCAAGTTCATTTGCTTTTTTACAAAGAGTTTCCCCGCAAGCGGCATTAATTTCCTGCGGAAGAAAAAACAAGTTCCGCCATCCCCATGCTATTACCTTAAAAAGGCTGGAAACCATCAAAGCGCGTATTTTTCGCACTGATCTTCAAGGGACAATTAAAGTGGTTACAAACGGCCGGATTTTTAATATAACCAGTTGCAAGTTTTAAGAGCGTATGCTATAAGAAAAAAATGCTGGAAAAAAAGATTATCGGATTAACTGGCCCGGTCGCCTCGGGCAAGAATACTGTAGCCGAAATATTGGCGCAAAAAGGTTTTTACATTATAGATGTTGATCAAATTGGGCATCGGGTTTTGGATATAAAAAAACCAGAGATTGTGAAGGCTTTTGGCAGCCAGATTTTGGATAATCAAGGCCAAGTTGACCGAAGAAAATTAGGGCAATTGGTTTTTGAAAAAAAGAAGCATTTAAACTGTTTGGAAAAAATTGTCCATCCCTTGATTCGTAAAATGGTCCAAGAAGAAATCAACTCTTTGCAGGTTAATTATATTGTCGTGAATGCGGCTATTTTGCAGAAATTAGGCTTATTGCCTTTGGTCAATGAAGTTTGGGTAATTTTGGCTAAAGCAAATTTACGATTGCAGCGCTTGCAGGCCAAAGGCTTAACTTTGGAAGAAGCGCGCCAAAGGCTGAAAGCCCAGGCTAGCATTGCGGGATTCAGGCGCATCGCGGATAAAGTTATCCTAAACAACCGAAAAATCAAAGACTTAGAAAAAAAAGTTAATCTTTGCCTCGGATAATTCTTAATATTCTATCGTAGTCGTTTTTGTCGGATGATTTTGGAGAATCCATTCAGGAGCAATAGGTTCAGCTTTGGGATGGCCAATTTTTGGAATAATGCCTTTTTCCCAGAAATCTTCTACTTTTTCCTGGATAAATTTTGTGCGGTAAAGAATTTCAGCGGCTTCAGCCCGAGTCAGGTGCTGGTTCGGCAGGAATTCTTTTTCTTTATGGAAATCAATCAAGCCATAGACTTGGGCTTGCAGGATATATTTCCTGGCCCAGTAATTTTCTTTTATGTCTTGGTATCTTAAAGTATCCTGTGCGCTGACCTCGGGCAAGCGGGCAGCCCGGACAATAATGGCGATTCCTTCGGCGCGGGTTAAAGTGCCTTTTGGCTTAAAGGTATTATCCGGATAACCCTCAATTAATTTATGTTCAAAGGCGGTTGTAATATGCGGAGCTGCCCAATGGTTGAGAGCAACATCCATAAATAAAGCTTCTGGAGTTGCAATTGGCAAATCAAGGGTTTCAATTAATAATTTGGTTAGTTCAGCGCGGGTGATGCCATTATGCGGCTGATAAGAATAATCCGGATAGCCTTGGATAATGCCTAAGGTAGAAATCAAGGCAATCGGTTCCAAGGCCCAATGATCCATGGTTAAATCCGTAAAAGGATCAAATAATAAAACTTTTACTTCACTAGAGGCTGCAAAAACTTCAATGGTAGTGCGCGGCTTGGTGACAAAAGCATCAAGATGAATAACATTGCGCTTAGGGTTTAAAGAATGTTGGACATTAAAGAGGGCTTCTTTGGTACTAGAAGCTTCAAAGCTAATCGGTGACTGGTTTAAGTGGACAGCAGTCAGGTAAGGCAAAAGACTGGTTTCTTCTTTAACAATTTCTTTTATTTTGACAGGAGAAACAATTTCCTGCGTAATGCCTTCTGTTACGATTTTTTTGACTTCGGTTGTAGAAATAGTGCGGCTTTCTATTTTATCCTGATAAATAAGACCAGCAACTTCTATCGTGGTTTGGTCGGTAATTAAACGATTTTTTGGTTTTTCTATTTTTATGGCAGACTTAGTTTCTTTATCCGTTGGAGGAGGAGGGGCCGGGGCGCCTAAATAACTGATGGTAAAATAATGCGGGTTATCGGTTGATAAATTTCCGCCCTGAAGTAAGTAAGCGTAATCAAAACGAAAGGCTCCGCGATCCAAGCCTATTCCAAGGCTTAAATTGGTAGAGCTTTCAGAATTTTGCTCCAAACCGCTGCGCAGAAATAAGTCTTTTTGCGGTTCCCATTCAGCTCCCAGGTGCAAAATCCCGCTGCTAATTCCGGCAATATTCCTTGGAATCTCATAGTCAGCTAAAATTTTTAAAGTTTGGCTAGGATTTTTCATGTAATAAGCTTCGCTTGAGCCAAGCAGTCTCCAGCATAAGCCCAGCTTGGTAGAAGCGCCTAATTTATCTTCGGTTGCATTGGTAGAATTCCATTTTAGATTTGTACCTAAAAAGTTTTGCCAGTTTAAACCAATGTCCAAATCCGGCTTTAAATTATAAATTAAGCCCAGATCAATATCCAAAGCAGTCCCATGGGAGCTGATTCCGCCGCCTTTTAAATCCTGGTTAAATAACTTTAAGTTTGTTCCAACCAGAAGCTTTCTTTCCATAAAAGGCCGGGCATAAGAAAGTATGAATACATTATTATTGTAGCTCATGGATTCTACGCTGGGATTAACAATGATGCGGTTGGTAGAAGGATCGCGCGTAGTAGCAAAACTTCCGGCAATGCTGTAGTCAACCAGGCCGAATCCCCAATTCCCAATGTCCGTGGGAAGTACTGCTCCAGCCATTAAGTATTGGGTTTCATCAAATACGATTTTGCGCGATATGCCGGTGAATGAAAAATATTTCATTTTATTTAATCCTGCGGGGTTCAGAAAAATGCTATTGGGATCATCGGCCAAAGCCGTAAAAGCATTTCCCATCCCCATAGGACGCGGGGCATAAATAGTTTGTCCCGGGTTGAGGGTTATTCCCCCAGCAGCGGCCCAGCTGATGGAGGCAAAAATTATAAGGGATAAAACTAATAGCCCAAATTTTTTCATGGCTTGAATACCCCGAGTTTTCCGCGGCCCAAAACTTTTCCATCACCCATAATTAAATAAATATAAATCCCATTTCCAACGGTTGATCCGTCAGAGGCTTTACCGTTCCAGGTAATTTCATTGTAGCCGGCTCTTCCGCCTTCAGCACCAGAGGCATAGGTGTTTTTCCAAATTGCGCCCCCGGCCAAATTATAAATGGCAATGGTGGTGGTGCTGGCTTTTGACAATATATAAGATATAGAAGTAGAAGAGGTGCTGGGATCAAAGGGATTGGGATAATTCAGCGGCGTGCCTTGCACTGCAATCCCGGCAGCAGATTGAACCGATAAATAAGAAGCTTCAACTGTAGTGCGATTGCTTTGCGCATCAATGGCCAGAACTTCTAAGCTATGGGTGCCGTCGGTTAAGGTAGGCTTGTAGCTGACAAAATAAATATAGGGATTGCTGCTGGGATGAGTAACAGAAGGCAAGAGATTGGTGGCAGCTTTATCGATCAATAAATTTAATGTGCTCAAAGTTTTGTCCGTTATAACTGTTATTTCCAGCGAAGGGGTTTTATCAATCGTATCTCCGCTGTAAATATTTGCACCATTTGATTTTAGCGATACTTCGGGCCGGTCGGAAATAACATAAAAATCATATGAAGCATAAGTAGTATTAACATTTCCCGCAGCATCTGTGCAGCGGGCTTCTATCTTATGCGTATTCGGGCCCCGGGCCAAGGCAGTGGAGGGCTGATAAGAAAACCTTTCAGTTGCAGCATTAAAGGTCCCGTCCAATGCAGTTGCATCATACCAAGTACCGCTGTCAATACGGCATTCGATTTTTGTAACCTTTGATGAATCGCTGGTGGCAATTCCTGTAAAAGTAGGCTGGACATTATTTGTGACATTATTGGTAAAAGCATCAAAAGTAGCGCTGGGGGCGGTAGTCAGGGGGCTGGCTCCAGTTGTAAAAGAAAAAGAATACGCACTGGCCAGGGCTGTTCCAGATGAATCTTTGGCTCCGGTTCCAATAGTTACAGTATAAGCAGTCGAAGCTGCAAAAGCAGCATGGGAAACTGTTAGGGTGGTGCCAGTAGAGTCCCAGCTATAAGTTTTTCCAGAAACATCCGGGCTGATGGAAAAAGCGCTTTGGACAGTTTCTTGGGACATGGCTTTGGTAAAAATAATCCTTAGGTTTTCATTCGTAACAATCGAACTTGAACTATTGGCGGGTAAAACTTGGGCTACTTGCGGGGCAATGGAAGAAAGGGAATAGACGAAGTTCCTAGCGGACAATCCGCTTAAAGAAAATTGTTCCCAATAAGATTTGCTGTAAGTTCCTTCAACGGTTATCTGGTCGCGGGCGATTTCAGTATAATAGGGGACCTTGTAAAAAGACTGCATATAGCCATTGGAGTAAACTTTATAAATATTGAATCCTACCGGGAATTGAATGGTAGCAGCAGTGCGTACAAAAGGAAAAGGCAAGGTGCTGATGTTATATTTGGCATTGTCATGGATATGCCCCATGAATACGCCGGCAATATTATTTTTGTAGGTATCTAATATAGTCAAGAAAGCGGAGCGGTTATCAATATCAATCTTGTTCCAGTCAACGGTGGTTGCTCCTCCGCCAATAACCTCTAACAATACTTCATTGGGAATAGTCACACCTTCTTCTGTAATAACATTGTGCATAAAAATATAAGTATTTTTTCCGGTATTGGCAGCTAAATCGCCAGTGAGCCAGGCGGTATCAACATGTCCAGTGCCGCCGGTATTTTTTAAATTGTCTAATATAATGAAATGGTTGCTTTGGTAATCAAAGCTATAGTTATAAATTGAGTCTGTGGTCGGGCTGGCTTCTGCACTGGCATTGGTTTTTATGGGTTTTAATAGGGTGGTATACCAGGCTCCAGCTGTATATTCCGCTTTGTCATGGTTTCCAGGCAAAGGGTAGACCGTGGAAGTAGTTGTCAGATTAAGCAATAAAGTTTTTACCTTTGTAGCTTGATTAGCACCATCGGTTGTTAGGTCATCAACCAAATCGCCTTTTACAATCGTAAAAGCTGGGCTATAAGTTTTTAAATAAGTAATTGCTTCCCGCAGCATGGCTTCGGAAGTTGCATAGGGACGGCCGCGGGCGCCAGTAGTATTGGCCAAGTCAGTTGCAACCTGCGGGTCGGAAATTGTTGCAAAAGTAAATAAATAAGCGCCAGAGGGCGGGGTGAGGGTGGTGAAGGTATTTTCTTCGCCGGTAACAATACCGGTTGTTCCAGTGCTTTCTACATAATATTTATAAGTTTGGCCCGGGCTTAGGTTAGACAATGTAGCATAATGGTAGAGGCTGGATTCGCTGGATGTAAAAGTAGTTGCAGGAGAAATAATCCCATAATAAACTTTGGCATTTGCAGCTTCGTTGGTGGTTCTCCAGGTGATGATAGCAGTTGTATCAGTTAAGGTAGTAATTTCTTCATTGGTAATTATTGGCGCAGCGCAAAGGGCTGAAGCTGCACCAAAGCAAAAAGCAAACACCCCCAATATTAATAAGACTTTTTTTAAATTTACCATCCCTTAAATCTCCTTAAAATCTATAGCTAACGGCTAAAGTGCTTAGCAGTTTTACGTCGCTCCACGCAAAACTTTTCTTTTCCCCTGCAGCTACAGTGCGGTTTTGATAAGCTCCAATGGTTGATCCAATATCTGCTCCGGCCAAATAAGTAACTTGCCAATTATCTTTCCGGACATAAAAATCAACATATAAAGGCTTGGAGGCATCATTATTTAATACATCCAGCTGGACAACAGATAATAAGGAAAGGGCATTAAATCCTACATCAAAGCCAGTAATCCAGCTG
Organism: uncultured bacterium; assembly: GCA_964528395.1. Taxonomy (GTDB): domain Bacteria; phylum Margulisbacteria; class WOR-1; order CAZGTC01; family CAZGTC01; genus CAZGTC01. The sequence goes on from CAZGTC010000010.1 coordinate 48,597, forward strand.
AAAATATTAGTGCGCATTCCTAGGTCAAAACTCGCAGGCATAACCGGCAATTTAGAATAGGCATCATCCAGTGATTTCTGTTGGGCAGCATTTAATCCTATGATATCCGGCTTAGGCAAAAGGCTGGTTTCTAGGCGCAGCCATAAGGGCAGGGCGAACATTTGGGATTCCCAGCCGATTTTATAAACCATCAAGTTATTAATCTTGATATCGTAATCAATATTGTTTTGGGTATCAGCGTATTTTAATTTTATATAAATGGGATTTTGCTGCTGCTCAATATCCAGGCCGAAAAGAAACGGTTTTTTCAGGGCAAAACCCAGGCGCATTTTTTTGGGCAGGTTAAAAGCATGGCTGGAATTCAAATACCAATTTTCTGTTCCGCTGATTGGGGCATAACTATCCGTAAAAGGCCTCCAGGCAGTTGTAAGGCTTGGATCAATAATTGAATCTGTTTCAGTTACAGGTACGCGCGACTGGGCATAAGTTGAGATGCCCGAACCTTTAAAATCCAGTTGTGCTCCGCCAAAATTTTCATAAGCAGCAGATACCGCGAAAAAATCAGAAATATCCCAGAGGAATCCCAGGTCCATGCGCAGGGTGCTGGCAGAAAAGAATCCCTTATATTGGGTGTCTAATAATTTTTCTCCAGAGGGCAGGGTGATATAGCGCTTGCGGTATCCATTCGACCCAGCATAATAGTTTTCATCAACCACCCACTGGGAAATAGAGGCTGGGCTAGCGGGATCAAAATTGGGAACATACAGTGTTCCATCCGGGGTATTGGCATCAATAATGGCATAAGCAGAATTATTAATTTCGGCATTAGCGCTGATCGGGGTTAAGTTTAACCCAAACATGAAATTATCTTTATTTATGGCGCTGGAAAAAGTAACATTAGACTTTACAACTAAATTATTTTTTAATTCAGTTTTTAAGGTAGCTGGAATAGTTGTGACTTGGGTTAAAAAGGGATCCCATAGGGATTTTGAGCTGGTATAAGTTACTCCGCCGTTAACATAGGTAATTTTTCCGCTGTTATTGATAGAAATTCCGGTTCCCTGAAAATTCGCAGTGCCTTTCATTTCAAGCTTGCTCTGGGCAGTAAAGGGAGTATCCCCGGCGAGGTTCAAATTTCCCTGCGTATCTCCGCGCGTAACAAACCCAACCGCCAGCCAATCTAAAACGCGCATGGATTGCTTGAAAGAAACTCCGGTATCAACTGTTTGATAAGTTACTTTACCGGCATAATCCCTTTTTTTTACCGTAAGGTCGTTGCTATTGCTGGAAGTAAAAAATATGTTGGCGGAATATCCAGAAATTCCTCCAAAAGACGCTATGGTTTGATCATCAATCTGGTAATTTTTATTGCTGGAATAAGCCAGAGACCTTTGCAGAACCGAAATAACGGTTTCAAAAGTAGCCATGCGGCCAAGGCCCGCGGGATTTACTAAACAATCATGTATTCCAGAGGCAAAACTGCTCAATCCGCCCAAGCCAAATTGCGGCTCATCTAAAGGAGTTAAATATAGAAGCACTTCACTGTAAGGATAGGTGGTAACGCCAAAAGTAACAGAAGAAAAGCACAAGCTAAATAATAAGAAGAAAACAAAAAATAGATTTTTTTTATTCACATTTTACCCTGGAATTTTTTTCTTTTTGTAGTATATATTTTCATAAAAAGCATGTCAAATGGATAAATAATAAAGTATAATTGCCGATTATGATTTCGCGCGTTTATCAGGCTTTCAAAAATCCGAGGGATTTAACCTCGGGCAATATTTTAAAAAATCTTCTGATTTTATCTGGCCCGCTGGTTATTTCCAATTTTATCCAAACGCTTTTTAATTTGGCGGATATGTTTTGGGTAGGAAAACTCGGGCCAGCATCACTCGCTGCAGTTGCAGCTTCGGGCTCTATCCTTATGATGGTTTTTATGCTGGCCATGGGAATTTCGGTTGGGACTGCGGCTTTGGTTTCCCGCTTTGTGGGGGCAAAAGACCGGGAAAAAGCCGGGCATGCCGCGACCCAAGGGTTATGCGTAGCAATTTTATTGGCAGCGATGATTTCTTTTTTGGGATATATGTTTTCCGCCCAGCTCTTAAAATTATTAGGAGCTGATGCAATGGTGATTGCGCGCGGAACAGCTTACCTGAAAATTTCTTTTGTGGGCATGGTGATTTTTTTCTTTTTGTTTGTTTTTTCGGATATTTTGCGCGGGGCCGGGGATACTTTTTCTCCCATGGTAATTTTATCTTTTTCTGCTTTATTAAATATGATTCTTGACCCGTTTTTTATTTTTGGCTGGGCCTATTTCCCGCGCATGGGGGTAGCTGGGGCGGCGGTGGCCAGCTTGATTGCAGAATTTGTGGCCGTGGTCATGGCGCTTGAATTTCTGCTGCATGGCAGATCCCAGCTTAAATTGCCCAAATTTTCTTTTGATTGGGATATGATGAAAAAAATTGTTGGGATCGGGATTCCGGCGACGGTGCAGATGACTTTGCGCAGCTTCATGATGATTGTCATGATGGCAGTCGTTGCAACTTTTGGGACTTATGCCATTGCAGCTTATGGGGTAGGCATGCGCCTGGCCATGATCGTGATGATGCCGGGATTTGCTTTGGCTAATGCTGCGGCAACTTTAATGGGCCAGAATTTAGGAGCAAAAAATCCCCAGCGTGCATCGCAAAGTGCGTGGACAGCCGTAGGGCTTTATATAGCATTTTTGGCCATAGTTGGATTTTTCTTTTTCTTTTACGCGCCCCAGTTAATTATAATTTTTAATAATACTGAAGAAGTCGTAAAATTGGGAAGTGATTTTTTGCGCATTAGCACGTTTGGCTTTGTTTTTATTGCTTTGGGATTAGTATTAACCCGAGCTTTGGGCGGGGCCGGAGATACTTTTATGCCGATGCTGATTACTTTTATTTCCCTGTGGGTTTTCCAAATTCCGCTGGCGATTTTTTTATCCCAATTTACAGCTTTAAATATTAATGGCATTTGGATTGCGATGTTGGCAGCGAACTTGGTTCAGGGGTCATTGGCCGTGCTTTGGTTTCAAATGGGAAAATGGAAGAATAAAGAGATTTAAATTTCTTGCCTAAAAAAAGACAGGATGCGGCATATGTCAAAAGTATCCATATCGAAATTGGATAGCTATGATATTGAAAAGCTTTATCAGGCAATTGAAAGCTCGCTTAATCTTTTAGGCGGCATATCGGCTTTTATTTCCCCGGGTGAAAAAGTTTTGCTCAAGCCCAATCTTTTGGACGGTTTGCCGCCGGAAAGAGCTGCCAACACTCATCCGGAATTTGTCCGCGCAGTAATCCGATTGGTAAAAAAAACTGGGGCCAAAATTTTTGTGGGGGATAGCCCGGGTTTTGGCCCGGCGCAAAGAGCAGCCAAAGGTGCAGGGATTTTAAAGGTTTGTGAAGAAGAAAATATCGGATTTTTGAATTTTCATGCGCAAACCGAACTTTCCCTTGGCCAAAATTTTTCCATGAAAAAACTTTTAATTGCCAGCGATGTTTTGAAAATGGATAAGATTATCAATTTGCCCAAGCTCAAAAGCCACCAGCTGACTTATTTTACTGGAGCAGTGAAAAATTTATTTGGGTTAGTGCCGGGCATGCGCAAAGCTGAATACCATCTAAAAAGGCCGGCGCGCGAAGATTTTATAAATTTGCTATTGGATATTGCCCTGCGTTTTAAGCCAACTTTAAATATTATGGATGCAATCTTGGTCCAAGAAGGGCCGCATGGCCCCATGAACGGGGATCCGCGCCAGCTTGGATTGGTTTTAGCCAGTTCAGATGCCTTGGCTATTGATTCAATTGCAGCGCAAATTATTGGGATTGACTTTAAAGAACACCAGCTGCTTTCTCTGGGAGAAAAAAGAGGATTGGGGAATATTCGCGGCATTGAAGTGTTGGGAGAGGATTTATCTGCGGTTAAAGTCACGGATTTTAAATTAGTGGAAAAAGGTTATGATGCCATGCTTCCGCGGGCTTTGCCGTTATGGCTAGCGAAATATCTCCAAGCGTTACTTTTGGATAAGGTTCGAGTAGAAAAAAGTAAATGTTCCCATTGCCAGCGCTGCGCAGAAATTTGCCAAGCCCAAGCGATTTCCATGGAAAATACTTATCCAACTTTTGATTATGCCAAGTGCATCCGTTGTTTTTGCTGCCAGGAAATGTGCCCCGCTGGAGCGATTGAGCTTAAAAAGAGCTTTTTGGGGAAAATAATCCTTCGCATTTTTTCTTAAAAATTCTTTACAAATTTGAAATTCACCTTAAAAATTGTCGATATATTGGTATGAGAGTTCCTAATAATTGTTTGATAAGTATTTCTAAATTTTTAGCGTTAAAAGGATGAATTGTTAAATGTCATTATATTTAGGACGCGTTGGGAGAGGAATATTAAAAATTGTTATTAAGCGACCGCGGGTAGATAATGTGGTCAACCGCATTTCTAATGGCCTAGGAAAAATTTTAGGAGAAAAAAATTATACTCCAGGTTTAACCAGGGATTTATTTTTGCTTTCGCAGGGGGTTGATGCCAGCCAAAGCTTAACTATGGGTGCAGATGGAGTTTATCAAAATGGAAAAAGAATAGCGAGAAACCCATTAGGAGAGTATTTTTCAGCAAATTCAGTAGTTAAACTTAATAACCATACGCCAGAAGATCTTGTAAAATTGTTTAGATATCTAAAAAGCTCAATTTTAGACTATCTCCAAAAATTTGGGCATCTCTGCGATTATATTGAGCATGCCTTGCCTAGCTTGCTTGATAAATGTAAAACTATAGAAGAATTAAAAGCTTGGGATGTGGAAGTAAAGGGCTTAATTTTAGACTATCGCCAAAAGTTTTTGGATCCCACTGATTATGTTGGGCATGCTTTACCTAAGTTACTTGACAAATGTAAAACTATAGAAGAATTAAAAGTTTGGAATGTGGCAATAAAAGGCTTAATTTTAGGCTATCGCCAAGAATTTTGGGATCTCGAAAATTATGTTGGGTGTGCTTTACCTAAGTTACTTGATAAATGTAAAACTATTGAAGAATTAAAAGCTTGGGAGGTAGAAGTAAAAGGCTTAATTTTAGACTATTCCCAAGAATTTGGGATTCCAGAAGATTATGCTAAGTATTCTTTACCTAAGTTACTTGACAAATGTAAAACTATTGAAGAATTAAAAGCTTGGGATGTGGAAGTAAAAGGCTTAATTTTAGACTATCGCCAAAAGTTTAGGTATCTCGGCGGTTATGTTAAGCATTATTTGCCTAAGTTACTTGATAAATGTAAAACTATTGAAGAATTAAAAGCTTGGGAGGTAGAAGTAAAAGGCTTAATTTTAGACTATCGCCAAAAACTTGGGGATCCCACTTATTATGTTGGGCATGCTTTACCTAAGTTACTTGACAAATGTAAAACTATAGAAGAATTAAAAGTTTGGAATGTGGCAATAAAAGGCTTAATTTTAGGCTATCGCCAAGAATTTTGGGATCTCGAAAATTATGTTGGGTGTGCTTTACCTAAGTTACTTGATAAATGTAAAACTATTGAAGAATTAAAAGCTTGGGAGGTAGAAGTAAAAGGCTTAATTTTAGACTATCGCCAAAAATTTGGGTATCCCGAAAATTATGTTGGGTGTACTTTACCTAAGTTACTTGATAAATGTAAAACTATTGAAGAATTACAGCTAGCAGTTGAAATTGCTAAAGGTTTGATTGCTGCTTCTGTTGATCCCTCTCCTTTGACAGATATTTTAGACGCACTGCCGGATAAATCTATATTAAAAACCTATAAGGAAGAATTTATTAGATTCTGCAAAATATCTGATACTAATCTAAGTAAAAATAGTATCTTTTTTGCTAATCTAACAAAAGAAAATGCTAAGGAACTTTTTGACCTTTTCGTAGCTTATTCTGAAGATATGAAAACTTCATTGTTTTTACCTTTGCTTTTTTCTGAATATGAAAAATGTGATCCAAAAGTAAGAGCAAAGCTTGTTAATGATTTTCATAAATATTACAGGGATCAAATTCGAGGAGAAAAAATAGAACGAGTTGATTTGCCAGAAGGAGTAATTGAAGAAATTAATTATGCAATAATTAATTCCACCGCGCTAACTCAAGAACAATATAAAAAAACGATAGAAAGATTCCAAGGCCAAGTTATTCCCCCCTGTAATTTTGAGCAGCGCATAGTTTTTGAGTTGGAAAAAGCTTCAAAAGAAGGCCTCGTTACAGATAAAGAGATTAGCTATTTAAAAGAAAGAATTAGCTGGATAGAAGAAGCTCTTGCATTAAAAGAAAAGCATCCAGGAATTGATGAGGTTGACAGAGTTATTTCAGATTTTCCAGAAACAGATCGGCCGGGTAAAAAACCCAGCGCAGAGCACACTTTGGAAATAATAAAACTGCAATTGCTTAGAACGTATTTAAAAGATGCAAACGTTAAAGAAAAGATCGATCTTCTTATTGCAAAAAAGGAAGGAATATCTTCTAAGGATCTGGATATCCCGGAAAAATTAATAGAAGTATTTGGAGAAATAAAGCCCGAAGCAGAAGAAGCGGTAAGAAAAAGAATAGAGGGAGCCGTTGATATTGAAAGGTTAAAGAAGATAATAAAGCGATTTAGTTCTGAAAAAACCGGGGAAAAGGTAAGAGTTGAACTTATACTTGCAAAAACCGAGCTGGATTATTTTTATGGATATATGGGAGAAAACTGTACTTCGAATAATCCGGAGGAGTTATTAAATCCAGCTTTTACGCCGATGAGAATTGTTGTAAATGGAAAAATTATGGGCAGTATCCATACCTTAACCTTAGAAATTGAAGGAAAGAAAACTTTAGTGCTGCCGGGAATAGAACCCAAAGAAAGTTTGCTGGCAATAATTAACGCAAAAGAATTTACCCGGGCTGTCATAGCTAAAATTACGGAAAAGGTTTGCAAGCCAAATGGATATGCCCAAATAGGATTTTCTGTTTTGCCTGCTTCTCAATCCAACCGGCCGCCTGTATCTTTTGCGATAGGGGAAATAATAAAAGATAAGCCTACTATAAAACAATCTGTTCAAAAAGCTTTCCCTGAAAAAAGCAAATATTCAATCACAGAATTAGCAATAATAATGGTTGAATAGAACTTGCTGTCAAGAAATGTGTCCTGAAGGTGCAATTGTTCTCAAAAAAAGCTTCCTGGGTATATTCATTCATCGCATTTTTCCCCATTGACATTCCTAGCTAATTGTGTGAAGATTTTACTATGCCAGTCTTTCCTCATTATAAAATTCTAATAGCTGATGATGAGTCCTCGATAAAAAAGTCCTTGAATATGGCTCTTAGCGATAAATACCAGGTTTTCTTTGCTGCAACCGGAGAAGAAGCTCTAGTCAAAGTAGAAGAAGAAAATCCGGATTTGATCCTTTTGGACCTGCGCTTGCCGGATGCCAATGGCCTGGATATATTAAGAAAAATAAAAAAGATTGATGAATATTTGATGGTAATTGTTATTTCTGCAGTGATTGAAACCAAATCCGCGGTTGAAGCCATGAAAAACGGGGCTTACGACTATATTACTAAGCCGTTTGATTTATCCGAATTAGAAGTTTTGATCAGCCGGGCTTTGGAAAAACGCGACTTAATTAAGGAAAATATTTTTTTAAAAGCAGAAATCACGATTGATAAATGGGGAGAGCTAATCGGCAAAAGCAAACCCATGCAAAAAGTTTACGGCTTAATTAAAAAAGCCGCGGAGTCAGATTGCGCGGTTTTGGTCATGGGAGAAAGCGGTACTGGAAAAGAATTGATCACGCGAGCGATTCAAGCCCGCAGCGCGCGTGCCAATGGCCCATTTGTTGTGGTAAATTGCGCTGCCATCCCAGAAAATTTGCTGGAGTCGGAATTATTCGGATATGAACGAGGGGCTTTTACCGGGGCAATGGAAAGAAAAGAAGGCAAATTTGAATTAGCTAACCGCGGGACTATTTTCTTGGATGAGATCGGTTCCATGTCGCTAGCGCTACAAGCAAAAATTTTGCGCGTTTTGCAGCCGCGCGACGATGGCCTCAAAGAAATAGAGCGGGTGGGGGGCAATAAAAGCATCCTGGTGGATGTTCGGGTGATTGCAGCTACTAATACGAATTTGGAGCAAGCTGTTACTGAAAAAAAATTCCGGTCGGACTTATATTACCGTTTAAAAGTTTTTCCGATAAAGGTTCCGCCCCTGCGCCAGCGCCAAGAAGATACCCCGGAATTAGTTGATTATTTTTTGCGCAGGTTTTGCAAGAAATTAAATAAATGTAAAATTGATATTACCCCCGCGGCTTTAGAAGTTTTGATCAAATATCGCTGGCCAGGGAATGTGCGCGAACTAGAAAATTTAACCGAGCGATTAGTTGCCTTAAATGACCGTGGAAAAATTGACCTGGAAGATTTGCCCCTGGAAATATTGGTCCATAATGAAAATTTTGCAGAAAAAAATCCCGAAGTAGAGATTTCTTTAAAAGAAGCGGTCGAGCAATTAGAGCGAAAATTTATCAAAAGGGCCATTAATAAGGCCCAAGGCAACCAGTCAAAAGCTGCTGCATTTTTGGGCATTCACCGCAATACTCTCCAGTCAAAATTAATCCAACTCGGCCTGCAGGAAGAAATATAGGCTGCACAGGTTTTGTGCAGTTGCACAATTATTGTGCAGCAGGCTAGGTTAAATCTCATTGTTTTTGCCCCTTTTTTATCAAAAAACCCTTATTTTCTCTGGCTGCAAAATTGCTATATATAACCCTTGAGAAAGGGGGAGGATAAGAATGGACAGTATAAAAAAGATGCTAAGGCGGTTTTTTTCCGGTAGTTTTTTTGGCGGACACCAAGAAATAACCGATGATCTTATGCTGGGCTCTTTTATTCTATGGTTGGCCTTATGATTTACTGCTTAAGTTAAGGAACCCTTTCCTAAAAAATAAGGAAGGGGTTTCTTCTTTTATCCAGCTTTTTACCTGCTTATTTTTCCTGTATAATATCTTCAAGCAAAATCCAAATGACAAATAACAAAATCCAAATAAATTTATCCAATTCACCAATCCCCAAAGGGAGAAGTAAAAATGCATATAAGGGCTAAAAAAATAGCAGTGTTGATGGGCGGGATTTCTGGGGAAAGGGATGTTTCTCTGCGTTCAGGTAAAAGAGTTTTAGCTTCTTTAAAAAAACAAGGTTTTAAAGTTGTTGCCGTTGATCCAGCCAAAGAAAAAAATTTAACGCACAAATTAAAAATTTTAAAAATAGATATAGCTTATATTGCTTTGCACGGCAAGTTTGGGGAAGACGGGATTATCCAGGGCATTTTGGATGCAGCGGATATTCCTTATACCGGATCAAAAGTTTTGGCTTCTGCGCTGGCAATGAATAAATTAGCTTCCAAAAGAATTTTCCAGGCTATGAATATCCCGACCCCTTGTTATGAATACATCAATCAGCACAATATAAAAGAAATTCTTCCTAGAATAGAAAATGAATTTCCTGTGCCATTAATTGTAAAACCAGTTTCCGAAGGGTCCAGCCTAGGCGTAACTTTAGTAAAAAACCGGAAAAAAATTAGGCGCATCGTTGAGTCAACGATTAAAAGATTTAACGAAGTTTTGGTTGAAGATTTTATCAAAGGAACCGAAGTAACGGTTGGAATTTTGGGAGGGCCCAAAGACTTGCAGGCTCTGCCGATTTTGGAGCTTATCCCAAAAAATGAATTTTATGATTATGAGGCCAAGTATACCGAGGGCATGACAAAGTTTGTTTTGCCAGCGCGCTTGCCCGAGGCATTGTATAAATATGTCCAGGAAGTGGCAATCTCTGCGCATAAGGCCCTGGGCTGCCACGGGGTTTCGCGCGTAGATTTTATTGTTTCGAAAAATAATATCCCTTATGTTAATGAAATCAATACTATCCCGGGCATGACCGAGCGCTCGGATTTGCCAGCTGAAGCTGCAGCTGCGGGAATTTCTTTTGACCAGTTAGTTTTAAAAATTTTGGAGAGCGCTTTATGAGAAAAAAAGTGCGCCGCCGGCCTTTACGCTGGTATGTTATTTGGGTTTTTATTTTTTCTTTCTTATTTGCTTCCCTAGTGCTTTTCTTGGTTAACTTGCCTGTTTGGGATATCCGTGAAGTTGAGGTAACTGGCAACCAATACTTATTTCGCGATGATCTTTTAAAATTGGCGGATATTCCGCTGGGAGATAATATTTTCCTGACGCGTTTTGATAAAGCTCGCAAAACTTTTGACAAAATTGTTCAAATCGAAAAAGTAAATTTCAAAAGAAGGCTTCCCCATCGCTTGGAAATTCAAATCATTGAACGCAAGCCTTTTGCAGTAGCAATTATTTCTGGCAATAGCACTATTATCGATCGTGCTGGATATATTTTGGATTCCGGAAGTATCGCTTTGCCACTTACCGGCAAGTTTATCCTTCCGCATGCCTCGATTGATTCTTCAAAACTGCCGGTAGTTTCCGGGATTGATGAAAAAGAACTTATAGGCGGGTATTATATAAAAAAGGAATTTTCCCAAACGGTTTTTGACCTTTTTCCCAAGCTAACAATTTTCTTTAAGCAGTCGAACTTGAATATCCAATTTAATGGGCTGGAGAATGTTTCGGTTTTGATCAATGACATTACCAAAGTGCGTTTTGGCCCGATTGAAAATATGGAAGAAAAAATGCGCGTTCTCAAATATTTATTAGAGGTTTCCCGTCCCAAAGCCAATGAAATAGAATACATTGATGTGCGCTTGACCCAAAATCCAGTTATTAAATATCGCTAGACTGGTTTGCTTTTCAAAGATTGGTTATGCTAAAATCCCAAAAAAGGAGAGATTTTTGTATGATGCAGGATCATAAGTTTGCAACCATAAAAGTTTTTGGAGTGGGCGGGGGCGGAAGCAATGCCGTTAACCGCATGGTAGGTTCCGGCTTAAAGGGTGTTGAGTTTTGGGCGGTGAATACTGACAGCCAAGCACTTTCGGTTTCCCTGGCTGACCACAAATTACAATTGGGTGAAAAATGCACCCGCGGGCTGGGGGCAGGGGCTAACCCGCAAGTTGGCCAAACTGCAGCAGAAGAAAGCCGCGAAGATATCCGATTAGCGTTGGAAGGTTCAGACATGATCTTTTTAACTGCGGGTATGGGTGGCGGTACTGGAACTGGAGCAGCACCGGTAATTGCAGAAATTGCTAAAGAAATGGGCATTTTATCCATTGGAGTTGTGACCAAGCCATTTCGTTTTGAAGGACCAGTCAGGATTAACCAAGCGGAAAGCGGGGCTGCGCTTTTAAGGGAAAAAGTCGATGCCTTGATTGTTATTCCCAATGACAAGCTTTTACAAGTAGTTGAAAAAAGGACTTCAATAATTGAGGCTTTCAAAGTTGCTGACGATGTCCTGCGCCAAGGGGTTAAGGGCATTTCAGATTTAATTACGGTTCCTGGGTTGATCAACTTGGATTTTGCGGATGTAAAAACCATTATGTACGAAGCAGGTTCTGCAATTATGGGAATTGGTTCTGCTTCTGGCGAGAACCGCGCAATTGAAGCAGCAGAACAGGCTATTTCTTCTCCGTTATTAGAAGATACTATTACTGGAGCTAAAGGCGTTGTCTTTAATGTGACTGGCGGATCAGATATGACTCTGCATGAGGTGAATGCTGCGGCTGAAGTTATTTATAATGCGGTTGATCCAGAAGCCAATATTATTTTTGGTGCAGTGATCGATGATAAGCTGCAGGGAGATATGGTAATTACCGTAATTGCAACCGGCTTCAAAAATAGTCCGGAGAAAAGCGATATCCAATTGCCTTTTATCCGTCCCAAAGTTGTGCCGGCAAGCATTGCATCCAATAACTCAAAAGAAAAAGACAATATCGAGCTGCCGCCTTTTATCCGCAATTTTTAAGAAAAATTAGGACTTGACAAAATATTTTTAACCCGTTATCATTGATAATGATTATCAATATCAATAAGGAAAAAAATGAGAAAGATTGTTTTATGTTTGATGTTTTTTGCCATAAGTTCTGCGGCTTTTGCTTATCGGCCGCTGATGACTGAAGATGCTGGAGTAGCCGGCAAGGCAGTTTTTCAAAGTGAATTCAATTTTGATTATTTGAAATGGGGGGATGGGAAGCTAGAAAATAATTTACTTTTAGTCTTGATTTATGGCTTAAGCGATAATATTGAATTTTCTGCTGAATTCCCTTATCTTTATCATAATAATATAGATAACACAACGCAAAATGGATTAGGAGATATCAGCTTGGTACTCAAGGATTTAATCCTTCCGGAGGGAGAAAAAAATCCAGCTTTTGTCCTTAAGGGAGTGGTTAAGCTTGATAATGGTGATTTTAGCAAAGGACTGGGGAGCGGGGACAAAGATTTTAGCCTGTTTGCAGTAGCTACCAAAGGATTAGGCCGCGTGATTTTACATGCGCAAATAGGATATGCTTGGATTGGAAAAAAGGGGAGTTCTTCTTTGCGAGATATTTCTCTTTTCGGCATTGCAGTAGATTATATTATGACAGATGCTTTTCATTTAGTGGCAGAAATTGATGGGAATCGCCATCCTGACAGTACGATTGCAGAAGACCCCCGTAGCTGGCTGGTTGGATTTACGAATAAGTTGTCGGAAAAAATGATATTTGATTTGGCTTTTCGCGGCGGCTTAAGTGCAGCTAGCCCAGATTCGAATATTACCAGTGGCTTATCGGTTACTTGGTAAAGGAGGATATATTTATTTTTATGATAAAAGAAAAAGAGGAATTTATTAAGTTTCTGTCTAAAAAAGATTTGAAATTAACTTCCCAGAGAGAAAGTATATTGCGAATTTTCTTGGGAATCGAAAAACATGTATCAATTGATGATTTGTATGTTTTGGTAAAAAATAAAGATGATAAAATTGGTTATGCCACGGTTGCGCGAACCATGAAATTGATAAAAGAAGCAGGCCTTGCTCGTGAGATTGATTTGGGAGAGGGGAAAAAGCGGTATGAGCATTTATTCGGGCATAAACATCATGACCACTTGGTTTGTTCAAACTGCGGAAAATGTATAGAAGTTTTGGATGCGAGAATAGAAGAGCTGCAGGAGAAGTTGGCCAAAAAATACGATTTTAAACTAACCACCCATCGCATGGAAATTATTGGGTTATGCCGAGATTGTAGATAATTTTTTTAAGGACTTAACGGTTATGCATGAGCATAATAAAATAAAAATAGATTTTTCAGGGCTTTCAAAGATTGTCCTGTTAGGCAATGCCAATGTTGGAAAAAGCGTTATCTTCGGCTATTTGACCGGAAAATATGTAACGGTTTCAAATTATCCCGGGACCACGGTTGAAATAAGCCGCGGCATTGGCATGATTAATGATAAAAAAATAGGGGTAATCGATGCTCCGGGACTAAATTCGCTTATTCCATCTTCAGAGGATGAAAAGGTTGCTCGGGATATCTTGCTCTTTGAGGATCCGCAAACTGTTCTTCAAGTAGCGGATGCCAAGAATTTGCGCCGGACGCTTCTTTTAACGATCCAATTATCTGAATTTGGTTTGCCCCTTATTTTAGCGCTTAATATGATGGATGAGCTTAACCAGCGGCGCATGCAAATAGACCTTAAAGAATTATCTTTAGTTTTGGGAATTGATATTGTTCCAACTGTTGCAACCGAGGGCAAGGGATTAGGAGAGCTAAAGAAAAAGCTGGCTTCTCCTAAAAAATCAGCTTTTAGTATAAATTACGGGGATTGCATTGAAAAAGCCATTGAAAAAATACAAACTTTATTATCCAATAATTCTCTTTCTTGCCGAGGAATAGCTTTGATGTTTTTATCTTTTGATAAAGGGGTAGAAAATTGGATTTTGGATAAATTCTCTGCGGTTACTTCAGAAGAAGCCCGAAAAATCAGAAACAGCCTTCAGGCCCAATATAGCCGTAATTTGAGCCAGGTTATCGCAGAAATTCGCAATCAGCAGGTAAATACAATTGTAGGCAAAGTTTTAAAACAAGAAACTTCTTCCGCCTTTTTTTTGCAAAAATTAGGGGACCTAAGCATGCAACCGCTTTTGGGATTTCCAATATTATTAGTTATACTGTATCTTCTTTATAAATTTGTTGGAGAATTTGCCGCGCAAACATTGGTAGGGTTGTTTGAGGAAAATCTTTTTGGGGAATATTTGAATCCATGGGCAACTTCTTTTATTACTTATTTTGTCCCAATAAAATTTGCAAGAGATTTTCTGGTGGGAGAATACGGCCTAATAACTATGGCCTTAACTTATGCCTTTGCCTTAATCCTTCCAATTTTATCTTGTTTCTTTTTATTTTTTAGCTTGCTGGAAGATTCCGGTTATTTGCCACGACTAGCGATTTTGCTGAACCGGAGTTTTCGCTTTATTGGTTTATCTGGCAAAGCAGTTATCCCTATGGTTTTGGGATTGGGCTGCGATACCATGGCTACCATGACCACGCGGACATTGGAATCAAAAAAAGAAAGGATCATTGCAACCTTGCTTTTAGCCTTGGCCATTCCTTGTTCTGCGCAGCTAGGAGTAATCCTTGGCATGATTGCAACTGTATCCAGTTTGGCAACGAGTATTTGGCTAGGAGTTATTATTTTGGTTTTGTTGCTAGTTGGCTATCTAGCTGCAAAAATAGTGCCAGGAGACAAATCTGATTTTGTTTTGGAAATTCCGCCCTTGAGGGTTCCGAAATTGTCAAATATTTTTGTTAAAACCTTGGCACGGATTGAATGGTATTTAAAAGAAGCCGTGCCTTTATTTATTTTGGGTACAGCCATTTTATTTTTCCTGGATAAATTCCAGCTTTTAAAGGGATTAGAAAATTTAGCCAGCCCGATTGTTGTTAATTTGTTAAATCTGCCGCCTCAAGCTGCAGCGGCTTTTTTAATTGGATTTTTGCGCCGCGATTATGGAGCTGCTGGGCTATTTGATCTTTCCAAGCAAGGGCTTTTGGATCCGATCCAGGTTGTAGTAAGTTTGGTGACGATAACTTTGTTTGTTCCTTGCATTGCCCAATTTTTGGTTATGATAAAAGAGCGGGGATTAAAAACAGCTTTGGCGATAACACTCTTTGTTTTTCCCTTTGCTTTTTTGGTTGGAGGCTTGGTTAATTTTTTGCTGCGTTATTTTAAGGTGATTTTATGAAATGCTCTTTATGCGGTAAAGTGTTTAAAAAAAACCAGGCTGCTTGCAGTGCTTGTCCGATGCATAAGGGATGTAATATGATTCGCTGTCCTAATTGCGGGTTTGAGTTTGTAGAAGAATCGCAAATTGTGAATTTTTTTAAAAATATATTTAAAAGGAGAAAGTCATGACCCACGAAGAAATAAAAAAAAGCCCGGATTTAATTCGCCGCCATCGTTTGGCGGAAAGGCTTTTGGTTGATATTTTAGATACAAACAAGGAAAAGATTGAAGCTCCGGCTTGCCAGTTCGAGCATCTGGTATCTGAAGAAGTAACGGATGCAATCTGTACATTACTAGGGCATCCAAAAATTTGTCCGCATGGGCTCCCAATTCCAGAGGGAAAATGCTGTGTGGCTGCCCGTAAAATGGTAGAAAGCTTGATTATGCCTTTAAATCAAATCGAGGTTGGGGAATGGGTGCGGGTCGCTTATGTCTTAACCCATCACGATCCGCGTTTGCATAAGTTAATGTCTTTTGGAATTTTTCCAGGAATAAGAATCAAAATGCATCAAAAATATCCGGTTTTTGTTATTCAAGTGGAAGAAACGCAAATTGCACTTGAAGAAGATATTGTTAAAGGTATTTTTGTGCGCAGGAAATGATTGTATAATATTGCTATGAAGTATATTTATGGGCCGGTGCCTTCTTGGCGCCTGGGAAAATCACTCGGCATTGATCTAATTTCTGAAAATAAAATCTGCAGCTTTGATTGCGTTTACTGTCAATTGGGCGAGTTAGATGCGGGTGAATGCCCGCGCAAAGTTTTTAATCCAACCGCAGATATTCTCAAAGAGTTTGATTCTTTGGATTTGAGTAAATTATCTATTGATTACATTACTTTTTCTGGAATGGGGGAGCCGACTTTAGCTTTGAATATCGGCGAGGTTGCTGCAGAAATTAAAAAGCGCACAAAAATCCCGATTGCTCTTTTAACCAATGCTACGCTTTTATGGGATGAAGCAGTGCGTAAAGATTTGGCGAATATTGATAAAATCATTGCTAAGCTGGATGCTTCGAATGATGAAGTTTTGAAAATAGTAAACCAATCAACTGCCAGCGTGAGCTTTGAAAAAATTATAGAAGGCATAAGAAAAACGAAGCAGCAGTATCCCAATAAGCTGGCTTTACAAATGATGTTTGTTCCGCAAAATATAAAATATGCAGGAGATTTAGCCAAGCTTGCCAAAGAAATTAGCCCAATTGAAGTAGCGTTAAATACTCCACTCCGCAAATCTGCAGTTGCCCCGATATCAAAGGTGAAAATGGAAAAAGTTAAAAAGCTTTTTTCCCCGCTCAAAATTATTTCGGTTTATGATCAATCCCCGGTTTCAAGCCAGCCTTTGGATGAAAAAGATGTTTTGAAAAGGCGCCCCAAATAATTTCTCTCTTACTTTTTTGGCGCCAAAAAAGTAACAAAAAAGCGCCAGAGGGACACCCTCTGGAACTCCCGGCGGCAGCAAGTGCACCTCCAAGGCCCCCTCACTCGCTCCTATGCCCGCTCGTTCCCTTCCTCCCTTTTATTCTGGCTTAAACTTTTCGTTATAATGGCCAGAATAAAACGTGCTGCCGCTCTTGCACCTCACCCTAAGTTCCTTTTATTGCTAACTTTTCTTTTGTGTCCCTCTCCCCAATCCTTTGCCTCACTTCGGCTTCGCTCAGCGCAAGCCGCTCAGGATAAAATACGGAAAGGGGAAGGGCTTTAAATTACGTGGAAACTATGATTTAAGAAATATATCACTACTGTCCCAACGTTGAAGGGTTAAAAATGATAAAAGGTATGATAATTAAG
>CAZGTC010000011.1:0-63099 GCA_964528395.1 uncultured bacterium
ATTGCAGTTTTTGCCATTATTAAGCCAAAAATTAAAAGTCATTGTCGAACGCCTGTGATGCTTTAACTGGTGCAACCATTACCACGCAAGCGGTCTGCAACGGGGTCAAAAAAGCCCTATCGAATCAAGATAAATAACCAGTAAACGCCCGCAAATCTTTTACAAAAGTAAGTTTATCCTTATGCGCAGAAACTTCGGAAGCATTGCCTTGCGGAAGAACGACTTGAGAAAATCCTAATTTTAAAGATTCCCCAACTCTTTTTGAAACTTGATTGACCATGCGAATTTCACCGGTTAAGCCCATTTCTCCAAAAATTACGGTCTTAGCATTTATCGGTTTTTTATGATAGGAAGAAATAATCGCAGCTGCCACTGCCAGATCAATAGCTGGTTCATTTACCTTTACCCCGCCAGCAATATTTACATACACATCGCGATTGTAAAGCTTTAGGTCCAGGTGCCGCTCGAGAATGGCAATGATCATATTCACGCGGTTATAATCCACCCCAGTGGAGGTGCGGCGCGGGATCGGGGCTGGGGTAAAATTCACCAAGGCCTGGACTTCTACCATAAGCGGCCGGGTGCCTTCTAATGCACAGGTGACAACCGAGCCATAAGCTCCTTCTTCTTTTTCATTTAAAAAGATTTGGGAGGGGTTCAAAACTTCTACCAACCCTTCAGTTTTCATTTCAAAGATTCCGATCTCATCCGTTGAACCAAAGCGGTTCTTATGCGCGCGCAAAATCCGATACTGCTTATGCCGCTCGCCTTCAAAATACAATACTGTATCCACGACATGCTCCAAAATTCTCGGGCCTGCAATATTCCCTTCTTTGGTCACATGCCCTACCATAAAAATAGCAATATTCAAAGCTTTGGCCAGTTGGACTAAATACGCTGCACTTTCTTTTATTTGGGAAACCGAACCAGCCGCGGAATTAACATCACTTTTTGAAATGGTTTGGATAGAATCAATGATCACAAATGCTGGCTTATGTTCTGCAATAATTTGCTCAATGCCAAAAAGATCGGTCTCGCTGATAAACTTCAAGCCTTTTTCCAAAGTGTTCAACCTGCGCGCGCGCAAACCAACTTGAGAAGCTGACTCCTCGCCCGAAACATATAGAACTTCGCCACTCTTAGCCAGGGCATTGGCTGTTTGCAGCATCAAAGTAGACTTCCCAATCCCCGGCTCGCCAGAGATTAATACTGCTGAACCTTTTACCACCCCTCCCCCCAACACCCGATCCAATTCTAGAATATTTGAAGAAATTCTTTTATCATCCTCTGCCTTAATCTCCCCAATCGCAACAACTGTACTTCGAGCTTGGGATTTGGTTATTGGGATTTTATTTGGATTTTGTCCCGCCTCGATATTGTATATATTGTTGCGGGATCCCGCTTCGCGGGAGCTTTTGGATTTTGTCATTTCTTTTATGCTGTCCCAACTATCGCAAGCAGTGCATCTCCCCATCCAGCGGGGAAACTCATTGCCGCAGTTATTGCACATAAAGATTGCTTCAGCTTTTGCCATACCCCTATCTTACACAAAAATGTTATAATCTTCAAAGATAATATGACTAGCAAACCCAAAATCTATCTGGCTTCTGCCTCGCCCCGCAGGAAAGAACTGCTGAAAAAAGTGGTCAAAGATTTTCAGGTCATGGTCAGCCAATTTGATGAAAATTCAATCAAAACCAAAAATCCGCGCTCTTTTGCAAAGCTAGCTGCCAAAGGCAAAGCCCAAGAAACCGCCAAAAAAGTATCTGCTCCAGCCATTATCATTGGCTGCGACACTATTGTTGTGGTAAAAAATAGAATCTTGGGAAAACCCAAAGATAAAAAGCAAGCCCAAGAATTCCTTTCCCTTTTAAGCGGGCAAAAACATAGCGTTTTAAGCGGGGTGGCTATTATTCAAAAAAATCTCGGCAAAACAAAAACCATTCTTAGCATGGAAGAAACCAAGATCAAATTCAAGAAATTAACTCAACTGGAAATTGAAGCATATGTTGATACATTCAAGCCTTTTGATAAAGCCGGCGGCTATGGAGTGCAGGAAACCGGGGACATTTTTGTCGAGCAGATCGAAGGCGACTTCGACAATGTCGTCGGCCTGCCAACCAAACTATTAAAGAAGCTGTTCGAAAATTTAGGATTTCGGACCGTGCCTGCCGGCAGGCAGGTTTAGGATTTCGGATTTTATTTTTTTTATGATATATTTACTCAATGACTCTACCGTCTTGGCTTATAAAGAAAACTCCAAAACAAAAAAATATCCGGAAAATCACTGAACTTTTGGGCAAAAGAAACTTTTTCACGGTTTGCGAATCCGCCAAATGCCCGAATATCGGCGAATGCTTTTCCTGCCAAACTATGACCTTCATGATCCTCGGAGATAAATGTACCCGCAACTGCAAATTCTGCGCAGTTGAAAAAAAACTTGACCCTTGCTCCTTGACCCTTGACCCTAGCGAACCTTTCAATGTCGCCCAAGCTGCCAAAAAACTGAATTTAAAATATGTGGTGGTAACATCTGTGACCCGAGATGACCTAAAAGACGGCGGAGCTTCTCAATTCGCGAAAACTATTTTAGAAATTAAGCAAGAAATTCCCGAAGTTAAAATTGAAGTCCTTATTCCAGATTTTCAGGGAAATACAAAAGCATTAGAAACTGTCCTAAAAGCCGAGCCTTATGTCTTGAACCACAATGTAGAAACTATTGAAAGGCTTTATTCTCAAGTTCGGCCAGAAGCTAATTATGAACAATCCCTGCAAGTGCTCAAAAAATCCAAGCAGATCAATAAAAATATTTACACCAAAAGCGGTTTTATGGTAGGATTAGGAGAGAAATTTGAGGAAGTAATTGAAGTTTTGAAGGATTTGCGTTCAGTAGATTGCGATATAGTTACTATTGGACAATATCTTTCACCTTCTAAAAAGCATTTTCCTGTAGCTGAATACATTCATCCCGATATTTTCAAAGCTTACGAGGAAAAAGCATACCAATTAGGTTTTAAATTTGTTGCGAGCGGGCCTTTTGTCAGAAGTTCTTACCGGGCCCATGAAATAGGAAGGATAATAAATTGAAAGAAGCAGATAGGCTACAAAAATTGCCGGTTTATGTTTTTGCCAAGCTGGATGAATTAAAAGAAATCGAAAGAAAAAAAGGCGCAGATTTGATTGACCTAGGCATGGGAAACCCCGATATTCCCCCACCCCAGGCGGTGATTGAAAAACTAAAAACCGCAGTTGACCTAGCCGAAACCTCCCGCTATCCGATCTCGCAAGGCGGAGATGATTTTCGCCAGGCTGCAGCTAATTGGTGCAAAAGACAATATCAATTTGAAGTTTGCCCGGAAAAAGAAACCACCACTTTGATTGGGTCAAAAGAAGGCCTCATTCATTTTTCCTTTGCTTTTGTTAATCCCGGGGATCTGGTTATGTATGTTGAACCCGCTTATCCCGCACATTTCAACGGCACTATTCTAGCTGGGGGCATTCCTTATGCTATGCCAACTCAAGGCAAAGAAAGCTATTTGCCGGACTTTGATAAGATCCCGGCTGCAGATTTTAAAAAAACAAAAATTATGATTTTGAGCTATCCCACCAACCCCACCGCAGCTTTTGCCTCAAAAGAAGTTTTTGAAAAAGCCATCCAAATAGCCAAAAAATATAATTTTATCCTTTTGCATGATTTTGCCTATGCGGAAATTTATTTTGAAGGGCAAAAACCTACTTCTATTTTATCCCTTCCTGGCGCCAAAGATGTCTGTATTGAATTTCACTCTCTTTCAAAAACCTTTGGCATGGCAGGCTGGCGCTGCGGCTTTGCCGTTGGGAATCAAAACTTAGTCCAAACATTGCGCCGCATAAAAACCAATTTGGATTATGGGCTTTTTAGGGGTGTTCAATTGGCAGCCATTGAAGCTTTTTCAACCAGCAATGAATATTTAGAAAAAACGCGTGCAACCTATCAAAAGCGGCGCGATATATTTGTGGATGGCATAAATTCTATGGGGTGGAAAGTAAAAAAACCCAAAGGCAGCATGTATGTTTGGATGCCAGTGCCAAAAAATTATAATTCTGCGAGCTTTTCCAATTTTCTGCTAGAAAAAACCGGGGTAGTTGTTGCTCCAGGCACAGCCTTTGGAAAATCCGGGGAAGGCTATATCCGTCTAGCTTTAGTGGACAGCGAAAAACGCGTTTCTGAAGCCATTGATCGAATGAAAAAAGCCAATATTCGACAATGACAAATTTCCAAATCCCAATGACAAATAAATGACTAATTTACAAAATCCCAATTGAATTTGTTTTGATATTGGCTAATTGGGATTTTATTTGACATTTGATATTAGTCATTTGTCATTATCAAAGGAGTTTTTAATGCATCGGCCTTTAATTGCTATAACGATGGGGGATCCAGCGGGCATTGGCCCAGAAGTTTGCGTAAAAGCCCTAGCCAGCCATGAAATTATCAACTTATGCCGTCCGATTTTAATTGGCGATGCCAGAGTAATTACCGATGCTTTAAAAACCACCAATATCAAAGTACAAATTAATCCATTGGAAGATATTGTTGGTGCAAAATTCGGCCCTAATTTTCTCAATGTCATCCATTTGCAAAATTCTGACCCGCGAAAAATAAAAAAAGGCCAAGTCCAAGCCAGCTGCGGAAAAGCTGCTTATGAATATATTATAAAAGCTATTGAACTGACCAAAGCTAAAAAAGTCGAAGCCATTGCAACTGGCCCAATTAATAAAGAAGCCCTGCATAAAGCTGGTTTTAAGTTTGACGGCCATACCGAAATTTTGGCTAAGGAAACAAAAACGAAAAATTACGCCATGTTATTTGTTTCTGATACCATTTGGGTAATTCTGGCAACCACCCACATAGCTTTAGCCAAAGTTTCCAAAAGCCTGCATAAAAACAAAATTCTAAATGCGATTCAGCTAGGCTCCCAAGCCCTGAAAAAAGCTAGAAAGCATAATCAAAAAATAGCAGTGGCTGGCCTCAATCCCCATGCTGGAGAAAATGGGATTTTTGGTAAAGAAGAAATAAAAATCATCCGGCCGGCAGTTGAACAAGCCCAAAAAATGGGTATAAAAGTTGAAGGCCCGATCTCTCCGGATGCTGTTTTTAATTTGGCTAAAGCCGGGATGTACGGCTTGGTAGTAGCCATGTACCATGACCAAGGCCTAATTCCGCTAAAGCTCTTATCCTTTAACCGCTCGGTCAACGTAACCGTGGGCCTGCCTTTTATCCGCACCTCTGTTGACCATGGCACGGGCTTTGACATTGCCGGCAAGAACATGGCCAAGCCCCAAAGTTTAATCGAGGCTATCAAAGTCGCAGCGCATTTTTCCCAGATATGACCCAATCCTTAAAACAAATTACGCTCGGGCTTTTAAAAGCGCACAACCGTTTCCCGCATAAGCGCCTGGGGCAAAATTTTTTGATCAATCCCGAGATTTTAGAGAGGATTATTGCTGCTGCAGAATTAAATTCAGAAGATTATGCGGTTGAAATCGGCACTGGCTTGGGGGTGCTCACCCAAAAGATCGCAGAAAAAGTAAAACATCTAACTACCATTGAAGTGGATAAAGAATTACTCAATATAACCAAAGAAATATTGAAAAATTATTCGAATATTGACTATGTACCACAGAGCATATTAGAAATGGATCTCGCAAGTATAATTTCCAAATCCCAATGCCAAAATTCAAATAAATCTCCAATTCCCAATCTCCAATTTCCAATCTCGAATCTCAAGGTTCTAGGAAATCTCCCTTACTACATAACTTCTCCCATCCTGGAAAAAGTTTTAAAGATGGGGCCAAAGCCTAAATTGTGTGTTTTTACGATTCAAAAAGAAGTAGCCGAGCGGATTTGTGCAAAACCAGGCAGCAAAAAATACGGGTCGCTTTCTGTTTTTGTGCAGTATTATGCTAAAGTAGAGCTAGTTTCCTTAATTCCAAAATTTGCTTTCCATCCCCAGCCCAATGTTTCTTCTGCGATCATCAAACTTGCCCCCCGCCAAACCAATCCATACGGAGTGAAAGATGAAAAATTCTTTTTTGATATAATTCACAAAGCTTTCCAGCAAAGAAGAAAAAAATTAAGCAATTCCCTCAAAGAATTTAATTTGCCGAATCTGGAAAAATTTAAAGACCAGCGGCCGGAAGAGCTTAGCCTTGAAGATTTTGCTTTAATCTGCCAAAGATGATAAAATTTAAACCTTATAATAAAAAATGGAGGAGCACTTATGAGTAAAAAATTAGGCTACAAAAACGAATTAATAAAAATATCCAAAAACCTGCCAAAAGAACAAGTAAAAGAAGTTATTAATTTTGCTAATTACCTAAGCTGGCAAAATATGCCAAAACAAACATTTAGTGAAAGAATAGATAGCCTATGGGCAAAAATGAGAAGCGCAGCAGAAAAAAAAGGTTATAAGCTAAAAGATGTTGCAAAATTAATTAAACAATCTAGATCTGGAAAATGACTATTTTTTATATCGTTTTGGATACCAATGTTTTGATCTCTTCTCTCTGGGGAGGAACCCCTAAAAAAATCATTGACCTCTGGAAGAAATCAAAACTCAAATTACTAGTCTCCGATGAAATCGTATCAGAATATAATGTCGTCTTAAAGAGATTCCAATTTCCCAATGAATTTTATGTAGAGTTCCTAGATGTACTAAGTAATTCGGAATGTACTATTAGGGTAAACCCTCACAAGAATTTTTATTTGATAAAAGATGACCCAGCGGATAATAAATTTTTAGATTGTGCTTTTAAAGGTCATGCCGACTATATTATTTCCGGAGATAAACACCTAAAATGCTTAAAAAAATTTGAAGGCATTGAGATACTTTCTCCTTCTTTATTTATCAAAAAATTTGGAACCCTCTAATTCGTTCACTCGGCCGAACTTGGAAAAATTCAAAGCCCAGAGGCCGGAAGAATTGAGCGTAGAAAATTTTACGGAATTATTAAATAGAATTTGAGATAATAGAAGGAAAAAAGTATAATATTACTAATATGAGAAAAGGGGAAATAGTCTTTTCTAACCATGCAGAAGAACAAATTAGCATTCGCGGAGCAAGCAAGTTGGAGGTAAAAAATAAAATGCTATTAAAATACGATCCAAAGGTTGACGCCGCTTATCTTATGTTTAAAAAAGCTAAGCAAGTAACTACGATTCAGCTGTCCGAAGAAGTTTCTATCAACTTAGGAGAAGAAGAAGAAGTTGTAGGCCTAGAAATATTAGATGCTTCTAAATTCTTAAATTTTTCTAAAAAGAAACCTACTATAAGATTAGAAAATATAACTCCTATCATCGGGAAACTTTCCACCTAAATAAGGAGCAAATCATGGCAAATAAATTAAAATTGGGTCTTCCCAAGGGCAGTTTGCAGGAATCGACTTTTGAGCTGTTTAAAAAAGCCGGCTTTAACATTAAATCCGGAGAGCGCTCTTATTTTCCGTCGGTGGATGACAACGAGCTTGAAATCATGCTGATCCGAGCGCAGGAAATGGCCCGCTATGTAGACCGCGGGATTATTGACTGCGGCTTAACCGGAAAAGACTGGATGATGGAATCCGGCCGCAAAGTAAAAGATATTGCTGACTTTATCTACGCTAAAGAAGGCCTGCGCAAAGTACGCTGGGTCTTGGCAGTTCCGGAAAATTCCAAAATAAAAAGCATTAAAGGCCTTGAAGGCAAAACCATTGCCACCGAACTGGTTAAAACCGTTGAAAAGTATTTAAAAGAAAACAACGTCAAAGCCAAGGTAGAATTTTCTTGGGGCGCGACCGAAGCCAAGCCGCCAGAATTAGCTGACGCGATTGTAGAATTAACTGAAACCGGGAGATCTTTAAAAGCCAACAAATTAAAGATTATTGATACCATCATGGAATCCAATACGGTTTTAATCGCGAATCCGATCTCGTTAAAAAATAGCTGGAAAAAATCCAAAATGGAAAATATTATTATGCTCCTGCAGGGCGCACTCAATGCTGAAACCAAAGTCGGGTTAAAAATGAACGTGCCAGCCAACCGCTTAAAAAGCATCTTATCGCTCTTGCCAGCCTTGCAAAATCCAACCGTAGCACCGCTTAGCAATAAGAACTGGGTAGATGTTGATACCATTATTGATGAAAAAGATGTTCGCGATCTTATTCCCAAATTAAAGCGCGCCGGCGCTTGCGGCATTGTGGAATATCCTTTGAACAAGCTCATTTACTAATGCTCAAGGAAGCCATTGCCCAATTAGCGGAAAAGCAAAACCTCTCCCGAAAACAAGCTTCGCTCTGCCTGGATGAAATCATGCAAGGCCAATCTGCCAATTCCCAAATCGGAGCCTTTTTAATGGCATTGCGCATGAAAGGCGAAACTATTGATGAAATAACCGGCTTAGCGCAAGCCATGCAAAAAAATGCCATAAAAATTTATCCCAAAGTCGCTCCCTTGGTAGATACTTGCGGAACTGGAGGAGACCTCTCCCGCACTTTTAATATTTCTACTTTGTCTGCAATTGTAGCTTCGGCAGCAGGCGTTAAAATCGCCAAGCACGGCAACCGCGCGGTTTCTTCCTGCTGCGGCAGCGCCGATCTTTTGGAAGCCTTGGGAGTAAAAGTA
The DNA here is from genome assembly GCA_964528395.1 of uncultured bacterium. GTDB lineage: Bacteria > Margulisbacteria > WOR-1 > CAZGTC01 > CAZGTC01 > CAZGTC01. Next base: position 8,642 of record CAZGTC010000011.1, read on the forward strand.
GATTTGCATCCTCATCAAGTAGAAAATTGCATCAATGAAATTGGAATTGGGTTTATGTTTGCCCCAATTTTCCATCCTGCTATAAAGCAGGTCATGCCCGCCCGCAAAGAACTGGGGATTCGCACGGTATTTAATATTCTCGGCCCCCTTTCTAACCCTGCCAGCGCCCAGGCGCAAATCCTGGGAGTTTTTTCAAAGGATTTGACCCTGCCTCTGGCAAAAGTTTTGTCTAATTTAAAAGTAAAAGAAGCTTTTGTGGTACATAGCTTGGACGGCTTGGATGAAATATCAATAAATGCCAAGACCCAGATTTCGCACCTTAAAAATAAAAAGATAAAAACCTTTTTGCTGAATCCAAAAAAATTCAAGCTCAAGCCTTGTGCCAAAAAACAACTGCAGGTAAAAAATTTAGAGGAAAGCAAAAGCATCAGCCTTGCTATAATAGAAGGCAAAGAAAAAGGCAGCTGTTGCGATATTGTTTTGATCAATGCTGCAGCTTCAATTTTATTGGGCGGCATAGCCCATAGCTTGGAAGAAGGCTTAGAAAAAGCAAAACTTGTTCTTGATTCCGGGGCAGCGCGTAAAAAACTGGATGATTTAATCGCATTTACCCATAAGGAGAGCCTGAAATGGAAATAAAAACCGAACAATTAATCAAGGATTATGGAAAAAACCGGGTGGTAAAAGGTATTTCGATCAATGTCAAAGAAGGCGAAGTGGTTGGGCTGCTGGGGCCAAATGGCGCAGGAAAAACCACGACTTTTTATATGGTCGTTGGATTAATCCGCCCCACCCAAGGGAATGTATTTCTAGGCGAGCATGAAATTACTAAAATGCCTATGCACAAAAGAGCCCAAATGGGCATTGGCTATTTGCCCCAAGAAGCTTCTATTTTCCGCAAATTAACGGTTGAAGAAAATATCCGCATTTTATGGGAGCTGAACCCGCATATCAAAAAAGAAGATTACCAGAAAAAAATCGATGCGCTTTTGGATGAGCTCGGAGTCAAGCGGCTGAAAAAACAAAAAGCCTATACCCTCTCCGGAGGGGAACAAAGGAGGGTAGAAATTGCCCGGGCGCTTGCTTCGGATCCCTCTTTTTTGCTTTTGGACGAGCCCTTTACCGGCATTGACCCAAAAACCGTAAATGACCTGCAGGGCATCATCCGTTATTTAAAAGGAAAAGGCATGGGAATCCTCATCACTGACCATAATGTGCGGGAAACTTTGGCGATTTGCGACCGCGCATATATTTGCCATAAGGGAGAAATTCTAACCTCGGGCAATGCACAAGAAATTTCCCAAAGCGAAGAAGCCAAGAAATTTTATCTGGGAGACCAATTTTCCCTATGATAAAAACCCTAAACCGCTATATTTTTTTAGAGCTGATTGATCCTTTTATTTTCGGCTTAGGCTCTTTTACCGCAATTATGTCCGCTTCTATGATTCTTTTTGAATTAGTGCGCGCCGTTGTTTTGCAAGGCATGCCTTTGATCACAGCTCTTTTGCTTTTTATCTTTAAGCTGCCTAATGTTATGGTTTATATTTTTCCCATGGCTACGCTCCTGGCAACACTCTTGGCCTTTTCCCGTCTTTCGCATGACAGCGAAATTATTGCTTTTCGCGCTTCGGGCATTAGCTTGAACCGAATTATCCTTCCAGTCTTGATGTTTGGACTGCTTATCAGTTTAATTACCCTGCTCTTTTATGAAATAGTAGTACCCGAATCCAATAAAGCCGCCAAAAACCTTTTGATTGAAACCACTGCCAAGCATGCCCCCAAGATGCAGGAAAATGTCTTTATGCCCGAAATTGATAAAGGAGAATTAAAACGGATCTTCTATGCCCGCGAAATTAAGGGTGATACCATGCAAGGCGTAATTGTACAGGAATTTAGCAACGGGGCACTCAACCAAATCATCAATGCCCAAAGTGCCAAATGGATCGCCGGTGAAAACCGCTGGCTTTTTTCTCAAGGCCTGGTTTATCTTTTATCAGAAAGTGGAGAATATAAGCACTTGATAAAATTCAAAGAACAATCCGTTGCTATCAAATATACGCCCGCGGATTTTTTTACCCAGGACAAAAAACCTGAAGAAATGAATATCAGCCAATTAAAGCGCTTTATTAATATGAAAGAAAAAATGGGGGAAAATACAACGGACCTAAAAATCCAGCTCAATATGAAAACCGCGATCCCCTTTGCTTCCCTGGTATTTGCACTCCTGGGAGCCCCGCTGGGGATTTCCCCGCGCCGCGCCAGCTCTTCGATTGGATTAGGATTATCAATTATTGTAGTTTTTATCTACTATATCGTTATGTTTACCAGTATGGCGATCGGCGAACTAAAAATCCTTTCTCCTTTTATTGCAGCCTGGATTCCCAATTTTATTACCGCTGGCCTGGGCTTCTATATCCTAAACCAGAAGAACAACGGTTAAACCAATGCTCAATTTCGGCATAAAAACTATTCTCGCAATTTTAGTCATCAGCGGGATTATCGCTTATATTGGGGACATCCTGGGCCGCTGGGTTGGGCGGAGGCGCTTGAGTTTTTTTGGATTAAGGCCCCGCCACACGGCCATTGCCTTTTCCATCCTGGCAGGAATATTGATTGCTTCTTTAACGATTGGAGCTTTGATTATTATTTCCCAAGATGCCCGCACTGCGCTTTTTGGGCTGGAAAAACTGCGCGCCACCATTCGTGAAAATGAAGAAGTATTAAAAACTAACCAAAAAATCTTAGAAAGAAGCAAAAACGAGCTGGGTTCAATCGAAGCAGAACTAAAAGTTGCGCGGGAAAAAATCAATTATTTGAACACGATCCAGGCCAAGCTTGCACAGCAGCTGGTAAAAACCCGCTCTTCAAAAGTCTTGTTCCGCATTGGAGAAACTATTTACATAACGCGGATAAAAAATGACCGCCAAAGGGAAAAAGAAGTCAAAGAAGCGCTTTCATCTGCAGATGCGCTGATACGGGGATTTAACTTGGAAAACAAAAATCGCGAACAGCCCTTAATTTTCTTCTCCCAAAATAAATTCAACCTGGTCATGGATTTCCTCAAGCAGCATTCTGGGGAAAAGATCATAAAAATAAAAGCCTCGCAAAATACGCTCTGGGGAGAAATCGTAGCGGTAGATATTGAAGTTACCAGCAATATCTTAATCCTAAAGGAAAAACAAATTATTGACGAGGCTGAAATCAACGGCTTGGAGCTGTCCCAATCTGAAATTGAAGAAAAGGTAAAACGGCTCCTGGCTGCCACCAGCTACAAGGCCCTGGAAATGGGCTTATTGGTAGATGCCTTGGGATCCGTAGGCAGCGTGCCGTATGAAGAAATATTGAAAATCAGCCAGGAAATAAAAAAGCGCAAAGCCCCCATCCAATTGGCAACTATTGCCAAAAAAGACATCTACACCATGGGGCCTTTGGAAATCAGCTTTAAAATAAATTCATTATAAGGAGAAGCTAAATGGAAATTTTTAATTTGCTGGCGATTGACCCGGGGAAAAATAAGCTTGGATTAGCAGTCCTTAACCAGGAAGGAAAAGTGCTGGAGCGCCAAATTGAAGAAACCGCCAACCTAAAAACCACCCTGCCCCGCTTATTTACCCATTACCATACGCATATTATTGTAATCGGCAATGGCACGCGCGCCAAGAACATCCAAAAAACTATCATGCAATTGGAGCTCAATGCCCATATTATTTCGATTAATGAAAAAAATACTACGCTCGAGGGAAGGAAATTATATTGGAAGATCAATCCGCCCAAAGGCTTGTGGAAGCTCGTCCCCACCACGCTACGCACCCCGCCCGCCCCTTATGATGATTTGGCAGCTGTTATTATTGGCCGCAGGTTCTTAGCTGGATCGCACCGCGCAGATAAACTGGCTAATTAGGATAGGGTCTTTTATTCCCGGGGATTCTTCCAAAGAAGAAGAAGCATCCACCGCAAAAGGTTTTAAAGCTTTGATAGCTTGCGCAACATTTTCTACATTCAATCCGCCGGAAACAAAATATGGGTTTGGGCTTTTTAATTTCTTCAGCATGCTCCAGCGGAAGGTTTTTCCGGTCCCGCCTCTTTTTCCTTTGACAAAAGCATCAAACAAGAAATATTTTGCATATTCTTCATATGCTTCGGCGCGCTTTAAAGAACGCTGGGCAGCAATGCGAAAAGCTTTTATGACCGGGACCGAAACTTTTTCGCAAAAGGCTTTGGATTCTTCCCCATGCAGCTGCACATAATCCAAGCCCGCCATTTTTACAGTTTGGTTGACCTTATATAGCTCTTCATTCACAAAAACCCCGACTTTTTTGATATTAGGAGAAAGCCTTTTTATAATTTTGCGGCTATGGCGCACATCTACCTGGCGCAAGGACGGGGCAAAAATGAACCCGATAAAATCAACCCCCATTTCTTCGCACAAGCGCGCGTCTTTTAAGTTGGTGATCCCGCAAATTTTGATCTTGGTCATGCCAAAAGGTCCTTAATTGCTTGCCCGGGGCTTTTAGATTTTAAAATTGATTCACCTACTAAAATTGCGTTAAAACCGGATTTTTTTAAAGCTTTTGCATCTTCGCGATTGCGGATCCCGCTCTCTGAAACCAAGATTCTATCTTTGAGCTCTTTTCTGAATTCTTTGCATAAAGAAAAACTGGTATTCAAGTCGATTTTTAAAGTATCTAAATCGCGGTTATTAATCCCGATAATTTGGGCTTTTGAGTTTAAAACTTTTTCTAATTCGTGCTGGGTGTGGACTTCTACCAAAGCCTGCATATTAAGATTATGGACAATTTCTAAAAAATGGCATAAATCATTTTTATTTAGGATTCTTTCAATCAGCAAAACCGCATCTGCCCCAAATGCGCGCGCTGCCAAAATCTGCCTTTCATCCATAATGAAATCTTTGCATAATACTGGGAGATTGACTGCGGCTTTTACTTTTTTTAGATCTTCCAAAGACCCCTGGAAATATTTAGCATCGGTTAAAACCGAAATCGCGCTGGCTCCGGCTTTTTCATACTCTCTTGCTAATTGGGCCGGATCATAATTAGGCTGTAAAATTCCGGCTGAAGGCGAGGCTTTTTTGACTTCTGCAATCAAAGAAAATGTATTTTTAGCCAAAAATTTGCGCGCTGGAGGAACCCTTGCCAAGTCAAAATTTTGGGAACGCAAAGCCTCTATTTCGAGGTGTTTATTTTGAATGATTTCATTAAGAAGCATAATATTTTATCTATAATTTATTTATTTCTGTAAAGAGCTGCTTGGGAGAAACAATTAATGTCTGGTTAATTCTTTGAGAAATATCAATGGGTGCAACTAAAAAAGTAGGGATATTGGGATGATCTTCTAAATAAGCTTGAATCCCGGATAAGTCTGCTCGAGCAATATTTTTTTTATATTTGCACTCAATTGCGCAAAGAATTTGATTTCCCCTCTCAATAATCAAATCCACTTCTGCCCCATGGCTCGTTCTCCAAAAAGACAACTTCCAATCTTTTTTATCATAAGCATTTAAACGTACCACTTCTTGAACAATCCATTGCTCAAACAAACGCCCAAATTCTATCGGGCTAGGCTGCGTTTTTAAAACCCCTAAAATTGCCCGCAGAACCCCATTATCAAAAAAATAAAATTTAGGCGCGTGGCTCATGCGCTTGCGGGTACTTTTTAGGCAAGGAGGAAGCATAAATGAAACAAGCGTATCTTCTAAAATAGAATAATACTCGCGAATTGTAGCATAAGCCACAGAACACTGGCGAGATGCTTCTGAAAAATTAACCTGCTCGCTAAAATTGGCCGCGGCAATATCCAAGAAGTTTTGAAAGCCTTGTAAATTCCTAACTAAGGCTTCGGATTTGATCTCTTCCCGGATGTAAGTCGTGACATAAGAACGCAGAAAATCCTCGGCCAACTCTATTTTATTATCAAGCAATAATGTCCAAATTTTTGGAAGAGAACCATAGCGGAGAACTTTTTCTAAATCAAAATGATTCCCTAATTCTTGACGGGTCAAAGGATGCAAAGTATAATAAAGCGCTCGTCCTCCCAACAAATTAGAAGCTCCGTGCCGCAATTTTCTAGCGCTTGATCCAGATAAGGCAAATTTAATTTCTGGACTTTTCTCCATACTCTGCTGAACAATATCCAAAAGTTTTGGAACACGTTGAACTTCATCGATTAAAATTAACCCATGATCGGATAAAGTTTCTATTTGTCTAGCTAATAAAGAAGGGTCTTTAGAATAATTCAACTGTATTTCAGGATTAAGTAAATCAATTGAAAGAATAGTCTTAAGATGTTGAAGCATCGTGCTTTTACCTACTTGGCGTGGCCCAAATAGGAAAAAACTTTCTTTTGGCAAATGATCTTCTAAATATCTATTAAACATGACTTGATAATATACCGTGCATATTATCATCGACATACTTATTTGTCAATATGGAGATTGCTTCCATATTTGGTCCATTTTTCTTTAAATAAGGCCGGGCAGCAACTAGCCTGTTATTAGCTGTGCTTAAAGCAATTGATATCTTAGATCAAAGCGAGACTTTTACTGGGGCATCATTCTTTGATTTGATAGTAACTCTAGTAACATTTGCCAAAAAATCACTAGCATCCAAAATTTCTAAAACAACCGGTTCATTGTCTTTTGAAAAATGAACAATAATATTTTGACTTTCTTGAGCATGATCAACTGTTTTTGAACTTAACTCAATGGTTGCAATATCCATTTCTCGATTATATCTAACTTTCATAAAAAGATCTCCTTCCTGGATAAAATGTGATTACAAAAATATCGTCTTCTCGTTTTTCATATACTACTCTCAATACATGCGTTTTATCTATTGCCTTTTGATTAACCCAGCGATTTTTATAGCCTCTCTCAGTTTTTTCCGGGAAATTAAGGGTTTCAATAACATTTTTTCTGCTTACAGGAAATCTGTGTTCTTTCAACAACGCAAATTTATCTTCAGCATGAGAACAAAAAACAATCTTCTTTTTCACTCTGTAAGTATATCATATTCGTAAAAAATTTTGCCCATTAAATTTTGTTCTTCAATTTAGAAAATTCTGACATTAGGAATTTCGGACATTTCATAAAAAAGGCCGGGCAGCAACTAGCCTGTTATTAGCTGCGCCCAGCCTTTTTTACATCTCCCAAAGAAGCTAAGCGGAGGAGGTTATTGGCAGATAAGTCCATACGATATCTCATCATCAAGCCAATCATTTGAGGGCCATATTTATTCTGTATAGCTTGTAGTTTTTGCCTTAAATTCGGGTCGCTATTTTTCAGCATATTGGCTTCTCGCTTGGAAGCTTCATTCAATTTTGTTAAAGCTGCCTCAAATCGGGTTTTCATTATTATCATCCTAGCTTGGCAGCGTGCTATATTTTTTAGATAAGTCAAATTCCCTTTTTGGGCTCTAGCCAGCCATTTGAAATCATCGCCCAAAATTACGAGCTGTCTGCGAATAGCAATTTCTTCCCTGGTTCCCAATTTTTTCCATAGCCTTAAGCGCAAATTAGTACGTAAAACTTTGAAAGCAGGATTATGTGGATTTTTCTTATATTGCAAAGCTAACCGATGAGCCGCTTGTTTATTAAAAACTTCCTGGACGGCAAAAGAAAGTTTTTCAAAAGATCCGCTCTTTAATGTGCCGTCTGCATTTGCAAAAGCCAACATGCTAGAACCGCTAAAAGGCATTTGTATTTTTGCTGCATAATAATGCATAGTTTCTTGCGCTTTTTTATTGGCAGCTAAAGCTTCTTGGAAGCGGCTGGCCAATTGCTTGAGAATTAGGTTATATAAAACCTTTTCCGGCATATTCAACCGAACGGCTATTTCACGCATCAAGCTTTTTTCATCTGAAAAATTGCGCTGCGCCATAGCTAATAATTTTCTAGTACGAGAAGCTAATTCTTCTTTGGTAATGCGGCCAGCTTGATAAAGTTTAACCCAGCCATTAATCGCGTCTTCATTGGTAAACATTTTGCGAAGCTTGTCGTATCTGTTGAATTTTTCCTGTTCTTCTGTGGTTAAAACAACTTTTTGGCTCAATAATTGGTCTAAGCCAGATTTTCTTACCCTGGCTTTTTGCGCAATCGCTAAAAGCATAGAAAACATACTTGCCATTGTTTTATTTGCTTCTTTCGCCAACCTAATATCTTCTACCAATATTTCTTTTATAGCTGGTTTTACTAAATGATCCATGCTCGTATTTAATTTTTCAAAAACCCAGCGGGAAAAATGGCCAAGGAAAAGGTCTGAAGTAGAAAAAATTGCATCTGCTCCAAAAGTTAATGCCCACTGCAGGTTTGAAGAATTCGCCTCGGCATCTTTAATTAACCCTACCCTTACTTTATCCACTAATCTTTGCAAGAAAGACTTGCGATAATCAGAGATTAAAAAAGAAGAACCTACATCTATTGCCAAAGCCCCCCAAGCTGCAATTCCAAAAGCTCTGCCAATTAGTTTAGTAGCAGATCCGAGAATTGTCTTATATCCAACTTTTTCAACATAGTGGAGAACTCCTTGTCCAATCGCAGGAGCAGCAATTGCAACACCCAAAGAAGCGTAATGGCTCCTTAGCCAAGATTTTTGATCCACTCCAATGTTATCCAGCAAGCGGCCATAAGCATTAGATACATACATGCCATAACCAAGGCCTTTGACTATATTCAGAGCCCCCATCCCCCAGCGCTTGGTCCAATGGCCTTCAGCGGGTAAAACCGCGCGCCTGCGGGTAAGCAAGCTCATTTGGCCAGTTGAATAAGCTAAGTTCGCACGAATAAACAGATTACATAAGCCCTCTAGCGTAACCACAGAACGGCTGGCCACCATAGCTGCATGTCCGCAAGCTAAGACAAAGACAAAACGAGCACATGGATTTTTGATTCCAAGAATATATGCCGCCTTTTCTGCTCCTAAAGCAACTGCCATCCCAACCACAATTCCGCCAAAGGTTGAAAAAGCTGCTTGAGATTTTGGGAGCTGGCCATTTAATGCTTTTAGCGCCATCCTGCCGGATCTTGTACCTATAAGCCATTTTTGGAAATTCTTGTTTTCCATAATGGCTGAATAATTAATTTGCGGATTATCCGCCAGAAAACGATATAAATCCCTAAATCCTCTTTGAGAAATCTTTTTTAAGGATTTTTGATCATGGATTTGTATCTTATATCTTTTTGCTAAAGCTTGGATTTTTTGAAAGTTACGAATTTGCCAGCTATATTTTAGTTGGCGGGCTTTAGCTTTTAAAACTAATTTTAATCCAGCTACTCTCATTCCAGGATATCTTTTTTGAACAACAATACCAGATGTTAATCCGGGATTGATTTCTGTTTTTCCTTTTAAGTAAGAATAAAACTCTCCTTGGCTCTTAAAAATCTTCGCGGTTTCTCTTGTTCCATCCCACTCATAAACAATATATCGTCCACGTACTTTTTTATAAATAAAGAAGTTTATTTCTGTATCAGTACAATAAAATAAAATTCTCTGACCAGATTCTAAAGATTTTCCTGCTTGAGTTAATATTTTCTCAACATCTCCTTTTAATGCTCTCTTATCTTCAGAGGATAAATAAGCAAGTTTCCCATAATAATCAAACACCCCTCGCCTATCTACAACTTGAGGCTGAGAACTTGGTATTCCGGTTGGCGATTCAGCTGGTTTTGGTTGGGGAGCTGGCTGGGTTGGGGTTGGTTCTGATGCAGCAGATGGAGGCATTGACATCGCAATTCTAACATTCCATTTAGAAGCATATTTAATTGCTTTTGCAAAACCTTGCTCGGTTCCACCAGCATTCATAAAATCTAACCTGGCAGCAGCAAAAACCCCATTTGCTTGACCATAAGTCATACCCCCAAATTCCACCGAAAGACGATTAATCCACTTATCTAATCTTGCTTGAAATTTAGCCCTTTTTGGAGTGCCTTCAGGATATAAACCAACTAAATCTGTATATTTTTGCACCTTATCCCAATAATGGAATAATTTACCAAAATTATTTTTTGCATCCTGGCAAATATTTATTATTTGCCTTGCATTCAAAGTTACTGCTTCAGATTGTGCTGGCTTTGTAGGGTCTAATACAAAAGGATTATTAGGTTTTGTTGGGTGGGTTTGAATTTGAAGCATATATTGTTTAGCATGATCTTGCCCCAAAGCCCAACGATAAACTCTATGATTATTTAATTCCATTGCCTTATCTTGTGCATAAAAATGACGCCATTTAATTAAGAGCTTTTCCCAGTTGTGAGCAATTTTCTTATTTGATTGCTCTTGGATCATTTTTTCGAATTCTGCTTCTTTTAACCTGCCTTTATCATCAAAAATCCTTCTTGCTCTTTCATCGCCAAGAGTATTTTTTATCTTGTTTTCATGTTCTAATAATAATTGTCCCTTTTTATGGGTTTGCTCTGGTTGAGAAGCTGCCTGTTCACGGGCTTTTTCTAATGCCACAGCTTGTTCTTCTAACATAAGGCGAAAACCATTATATAGCGCTCGAATTGAGCCTTTTATTCTTCCAAAATTTGCACCTTCATCACGATTATATTGCCGAACAATATCTATAAATCCCTTATAATCACCCTGCACAACCCGTGCCATAATGCGCGACAGAGTTTGGGCATCAAAACTCATAGGCTGCAATTGCGGATTAACAAAACGACTAGATTGTATTTGTTTAACCGCTTGCTTTAATTGGCCCTTAATATTGTCATCAACCCCCAACCTATCTATAAGTTGAATCGCATTTTCTTTAAGAATCAATATCTTGCCATTAGGATTTTCAACGATTGATTTCCATTCCTGATTTTGGCCAAATATTCCTTCAACCAATTTACGGGGCAAATAAGTCTTTTCTGGAGATAAATTACCATTTACATTGTTTATGCGATAAGTTTTGTTCGCCCCATCATAGGTAAAAGAGATTTTAAACCTAGCATTGGGATTTTGTTGCAGAAAACTCATAAAACCTTGAATTTGTGCGAGATTTTGAGGTGCCAGCGGAGTATTTAATCCATGTATAGAATTCGGAAATAAACGGCTAAACTGAGCTAATAAATGACGCGGAGCAAAAAAGCTTATTTCATTTCTCAATTGGAATCTGCCCCATACATAAGCAGATAATCCAGATTTTTCTAATCTAAAACGATAGTAAAAATGCTTAACTGCTCTTGCTGCCCTTCTTACATTTCCTACTTGAGGTGTAGGAGGTAAAACACCCGTTGTTTGAGGAGTTTCTATAACATTTGGAGATTGCACTTCAATCTGAATAACAAAATCTCTTTGGCCAGCAATCCCCTGCGCAAAATCAAGCACAGGTTTGCCTATTTCTTTATTTAAACCAATCAAAGGATGACGTATATACCCTTCTCTAAAAAAGTGAATTGGCCAATATATAGGAGCTCCTGCCACCTTAAACAATAATTTCAAGCCTGTTCCATGCTTAACTGATTGAGGAAATGGATAAGCAAAACGCGGATTAAGCATTCCACGATATCGAAAATAACGATAAACATTAGTCCCTTTCTTATAAACATTAGATAATAAAAAGCGAGAGGCATGAGATCCATGCTTAAGCATTTCACTGATTGCTAATAAAACACCCAAAGCTCTTGCATATTTCCCTTCATTTATCTTATTAAAAACCTCATCAATAAAAAGGAACCCCGCTAATTCAAAAACCGAAAATGCTCCGATAACATGACCAAAAGACTCTGACAATTTTTCAATAGCCTCACTTAATTTTCTTTTATCCCCGGATAAAGAAGTATGATAAACCGCCCTCAAAAGATTAACGAGGCACTGGGTTGAACCAACGAAACCCATTTTTATCCCTTTTGCCATTAAAACAGTAAACTTAACATAAGATTCAATATACCCAACCCCCATCTCATATAAAGTTTTAGCAGCTACCTCAACAGGCATAGTTCCTTTTCTTAAAAGCCTTCTTTTCCAAAAATCTTTTGCCAATTTTTCTAAATCTTTTTGAATTAACGGAGCTAATTGATTATAAAGATCTGCCTTATCCCCTAATCCGGCAAATAACCAGGATTCTGCTAAATGTTTCTGCCAAAGTTTAAAGAAATAAGATTTGCCGCTGGATAAATCTGTTACTGACCTTCTAGCCACAGCCCCGCGAAAATCAACCACAGTAATATAATTTGGCTTAGCATTGGCATTCGTAATATCTTGTAAAAATAATCCCGGGTCAAAATAAGTAAGCGGAGTATTTTTGTGGTCTATAGCTAAATTAGATCGACTTATTTCTCCTTGGACAGCAAGAATATCCATAATTAACTGCCCTAATTTGGATAAATCTTCTTTATAAGGATCAAATTGGCCGTAAGAAACATTTAAGCTCTCGTAAAATCCAAAAACTTGGGTATTTAATCCGCCAATTTTTGATAACCTAACCAATGCTTCAGTAAAAGCATTTTTATCAAGTTGCCAATTGCCTTTAGAATCCTTTTTAAATAAAGGAGTTTTAATCTTTCCTCGATTGGCCAAAAACAAAAGCCGGGCTAATAAGCGCGGACTATGCTCAATTTTTGTAAAAACGTGTTTGATCAAATAATCATTTAAACGCTTAATATCTCCCTGTGTTACCCTGTCAACTAAAAAGCGGCCAGCTTTATAGCGCAAATAGAGTTTCTTTATATGTTCTGCTCCATCATCGCTATTTACCAAAATATTATGCAAATAAGCAGCTAAATTTTGGGGGGGAGAATTAGTTGAATTTAACCCTAGCCAAGAAGCCATATGATACTTAGCTTGAGCCAGGGAACTATTCAAATAATGCTTAAAAGAAGCCAGATCTTCTGGCCCAACAACAACATTGCCTATGCCTGATAACTGTCCAAATGCTGCCATAGCATCTCTTTTTACATTAATAACCCCTTCCAAAACTCCATGCCTACCTACAAGTGCAACCGGTAGAGTAGCCAATAAATTAAAACGAATTTGCTGCGGCAAAATACTGGCTAATTTAGCAAAAGCTAATTTCACATAGGTAATTTCTAAATTTTCTCCCGGATGAGGATTAAGGGAAGTCAAAGGTAGATTTCTTTTTTGCCTAAGGAAATAGTCATCCAATATCTGGCAGAATTTTTTAAAAGGCCGGCCATCAATATTTAATACTTCATTTGTCTGGCCAGAAAAAAGAGGGCCAAAAAAATCTACCGCATATTGCATTAACCCGCTTACAACCCCGCGGCTAAACTTCTGGCTTTTAAACTGAGACCATAAAACAGCTCTTAGCTGTTGGTAATCCGAAGCCGTAAAAACAGGATTTGTCAGCAAAGCTACTATTTCAGCATGCCGATTAGCCAATTTTTGTCTTTCCCGCTCAATTGGTATTAATTGTGCTCTTAAATTTAATAACTCTTTTAAATTTTGATAAGATCTAATTAGAAGTTTTTCTATCGTAGCCGACAACAAAGTCGGGTCTTTTTTATCTTTTGCTATAGCGTGAATTTCCATGTCTTTGAATTTTGCCATCAATCTATAAATATTAACTAAAACTTGGCCATATCTATCTGCAATAGCAAATAAATGCAGGTTGTATTCAGAGGTATTTTCAAGCAAGCTTGTCAAAACTTCTATTTCTCTTAAAAGAGCAGATACCAGCCCCATTTTTTCGGTTTTCTTATTGTCTTTTAAATTTTTCAGCAGGCTTATGAGCTGTTTTTCCAACAGAACTATTTCTCCATGTTCCTTTTGCCAATTAACAAACACTATCTTCGCAGCAGGTGTTTTTAATTGTGCATATATTGCTTTTTGCCGAGCTTCTAATTTTTGAGTAATTTCTCTCAACTCCGTACTAACTTTAGGATTAATTAATAAACGCAGGTTCATAAGAACTTCCGGTTGCATTCCAATTGCGCTAAAATCTCTCAAGGCCGGAGGATTTAAAACCTCTTTAGCTGCTTTCCAAGAAACTTGTAACAAATCCCAATAACCGCTCCAAAATGAAGACAATATTCCGCGAGGATATCCCTTTCTTTTTATTTCGTGCTGGCCTTTTTCCGCCAAAGAATAAAGATGAAAATGAATTCTCTTAAGTATTTCCATAACCTTAGGATATAAAGTTTTGTATATCTCTTTATGGCTTGGATTTGAAATTCTCCCTAGATCGCTTTCAGGCGCAGCAGTAACCAGTAAAAGATGATTAGTAATATATAAACCGTTCAATTCTAGAATGCGAGCAAATGTTTTGATTAATTTTGCTTCCTTTTGGGTTATCCCGTCTTTAAAAGCAATCTCTCTTATCCCTCTAACCAAAATCTGATGTAAAGCAGTAATCCGAAGGCCTAAATCAACTTTATATATCTTGTTCCCTAAGTTTTTAATAATCTGTTCTTTATTTTTTAAAATAATTGAGGCTAATTCAGCTAGCCCTAAAATTTCTTCTTTTGTAAATTTAGATTGGCTATAATCCAGCAACTTTTCAATAAGCTGTTGATAAAAAGAAGCCTTTTTCCCAAAAAGATTGGATAATTGAGCAATAAATCTTAAAATTTTAGGGTCTTCTACTTCAAAATTAAAAGCCCCTCCATTAAAACGATAAAAAGGAGCTGCTGCAAAAATCTTAGCCACTGACCGAAGGTCTTGGGCTTCCATCTTCTCTTCAACTTCTCCGGTCATTCTCAAGCGTAATAATCCGGAAATTTTTCCATTATATTGCGCTAGAGCCAGCTTAATCGCAGCCAAACCATGGCGCCTTACAAAAGTAGCAATATCTCTATATCTCAATTGCCCAAGAAGAATACCGCGTTCAGAAATTAAATCCGGATTTTGGAGAGCGAATTTGGGGTCTAGCCAACGAGCATTATTTTCCTTGTCAAAAACAAAATAAACTCCTGAAAAATTTAAGGCTGCTTTGCTTATTTCTTCTTCAAAACCAATTAAATCTTTATCTTTTCGATCTTTTATAAATTTGAGCAGCGCAGAAAGCATGTTTTGGTCTTCTACCTTTTGAGGATCGTATGGTTTCATTGTCAGCGCCAAAAAATCTTCAAAAAGAGAAACTTTTTGCACTCTGCCAGTCAACAAAAAATTTCTAGCTTCTTTTAGTAAAGCATCTGTTACAAGAATAGCAGCACCATTAATCTGTATTGGCTTCCCAATGTTTTTAGAATATTTTAAAAAAGCATATAAAATTAAGCGCGGATCTTTCTGAAATTTTCGATTTCCAGTAACAAATTTTTCTTGAATAAAAACTTCATTATGCACAACCGGAGAATAAACTAAAATATCTTGAAATCTAAAAATATAAGGGATAATATTCCCTTCTATATATCTTTGCTCCATCTTGCCCAAAAAGCGAGGAGAAACCACAATTCCTTGCGCACGAGTAATAAACCCCGATCCTAAAGTTTTAATATATTTAATCTGTTCTAACTTTAAACGAGTCAGGTCTTGTTCTAGTTTGCGCGAAGCATGATAATAAGCTAATTCATCTCGAATAGGAGAATTAGAAAGAATTTCTAAAATCTTTAGAACTTCCGGATTCGTTTTTCCTTCTACAATTTTGATTATAGCCAAGGCCATTTTTGCAACCGCAACAAATGAAATCGCAGGAAGCTTTTTTAGCTTAGCATAATGATTATAATTTTTAATAGCAGAATAGAAAAAACCAATGAGATTAAAAACTTCATTCCGCGACGCTTCCGAAGCTTTATCTCTTCCAAAAAAGAACATTTGTAGATCTTTAGTTGCAAAATAAGGAGGTTCTTTTTCTCCTTTTTTACCTATCATTTCTGCTGCTGAATTTTTTAAGTTCCAAGAGCCAATATCTGTCGGGTAAGAATAGCCTCCACGACTACAAGCCGCAACCCAACTAAGATAGCTTTTGAAAATTGCGGAAGGGGATAGAGTTCTAACTTTTTGACTAAAGTAATGATGTAAAATTTGAATAACTACTTGGGAAAAATAAGAATTTTTCATAGTCCGAGTAATTTGATAAACAGTTTCGTACATTTTCTTCAGGCTTTCTTCGGTTTTTGCTTTTTGCGGCCCTCGAAAATTAACTTCTCCAGAAACCGAAGCCAATAAGTTCACTTCTGAAGATATAAAAGGCGAATATTTTAAAAGACTTGGTTGAGCTTCTAAAATCACATAACAATTATCAATTAAACCAGTTATCTTTTTCTGATAATCTTCTAATCCCTGTTCTGTACGCAAAGAAAGAAAAAACTTCAACTGTAAAATAGTAAGAAAACTAAAAACTGCTTCTGCTTTTTTATTTTCCATATGTTCCAGGACATATTTGATTCCGCATTTATCCGACTTGAGATAACTTATCCTTTTAAGGATATTTTCAATATTCCCTGAATATTTTTTGCTTTTTACCTCTAAATATTTTTGGACCGAACTCTTGGTTCTATCTGGCAAGGATGAATCTCTAACTGCATTTTTTATATTGCCTAAGATAGAAATATACTGGGCAGCCAAGAATAGATATTGAAAAACTAGTTTTAATCGAGTGGATCGAATCTTTCCTTTTTCAATCTGCTGCAAGATATCCTTTATGCGCCCCTCACAATAAGCCATAAATTTGCCAAGAACCTTATTTTTCAACCCCCATTTTTGATTAAGAATATAAACAAACAATTGGCTTTGAATGCTGGCAAGCCGGCTTTCTAGTTGGTTAAAAGCAATGTTTTTCCATTCTCTTCTTTGAATTTGTTTTGCTAAAGATAACTGCAACAAAAGTTTTTGGTAGTTTTTTAGATGTTTTAAAGCGTATTCGCTTTTTTGCGCTTCATTTTTACAAGCTTCGATCTTATTTCTCCATTTTGACAGGTTTTCTAACGCAGAATCAAACTGCTGCTTAAAAATGGCTGGGGAAGAAAATAAATACTCTTGGCCTTGTAAATTAGCATCGCTTAAATAAGCGCGGTATTTTTCAAACAAGCTTTTGCATGCTCTTCTAAGAGATAGAGGAAGGTATTCTTCGAAAACAAGTGTTTTTAGAAATTGGGCATCCGCTGCAATGTTTTGGCTGAGAAGAACCTGGCTCAATCTTAATGCTATTAATTTATCTTCTGATTTATTATCCGCTATTTCTTTTAGGATAAACTTGCGTCGGGCGGCATAACATTTTAAGCGGTAGCTATAATATCCCCCGATCTTTTCATCTTCTGCACCAAAAAGCCGTTGGGCCAACTTTCTAATATTGCTAAGCAAACGGGCTTTTTCAGACAAACAATATTTTCTAACAACAGCCAGAGATTTATCTTCTACTCCTGCGGGGATAGATCTAAGGTATTGCTCTAGTTGCTCGTAATAATTAACATAAGCTGACCACAATTGGCGAGCATACTCTATTTCCTGGTAAATAGCTTTTTCCCATTCTGTAACGCCAGCTCCTTCTGCTTTTTTTTCGGATCCTTTTTTTGTTCCTTCTATCTTCTTCCTATCAACAAACAGTTTGTGGTATTGTATTTCCCTTATAGCTAAGTTTTGAGATAGAAATTTCAAAGTATCATAGGCTTGTTGGGGCTTAAGATTTATCAAAGATGGATTACTTAAATAAAAAGACTGCAAAGCTTCGACTGTGTTTTTATCAATATAGCCTTTTCTCGTATATTTAGTTAAAAGCCCCATTCCCATTAAAAGGATTTGAAAATATTCTATTTCTTTTAAATATTGGGCTTGTGGTTTTTTTACCTCATAAATGCTCAAAACTTCTATTTGGGCATATTCTTTTTTATTCGGGCTGACAGCTTTTTTCACAATAACAATTTTTTCAATTTTGCTTCTCTTATCCATGCTGAAGTAAATTTCTATATTAGAGAGCCCTGCTCTAAAATCTTTTAATTGTTGTTCATTGAATTTTCGGCTGGCAAGAGCTCTGCGAAGCAATAACTCATTTGCCAAAGGAGCAAATCTTTTTGAAGAAGGAAGCAATTTGGCTAAAGCTAAGCGGAATTCTACGTCTGTTGCATTTTGCTTCAAATATCCTAAAACAACCAATAATTCTCTTAATTTTTGATTTTTTAAGTTTCTAATCGAAGAAGTTTGACTGCTAAGTTTTTCAAATCGAACCATGCCGTTTTGCTCTTTTTTAATAAAAAGATCGGCAAATTCACCTAGGGGAGAAAAACGGATTTCAATGTCTGATAAAAAAGATTCCAGTTCTTTTACTACCAAAGCCTTTTTATCTGAAGGGAGATTTTTAATGAATTTAGCCAGGTCTAACCTAACAGGCTCTCTTCCCCTATAAAGAGAAGGGTTCCAGTTTAAATTCTGGGAATTATCTATTCCTCTTGTTTCAACCATTTAAACACTCCTAATAAAAAAAAATCCAGCCTATTGCTGGATATATCAAAACTTTTCTAAGCAACAGGCAAACTTAGAAATCCATCATTCTTACACTATATATATCGAATATATGGGTCAAAAACTTGCATAAAACCCATAAAAACTGTTGCCTATTATATTGGGCTACTACTTCCTCCACCACCCCCACCACTAGAAGTTAGTATTCTAAGAAGCCTCTTATAAGTATCTATTGCTTTACCTACTGCTGTAAAATGACGATATTTACCCTTTTTATCAATGATTTCTGTATATATACCATTTTTCTTAACCTCTCTAACTCCCTTAACTCCGGTTAATCTAATAATTGCCAAAGCATACTCTTTCTTCTTGGCCGAATCAGATCCCTGCATAGCAGATCGAAGCAAGTCAAGGCTTTCATCCCTATAGCCACCGACTTTCCCCATTAATGCTTTCATTTCATCTAAGTCTTTTAAATAGGATTCTACGTCTTTAGGAGTAAATTTGGATTTTTTCCCTTCTCTAACACTATCCGCTGCTACTTTATTGTGACTAGTAACCATAGTATCAACATATTTACACAAATTAGCTTTAAACAAGGCAATTGCATCTGGCTGGATATGGGCGTATTGAGATTGTAAGCGAATAAGTTCAAATAAGCCCTTGAGATAAGTAAAGGAATTTTCATGCGTACGAGGGGTAGAATCCTCTCCTGTAGTTGAATCATCATCTTTATATTCTCCTTTATCAAAAAGCACCTGGAAAATCACTTTAGCAAAAAGCCTTCCGCCTTCAGAAAATAAGACTTCGCCAAATTCTTTTTGGCCAAATTTTATAGCAAACATCTTTTTTGCTTCTTCTGGATCTGTAACAGAATTTAATATTTCAAAAATCTGTTTTAGATAATGGTATCTCTGGGCTCTAGCTGTTGATTCTTTGCTCGCTTCCTGCCAATAGTGCACAATTTTGTAAGCCTTTCTTGTAATGGGCAGCAAAGTATCATCATAAGTATGTTCTTTTTTATCCACTCCCACCAATTTATAGCCCAAGCTTTTCTCCAATAATTCAACTTGTTCTTTAGTTTTGCTAAATTGTTCTTTGAGCTGGGCAATCCAGGAAGCACGGCGAGCTTTATTTTCCTGGTCTTTATTTTCTGCAATCTTTTTATCCACTGATTCAAAAAGACCATTAACTTTATCTTTAAGTTCAAGGATTTTACCATGGGCTTTTTGAGCATCTTTAAAATTGATCTTAGCATGCGGGTCTAAGGTAGTATGCGCAAAAGCAAGACTAGCAGACACTTGAGCAGATTTAAAATAATACTGGTAAGCCTGCTGAAGTCTTTGTAATTTTTCATTATCTGAGCTTGAGGCCTCTGCTTCTTTTTCTAAAAGTGCTGCTATTTTATGATATTTTTCAGCTAAACTGTGTTTTTCTGCCCCGCTTTGCTCTATTTTTTTTACTTCTTCTTCTAATTTTTTACGGCGATCTTCTATTTCTGTTGGCTTGCCATTTTTATCGGTTTTATCTGTCCCCTTCTTCCCTTCTGTTCCAGGATTATTTAAATAATGCGCCTTAGCCCCATAAATACTGAAATTTAAATTAGTGATATCCATTACCATTATGTTCCACTCCCTTCTGGAAGGAGTTTAATCTTGTCTTCAGCTTCTTTAAAATCATTTTCTGCTTTTGTTCTTGCTGTTTCTATGGCTTGTTTTCGTTTAGTATCAGTAATTTGCGGCATTTCCTTATCAGATTGGTATTTTACTTGTTTTTGATATTTCTTAGCTTTTTCAATAGCCTCTTGAGCTTTTTTCTTTAAGTCGATTTTTCCTCTTTGATCCGTTGCTTTTTCTGCTTCTTCAGCCAATTTTTTAGCTTTTTTAGAAAGCTTACTGATTCTAGTATATCTATCTTCTATTGTTAAAAACTTTTTAGTTAAAGTTGGCTTTTGGAATATCAGCTCAAAGTAATATTTGGCCTCAAAATCCGGAGATAGATTCCCCCAATTTTTAGTAGCATCTTTAGTCGTAAAATACTTGCCCGGGTCTTTTGTAATCAGTGCAAAAGCCATAGCAGTATGGAAAGTCCTTAGCTGTTTCATATCCAAAAATACGGCATTAGGAGCAATACGATCCAAAAGTTCTCTCGCTGCTACACGATATTGCTCTTTCAGCGAATCTATCAATCCCTGGCGGTTACCATCTCCCTTTGCCAAATCCAAGCGACTAAATATAGCACCAACTGCGATCAATTGGAAGCCCTTAGCCTGCAAGTATTCCGCGCGGATTGATTCAAATTTTTCCTTCCCATAAGCATGCCCTAGTCGGGCAAAAAGCTGGGCAACTGCCTCTAAATCTTTTAATCCAATGACCCTATCTTGCTTAGTTTCATACAAAGTGCCTTCTAAGTGCTTTTCATCAGTTGATGCGCCATGTGCTAAATAAGCAAAACCCTGATCAGATATTTTGATCCCGAAATTATCTACCAGATCCCTAAGTTCTGTCCTGTCAATCCCATCATCCACGCGCATTTCAACTTTAACAAATGTATCTCCAACTTTTTTATTATATATAATATAAATTTCTTCTTTCACACTCTTTGTCTTTGCATCTTCCACAAAACGAATGTGGTAGTTTATTTTTTGCTTTGTAGGATCTAGCCCTAATACCTTGGTTATAAGCTGGGCATAATTCTTTCCTGTACTATAAACATCTTCAAAATTAGAAAGTTCAGTAAAATGCTTGCCTTTAACTCCTTTATCCTTCATCCCAATTTTTCGCATTAAATCAAGAAATTCTAGCTTTTGGGCAATTGTGCCATTTGCAACCTTTCTTAAAATAGCCTTCACAATAGTTACAGCTTTAGCATCATTTACTGTAATATTTTTCCTTATACTAATTCCACCTGCTCTTAAAAGCGCTATAACTTTCTGGGGATTCTTTAAATATGCCCTAAAAAACCGGGCAACGAGTTTTTCCAGGGTGAGTTTTTTTTCTTTAATTTCTTTGGCGATAACAGGAAGAAGAATATCAAAATCTTGGGAGCCTCTTACGCTACTACCCCTGGAAGTAGGACCGCTAGTAGGATTAGAGATAAGTATAGTGGTTGGTTGAGTTGTTGCTCCGTTGTTTTTGGAATTTAATTTATTCTTAATCCAAAAATATAGGGCTAATTTTTTTTCTAAAGTTAAGTTATTAAATTTTGTAGTATCAAAAATATAACCAGTTTTTATTAAGTTCGTCTTTATAAAAGCCTCTACTCCTCTTTGTTTTAAATAATGCTCCCCTAGCTTTTTTAACTTTTCATCAGGGTTTGGTTGAGGGGATTGGGCGGGAGGGGTGGGAGAAGCACCTGTTGCTGATCGGTTAATTTGTTGAGTACCAGAACTAGATCCATCCAAATTATAATTGGGAATTTGTGCAGGAACACGGGTTAAAGGATTTTGAGTTGAAGGAGAATTTAATTGTGCATCACCGCCAAACAAACTAGTTCGTCTCCTAAATAGAGAATCACCAGAAGATATATTAGGCAATTGAAAGTCACTCATAAACAACCACCTTTACTAGGTTAATATCGCGCTTTTATGCGCTCACCTCTACTATCGGGGCATCCTGCATAAAACTTGCATGCAGAATAAAATAATTTCTAATTCCCGAATTTCTAATGCCGAATTGAGAAAAATGCCTAATGTAGAATTCCTAATTACGAATTTAGGAATATTATTATAAATAATTCTGCGAAGCGGCACCACAATTAGGAATTAGACATTTGGAATTAGGCATTATTCTTCTTCGTATTAATAATTATGCTGCAGATAATTTTACTGATTTCTTTGCTTTCACAACAAAGAAAATCTAATTCCTCTAAATTTTTAGGGTTTTTTATCAGGTTAGATCTTTTTATTATATCAAGCCAATATTGTGTTTCTAAAGACTCCTTCCTAGAAGTTCCTAATTTGTTTAAAAAATCGTTTTTTGATACTGCTCCGTCTGCTTCTTGCAAATTTGCACCAATCGAGGTAGATGACCTTATGAGCTGCTTAGCTACTATTTTCCCCGAAAAACTGTGGGATAACTTTTCAGAAAAATGTATTGTTCTGACGGCAAAACTCGTTACTCTATCATAAATATCAAATTTGCTCATTTTATTTTTAATCTTATAATTAGGAATTAGACATTAGGTATTAGAAATTATTTCCGGAGATTTCATCCAGAATATGCTTGAGATAAGGAAGATTAACTTTCATACCACAAAACCTTGTTCTTAACATAAGGAGAAATATGGGAGCTTAAATTTCTCTGGGTAATCAAATCTACTTTTCGCTTAAAATTTTTTTCAAGATATTCAACCAAATTCATAAAATTATCAAAGCTTGGCTTTTCGAATTCAACTAAAAAATCCACGTCGCTCGATTTTTTTTGTTTTCCCTCAAAAAAAGAACCAAACAAGCCAATCCTTTTGACATTATATTCTTTCAAAATAACCTTATTTTTTTCCAAAAAACTCATTATCTTTTTGCGGTTAAGCTTTGTTTTTAACATAGCAATATAATCCCC
The DNA here is from genome assembly GCA_964528395.1 of uncultured bacterium. GTDB lineage: Bacteria > Margulisbacteria > WOR-1 > CAZGTC01 > CAZGTC01 > CAZGTC01. Next base: position 31,496 of record CAZGTC010000011.1, read on the forward strand.
AATCTTTTCGAATAATATTATTATAACATAAAAATACAGAAGGGGTTTTGCGAAATACCTATATTAACGCGTAGAAGGCTCTTTAGGGTCTGATATCATGAGGGGCTAAAGCCCCTCCTACGCGGGAAAAAGTTATTTTGCAACACCCCCAAGAGAGGGACAAATTTCGACAATTGAATATATACGATTAGTCAGGGTGAGGCTACTTATTGGCTAGTTACTTTTGAATATTTTTTTAATTAGATCTTCTTTACTAATTCCTAAATTTGAAACCGATATCATAGGGACAAGTCGCGACTTGTCCCTAAAGAAGGCTACAAACGTAAAAAGTTGAGACCTGCCTGTCGGTAGACAAGTTTGGGTGTCCTATCGCGGAAGTCAGGAGTTAGGATGAGACCTTAGGATGATGTGGGCGAGGCCAGATCCTCTCCAATAATCTTATTTAAATTCGGCAGAAGATAAAAAGGAAGTGAAAAAAGACTAAATTTTACATCCTCGATCTGTGCTGCTTCAACTAGCATAGACCCATTATATAATCGAATAATGCTTTTAATTTTTGAGGCTTTAACCAGCTCTTTTGAAGATCTAAGCGAGCCGCTCTGTCCAAATTTAACCTCAAGAGGAACTACTTTATCTTTGCAATAAAAAATGAAATCCACTTCAGCCGTACTTCCTGGACTATTCCGATACCAATAATAAATAAGAGGAGGACTGGTTTCTTCAAGCTGAATTAGATGCTGTCCAACCACCTGTTCAGCAATTTGACCCTTGAATATAGGATTAAGCGACTCAAAATCAAACATTTTTTCTCTAAGTCCCAATTTATAATTAACCAACCCCACATCCAAAAATAAAAGCTTCGGCGCTTTCTTTTTTTTAGGAATTAGCGGAAGATTAAAATGCGAGGTTCCCATAACGCGATAAAGCAGCATGGCCTTTTCTAAAATCTCAAAGGCTTCCGCTATTTCATGGCTGCGAAAATTTGATTCCGCAAAATGAGCATAGGTAATCGCCTGGCCAACAAAAAAAGGAGCATTTTCCAAACAATGCCTTATATATTTTGCTTTAGCCTCGGAGGCGTATTTAAAAATATCTTCCGAATATGAAGTAAGGAGAGAATTATAAACCCTGCCCAAAGCTGACAAATCTTTTTGAGTAACAAAAACTTTAACCGCTTCAGGCATGCCTCCTACCATAAGATATTCATCAAAAGATTTTTTTGCCATAGCTGCAATCGCTGGGGGAATTTCTTTTTTAAATGAACAATTCTCTAAAAACCCTAAAAGCTCGAGCTGTCCATTCGCTTCTAAAAACTCAAAAAAGTCCAAAGGATATAAATAAGCAAATTCCACCCTCCCCACCGGAAAATTAAATCCTTCTCTTTTCATTTTTACTTCTAGAAGAGAACCAGCTGCAATAACATGTAAAAGCGGGCGCTGTTCATAGAAAAAACGCAGAAGATTAATTAACCCCGGGGAATTCTGGATTTCATCAATAAATAAAAGCGTTTCTCCCTCAACTATCTTTTTCCCAAATTTTAATTGTACAATTTTTTCAAAATCATCTAAAGAAACCGGCTGACGAAAGAGCATTTCATGCTCTGGATTATCCAAGTTTATCAAAATAGATTCCTTAAAGTGCTTTTCTGCAAACATCTTTACGCTTACAGTCTTACCAACTTGTCTGGCTCCTCTTATGATAAGTGGCTTACGATCCGTTCTATTCTTCCATTTTATTAAATATTTTATTATTTTCCTATTAAACATATTTACCTATATTTTATACACTATTATCTCACAAACTACCTATATTATATAACATTATTTTGTTTATCCGTCAAGAGATAAAAGGGAATTTAACTATTTTCCAGCCAGTTCTTTTTCTTTTTTGGCAGAAGCAGGGGCTTTTTTCGAGGGAGCAGCTTTTGGAGCAGAGCCTTTGAAAACAATCTTATTGCCTTCAATTTCGGTTTTTATCTTGGAGCCATAGCCAAAACGGCCTTTAAGGATTTCTTCGGACAAAGGATCTTCGATATTATCCTCCAGCGCCCGGCGCAGCGGCCGCGCTCCTAATTTTGGGTCAAACCCTTTGTCTACTATAAAATCTTTGGTTTTTTTGGAAATCACAAGTTCAATGCTCTTTTCCTGCAGCCTTTGGTTGAGCTCTTCAACCATAATATCGATTATTTCCAAAAGATGCTTTTTGGCCAATGCGCGGAAAACAATCAGCTCGTCAATGCGGTTCAAAAATTCCGGCCGAAAATTCTTTTTGAGCTCGTCCAGAACTTTTTTCTTCATGTCTTCATAGCCGGATTCTTCGCTTTCGCTGGCCATAAAACCCATGCTCGAAGAGCGGCGGATAAGGTCGGCCCCGGTATTAGAAGTCATGATAATCAAGGTATTGCGGAAATCAATGTGCCGGCCTTGGGAATCAGTCACCATGCCGTCTTCCAGTATCTGCAAAAGTATATTGGTTACATCCCGGTGCGCTTTTTCGATCTCATCAAACAGCACAACAGAATGGGGCTTGCGCCGGACAGCTTCGGTCAGCTGCCCCCCCTCCCCATACCCCACATACCCTGGAGGCGAACCAATCAAGCGCGAAACTGTATGGCTTTCCAAATATTCGGACATGTCAATGCGAATGAGCGCTTCCATATCCCCAAAGAGAAATTCTGCCAAGCGCTTGGCTAATTCAGTCTTGCCCACGCCCGATGGCCCAAGGAAAATAAAAGAACCCATCGGCCTTTTGGGGTCTTTGAGGCCAGCGCGCGAGCGCCGCACAGACTTAGAAATAACTTTTATGCCCTCATCCTGGCCCACGACTTTTTTCTCAATCACTTCTTCCATTTTCAAGAGGCGCTCGGTTTCTTCTTCTGTCAATTGGGTAACAGGAACAGATGTCCATAAGCTCACCACCTGCGCAATAACTTCTGCATCTACCAGGGGGAATTTATTGCGCTTAAAATCCTTTAATTTAAGGGAAACTGCCTCATACTGCAGCCTTAGGGCTTCTTCTTTATCTCTCAAAGAAGCAGCTTTTTCGTATTCCTGGGTATTGGCAGCTTCTTCTTTTTGCTTTTTTATTTCTTCCATTTGCTTGGTAATTTCAACCAATTCTGGAGGCGCAGCCGAGGACCCCAGCATGACACGGGAAGCTGCTTCATCAATAAGATCAATCGCCTTATCCGGCATATGCCGGTCGCGGATGTAGCGGCTGGATAACCGGGCCGCGGAAACCAGCGCTGCATCGGTTATTTCTACTTTGTGGAATTCTTCATAGCGTCCGCGCAAGCCTTTTAAAATTTCTATCGTTTCGCTCACCGTAGGCTCTTCTACCATCACTGATTGGAACCTGCGCTCAAGAGCCGGGTCAGATTCTATGCGCTTCCTATATTCATCAATGGTGGTTGCGCCAATTACGCGGATCTCGCCGCGCGCCAGCGCCGGCTTCAAAATATTCGCTGCATCCATGGCGCCTTCCGCTGCTCCTGCACCAATTAAAGTGTGGATTTCATCCACAAACAAAATTACATTGTCAGCTTTTTTTACTTCGGCCAAAACTTTTTTCAAGCGCTCTTCAAATTCGCCGCGGTACTTGGTGCCTGCAATCATTAATCCCAAGTCCAAAGTTACCAGCCTTTGCTGCAAAAGCGTTTGCGGAACATTCCCGGCAATAATCCTTTGCGCCAACCCCTCGACAATTGCAGTTTTTCCCACCCCAGCTTCCCCGATCAAGACAGGATTATTCTTTTTGCGGCGGGATAAGATCTGCACCACGCGCTCAATTTCCTTGGAGCGGCCCACCACAGGATCAAGCTGTTTCTCGCGCGCCATAAAAGTAAGGTCCCGGGAAAAAGAATCTAGAACCGGGGTTTTGGTGGCTTCGGGCACGCGGCGCTGGAAAGAGGCCTGCTCGCTTAAAAGGGTGATAATTTTGTTTTTGGCCGAGGCATAGTCAATGGCAAAATCTTCGAACACCTTGCCTGTAATCCCGCTTTTATCTTTTATCAAACCGAGCAAAAGGTGCTCTACCCCAACATAGCTGTGCCCCAATTGGCGGGCTTCTAACCAGGCAAATTCAATCACTTTTTTGACTTGGGGATTAAAGGGGACTTCTGAACCTTTCCACGCGCCTTTGACAGCAATCAATTCTTCTACCGTATCTTTCATCTGTCCAGGGCTGACGCGGAAATGCTCGAGCATCTTGACTACGACATTTTCCTGCTCGCGCAGCATGCCCAGAAGCAAATGTTCGGATCCCACAAAAGCTGCGCCCAAGCGCTTGGCTTCTTCCTGGGCTGCCATAATAATACGGACAGCTCTTTCAGTAAATCTTTCAAACATCGCCATAGATTAATTATACCACATCGTCGGCTAGATGATTTTTACGCTCTTCTTCTTCTTTTCTTTTTTCTTCTTCTAGGTTTTGCGGAAGGGTAATAATAAAAGAAGTGCCTTGCCCGACCTTGCTTTTTACCCGGATTGACCCAGCATGCTCTTCAATAATGCGTAGCGTAATCGGCAGGCCCATGCCTGTGCCGCTGACTTTGGTAGTAAAAAACGGGTCGAATAAATTCTTTAGATTTTCATAAGAAATGCCCTCTCCCGTATCGCTAATTTCAACAAAAATCACTGGAATCGGAGTTTGTTTTTCCCCCGGCTCGAATTTAGTTTTTTCTCCCCAGACAATCTCGGCTGAACCGTCTTCTTTTTTCTGGTTCATGCCGCCCAATCCGCTTTTTCCCACATGCACCACTTCCCCAACCTCGGTTTTTACCATCAGGCTCCCGCCGTTTTTCATAGACTGGATGGCATTTAAAACGATATTGACAAAGACTTGCGAAAGCTGGGAAACATCTGCAGTAATATCCGGGGCCTGCGTAAATTTAGTGGTAATTCTTATATTGTTTTTTTTGCACTCTAATTCAAAAAGCACCAAAACATCCTCAAGAATAGCATTCACATTTGCCTTTGAAAGCTCGGGCTTGACTTTGCGGCCAAATTTTAGCAGGCCTTCGGCAATTTTATTTATCCTCTCGATTTCTTTTGGGACAATCGCGTTGAATTTTTCCCGAAATCCAGGATCTTCCCACTTCTGCGGCAAAAGCTGGGAAAAAGTACGGAGTGAAACCAAAGGATTGCGGATCTCGTGCGCCATGCCTGCTGCCAGCGTTCCCAGGGAATTCATCTTTTCCGATAAGATCAAGCGGTTTTGGCTTTCTTTTAAATCCCTAGTCATGCGGTTAAAAGTTTCTGCCAGCCCCCCAATCTCATCCACCCCGTGGACATTGATTTTATAATCCAAATCCCCGGCGCTCACAGCCTGGGCCCCTTCAATCAGCCGGTGAATCGGCACTTCCACGCTTTTGGCAAAAGCAATCCCCACTAAAATAGTTAGAATAATTCCTGCCACAATAAAAAATAAGGAGCGGGTTTCTACCTGCCGGATCGGGCGGTACGCTAGGCGCGCATTTTGCACAATCACCACCCCGCCGTGAATGCTTTTTAACGGCACAAAAGCCCCGATCATTTTGCCCTCGGACTTATCCATGAACTCAACATACCCGTGCTTTTTTTGGAGGATTTCTTGGCGCAAAGAATCCGGCTCAATTTTTTGAAAAAACTTGGCGCGGACATAATCCGGATGGGCAAAAACCCGGCCCTGCCCGTCAAAAACATAGGGCACGCCGTAATCCAAAGAATATTTTTCTTCCACCAAATTTTGGATAAATTTCAAATCTGCTTTCCCAGCCCAATAATTTCCAGCTTGATCCATCGCCACTCTCCCTGCCCCTTTTAAGGCCTGGACCTTAAAATCAATTTCTTCTGAAAGGCTTTGGGCCCTTTGCTGGTATATGTCCTGCACGGATTTTGTCAGGGCGCGGCGGCTGGAAACAATCGTCATCAGGGTAGTGGCCTCAAAAAGCACCATGATCAAAAGCACGAAAATCAAGATCAGCTTAAATAAAAAGCGCGTGCGGAAAAACTGCCAGGGATAAAGCGCAGACGGGCTCTGCGGATTGATCACCTGCCCCAACACAAAGCCAATGACCGCCAAAAGAAGGATGCTCCAAGAAGCCAAAAGAAAAATCGGCAGGGAAGTCGCTAAATATAAATAGCCCGCCACATAGGCTAAAAGCACCAGCAATGCGGAAAAAAGGTTCAGCAAATTTAAGTTTCTTTGCTCGCGGGAATTGCTGTCCACCAAGCGGGAAAAAAAATAAATTGCTAAAACCGTCCAGGACAAGAGCCAGAACAAGTTGTCCATGGTTTGCGGCAAATAAACAATTACCGGCTCAATTACTTCCTGCCGGAACACCAAAAAAACGTGCGAGGTCACAAGCCGGGCAGCCACAAATCCGCCGGATAATAACACTATGCTGGAAAAGAAAATTTTCCAGGGCCAAGCAACTAAAAAGCTGATCCAAAACAAGCCCAAAAATATTGCGGAAAACAAGCGGCAAAAAGAAGCCGCTTGCTGCAAATAAAGCAGGTCTCTTATCCCCCAATCAATATTGTAAGCCAGCTGGGAAAGCAAAACTAAGGCAATATAAAAAGCCCATAAAAACAGGGCTAAAAAAAGAAAAAACATCTGGAATTTTTTGCGCCGGATAAAACGCAGCAGGAAAACAAAAGAAACTGAAGTCAAAAGACCAATAACTAAAATTTCAATAAATACGCTAATAATACTCAAAACAGACAGCATTACTTACCACCCCTTAATTCTTAACCACCTCGAACTCAATCTGCGCAAAATCTTCAATCGTATTATTACGCGATAAAAGGATAATGATATTTTTCTTGCCCAAAGGCGTATTCGGAGGCAGCACAAAAAACCCGCGATAAGCGCTTTGGCCTTCTTCTTTGGTTAATTTAATCGGGTCAAGGTATAAGGCATTTAAATTGGCTTGCAGTTTACAAACTGCGTCTTTTTCAGTTTTTGCCTCATCCAAGGTTACTTCAATAATCACCACTTTGGTATTGGGAGATAAAACTACTTTGGCTGGGACAATGCGGGCCGAGGCAATAATCTTTTTATTGCTTACGCTTAAAGAAGTTGAAGAAAGCGCCATCCACCCTTCCTTATTCACAACCGCTACTGCAATTTCCTTATCCCCTTCCACCACATCCTGGGGAATGCTGGTTTGCAGGGTATAAACCCCGTCGCTTTTGCGCTCATCTCCCCAGCGGCCATTATCAATCAGCATCATGTTGGGCAAGCGGCCAATTGAACTTAAGTCCGCGCGCACGCCCTCGATATTTTTCAGGCCTTTGGGATCATCTACTTCTGTGAGAATGCCAATCACGGTCCTCCCATCCGAAGGAGCCCGCGTAGGCAAAAGCGTAATTTGCTTGATATTCGGGATAAGTTTCAAGCGATTAATGGAATTTAGGTCGTAACCCGCGGTCCAAGAAAAAAGTTCTCCTATTTTCTGCTGCATAAAATCCGCGGTAGAAATTTTTGCAATCACTTGGGAGCGGGTCAGGTTGGCAGCAAAGGAAAATGACGATAACAGGCACAAGAAGCAACAGAACAGCACACCGGTTTTTAAGCTGCTCTTCATCGTAAGACTCCGAATTTTTGGAAAATCCTTTCTCCTTCTTCTTCAGAAACAACGGCATCTGGCCGAAAAGTCTTGTCTGGATAAAGGTACATTAATCCTTGGCTGATTGCAACTTGGATATAGGGAGCCTGCGGATGGTCCCACGCTACATCTTGCGCCACAGCTTTTTTAACGCTTGGAAGAGGCGTACCCGCAGCTCTTACCAGCCAAACCGCTAATTCTCCGCGGGTAATATCTTTTTCAATTTCAAATTCTGCTTTGGGATCCATATCTACCACCCCAAGCAGGACAAGGGATTCCATCTTATTGCGATCATCCATAAGCTTAACGCGCTTTTTGATCAGTTCCTGCTGCTCTTTGGTCAAGCGCTTTAAATCTTCATCCGATAAATCTTGTTTTTTTAGCTTGGCGCTGACATCTGAAAGGTCTTTTACGATTTTGCGCTCTTCTTTTATCACCAAGCGCGGCTTGCGGAAAACCTTCCTGATTTCGCGCATCTGCTGGTTGTCAAAGCGGCCGATAACTTCAATTACATTCTTGCCTGCCTTCACCGGGACAATGACGCGAAAATCGCCTTTTTCATTAACATAAGCGCGGTTGCCGTTGATCTCAATGATTACCTTGGGCTTGGCCGTGCCATTTACTACCACTTGCTCGTCATAAGTAATGTAATCATCAATCGGGTTGTCTACCCTAAAGGGCAGGAATAACGGGCGCTTGGCCTCGTTTTTGGTTTCTGGAAAATAAATGAACTTGGGAATATAGACCACGGAAAAATTAAAAGAATTGCCGCCGGACTTATTTGTCTGCAGGGTAAAGTCCGCTTTCCAGTCCGTAAATTTAAACCCAAAACCCACGGGAAAAACCCGGTCCATGCCCTGGGAAGAATCTTCCTGGTCCCAGCCTGCCCTTAAGAAGAAAAAGTTCCTCCAGCCCCATTCCAAGCCCGCATGATGGGACTGCGGCAAGCCGGATTTATTATAAGAGCGAAAAGCATAAGAAAAAATCCAGCTCTGGTTCGGCCAGTAAACCGGAGAATTAAAAATCGGGGATAATTTCAAGGCAAAGCCCGCATCATAGGAAAAAGGGATCCCAACTGGCCCAACGGAAGATCCCCAAGTCATCTTTCCGCCCATAGAATCCGGCAAAAGGTTGCGGCCCGCTACACCAACGGAAAACCAATCGCGCAGCTTCCACAATAAGCCAGCATTGATATCCATGCCCGAGCCGGAAATATCCGAAGTGCCGGATTGCTGGAACGCCACATTTAAGTAATTGTCCAGGGCTAAGCCAAAATACCAGCCTTCCATTTTTTTAAGGATTGGGATTATTTTTAAAGGCGCCGCATAAGCAAAGGTCAAGACATTGGAGTCCAAGCGCTCGGAACCTTTGCTGTAAGACAGGTTCGCAGCTGAAAGGGATAAAGTTACTTCATCATCAATGGGATAAGTTTGGCCCAAGGCATAGCATTGGTAGTTTAAGAGCCGGTCAGAGGAAATGAGAATTCCTTCGGTTTGTGAAAGCCCGGCTGGATTAAGGTAAAGCGAGCTAATATCATCCGCCAAGCCTGCCATGGCCTGGCCCATGGCAATAGATCGCTGTCCTGCCCGGACATTGGTATAAGAAACATCGCGGTTGAAATAAAAAGCCCAGCTCGAAGAAGCTAGAAGAACAAAAATAATAAACGCCAGAAAAAGTTTTTTATGCATGGTTTTTATCCTGCTAATTCGAAACCGTTACCAGTACTTGCTTTTCCACATACCACAATCCGCGATCCAAAACCCTTAAGAAAATGCGCTTTAATCCCGGTTCATTGGGAGTAACTTTTATTTTCAGGCTGTAGACCCCGTCTTGCGGCTGCTCGTCAATCCCCTCCCCCAAATCCTCTAGAAGCGCGTTGCTGGGGCCGTTTAAAGGAGTTAAATCTACTACCACCTTCGTAATATCAAAAAATCCCTGCGGCTCGCGGATGCGGGCTTTTATCTGCAAATCCACGCTCTGGCCCAGCTTCACTACCGCAGGATCAATTACAAACCAAGTAATTTCCGGCGCAGTATTAACCTCGCAAAAAACGCCCTCGCCATAACCCTTGGCATAATCAAATAAGTAGTTGATTTTTGTTTTGATATTGGGCACGCGCGCGAATAAAACCGCGGCCTCGGCCCGGGTCATGAGGCGGCCGGGAGAAAAAACCGGTTTTTTGGAAGAAATTCCTTTTACCACTCCCTTGCGCGCAGCTGCATCTACGTACTCGGCAAAATCTTGGCCAAAAGGCACATCCACAAAAGTCTTGCCAATTACTTTGGGAGTGGGAAACACTTCCGCTTGCACAATCGCTGACGCAACATCCGCTCTTTTCATGCCGTCAAAAATACCAAAAGTATTGTAAGTAACTTCTTTCATTAATCCGGCTTTTATCACTGCTTGGATAAAAGGCGCCCTCCAGTGTTCGCGCGGAACATCAAAAAACAGGTCTTTTGAAACCACTTCCAAAGTCAAGCCTTTGGCACGCGCCAGCCAAGTTGCAAACTCGCCCCTTTGCAGCCAAGCTTGGGGATAAAAATTACCGTCCGGATAGCCTTCAACAATCCCAAGGGTTGAAAGATAATTGATTGCCTGCCGCGCCCAGTGCTTTTTGCCGAAATAAGCTTTGTTTTCTATATCGTCAAAAGACAAAATATAAAGGATGCGCAGTTCCGCTTTAATCTGCTGGCCGGATTCAGTTGCTCCAACCAAGCGCACCAGATTTTTACCGGGGTTAAAAAACAAGCGGGCTTTGAATGCCCCGCCCGGCCCCAAATCTACCGGGATATTATTAATGGTTAATTTAGAAACCCCTTGGACCGCACCGCTCAAAAGCTCATTGTTCTTGAAGAAAAGGCTCTTATCTTTGGGGGAGAAAATTTCAATCGAAGCAGAAAAAGCCAGGCTGCTAAAAAGAACCATAAAAACTAATAAAACAAAAAAGTTTATTCGCGAATTTGTCGTGCGCATTGAAGTTATAATATCATTCAACTACATGCATTTCAAGCATCCGGTAATTCCACTAATTTAAAGCCTTGATATACTTCAGCTGATCTTTTTTCTTCTTTATCTTCATCTTCCAATCCCAAGCTTTTTTTGGCCAGGAGATGCTCCGGAATTTCGCCCAAAAAGCGCGAAGGGCCATTTGCCCAGCGGTCGCCAAAGATCAAGCGCTCCAAGGCCGAAGTAAAAACCAGCTTTTTTTGCGCCCGGGTAATGCCCACATAGCACAAGCGCCGCTCTTCCTCTAATTCATCGCTGGAAAAAAGCGAGCGGTAATGCGGAAAAATCCCTTCTTCCATTCCCACCAAAAAAACAAACGGGAATTCCAGGCCCTTAGCGCCATGCAAGGTCATCAAAGTTACAAAATCCGTGCTCTCTTTTTTTTGGTCTTGGTCTGTGACTAAGGAAATTTGGGTTAAAAAAGCTTCCAAAGATTTATCTTCGCTTTCTTTTTCAAATTCTTTGGCCACAGAAACTAATTCTTTAATATTTTCTACGCGGGTTAAGGCTTCTTCAGTTGCCTCGTCTTCTAAAAGCTTCTTATAGCCTGTTTTTACCATAAGCTCTTCCAGAAAATCCGCTACAGCTATTTGCTGGCTGCGGTTTTTTAGCTCTGTAATCATTTGGCCAAAGCTATTTAGTATATTTTTCTGCGAATGCGACAGCCCCAATTGTTCCAAATGCTCAAAAATTTCAAACAAAACAATCCTGCGGCGGCTGGCTTCTTCCTGCAATTTTTTGATGGTAGTTTTTCCAATGCCGCTAACCGCGTTTTGCAAAAGCCGCAACAGGCTTAGGTCATCGGACGGGTTAAAAATAAGGCGCAAATATGCCAAGATATCTTTTATCTCCTTGCGTTCATAAAAGCGCAAGCCGGAAAAAATACGGTAAGGCAGGCCTTTTTGCAAAAAAACTTCTTCAATGACGCGCGACTGGGCATGGGTGCGGTACAAAACCGCGAATTGGCGAAAACCTTTTTTCGCTTTTTTCAAAATTTCATCTGCTACGTAATTCGCCTCGTCCCTTTCGCTGACAGCTTCGTAGTAGAAAATTTCTTCCCCGCCCTGGTTCTCGGTCCAGAGGTTTTTTTCGCGGCGCAGGGTATTATTTTTTATGACGTGGTTGGCTGCGTCGAGGATATTTTTGGACGAGCGGTAATTTTGCTCCAGGACAACAATCTTGGCCTCGGGATAATCCCTTTCAAAATTCAAGATATTGCGGAAATCCGCCCCCCGCCAGGAATAGATGCTCTGGTCGCTGTCCCCGACTACGCATAAGTTGCGGTACTTTTGCGCCAAAAGCTTGACCCAAAAATATTGGCTGTAATTCGTATCTTGGTATTCGTCAATATTAAGGTATAAAAATCTCTTTTGGTATTTTTCTAGAACCTCCGGGCATTTGCGGAAAAGCTCAACGCAAAAACAGAGCATATCATCAAAATCAATGCTGTTGAGCTTCCAGAGTTCTTCCTGGTAGCGCCGAAAAACCAAGGCGATTTTTTCTTCAAAATAATTCTGGGCTGCGCCTTCGACTTCGCGCGGGGTTTGCAGGCTGTTTTTAGCCCGGCTGATCGCTTCCATCACGGTATAAGGCCGAAAGCGCTTATCCGGCAGCTCGAGCTCTTTTATCAGCTTTTTTATCAGCGACTGCGCATCATCCGCATCAATAATCGTAAAATTATTTTTCCACCCCAAATGCTCAATATCTGCGCGCAAAATCCGGCCGCAAATAGCATGAAAGGTTCCCACCCAAACATTGCGCGCATTCGCACCAATTAGCCTTGCCAAGCGCTCTTTCATTTCATTAGCTGCTTTATTGGTAAAAGTAACGGCTAAAATATTGAAGGGGGAAATTTTTTCATGGGAAATCAGATGGGCAATGCGGTGGGTCAAAACCCGGGTCTTGCCCGAGCCGGCTCCAGCCATAATCAAAAGCGGGCCATCGCGATGAAAGGCTGCTTCTTTTTGTTTGGAATTCAATTCGCCTAACATAAAGGGCGTTTATTATATCACAAGAAAAAAATTGGAGCTGAGGGGAGTCGAACCCCTGACCTCCTGATTGCGAACCAGGCATTCTACCAGCTGAACTACAGCCCCACAATCCCGCTCTGCGGGATAAATCCAAATCTCAAATATCAAAATCCAAAATAAAAAATGAGAATCATAAAAGATAATGCAAAAACATAGTAGGCGAATAGGCGCAAAGAAGATTTTTCAATGATTTGCATGAAAATTTTAATCGCGAAATAGCCGGAAACAAAAGCAATCAGCATGCCAAAAATTACTTCCAAAGAAAAAAGCCCGGCTATACTGCTTGTTTCCAAAACATCTTTTAATTGGAATAAGCCTGCCCCCAAAATAACTGGAATAGAGAGCAAAAATGAAAAGCGCGCTGCTAATTTGCGATCCAACCCCCGGGACAAAGCCGCGGCAATGGTTGTGCCCGAACGGGATAAGCCCGGCGCAATCGCGCACCCCTGCGCTATTCCAATCAGCAAAGCATCCACAATTGTAACTTGTGACTTATGACTTGTGACTTTTGACTTGCGACTTATATATTCAGCTAAAAGAATAACAATCCCAGTTAAAAATAGAAAACCCGCAACTGCCAGAATAGAGCTAAACGCAGCTTCAAAATAATCTTCAAATAAAATACCCATTAAAGCCGTTGGGATCGAAGCAACAATAATCAATATCGAAATCCGAAAATTTTCATCTATTTTAAAGATGCTTGAAACTTGTGACTTATGACTTATGACTTGCGACTTATGACTTATGACTTTTACCAAACCTTTCAAAAAACCTAAAAGAAGATTTATTATGTCTTTTCCAAAGTAAACTAATACTGCAAGAAGGGTTGCTACATGCAGCATGGCGTCAAAAAATAGGTCTGTTGGCAAATTAAATAATTTGGTGAAAATAACTAAGTGCGCAGAAGAAGAAACTGGAAGGAATTCTGTCAGCCCCTGCACCAACCCCAGAATTGCAGCCTGAAAGAGGCTCATTTTTTCTTTTTACCCCGGTTTTCCCATAGGGAAACTAATGGCGCAGCCACAAAAATAGAAGAATAAGCCCCCATGGTAAAACCAAAGAGCAAAACAAGCGCAAAAGACTTAATTGTTGCCCCGCCAAAAATTAGAAGTGATACTAACATCATTTCTGTAGTCAAAACCGTGTTAATCGAGCGCGCCATAGTTTGTAAAACCGATAAATTTGCCAATTCTATAAAAGAAAGCTTGGACAAGTTTGCACGATGCAGGTTCTCGCGGATGCGGTCAAAAATAATAATCGTGTCATTAATCGAATAACCTAATATAGTCAAAATCGCAGCTACAAAAGAAGTATCTACGTCAATCCAAAAAAGCGCCACAAAACCCGTGGTAATAATGGCATCATGCACCAAAGCCAATAAGGCTGCAATCGCATAAGTAAATTCAAAGCGGTAAGTAACATAAATAACAATTAGGAACGAAGCTATCAGCAGCGCCCAAAAAGCCTGGGAACGCAGCTCTTTTCCAATCAGCGGCCCAACCATGTCCACTTCCAAAACTTCCATTTTACCAAAATTCTTTTCCATATCTGCCAAGATCTGCGCGCGCATTTCATTGGTTAAAGGCTCGGTGCGGATCGAAACATCTTGGCTGCCGGTTGTCTGGATGATATTTTGCTTTAGCTCGTATTTGGCCAGTTCTTTGCGGAGCTGGTCGCCGGAAGGCAGCTTCTCAAAACGCAGGCTGATAATCGTGCCGCCGGTAAAATCAATGCCAAAATTAAGCATCTTGCCGCGGAAATAAAAATTGGATAGGAGCGCGAGCAAGGATACTGCAATCAAGCAGCCCGAGATAAAAAACCACAAATTTCTTTTTCCAATAATATTCATCTTTTATTCATCCTAAATTATTTGTACAAGAGTTTGGACTTAGCATCCGTCAAAATTTTTGCATCCACTACTATATATAACAGCATGCGCGTTATGACAATTGCAGAAAACATGGAAGCCAAAATACCAAGAGACAAAGTAATGGCAAAGCCTTTGATCGTTCCGGTTCCCAGCCAAAAAAGCGTGGCTGCTGCAATAATGGTTGTAACATTGGAATCCAAAATCGCGGAAAACGCCCGGTTAAAACTGGCGTCAATAGCGGATTTCAAAGTTTTTCCGTCCCGCAATTCTTCTTTTAAGCGTTCAAAAATAATGACATTGGCATCTACTGCCATGCCGATTGAGAGCAAAAACCCGGCAATGCCCGGCAAGGTTAGAGTTGCTTTTAATAAAGCCAATGCCCCCAGCACAATAAAAAGATAAAGAACCAAAGCAATATCTGCTAAAAAGCCCGGCAAGCGGTAATAAAAAATCATAAAACCTGCCACGATAATAAAACCTATAATGCCCGCAATTTTGCTCTTATCAATGGAATCTTTTCCCAGGGTTGGCCCCACCATTTGGCTTTCAACAATTTCAACTGGGATCGGAAGCGCCCCAGCCTTTAATTTAATTACCAAGTCCTGCACTTCTTCGATTGAAAAATCACCGGAAATCTGCGCACGCCCACCCGCAATCGGCTCTCTGACATTGGGTGCAGAAATTACTTTTCCGTCCAGAAGGATCGCCAGCGGACGGCCAACATTATTGGCTGTTACTGATGCAAAGATTTTTGCTCCGTCAGCAGTAAACTCAATATCCACAACTGGATTCCCGTATTGGTCAAGGCCCGGCCCTGCCCATTTAAGGTCGGATCCTTTTAAGACCGCTTGTTTCAAGATAATTGGGGTTTCACGCTTTTCCGCAGAACCCCCGTCTTTGCGGCCGGAAATAACCGAGCCCAAGCGGGCATTGCCACCATAAGTAGAACGGATTTTTTCTTGGGTCAATTCTCCGGCACTTTGCGCGGGCCATTCAGCTTCGACAAATTCCAAAAGCGCGGTATCGCCGATAAGTTTAACTGCGCGGTCAGGATTTTTTTCTCCGGGCAATTCCACCACTACTTGGGATCGGCCTTTTCTTTGGATAATAGGTTCAGAAACTCCGAGGGCATCAATGCGGTTGCGGATAACTGCTACAACTCCAGCCATGGCATCATCCGAGACTTTTACTTTTTCCGTGGAGCGTCCTTCGAGGACTAAGCGGATGCCTCCTTGCAGATCCAAGCCCAGATTGATCGGCATATTCCAGAGAATAATAATCGAGCCGACTAAAATAGCGGTTAAACTCAAAAAGCGAAATTGATTAATATTTTTCATAAATATTCATTGTTTGCACATGGTGTCAAATGAAAATTGGATTTTCAAATATCCCCCAATAAAACGAGGTGATTATAGCATACCAAACAATTCTAAGTAAATTTTGGCGCTCCCTAAAAATAACAACTAATTTATTCCCCTCCAGTATACTCTACATATCCCCCATAAAATTTTGAAATACCAGACATCGATAACACGAGATAATATGCTGTACCAGATGAAATTGTTACAGGGGAAAAACTAGATAAATTTACTGGGGTTCCCGTATTTGAGACAGGCAAAGAATATAGCCCATGGCTAGTAGATTTCCCGTTCAAGGGATTGTAACTTTTTAGCTCAATATAAACCTGTCCAATATTAGTCGTGGTATAAGTCAAATATATTTGATTAATAGTACCTAAGGGTAAAACCAAGGGAATTAATGCTCTTCCTTTTTTGTTTAAATCTCCTGGCGACACATAATCATCGCCACCTATCCCACCAAATATAGTAGCTAAAGAAGGGCTCAAAATCTTTACAGATTCATTAATTTCAGGAATAAAAATGTTATAGTCATTCATTTCTATCCCTTCAACATTCGCAACAGAAAATCCATAATATCTCTTACTTCCAGATGCTACAATAAACTTATTTGCTTCTACAATCCCGCTAACTTTAATATTGCCAATAAATTCCGCAGCTAAACTTTTTGAGTTTTTGTTTTTTGCAGTTATGGTTGAAAAAACAGGGCTATCATTTTCAAAAATAGCTGCTTCTTGACCATTCACACCAGACTTTGAATAAAAAGCAGTACCCTTCCTAGATTGGAACTTACCAGCAAGACCGGACTCTACAAGAGAATCTATGCCTGTCCCTGTACCATTATTTGTTACCTCCAAAGCATTAGATTTGGAACTTTGATCAATTACTTCAAACCTACCGGCTATTCCTATTCCTTCGTTCTTTACCACTAAGGTAGGATAGTCTCCACCGATCGTTTTAAAATAGCCCGCAGTACCCGTTTTAGATTGAAATTTACCAGCAGGACCAGACTCTACGAGAGAATCTATGCCTATCCCCGTACCATTATTCTCCACCACCAAGGCCGGGGAGATAGCCTTCGGATCCGTTGTTTTAAAATTTGCAGCACTCTCACTATTTAGAACTTCCAATGCTGAAGTTGATGACCTGCTATTAATAACTAAGGGATAACCTTTAATTACTTGTTCCTCTGTTGGATTTTTTAAGACCGCATCCGGCAAGGTTCCCCCTGCTCCCCCAGTATTCAAAGCATAAGGAACCGAGGTCAGGGGCTGGCGGGGATCAAGCTTTTTTCCATCTACATAAAAATCAATAAAATAGCTATATTGGTTAAAATCTAATTTATTCGGCGTATATTCCAAAAAGAAAATCCCTTTTTCATCCACCTCCACCACAGGGAAAATTGAGCTTTCAACATTTTTATTTTGCGCGTCGAAAATTTGCAGTTCTATTTTATGCGTTCCTTTTGAGGGGAGCTTATTACTATCTAATAATACCCCGCTAATCTTAATGGTTTGAGGGGCAGCTAGGGCATAAAATGATAAAAGAACAAAAAACGCCAAGCAGAAAACCAGGATTTTTAATTTCATATTCCACCCCGCCATATGATCAATTTGTTTTAATTGTATAAGAAGGGAAAATACAGGTTAATTCAATTCTATATATTTGGGGAGAATAGCCTACTGTAGTTGAATCCTTTAGCTCTATTTGGATAAACATTCCCGGCTCATATTGTATCGGAGAGGCCTGCGGAGAATGTATTATTGTTTCGCTTCCTGAACTAATATAGCCAGAAGCACCTGATAAATAAATAATATTAATTGGTGGAAAAGGCGGAATCGGAAACCAGGCAAAAGGTTGGTGATTGTTAAATGCCATTCTCACCAAACCATTATTTGCATTACAATAAACTGCTATCTTTTTAATGAGCGTTCCATAAGGCAAATAAATAGGAACCACTGCGTTTGAAATTACTTGATATTTTTTCGTCGCTGACTCATTTATAGTATAAAAATAGGAGCCATTTTGGGGGTCTCTGCTTAGTATTCCGTTAATCTTTCCTTCTACATCATCAGATAAGATTTTGAACTGCTCTGCTCCAATCACTACTTTTTTTTCTATTCCTTGAAATTCTATATCATCATTAAATTTCGCAGCGCCATTAAACTCTGTCGCACCATTAAATATTGCGGCCCTGCCGGTTGTCTTATCAACTGTAAACTTCCCAGCTATAGCATTTTCTCCATAAGCAGTAAATTCAGCCGCCTTAGCGCTAAGAGCCTCTGTAGATATTCGAAGCCCAACTCCTTTTGAAGATATATTAATACCTTCTCCTTCGGATGTTATTCGCAAAGCAATTCCTCGGTTTGAATTATATTCTATTTGTACCGCAGGAGATGAAGTATTCCTTCCGCTTACAGCAAACACTCCCGCCGTCCCACTAGTGGTTATAACGGATAATCCATATCCATTAATTATTTGATCTTCAGTCGGATTTTTTACGATAGCATTGGAAATAGGAGTAGGAGCTGACACTGATACATTTCCACCAATTAGTTTTCCGGTAATTTCAACATCGCCAATAAATTTGGCGGCTAATCCTTTTCCATTATTATCAACTAATAATACTTCTTTATCATTATTTTGAGCATTCATTTTCTTTAAGATAGCAGTGTTGCCTCGTCCCCAATTCAAACATTCAAGAACGGGATTAGAATTATCAACAAAGTAGCCCGAACGATCATAATCAGCAATAGTAAACCTACCCGCCCAACCATATTTTGAAGTTCCTCTAATTCCAGTTCCTTTTTCGCTTCTGCCAACAACTCCGTATCCATCCTCTTGCGTATTATCTCCTATAATCGCACCAGCTTGATTTGCAGTTGAAATCCCTTTAATCGCATAGGTTCTATTTCTTGTAGTTTCAGCGTAAAGAGTTGGTTCAATATTATCCGCATGTCCCTGGATAAATCTTCCCGATTCGCCAGCTTTAGCTTTATTTATGACAGATATTCCCCCATCTCCAATAACATATTGTATGCCAGTTGGTTTTAAGACCACTACTTCATTTTTTGACAACCCACCGGATGAAGATTGTATTTCACTTAAAGTTTTGCCTCCTATTTTTTCGGCATTCAAAGCATAAGGAACCGAAAGCAACATTTGTCGGGGATTTAGTGCTATAGAGTCTATTTTAACCCCTAAATAGTAAGGGGTATTAAAGGCGATAGATGTTGGAATAGAATCTAGGGTTGTAAAAAATATCCCGTTTGTATCTGCATTAACAGTTTTTGAGGTTGACCATATTGGACTGCCGCCGCTTATGGAATCATATAGGGTAAACTCTACCTTTTTGTCTCCGGCAATCGGCTTATTATTTTTATCCTGAAGAACTCCGCTTACACTAATACTGCGGGGAATTTGCCCGCTGGGCGCCGTTGGAGCAACAGGTATTGAAGAAACTGCATAATACTGTTTTTTAATCGCTAATAATTCATTTAATCTTTGCGTATCTCCTATTGCTTTAGCCTCTTCTATCTTTTGATCTAGAACAATTTCTAGCCTTTTTAATTCCTGCGAGCTTGCCTGGGCAGCCGCGTATTTAATTTGCTCAATGATATCGCTATGTTTACCTATATATTTATCTATCATTAAAGTTTCGAAATCAGCTAAGGCTTGCGGATCTGCGGAAAGCTCTTTGTATTTCGCTTGTTCCTGTGTCGTCATTTTTGACCAAACTTCAGGAGGAATTAAAGCGTAAGAAATCGTACTAAAAAAAAGTGAAAACAAAATTAATAAAAAAACAAACACTTTGGTTTTATAATGAAACATCCTTTATCCCCTCCTAATAATAATAATCCGGCTCTTGAAGCTATTATCGTATAGTTTAATCAAAATAAAAGAAAAAGCAAGAAATAAAAGAGCCATAATTAAGCCCCACCCCTTTGAAACCATTGCCCCTACAAAATATCCAGCAAAAAAAGCCCCGACTGGCAAAAGAAAAAGAATTAAAGAAGATTTTAGAATCTGGCTGTCCGGGATATTTATCTCCACTACATCCCCTACCCTTGCCCCAATATTATTTATCGCAGAAACATTTTTATTTTCTTTGGAAAAAGAGCTTAATTTGGCGCATAAGCCGCAGGTTGCACATAAGTCTGCGCATTTTATTTCTACCTGCGCACAGTTATTTGCATTTATTTGGCGGACAATTGCCTTGCATAACATCAGCATTAGTTTACCATAAAAATGGTATACTATAATTTAATCTAGGAGGTTAATATGAAAAAAATTATTTTTGTGTTAATAGCTTCTATTCTTTTAACTTGCATTTCTTTCTCCATGTCCGAAACCCCGCCGGATAAATCCAGCTTGGGCCAAAAAGCGGCAAAAATTATGGTAGAAAACCTAGCTGGCAAAAAATTCGACTTGTCAAAAACAAAAGGCAAAGTCGTTTTTTTGAATTTTTGGGCGACCTGGTGCCCGCCCTGCCGCAGCGAAATGCCCTCGATCCAAAAACTTTTTCAAAATATAAAAGACGATAAATTTGAAATTGTTGCCATATCCCTGGATGACAGCCCGGAAAAACCGCGGGAATTTGCCCGCAGCAACAACTTTACCTTTCCGATCTATTTTGACCGCGATAAAAGCGCGGCCAAAAAATACAATATCCGCGGCATCCCGGCTACTTTCATTATAGATAAGAAAGGCGAGATCGCTTTCCAGCATATTGGATCACGCGATTGGGCTTCGCAAGATATGCTTATAAAAATAAAAGCCTTGGTTAAATATTAAAATATGGAACCAGCTTCGATCAGCTATATCGCAGCGTTTCTGGGCGGGATCATTGCTTTCTTCTCTCCCTGCATCTTGCCGCTTATCCCAGCTTATTTTTCTTATATTACAGGTTTAACCTTTAATAACTTAAAAGAAAATTCCAGTGCTGAAATCAGAAAAATTACTTTTCTGCATTCATGTTTTTTTGTAATAGGATTTTCTTTGGTTTTTATCCTGCTCGGAGCCAGCGCTACTTTTCTTGGACAACTTTTATTTAATTATCAAGACATCATTAGAAAAATTGGGGCAATTTTAATTATTTTCTTCGGGTTTTACATTGCTGGCTGGATCAATCTTCCGTTTCTGATGCAGGAAAGAAAGCTGCATTTAAAATTTAAGCCCGCGGGATATTTGGGATCAGCTGTGGTTGGCATGGTTTTTGGCCTGGGCTGGACGCCGTGCGTTGGCCCGATCCTGGGATCGATCCTGGTTCTGGCTGGTACTTCTCAAAATATCGGGCAAGGAATATTGCTTCTGACTTTTTTTTCTCTCGGCCTGGCTATTCCTTTTTTAATGGCTTCGCTGGCTTTTAATAGTTTTCTAAATTATTTTAACGCCGTAAAAAAGCATCTGGAAATTATAAGCAAAATCAGCGGGGTTTTATTAATCATCTTAGGCATTTTTTTGTGGTTTGGAAGCCTGCCGAGGTTTTTTTAATTTTTTCTCTTCTAATTTTATTCTTTCCCATTCTTGCTTAATTGCTCGAATGCTCTTATTCTTCTCTTTATTTTTGAACACATGCGGGTGTCTTCTTATCATTTTTTCTGTAATATTTTTTATAATTTCTTCAATATCAAAAGTTTTTGCGCGCCTTCCCATTTCCGCGTGCATCAAAATATGCAGCAGCATATCCCCTAATTCTTCGGCCAGATGCGAATAATTTTTTTCATCAATCGCCTCAATCGCCTCGTAGACCTCTTCTATCATATAGGGTTTAAGCGAAGCATGGGTTTGTTTGCGGTCCCACGGGCAGCCGGAAGAAGACTGGAGCCTGCGCACGATTTTTTCCAGCTCTTCAAATGTTTTGCCGATATTTTTTGGCATGGTTACAATTATACTGGAAAACCCTCTCTAGGGACAAGTCGCGACTTAGAATGAGGGCACAAAAAAACCAATTGCATTTATTTATTCATATGTTATATTTCAAACGTATAAAGATTACTCGGGAGGATTAATTATGGCCTATTCCGGAAAGCGAGTTTTTTCCCTCCTTGTTTTTATTTTTTTTCTTTTTACTTTTTTATCCAGCACGCAATTTTCCCTGCCAGCTTATGCCGGAAAAGCCACGAACGGAAATTACACCGGCTATTTCATGGTGCATCCTTCGATGGCCGGCAAAAAAACTAACGGAAACTACACTCTTTACGATGTCAGCGACCCGGTTTCTGGAAAAGTGACGAATGGCAACTACACCGCCTACTTGGGCATGGTGGGGATTTGGGCCGGGCTTTTGGGCGGGGGCGATATTGTTGAACCAATTGGACCAGATATTTCTAATTTAAAAATCAGGAGAGAAAATGACACAGTTGGTTCAGCAATTATAGTCTCCTTCACTACTACAACTCCCCAGGCGGACATTCGTGTTTTTGAGAAAACAGGAGATTATGCTACTAATCTAGGGGATTGGCAAAAATGGAATAAGAACCCCCAATCCTTAACAAAGCCCGATCCAAAACAACCTTATTTATTTGAATACAAAGATCCCAGCCAAGTTGGCGGAGGAGAAAAAGAAAAATATTATATGGTTACTAATAAAGATGTAGTTGATACAAACAAAATTGTTGGGAAATTTAATATTGTCATGAAACCATCTGCCCTAGCCGTATCCGTTCCTTTCGAAACTCCACTCATATTAGGCACTAATATTGATTTAATTATAGGCAATCAATTAAATGATGGGGATAAGCTATATAGCTGGACAACTGCCGGAGTTCCAGTACAATCCAAACTAGAAAAAGGCCTGTGGACCGGTCCAACCGAAGCCCTAACTTTAAAACCTGAAATCGGTTTCTGGCTGGTAAGAATGCCCAATACACCAGAAAAAACTGTAACTTTAGTCGGACAAATATCCAATGCTGCATTTAAGGAAATAAAAATTAATAAAGGATATAGTTATATGATTGGTAATCCCTATCCTTTTCAATACCCCTTATCTTCTTTAACCGATCTTAATAAAGAATTAGATTCTTCCAGCGAAAATCCTGTCAGTAAAATATACAGCTGGTCAGACGCCGGAGTCCCTATGCAAGCCAACCTTCCTAAAAATGCTAATAATAAATGGGAAGGAACCATTACTAAAATTGAAACTGGAAAAGCTTATTGGATCGGCAATTTAACCAATAAAGATATTAATTTAAAATTGACAAAATAATTTTTTAAGGAGGAAGAAAGTATGCCTTTTATATCAAAAGAAGGACGTAAAATAAAGATTAAGTTATTCGCTGTTCTTTTGTTGTTGTTTTTTTGTAGCTCATTCGCAGTAGCTGTAGAAAATTTTGGAGTAAATACCGGATGCCTAGTCAATACTGTATCCGAGAAAGATGCAAAAACACCCATCGCTATAGGCGCAGATGCAGAATATTATTCTTGCGGCGATGGTTTTATTGATGGCCCAAAAGACGGAGCTTTTGCAGGCGATTCCTATTATAGCCTAAATGATTCTGACGCAATTAAACCTCAAACCCCTGCTGGAATTCCATACGATGCTAAAATAGGAAAAGATGCTGTGTCTGATAAATCTGTTCCTGCTGGAAAATACTACTACACAATATTTGGCGTACTTGGCAGCAACAAGATCGTCAATCGTTTTTTTTCTCGTGTATGGACATTGGACAAAAAATTTTATGCTGAATCTATATTCTTTACTGCAGCACAAGCAACCGACGCAAAACCACGCGCATCTGATGTTGATTTAACTAGCTTTAATGCTATTTATGAACCAATCAAACCAGCCGCAATATCGGCTTTTTCTGTATTAGATTTAAAGGGAACAACGTTAGATCCTCAAAAAACTTATGACTATACAAGCCAAACTTTTAAGGTTTCTTTTTCTGGCGGACAAACCCATATGTCCCGCAAATATATTGCTATTTTAAAAAAGACAAAAGGAAGCGGAACTTTTGCGGATAAAACAGTTGATATTCCTAATTCTGAAGGCCGTGCTTTTTCAATATTAGGACCAACACCAGGAGTTTCAAGCTCTTTTTCTGGCACAATTACTGGATTGCCAGAGCTTTGTGATTTTGAATTAACCATTATTCCTTATAATTCTCATGGATCCGGCCCAGCCTATAAAGCTGCTTTTTCTACTCCAGAAAAACCTGACCCATGGCCTCCCCTTACGATTCTAAACTTAAGGGCGATTAAAGAAAAAGATACAAATCCTTATTCGGTGAAGTTAACCTGGACAGCCCGCGGAGACCAGAATAAGTCTCAAAAAACGGAAAATATTTCAAATTACCTGTTAAAAATGTCAAATGATCCCTTGGTAAAATTCGATAAAGACGATACTTATACCCCGATCACTGGCACTAAAATTAACCCTAGCAATGAACAATCCTTAGACATTCTAAATCAAAAAATTACTATTGGAAAACTTACAGCTGGAGATATCGGAAAAGAATGCGAAATCACCATCAGTAACATCAGCCAGGATGGCTTATATCTTTTTTCTGTAGCAGGAATTGATAATATAGGAACTGGAGTTGGAGATATTTCAAATATTGCTTCAATTAATCTAGGCAAAGGCGGCGGCGGGGCGATTGCATCTGACCTAGATATTACAACCGCGGATCTTGGAAAAACTGTAGCTTTAACTTGGAAATCATCTGTTGCGGAATGCAATCTTCAAATTGCAACAGATTTAAACTTCAGCAATATCATAAAAACCGAAAAAGTCGCCGAAGATCCGAATAATCGCGGACAATATAGTATAACTACTGACGGCATAACCGATGACAAAACTCCGGTAAAATTTTTCCGCGTCACCCCCATCGCCGGGAACGCTGCCCCATCTGCTGTGGTTGGCGCAGTTGCCATAAAATTAAACCAAGTAAATGCTATCAGCTTTCCATTCCATGAAGTAAAAGGCATAACCGATAAAGCAGAGCCTGTTTCTGCCCTAAAAGATGCCATTGATAAGCAAGCCGAAAATGTCCAGCTCAAATCCCGCGTCACATCCATCGGCATATTCGAAGGAGGCCGGCATTTTGGCTGGGTGGTGGGAGATAAAACCATAGGCACTAAGCCCAATATCGTTGGATTAGGCACGCCGATTCAAATTACGCTCGGCAATAGCGACGGAGCCAGCGAAACCGTTCCCTTTATAATGGTGGGAAAAAGATAGTAAAACTTACTACTAGTATGGATCCCTGCCTGCGCAGGGATGACATCAAAAATGAAATAGCGTAGCCGAGGTTGTCTCAACCTCGGTGAAGAGGAGAAAAATAATCTATGAAAAAACATTTATTTGTTTTAACTTTTCTAGTTCTATTTGCTTTTTTAGCTTCCTCTGCGCTTTTTGCTGCATCTACAAAAAATGCCCTTGGCCAATATTGGATTTTCGGGGAAATGAAGGCTGCCAGCGAACCCGGTGTGGCTGGCCCTGATGGCCGCGAGGTTGTGCTGTACAAAACCGATCTTAGGCTCCGGGCAACTGAAGAAGTAGGAAAAGCCTTAACCGGCCAAGACGGCTGGTTTATGATCAATGCCATGGAGGTTCCCGGAGTAGACAGCATTGCCAAAGATGAGAAGTTTTTTATCGGCTCCTGGGTAGATAAAGACGGCTACGGCGTACCCTCGCAAGAAGTACTCATCTCTGGCAAAGGCTATGAACACATTGACCTGCAGGTGCAAAAAGGCGGGCTGAATTGGGTGCCGGCCGGCTATCCGCCGGAAATCAGCGAGCTCAAATTTGATAATGAGGATTATTCTGAAGCCAAGCGCCAGGCACTGCTTAAACGCTCTGAAAAATTCGTGGTCAGCCCTATTCCGACCATAAGAGCTAAGATCGAAAAAGAAGTCAGCGCCTCCAGCGTGAAAATATTTGTCACGGATAATAAGACCAATAAGACCAAATCCTTGAGCAATATAGGTTTTGGGGTTTCAAAATTGGGCGAAATAAGGCCGGATTATTATACCGGCATGCTCCTGGCCTATAAGGTTGAGCCAACCGAACAGCTCGAAGAAGGCACCAGCACCATAAAAATTCAGGCAGCCAATGACTGGGGAATTACATCATATACGGCAACGGTTGATGTGGTGGGCGGAGAAACGCAAATTGTCGGCCCCACCTTGGTTTATCCCAACCCCTTTAGCTATTCCAAGCATAATGAAATAACTATTGCTTATACGCTCAATCACCAAGCTGATATAAAAATACAAATCTATAATATTGCCGGGGAGCAAGTTTGGAGCAAAGAATTTGCCTCTGGCCAGGATGATGGAGCTAAAGGCGGATATAACCACCCCACCTGGAATGTAAGGGATGTCTTTGGCGAAAACCTGCCGAATGGTATATTCCTAGGCTTTATTACCTTAAAGGACAATAGCAAGGTACTCGATAAATTCAAACTCACGGTATTTGATTAAAAACTCGGAGGTAAAATAAAATGAAAAATTCGTTTATTCCGTGCCTACCGGCAGGCAGGCGTTTTCTATTCGTTGCTAGTGTTTTGGTTTTGTTTTTAACTGCTTCTGTTTATGCAGTTGATCTTGGCCCTGCACCAGGAGGGAACTTCCCTCAACCTCAACCTGCTTCTGTTAATCCTATTCCAGTTAACCCTCAATTATCTTTTTTATTAATCCCTCAAAAAATAGCTGTGAGCGGCATTATTGGCAAAGAAGAAAATGGAGTATTTAAGCCAATTGCAGAAAAAGAAGTAGATTTATCTTTATCTGTATATGATAAACAAGAATACGGACAAGGAAACTTAATCTGGTCAGAAATTAAAAAAGATGTTTCAGTAAGCAATGGGGTGTTCTTTACTTATCTTGATGAATTTTATTTTAAAAGTTCTCCCATTCCGTTTGACAGGCCATATTTTGTAGAAATATCTGTATCTTTCAAAAACTCACAAAACCCTTTTTCTGCTACCCTCATGCTTTCCCCCCGCCAACCCCTTACCTCTGTCCCCTATGCTTTAAACGCATCAAAAATTGAGGGAAAAAGCTTGTCAGAGGTAAAAACAGAGATCCAGGCAGGCGGAATAGCTGGTGGGGATGCGGTGGTGAAGAATCCGACAGCGGAACAGAAAATATCCAACTACGGATTACAAATAGAAGGAGATTACTCAACCATTGGATTAAAAATTGGAACTGGTAATCCTGATTCACCATCAGTTGGTTTAGAAATCCAGGCAAATCAAGCAATTACAGCAAAAGGCCTCAACAATTCTGCAGGCATATTTGAAACAGGAACCGATTATTCCACTTTACTTATAAAAAATTCGGGAAAAGGATCCGGCATAAGTACTATTACAAAAACAGGTACAGCTGGAGAATTTAAAATAACGGATCCTGCTGCCACATCAACTGCTTTGATAGTAGAAAATAAGGGAAGTGGACCTGGCTTAAAAATAACAAACACAAACGATCAAAGCACATCTACTGGTCTATCTATTTTTGCTGGTTCAAAAGCAAAAGCATTAACTTATAATTCAACAAATAATATAGGTTTATTTGGCAGCACAAGCAATAATAACGTTGCTTTCTTTAATTCAGGAAATGATAATCCACATGATGCTGTGTATATAGAAAATAAAGGGCAAGCTTCGGGCTTAAAGGTCAGAGCTATAAGGGATAATAGCAGTGGAATAATAGTAACACAAGATGATAATGTAACTAAACCTCTTATTAAAACAACCGGTAAGGGAAAAGGAGACCATGTTTATATTGAAAATGCAGGCACTGGCGCTGGCATCAGTATTATACAAAAACATACAGATTATGAAAAAGCTGCTACAAAACCATCAATTTATATCGAAGATTGGAATAAAAACAACCCTGATGGCGCATTAAATATTCGCTCATCAGGAAAAGCTGCAAAATTAGTAGGGGATGTGGAGGTAAGGGGAACCCTAGAAGTAAACGGAGACATCAAATCAACAAAATACATTGAAGTAAAACGCGTTTATTCCGCTTGGTTAGTACAACCAATAGCTAATTTTAGAGGTGTAGTAAATGGTTATGTTCAAGGCAGCGGAAGTAGAAATCCTGGATTTTTAAAACTATCCGGAATCGACGATCCTGCCTATGGCGTAATTCCTCTTAATCTTCCCCCTGGATCCATAATTAAATCAGCTAAATTAGATTATTTTTCTCCTGGCGGTAGCACAAATAGAATGACTTTCTCCTTTCAAAAACCAAATTCAACAAACCCACTCTATAAAGAAAGCTTAGCTAGTATTTCAAGATCAGATATTAACACGGGATCCTCTAGTAATTCTTTTGATTGGCAACTTAATCCTAAAATTAATGTTGGAAATTCTAATGTTTATTTTGAAATTATACTTAATGGAGAACCGCATCAAACTGCATTTAGCGCTGTTGAAATAACCTATCAAGTTCCAGCTGTATATAATTATTAGTATTTAAATTAAAACAAAAAAAGTGTAAAAATGTCTAAAAAAATATTATTTGGTTTAGTTATTTTTGCTTTGTTTTTAACTGCTAATGTTTTTGCGGTTGATATTGAACTCCCTGCAAAAGAAGAGTCTAAACAAAATTTACAAATACAATCTTTTACTAACACCATCCCTCAAAAAATCGCTATAAGTGGAGTATATCAGGAAAAAGATACGGCTACTAATAAAATGGTTCCAGCAACAGGAACTTTTCGAGCTGTTTTTTCTGTATATGATAGTGAAAATGGAGGAAAATTAATCTGGAAAGAATCAAAAGAAATAATAACGGATAGTAGTGGTGTATTTTTCACTTACCTAGATGAATTTTCTTTAAAAAGCTCTCCCATTCCTTTTGACAAGCCATATTTTGTTGAAATAACAATGGGGAAAAAAGATATTCTCCTCCCCCGCCAACCCCTTACCTCTGTCCCCTATGCTTTAAACGCATCAAAACTTGAGGGAAAGAGCTTGTCCGAGGTAAAAACAGAAATCCAGCAAGCAGGTGGAATAGCTGGGGGGGATGCGGTGGTGAAGAATCCTACAGCGGAACAAGTAATTAAAGGTTATCCTTTAGTTATTAATAGCAAGTCATCAACTTCAGCATTGGAAGTTCTAAATAGTGAGAGTGCTGCAAATTTTAAAACAACGGATCCGAAGGCTATCTCCCCGGCCTTGGTGGTGGAGAATAATGGTACGGGGATAGGCATAGATTCTCTCGTAGAGTCTGGTCCTGCTGGTAAATTTCAATCTAAAACGGGTACTGCGGGCTATTTTAAAACGATCGGTGGAGACTATCCTACCTTAGTGGTAAAGAACGAAGGAATAGGAATAGCCGGTAGGTTTGAAGTAATTGATCAAAGTTCCAAATCTAATGCTTTGGAGGTAACAAATAATGGTACAGGGACAGGCATAGATTCTCTTGTAGAGTCCGGTCTTGCTGGTAAGTTCCAATCTAGGAAGGGTACGGCTTTATATTCTAAATCTGGTATGAATGGCCAAGGCGCAGCGATTTTTGAAAATAATAGTCCTTCCTTTTCAACTATAACTGCAGAAAATAAGGGGAATGGTATTGGAGTTGATACCAATAGCCTTCAAACCGAAAAAGCAAAAATAACGGGATATAAAACCAAAGTAAAATTTATTTCTCCTATAAACGGATTTTTCAATTATGTAGGTAAATTAGATATCATTGAGACCACCACTCCTTTTCCCTACACAGCCGCAGGAGATACAATTACCAGCAATGACTTAGTTTATTTATATCCCACAGTCGTAGATGTGTGGTGCAAAGCAACGATTCCTCTTAGCTTACCCAATCTATCAATAATAAAGAGAATTAAACTGTTTTATGAGAAAAGAGAAGGAGATATTGTAGTAGAATTATGCGAATTTTCTCCTGCCAGTACCTTTAAACCTTTGCCTAACATAATTGCCAGCCTGAACTCTGGAGCTCCAGAAACAAGTTCTTTTTTGGGAGGCGTTAGTTTCTACAAATATAGAGAATCAAATCCTGGTTTTTTTGTTCTAAGAATGCTTAAAAATTCTAATTTAGGTGGAAACGACTCAACAAAATTCTACGGGATTGAAGTTGAATACCAAGAACCTAACATAGAATTTGAAGCTATTAAACCCTATTAACCCAAAACCGCTTCGTAGTTGCGGGGGATAAAGACCCTCACCCAAACTAATTTTGCATGTTAGCTAATTCTAACACTACCCTCTCCCTCGCTACGTTGGGAGAGGGACAATCTGTTATTCTTTAAGCTATAATATAAAAATTCCCATGAAAGAAATTAAAAAGACCTTTGCGCGGACTTTAAGAAAAGAACAAACCCAGGCTGAAAAAATCCTTTGGAAACTTTTGCGTAATCGTAAGCTTTTGGGTTTAAAATTTAGAAGGCAGCATATTGTGGAAGGATTTGTTGTTGACTTTTTTTGTCTTGAACTCAAATTAGGCATTGAAATTGATGGTGAAATACATCAAAAAAGGAAGGAATATGACGCGTTAAGACAAGAAATAATTGAATCCGAAGGAGTATATCTCATGAGATTCTCCAATAAAGAAATTTTCAAATACAGAAAGCTTGTTTTAAAGAAAATAAAAGAAATAGCTGAACAATTACAAACCAATCCTTCTCCCTGTATCCCGAGCGGAGCCGAGGGACTGGGAGAAGGTAGCATAAAAAAATTTTTCAATTGAGTAAGATTAGGATGAGGGTCTTTAACCCAAAACCGCTTCGTTTCCGCGGATAGAAAAACGCTCGGCACGCATATACTCTTGCAGAGCTTCTTCTTTCCCTCTAGAAAAAGCAGTTTCTGTCTTATAAATCTGCTTAATCGCCTTAGCCAAATTATCTAAGGTAATGACTTTTGTAAAATTAGCATATTCCCCGCCACTAATTAGAAAGGTATTCCCCTCCCCACCATTTGCCAAAAAGTAGAAAAACTGGCGGGAAAGGTACTGCTTGGGCCGTGAGGTAACGCCATTATCTTTAAGCGATTGAATTATCAATAAATATTCCTTTTGCGATATGCCGTCTCGCAGGTTTACCCCGTTTACTTTTTTGCCTTTTAGATAAAGACTGCCGCTATTATCAACAGTAAAACCTGCTCCAAATTTCTCGCCAAACAAACTCGTAAAAACCGCATTAAACGGTTGAATAAAAACTTGCTCTATTTTTTTATCCTCTGCACTCTTTGGTTTAGTAAGCGTTATAGCTTTAAAACCAGAAAAAACAACTTTTTTAGCTTTTGGCTTTGCTTCTGGAGCTTTCTTTTCTTTGCCATTTGTAATTGTTCCAACAACATCTGTAAAAGATTTATCCTTATAAGTACCGGCTTTTTCCAGAGTATGCCTTAGTTTACAAACATGATTTAACCAAGCCTCTACAAGCTTTTTTTCTCCAGGAGTAACAACATAAGAAAGAACTCCTAATATTTCTGAAATCCCTTCTTTTACTTGGATGCCCAATCTTCTAACTAGCATTAAAATACTAGAAGAATCTTTTAACCATTCATCAAAAGTTAATCCTTCTTTTTTATAATCCGCTGGAAATTCATCCACTGGTTTTATTTCTGGAGGAGGAGGAGGAGGTGGTGGTGGTGAAACAAGAGGTTTTGCAGCCTGTGGCGGACCCGCAGGAATTTCTTTTTTAATTTGAGCAACCCAACCTTCTAAAAACCGTAATTCTCCTTTAAAATATTCAATATTACTATTTTGATAACTTTTTGTTATTTCTTTTCACTACTGTCCCAACGTTGAAGGGTTAAAAATGATAAAAGGTATGATAATTA
>CAZGTC010000012.1:0-50398 GCA_964528395.1 uncultured bacterium
CAACCTATTGTGGGAACAGCTTGAATTTAAAGGAACTTCACTGGGACAGTAGTGAAATAAATAATTAGTTTAATCTTATTTGGCTATTGTTAATTGGGATTTTATTTGGATTTTGAAAATTGGAATTTGGGATTTAGAATTATGCGAATTTTAATTTCTGGTTATTATGGCTATAAGAATATTGGGGACGAAGCTGTCTTATCTTCAATTATTTTTGGGATAAGAAAACATTATCCGCAAGCTCAAATTACGGTTTTATCCAGTGATGTTAAAGATACAATTGAGAAACATGGAGTGGAGGCGATTGCGCGCTATAATTTTCCTTTGCTTAGGAAAGCAATTATCGAATGCGATATTTTTCTTTCTGGCGGCGGGAGCCTGTTCCAAGACCGGACTAGTTCGCGCAGCCTTTATTATTATTTAGCTTTGATCCTTTTGGCCAAATATTACGGCAAAAAAGTTATTGTTTTTGGCCAGGGTTTTGGCCCGATTAAATTATTAAATACCAGTATTGCAAAAAGGGTTTTACGCCAGGCTGATCTCCTGTTTATGCGCGATACAGTTTCTGCTCACCAGGTTTTGGCTTTGCGCATTCCCAAAAAAAAAGTCCGCTCTTTTATTGACCCGGCTTTTATCCTTGAGAGAAGGGGCCTTGATTTGGATTTAGTCCAAAAAAAAGAAGGCCTCAACTTTTCGAAGCATCCGATTATTGGAGTTGCGCCGCGCGCTATTTTTGACAGCCAGGACAAGACTTTTCGCGTTTTAGCCGGGGCGCTGGATCATCTGGTGCATTGGCTGGGAGCGCAGATTGTTTTTATCCCGTTTCGCAAGCCGGAAGATGTAGAAGTAATCAATCGCATTAGTTATTTGATGAGGGAAAAGCCTAAAATCCTTTTAGGCGATTATATGCCGGAAGAATTGCTTACAATTATGGCCCAATTTGATTTTTTCATTGGCATGCGCCTGCATTCTTTAATTTTTTCTGCTTTGGCCAATGTGCCGATGCTCGGGATTTCTTATGATCCCAAGGTTTCATCGCTGATGCTTAAGCTGAGCCAGCCTTCGGTTTCTAGCCAGATGGATAATTTGGAGCATTTTATGGGGTTTATGGAATATGCCTGGAACCACCGCGATTTTGAAAAAGAAAAATTACAAAAATTAGTCCCGCAGTTAAGAACGCTTGCGCGCGAAAGCTTTGTCCATTTAGCCCAAGCTTTAAAGGCGCGCTCCAAAATTAATTTGCTGGGCATTGATATTGATAATCTGTCTTTGCAGGAAGTTTTTCAAAAGCTGGAGGCGGGCATAAAATCCGGAGAAAAATTATTAGTTTTTACCCCTAATCCCGAGATGCTTTCTTTTGCTTATGATAACCTTCCCATGCAAAATCTTTTGAATTCTGCAGATATTAATTTGCCGGATGGGGCAGCGATGCTGGTTGCAGCCCGGGCTTTTGGCATGTCGTTTAAGGAAAGGGTTTGCGGCATAGATATTTTGCAAAAGGTTATTGAAGAATCCCAAAACGGTAAATTCAGCTTGTTTTTTTACGGCGCAAGAAAAGAAGTTATTGAAAAAATCGTAGAAAATCTGCGCCAGCGCTATCCCCGCATAAAAATTGTCGGTTTTTGCGATGGCTACCAAAAGGATGCTCGTTCTGTGGTAGAAAAAATTAACCAGGCCCAGCCGGATTTTCTTTTCGTAGGCTTGGGTTTTCCCCAGCAGGAAAAATGGCTGGCAGAAAATAAAGATAAATTAAATATTAAAGCTGCCATTGTGGTTGGCGGAAGTTTTGATGTTCTTTCCGGCTTGAAAAAAAGGGCCCCGCTTTGGATGCAAAAATCCAATATTGAATGGGTTTTTCGCTTGCTCAAGGAGCCTTGGCGCGGCAAAAGGCAGTTAGCTTTGCTAAAATTTATCTATTTAGTTATAATGGAAAAGTTTCTTAAATCAAGAGGGGATTATGCGTAGAAAAACCAGGGTAATCAAAGCAGGATCAGTCTCAATTGGCGGAAATAATCCTATTTCTGTGCAGTCTATGACAAAAACCCCAACCAAAGATGTCAAAAAAACTGTTGCCCAGATCCTTAGCTTGGAAAAAATTGGATGCCAAATTGTCCGCTGCGCTGTGCCGGATGAAGAATCTGCGCGCAGCCTCAAAAAAATTAAATCCCAAATTCATATTCCTCTGGTTGCGGATATTCATTTTGATTATAAATTGGCTCTGATTGCTATAGAATCAGGCATTGATAAGCTCCGTATCAATCCCGGCAATATTGGATCATTGGAAAAAATAAAAGCTGTGGTTGCAGCTTGTAAAGAACGGCATATCCCAATTCGCATTGGAGTAAATTCCGGGTCTTTGGATAAAAAATACTCTCATCCAACCGCCCAAAATTTGGCGGAAAGCGCTTTGGAAAATGTCGCTCTTTTAGAAAAAGCGGGTTTTCATGAGATTATCATTGCAGTAAAATCTACCAGTGTTCCAATTACTTTAGATGCTTATCGCATGCTTTCAAAAAAAGTTGATTATCCTTTGCATATTGGCATTACTGAATCTGGGTCTCTTCATCAAGGTACGATCCGCTCTTGCGTGGGAATTGGGGCACTACTTGCAGAAGGGATTGGGGATACTTTGCGCGTTTCGCTAACTGCATCTCCAGAAGAAGAGTTATCTGTTGGCTATGCTATTTTGAAATCCCTTGAATTATATAAGAGCGGTGTTACAATAATCTCCTGTCCAACTTGCGGACGCTGTGAGATTAATTTGGCAAAAATAGCAGATACAATTGAAAGAAAAATCAGCCAAGTTAAAGTATCAAAACCCCTAAAAGTTGCGCTTATGGGGTGTGTGGTAAATGGCCCAGGCGAAGCTAAAGAAGCGGATTTAGGGCTGGCGGGAGGGAAGGGGCAGGGGCTTATATTTGTAAAAGGTGAAATTGTTAAAAAAGTTGCAGAAAAAGATATGGTGTCGGAATTCATAAAAATTTTTAATCAACAGGTGAAAAAAAATGATTGAACGTTATAGCCGGCCGGAAATGTCATCAGTTTGGTCTGAAGAAAATAAATTTAATACTTGGTTAAAAGTAGAAATTGCGGCTTGCGAAGCTTGGAATGAGCTTGGGAAAATTTCATCTTCTGCTCTTGCAAAAATAAAAAAACAAGCGGGGTTTTCAGTTGCCCGCATCAATGCCATTGAAAAAACTGTTAATCATGATGTCATTGCTTTTTTAACTGCAGTTGCAGAAAAAGTTGGCCCGGATTCCCGTTTTATCCATATGGGCATGACTTCTTCTGATGTTTTGGATACTGCTTTTGCTTTGCAGCTCAAAGAAGCTGGGGAAAAAATTTCTATTGCATTAAAAGATTTTATCAGTATTTTAAAATTACAAGCAATTTCTTTTAAAGACCAGGTTATGGTTGGCCGCAGCCATGGCGTGCATGCAGAACCCATGACCTTAGGGTTGAAGTTTGCCCTCTGGTATGTAGAAATGCAGCGCAATTTGGATCGCATGGAAAAAGCCATAGAAAATATATCTGTCGGCAAGTTTTCTGGAGCAGTTGGAACGTATTCAAATATTGATCCCAAAGTAGAAAAAATTACCTGTAAAAAATTGGGCTTAAAACCTGTGCTAGTTGCTAATCAAGTTATTCAGCGTGATCGTCATGGGGAGTATTTATCAGCCTTGGCTTTAATTGCAGCCACGATTGAAAAAATCGCTTTAGAAATCCGCGGCTTGCAAAAAACCGAGATAGGGGAGGTTGAAGAACCTTTCCGCAAAGGCCAAAAAGGGTCTTCTGCCATGCCGCACAAGAAAAACCCAATTATTTGCGAAAGAATGTGCGGGCTGGCGCGCATTATTCGCGCGAATGCCATGGTGGCTTTTGAAAATATTGCCTTATGGCATGAGAGGGATATTAGCCATTCTTCTTCAGAGAGGATTATTTTCCCGGACAGTACGATTTTGGTGGATTATATGCTGGCCAAGATGCAGGAAGTCTTGAAAGATTTAGTAATTTATCCGGACAATATGCGCCGGAATCTAGAAAAAAGCGGAGGCATTATTTTTTCCCAAAAATTGATGCTGGCTTTGGTAGATAAAGGTTTGACCCGTGAAGGGGCTTATAAGTTGGCGCAAACCGCAGCTATGCGCGCGCGAGTTTCTGGCCGGACTTTTAAGGAAGAAGTTTTGGAAGAAGAGGGCATTTTGGCTAAATTAAGTGCGAAAGAAATAGAAGCAATTTTTGATTTGGGCCAATACCTAAAAAATATTGGTTATATTTATAAAAATTTAGGATTAGAGGGGAAAAATGGCTAAAATAAAAGTTTTTGTGAGCTTAAAAAAAGGGATACTGGATCCGCAGGGAAAAGCCGTTGAATCCGCGCTTTCCCATTTGGGCTACAATGATGTTGCCAATGTGCGGATTGGAAAATATATTACTTTTGAGATGAAAAATAAGAGCAAGGATAAAATGGAAAAACAGATTAAGGATATGGCTAAAAAACTTTTGGCAAATGTTGTGATTGAAGATTTTACTTATAAAATAGAAAAGAAGACCTGATTTATATGAAGTTTGGCGTGATTGTTTTCCCCGGATCCAACTGCGACCGAGATTGTTACCATGTTATAAAGCATGTTTTAAAGCAATCGGTTGAATATATCTGGCATGAAAAAACCGCCATTGATAATTTTGATTGTATTGTTGCTCCAGGCGGATTTTCTTACGGGGATTATTTAAGGGCTGGAGCTATTGCGCGGTTTTCTCCGGTTATGAATGCGGTCAAAAAGTTTTCTAATAACCCCAAAAAATATGTAATTGGCATTTGCAATGGTTTTCAGATTTTAACCGAAGCGGGTTTATTGCCTGGGGCTTTGCAAAGAAATCGCGATCTTAAGTTTATTTGTAAAAATGTTGAATTAAAAGTACATACGACTGAAACTCCTTTTACTTCAAGCTATAAAAAAGGACAAATTATAAATATTCCAATTGCGCATATGGAAGGCAATTACACTGCAGATAATAAAACCTTAAAAGAATTAGAAAAAAACAATCAAGTTGTTTTTACTTATGAGGCGAATCCCAATGGTTCTATGCTGGATATTGCGGGCATTTGCAATAAAAAGCGCAATGTTCTGGGCATGATGCCGCATCCAGAAAGGGTTTCGGAAAAAGCTTTAGGCAGCCAAGACGGGGTATTATTATTTCAATCATTATTAGCTTCTTTTATAATAAGCAGAGGAAACAAGAAAAAAGATGAATGAAGCTTTATTAACAGTAGATTTATCGGAATTAGGGGCTCCAAAAAGAGGCAAAGTGCGGGAGGTTTATGATTTAAAAGATAAATTGTTAATTATTGCTTCAGACCGGATTTCTGCTTTTGATTCAGTAATGCCCAATGGTATCCCGGATAAAGGAAAAATTTTGACCCAAATTTCTCTTTTTTGGTTTGATTTTGCAAAAGATATAGTTCCAAACCATTTAATTTCTGCAAATGTAGATGATTATCCCGAAAACCTAAAAAAATACCGCCATCTTTTGGAAAAACGGTCAATGCTTACCAAAAAAGCTAAAGTTGTTCCAGTTGAATGCGTTGTTCGAGGATATTTGTCTGGTTCCGGCTGGTCTGAATACCAAAAAACCCAATCAATTTGCGGCGTTAAGTTGCCGTCAGGATTAAAAGAATCAGATAAATTGCCAGAGCCGATTTTTACGCCAACAACAAAAGCTGAAGCTGGCCATGATTTGCCAATTACGGAAAAAGATGTGATTAATTTGGTTGGTAAAGAAACTGCAGCTTTTTTAAAGGAAAAAACTATTGCGCTATATCAAGCTGCTGCTAGTTATGCTGATAAAAAAGGCATTATTATTGCAGATACCAAGTTTGAATTTGGCTTTTGGGATGAACAAATCATCTTAATTGATGAGATATTAACTCCAGATTCTTCGCGTTTCTGGCCCAAAGACCAATATCAGCCGGGTAAATCACAAGCAAGTTTTGATAAACAATTCCTCCGCAATTATCTTATATCTATAAATTGGGATAAAGAGCCTCCAGCTCCAAAGTTGCCGGATAATATTGTTGAAAAAACCCGAGAAAAATATCTCGAAGCTTATACAAAATTAACAGGGAAAAGTCAGCTATAATAAATAAAGAGAATACTGAGGTTGAGACAACCTCAGTTACGTACTTGTAAATTGTTTTGATTTGTTATTTTTGGTAGGACTCAATCAACTAATATCGTAAATCAGGTTGTCTCAACCTGATTTTGTGAAGGAGTATCTTAAAATTATATATGAAAAATAAATTAGATTTGAGCAGTTTAGAAAATGCAGTTGCTTCTTTGCAAAGGGCTTTAGAAATTACCGAGGCTAATCGCTATACTAATGAAGATTACCACGAAGTTTTACAAGCTGGGGTGATACAAAATTTTGAATTTACCTATGAATTATGCTGGAAATTCATGAAGCGTTGGTTAGAAACGAATTTAGGGAGTGTTTATGTTGATGGGTTAAGCCGGCATGAGCTTTTCCGCTTAGCTGCAGAACATGGATTAATTGATGAAACGGATAAGTGGTTTAAATATCATGAGGCTAGAAACGAAACTTCTCATACTTATGAAAAAGCTGTAGCTGAAAGGGTTTTTAAGGTTGCAAAAGAATTTTTAGAAGATGCTATCCATTTTTCCCTTAAGCTAAAAAGTAAAAATGATTCAAGTAAAAGATAATGATCTGCTAGAAATTAAGCGTATTTTAAAAGAAATAATTCCCGAATATGAAGTTTGGGCTTTTGGTTCGCGAATTAATGGGAACCCCAAGCCTTATTCTGATCTTGATTTAGCAATTATTACTTCAAATGGACTAGATTTTGGG
Source organism: uncultured bacterium (assembly GCA_964528395.1). Classification (GTDB taxonomy): domain Bacteria; phylum Margulisbacteria; class WOR-1; order CAZGTC01; family CAZGTC01; genus CAZGTC01. The sequence goes on from CAZGTC010000012.1 coordinate 6,868, forward strand.
CTAAAAGCTAAACTAAAAGAACAATTCGAAATTTCTAATATTTCTTTTAGGATAGATATTATTGACTGGGCCTCAATTTCTGAAAATTTTCGTAAAATTATTAAAGGGAATTATCAGATTATACAAAAGTTAAGATAATATTTTTCTTGCTGTTTAATAAAAAATATGCCTGCTGTGAAATTTATTTTGTAATATGAAGATAAGTTAACTAGAGGTGATTTTAATGAGTATTGTTTTGTTAGGTACAAAAAGAGGCGAAAAATTTAGTTCAACAAAAGGACAAATTCAGGATAGTTTGCAGCAAAGATATACTCGACTTACTCCTAGTTTGTTGCAATTAATTCCTGATTCTATACTTCCTTTGCAAATTAAAGACAGGATCGTGTTGCCGGAAGGCAGTGTTATGGTTGATAGAGAGGTTTTGGCTGAAGGGTTAAAATCTTTAGCAAAAAATACCCCGGTTATTGAAGCTGAAGTTGGAGCTGAATTTCGTACCTTAACTGGGCCATTATCTACTCTTGATGATGTAGTTCTTGTAATAAGACAGGCTTTGGCGCAAGACTTAGAAGCAACCGGGCCTTTAGAAAATAAAATCCCGGTTATTGAAGCTGAAGTTGGAGCTAATTTTCGTAACTTAACTGGGCCATTATCTACTCTTGATGATGTAGTTCTTGTAATAAGACAGGCTTTGGCCCAAGACTTAGAAGCAACCGGGAGCCTAGTTTTTGTAATAAGACAGCCTTTTTCAAGATCAGTTTCTATATGGCTAGATAGAATTGATCGCCCAGATTATCCACAAGCTCTTGGTATTATTATTCGAATTAATCGTTATTATAATAATTCTTTGCAAGATTATATTAGAGTTTGGGTTCCATTAGGAATTACTGTAACTGATGTTAATGAAAAATAATTAAACCTTCTAATTATTTGCGTTTATAGCTGCGTTAGCATTTGATCTCATCTAAACCCACATTTTTAACTTAAACTCAATTTTTGCTTTTATAACAATAAAAAATCGCAAGGTGAGGGGTAAAGAAGCCCGTATGGAATAGTGGGTTAAGTTTCAGTAATAAAAACACCTAAAACCTAACCTAATTTTCAAAACTGGTTTCATAACCTTAACCCAAAATATCAATGTGATTATATCAGCATATCTGCGCCAGAAAAACCGCTTTAACCACTTGATTTTACCATTGTTATCCACAGCCCCCTCAATATGGGCTTGACATAAGATATATTATGCGACGTTGGTATAAATTAAGGGGAGACATGCGATAGGCTTTTTACTTATAATAAGGAATTACTGGCCTTTGACGCGAATTCCAAGAAGATAATTGCGAGTTGGATTAAAGGTATCATCAGCTGATAAGGTTAAATTGATATATTTATGAACCTCATATTCGCTGAAGAAATTAATCTTTGGCGATGGCTGGTTGCTAATATCGTAAATTTCTGTGCCGAGCAGCCATTTATTCGATGGATAATAATCAACCCCAGCGCCCAATTTAGAATTAATCATGCCTAAATGAAATCCCCAAGCTGGATTAATTGCCCTATAAAACTCAAGATCAAGCAGCGAAATAGCTTGTCCAGCAGTTACTTCCCCTACCCCTAAGCGAAGATAATTTTGCCGGGTGTATCCGATATCTAGGTTAGCCTTTACCGTGTTTCCTGCAGTTCCAAAACGTACAATTGCAGACGGGTTAAGGTTTAATGTCCCGATATTTTCAAAAAAGGTGTTCGCCGAGGTTAAAGTTTTGTTGGTTTCTGCAATAGTGCCTTTTACATTGGACTGGAAACTCGGGTCTCCGATCAAAGCATAAACTTTTTGCGTGAGAGCCCTTAATTCTTGGGTTAAGCGGTTTATTTCGTATGAGACTTTTTCACTATTTAATACAGCATTGGTAAAAGCTGTTTTTACCATGGGATTTTCAACAAATTCCCTAACTACTTGCAATATGCGCTTAGTTTCTTGCAGGTTTTGCGCCCCAATATCCACGAAATCTACAATTCCAGCCGTGCTTTTTCCTTCCAAAACATCGGTTAGGGTAAAATTTTGATCCGATGTGCCTGGCCGGATATCTAAATACTTTTGTCCGACCAGCCCGTCAAAAGCCACGCGCAAATATGAATCATCCGGGAATTTTATTTTCTTATCAATAATAGATTTTACAACGATATTATGCGGATCCGGAATAATATCAGTTACTTTTCCAACTTTGAACCCGCGGTAGCGGACTTGATCCCCGATATTTAAGCCTTCTATATTAGTAAAGCTGCCGGTCAGCTCATAACCATTGGCTTTTAATAAAAGGCTGCTTTTCCAGCTGACAATCACAGCCAAAATTATGAGAGATAAAATAGTTAGCAGGCCGATTTTAGCTTCATTAGAAAACTTCATTTACCACCCCGGTTGAATATTATACCTTATAAAATAATTATACAAGCCCGGCCTGGAAAAAATCATGCGCTTTTTTTATTTGGGTTTGGCGCGCAGCAGCTGGATCTCCGAGTTCATAATTTTTTCCGTCAATCAGCATGACGATCCTTTCTGCGCAGCGGAAAATAGTGCTCAATTGATGCGTAACAAGAATGGAAGTAATTTTTAGTTCTTTGGATAATTTATTAATTAAATTCTCAATCGTAGCTGAAATAATTGGATCCAGGCCGGTAGTTGGTTCATCATACAAAATAATTTTTGGATTAAAAGCAATGGCGCGGGCTAAGCTGACCCTTTTTTGCATGCCTCCAGAAAGCTCGGCCGGCATTAAATTCTCGGCGCCGCCTAGCTCTACCATCTTAAGTTTTTCTTTTACGATTTTATCAATCTCATCTTTTTTCAGCCAGGTTTGTTCGCGCAGCCCAAAACCGACATTTTCACCAACAGTTAAAGAATCAAAAAGCGCGGAAGATTGGAAAACAAAACCCATTTTGCGCCGGAATTTCAGTAAATTATCCCCGGATAAGAATTTTATATTTTGGTTGTCAATGTAAATATTGCCCGAAGTTGGAAGGTCGAGCTTGATGATTAACCGAAGGAGAGTGCTTTTTCCGCAGCCCGAAGGCCCGATAACCGCAATTTTTTGGCCTTCAGGTATTTCGAGTGAAATATCATCAAGAACCATTTTTGATCCGAACTTTTTGATAATATTTTTTATTTCAATCATTATTTAAATATGGCAATCGATAAAAAGTAATTAAAAATAAAAAGCGAAATCAAAGAAATAACTACTGCACTGGTTGTGCTTTCGCCCACGCCCTTGGCGCCGTTTTTTGCATTAAGGCCTTGGTAGCAGGAAATGGTCGTAATCAAAGCGCCAAAAAGAAAAGCTTTGAATAATCCGCCAAAAATATCTGACATTTTCATAAACTGTTCCGCGGCTTCAAAATAAGCATAAGAATTAATATTGGCAAAATAAGCCGCGACCCAATATCCGCCAAAAAATCCAATCACGCTGGATAAAAGCGTCAGGAGCGGCAGCATCAGAGCCCCGGCGATTAAGCGGGGAATAACTAAATAGCGGATAGGGCTGGCGCCCAAGGTTTCTAAAGCATCGATCTGCTGGGTTACGCGCATAGTACCAATTTCTGCGGCAATGCCCGCCCCTACTCTGCCGGCCATGACTACGCCGGTTAAAATAGGAGCAAGTTCGCGGGCAATGGCAATCGCCACAATTCCTCCCACGACTTTGCCGGCTCCAAATTTTACAAATTCATTGGCAATTTGAACCGCAAAAACCATGCCGACAAATAATCCCGTAACCAGTGAGGCTGAAAGGGATTCAATCCCAATTTTTACCATTTGGACATAAACATCTGAAAATTTGAATTTTAGCTGGAAGGTTCCAATGAGACCTTGGATGAAAAGCTTGCCAATTTTGCCAATTTGAGAAAAGGTTTCCTCGATTAAGAAACCCGTTTGTTCAAGCATAGCGCCCTCTCTTTATGAAATTAATCGTTTGCGGAATGATCTCCATGATATCAGATGCCAGCATGCCTTGCTCGCCTTTAATTTGGGCTAAAGTATCCCCAGCAAAACCATGTACAAAAACCGCAATTTTTAGGCTGTCCAAAATCGGCAAGCCCTGGCCAATAAAACTCGCAATCATACCGGTCAAAACATCTCCCATGCCTGCGGTTGCCATAGCCGGGTTTCCGGTTGGATTAATAAAATAATTGCCTTTCGGGTCAGTGACAATTGTAAAAGCGCCTTTTAATACCACGTAAGCATTAAAATTTTTTGCTGCTTGCAGCGCGTATTTTATGCGGTTTTTTTGGATATCAGCAACTGGAATTTTGAGCATTTCAGACAGTTCTCCTGGGTGGGGGGTTAAAATTATTGCATTTTTATTTTTTACTATCCATTCCCTATCTTTGCTTTGGGCGATAATTTTTAAAGCATCGGCGTCCATTATAATAGGAACTTTCCACTCTGCTTCTAAAATTCTTTTTGCCAGTTTTGTGGTTTCAGCATTGACGGAAAGCCCGGGTCCCAAAGCTAAGGCTTGGCAGGGTTTTATAAGATGCTGGCGCATAATTTCTGTATAAGCTTCAGACGAGAAAAATTTATTTTGGTAGCTGGGACACCCGATCGTAATAACTTCTTTAATTACAGCATCGATAAAATTGCTAATAACATCCGGACAAAAAAGATAGGCTAAACCGCTTCCGCTCCTTAAGGCAGATAAGCTGGTCAGCTCGGCTGCTCCAGACATGCCGCTGGATCCGGCTACGATAAAAACTTTTCCGCAAGAGCCTTTGTGGCTGTTTAAACTGCGTTTCGGAAGATGTGTTTTGACCCAGCCAGCATCAATACAGTGAGAATTATTTTTTTTTTGCATGCTTTAGGCCTCGATTATAACATTTGCAACTGCAAAAGCTTGCGAGTGCGAAAGCGAAACAAAAACTTTTGGCTTTTTTTTACCCTTAATAACAAGTTCAGGCTTGCCGAGCCGGTCGTTGATTACTTCAATATCTTTCCAAAATATTTTGCGCATGCCTGATCCCAAAGCCTTAACATAGGCTTCTTTGGCCGCAAAGCGCACGGCTAATTCCGGATAGCGCAAAGTATTTTTGCTGCGGCAATAATTAATTTCTTTAGCTGTATAAATGCGCTTTAAAAAGCTGTCTCCAAATTGTTTGACCGCAGCTTTTATCCTGTCGATTTCAATAATATCAATGCCGATGCCTGCAATTGCCATTTTTAATAGGCTGGAGTCAGCCAGTTGGAATATTTCGGATTTTGGCCTTTTACAGCTTTGAAATATATTTCCTGCAGCTTTTGGCTGATCGGCCCGATTTTTCCATTTCCGATTTTGCGGTGGTCAACATTTACAACCGGAGAAATCTGCGCCCCGGTTCCGCATAAGAAAATTTCATCCGCTACATAAAGTTCGCTGCGGTCGATCGGGCGCTCGATAATTTCTAAGCCCAACTCTTTTTCCGCCAATAAAATAATAATGTCGCGGGTAATTCCTTCGAGTATATTATCTGAAAACTGGGGAGTAAAAATCTTTCCCTTGCGGATAACAAAAATATTTTCTCCGCTGCCTTCGGATACATGGCCGTCATGCGAAAGCATAATGGCTTCATCAAATCCGTTGAGCTGGGCTTCGGCCTTTGCCAAGGAAGAATTAATATAGCCGCCAGTTACTTTGGCGCGGGCAGGAATGGATAAATCATCAATCCTTTTCCAGGTAGAAGTTGCAACTTTTATGCCCTTGGATATATCCAAGTAATTCCCAAAAGGCGCGCAAAAAATAGTCAAATCTGAAGCAACATTATTTAGGCCGAGCCCAATTTTTTCTTCGGATTTATAAGCCAATGGACGGATATAAACATCGGTTTTATAGTTATTGGCTTTTACCATTTTTACGGTAAAATTGCAGAGTTCTGGAATTGAATATTTAATGGGGATAAATAAAATAGCTGCAGAAGCAATTAAGCGCTCATAATGTTCTTTTAGCTTGAGAATATACATCTGGTCTTTTTCTTTATTGTAATATCCTCGAATGCCTTCAAAACAAGCGGTTCCATAGTTAAGAGCATGGGTCATAACCCCGACTTTGGCCTGATCAAACGGAACAAGTTTCCCTTTAAAAAAAGCTTTTTTCAATTTATTTACATCCTTTCTGGAGCATTTATTCCCAATAATTTTAACACATTCTTTAAGGTGATGCGAGTTGCCTCGCAAAGGGCTAAGCGTGCGCAAGTAATTTTTTTGTCAGAAGCAATGACGCGGTGCTGATGGTAGAAATTATGGAACAAAGCTGCGGTTTCCCGGGCATAAATAGTTAAAATATGCGGAGTAAAAAGCTGGGCGGAGTGGATAGTTTCTTCCGGCAAGCGGGAAATCTGCCGGATTAAGTTTTTTTCGGCTTCTTCTTTTAGCAGGGCAAAATCATTTTTATTTTTTGAGAATTTTAATTTTTGCTTTTCTGCTTCCCTTAAGATGCTGCAGATGCGGGCATGGGCATACTGGACATAATAGACCGGGTTTTCTTGCGATTTGTTTTTTGCCAGCTCCAAATCAAAATCCAAGTGGGTGTGGACATCATTCATAGAGAGGAAAAATCGCGTAGCATCCTTCCCTATTTCTTCAATAACTTCATTCAAGGTAACCATTTCTCCGGTACGCTTAGACATGCGGACAAGTTCTTTCCCCCGATAAAGCGCAACTAATTGTCCCAAAATAACTTTTAGTTTTTGGCTGTCCAGGCCCAGGGCTGAAAGCGCATGCTTTATACGGGCAACGTAGCCATGATGGTCGGTTCCCCAAATATTTATTAAAAGGTCATAGCCCCTTTCAAATTTATACAAATGATAAGCAATATCTGCGGCAAAATAAGTCGGCGTATTATCTGCTTTTATGAGTACGCGATCTTTGTCATCCCCTTCTGCCTGTGCCTTGAACCAAATCGCCTGGTCTTGGACAAAAGTTTTATTCAAGCCTGTTAATTTATTGACCGCTTTTTTCACTAAGCCTTTTTGATGCAAAGCTTCTTCGGAGAACCAATGGTTGAATTCAACTTCAATTCTTTTCAAAGTTTCTTTTTGCTGGCGCAGCATTTCTTGGACCAATAATTTTTTTAAGTCTTTTTTTTCAGCGTGGTTCTTGAATTTATCCGCCAAAACAGAAATATAGCTTCCATGATATCCGTCTGGAGGCGGCGTTTCGTTTTTTAAGCGGGCTTTTACTGAAAGCAAAAGGTTTTCAACCTGCTGGCCAGCGTCATTCACATAAAATTCTTTGGCTACTTTATTTCCGGTTGAGGCTAAAATGCGGGCTAAATTATCCCCGACCACAGCCCAGCGGCCATGGCCAATATGAAGCGGGCCAGTTGGATTGGCTGAAACAAATTCCACGAGTACTTTTCGGCCTTTAAAATAATTGGAAGACCCAAAACAATCTTTTTTTTCTAAAATTTCTTTTAATATAGTATGCCAGTAGTTATCCGTAATAAAAAAATTGATAAATCCCGGCGGCGCAACTTGGATTTTTTCTAGCGCTTTCTTATGATCCAAAGCCAGGACTTGGTCGCGAATGGTCTGGGCTAAAGAAAGCGGGGAAAGCTTATTATTTTTGCCTAAAATCAAAGCAATGTTGGAGGAATAATCTCCCTGTTCTTTGATTTTGGGCTTTTCCAGCTGGATATTTTCTTTTTTGAAGTTTAGTTGGCACTTTCCCAGCGCTCGATCAATTATTCCTTCAAGGTAAGCTTTCATTATTCTTCGCTTTTTTTCATGTCTTCAAAGGAGTTTTTTATTTTATTGACAATGGTTTCGCCTTCGGAGCGCGCTTTGTCAAGGTTTTTTTTCAGCTGTTCGCGCGTTTTTTCTCCTTTTTGAGGGGCAAAAAGCAATCCCCCGATAAATCCGGCAATTCCGCCTAAGAAAAGGCCGCGAAAAAGTTTTTTAAGCATTTGTTTCACCCCCTTTTTCTTTTTTCTTTTTTTTAGTGGGAGGGATAAAAGCATCGATGGCGCGCTTGATGACCGTGATCAAATTTATAACTTTTACGGTGCGGGCTAAATTGGTAAATTTGTCAGCAGTATTTTGCACTAAATTGTTGATATGGTGGGTTGAATTGGCAAAATCTTCCATAACCGAAGAAAGCGGTTTTTCAACATCTTCTAGGATTTTGTTGGTAGTTTTGAGATTTTGTATGGCTTCCCGGATGAGAGCAATCAGATAAATCACGACCCCGACTAAACCGATTAGGAAAAAAAGCCATAAAACCTGACCAATAATATTGAACGTTTCCATACTTTTTCCCTCCTTTTATGAATATCTTGGATAAGAACCTAAAAGCTTGAAAAAGGAAGATAATTTCTGAATAGCATCTAGGGCTGCCTTGGCTTCTTTATCTTTCCGGTGTTTGGCAAAATCAATAAAAAATAAGTATTCTCCCAATATTTTTTTTGCAGGCCGGGATTCAATTTTGGTTAAATTGATTTTTCTTTTAGAAAATTCTCCTAAGATAGCGTGCAAGCTGCCGGGCTGGTCTTTTTGGGCAGCAAGCACAATCGAAGTCTTGTCTTTCCCGGTTGGCGTATGGTCGGTTTTTGCCAAAACCACAAAGCGCGTTTGGTTGTCTTTTGGATTAATATTCGCTTTTATAATGGATAAACCATAAAGCCGGGCAGCTTGCGAAGTCCCGATTGCGGCAAATACTTTTTTTCCATGAGATGAAACTTCTATTTTTTCTGCCACAGACTCAGCTACTTGTTTTACTGCATCCGCGGTGCTGAAAGCAAAATGAATTTGTGCTTGGGGCAGGTATTTTTTCAGGAAATCTTTACACTGGTCAATGGCTTGAGGATGGGAAATAATATGGGTAACAGTTGTCAGTTTAGTTCCAATTGGAGCAATAAGATTATGCGAAATAGGCAAAATAATTTCCTGGCGGATTTTCAAGTTGACTTCTTTGGCAAGAGCATCGCTGACAATATTGATCGTGCCTTCAATGGAATTTTCAATCGGGGCTACGGCTTCACTTACAATGCCTTTATTCGCGGCTTGCAAGAGATCGTGCAAAGTGGAATAAGGCACCAATTGAGAGGATTTTTCTAATTTTAATATGTATTTTCCCCCAGCCTCTTCGCAGAAAGTACCTTCCGGCCCTAGATATCCAACTTTTAAAGGCTTCATTTTCCCCTCCCCAAAGGATTGTAGCATATTTAGAATTCAGGAATATGTTTTACTTCGATTTGGGATTCTTTCAGCATATTTGCAGCTAATTCGTCCGGATAGTGCCCTTTAAAAACGATTTTTTTAACTCCGGCATTGATCATCATTTTGGCGCAGATAACACATGGCTGATGCGTACAGTAAAGGGTAGAACCTTGAGTTTGCACCCCATGCAAAGCCGCTTGAATAATGGCATTTTGTTCAGCATGCAGTCCGCGGCAAAGTTCGTGGCGGTGGCCGGCATGGACATTGAGCTGCTGGCGCAAGCAGCCGGTTTTTTCGCAATGTTCAAAGCCGCGGGGGGCGCCATTATATCCCGTGGTTAGCAAGCGATTATCTTTTACCAGGACAGCCCCGACTTTGCGTTTTAGGCAAGAAGAACGCGCTGAAACGAGATCTGCAATTTTTAGGAAATATTCTTCCCATGAAGGACGGTCATTCATTTTTTCTTTATTAATTCTTTGGCAAGCTTAATAATTTCTTTTTCCGTGAGCCCGTATTTTTCTAGCAATGCTTCTGGATTTCCGGATTCAGCAAAAATATCCAAGCTGCCCATGCGAATTAGCGGCACGGGACAATTTTCACTGATAACTTCAGCTACTGAACTGCCTAATCCGCCGATAATCGAATGTTCTTCGGCGGTTAAAATAGCTTTGGTTTCGCGGGCAGCATCAATAATCGCTTGTTTATCCAAAGGCTTTATAGTATGCATATTAATAACGCGCGCAGAAATATTTTCTTTGGCTAGTTCAGCAGCGGCTTTCAAAGCTTTATCCACCATGATGCCGCAAGCAATAATAGCTAAGTCTTTTCCGTCTTTTAACTGGATCGCCTGCCCGATTTTGAATTCTGCTTTATTGTTTTCTTCTACAATTGGAGTATTGGCGCGGCTTAAGCGCACATAAAAAGGCCCGTAAGTCTCGGCTACTGTGCGGATAACCTTTTCTGTTTCAATAGCATCGCAAGGCACAATCACATTCATATTTGGGAGCGCGCGCATGATGGCAATATCTTCCATGGCTTGGTGGGTAACGCCGTCTTCCCCGGTTGTAATGCCCCCGTGAGTGGCCACAATTTTCACATTGAGCCGCGGATAAGCTACTGAAACGCGGACCTGGTCCCAGGCCCGGCCGGTTGCAAAAACTGCAAAAGTTGAAGCAAAAGCAATTTTACCGCAAGAAGCTAAGCCGGCTGCAATGCCGATCATATCTTGTTCAGAAACCCCGACATTAAAAAACCTATCCGGATAAGCTTTTGCGAAATAGCAAGTTTTTGTAGAACAAGATAAATCCGCATCCAAAACCACAATTTTTGGGTTGGTTTTCCCCAGCTCAACAAGGGTTTTCCCGTAAGCTTCGCGGGGGGCCGCACTTTTTGCCATTAGCTTAACTCCCTTAAGGCTTGATCCAGTTCTTGGGCATTAGGAGCTTTTCCGTGAAAATTAACATTATCTTCCATAAAGCAAACGCCCTTTCCTTTAGTTGTATCTGCAATAATAATAGAAGGCTTGCCTTTATGATTGGCAGCTTTACCAAAAGCAGAAGAAAGATCCACTAGATTATGGCCGTTTGCTTCAATTACATTCCAGCCAAAAGATTTCCATTTTTCATTGATCGGCTGGATGCCTTTTACTTCTGATACCCGGCCATCAATTTGTAATTTATTATGGTCCAAAATAGCAATTAGATTATCTACTTTCATGTGGCTGGCAGTCATCGCAGCTTCCCAAATTTGGCCTTCTTGGGACTCGCCGTCCCCAATAATGCAATAAACTTGAAATTTCTTCTTATCTAACCGTGCGGATAAAGCAATGCCGATAGCGCAAGAAAGTCCTTGGCCCAATGAACCTGTGCTCATTTCAATTCCCGGCAAGCTCAACATATCTGGATGGCCTTGGAGAGAACTGCCAACTTGGCGCAGAGTTTTCAAATAAGAAACCGGAAAATATCCTTTTTCAGCTAGAACTGCATATAGGGCTGGGGCAGCATGTCCTTTGGATAAAACTAAGCGATCCCTTTCTTCCCATTCTGGCTTTTTGGGATCAATTTTCATGGTATGGAAATATAGGACGGTTAAAATATCTGCAATCGACAATGATCCGCCAGGATGCCCGGATTGGGCTTGGCCGATCATTTCACAGATGTGCCGCCGGATAATTTTTGCTTTATTTTCTAATTCTGCAGTTTGGTCTTTATTTAATTTAGCCGCCAAAAAAACCTCCTTTTTTCTCTATAAAAATACAATAAAAGAATAACATGAAATACAAGCCTTTTCAATTTAGATGATAATTATTTCTGGTTCTAAAAGGATAGAGAATTTGTCTTGGACTTTTTCTTGTACTAGTTTAATCAAATCTTTAACATCTTGAGATTTAGCTTCCCCTAAATTAATGATAAATCCTGCGTGTTTTTCCGAAACTTGGGCCTCCCCTATGCGCATGCTTTTACATCCGGCTTGGTCAATTAATTGAGCGGCATGCTGGCCTAAAGGATTTTTAAAAACAGAACCTGCCGAAGGATTTAAAGGCTGGGCCTGTTGCCGTTTTTCTTTGTAGGTGATGATTCGTTTTTGGATGTTTTTTTTATCGTCCGGCTTTAAGTTAAACGCTGCTTCCACCACCACCCATTTCTTTTTTTGCAGCAGGCTGGTGCGGTAGCCGAAATTTAAGTCCTGGGGAAACAATTTTTTTTCATTACCCTTTTCATCTATCACTGCAACATAATCAATAAATTTTGATATGCAAAGCTCCCCCACCCCAGCATTCATAACTGTTGCCCCGCCCACAGTCCCAGGGATGCCGCAGCAAAATTCTAATCCGGATAAACCATGTTCGGCTAGTTTATTAACCAGCAAGGGTAAAAATACCCCGGCTCCAGCGATTGCTTTTTCTTTGCCAATTTTTATTTCTCCCGGGTGCCCCCTTAGAATCATCACTTTGCCGGATAAGCCTTCATCCGGCAGGAGAATATTTGATCCCCATCCAATGGTTAGCTGAAAAGAATTCTTTTGAAGGGCTTGTGAAATCTCATCCTTATTTTTCGGAAAAAAAACTTCAGACGCTATGCAGCTGATTTTAAAGGTTGTATATGGCGAGAGGTCTTCAGAGCGTAAAATTTTCATGGTCTTTTTCACTCATTTTTAAGCGTGCCACCAATTCTTTGCCCGCAGTATAAATGTCCCCAGCCCCGGCAAAAATAACAATATCCCCTTCTTTTAAGACATCGCATAAATATTCAACCACTTTTTCTTTTTTAGGGATATAAGTAACCGGCTTATTTGGGGCATTTTTTATAACTTCATCTGCCACGCTTTTTCCGGATAAGCCTTCAATTGGAGCTTCGCCTGCGCTATAAATATCTGTAATGATAATTTCATCCGCATTGGCAAAAGCTTTTCCAAATTCTTCCAGCAAGAACATTGTCCGGGTAAAGCGGTGCGGCTGGAAAACGCAGATGATGCGCTTGTCTTTGAACCCGCTTTTTGCTGCTTCAAGGGTTGCGCAAATTTCAGAAGGATGATGGGCATAGTCATCAAATACTAATATATTTTCTGTATTTCCCAGCAATTGGAAACGCCGCCTGGCTCCGCGGAACGATTGAATGGCATGGACCAAATTGCCAAAAGGAATACCATAATTTATGCCGATTGCCAGTGCTCCCAAGGCATTTTCTACATTATGCTTGCCCGGGATGATCAGGCGCGCTTCCCCGAGCTTTTCCCCGCTGGAATAAACATCAAATTTTGACTGCCGGTTATTGAATTTGATATTATCCGCGAAATAATCTGCTTTTGGATCGCAGATAGAATAAGTTTTGAAGCTGGTATGGCTCGGCATTTTCCTGATAATTTCCCTATTATTTTCATTATCTAAACAGATTGAAACAAAGCTCTTTTCCGGCATTTTTGCGATAAATTGGTAAAAAGAATCTTTGATATTTTCAATTGTCCCAAAATAATCCAAATGGTCATTTTCTATATTTGTTACCACGGTGCAATTGGGGTTCAATTTCAAGAAAGATCCGTCTGATTCGTCGGCTTCGGCAATGGTATAAGGCCCTTTGCCTAGCTTGGCATTGCCGTCAACGGGATCGGTTTCTCCGCCGATCAAATAAGTGGGGTCTAGCTTCAGGTTGACAAAAATCTGCGCCAGCATGGAAGTGGTCGTAGTTTTCCCATGGGTTCCGCAGACTGTAATGCGCTGGGGAAACTGGTCCATAATCCAAGAAAGCATATCTGCCCGGCTCCAGATGGGAATATCATTGGCCGTAGCTTTTATAATTTCGGGATTATTCAAAGGAATTGCCGAAGAAACTAATATAAGATCAGTATTGCGCACCAGGCTTTCTTCATGCCCGATATGGATTTTGATATTCAAATCTTTTAGTCGGATGGTATTTGAAGATTCTTTTAGGTCTGACCCGGAAACACTGTATCCCATTTCATGCAAAATTTTGGCAATTGCGCTCATGCCGCATCCGCCAATGCCGATCAGATGAATGTGTTTTATCCTTTGCATGTCAATTTTTTGCATAGTCCAAGACTTTCTCAATTGCAGAAATAATTTTTTCCCGGCTATTTCGCGGATAAAGCTGTCGGGCATTTTCTGCAAAAATATCCCAATTTTTTTGTATTGTTTTTAGGCTATCCAATAAATTTTCCCAAGACAGGTTCTTTTCTTCAATCACCAGGGCCGCGCCTTTTTTTTCTGCAAATAAGGCATTTGCCAGCTGATGATTTTCTGCAGCATATGGGAAAGGAATAAGGATCGAAGGCTTCCCTAAGCAAAAAATTTCAGCCAGCGCAGATGCCCCAGCACGAGAGATGATTATATCAGATTTTGCCATTGCCTTTTCGATATTATCCATATAAGCATAAGGCTGGTAAAAAGGATATTTTTCCATTGAAAAAGAAAAGCTTTGAAAATCGCGCTGGCCGATCAAATGTATAACTTCCAGGTTTAATTTTTCTAATTGGCTTAAATTATCTTTTATAAAAAGATTCAATGTCCGGGCGCCTTGGCTGCCGCCCATGACTAAAAGGGTTTTTTGTTTTTTATTTTCTGTATAGCAAGCGGTTTCTATGTTTTTTCTTACCGGAACTCCGCAAAAAGCGGTTTTATTTTTTGGGGCATATTTAGTTAAGGGATAAGAAGTTAGAAGCTGACAACAAAATAAGGCAAAAAACCGGTTGGCTGCGCCAAGAACAGCGTTTTGCTCGTGCAGGATTAAGGGAATCCTAAGGAAGATCCCGGCAATATTTAAAGGGGCGCTGGCAAATCCCCCAAAGCTCAAAATTACTTGGGGTTTTTCACGGCGCAGCAAAGAAAGCGCCTCGAAAAATCCTTTGAGCATAAAAAATGGGGCGGAAAAAGCTTGGAAAGAAATTTTCCTTAAGATGCCGCGGCTCGTGATAAGCGAATATTTGAATCCGCTTTTTTTATATAATTCTGCTTCAAGTGCGCAGCGGGCGCCAATTAAGGTTACTTCCCAATCTGGTTTTTTTTCAGCCAGGGCTTCAGCAGTAGCTAAGGCTGGATAAATATGCCCTCCGGTTCCTCCGGCCCCGATAAAGATTTTTATCATGTAATTTTTGCATCCTTTGTAGACAATCGGCCGTGGCGGGAAGCTTTTATCAAAAGACCGCAGGCGTATAAGGTGATGACAAAAGATGTTCCTCCATAGCTGATAAAAGGCAGCGGAATTCCGGTCGTGGGAATAAGGCTGGTAACTACCGCCATATTCATAAAGGCCTGCATGCCTACCCAGGTAGTTATGCCCACAACCATGAGGCGCGAAAAATCATCTTGAATGAATTTTGCCAATCTCAAGGAACGGATGACAAAAATAGCAAAAAGAAAAATAACCACTGCCCCGCCAATATATCCCATTTCTTCGCATAAGATTGCAAAAATAAAATCAGTATACTGCTGGGGAAGGTAAAAAAGTTTTTGGCGTGAATTACCCAAGCCCAAGCCAAAAAGCCCGCCGGAACCAACAGCTAAAAGGGATTGGATAATATGAAAACCTACGTTCAGAGGATCCTTCCACGGGTCAATAAAAGCCATAATCCGCCTTAAACGGTAAGTGCTGGTAAAGCTTAATACTCCTACCCCCAAAATTCCGCAGATTAAAAGTCCCAATAGGTGTTTAATCTGCATGCCAGCTATAAAGAGCAGGCTGAAAGTAATGGAAGATACAACCAAGGCAGTTCCAAGATCAGGCTGCTTCAAAAGCACGGCAAAAATAAATCCAAAAAGCCCTAGAATCGGCAAAACTCCGACAAAAAAATAAGGCAAAATCTTTTTTATTTTTGGCAGAGTTGTTGAGAGGAATATAATCAGCGCCAGCTTAGTGAATTCTGAAGGCTGGAAAGAAAAGCTGGCGATATGGATCCATCTTTTGGCTCCGCTGATGCGCAAGCCAAACCCAGGGACAAAAGGCAGCAATAAAAGCAAAAGGCTGATAATCAAAATGATCGGGGCATTTTTCTTAAGCTTTTCGAAATTGGTTCTTAAGGCAAAATTAAAGGCGATAATTCCTAAAACAACATAAAAAATATGGCGTTTAAAATAAAGGTACGGGTCCCCGGCTTTTAATCCCATGGTGGGGCTGGCAGAAAAAACCATGATAATGCCGATTAAGATCAAGGCAAAAATATTTAAGATTAAAAAATAATCCGGGCGCTTTTCATCCATAGTTTTTTTCTTTTGCAATAGAGTTTACAATATCCTTGAATTTTTGTCCGCGGTCTTCGAAATTTTTGAACATGTCGAAACTGGCGCAAGCCGGAGAAAACAGGATAATATCTTCCGGCTGGCTTAAAGCAAAAGCTTTTTCTACGGCGCTTTTCAGATCTTTTTCGGCATAGGTTTTTCGGTAGCCGCAATCTGCAAAAGCTTGTTCAAAGCGCTCCCTTGCCTCCCCGATTAAAATAACGCCTTTAGTATATTTTTTTATCTGCCGGCATAATTCAGTTAAGCTGGTTTTTTTGTCCCGGCCTCCGGCAATCAAGATAATTTTTTTCTTTTTTCCAAAAGATTTCAGGGCAACTATAGTTGAGTCAGGGTTTGTCCCTTTAGAATCATTATAGAAGCTAGCTTGGTTGATTTGATTAACATATTCAATCCGGTGTTCTACCCCTTTAAATTCTCGCAGCACTTGGCAGATTACCTCATCTGGAATTCTACAAATTTTAGCAACGCAGATGGCAGAGAGAATGTTCTGTAAGTTATGCCGGCCTTTGATAAAAATTTCATTAATATTAATTAAGGGTTCTGCATTGAAAAAGAGCTGGTTTTTTTTAAGGCTCCCGCCCTTTTTGTGCGCTTTCAAGCTAAAGGCAATTTTTTTGGCTCGGGCTTTTTTCACCAGAGTTTTTATGCGCTTATCATCACAATTATAGATCAAATAATCCTTGGGAGTTTGATTTTCAAAAACCCTAGATTTGATCCGGCTATATTCTTCAATTGTCTTATGCCTTTCTAAGTGATCTTCAGTAATATTTAAGAGCAGGCTGATGTACGGCCTAAATTCTTGGATGCTTTCCAGCTGGTAACTGGATACTTCAACAACAATATAATCTAAATCCTTATCATCAACTTCAATCAAGGGATATCCGATATTGCCCGCACAGATAGCTTGATACCCCGCGGCTTTCAGTAATTCTCCAATTAAAGTAACGGTCGTAGTTTTCCCATTGGTGCCGGTTACCGCAATAATAGGTTTTTTTAATCTTTGAAAAGCTAATTCAATTTCTGAAATTACTGGAATATTCCTATTCTTGGCTTCTTCAAAAATTGCCAAGTCAAGATGTACCCCTGGCGATACTACAATCAGGTCGCAGTTTTCTAAGGATTTTTCACTATGCTGGCCAAATTCATATTGGATCCCGGTATTTTTAATTTCTGCAATTGTCTGGGGAGGAAAAATTTCCTGGGGCATAATATCTGAAAGGAAAACTTGGGCATTTAAGGAAACGAGTTTTTTAATAACCGCTAACCCGCTTTTCCCCAAGCCAATAACCGTTACTTTTTTGTTAAGCCAAGACATAGCCAATTATGCCACAAATAATTGAAATAGAATAAGCTGCAAAAACAATTTGTTTTTCTTTGAACCCGGATAATTCAAAATGATGGTGTAAAGGGCTCATTTTGAAAATGCGCGTTTTGAACTTCTTATACCAAGCAACCTGAAGCATAACCGAAAGAGTTTCAACCACCAAAACCCCGCAAATAATAATAAAATTAAGCTCTTGGTGCAGGAATAAGGCCACCGCCGCCAGCGCTGCTCCTATAGGAAGCGAACCCACATCCCCCATGAAAATTTTGGCAGGATTAAAATTAAAAACCAAAAAACCTAAAAGTGCCCCGGCAAAAATAAAGCAGAAAATTGCAATAGGAGAATTATGCAATTTCAGGGCAATGAAGGCAAAAGATAAAAAAGCAATACTGGCGCATCCGGACAATAAGCCGTCTAATCCGTCGGTCAAATTCGCGGCATTGCTTAAGCCCGCGGTAATAAAAACACTTAAAAAAAGATATAATGGCCAAAAGCCGAATCCAGCTGCTTTTAGAAAGCCTTGCACTCCAAGATCTACGCTGTTCATAATAATAATAAAAGAAAAAATAACGCTGACTAAAATTTGCAAGATAAATTTCTGGCTGGCAGATAAGCCTAAATTATCTTTGCGAAATATTTTTATCCCGTCGTCTAGAAGGCCAATTGCGGTATATCCAACCAGCAAAAAAGGCAGGCTGATCAAATGGGTATGAATATCTACATCAATAAAAATAAAGCTGGCAAATAAGACCGCAGCAATAATGGCTAGGCCGCCGAATGCAGGGATATTTGTTTTGGTCTGCAGGTGGAAATTAGGCCCTTCTTTACGGACAAATTGCTTTAGCGGAATGATTGCAGAAATTTTTATTATAATCCAAGTGAGACAAGCTGAAAGCAAAAAAGCGCTAATAAAAGAAAGAATGATCACGAGGATTACTCTATCTTCCCTTAAACAAGTTAGATAAAAAATCTCCTGCGATATCTTTGCAGCCCAAGCCAAAGGCAATGGCAAAAGCCAAGCCCACAGCCCCTACCACCACGTTGATTGAAGTAATGATCCATTCAGCTTTTAGGCCCAGCTGGTTAAGGGCTGCAACAAAAGAAAAAATAACAATGGCATATTGGATAATCTTTGCAATGGTGCGGCTATTTTTTATGCCTAAATTCCGGAAGATGAAATTAATTAAGCCAAAAACAAATCCCGCAATCAGGACTGCAGCAGCTAAAAGAACTGCTGCGCCCAAAACACTAGGAACATAGCCGGCCATAAGCGATAAAATATTATTTTTTACATCAATCCCAATGAAATTTAAAGCCGTGAGAACAGAAGAAAAAATTATAATCCAATAAAGGCCAGCGCCGATCAATTCAGAAGGAGCCAGCGCAACTTCTCCTTTTACCAAAAGGTTTGAAAATCCGACTAAATTCATTAATTTATCGAACCCGATAATTTCCAAGGATTTAACCAGTAAAAATTTGAGCGCTATGGCAATCAGCCATGTAACCAAAAGAAAGGCTAATAATACAATCATCAGGATAAACATGGGATAAATGTCTTTAATCGAGAGAAATAAATTTTCTATTATTATTTGTGCAGTTAACATAAGAGCCCCCTTTAATTAATAATACCAATAACTAAAGAAATAAACAGGAAAGTACCGGCTAAAGCGTAAGTAATTTTATCCAGGCCTTCTTCCAGTCCTTTTTGGCTGCCAAAAACCCGGGCTTGCCCGCCAATGCCCCCGAGCCCTTCGCCCTTAGCGGCGTGCAACAAAACTGAAGCAATTAAGCCAATGGCTACAATAACCTGTAAAAGCAAGAGAAAAATCTTCATTTATAGCTCCTTTTGAACCCTAATTTTATCATATATTGCTGCTGTTTGAAACCCAAATCGGGCTGCCGGAAGCAGTAATTTTTCCTTCATCATTAATTTGGACAGAGCCATTCATTGATAAGCCAACCGAATATAAAACATAATAAGCGCGGTTAGACGAAAGGCTAAAAGCATAGGTTGAAGATACTTGCGTGACAAAAGGATCCACAAGGTTGCTTTCTAAAATGCGCGGACTGGCATTAACTAAAAGGCTTTGGTAATTGGCAGGATCAGGATAAGTACTATTATTCTTATAATAAGCTTCTAATGCTACTTGCAGGGTTTTTAGGTCAGCTTTGACTTGGGACTGGCGGGCTTCATTTTGGAAGCCTTTTATGCTTAAGACCATCCAATTGGATAAAATAGCAATAATTGCTAGAACAATTAAAATTTCAACAATGGTTAAACCTTTTTTTCGGCAGGCTTTGGTTGTAGGCATAAATTTTTTAATTTGCTTCATCTTCTAAAACCGAGGCGAGTTTTGTTTCTTCAATATTGTCTTTTTCGTTCTTAATTTCTTCAGTTTCTACTTCTTCTGAATCTTCTATTTTGACTTCTTCTTCGGGCAAATGCACGATGTTTTCTTCTTCTATTCCTACTTCTACTTTTTCCAGCTTATTGCTGGTTGTTTTATCCATCCACCAGTCCCAACGTTTGGCAATATTTTCTTCTTCGCTCATTTTGCTCACCTCTTATTTTATTTGTTTTTGAGACAGGCGATTCCAGGGAGCTCTTTGCCCTCCATAAATTCTAACGAGGCCCCTCCTCCGGTTGAAATATGCGAGATTATATCAGAATATCCGGATTTTTTTATGGCTGAAACTGAATCTCCCCCGCCAATAACAGATACCGCTCCGTTTTTAGTGGCGTCAGCTACCAGCTTGGCAATTGCCATCGTGCCATTGGCAAATTTTGGGAATTCAAAAACTCCCATAGGGCCGTTCCAAAAAATAGTTTTGGCTTTTTTTATGGCATGGCCGAATTTAGTAACAGTTTCTGGCCCGATATCCATGCCTTGCCAGCCATCAGGAATTCCAGCACGGGTAACAATTTGCGATTTGGCATCTTCTTTGAATTCATTGGCAACCATATGGTCAATCGGCAGCATAATAGTTTTGTTAAGGTCGATGGCTTCTTTTAAGATTTCTTTGGCTAGAGGAATTTTATCTTCTTCAACTAAAGAATTTCCGACGCTGACATTGCGCGCCTTAAAAAATGTATAGGCCATGCCCCCGCCGATAATTAAAGTGTCAACTTTTTTCAAAAGGGTTTTTATGACGTCAATCTTGCCGGAGATCTTTGCTCCGCCCAAAATAGCCACAAAGGGATTTTCCGGATTTTCTAAAAGCTGTCCCAGAAATTTGATTTCTTTTTCAATGAGATACCCAGCATAAGCTGGCAGGTAATTTGCCACCCCGGCAGTTGAAGCATGGGCGCGGTGTACAGTGCCAAAAGCATCAGATACAAAAATATCTCCCAGGCTGGCTAATTGTTTGGCAAAGGCTGGGTCATTGGCTTCTTCCTCTTTATGGAAGCGGAGATTTTCCAGGAGAATTACATCCCCATCCTGCATAGCAGAAACTGCTTTTTCAACCTCCGGGCCAATACAGTCTTTCATCATTTTTACTTCTTGGCCGAGGATTTCGGAAAGTTTTTTAGCACAAGGAGCCAGGGAAAATTCCGGGGCAACTTTTCCTTTAGGGCGGCCGAGGTGGGACATCAAAATGACTTTGGCTTTTTTTTGAATAAGGTCTTTTATCGTAGGAACCGCAGCAACAATCCTTTTATCTGAAGTAATGTTTAATTTCTCATCCAGCGGCACATTGAAATCAACTCGAACTAAAACTCTTTTGCTTTTTAGATCTTTTAAATCCGCGATCGTTTGCTTGGCCATTTTTATAATTTATTGCCGATAAATTTTGCCATATCAACCATGCGATAGGAAAAGCCCATTTCATTGTCGTACCAAGAAACAATCTTTACCATGTTGCCTTCAATTACCATAGTGCTTAAAGCATCAATCGTAGAAGAAACTGAAGTACCGGTAAAGTCAATAGAAACGAGAGGCTCTTCGGTATAAGCTAAAATTCCCTTTAGTTCTCCATCGGCCGCGGCTTTTAAAGCAGCATTGATCTCTTCTTTAGTTACAGATTTCTTTAATTCCGCAACTAAATCAACCATAGATACATCTGCCGTGGGGACGCGAACCGCAAAACCATTTAGTTTGCCTTTTAATTCTGGAATAACTAATCCTACGGCTTTGGCTGCGCCAGTAGTAGTTGGGATCATGGACATGGCAGCAGCGCGTGCTCTTCTTAAATCTTTATGCGGCAGGTCTAAGATATTTTGGTCATTGGTATA
Organism: uncultured bacterium; assembly: GCA_964528395.1. GTDB lineage: Bacteria > Margulisbacteria > WOR-1 > CAZGTC01 > CAZGTC01 > CAZGTC01. The sequence goes on from CAZGTC010000012.1 coordinate 28,348, forward strand.
AGCATGAATGGTGGTCATTAAACCTTTGACAATTCCAAACTTATCATTGATAACCTTAGCAAAAGGCGCCAGGCAGTTGGTGGTGCAAGAAGCATTGGAAATAATGTTGTCGCTGGCTGGATTATAGGAATTGTGGTTAACCCCATAAACAAAAGTCTTTACATCGTCGCCTTTGGCTGGTGCAGAGAGAATGACTTTTTTAGCTCCAGCATTGATATGCGGCTGGGCTTTTTCTGTAGAAAGGAATAAACCCGTGCATTCCATGACAATATCTACGCCGAGATTTTTCCAGGGAAGCTTGCCCGGATCTCTTTCAGAGAAAATTTTTATTTCTTTGCCATTAACTGCGATTGCCCCTTCTTTGGCTTCAACGGTTCCTTTGAATTTTCCATGGACTGAATCGTACTTCAAGAGATGGGCCAGGGTCTTGGCATCTGTTAAATCATTGATCCCGACAAACTCTAATGCCTCTTCTCCCATGGCATTGGCAGCCCTTACAATATTTCGACCAATTCTTCCGAAACCATTAATCCCGACTTTTACCTTTTTCATTCCTTGACTCCTCCTTATAAAAAATTACTAATTACTAATGCCTAATTGCGGAGAGTGAATTTTATCATAAAATGAAAGTGGACGTCAATTTTTTATTGTATACTTCTTTATTATGCATGATGATGAAGATAAAAGCTGGCAGTCAATTATAATCGGTGCTGGTGCCAGCGTTATCCTGCTGCTTTTAGCTTATTTCCTTATGACAACCCGCTCTTTTACCTTTAATACAGGAGTGCCGGAAAAAATCCTCCAATTTGATGCGGTTTTTGTTACAGGCAGGAAAGACGGCCAAAAAATTTGGGAAGCGCGCGCCCAAAATGGCTGGTCGAATAAGAATTCCGTGGTTACCGAGCTTTATAATTTAACGGATGGCAAGAGTTATAAAGATGGCCGCCTGATCATGAAAAACATAAAAGCTTCTTATGCCCGCTATCTGCGCGATGCCGAAGTCCTAGTTGCAAATAAAAATCCTCCGGAAAAACCTCTGTTTGCGTGTCCTCCTATTCTCCAGGGAGATATTGATATTGGTTACTATGCAGAAACAAAAGCCGGCCAAAAAAAAGAAGAATTCTCTTTTTTCCAATCGGATTCCTTGAAATATTTCCATAAAGAAAAAAGAAGCGAAATTATGGGAAATATCCTCTTGCGCCAAAAAGACCTTTGGGTCAAGGCCGAGCAGATGCTGGTAGACCATGAAAATAAATCTGCGATTATCGAGGATCGCGCCCGCATGAAAAAAGGCAAAATTTCTTTAACGGCCCAGCGCCTGGATTTTTTGGCAAAAACCGAAGAAATTACAGCCCAAAATAGCGTGAATGCTTTTATTGATGAAAGCGAGCGCACGCGGGTCAAATGCAATTGGCTCTTTATCCCAACGGATAAAAAACAAAAACGCATTACTATGAAAGATTCCATCCGGGTTTTCCAGGCCAAAAAAGCTGTGCGCAGCGATTATGCTGAATATTTTGAAGATAAAAAAGAACTGAATTTATTCGGCCGGGTGGTAATTTTTATCCAAAAAGGCGGAGATTTTTTTACGCTTTCCACTTTAAAACGTTTAGATAATCCAACCGCCAAGGAGATTGCTGAAAACAAGACGACGTTATGGGCGAATCGCGTGGTGGTATCAACCCGCACCGAAAATGCGACTTGCGAAGGCCAGGTCGAAGTTTTTCAAAAAGAGCGCGAGGCCAAGGCTGATTATGCTTTTTACGATGATAAGGAAGAAAAAATTTGGCTCTGGGGCAATGTTTATACAAAAGATAAAAAAGACAGCCGCTGGCTAAAAGCAGACCAAGTTTTGGTTTCAGTAAAAGAAGAAACTTTTACTGCGCTCGGATCAGTTGAAAGCGAATTCAAGATCAAAACTAAAAGGACTATGAAAAAATGATGCTTCAATCGCAGATTTTTTTGAAGAATTATACGCTGAAATAATCAAATAAATTCTTTTAACCGTTTTTTTAATATAATGACTAAACGTTTGGCAACTTTTAAAACCTCTTTAGCTTCTTTTGGTTCAATATCTTCTCCTGGGTATCTAAAATCAATAGCAAAAGGATTTAAAATGTTTAGTTCTTTTTTTATTCCTTCTAATAAAGGATCCTTTATTTTAAGTAAATTTAAAAGCTGGATTAAATCGTGGCTTTTAGGAAAATCAATTTTACGAGAAATGAGCAAGGCTTTAAGATATTTTTCTATAGTTTGCTGACAATGAAAAGCAATAACAAAATAAAATTTGTTTTTTCTCTTGCTTTTATTTAAAGCTAAAGCTGCTGCAAAATCTCCTTCGGCTTTATTAACCCATTCTTTTATAAGTACTTTATTAAACCTATCCATAAAGTACTTTACCTTTTTTTAATATCTCTTTATAAAAAGGATCTCCTATCGCTAAGCGCTTTTTTATTTCTTTTGGTGTTTTTACTAAAATATCTGTAGGAAATAAGCGCTCAATTTTATCACTGACCCAACTATATCTTTTTATATGGGATAATTTTGTTTCCTTAATAAAAAGCAAATCAACATCACTGTCTTTATTAGGCTTACCATAAGCATAAGATCCAAATAAGATAACTTTTAAGGGCTTGATTTCTTCTGCGGCCTTTTTAACAATATTCCCAACTAATTTGATCACATTTTTTTTATTTTTAAGCATTTAAATTCATCCTTTTAGATTCAAATTTTATCATTTCTGACTAGCTAAAGCAAAATTAAAAAAATAACTTATCCCGGCGCATGCAGATCAAAAAAATCAATAAGTTGGCATAGTAGGATTTATTGTAATTATTTCCATAATCTTTTCAGCCATTTTGGGACAAGCTAACATTAATCGCAGAATATTCTCCGATAAAGTAGCTGACGTTCTCGTAAACAAACTGTCAGTGCCTAAAACTATCTTCACTTCGTTAGTTAACCAATCAAATATCGGCAAATTTCTATATCTTTTCACTTCAAGCCTCCCTGTTTTCCAGTTGCTTCGTCTGGCAGTGACTGAGGGACAAACTTCCATTGCAATACGGTTTCTAACTATTTTTTGTAAAATTTCACACCGCTGTTCATCTAAATCCTTCGGGAGTTTATTCCCTTGCATATTTTTTGGTGCTAACAGGTCAAAAGGTGTTAGTAAGTACCCATGCCCGATTCTAAACTGATAAAAAGGATAGTTAATGGCAAGACAGCTTATTACATCCAGAAAATTACTAAAATATTTATAATGTTCTAATAAGTACTTAAAGCTATTGTTGTTGTTTAATGCTTTTAATTCTCCTTCAAGATTGCTCGGGTCACCGAGATGAACCGTAACCAAAAATCCTTTTTTCCACCCCAAGTTTAAAACTCTTTCCAGTACGTTTTTCCAAATCCTTGGCGATTGTTCCCTTACAGTATATTCTGGTCCGCTGATATCAATTCCTCCCAATAATCCATTTTGCTCAAGGCTATGTATTTTCTCCATAGCAAAAATTACTGCCTCCTGATCCGACAAATCTCTAATCCCATATTTTTTCGTTCGATTGAAGCTAGCGACCATGCTAACCTGGGCATTTTTTTCTTGAGCTCTAGATGACAAAATCGCATTTGCTCCTGCCTCAAATACTTTTTGCACCGCACTTTCCAGGCCTTCTTGGTCATAGGAAGTTAAAAATTTGATAGGATTTAGTCTCAAGCCAAACCCAACAATGTTTTCCTGCTCCAATATTGTATTAACAGCATTTTGTACAGCAGCTTGAAAAGATTCCAAACTTCCGACATGATTATCTCTACTCCATTGCGTAAGATATTCTTGACGGGTTATTGCATGTTTTTTTTGTTGTTTTCTTAATTCTTGTTTTAATTCATGCTGTAAAGGTTGGGAAGTTAGAAATTTTGGCGAAATCGCACAGGTCAAATGTATGTGATGGTCAATTTTTGGCATAGCTTTCAAATCGTTCAACAAAGGTTGGCAATTTCTTCTTGGGGGAAAACGGCCTCTCCTCAATGTGTTTAAATTTTGTGAAGTTAATATCTCTAATTTTTGTAAAATTGACAACCTTAGTGGATCCATGTTTCAAAATCTCCTTAAATAAACATAGGCTCGGGTTTTGCCCGCATTTAAAAAAATAACTTATCCCGGCGCATGCAGATGTTTTGTAAAAGCGCCAGGCAGATAAAGCTGGTTAAGAGCGAAGTCCCCCCGTAACTGACAAAAGGCAGCGGAATTCCAACAATTGGAAGTATTCCTAGAGTCATGCCGATATTTACAAAAAAATGAAAGAGAAAAAAACTGGCAATTCCAGCTGCAATTAAAGACCCAAAAAAATCTTTGGCTTCTTGGGCAATTCTAAAAGCCCTTAAGATAATGATAGAAAAAAGTGCCAATACAATAGCTGCTCCCCATAATCCAAATTCCTCTCCAATAACTGAAAAAATAAAATCAGATTGTTGAATGGGGATGAATTGCATTTGCGTTTGGGATCCCTGGAGAAAGCCTTTGCCCAAAAACCCTCCTCCGCCAATGGCAATCATGGATTGCAAGCTATGGTAGCCTGCGCCCAAAGGATCTGCCGCAGGATTGAGAAAAGTTATAATGCGTTGTTTTTGGTAGGGCTTAAGCATATGCCAAATATAAGGGAAAGCCAGCCCCACCCCGATATTAATTGCAACAATCAGCCAAAATTCTATGGGATCAATCCGCGCCAGATACAAAGCTAAAACTAAGCAAACAATATATATAATCCACAAGATGAAGATCGGGCGAAAAAGTACGCTAAAAAAAGGCGAGATAAAAAGGATTAAAAGCGTTGGGGAAGCTTGCGCCCAAATTAGCATTGCCAAAAAAATAAAAATAAAAACCAGCCCGGTTCCAAGATCAGGCTGCTTGAAAATCAGCAGAAAAGGAATTGTAATCATCAGAAAAAGAGGAACAATATCAAAAAGATGCTGGATTTTGCCTTTTTTATCCTTTAAATAATTAGCCAGAAAAATAATCATCAGAATTTTTGAAATTTCTGAAGGCTGGAAAGAAAAAGGGCCGAAGCTGATCCATCTTTGCGCGCCCAAGGTAGTATAGCCCATGAATAAAACTATAAGGAGAATCCCAGCCATAATAAAATATAAAGGGATTGCAATCTTTTTTAAGTGGCCATAATCAAAATAAAGAAGAATTAGCATGGAAAAAACTGCGAGCAAAAGCGACATCAAGTGTTTTTTGAGAAATAAAAAAGATTCTGCGGCCAAGCGGTTTTCAATGGAAGAAGTGGCGGAAAAAATGCTCAAGCAGCCAATCAGCAAAAGAGAAAAAGCTGCAAACCACAGGATCCAATCCGTATGCTTTAAAAGCCTTAAATTCAGCATTTAATTTTGTTTGCCCAAAAAATTGCCTGCAAAAGGCCTTGAGCCTTATTCAGAGTTTCTTGGTATTCTTTTTGCGGGATGGAATCCGCAACAATGCCGGCTCCCACTTGCAGATAAGCTTTTTTATCCTGAATTAAAATCGTGCGGATAGCAATGCCGGTATCCATATTCCCGGCAAAGTCCATATACCCCACAGCACCTGCATAAAAAGTGCGGCGGACTTTTTCGATCTCATCAATAATTTCCATGGCTCTTATTTTGGGAGCCCCAGAAACTGTGCCTGCTGGAAAAGAAGCCTTGAATAAGTCAAAACAGTCTAGGTTGTTTTTTAATTTACCGCTGACATTGGAAACAATGTGCATGACATGCGAATATCTTTCAATCGTCATAAAATCTTCAACTTTTATGCTTTTGTTTTCACACACCCGGCCCAAGTCATTGCGGGCTAAATCTACCAGCATGATATGCTCGGCGATTTCTTTTTTGTCAGCCAGCAGTTCTTTTTCTAAGGATTGGTCTTCCAACTGCGTTTTTCCGCGGGGTCGGGTTCCGGCAATCGGCCTTAAAGTAGCAGTTTTTTCTTCCAGCCGGACCATGACTTCAGGAGAAGAACCCACCAATTGGGTGTCTTTAAAATTTAAGAAGAATAAATAAGGAGAAGGATTAATGATCCTTAGCAAGCGGTAAACATTAAAAGGATCTGTTTTTATTTCAGCGGTAAAGCGCTGGGACGGCACAACTTGGATGATATCCCCTTTTTTGATATAAACCTTGGCTTTTTCCACCATTTTTTTAAATTCTGCGGGAGAATAATTAGATTTTGTTTTTACAACTTCTTTATTTTTTGGCAGGCCTGCCTGCCGGACAGGCAGGGAAAATTCGGATAATTTTAGATTGCAGCTGACTTTTTTTTCGATGGAATTAATTTTATTAAGGGCTTTTTCGTAGGCTTTTTCCGGGTCTTTTCCTATAAAAGCATTGGCAATAACAATAATTTTGTGCTTAAGGTGGTCAAAAGCCAAAAAGCTTTCAGTGAGCATGAGCTGGATATCGTATAAGTTTAACGGGTCAGGATTCTTGTCCGGAATTTTTTCAATAAAGCGCACAGTATCATAGCCAAAATATCCGACAAATCCGCCGTGGAAGCGAGGTAGAGCCGGGATTTTTACGGCCTTGAACTGCTGGTAAAGGTTTTTTAATATTGCAAAAGGATCGCCTTGTTTTTTTTCTATTTTTCCCTCACGGATAATTTCTACATTCCGGCCTTTGGACTTAAAAGTTAGAATCGGGTCAGCCCCCAAAAAAGAATAGCGCCCGATTTTTTCTCCGCCCTCGATGCTTTCCAGCAAAAAAGAATAATTCGACTTAATTTTTGCAAAAGCGGTTACTGGTGTTTCAGCGTCCGAAATAATTTCTTTATAAACTGGAATCAGGTTGCCCTTTTTAGCAAATTCCAGGAATTCTTTTTTGTTTGGATAAATCATTTTTTTAATAATCCTTGGATTCCAATAATTATAGCAAATAAGCCAAAGAGTTGCTTCAGCCATAAATCCGGGATAGCTGCCGCTAAATTTGAACCAATTAAGGTGCCAAAAAAACTGCCGCAGAAGATTAACCCTGCAATTTTAAAATTAATATGGCCTTTTTTATAATAATTAAATGCGCCAATTAAAGCCGTGGGAACCATGACTGCCAAAGAAATCCCTTGGGCTAAGTGCTGGCTCAAATGCGCGCCCAAAACTAGTCCCGGAATCATGATAGTTCCGCCTCCGACCCCCATAAGCCCGCTTAGAAAGCCTGCAGCAATTCCAATTAAAATGATGGCTTGCATATTTTTAGCTCCACAGCATGCGCACTCCAATAATCAGGGTTAAAATCGAATAAATAATCCTTAAATGGCGCGAAGAAAGGTTAACCGCAATTTGAGAGCCCAAGATAGCGCCTAAAAAACTTCCTAAGCACAAGTACAATACATAAACTAAATTTAAATTGCCATAAAAAGCATAAATTGAGCTTCCAATCAGGGCAGTTGGAGCAATAACTATTAGAGATAAGCCATGGGCTTGATGCTGGTTAAGCCCTAGAAAAATAACTGCTGCCGGCACCATAATAATCCCGCCGCCCAAGCCCAAGAGCCCTGCGCTAAATCCAGCAACCAGGCCGACTAAGATAATTTTTATTGGATGGTTTTTCATTTGAAAATTGCCTTTGCAAAAACCAGGTCTTCCGGGGTAGTAATTTTTAGATTAAGGTAGCTCCCCATTACCATTTTTATCGGGAAGCCTTGTGCTTCAACCATTGAGCAATCATCGGTTTTGCCCTCTAAATTTTGATTCTTATAAGCTTGGAAAATAATTTCTTTTTTAAAAACTTGGGGAGTTTGCGCCTGCCAAAGGGTTTTTCTTTCAAGCGTTGCTGAAATATTTTCGTTAGCATCAATTTTTTTAATTGTGTCTTTGGCCGGAACCCCTACGCAGGCAGCGCCGAATTTTTCAGCAGCTTTAAGGCTGGCAGCAATAGTTTTTTGGTCAATAAAAGGCCGGGCGCCGTCGTGGATAGCCACTAAATTAGTTTCATTATCCACTTGGGCTAAGCCATTTAAAATAGAGTAAGCGCGTTCTTTGCCTGCTTCAGCAAATTTTACCAGCTTGGTTATTTTTTCTTTTTTGGCCAGGGCTTTAGCTTTTTTTAAATCTTGTTTTCGAATAACTAAAATGATCTCATCAATTAATGGACATTTTTCAAAAGCTAAAAGCGCGTGCGCCAGCATAGGTTTTTTATCCAGCAGCAGGAATTGCTTGGGTTTTTTCATACGCTGGCCCGCGCCCCCAGCTGCGATAATGACAACATTCTTTTTTAATTTAAACTTATTTTGCATCGGGTTAACCTCTTATGCCCATCTTTGGTAACTAGGATTAAATCTTCGATCCGGATCCCTCCCCAGCCTTTTATATATATGCCCGGTTCAATGGTAATGATATCCCCTTCTTTTAATTGCCGGTAGTTTTTTGCAGAAATTTTAGGCGGCTGGTGGATTTTTTTGCCTACCCCATGGCCAGTAGAATGCGGGAAATTCTTGCCAAAGCCGCGGGATGCGATAAACTCACGCGCAGCAGCGTCAACGGTACAGCAGCAAGCTCCTGGCCGAACTTCTTTAAGCGCAATTTCTTGGGCTTTTTTTACGATTTTAAAAATTTCCTTTTGCTTTTTGGTTGGTTTTTTCCCCACCACAAAAGTCCGGGTAATATCCGAACACATGCCATGAAAAACTACGCCAAAATCCATCATTACCAGATCACCTGCTTGAATAATTTTTGAAGAAGCAAAGCCATGGATTTTAGCGGACCGTTTCCCCGAAGCTACAATAATGCGGAAAGCTTCTTTTTCCCCGCCAAATCTTTTGATGAGTTTCTTGATATGTTGGGCTATGCTTAATTCGGTTTGGCCAGGCTGGATTTCCCTTTTGATAATTCCGTAGATGCGGTCAGTAATCAAAGCACTGGTTTGTGCCGAGGATAAAATATCATTCATTGAATTAGGTCAACGGCAGCTAATAAGCCCAAAAGATAACTATTTGCGCCAAATCCAGCGATTTGTCCAACCGCCACTGGTGCAATCAAAGACTTATGCCGGAATTCTTCGCGGCTGTAAATATTGGAAATATGCACTTCTACCAGCGGAATTTTTACTGCGGATATAGCATCGCGGATAGCAACACTGGAATGGGTATAGCCTCCGGGGTTCATGACCACAGCTTTTATTTCTTTTTTCTGGGCATTGTGCAGGCTATCAACGATTTCACCTTCGCTGTTGGTTTGGATGATTTCCAGTGCAATATTTTTGCTTTTAGCTAAATCTTTTAATTTTTTATTAATATCTTCCAGGGTGAATTTGCCGTAAACGTCCGGTTCTCTCTGGCCAAGGAGGTTGAGGTTGGGTCCGTGGATAATGAGTATCTTTTTCATAAGAATGTTTTAGTTTAACATATAAAAGAACTCTTCATCAAGGGTTTATAACAGTGTATAATACTCGGGATGAAAATAATGCCGATTATTGAGGATTTAAAGCGCGATAAAAAGAAGCTGGCCGTGGTCTCTTTTTTAGCGGCATTTGCAGGTTTTTGCCTGCTCATGGTTTATATTTGCCTGACTTTGCCGGATGTCAAAATAATTGAAGGGTTCAAGCCTTCAGAAACAACGGTTATTTATTCTGCAGATGGCGAAGAAATTGCCCGCTTATTCCAAGAAGAAAACCGCCGCGTTGTGCCTTTGGATGAAATTTCACCTTATTTGGTGAAAGCAATTATTGCGATAGAAGATAATCGCTTTTATAAGCACCATGGGATTGATCCCTACCGCATGTTAGGCGCAGTGGGTGAAAATCTGCTTACCCTGCGCTATGCCCAGGGCGCCAGCACCCTCACCCAGCAATTGGCCCGCAACCTGTTTTTGACGCGCAAGAAAAAAATCACCCGTAAATTGGGCGAAATTATCTTATCCCTGCAGATTGAAAAACAATATACCAAAGATGAAATTCTTGACTTATATTTAAATTATATCTATTGGGGACATAATACTTATGGGGTTGAGTCAGCCTCCCTTTTATATTTTGGAAAAAGCTCCCGGGATTTGACCTTGGGAGAAGCTTCACTTTTGGCGGGATTGATCGAAGCTCCCGAAGCTTTATCCCCTTATAAAAATATGGAAAGAGCCAAAAACCGGCAAATGGTAGTTTTGCAGCAGATGGTAAAAAATAAGTTTATTTCTGGCTCCCAAGCCATGGCGGCTTATGCTGAACCCTTTACGCTGCAAACCAGCCGCTTAAGGCGCATGGGGCATATCGGCGCGTATTTTGTTTCTGATATTGTGCAGGAGCTGATTCGAAAATACGGGGAAGAAAAAGTTTATTTCGGCGGTTTGCGCGTTTATACTACCCTGGATGCGCGCTTGCAAAAAATAGCTGAAGATGTGATTGGTTCTTTTATCCAGTCTGAAGGCGAACTTTATAATTTTTCCCAGGCAGCTCTTGTTGCCATCGATCCTTCTACGGGTTATATAAAAGCTTTGGTTGGCGGCGCAGATTTTATTGATAGTAAATTCAACCGCGCCACCCAGTCCAAGCGCCAGCCAGGCTCGTCTTTTAAGACTTTTGTTTATACTGCAGCGCTAGAGCAGCATTTTTCTCCGGGCATGGTAATTTTGGATGCCCCCACCACTTACGAAGTTCCTTCCAGCACTTGGAATCCGAACGGCAAATGGCAGCCCATGAATTTTGATACTAAGTTTAATGGCCCGGTGACTATGCAAGAAGCTTTGGAGCGTTCTTTAAATGTGCCTTCGATTAAGTTAATGGACATGGTCGGAGTTAGCCCTGTAATATCTTTGGCGCATCGCATGGGTATTACCAGCAATTTGGAGCGCAGTTTAGCTTTGACCCTAGGGATTTCCGAAGTTTCGCTTTTTGAAATGACTTCTGCTTATGGAACCTTAGCCAATCAAGGCGTTTATGTTAAACCTTCCTCGATTGTTAGGGTAAAAGATAAGAGCGGGGCGATTTTAGAAGAAAACCGGGTTTATGAGCAGCAAGCCTTGGACGCAAATGTAGCTTTTGCAGCAATTGATATGATGCGAGGAGTTTTGACCCGCGGCACAGGAGTAAGGGGCCAAATCAACCGGCCTGCAGCTGCCAAAACCGGGACCACCCAGGATTTTAAGGATGCATGGTTTATTGGTTTTGTACCGCAGCTTGTGTGCGGGGTTTGGGTAGGTAATGATGATAATACTCCTATGGAAGGAGTGGCCGAAGTTTCGGTTTGTCCGCGCTTATGGAAGGGTTTTATGTCCCAAGCCCTTAGCAATGTTCCAGTCTTAGATTTTCCTTATCCCAAAGGAATGGAAGAAGCTTATATTTGCCTGGAATCCGGGGTTTTATCCACGGATAATTGTCCGAAAAGATTGATCCGCAAAGCCAAATTTTGGCAGGATAATGTTCCAAAATCCTATTGCCCGATTCATGGTGGAGGGCATTTTACAAAAGACAGTGAAAAAAATGATGATAAGTGGGAAGAAATTGATTCAGGAGAACCCCAATAATGGCGATAAAATTTGGAACCGATGGCTGGAGGGCAAAGATTGCGGATGAATTTACTTTTGCAAATTTAGAATTAGTTACCAAAGCCCTGGTTCTTTCCTTAAAACAAGCCCAGCCTGAAAACAAGCTAATTTGCGTAGGTTATGATAACCGCTTCCAATCCGAAGATTTTGCACAAAAGGCGGCGGAAATTTGTTCGGCTTTTGGCTACAAAGTATTTTTAGCCAAGGCTTCCCTGCCCTCGCCAGTTCTTTCTTTTTATACAAAAAAACACCAAGCTGCGATTGGCATTATGATTACCGCATCCCATAATCCCCCGGAATGGAATGGGTTCAAATTAAAAGAAGCTTACGGCGGATCAGCGCAAGTTGAAACTACCCAGGCGGTTGAAAAAAACTTGGAAAAAGCCCAACAAATAAAAGCTGCATCATCCAAGGGTGAAATTATTCATTTTGATCCCAAAAAAGATTATTTTGATTATTTGGCCAGAAAATTTGACCTTTCCCAATTCAATGGCAAAGATATTAGATTAATCGTTGATCCAATGTATGGCAGCGGATTAGGCTATTTGAAAGAATTCTTAGCGCCTTCATCTGTCCAAGTAACAGAAATAAATAATTATCGTGATCCTTTATTTGGCGGCAAGCATCCGGAGCCGCTCCCAATTTATTTAGAAGATTTGATTGACGTAACCCAGAGCATGACGCAGCAATATCCCGAGAGCTTGGTTTTGGGAACAGCACTGGATGGGGATGCTGACCGCATTGCTGGTGCAGACGGGAATTTCGGCTACATCAGCTCCCACCAAGCTTTTATCCTTATATTAAAACACCTGGTAGAAAATAAAAAATTATCTGGCAAAGTGGTCAAAACTTTTAATATTACGCAAATTGTGGATAAAATGTGCCGGAAATACAAAAAAACCTTGGATATTACGCCCATTGGGTTTAAATATCTTGCCAAAAAAATGATTGCTGAAGATGTAATCATGGGAGGGGAAGAAAGCGGGGGCTTGGGGGTTAAGGACCATTTACCGGAGCGCGACGCAGTTTATAATACCCTTTTGCTTTTGGAACTAGTGGCCAAAGAAGAAAAGCCTTTGGGAGTTATTATCAATGAATTAATGGAAGAACACGGTGTTTATTATTATAACCGCATAGATTTACACTTAAAAGAAGAGCAAAAGCAGAAGCTTATGAATTTACTTAAGACAAAAACCCCGAAATCCTTTGCCAATAAAAAAGTGGTAGATATTCAAACTCTCGATGGGTTTAAGATGTTTTTTGAGGATGACAGCTGGATCCTTTTCCGCGCATCTGGAACCGAACCCCTGCTACGAATCTACAGCGAAGCCCGCTCAAGCGAAGATTTAAAACTTATCTTAGGTGCGGGCGAAAAGCTGGCTACTACTATTTAGTTTCAGCTTATAAATGCCTTAAAAAATCTTCTAATTTTACTTCTGCTAATTCTAAAATGCCTTTTAATGTTCCCATTGCCACAATTTTATGATTTGGAACAATGGTTGTAAGCTTTTTATTAAGACTCTGCTTTCTTAATTTTATATGGCTGCCTTTTTGTTTAATTACTTCAAAACCCAGTTTTTTTAAGGCAACAATTATTTCTTTAGCAGAAAGCACTGGATATTTTGACATAATCCTTACTACTTAACTACTTATTGAAAGTAAAAGAAAATTTTAGGGGGACTATAATATTTTCCAAAGTTTCGTCTTCTAAGTATAATTCTATAGCTTCTTCCAGATTTGCAAGGGCAATCGCGGGATTTTCTCCTTGGCTTGTAATTTTTAATTCATTACATCGGGCAACGAAAAGAGGATCTTCTTTCCAAACAGAAGCAGTTAAATTTAATTGGCCATGAATATTGACCAGTTTATTTTTTGTTTTTGTTGACATTGTTATCACGCCTTTCTTATTATCAATACATCTTTTTTGTAATTATTATACCATGAAACTCTGCGCTATAAGCCCTGGCTAAGGCTTAATCGGTTGCGCAGCTTTTTCTTTGGCTTCGATTTTCTTAATGGCTACAGCTTCTTTTTGAGCCAAAGCAGAAGCTCCCAATTTAATGTAAAGCTCTTTTAATTTCCCCCGGACAAACTTATTATCCCCGGCCATTAATGACCCTTGGTTTAAATTATCAATAGCTAACTTTTGGTATTCGCTTCTTTTGGCCGGTGCTTTTTGCTGTAATTTTATATAGGTTTCAGCAATCGTAATATAAGAATAAGGGTTGCTGGGAGATAAATCTTTGCTTTTTATATAATATGAAAGCGCTTGATTGTAGTCCTCAAACATTTCATACATGTCGCCTTGGGCTAACGGGATCATATAGTTTTGCGGGAAAATGCGCGCGGCTTTTGCGTATTCATCAAAGGCTTCTTTGAACTGCCCTTGAGCCCGATAATCATAGGCTTTTAGGAAAGGATTTGTAATTTCTACTTTGGCTTTCTTTTGTTCTTCGATAAACCAGCGGCGGAAAGCATTTTCCTGCTTTTCAGCTAAAACAGCTTGTTCCAAGCTTTTGCTCTTGTCTTTTGTTTCTTTTAATTTGAAGTCCGTGGCTTTTATAATATGATAGCCGAAATCAGATTTTACAACTCCAGAAACCTCCCCCACTTTTAATTCAAAAGCTGCATCTTCAAAGGGTTTTACCATCATGCCGGTTGAGAAAAATCCCAGATCCCCGGCTTTTGTTTTTGACCCCGGATCATTTGAATAAGTGCGGGCCAGCTTGCCAAAATCCTCGCCTTTTTTTATCCGAGCCATAACTTCATTGGCTTTTTCAAAAGCCGCCTTGTCATTTTGTGCTTCTTCTTGCTTGCGCTTGGCTTCATTGCTGGCAGTAGAAGGCAGCGGCCGAATTAGAATATGGGAAGCACGGATTTCTTTTAAGTCTTTGGGCTCCACTTTTACTTCGAAACGGATCTTTTGGATGAGCTTTTGCACTAAAATGTCATTTTTAATGGTGTTTTTGAACTGGTCATAACTAATGCCGCGGCTTTTTAAAATTTCTTTTAGTTGTTTTTCGCTCGGGATCTGCGAAGCGCGCAGGATATCTTTTACAGCTTGGTCGACTTCAGTGCCGGAAACCCTTACTTTTCCCTTGGCAGCATTGAGCAGGATATTGAATTCAACGGATTGCTGCAAAGCCATATATTGGATATAAATCATTTGCTTGGGATCAACCATGAAAGGATAGCGCGAAACAATGCGCTGGATGATTTGCTCATATTGGAACGGGTCAATTTTTTTCCCGTTAACTTTCCCAATTTCCAAAGCTTTTGCCTGGTCATCCCCTGCCTTGCCCGACAAGGTCGATGCCCCTAGCCCGTAAAAAATCGTCCCGATAAATACCACGGAAATAATAATAATAACCAGCTTCATCTTTTCCCTTAAAAACTTCAGCATGTTTTTTTCTCCTTTTTATTTTATTATTTAGCCAGTTCGCGGGAAACCGAGATATATCCTCCCAGCATTCCGACCAAAATCGCAACAAAAAGCAAGATTAAATAAATCGGGTTTAATTTTGCCGGGGAGGTAACTAAGGGTAAAAACGGCATAGCAGCCTGGACTTTAGCAATCAAAGCCTGGTAAGAAAATTTAAGGATGAAAATAGAAACTAATCCGCCGATTAATCCGATTAAAACTCCTTCAATAATAAACGGCCAGCGGATAAACGAGCGCGTGGCTCCAACCAGTTCCATGATATAAATATCCACTTTGCGGGCTAAAACCGTCAAGCGGATCGTATTGACTACAATTAAAAGAGTGGCAATAAATAAAAGCGTTACCAAAATCAATCCGCCTACCCGTACGGCATTGATCAAAAGCGTAATCTGGCTGATCAGCTTATTAGAATAGCGCACTTCGGAAATATTTTCGATTTCAGAAACTTTTTTGGCGATTTTTGGGACTAAATCCGCAGAATAAGCCTTGATATTATAAGTATCGGGAAGAGGGTTTTCATTAACAATTTCATCTAGATTAAAGCTGGACGAATAATTATCTTTAAAATCCTGCCAAGCTTGTTGGCGCGAGATAAATCTTACTTCTGATACCCCGGCAATTTCAGCTATTTTATCTTTGATATTATCCGCTTGCTGGGAAGTAATGTCCGCTTCTACAAAAGCTACCACATCAATCTTGGACCCTAAATTTCCGACAAAATTCCCAGTATTGATTATGAGCAAGAGAAACAACCCGAAAATCGTAATAGAAATAGTAATGGTAGCAACTGCGATCATGGTCATAATATTGCCGCGCCGGATATTGCTGATGGCTTCAATGATAGAAAATTCTAAATTAGAAAGCATTTTGGCTGTAGCCTCCCAATTGCTGGTCGCGGATAATTTTCCCGCTAATAATTTCTACTACCCTTTTTTTCATATTATCTACAATATGCTTGTCATGGGTGGCTACAATGACCGTGGTATTGCGGCGGTTAATCTTGTCCAATAGTTGGATAATATCCCAAGAAGTTGCAGGGTCCAGATTTCCGGTTGGCTCGTCTGCCAAAAGAATCGGCGGATTATTTACAATTGCCCGTGCGAGGCAAGCCCTTTGCTTTTCTCCGCCGGATAATTCTTCGGGCGTGGAGCGGATTTTGTGGGCCAAGTTGACTAATTCCAATACTTGGATGACTTTTCTCCTGACTTGGGAGCGCGGAGTGCCGGTTACCTGCAAGGCAAAAGCTACATTATCATAAAGGCTGCGTTTTGACAGGAGTTTATAGTCTTGGAAAATAACCCCAATATTGCGCCGAAGATAGGGAATTTGTTCGCGGTTCAGTTCAGATACATTGATCTTATCTACCATGACTTTTCCAGCCGAAGGATTTTCCTCGCGGTAGAGCATTTTTAACAAAGTAGTTTTTCCGCTGCCGCTGGGCCCAACAATAAAAAGGAATTCTTCTTTGCCAACATGCAAATTAACTCCCTGCAGGGCTTTTACCCCATTGGGAAATTCTTTTGAGACATCAATCAAATCAATCATAATTTATTTATATAATGGAAAGCTTTGGCACAAGGCTTTTATTTCTTTTTTTACTTGTTCTTTTATCTTTTCATCTTCAGGATTAGATAAAATCAGGTTGAAAAGCTGGGCAATTTTTTGCATTTCTTTTTCTTGCATGCCGCGGGTGGTCAAAGCCGGAGTCCCGATGCGAATACCAGAAGTTACAAATGGGCTTTCTGGATCAAAAGGAATTGTATTTTTATTTATCGTGATTCCAACTTCATCCAAAACTTTTTCCGCGGCTTTTCCGGTTATTTTTTTTGACCGCAGGTCTACCAGCATAAGGTGGTTGTCCGTGCCGCCAGAAACCAGGCGAAAACCTTCTTTTAACAAGGCTTCGGACAAGGCTTTGGCATTTTTGATAATCTGCTGCTGGTAAATTTTGAATTCCGGAGCCAAAGCTTCTTTGAAAGCAACAGCTTTAGCAGCAATAACATGCATGAGCGGCCCGCCTTGCAAGCCCGGGAAAACCGCTTTATCAATAGCTTTGGCGTATTCATTGGAAGCAAAAATCGCTCCGCCCCTTGGCCCGCGCAGAGTTTTGTGGGTGGTGGTGGTTGTAACATGCGCAACTGGAATTGGGGATGGGTGCAGGTTTGCAGCAACTAAGCCGGCAATATGCGCAATATCAACCATAAGAAAAGCCCCGACTTCATCGCAAATCTCGCGGAACTTAGTAAAATCAATAGTGCGCGGATAAGCCGTTGCTCCGGTTACAATCATTTTGGGCTTATGTTCTTTGGCCAATTTCCGTAAGTTATCAAAATCAATGCGTTCATTTTCTTTATCCACTCCATAGCTGATAAATTTAAAATAAATTCCCGAGATATTTACCGGGCTGCCGTGGGTCAAGTGTCCGCCATGGGATAAATCTAAACCCATAACCGTGTCCCCGGGCTTAATAAAAGCCATATAAGCAGCCATATTAGCAGAAGATCCGGAGTGCGGCTGGACATTGGCGTATTCGCAGTTGAAGATTTTTTTAGCGCGTTCGCGAGCCAGGTCTTCTACAATATCAACGCACTCGCAGCCGCCGTAATAGCGTTTTCCCGGATACCCTTCAGCATATTTATTAGTTAAGACTGAACCTTGGGCTTCCATCACTGCGCGGCTGGTAAAATTTTCCGAGGCAATCATTTCTAATTTGTTTCTTTGGCGGTCCAGTTCCAAGTCGCAGGCTTTGGCAACTTCCGGGTCAATCTTGCGGACTTGGTCAAAATTAAAATGCATACAATCTCATCCCTTTCTTACCAATAATTTTTGGCAATGTTTAAAAAGTATAGCATAAAATAATCCGGTTGAGACAACCTGATTTACTTGTTCCTAATTATCTTGATTTAAAAACTTTTTGCGCTGGAAAACTGCAGGATGCGGACGATATCTGGCTGCCAGATATCCGGCTGGGATCGACTTTTACATCATCAATAATCCATCCGCGAAAGCCATTATAATTCTGGTCTTGAGTATTAAAAGCAAAACGGATTTTTATTAAATTGCCAACATAACTGGAAAGGTCAAGCTTATGCTGAACCCAAACCGGGGTTTTATTGAATCCGCCGGAAGTATACGGCAAATAAGCTTTTAGCTTGTCTGATACATCCGGATCTTGATAAGGATTTAAAATGGCTATTTCTGTCCAAGTGTCGCCATAATTTTTAGAAACCAGCACTTTCATTTCATCATAGGCGGTTTGCCGTCCATTAATAGTTGTGCTCCTGGCCGGGTTATATCCCTCAATTTCCCACCAGGTCCAGAAGCTTAAATTAGCAAAAGCAAAATTTCTTATATCAATTAAAGGAGAAGTAAAATAGGAATAATTATAGGGTTTATCGTCCGAAGATGTTCCGCCAGATAGTGCCGATTGTCCGGGTTGAGAAACCACAACATAGCATCCGCGGTCATCTTTGCTGTTTTTTTGCCCATACCAATAATAATAAGCTCCGCTGCTGCTGCGGGGTTGAGGCAATTTTCCTAGAGTAGAGGAATAATCCGGCAAAGTTACATAAACCGGAGATAAGTTATCGCGAAATAAAGTTTCGGAAATAATACTGCTGTCGACCCTTTGCCAAGTGGTGTAATCAGAAAAACTGGCATATACTTCCCAGGAATAAGTTGTAGTTTCAAAAGTATCTTCCCAGGCAGTGGCTTCGGTCGTCCGATTCAAGCCGATATTTGCAGTCACAGTTGCCCCATTGGTTGCAATAACCGTGGTACTGTTAAAAGAATAGCTATTGGCATAAGCATAAATGGTATGCGTTCCAATTTCTGATCCTACAATTGAATAATTGCCGGTGGAATTTGTGGTAGTTTCTATTCCGCTAGGACCGATCACACGCGCATTGGGTATTCCAACATTGGTGCTAAGGTCATAAATTAGCCCTTGGATTGTTGCTTGGGCTTGGGGAGTTAAACTGAAATTCAGGGTTGCAGCACTGCCAGATTCCAAGCTGATGTTTTGCTGTACAGTGTTGTAACCCACGGCGTGCGCTTCAATCGTCAATCTTTCTACTGCCGGCAAACTCGTAAAAGAATAAAGGCCGGTTGAATCTGTGATTGTACGGGCTCCGGAGGAAGTCCAAATATAAGCTCCAGGAATTTTGGCGCTGGTAGTGGCATTGCTGACATAGCCGGATAAATTTGCTTTTAAAGTTAGAGGTAAAAGCGCAGCAATCCATCCGGTCTGGGTAATTTGCGTAGAAATGGTATTGTTAGATGCAACTTCAGCTGTGGCAGAGGCAATTAAATTCCAAGTTAAAAGCGCTGTGTTTAAATGATAGAAGCTAACCGCAGAGCCAGTTGCTAAACTGGTAGAATTAGGAATTGTTAAAGTAATGGCTTTTGATAATGTAATATCTGCCGGGCTAATATAAACAATCACAGCCACAAAACGGTAATCCGTGGGCGGAGGCAGCGGGGCTGCGCCTAATTCAACTTGCGTTATAGTGAAATTCGTGTTGCTGGAAACAGCGCCAGAAGGAATAGTTATTTTTACAGATCCGGTAGTATTTGAAACTTCCCCTCCTCCGGTTCCAATATCCACGACTTTGCTATCCAGCGGCTGGAGGATAAGCGGCGGAGCAGTAATGGTTTGGCCTTTTAAAATAGTTACTTGGGAATAAGAATTCGTGTAGCCGCTTAAGCTGGCATAAAGGGTTTGTACTCCAGAAGCAATTGAAGATAAGGTAAAAGAACCATCGGATAATGATTTTCCGCTAGCGGCAGCGCAAACAACCGTTGCTCCAGAAAGCAAGCTATTATTAGCATCTAAGACTATGCCCTGAACACTGCCGACATTGGAAGAAGTCCCGCCCCCTCCGCTGCAGCCCAGCAAAAAAAATAACAGCAATAATAATCCAAACAGTTTTATTTTTTTCACGTTTTGGTTATTTTTTTAAATTCTTCCTCGCTCAAGCATTTTACGCCCAATTTCTTTGCTTTGTCTAGTTTTGAGCCCGGTTCTTTTCCAAACACTAAAAAATCAGTTTGGGAGCTGACAGAAGCAGAAGGCTGGCCGCCGAGCTTGCGAATCAAACTTTGCGCCTCATCGCGGGATAAAGTTTCGAGCGTTCCGGTTAAAACAATCTTTTTTCCGGCCAAGGGTTTGGGTCCGGATGAAATATGAGTTTTCATTTTTATTCCAGCTTGGGCAAGTTTTTCCAAAATTTGCTGGTTAGTTTTTTGATTGAAAAAATGTACCGCGCTTTTAGCAACCGTTGGCCCCACCCCATAGATATTTGAAATTTCTTCTTCTTTAGCTTGTTCCAATTTTTCCATGCTGGAGAATTGTTCGGCTAATAAGTGGGCAATATGCCGGCCAACATTGCGGATGCCCAAGCCAAAGATTAAGCGTTCAAAATCCCGGTCTTTTGATTTCTCAATAGCATCCAGGATATTTTGTGCGGATTTGTCGGCCATACGCTCAAGCTTGGTTAAATCATCTTTTTTTAAAGAATAAATATCCCCGACATCTTCGATCAATTTTTTTTCTACCAGCTGGTCAATAATTGCAGGGCCCATGTGTTCTATGTCCATAGCTCCTCGGGTGCAAAAGTGGCGGATGCGTTCTTTGACCTGGGCTGGACAGGCGAAATTAATGCAGCGGCTGACAGCTTCACCCTCGGGCCGAAAGATTTCTCCCCCGCAGACCGGGCATTTTTTAGGCATATAGAATTCTTTTTCATGGCCAGTTCTTTTTTCCTTGACTACTTTTACAATTTCAGGAATAACTTCCCCGGCTCTTTGTACTTTTACATAATCTTTAATCCTTAATCCTAATCTTTTTATTTCATCCTCATTGTGCAGGGTTGCACGTTTTACAACCACCCCAGCCAAATGCACGGGTTTTAAATGTGCAACTGGAGTAATGGCACCAGTCCTGCCGACCTGCACTAAAATATCTTCCACCATGGTTTCTGCTTGCATGGGCTGGTACTTATAAGCAATGGCCCAGCGTGGATGATGGGTGGTGGCGCCTAATTTTTTTTGGTCAGCTAAGGCATTAACTTTTATTACAATGCCATCAATTTCGTAATCAAGTGCTTCTCTTTTGCTTTCCCATTTGTGAATAAATTTCAAAACTGCTTCAATGCCATGGCAAATTTCGGTATTGGGGTTGATACGAAAACCAAGGTCTTTCAAATATCCCAAAACTTCAGAATGTTTTGTAATTTTTTTATCCTCTAAGATCGCCCCATAATTAAAAATAGCCAGAGGCCGCTGCGCCGTGATTTTTGAATCTAATTGGCGCAGGGATCCGGCTGCAGCATTGCGGGGATTGGCAAACTTTGTTTCTCCAGCTTCCATTCGCTCTTCATTGAATTTGATAAAGTCCTTGTATGGCAGGTAAACTTCTCCGCGCGCTTCGATATCTACTTTTTCATTGAGAACTAATGGAATAGATCTTACGGTTTTTAAATTTAAGGTTATGTCCTCGCCTTGTTTGCCGTCTCCGCGCGTTGATCCGCGTACGAATTTTCCATTTTTATATTCAAGAGAAATAGCTAATCCATCCATTTTCATTTCACATACATATTCGATTTTTTCAGTTGAAGGTTTATTCAAGCCTTTGTGCACGCGCTCGTCAAAATCTCTTAATTCTTCTTCGGAAAAAGCATTATCTAGGGATATGAGGGGGACTTTATGGGTAACAGCTGCAAAACTTTTCAGCGGAGGGGCGCCTACCCTTTGGGTGGGAGAATCATTGGTAATTAAATCCGGAAATTTATCTTCCAGCTCTCTTAACTCTTTGAAAAGCTTATCATATTCACTATCAGAGATTTTTGGGTTGTCTTGTGAGTAATAAAGATAATTATGATGATTTATTTCCTGGCGTAGCTTTTTAATTTTTGATTGGGCTAAAGATTTGTCCATTAACTGAAGATTCTAGCAGAAAATGCACTGGTTTTGAATTTTTTATTTGTAGGCTTTAATTAGAAGATTTTCTCAAAACCAGCTTCTCTTAGTCTATCTCTTTTATATTTTATTTTATCTTGATAATTACATTAGGAATAGAATGATTTAATAATTGTTCTGTTCCAACCGGCTGGCCTAA
>CAZGTC010000013.1:0-31985 GCA_964528395.1 uncultured bacterium
ATAATATTTACCTCCTAAATAATTTAAAACCTTATCTTGAATTAGCTGTTCCACCTCCTTTTAAAATTAATATCAAGGCTATTCGCAGACTTGCGCCTATCTCTTCGCCTTACTACTTGTGTTATCGCTATTGGGCATAAGAAATTTCACTTTTGGAAAAAAATATTTCTTCGCGAGATTTTTCGAATTGTTTTATCATTTTATCAAACCCAGTATTCATAAGTAAAGATGTAAAAATTTCCGACAGGGGTGTCAAAAAATCCTCTACCCTAGGTGCATTTTTTTGGCCAGCTTGTTTTCTTCTACAAAATGCTTCAAGTGCAGAGGAATTTTGCTGCGCTTAAGCTGATAAAAAATACTTATGGTCCTAACCGTTAAAGCAATAGATAAAATGAGAAGAAAGAAATCTGCCAAAGCTAAAACATAATTTTCTTCCGGCAAATATTTTGCCATTAACAGCATTAAAAGCGAAAAAACTGTTGTAACCAGCATAAAAACCGCAGGAATAAAAGTAAACCACGCCGGCTTCTTATACAGCATGAGCCAGGCGGTAACTGCGATTAAAGATAAAGCTGCCAAAAGCTGGTTCGCTGTGCCAAAAATCGGCCAGATCGTGATATACGCATTGGTAAAAGCCAGAAAAAGCATAATCGCAACACTTAAGCCCGAGTTAAACCAGAAAGAATGCAAAAAGCGCGGGGCGCGCGGAAAAATAACTCTCCATAATTCTTCAAATAAATAACGGTTCAGCCGCACTGCAGTATCCAGCGAGGTAATCACAAAACCTTCGACCATTAAAATGCCAAAAACCGTACCAAAAATTTTTGGGACCATAAGCCCGGAATACAAAATATTCCCCACCCCCAGGGCAAAGGCCAAAATCGGATTGGAGCCAGTTAACCCCGGAGGAAAAACAATCATCAGATACTGGGAATAGCTCAATCCTCCAGCCACAGCAATAATCACGCACACCGCCAAAAGTCCTTCCAAAAGCATGGCACCGTAACCCACAAAGCGTACTCTTTTTTCTGAAGCAATTTGCTTGGAAGACGTGCCGCCTGCAATAAGGGCATGAAACCCGGAGATCGCACCACAAGCAACGGTAATAAACAAGACCGGCCAAATATAGCCCAAACCCGGGTGGCTGTTGGCAAAAGCAACATTATATTTAGGGATGTGCAAAGCATCCCCCTGCAGGCCCGCCAGAATAATTCCAAAAACCAAAAGCACAATTCCCAAATACAAAATATGCACATTGGCAAAATCCCGCGGCTGCAAGATAATCCAAACCGGGATCGCAGCTGCCAAAAAAGAATAAACGGCTAAAATAACCATCCATAAATTTGGATCCAGAGCAACGGGAAAAAGAAAACCCAAAACCAATGACAAAACTGAAATAAATGTTGCCAAAATAGTTGCCAAATAATTTTTAATTTTTTTCTTATAAATCAAAAAACCTAATAACGGAGCGCACAAAGTCATAAAAATTACAGAAGTAGAAGCAATGCCGCCGATGCGGCCGTACACAACCCCATCTTTTTCCATGGTTTTGATCAAGCCAAAATCATGCCCCAAATCCGAAACCACCACCAAAGAAGTCAAGGCTTTTGTAGTAAGGCCCAAAAAAGCCGAAGTTACCAGCACAATCATAATAATCGTAAATAAAATAAAAAGAATAAACCCGCTTTTGCCCAAAACTTTTCCAGTTACTTCTGCTAATGATCGCCCATTTTCCCGAACCGAGACAAAAAGCGAGGTAAAATCATGCACTGCGCCAAAAAAGATTGTGCCAAAAACAATCCAGAGCCAAACCGGCGCATAGCCATAAAGCAAGGCAATGGTTGGCCCAATAATCGGGCCTGCCCCGGCAATGGATGCAAAATGATGGCCGAATAAAACCTGGGTCTTGGTCGGCACAAAATCCCGGTCATCTGCAAAGCGCATGGCTGGGGTTGGCAATTTTTCATTAATCCCGATTTTTTTAGCAATATATCCGGCATACAGATAATAAGCTATGGCAAACAATGGAATCGTTAATACCAATAATAAAGCAACATTCATTTCTATACTCCAAAAAAAAGATTAATATCAAAATCCCAATTAAAAATGACAAATAAAATCCCAATAACCAACATCCAATAAGATTTTTGGGATTTTGTCATTGGTTATTAATTTGTTCATTTGGATTTGGTTATTTGTTATTTTTTTTAGAAATTATATTTGCCTTGTAAAACTCCGACCCCATACTGGGGCTTGGACAAATTCGTAAACTGGTCGGCCTGCGATGGCACTTGCAAGCATTCATAATAAACGTCAAACGATAACGAATTCTGCGGCTTTAGATTTATTCCTAAACGATAAAGCGAATAGGTTTTGGCATAATCCTTGCCATATTTTAAATCCCCAGTCAAAGCCGTATCAAAAATAAAATAGGCCTTCAAAGCTGGGTTGATTTTTTGGTTCAAAGAAAACCCAATATCCACAAAACCGTCCAAAATCGCCCGGTTAAAATAATTATAAAGATCAAATTCTGCAGCATATCCAGCGGGTCGAAACTTTGCGCCGACTTTTACCAGCCGCGCATCCACCCCCAACCCTGGCCATAAATTATCTAATTCTACTTTGGCCTGAGCCCAAGACCCGGAAGAACCATATTGCGCTTCTCCAAAACCATAAGTTAATTCCATTTTAAAATTGTCGGCAAAAATAAGGCGCGAGGTAAAATCTCCGCGGATTCGTCCAAAAACATAACGCGGCTCAATGATAAGATTGATCTTTTTGAAAACCGGTAGTTTAAAAAAAGTAAAAAGCGCTGAAGCATTAAGCTCATTTACAATGGTTTTGCCAGAAGGCTCTAAACCGCGCACTAAATACCCTAGAGAATATTGGAACCAGCCGGGCGGGGAAGAAACACTTAAGCTCGGCTTGGTCTTTTGAAAATAAGTGTAGTCTTCGGACGGGACTAGGCCATTGGTATTATGCAAAACATTGCCTGGGCCTAGATCCATTTTATAGAGATGATCACCCGCATCATATCCAGCAGAAAAACTAAGCATTTCAATGCCTAATGCCCGGCCATTAATATTATTAAAACCCGCATCCAAAGTATCCAATTCAAGCCGGACATTTGCAGAATCTGTCAAACGCCGCGACAGCTGGTATTTCAAGCGGTAATCCATGCGCATATCTCCAGCCCGCATAAGGCGAACCTGAAAATCCCCGCTTTGTCTTAAAGAATATTCTTTGATTTTTTCCAGGTCGTATTTGGCCAAAGATAATTCCGACAGCAGCTCATGGTAAATTTTTTCCTCCGCGGCCTTAGTTTTTGCCAAGGATTGATAGAGCTGATAAGCTAGCGATGCCATTTCATAGCGGTCAATTGGTTTACTTCCGCGAAAAGTCCCGTCTGGATAACCCGAGGTAATGCCGGATTTGACCAAAGAATAAACTGCATTTTCCGACCAATGGCCTTTGGGCACATCAGAAAATTTTTGCAGGGCTAAAGCCTGAAAACAAAAAAAAGATAAAAATACAAAACCAATAATAAAACGCATTCAAACTCTCTCTTTCATCAGGTTGAGACAACCTGATTTACGATTAGCAATGTACACGTAGTCGAGGTTGCCTCAACCTCGACACACCTATACCCGTTCCTTTAAGAAACCTTTTTTGATGATCTTTTGCATGATGTCATAAGAAGCATTGGGTTTTTTGTGTTTTTTTATACGTTCCTGATATTCCTTAAATTCTTTTTTCTGCATTAATTTTTTTATGGCTGAAACAATTTCTTCCGGAGTGGTGGCAACAATACCTAATTTGTTTTTTTTGACAAAATCCACATTGCCTTCTTCCTGACCCGGCAACCAGTAGTTTATGATCATGGGCAAATCCAGGGCCATGGCCTCGGCAATGCTCCCAGGCCCGGCTTTGGTTACAATAATATCGGATTCTGCCATGATCTTTTCCACTTTATCCGTAAAACCATAAATTTTTAACGGGAAATTAGTGGTTAAACGCCGCGCTTTTAATTTTTTTTCCAGAGATTGGTTGCGGCCGCAAATAACGATTAATTTAATTGGTAAATTTTCGGCTAAAACCAAGGAAACGAGGTCTTTTATCAATCCCCCACCCGTGCCTTCTCCCCCACCCATAACCAAAACCGTAAATTTTGGATGGCTGATCTTTTTGCAGCGAGAAAACTTGGGGTGGATGGGCAAGCCCAAAACTTCTACTTTGGCAGGTTTCATGCCATATTTAAGGCAAAACTTTTTGGCAGGATCTGTTGCCACGACCATCATATCTGCGCGCGGCATAACCCAAGCCCCGTGCAAAGTCACTGGATCTGTAACTACGATCACAAAAGGCGTGGAAAGATTTAATTCTGCTAAAGCCGCAACTGTTAGATGATTTACCATGGGATGCACAGAAATAATCAGGTCTGGTTTTTCTCTTTGAAAAAGTTTTTTCAGGCTTTTGAGGATTAAAGGCCGGGCAAGTTTTTCCATGCCTTTTAATTTACTGGGGCTATTGAGCCAATAATACAACGTTCCCCATAGTTTGGGGGAAAATTTGATCATGGGACCGTACATGCGGGCAAAAATATTTAAAAGGCTGCTGCACTCGGCAAAAACATCCACCATTTTTTGCTCAAGCGATGGATTAATCTCCTGCGCTGCTGCAATAAGAGCTTTGGCAGAAGCCCGGTGCCCGCCTCCGGTATCAGAATATAAATATAATATCTTCATAAAAAAATAAAAACTTAAAAAATCCTAATTTCCGAATTTCATAAAGTCCTAACAAGGTAATAATTATTATAATCTTCTATTCCTTGTTCGGATTTAGGGCTTTCGGATTTTTCTTTACTTGAAATATTCAACAGTTCTTTTGAGTCCTTCTTTTATGGAAACTTTTGCTTCCCAGCCCAGAATGCTTTTGGCTTTTTTCGCATCCAGGTAAGTGACATAAATTTCGCCTGGCCGGGGCGGCTGAAAAACGGGCGGGTGCAAAAACTTCATTATTTCGGCTAATTCCTTAAAAAGCAAATTAACCGACCCCCCTTTCCCAGTTCCAATATTAAAAACCTCATTGTCCCCTTTTTTTAGAGCCAGGCGGTTTACTTCTACAATATCTCCCACATAAACATAGTCGCGCAGCTGCTCGCCATCCCCAAAAATAAAGGGGGCTTGCGCTTGTTTAAGCTTGCCAATAAAAATAGAAATTACGCCCGCATCGCCCATGGGGTCTTGGCGCGGGCCATACACATTGCCGTAGCGCAAAATAGTATATTTGAGCCCGTAAGTCACGTGGTAATAATATAAATATTTTTCCACCGCAAATTTGGTAATGCCGTAGGGAGAAATCGGCTTGATCGGATGGGATTCATCCGCCGGGATTTTTACCAGCTCGCCGTAAACTGCGCCGCCGGATGAGGGAAAAATAACTTTTTCGATTTTATATTTGACGCATAATTCTAAGAGATTGATCGTGCCCAAGACATTGACATCTGCGTCATAAGCCGGATTTTCCAAGGCTTTGCGGATATCAATCTGCGCTGCGTGATGATTAACTACCTGGGGCTTTTCTTTTTTAAAAACCGATTCGAGTTTTTTCTTATCGCGGATATCAACTTTATAAAAACGGGCTTTTTTATTCAGATTTTGCTTCTTGCCGGCAATTAAATTATCTACAATAATAACTTCATGGCCGTCTGCCACATAAGCATCGCAGATATTTGAAGCAATAAAACCCGCTCCGCCAGTTACCAAAATTTTCATAAATAAATATACTCCTACTTCCGGAAATCCCAATTAACCAAATCCAAATGACAAATAAATTATCCAAATAACTAAATTCCAATTGGTTATTAGTAATTGGGATTTTATTTGAATTTTGTCATTGGGATTTTGGATTTTTCTTATTTATGGCTCTTCGGTATACCTTGAGCACTTCCTCAACAATCGTGTCCCAGCGGTAAACCGTGTCAACGAGCTTGCGGCCGGCTTCTCCCATTTTTTGCGCTAGCGCCGGGTCGCCTAAAACGCGCATAATTTTTTCCGCTAAGTCGTCTACATCCCCGATTTTTGCAATCAATCCGCCGTCTTTTGCCACAGAATTTACTCCAGGCAGGTCGGAACAAACTACCGGAGTCCTGCAAGCCATGGCCTCCAGCTGCACAATGCCAAAAGCTTCTAAGCGGTTGGTCGATGGCATAGCAAAGAGCGCTGAATTGGCATAAAAATCAACCAGCTGGTCAAAATTCAAAACCCCGTAAAAATTAACTTTTTTGTCCAATCCTAGATCACTGACCAATTTTCTTAAAGAAGCTTCTTCTTCGCCTTTTCCGCAGATCACCAGGTGCGCATCCGGGAATTTGGCCAAAATCTTGGGCATGGCTTTTAATAAAATGTCTACGCCTTTATTGGCTGCCAAGCGGCCCAAGAATAAAATGCGGTTGCGGTCGCGGGTAGCCTCGGAAATGCCTTTTTCTTTTATCTTCTGGTCCATTTTTTCCGAGTGGATGCCAATGGGAATAGCGGTGTGCGGGAAATTTTTTGCAACCGGCGAAGTTGAAGCATAAGATTCGGTGGTCACAATAATTTCATCCACTTTGGGCAGGACATAATTACCCATGGTATTGCCTACAAATTCCACTGCTTTTATAACAAAATCCGGCATAGCCATGCCAAAAGCCCGGTTGGACAAAGTTGTATCGCAATGAAAAGTCGTTACAACCGGAATATTCAGCTTGCCTGCCACTGACCGCGTAAACCCAAAAGCCGGAGCATGGGTATGCACCAAATCAAAACCTTTTACCATATCCAAATTAAAACTCAAAGTTGTCGGGGCATAGAACAAATCTGTAGCCGGCAATCTCTTAACTTTTATCCCCTCCATAACTTCTTCGGCCGGGGCATTGGCAGAGGTGGGCACATTATTGGAAATAACCGTAACCTCGTGCCCTTTTTTTACCAGCTCAATCGACAAATCCTTCACATACTTCTCCGTGCCCCCAGTGTGCGGGTAAAAATAGGGCGTCAACATACAAATCTTCAACTTATCATTGCTCATAATAAACTTTCCTCCTTTGTAAAATTTCTAATAACCGATACTTATCAAAGCCTGTTTTAAATGACGGGAGAATATAGTCCCATCGCATGCAATTTTGACAGATTATAGCATTTCGCCCTTGTTTTGAGCGGGTTAAAATACGAATTTTTTGGTACAAAACTGGTAGATTTTCCTGGATCACTTCAGCTTGCAGTTGATTAAAAAAACACGGCCCCACAACCTTATTATCTGGAGTCAGCGTAATGACTGTGTCCACGGCCCGGCAGCGCGGAAAAAATATATTGTTGCCCCGCCCTGATATAAAATGCAAGGCTGCTAAACTCCCGCCCACATTTTTGCGCTTCAAAAAATATTTGATATAAGCAATAGAATCCCGGGTAAACCCTTCCAATCCCCGGCAATGATAAGCGGGGTTGAGCCAGAGACGAACCCCTTCATTTGAAGCTAGTTCCACCATTTCTGGAAGATAAGCAATGGTTTCGCGCGTTAAAGTAAAAAAAATAATCGGGTTTTGTTTCAAATCCCGGGCCTGGCGCAAGCTGCTTAAAATTTCATCAAAATTTTCCACTCCGCGGATACGTTCGTGGATTTCTTTAATTGGTGAATCTAAAGAAAAATAAAAATGCTGGATTTTATTTTTTATTTTTTCTGCAACCGCAGGATAGAGAACCCCTTCAGTTATTAAACTAATTTCAAAGCCTTTTTGAAAAGCACGATCAATAATCTCCGGCAAATCTTCTCTTAAAAGCGGTTCTCCTCCGGTAAAAAGGATCTTTTTTATTCCCATAACCTTGAGGGCTTCTAGGTTTTTTGCAATTAAATCTAAAGGAGCTTCTTCAATATCCTGGTATTTTTTATCTGACCAGATTAAGCAGTGTTCGCACAAGGAATCACAGCGATAAGTCAGGTAATAAATGCACTCTGGAATCACGCTGCATCTCCTTCCAGTATCCGGCATTTTAACTGCTTTAAATCTTTCCCTATATGATACCCGATATAAGGGAAAAATATATCTTCCAGCTGCGCAGATTTTTCCAACAAAGTTAAATCAAAATTATTTAAAGCCGTATCCCGCACCAAAAGCGCCAGTTCAACCAAAGGATAAGCTATTTCTTTTAGCATAAAATGCTGTTTAGAACAATTGGTACAGAGAATCCCTCCCAAAGGAGAGCTGAATTTGACAGAAGCAGGCTTTTTTATAACCTGGCGCGAGCATTTGACGCACTGGTTCATGATGGGAAAAAAACCTTCCAAATGCATTAATTTGATTTGAAAAATATTTTCAATAGCTTTAGCATCCGAAGTTTCTTTAAGCAAAAAAAATACGTTTAAGAGCAAGTCAAATAAGGATTCGTTTTTTTGGCGTTCATTTAAAAACTCATTTGCCAGCTTCAAGATATTAATGCCTGAAAATAATTTATCCGGCTGGCGGCGGATTTTTTGAAAAGAATCTATAGTTTCGATCTGGCTCAAAATATCCAGCGTGCGACCCTTGCCCAACATCACGTTATTATAAGAAAATATTTCCAGCGCCCCGCCGAATTTCGACCCGGGCTTGCGCGCACTTTTGGCAATCGCAGATATTTTTCCGCTTTCGCGGCCAAAAAATACGACTAATTTATCCGCCTCTCCCATAGGAGAAGATTTAAAAACCATCACCCTATCGTTATAAGAAGGCAAAATAAATCTCCTTAGTGAAATTTTAGCACAAAACCATCGAAACCCATGTGTAGTATAAACACTACAGTGGTGTCGAAAAACGCTACATAAAAAGAGGTTAAGCGCCTAAGAGGCGCTTCTACGCGATAAGAGGAGCTTTCACTGTACGCGTAGAACACCCCTCTTAGGGGTGTATAATAAAAAAACAATCGTGGCTTGAAAATTGCAGTAAGTGTTATTAACGTACCCTTCGACTACGCTCAGGGTACAGCAACTCGGACACCGAGCGGAGTCGAGGTGTCCATAATATTTAGAAAAAGAGGTTGATAAAAATGGAAAAACCAAAGGTTTTGGCAATTGATGATGAGATGGATGTTTTAACTATGTATAAGACCCTGCTAAAAAAGAGCTACAATATTTTTACTGCGGAAAACGGGGAAAAAGGATTGGCAATTTTAAAAGAGCACACGATAGACCTGATTCTTTTGGACTTGAAAATGCCGGGAATGGACGGGTTGGAAACTTTAAAACGCATTAAAGAAATCGATGATAAAGCTACAGTTATTATTGTTTCTGCATTATCGGACATAAAATCCGCGGTTAATTCCATAAAAAAAGGCGCAACAGATTTTGTAAATAAGCCTTTTGAATTAGAAGAATTGACCTCTGTCATGGAAAATGCCTTGAACCGCAAAAAATTGGAAATGGAAAATTTATATTTAAAAACTGCGCTTTCAGAAAAAACCAGCTATGGCAGCTTAATCGGGAAATCGCTTGCCATGAAAAGAATTTTTGAGCTGGTTGATACAGTTGCCAAGAGCAGCAGCTCAATTATCATAACCGGAGAATCTGGAACCGGCAAAGAACTAGTGGCCCAAGCCATCCACCAAAAGAGCCTGCGCTGCCAATACCCTTTTGTTGCAATAAACTGCGCTGCGATCCCGGACAACTTATTTGAATCCGAGCTTTTTGGCCATGAACGCGGGGCTTTTACCGGAGCCTTTGAAAGAAGAATTGGAAAATTCGAAATGGCGCATATGGGCACCCTATTTTTGGATGAGATCGGGTGTATGCCAACGAATCTGCAAAGCAAGCTCCTGCGCGCGATCCAAGAAAATAAAATCGAGCGCATCGGCGGAACAAAACCAATTGAAGTAGATGTAAGGATTGTTAGCGCAACGAACCAAGATTTGACCCAAGCGATCCAGGACAAGAACTTCCGCGAAGACCTTTTTTACCGCCTCAATGTTATTCCTGTGCACCTCCCGCCATTAAGAGAAAGAAAAGAAGATATCCCGCTCTTGATCTTTCATTTTTTAAAACGCTTCAATGAAGAACTGAAAAAAAATATCAAGGGAATATCCAAGGAAGCCGAGCAAGTACTTTTAAATTACAATTGGCCAGGCAATGTGCGCGAACTTTCTAATGTGATTGAACGCGCAGTGGTCTTATGCCAAAAAAATGAGATTGCAGCCCCAGACCTTTTTGTGCTTGTGCAAAATACTTATCCAACAACTGCTGCCCAAAACTTGGATGAGGCGGTCAATAACTTTAAGAGGGAATTTCTTCTACAAGCTTTGAAGCATAATAATAACAACCACACGCAAACTGCCAAAAACCTAGGGATACATCGTTCAACGCTTTTATCCAAGCTGAAAAATTTGGGGATTAAATAGCTGAAATAATTTCTGGCATGATCCTTTGCGCTGCAAATTCGCCTTCATAGATCAATTGCTTGGCATGCTTGAGGTCCAGGTGCCAAACATCTTCTGCAATTTTTGGTTCAATCAAAAAATCTGCCTGCTGCCGGTTTTTTTCGCTCAATTGCTTCAGCATCAAATCAATGGATCTTCCCAAGATTTTTACCATATCCAAGTGCAAACTGCTTAAAGGCGCTTTTATTGGCACCACATCAATTGCAATTACAATA
Source organism: uncultured bacterium (assembly GCA_964528395.1). GTDB lineage: Bacteria > Margulisbacteria > WOR-1 > CAZGTC01 > CAZGTC01 > CAZGTC01. The sequence goes on from CAZGTC010000013.1 coordinate 10,658, forward strand.
TCTGCTCCCATTCTTTTTACAACATCCACCGGAAGATTATTCACCACCCCGCCGTCCACCAAAAGATCGTGCTTGCCAATTTGTATGGGCCGGAAAAATCCAGGAAAAGCACTGCTGGCAGCAACCGCTTCAGCTACGCTGCCTTTTTGGATAATAACTTCTTCCCCATTCCTTAAATCTGTGGCAACAATTGCCAAAGGCATTTTTAGCTTTTCAAAATCAATCTTGCCAATTCTTCTTTCAATAAAGCGGATCAGCGGAAGAGAAGAAAACGGCCCATGCACTGAAAGGGAAACCTGGACAATTTTGTCCCAGCCCATCTTGAGCGCGATTTTTTCCATTTCAAAAGCACTGATGCCTGCAGCATATAAAGCACCGATTAAAGCGCCAGATGAAGTGCCAGCAACATAATCTACTTTTAATCCCTGGCGCTCAAAAACTTTTAGGGCTCCAATATGCGCCAACCCCCGAGCCACGCCCCCGCCCAAAACCAAGCCGACTTTCTTGCGCGCATAAAATATTTTAAGTAGTTTTTTTAGCATCTGCTTTCATTATGCAAATAAATTTAATTGCTTAGACTTATCATTTACTTCTTTTAATATATTTTGCTGCGATTTGATTAGCCATTTTAACGGTTCATAATCCACGGTCAACCCATAATAGGCAGTTTTATTAACCTTCTCTTTTTCCTCAATGATATTGCAATCTCTTAATGGCTTAAAATAATAACCTGAAATATTAGATTGCGCTTTATTAAACATTTCAGCTACTTCTTTCTGGCTAATAAATTTTTCGGCGCCAGCAAGGTATTTAAGTATTTGTTTTTGTTCCATCGTTAATTTCATAACGTTTTCAATCTTTTCCCATCGTTCTTTTCCTAAAAGCAACATGGCCTCATTAACTGATAAGGGTTCGGTCAATTTTTCGGAATATTGGCCTAAAATATCAATAATTCCAGCCATGATTGAACGGATATCCCCATTATATAAATCGTATAATTTGAAGATTACTTCATTATCAATCGGTTTTATATATTCCATAACACCATCAGATTTTAATAAATGCATCCTTTCTTCAAATGCCATTGCAATTTCTGTCTTATTTAATGCATTTATTTGCAAAGGAGTCTGGTAAAAAATGCTTTTTACCCGCTGGTTCGCACTAATAATATTTTTAAAAAAATTCTTCGGCCCTAGAAATAAAAAGTAAACATCTTTTGCCTGCAAAATATCCCTGATTTCATCAAAAAAACCCAGGACTAATTTATGGCCTTTTTCATTAGATAAAACTATGTCAAAATTATTAACATGTACTATTAATCCGGCATATTTAAAATTTTTTATTTTATTATCCTTAATAAAATTTACTAAACCTATAAAATACTCCTCTAATAAAGTAGCAGATAACTGCACCGGGGCATGAGTAACGGTTTCTTTTCCAAAATCCAACCCAAATCCAAAAGCAGAACCTCCACCAGAAATAGTTATGGTCTGGCTTATATCAACAATTTTTGACAATTTCTCAAGCAGCTTATTTTTTAATAAGTCTGGATCTAATAACCTAATTTCCCTTAATATTGATCCAATTATCTCGATTAAAAAACTCTTTTTATTCAGCAAATCTATATTTGCTTCAATTTCACGCCTAAAAGAAAATAATGGCTTGTTTTTTGTATATTTCCATATAAATTTATGAAAATTTGCTAGGCTTGTTTTTCCAACTCCTACATCTCCACATATAGAAAGGCAAATCCTATCATATGAGCTAAAAAGGCTATCAAGAAAATTTTTTTCGAAATCTCTTCCTACAAAAGCCTTTTCAATAGATAAATCCCCGCCTTCTATAAGCGGTAATGTGTCATAAGGATTCTTTTTTAGTCCAAATTGCTGCCAATTTATTTGATGCATATCTTCCTATATATATAGTAGATTTCAAAACTTCTATATGTATAATTTTACCTTATTTAAAGCAAAAAACAATACTAATGATATACATATATAATAGTAAAGAATATCTATATATAACCTTAAATAGCTTTCATGCCCCAAGCACCAACGGATTTAATTGTAACTTTAATCAACTTGCCAATCAATCGGGTATTTTTTGGAATCTGGACCACTTTATTCCCGCGCGTCCTGCCAGTGGTCGGTGAATCAACTAATATCTCAACTTCTTTGCCTTCATATCTCTTATTGGCTTTTTTCGCGACTTTTTCAACCAAAGCATGCAGCTTGGCTAATCTTTGTTTTTTTATGTTTTCCGGCAAGTGGCCTTTTAATTCAGCAGCTTTTGTTCCCAACCGATTTGAAAACGCAAAAGTATTCGCGCCTTCAAATTTACACTGTTTAATTAGATCCAAAGTATCTCTAAAATCTTTTTCAGTTTCGCCCGGGAATCCCACCATAAAATCCGAAGTAATGGAAACATCTGGAATAATTTTGCGGATCTTTTTAACTAATTTGATATAGTAATCGCGGTCGTACTTGCGGTTCATTTGTTCCAAGATCTTGGTTGAACCAGACTGCGCCGGCATATGGATATATTCGCAGACCTTGGGCAAGTCGCGTACCGCAAAAAGGATCTCATCCGTCATATCCTTGGGATGGGAAGTAACGAATCGGATGCGTTCAATCCTCTTTATTTTTGAAACTTCGGCCAAAAGAAAGGCCAAACCTTTTTCATCCTGCCTGCCGGCAGGCAGGTCACCTGGCGCGTAACTATTGACATTCTGGCCCAACAGAGTAACTTCTTTATAGATTTTTTTATCTAAACCCTTGATTTCGGTAATGATATCTTTGACTGATCGGCTCTTTTCCGGGCCCCTGACATACGGCACTACGCAATAAGAACAATAATTATTGCACCCATACATAATCGTCACCCAAGCATTGACAGAGGGAGTTCTTTTTATGGGGACTGGGGAGGTGGCACAGGATTCGTTAAAAAAAGTTACAGTTCTTTGGCCTTGTTCTACTTGGTCTAAAAGAGCAGAAAGTTCATAAATACCTTGGGGCCCCATAATAATATCTACAAAAGGGAGTTTTTTGATCCATTTTTCTTTTTGGCGCTGGGCCATACAACCGCACAAGCCAACGATCATATTTGGTTTTTTTCTTTTTATTTTTTTCAGCTTGTTAATAAAAGACAAAGCCTTGTGTTCGGCTTTTTCGCGGATGGAACAAGTATTGACCAAGACGATGTCCGCTTGGGAAAGGTCAAAAGTCTTAAGTCTTAAGTCTTCAGTATTTTTTTTACTTAAAACTTGTGACTTATTACTTGTGACTTCCTGGTAGCCGCGTTGTTCGAGAACCCCAGCTAGAACCTCGGAATCATTTTCATTCATCTGGCATCCAAAAGTTTTAATGAAGTATTTGCGCATTTTTTACCTTTCTGATGAGAAATACCTATAAAAAAATCTTCGTTATCATCTTCGGAGAAGACGCTTTTCATAGCAAGCTCATTGAATTTTTGCCTCATTCGATGTGAAAAATCTTTGTCATTGCTTAATTCGATAAATCTTATTTCAATCAAATTCTTCGGCATTGAGAATAATATTTTTAAAATTAAAGTTATATACTTGCGGGACGAATTTGATTTTTTTACGCGTTTTAATTCAAAAATTAAAATTTCAACAAAAGCCTTAGAATTAAAACCTTTTAGCGATTTAATTATTACAGAGCGCCTGTCAAAATCATTTTCTGAACAATTGAACAGTAATCCCAAAAGAAAAACTGCAGCTTCCAGCCGTCCATTATTATATAGTAAAGATAAAAGACTTAATGCCCCCTCAAAATCATCTTTATTATCGGATAATGCTGTTTGAAAAATATTATCAATCGGCAAATTTGAGATATTAATATATTTATTTGTTTTCATACTTTTCCTGCAATTCCAATTTTAAACGGCCAAAAATATAACCATTTTTTCTTAAAAAGAAATTAATATTTTTATATTTAGAATGTTTTTTATATTCTTCTAAAACAATTTCTCTTATATCCTCACAAAAATTAAGGGGGTAGCCTTGATAGCCGCCAGATAATAAATTATACGGTCCAACATTTAAAATCCTAAGGCAAACCAAATAACCGTCTTGTGCCGTTTCTGAAAAAAGCTTATCGCAAACAAATACTTCTTCTTGATCAAATATATTGCGAATTAAAACCCCTTCGCCTTTTATTATATATGTAGTTAACCATACGCTCATAGGAGCATTAATTTTTACTCCTATAATATCGCGTTCCTGATTTGTTAAATTATTATCTTTTAATAATTCACTTAATATATAAGGCTGTTCTTTTTCATTTAAGAAAAAATCATTCATAAGCCATTCATTAAATTCAAATTCGTCAGTCTGATTTATGCCTTTTTCTTTTGCTAATTTTAAACGCTTCTCTCCCCAATAAAATTCTATTATTGAGCTTTTATCAAGCAAAGCTGAACTATCGATTATAGACATAGCTTTTTTTATAACTGCAGAATCAATCTTTTTCCATTCAGCAATCAGCCTCTCTTTTGCTTCATCTTGAAAAAGGCAGCATTTTTTATATTTTTTATTACTCCCGCAGTGACACAAATCGTTTCTGCCTAATTTACATTTATCCAACAAATAAAAAAAATTCATCTTAATATTTTCATAAGTTTTCTTTAATTCATCATCATCTAAATTTTCGAATTCTTCTAAGGTTTTTTTATCAAAAGAATTATGAACATTCATGATATATCTGGTAATTCTATTAAGTTCATTTAAATTCTCTACATAATGCTTTCCCGCCAGTTTTCCAAATTCATTAAGTTTAATTTCTAAAAACAAGTTACTGGCTCTAAACATCTTTTCTCGCCTTTTTTTTGCTTTATTTACACTTATTCCCTGCTGTTTGGCCGAAATTTTCATCATGCAATCGCAACAAACAACCATAGGGTCAGCTGATTGGGGGGTTAAAAATCCGCCAATTTTTGATTCATTGTGGCAAATATCGCATAAACATTTGCCGCCATCTCTAAATTTATTTTTAATTTTATTATTCATAGCCCTTTAATTATACGATTTTGGGAGGGGGATTGCTAGATTACTTTTCAGCATTTACAGCCCTTACATATGCACAATAATCGCAATCTGGAGAAGACTGCGGAAGTTGACCTGAATTTAGGCATTTATGGATATCAAAGATAGTTTTTTCTACCCAATCATCTTTTCCAATATAAGGGATAAGAGTTAAATCAAATTCAAGTTTAGCATCAAAAGATATTTTATCAGTATCTCCATTACAATAAACAAAATAACCGGTATCTGAAACCTTGCATCCATTGTTGCGCAAAAGCCACTGGTAAATTTCCATTTGGCGCTTATAACAATCTTGCCAATCTTCGTTGAGTGCAACAATGTCTCCGGATTTAGCCGTAGCCTTATAATCCACCACAATAAATTCTTTTTTTGAATTTTGCCAGAGGTCATCGATCGCGCCAAAGATAAGTAAATTCGTCGGCTGGTGCAAATATTGTATACCGGTAAAATTATGACGCCATTGGCTTAATTTTTCGTGAGGAATCGGCTTGGCATCAACCTGGTATTTTTCGATCAGCGGATGTTTTTTCCCTTGTTCGCGATAGATATCAAATTCTCTTTTTAGCAAAGTATCCACCGCACTATTGAGGTTAAAAGGAAACCCCGGTGGCCGTCCCACTCCCAGCCTGCGGTCTAAATAAAAACAACGCGGGCATTCAGTAAACAGCTCAATCTTTGACCGGCTTAGTTTGAATGGCTCTGAATCATTGGGATGATAAATATTTTTAGTTTTTTTGGGATTGTAATATTGGGACATAGTTGTATTATATAGCTAATAAAAAAATAATGTGTATATTTATCAATCTATCCCCCAGCCAAAGCAATAGATTCAAATAAAACATCAAATTGAAAAGAGGTATAAGGCGAAGACTGGTGGATGAGCGCAGTAATGCCAACATTATCCTCAAAAAATAACTCACTGGTTGGCAAATTATATTTAGGATTTAAGCTTCTATCATAAGAAGCACCAAAACGCATTTGGGCATTAATAGAAACCAAAATAATTTTCATTCCTGGCTTATAAGCCGCGGCAATAGGATCAAATCCCTGTGCTTTTGTATCCACTTGATTATGTTCCCCGATTACATCAATACTTAAAAAACTTGATTCATCGGTTGGATAATGGTCGCCATTCTTTGCTGGGTTCCAGGAAAAAGAAAAACCATTGCCCTTCACCTCCACTTGCTGCATATCCCCAGTATCCCCTTTTCCCCCATTCCGCAAAGGAACATTTTCCAAATAATTACTCGCAATCCTAAATAAGTCCAGATCCGCGGAAACTGCTTTTAGCAAACCATTTAATTCGATCCAGAATTTTCCGCGGCCAGTTATTTTTTTGGACGAAAGATCATAAGAATATTCCATTTCCATAGACCATTTGCCATAAGTTGCATTATTGCTAAGAATTAAACCCGCAGAACTTATCACTACCCGGTCTTCTTTAAATAAAATAGAATTAAGTTGTGCGTGGCTCGGCTGGGAATTGGAAAGAAATGGCTGGGCATACCAAGAAGATCCCCATCCATTGGGGTCGCTCCCTGGGTGGGGGCGCAGAATAAGCATGCCTTGCTTTTCGATCAAGCTCAAAAAATGCCGGCCTTGCAAATTTATCTGATGCTCAAGCCCTTCGCTCGTAACTAGCTTTTTAACAGTGTATGGCGACTTAATATCATTATTGCCACCGCAACCCCATTTCAAAGCTGCCAAACTAGCCGCTCCACCTAATAAGAACAATCTCCTACTAATTACCATATTTATATTTCAACAAAATTTAATCATAATTTCAAATGCTCTATTATATTTTATTCAAGAAGCAAATCCACATCATCTTTATTTTTACAAAACCCCGCACATTTTTGTGCCTGGCAATTTCATACTTATATATTAAGTAAGCAAGCACAAAAAACATTGAAAATGCTTATTTTTTCCTGTATGCTTTTTTCTGATGAAGCTAAAAAATTTCGCTTTTCTGATGTTCTGGATACTACTTCCTCTTTTTGCAGGCTTTTTAGGATCAATCGCCACTTACCCCAATATCCCAACCTGGTACGCAGCTTTAAATAAGCCGTCTTTCAACCCGCCTAATTGGATCTTTGGCCCGGTCTGGACCACTCTCTATATCTTAATGGGATGGGCGGCTTATCTAATAAGCCAAAAAGGATGGAAAAATAAAGAAGTAAAAATCGCACTAACTATATTTATTGCCCAACTCGCTTTGAACATACTGTGGTCATTTATTTTTTTTGGACAACACTTATTATTAGTCGCTTTTATCGAGATAATTATCTTATGGCTTTTTATTCTTTGGACGATCTTAAAGTTTTATCCGCTCTCAAAATTAGCGGCTTGGCTGTTAATGCCTTATATCTTATGGGTTTCTTTTGCTTCGTTTTTAAACCTGTCAATTTGGATGATTAATTAGAAGCTTTTCTCTTCCTGAACCGAACCAGCAATTCTTTGGTCATCAAGCCAAAAACTTTTAAGCCGGACAAATCGTAAAGAAAAACACGCAGCTGGACTTTTTCAATATTTTTTACTTCCCGCGTAAAACCTATGATCAAGAACGCTGACATCAAGCGAAGAAAAAAAGACAAGCCCAGCAAAGCAAAAAAAGAATACCCCAAAAAAGGCGGCATGGACTTATACAAAAAGCCCCCCAACAGCGCCCCTAGCCCCAAACCAATGCCCGAAAGGAAATTGTAGTAAGAGATACAGCGCTCGCGCTTGGTTGAAGTAGCCGCATCATAAATAAAATTGGTCGAAGACAGGTTGAACCCCGCCCAGATAAAACCTGCTATCAACTGCACAAAAACTAAGTAAATATAATTCTGCGAAAAAAACCAGAACAGAGGAACAAAGCTAATCAGGACCGAAGTTAAGCGGATAATTTTTATATTCCCATACTTATCGCCAAAACGCCCCCAATAAATCTGCGTTAAAAAAATGGTTAAGACCGAGGCCCCGATAATTAAAGTATATTTAAAATAATCAAATTTAAGCTCTTCCAGCAAAAAAAGGGCGAAAAAAGGCGAAACCAAAGAAACCGCAAAAATAAAAAAAGAAGAAAAAACTGCAAAGCGCGCAAAATTGCTCCTAGACAAATGCCATAAAAAATCCCGCAAGGAAAAATAATCGGTCCGCGTAACCCGCCATTTGGGCTCGTACATCTTTTCCAAAAAATAACAGGAAATAAAACGAGCCAAAGAAGCAATTGCAATCAAAATCGCAAAACGAAAGAAAAGATCAGCCTTCTCAAATGAAAGCCACAACCCTGCCCCAATTACTCCCATACAATAAACAATTCCCAAAACTGTCCCCCTCCAGCCAAAATAGCGGCCGCGCTTGGAAGGCGGGATATAATCTGCCATGAGCGAAGCCCAGGCCGGAGCTGGCAGGACATTAAGAACCGAAGCCAAAGTAAAAAACAAGATAAAAACCGAAACTCGATGCGAAGAAAATAAAAAAGGCAAAAAATAACTCGGCAGCCAAAATAGCGCTGCAAAAAAAATCGATATTACGATCAGCTTTTTCCGGGATTGGATCAAATTACTAATATCCGCGGAAAAAACCTGGAAAATTGAAACCAAAACACTGCGCAAGAAATTCAAAAAACCAATGGCAAAACTGCCTGCTCCCATGAACAGAGCCACTGGAACCACAAATTGCTCCACAATCGCAAATTGGATGGAAGCAAAAAATCCATCCCAAAAAGAATAGCGTATGCTTTTTGAAAACTTAGCTGATTTAGGCATAATAAAAACCTACCAATCAAATATCCAAATGTCCTAAATCCTAACAAGGTAAAATAATTATAATAAATAATTCCTTGTTCGGACTTTAGGAAATTAGAACCTTAGGGCTTTTTATCTTTCATTATTATAGCGCCATTTTTTCGGATTGTGCTATAATTTTATTTAATGATGCCTGAATTTTTAACGCAATTTCTCCAAGCTGCAACTGCTTTGTTTATTATTACTGACCCCATTGGCAATATCCCGATCTTCATGGGACTAACCTCGAGCGAAACGCAAAAACAAAGGAGAGAAAATTTACTGCTCGCAATCATCGTTGGGTTTGCCCTGCTCTTATCTTTTACTTTTGGCGGCACTTTTATTCTTAGCTTATTCCACATCAGCCTAAGCGCTTTCAAGATCGGCGGAGGAATAATTCTCTTGTCCATTGCCCTCATGATTATCATCCGGGGAAAAGCTTCATTGGATTCAGAGGAAGACGTGGGTATTGTACCGCTGGGCTGCCCGCTGATTATTGGGCCTGGAGCAATTACCACCGGCATGATGCTTATGGAGCTTTATGGTTGGAAGATTACTCTCGCAGCTGTAATCGTAAATTTTTTTCTTAATTACGGGATTTTATATTATGGGGAAAAAATCATGGAGCTTTTGGGCACAACTGGAGCAAAGATCCTCTCAAAAATCATGACAATTATTATTGCCTCTATCGCGGTTCAGTTAATAGTCGATGGAATTCTTACTTTGGCAAAATAAGCTGTAGCAGGCTCAATCCCCCGAAAAATAAAAAAACCACGGCTCCAAAATAGCGTATAGTTTTATTTGACACAAACTTTTTTGCCCATGACCCCAAGAGCGCAGCAATAATATTTACAAAAATCATGCCCAAAGTTGCTCCCAGCCATACTTGAAAAGGCTGTCCATATTTGGCTGCAAGGACAAAAGTCGCCAATTGGGTTTTATCCGCCAGCTCGGCTAAGAAAAAAGTTACAAAAATCGTTAGAAAAACAGACTTTTCTTTCTTTATTTTCTCTTCTTTATCTTCATCACTAAAAAAAGCCCAAATGCCAAAAGCAATAAAAACTATTCCTGCAAAAATTTGGATGTAAATTAGCGGCACATAATAATTAATTGCTCCTCCAAATAAAACCGCCAAAGCCATTAGGATTGCAATCGCCAAAGAAATAGCTGGGATAACTTTCCAAAATGAATAACGCGAAGACAAGGCCAGTGTCAAAAGCTGGGTCTTATCCCCAAATTCTGCAGCTGCAATAATTAAAAAAGAAATAGCTAAAGGCCAGAAAATCATCAAATCTATCCTCTTTTTCGAAAATTATAGTTTATTAAAGATAAGATTACTATCAGAAAAAATAATATTATGCTAGCCAAAATTTTCCAAGGCTTTATAGAATGTTCTATTTTTTTGCCTGGTTGGATAAGCGTTACTGTTTGCGCATGAATATCCATGTCTCCACCATGCTTTTTGCAAGCGCGATTAAAAACCCCAGTAATTTCAACAACATCGCCTGTATGGAAATAATCCCCGCAGGTTTTAATTATTTTTACATCCTCGGCTTTTGCCCAAATGCTTTGGCCACTGTTATATCCCATTAGCTTTGATGATCCTTGGCAATAAGCATCATCATTAATATTCAACCACGCCCCCTCCTCTCGCACCATTACTTCTCCGATAACTTCCCCGCGAAAAAGGATTGTTTTCCCGTTATAAAAATTAGATTTTTCTACCAGTTCCCCGCTAGAAATTAAATCTACTGCAGCTGCCGTATTTATAAGAACAAATAGCAGAATTAAAATTATACTTTGTTTCATTTATTTGCCTCTTATTATAGATGCAATAAAACCCGCTAAAGCAAAAAGCGCGATAAATTCTAATCTTCCGGCCCACATCGCCACAATAAAAATTATTTTCATCAAATCCGGCATAGTTGGAGAAATAACGCCGCAAGATAAGCCGGTATTGCTTCCGGCAGAAATTGCATCAAACATTGCTTCAATCAAAGGATATCCGCAGTAAACCCCAACTAAGGTAGTAATTAAATGCATAGCAATGAAAGAAATAATAATGGTCATGATTGCCCTGACATGCTTTTCTTCCAAAATTACGTCTTTAATATGATGATATTTTTGGATAACAATCACGCTTTTGGGTAAGATAATTTTTTTTATGTCCTGCAACAAGGCCTTAAAAGCAATTCCTATTCGTAGCCCTTTGATTCCGCCTGACGTAGAACAGGCCGATCCTCCAATAACCATAGTAATAATAATTGCCAGCATAGCTAAATCGCCCCATTCCCGGACAAGCTGGCGGGAATAAAGCGTCATAAAACCTGTAGTTGTATGGCCAGAAATTACATGATAAAAAGCCTTACGAAAAAAAGCCATAGCATCCGGATAAATCTCTACTCGCATTAAGCCTACTAATGCTAGGACAAAAATTATCATCAATGTCACGGAAAAAGAAACGATTTCAATATTTTTATAAATCTCTTTACGATTATTAGTCCAAACCGCGAAATGAAGGGCAAAATTAAAAGAACCGATTATAAAAAGAGCCAGCGTGACTAATTCGAAAATTAAACTATGATAATAACCAACGTTGTAAGATTGCGGAGCAAACCCTCCGGTACTCCAGGCTGCCATAGAAATCCATAAGCCGTGCAAAAAACCTCGGCCCAAAGTTATCCCTTCCAAAATACAAATTAACCAAAGGGCTAATGTCCCAATCGCTAAATAGATTAAACTGATAAGCCAAATAACTTGAGCTGTTTTTGCAACATGGGGAAGAAGCTTTTCTTCTTTTCCTTCGCCCACATACATGGCCAAAGCTCCACCCATTCCCCCAGAAATAAAAGTAAGGGCAATTACAATAATTCCCTGCCCTCCAATAAAAGAAAGCAAATGACGCCACATATTTAGGGAACCAGAAATATGATCCAGATCCTGCAGTAAATAAAGCCCGGTTGTAGTATATCCGCTCATCAGGTCAAAACACGCGTCCAAAAAAGATCCAAAATGACCGCTTAAATAATGGGGAACAGCACCCAAAAGCATTGCCATTAGCCAAGAAAAAACCACCACTACCAAACCCTGGACCCAAGTTAATCTGCGCTTAATAAAACAAAAAAATTGGAGCGCAAAACCAATCACAAAACATACCAGCATCCCCAACACAAAATCAAAAGCCGGATCCCATTCTTTTAGGGCCAAAGCTGTAAAAAGCGGGATCAACATAGTGAGGCCCACGCCGAAAACTATTTTTCCGCTGTAATATCCAATATTTTTAATATCTTCTATCTGTGGGCGTAAAAGCATAAATTAAAAAAACAAATTAAAAAAAATGCCCCGGCTAAAAGAAAAATAATATAAGCTATTTCCGTAAGAATACCCAAAAAACCTTGAAAAGCAGCTGATTTATAAATCTTAAACATTAACTAATTAGGTTAGCAAAAAGAGTGTTAAGAAAGTGTAAAGAAGCGGAACCCCACCCCAGGCTCGGTTAAAATATGACGCGGAATAGAAGCATGCGGCTCAATTTTTTTCCTTAAATTACTTATATGTACCCTAAGCGTTGCATTGTCTTCTTCATGTCCAGTCCCCTAAATTTTTTCCAGGATCATTTTTGAAGTTAAGATACAATCTGGATTTTGTGCGAGGTATGCAAGAATATCAAATTCCGTGGGAGTAAGCACAATTTCTTTTCCTTGGCGTTTTACACTTCGCAGAGCAAAATCTATTTCCAGGTCACCGGCTATGATATTAGGAATCGGCTTGATTACTTGGGTTGAACGCCTAAGAAGAGCCCTAACTCGAGCCAGCAATTCCCCAGCAGAAAAAGGCTTAGTTAAATAATCATCTGCTCCTAGATCTAAGCATTTAATTTTTTCCTCTTCGGTATTTTTAACGCTTAACATAAGAATAGGCCCGGTATACCATTCCCTTAAAGCTTTACAAACCTCTTCACCATTTAAAACAGGCATGACTATATCCAGAATAATTAAATTCGGAGAATTATCGATCGCCAAGTCAATGGCTTCGCTACCATTTGCCGCAAAGATAACTTTAAATTCCCGCGCTGAAAGAACTGCTTTTAAAACCCTGCGGATCTGTTCTTCATCATCCACCACTAATATTTTGGCAGGTCTTTCCGCTACGCTCATGCTTTTTTCTCCCTAGGAAGAGAGATTATCATTCGTATCCCGTGGGGAAGAATATTTTCTGCCCAAATTTTCCCGCCATGAGACTTAACAATTTCCGCAGCAATGGTTAAGCCCAAGCCTGTTCCAGCCTGGGATTTTTCAGAAGCGGAACCCCGATAGAACTTATTAAAAATTTTGTCAATTTCATGTTTTTGTATGCCAGGACCATTATCTTCCACCCATATTTTTATTTCTTTTTTTTCGCTTACTGCTCCAATTTTAACCATTAAATTAGGGTCGCTATAGATCAATGCATTTTCCAGCAGGTTTTGCAAAGCCCTGGATATTTGGTCAAAATCAACTCTTATTTCCGGCAAATCCGTTGGCAAAAAACATTCAATTCTTGATCGTTGTTTTTGGCTGATCCTATTTAAGGTTGTTCCGATTATCTCCCCTAGTTCAAACCAATCCTGCTTTGGCCGCCAAGCCGAAGATTCAAGCCGCGAAAGGTCAATCAAAGAATTAATGCTATTATTTAGCTTATCCAAATCACTATGTATGGCATTAAGCTCTTCACAAACAATCTCCTTATCCCAAATAAAATCTTTTTCGAGTAAATTAGTTATCGTTGCCATGATCGAAGCAAGCGGGGTTTTTAGCTCATGGGAAACCGAAGAAATAAAGGTTGTTTTAAGGCGATCAGACTCTTTCAAAGCCTCGGCTTGCGCAATTTTTTGCTCGCGTTCTTTTAGCCTTCCGGTTTGCAGGCCCATAATAATTCCAACAATCAGAAAAATAAAGAGCGAAATCCAATCTTTGGGATCATCGATCGAAAAGGTATGAAAAGGCGGCAAAAAAAAATAATTCCAGACAAAAAAAGATAATGTTGCTGCCAAAACCGCGGGCCCTACCCCTCCAAAACTTGCCACAAAAACCACGATCAAGAGGTAAAGCAAAGCCCACTGGCCTTTGGCAAAATAATTGCGACCCGGATAAAACAAAGCAGTTGCTGCAACAACTGAAAATATTGCTAAAAAACTAGGTAAAATCTTTTTCCAATATTTATTCACTTGACCCCAGGCTCTTCAAAAATCAAGCTGGGCTTATCTGCATCCAAAGTAACTTTAACCCCCAAAGGCAAAGTAACATTAGCGCCCCGGCCCCGCGCATGGCCAGAAGGAAAGCCAGAAACAATTGGAATGTGCATGTCGCTTAACAGGTCATCTACAATATCGCGGATCTTATATTTTTTACCGGAACAATCATAACAATCCACCATGCGGCCAAAAATAATCCCGCGCACTAAGCGCAATTTCCCGGCTAATTTAAGGTGCCAGAAAAAGTTATCAATCACTTCCAAGTCTTCTCCCACATCTTCCAGAAATAAAATCTTGAAATCCGTATCAATATCATAGGGCGTGCCAATGGCGCTAATCAGCATTGACATATTCCCGCCAATCAATATGCCGTGGCCTTTCCCATGGCGGATGGTTTTTAAGCTGGGGAAAGTCACTTCGCCCAATGGCTTATCTTCGGTCAAAATTTTTAAGAGGTACTGGCGGCTGATCTTGCTCATGCGGCGGTTAATCTCATTGGCAATAACCGGGCCATGGAAAACTACCATATTCGCAATGCGCTGTAAATATTTTAGCAGGATCGTAATATCGCTGTAGCCTACGAAGATTTTAGGATTTTTGCGGATAATTTTTTGATTTAAATAAGGGATCGTGCGAATAGACCCGTAGCCCCCATTGGCGCAAAAAATCGCTTTTACTTCAGGATCCGCAAACATGCGGTTGATCTGTTCCGCCCGGCTGCGGTCGTGGCCTGCCATAGACCAGTAACTTCTAAAAATATTCGGGTCGTATTTAACTTTGAATCCCCATTTTTTTATTTCTTCCACCCCATAACGGAAACGCCGCGGATTAAAACTCCAGGCCGGAGCCACAATCCCGATCGTATCTCCTTCCTGAAGTTTTTTAGGCTTAACAATAACTAATTCGGACAAGCGCATTATTTTTTCTCCTCGTTTTTTCTGCGATGGTGCGCCAGCATAATTGAATGGTGCAAGACCGGCTTCTTGCCGACTTTTTGCATCCAGGCCTGGCGGACAAAAGTTTCGGCAATATGATGGACTATTTCCGGCACAGGCCCGCCAATTCTAGCTGGCCGAACGCATAACTCGCATTGGTCGTTTACATAATCGATAATTACAAAACGCCGCGACCGGCCTTTTTGGCTGACCGCAATTTCTGTGCTGAAAAAATGCATGCGCACAACTTCTTCTATCTTATGCACCAAGTCAATTAAAGGCCACAAATGGTATTTTTGCATAACTTTTAGCTCAACATGCTTATAATGGCCGTTGATCGGGCTCCAAAAACACGGGATAACCTCGCCAAAAAGATAATAAATCCTAAACCATCCGATTTCCCCATCAACTGCCACAGGATCAATTTTTTCCTGCAGCAAAAAATTATCCCCGCGGCTGAAATGCCGGGCCTGGGCAATTTTATTGATATCATATACCCCGTCTTTTACCACGCCCCTTTGCCCAAATCCGCGCGCTGGTTTTATGATAAAAGGACTGCCGAGCTTTTTGAGCTGGTCGCGGGTCAAGATAAAATTATCCGGCCGCCAATTCCTTACCACCACAGTATACGGCACCGGCAAATTTGATTCCAAAAAGTCAAAATGCGTAACAGATTTATCCGCCCACATCCGGGAAGTATCCGGGTCTTCCAAAACTTTTCCGCCGTCATCTTTTACGGCATAGCAAATTTTCAGATAAATATCTTCGGGGTTATAATAATTGGATTCATTATCCACCAGATAATTAATGTGCATTTTTTTGTGTTCAATATCATGCAAAACCGCATGGGCATTGTGCTCATTGACCCAAAGGAATTTCATTTTCCTCAATAAGCATTCGCGATGCAGCCATTTCAGCACCGGCTCTTTTTTATTCGCACAAAAAATAAAAGCTAAATCATATTTTTTCATAATTCAATCCGCACCTCTCAAAAGAAATTCGAATTATTTTTTCAACTAGATTTACATATTCAATCCCTAATAAACGCGCCATAATTACCAGGTCGCTTGAAATCGGATTAAGGCCAGGAATAGGATTAACTTCTATAAAATAAGGATCCCCGCCCTGCCCAAGGCGAAAATCAAACCGGGAAAAATCCCGGCAGCCAAAAACCTTGAACAGCTTAATGGCATCCGCAGAAATCTTTGCTTTCAACTCTTGGCTAATCGGCGCTGGACAAAAATAATCCACTTCTTTTAAGTAATTGCGCTTAACCTCCAAGGAATAAATAAATTTTTCCGGCAAAATTTTTCGCGGCCGGATTTCCATAATGCCCAAAATTTCCGGGGCATGGTTCCCGATGACCCCTACAGTATACTCTTTGCCGGGCATAAATTTTTCCGCTAAAATCAGCTGGCCGGGATAATTTTTGCGCAGCCAAGCAATTTGTTTTTCCAACGCTGCTCGGCTCTCCACCAAAGAACTTAAGCGGATCCCTTTGCTGGAGCCCTCAAAAGCCAGTTTAACCACCATAGGAAACTCGAAAGAAAAATCCAGCTTTTCATCCAGGGAGCTCAAAACAAAAAAATCCGGAGTTTTTATCCCGGAAGCTAAAGCTATTTTTTTGGCTATGATCTTATCCAGCGTCACAGCTGCGCACAAAGGATCCGGGCCGCTAAATGGGATATCCAGCATTTCAAAAAGCGCAGGCATTTGCGCCTCGCGCGAGCGGCCAGAAAAGCCCTCCGCAATGTTAAAAACAAAATCAATTTTCTCATCTAATATTTTGCGGATGGCTTCGCGGCCAAAACCGAGCTTAGCTGCTGTATGCCCAAGATCTGAAAAAATTTTTGCGAGTGCTTCAATGGTATGGGGGGCGTCAAACTCCTCATAAGAATCTTCAATCGCAGTATTTTCTAAATCTTCTTTAGTATTAAAAGCAATCCCAACGCGCATTCAATTTCATTTTTCCATATACTCGAATTGCTGCCACTTGTAATTTCTTAAAACTACTTTTCCTTCTTGCCGAAAAACTAAATAATTCGGCTGGAGCGGAATTTTTCCTCCGCCATTTACTGCATCTACCACATAAGTCGGGATCGCCAACCCCGATGTCTTTCCCCGCATTTTCTCGATAATTTCTATGCCAGAAGAAATGGAAGTGCGAAAATGCAGCGTCCCGGAAGAAGGGTCACAATGGAAAAGGTAATAAGGCCGAACGCCAATCGTCAAAAGCTTGCGGCACAAAGCGGAAATCGCTTCAACATTATCATTTATATCCTTCAACAATACCGATTGGTTATTGACAAGCGCCCCTGCTTCTAGAAGTCGGCTGATTGCCGAAGAAGATTGGTCGGTAATTTCATTTTCATGGTTGAACTGGGTATTCAGCCAAAGCGGACGGTGTTTTTTTAAAACTTTTACCAGCCCATCATCAATCCTTTGGGGAAACACAACCGGTGCCCGCGTACCAATGCGGATAACCTCAATATGCTTAATCGCCCGCAAGCGCCCTAAAATATCATCGAGCATATCATTAGAAAGCGTCAGCGGATCTCCTCCGGACAAGATAACATCCCGGATTTGGGGATTCTGCTGGATATAATTGATCATAGCTTGAATTTCTTCCGGACGGTAAACAAACCGGCCGTATTTCCACAAGCGCTTTCTCGTGCAGTGGCGGCAATTCATAAAGCAAACATTGGTAGTCAGCATAAGGACCCGATCCGCATAGCGGTGGACAATCCCCGGAACTGGAGAATCTCTTTCTTCTGCCAAAGGATCATCTAGCGCACCTTCATTTTCATGCAATTCCTCAATCGAGGGGCAAAGCTGGCGCAGGATGGGATCAGAATAATCGTATTTGGCTAAAGAAAGATAATACTTAGTAGAAAAAAACGGATATTTTTTCGTAACAGCTAAAAAATCCGGGTAGCTGATAAAATCTTCTATAAATTCATACTTACTCGTAATACACTTCGCAGGATCAGGAACTTCTTCAACAGATGACCCAGCTTCACTGGTTGCTGTTTCCATATAAAATGTTTACCTCTTTTTAATAATTTTGTATTTAACATTTTACAAACATAAGACCAAACAGCAATAAACAAATTTTAGGCTACCACCTCCCAATGTATTTAAAGGCAAAATCAAAGAATCAAGGCAACATTAACATTCTACAAAAAGCGTGTCAAGTATTTTAATTAGATAAACCTTCTCTCCTTGGATTTCGCATTTTCTGGCATTCGGGATAACTTTTATCGTTAGTTTCATAGGGATTTACAACTATATTTTTTCTTTTAATAATAATTTTCTCAATAACTACGGGATTAATGGGCTGATCATTTTCACCTGTTTCAACCTCTGATATTTTTTTAACGATTTCTTGTCCTTTAATTACCTGCCCAAAAATAGTATGTTTGCCATTTAGCCAAGTAGTTGGCGCAACTGTGATAAAAAATTGGGAACCATTGGTATTGGGGCCAGAATTAGCCATTGCCAAAACCCCGGGCTTATCAAAAACCAAAGAATCTACAATCTCATCTTCAAACCGATATCCCGGACCGCCAATACCTAAACCCAATGGATCTCCGCCTTGGATCATAAAATCAGGGATGACCCGATGAAAAATTGTGCCGTCATATAAAGGCTTTTTTATTTTTTCACCATTTTTTGGATTTGTCCAATCCTTGGATCCTTTAGCTAATTCCACAAAATTCTCCACGGTTTTTGGGGTTTCCAATGGATAAAGCTCGCAAGTAATTTCTCCCATATTCGTCTTAAAAACTGCAAAAAGAATATCCGGCATTTTTGGTCTTCCTCCCATAGCAAACACCGCGGTTGTAATTATCAAACCAAGCATTGCTATTAATAATATTTTTCGCAACATGGGGATATTATAACATTAAAGACAATTAACAATTATTCAATTAATAATGAACAACGTGGTCCGCCTAGGCGGATTATTTTACACCTCATCCTAGTTTATCAATAATTGTTAACTTTTTGGCATATGTCCTTCTCCCCTGTGCGGAGAAGGAAAAATTTGTTCAGTTTTAAAATATTCAATTGGTCTCAAAATTGCAGGTATTTACATAAACAAGCAATAAGGAGGAATCCGTGTATAGTAAAAAATTAATCGAAATAGCTTCAAAATATATTGATATTATAAGAAAAATTGAAAAAACCAGCAATAAAGATATCCTTATAAAATTAGAAGCAGAAAGAGTCAGATTACACAACATCCTGTTAGATATTTCAACACAAGAAGGAATCGTATATAATAACCGTGATGAAGTAACTGATCTAGCCTTTAAAATCGTCAGGGGCAAAAAATGAATTTACGAGAAGCAGCAGAAATTTATACAGATATTATCAAACTAGAAGAATCTGGCTGTATTTCTGAAGAAATGAAAGACGAAATCATGTCCCTTCGCTCAAAATATCACCAAATATTTATGGACCTTTTACGACAAAATAACATTGAATTTACCGATCGCTTTGAGGCCACTCAAAAAGCTTTTGAGCTAATTAAAAATTAATTCCTAATTTCTAATGCTTAATTATGGGAGATTTTATATATTCAAAAAAACCTTGTTCAAATGGTTTGCAATCATCTGGTAAAATACCTTTTAATTGATCTCCATATTGTCCCTTAGCAACAACTTCCCAATCAATCTTTTTTTTATTCTTACAAACACCATCCAAAAACTTTATTTTAAATTCAAAATCATAAGAAGGAAATGAGTAACCAATTATTATAATTTTATCTGCTTGAGCTATTTCGCCTACTATTTGATTATAAATATTTTCTGCATATTTAGCTAAGAATTTCTCTTCTTTTTCTCTATTTTCAAGTTGTATTTTAGAAAAAAGAGCTGGCACATAAAGAGGAGTTAACGATTGGTTGCAACAAATTGCATATTCTCTATTGTTTTTAATAGCTGAATAAAGGATATCAACATCATAATAGATTTTTTTACATTTCAGACAAAAAGCTAGATTTAATGAACCATGCGGTTTTAATAATCTAATTCCTTTTGTGCACACAAGATTTTTTTTATCACTAATATCATAAAAAGGAATTCCATATGAAAAATTTATCTTAAGGTCGAGTAATATGGAATCGATAATATTATCATAATTAAAGGAAATAAAAGAAACTTCCTTCCCTTTATTTAAGTTTTTTCTAAGGTATTCTTTTAATTTATCTTTTCTTTCAATGAAGTTAGGACTTTTTTCTGTAAAATCATCATACAATCCTAAGTTATAATCTCCATGGCACATAATTAATACATTAACAGCTAAATCCCTCGCTGCTTCATAAACATCAAAAAATCTAAGATTAAAACTAATTGTTAGAATTTCTTCTAACAGAGGCCACTTAGACTTATTGTTAGGTATAAAATTCGGATATATTTTTGATAAATTATTTTCCAAACTTTTTAAAGAATCACTAATAATACTTCTCGATGTTGGACCATTAGGACATTGATTCAATAGCTCTTCTGCTCTTGAGTAGTATTCATTGCCCAATGGCATATAAAAATCTTTTGATGCTCCAGCCCCTAAAATATAAACATATTTTTTCATATTAACACTCCCAAAACTTTAATCAAAAACCTATTGTTTCATTTTTTTTGTCTGGCACTTTTTTCTTGTCTGATTTCATATGAGATTTAAATGCTATGTTAACAATATAAAATAAAATTAAACTAATAACATAAACGACAGATAAAACAAATATAGTATTTGAAAATCTTCCTTTAGAAACATAAAAAGCTAAAAACAAAGGGATTAAGTTTATAAGCCAATGAATTAAAACAAAATATAAATATCCAATTCCTCTTAAGAAAACTTCTTTGTTTAAGAAACAATTCCATTCCATAGAAGAGCCTATAGTATTTTGGTATTTTCGTATATTATTTATTTGCAAATAATTTTCTTTTTGTGCAAAATGTTCTCTTTGATAAACAAAGGACATTAAAATATTTATCAATAATAAAAATAAGGTAATAATTGAATATAGAGGAATATAAAAAGTCCACCAAAAATTCATTAACAATGTTTTCTTTATTAAAGAATCAGGACAAGAACCAAGAAAATATTTAATCGCTACTCCATTAATAATAATTAAAGAAGCAAAAAGTCCCCAATAAATAGTTTTCGAGGCTTTTATATGTTCCCAAGCTAACTGCCATTCCTTTTCTATTAAAATTTCTTCTTCTCTATAAGCCATTTATAAATCTCCTCCTATAAGTAATTATATATTTCCACTACTGTCCCAGTGAAGTTCCTTTAAATTCAAGCTGTTCCCACAATAGGTTGT
>CAZGTC010000014.1:0-21197 GCA_964528395.1 uncultured bacterium
CTATTGTGGGAACAGCTTGAATTTAAAGGAACTTCACTGGGACAGTAGTGATTTCCTTTGCATTTTCTGGACATTTACTGCTTTTATTCTTGCATACGTTTATTTATTCCCTAAAACAAAGTATTTATATACGTTATTTAAGTATTTTAATCAGGAAAATATTTTCTATAATATTTATGAGGGTGCTAGCATTTATAAGAGACATACAAGATATATACTCAAGGCCTTTTTGCTTTCATTGTTAGTAACAGCATTTTCGCTTTCTGCTACTTATTTGCTTGCGTTGGCTGTTGGGATAAGATTGTCTCCAGTGAATTTTTATTTAATATCCGTGATTAGCTCTCTGGTAGCTGTTTTACCGGTTTCAATTAATGGCTTTGGCATATCAGATGGGGTATATGTATTATTTTTAGGCCAATTGGGCATTCCTGCGGCAGCAGCTTTAAGCTTGTCGTTGACTGCGCACTTCATACAATATGCTATTGGATTATTTGGCGGTGTACTATTTATATTCGACCAAAAAGATGAAAAACAAAGTATTACTTTTTCAGGTTAACTATCTTCCTGGATATAAAGCCGGAGGGTCTCTGCGTACTTTGGCAAATATGGTAGATTATTTGGGGGATGAATTCCAAATGATGGTAGTCTGCCTTGATCGTGATTTGGGTGACAAAAAACCTTATACGGATATAAAACCAAATGAATGGCAGCAAGTTGGCAAAGCAAAAGTGATGTATCTATCGCCACAAAACTGTTCTCTTAAAGCATTTTATGCATTGATAAAAAATACCAAGCCTGATCTTGTTTATTTAAACAGTTTTTTCCATAGGGTGTTTTCCCGAAAACCATTAATTTTACGCAAACTGGGTTTGATCCCTGGTATCCCATTTATTGTTGCTCCAAGAGGCGAATTTTCGCCGGGCGCAATTAATATAAAAAGCATTCGAAAACGCTTTTATATATTTCTTATTAAATTAGTTGGATTAGTTGGCAAAGTTGTTTGGCATGCATCAAATCAAATAGAAAAAGAGGATATAAATCGAATATTAGGCAATGAAGTAAAGGTTGTAATAGCACAAGATTTGCCTTCAAAAGAACTTGGAGATAACATATTAATCTCTTCTAAGCGAAAAGAACGCGGAAGCTTAAAGATGCTTTTTCTTTCCCGCATCTCTGCAAAAAAGAATTTAATTGGAGCGTTAAAAATATTAATGGGAGTAAAAGGAAATATCCAATTTAATATATATGGCCCCATCGGCGAACAAGCTTACTGGTTAAAGTGTCAGAATATTATTAAAGCTCTTCCTTCGAATATAGAAGCGAATTATAATGGGGAAATTGAATATGATAAAGTCCTTGGCGTTATGAAAGAGCATGACATATTCTTTCTTCCAACTTTTGGAGAAAACTTTGGCTATGTTATACTAGAAGCGCTCTTTTCAGGATGCCCTGTTATATTGAGCGATAAAACCCCGTGGATAAATTTGGAAAATTCTGGGGTAGGGTGGAATATCCCGCTTTCACGGGCTGACAGATTTCAAGAAGTGATCCAAAAATGTGTTGATATGAATACTGATGAATATCAAATATATTCAAAAAAAGCAAGAGAATATGGCCTGAAGATCAGGGATAATAAAGAAACGCAGAAAACGAATAGGACATTACTTCAGACGGTTTTACAGAAAAAAAGTGTTTAATGAAAAACGAAATCTTTCGGGACGTTGCCAGTTATTGGCACCGTCGTGTTTTATCTTTACAAGTCTGATATAATTAATAAACAATGAAGGGTGTGTTTTTTTCTGTGGTCAAAAATAAAAAAGCTTTTATAACCGGTATTACGGGACAGGATGGTTCATACCTTGCGGAATTGCTACTTGCAAAGGGATATGAGATTTACGGAGCTATGCGGCGGGCCTCGGTTTTTAATACAGAAAGGATTGATCATGTCTTGCATCAAATTCAGATCTATCATGCTGATTTAACAGATTCATCTAGCTTAAATCGTTTAATAGAAAAAATAAGGCCAGATGAAATATATAATTTAGGGGCTCAATCGCATGTTAAAGTTTCTTTTGATGTGCCTGAGTATACGGCAGAAACAGATGCAATTGGAACTTTGCGATTATTAGATGCTATAAAGGAAACAGGGGTTAAAACTAGATTTTATCAGGCATCCACTAGTGAAATGTTTGGAGGATTGCCAGAGACTGTTCCGCAAAATGAAAAAACGTCTTTTCATCCCAGAAGTCCTTATGGAGCAGCAAAGCTCTATGCACATTGGATTACGATAAATTATCGTGAAGCTTATAATATTTTTGCTTGTGGGGGAATATTATTTAATCATGAGTCTCCGCGACGTGGTATGACTTTTGTAACACGAAAAATTACATATGGGGTTGCGCGAATTGCTCATGGGTTACAAGATAAAATTTTACTTGGAAACTTAAATGCCAAAAGAGATTGGGGTTATGCGCCGGATTATGTTGATGCTATGTGGAAGATGCTTCAGGCAGATAAGCCTAATGATTATGTTATTGCTACAGGCGAATCCCATTCAATCAGAGAGTTTTGCGAAAATGCTTTTGCTGCTGCTGGTATAGATATTTCTTGGCAGGGACAAGGGATGGAAGAAAAGGGAATTAATAAAAAAAATAACAAGATTGTGGTTGAGATTAGCCCAGAATACTTTCGCCCCTCTGAAGTAGAATATTTATTAGGAGATGCAAGTAAAGCGAAAAATGAATTGAGTTGGGAGCCAACAGTGACTTTCGAAGAATTAATTAAAATAATGGTAGAGGCAGATCTAAAATTAGTGGAAAGAAGGAAATTAGAAGTTTATGCATAATAAAAAAGCCTTGGTATGTGGAGCCGGAGGATTTATTGGAGGGCATTTGGTAGAAAAATTAAAAAATGATGGTTATTGGGTACGGGGGGTTGACTTAAAATATCCAGAGTTTAGCCAAACTATCGCGGACGATTTTATTATTGGAGATCTAAGAAGCCAGCAGGTTTGCAGCAATGTAGTTGATATGCCTTTTGACGAATTGTATCAACTGGCTGCAGATATGGGAGGGGCTGGATATATTTTTACTGGAGAAAATGATGCGAATGTTATGCATAATTCTGCAACAATAAATTTGAATATCCTTGAATGTTGTAGAATTGTTGGAGTAAAAAAGATTTTTTATTCTTCATCTGCGTGTATTTATCCCGCTTATAATCAAGAAGATCCAAATAATCCAAATTGTTCTGAAAAATCAGCTTACCCAGCTGCTCCGGATAGCGAATATGGTTGGGAAAAATTGTTTAGTGAAAGGTTATATTTAGCATATCAGCGGAATTATGGTTTAGATGTTCATATTGCTCGTTTTCATAATATTTTTGGACCTCAGGGTACATGGAGAGGGGGAAGAGAAAAATCCCCGGCCGCAATTTGTAGAAAAGTGGCTGAAGCAAAAGATGGAACTGCTATTGAAATTTGGGGAGATGGTCAACAAACTAGATCTTTTCTATATATAGATGAGTGTTTAGAAGGCATATTAAGATTGATGAATTCTAATTTTTCTGGCCCGGTTAATATTGGTTCTGAAGAGATGGTATCAATCGATAAATTGGCTGGGATGGTTATTGGCATTGCGGGAAAACAGTTAGCTATTAAACATATTTCTGGTCCTTTGGGTGTTCGTGGAAGAAATTCAAATAATAAATTGATTAAAGAAAAGCTTCATTGGGAACCTACTGTTCCATTGGAAGATGGATTAAGGAAGACTTACCAATGGATTAGCCAACAAATTGCTATGCAAATGGTTGCAGTGTGAAATGCTCCAACAAAAGTTTTCTCCTAATAAAGTTATTTTCTTAACCCAATATTTTTATCCAGAATTGAATTCAACCGCGCAATTATTATATGAATTAGCTATTGATTTGATTGACAAAGGACTTAAAATTACTATTTATGCTAAATATCCAGATAAATGGCCGGATAAAATTTCAAGAACTTTTCAAAAAAACTTAACGGTTCATTGGATAAAAACAACTTCTTTTCCAAAACGTTTATTTTGGGGGCGGAGTATAAATTATGCAATATTTTTTATTCGGCTAGTTATGAAAACTTGCTTTTCATCTAAAAAAGGAAAAATACTAGTACTTTCAAGTCCGCCGTTCCTTCCTATTTTGGCTTTTTTACTTAATCGTATTAAGCGACAAAGATATATTTATCTTGTACATGATTTGTATCCAGATGTTGCTGTTAAATTGGGTTTTTTGAAAAATAATGGGCTTATTGAAAAATTATGGGTGAGATTTAATAGGTTGCTTATTAAACATGCTGATAAAGTTATTGTTCTTGATAAAAGTATGCAGAATAAGATTGAACAGTATACTGCTTTATGCGATAAGAATAAATTAGTAATTATCCCTAATTGGGCAGATGGAGATTTTGTTAAGCCAATATCTAAAGATGAAAATCCTCTTATAAAAAAGCTAGGACTAGAAAATAAATTTATTATTATGTATGCAGGTAATTTTGGGTTAACACACAATTTAGAAATATTTTTGCAAGTAGCAAAATGTTTTATGAATACAAATGTAGTGTTTCTTTTTATTGGGGAAGGCGCAAAAAAGAAAAAAATGATAGAGATGATGAAACAGGAGAATATAAGTAATGTTAGAATATTGCCCTATTTTGATCGAGAATTATTGCCTTTTTCTCTTGCGATAGCTGACATTCATTTAATTGTTTTAGATAAAGGTTTTAATGGATTATCAGTCCCGAGTAAAATATATAATATTTTGGCTAGCGGGAGGCCGATATTAGCAGCTTTGGAAAAAGGAGGAGAGATTGAAAAAATAATTAATTTAGCTCAGTGTGGAAGATTAGTTGCTCCAGACAATTTAAAAGAAATTGAGTTTGCTATTTCTTGTATGTTGAGAGACCCCGATAAAAATACTCAAATGGGATTAAGGGCACGAGAATATTTTGAAAAATATTATGATAGGAAAAAAATTACAAATCAATACTTTCAATTACTTTCCGATTAATTTATTGTTAATATTTATTTCCTGCTATATAATAACTAGCAAATGTTCTTTTTAATTTTTCTTACAACTTTTTTGTTTTCTCTTTTTTTTACTTCCTTGGTAAAGATTTTATCCTATAAATTCAACATCCTCGACCACCCCGACCACCGCAAGATCCACCAAAAGCCTATTCCTTTGATGGGAGGGGTAGCGGTTTTTGCTGCTTTTGCTTTGGCGGGGTTATTTTTTTCTATAGATCCCAAAGTTTTATTGATAGGGTTAGGCTTTATTTTTTTTGGATTGCTGGATGATGCAGGGATCAAGATCCGGGCGCGGTATAAGATTTGGACGCATCTTTTACTTTCTTTTTTATTTTTATATCTTACGGGAAATTGTTTTGATCTGTTCAACTTAAAAATCATTAATTATATAATTTCCGCTTGTTTTATTACTTTTATGACGAATTCCATGAATATGCTGGATGGCATGGATGGCTTGGTAGCAGGGATAGCAACAATTGCGAGTTTTGCTTTTTTTGTTTTGGGGCTAACGAATAATTTGCCGGAAGTGATAGTTATATCCTTGGCGGTTTTGGGGGCTTGTCTTGGATTTTTGAGATATAATTTTAATCCAGCTTCTATTTTTTTGGGTGAGACGGGTTCGACTTTTTTGGGTTTTATATTGGCGGTAATGACTTTGAAGTTGTCGATATTTTCTTTGTGGAATATAGCACTAGCTTTAAACCTGCCGCGCTTGCAGTTTGTTTCTATTTTGGTGCCTTTGACCATATTGGCAATTCCAATTTTTGATACTTCTTTTGTTTTTTTGAATCGTTTTTTTCATCGGATAAAAATGAGTACTCCGGGCAAAGACCATTCGCATCATCGCATCCATTCTATGGGGTTATCGCATAAATTGACAGTTTTAGTTTTGTACGCGGTGCAAGTGGTTTTAAGTGCGATTGCAATTATCATGGTCAATGCAGATTTGCTTCAATTTACCGCTTTGCTGGCTATTTTATTAATGTTTGCTGCTTGCAGTTGGTTGTTTCTTCTAAAAGTTCGGGTTTATAATTAATTCCTGATAAAGTCGAGTTAGGGTGAGGCCTAAAATCTCATTGCTTTCTCCAATAGATATGTTTATAATGCTTGCAAGCAGAGCCTTTTAACGATATCTCCGATGCAGAAAACAAAATTTTTACGATAAAGTGAAATTTTCTAAAATTCATGGCGAAGTATATTAGATATGTTTAAAGCCCCTCACAGAGAGCTAAAAAACAAGATTAAAAATTAAAAGGAGGGGATTTTTATGAGTATGCCAGCTACAAGTTCAGTTTCTAGACCGACTGCAACGCGTCTAGTGCCTGCTTCTAGTCCGTCTTCTAGCCCAGCTAGCCAATCGAGTATAACTGTAGAGCAAGTTGAATTACAATTAAATGCTAATGCTGATTATGCCTCATTTGATAAATTGCCGCAAAAGGTTCAAGGTTTAATTAATCAATTTCTATCAGACACAAGTATTCCCATCTTTGAAGGTTGGTACAAAATATTATTAGATGAAAAAGATAGGGTATTTGCTTCTTCTTCTAAAGGAACAAAAAAACCGCAAATTATACGATTAATTCAATTTCTAGCTCTTTTAGCTTTTGGGGTAAAGCATGGTTTGGCTTCAAAAGAATTTATTAATAGCCTTTTTGCTGGCCTTTTTGATGCAAAAAAGAAAGATGAATCCAGCGGTAAGCTAGAAGCTGTTTATAATAAATTAGTCAGATTTTTTAAGTATCAAGCGCAAATTGCTTCGAATTTTAAAAATTGTGCTTTTGATATGAGTGTTGTTGATGATCCATCAGCAGGTACTATAGATAAATCTCAAAAAATTTATCCAAATGAAGAAAAACATTTTTTTGCTTATTTAAAGAGAATAAAAATTGTGCCTTTCTCGAGTCTTTTCACTCTTCACACTTCACGAATCCCTATTTTCCCTCCGCAGATTAATTTTTTACGCAATTGGATAACTTATAATTTATCAGAGAAAAATGTTACAGAAATACTTTCAGGCATGCTTGGAAACAACAATCTTGATCAATTATTAAAAAATGGAAAGGGGCCATTTAATGCAATTAAAGCGATGCTTGGTAATAATGAGCAAAATAAAGCAAAGCTAGATATGGTTCGTAAAATTATAGCAAATCCAATATATGACCCAGTAGTTGCGCATATCGGGAAAATTTTGGCAAAAATAAAAGATAGCAAAGGTAAAGTGTATTTTTCCCAATTTGGAGCGAATAATAAAGGTTTATGGGATGCGGATTTTCGAGAAGCTTACGAGAAATTTGTTAGGGATCATGCTCCTTTAAAACTTCATATTATTACTAAACCGCATTTGCAAAAATTATACCAGGTTGCCCGCCAGCAAGCGCAAAAAGGAGTAAATTCTGCGAAAACTTTTTTACAACGATTTTCTACTGCTTGGCAAGCAAAGCATGTGGGAAATTTTGTAACATTTAGAGGAACTTATGATTTTGTTAATTATTTAAAAAGATTACGAATTTGTGGTCAAGAGATTGCAAATGTGCTTAAAAATCAACCTGTGAATAGTATTAATATAGAAAAACTTATTCAAGTGTTGTCTTTACTTAGGAAATTTGAAG
Organism: uncultured bacterium; assembly: GCA_964528395.1. Classification (GTDB taxonomy): domain Bacteria; phylum Margulisbacteria; class WOR-1; order CAZGTC01; family CAZGTC01; genus CAZGTC01. The sequence goes on from CAZGTC010000014.1 coordinate 7,670, forward strand.
CATTAAAAAGGCCATTTCTAGAATATAATTTTGCGCTTTTAGTGCCCAAAAAAGTACTATTAGTCGTTTTAGATCATAATGGAACTCCTGTGGGAACAGTTGAAAAAACAACTGCTATAGAGGATAATTGGAATAAAATAAAACATTTATTTAATGAAGAGAAACAAGATGTAACTAACGTGCACATTAAATTTTTAACTTTTAAACCAGGAATTGTAGAATCAGCAATCGAAAGTCTTGCCATTTCAGAAGTCTTAAAAAATATTTTACAACAAGCCTTAAAATTAAGAACACTTGGAAAATTTAAAGAAATAAAGCAGGCAATAGAAAGGGTTCCTATAAAAATACAGGTAATAAATGCTCCCAATAAAATAGAACAATTAATGGGTTCTGTTCCAAATAGTTACCAATCGAAATTATATGATCATGAAAATGCTAATTTGCTTGTGCAAGTGGTTGTTCAGCCAGATGGAAAAATGACTATTCTTTTGAAGAAAAAATGGAGTGGAGAAAAATTGCAAAAAATAGCTGCATGGGAATCTCCAGCCATAGGCCAGGATTGGCCATCGCAAAATAGTTTTAATGAAACATTTATGCAGGCGTTGAAAGTTCCTGTTGGACGGCTGCGCGTTGCTTCTCCTAATCAAAATGAAAAAGTAGGAATAATGCTAGATAGTAAATTAGTTTGTAATGGTTGTACGACCATATCCCTTCCTACTTTTTATCATCAACTAGCCTTTTTACAGGACAATTTTCTTGGGCCTGTTATAACTTATTCTATTTTTAGAGGTTCTCAGCTTGAAGCAGTTGTTACTCTTCCTCCTCGTAAAGCCCCGCTGAATTTAATGCCCTATTTATATACTTTTGGGGGTGTGGTTTTGGCTGGAATAGGTGCAACTACTGTATTTGCTTTATTGGCTAGTGGTAATCATCGCTACCTGTTAAGTACACGAGATTATGGGGAGAGGGTTGATCGTTATTGGACGTACGATCGAAATCGCAATATTGCGATTGCATGTGGAATTGGAACTGGAGGAATTTTAGCGGTTTTTGGAGTTCTTGGTCTTTTATCAACAAGAAAAGTTATTCAGCCACAACCGCAGATTGTTTATAGACCCACGGATAAAAAAACGCGACAACAAACTGTTTCTCTTTTTAATAAAGTAGGAGGAGATGATTAAAATGAGTTCTGTGAATTTGGTTGCTAGTTATCCGATTCCAGCAAAGAATACTTTAACGATTGATGAGTTTAAAAAAGAGGTTGATAAGTATTGTAATTTTGTCGAACGATATTTGAAGTCACCGGCTTTTCTATCTTTAAGTGCACAACAAAAAAAACAAGTATTAGCGCGGCTTTTAAAAACTGCGGATCAATTACGGGGTAAAGTTTCTAATTGGAGAATGCTATTTTCTTCAGGCCAATTTTTGTTTGCTAATGGAAAATTAATTCAAACGGTTGCTGTGCTAAACAATTTGATAGAAAAAAATACTCCAACTAGAAAATCTAGCCGCTATCATGGGACAGTTTTTGTCCCGATTGGTTTTCTACAAGGTTGTACGCCATATTCGATTAGTTGTGAAGATACTATTTTGCCGCCGTTGGTTGGGTCTTCCGTAACATTAAAAGATGGGAAAGTACTATTTTCTACACAACTGCCGCAAATGCCCGAAATTGTAAAAGACATAAAAATTCGTTTGGAGATTTTTCAAAAAAAGGATGGAAAAGAAATAAAAGTAGCTGAAGCAGAAGGCCAAAAAAATCAAGAAATTAAAAATCTTGCTGCAACTGGAAATATTTCTCTTGCTCCTGGAACTAAAGCAGCTTTTATTTTTAAGACTTATGCCGTGGATCCGAACTGCCCAAAGCCTGTACAAGGAAATCCGATTGAAGTTGTTTTGCAAATTCCAGGAGATACAACGCCACCCGCTCAAGTTTCTGAAGAAAAAGCCGAAGCAGTTACTGCAGATTTTACCCAGATGCGCGTTGCTTGGAAAAATCCTGCGGATCCAGATTTAAAAAGAGTCATAGTTTTGCGCGGTAAAATGGAAGATATAGAAAAAATAAATGCTTTTGTCCTAACTCCAAAAATGCTGGAAACCATTGAAAAAAATGTTGGGGGAGTACAAATTGCAGAAGGGGTTTTCGCAGCTTATGCTACGCCTTTAAATGAAAAAGAAACTCCTAGTGCGCAAAAAGACATGACAATTTCTGGTTTGCAGGCAAATACAGAATATGTTTTCCGGTTTTTTACCGTAGATACGAGCGGTAATATAAACTCAACTTCTAAAGTTGTTACCGGCAAGACTGCGGTAGATGCAAATGTTGCGTATCGCCCAAAAATGATCGAAAATCCCCGGGTGGAAAAAGTAACAGAAAATAGTGCACAACTGGCTTGGGCCAATCCTTCAAATGATCCAAATTTTAAGCAAACAATTATTTTGCGGGGGAAATCTGCGGAAGAAATGAGTTCGATTAAATTAGACGACGGAACAAAATATACGTCCGGATATGTGTTTAAAAATGCGCAAGGCCAGGAAATTGCAACCATTGTTTATATTGGCAATGAGCAAAATTTTTTAGACACTTCGCTAAAAGCAAATCTGGCTTATCGCTATTCTTTCCGCACCATGAGTGAAAGCGATCCTTCAAAAACCGTGCGCTATAACAATACCCAGTCAGTTGTTTCTGCAGAAACTTTACCTGCAGCTGTGAGTGGATTAAACGTAACGGAAAGAAAAGAACGCAGTTTAACTATTGCTTGGCAATTAGACTCTTATAATGGTTTTCAAGAAACTGTCGTGTATTACAGTAAAACTCCAATTACTTTGGATGATATAAAAAATAACCGTGTTACAGATAAACTTTCTACTAAAGGCAATTCAGAGGTGATAAACGGTCTGGAGCCCTTAACTAAATATTATATTGTAGTTTTAACAACTGCAAAAAATGAAAAAGGAGAAACAGTTCCTAGTGCTATTCAACCAATAGAAGGTACAACTCTTGATGATACAACTGGTCCGAATGCAGTTAAGTTGAAAAATGTTAGTACTGGGGAGTATGAGATTGGTTTGTCTTGGGATTTGCCAACTGGGGAAGAAGTTACGAGTGTTAAAGTTTTTTATAGTGAGACAGCTTCGATCCAGTCCGCAGCCGATCTAAGCCGTCCGGATGTAAAAGAAGCTTGTTCTGGTTCAAAAATCACCAGCTGTAAAATTGATAATCGTAAGCCCGGGAAAAAATATTTTTGGGCGATTTTTCCATATGATAAGGCAAATAACCTTGGCCAAATTACAAATGGCGAATCTACTACCAAGGAACTGGAGCCAGTAACCAATGTTGCAAGTTTTGCAGGAGAAAATTGGATAGAGCTTAAATGGCAGAACCCCAACCAGCCTTATTATGGCAAAGTTAAGGTTTACAGGAGCGAAAATCCACTTCAATCTGAAGCAGATTTAACTGGTTTAAAGCCAATTGCCGAAGCCGATATTTCTTCTCATCGTTCTATTAATTTATCTCCAGGCAAAAAATATTACTTTGCTTTGGTTATGGTAGATAATAAAGCCAATGAAGCAAAACCAGTTTTTATTGATATGACAACTTCATCCGATAAGACCCCGCCTGCTCCAATTGATCCAGCAAAGGTGCAGGTTGCAAGACAAGAGAGAGGTTTAGTGATTACTTGGCAAAATCCTACGGATCCAGATTTTGCTGGAGTGGAAATTTTTATCCGGGAAAAAGCTTCTGGGATGATTATTGGGGTTCCATACAGTGCTTCAAAAACTGAAATCACTTTACGAGTAAGCGGACTTATCCCAAATACAGAATATGAGATTGTATTTAAAACTTTTGACGATAAAAAAAATATAGGACAGCCAATGGCAGTTGCAACTTCAACATTAGCCGATACAACCTCGCCGGCGCCAGTTACTAGTTTAACCGTTAAGCTGGAAAGTACAAAAATAGACGCAACAGTATCTTGGACCGCTCCAACAGATGGAAAAAGTTATGTGGTGGTTTGGTCAGCAAATCCATTTACAGAAGCGGATTTAAGTATTCAAAATGGTAAAACTTATAATGCCGGAGATAATGTTTCAAGTGCAAAAGCTGTAACAGTCGGGGCTGTAACGCAAAATTTAACCGCTGTTTTGAGCAATCTTCCTGCAGAAAAAGATATTTATATTATGGTTATTCCTGCGGATGAATACAATAATTATTGCTTAAGCGGAAACAAAGTAGAAAAAATAAGAACCGAAGATATTGTTGCTCCATCGCAAGTTTCTTCTTTTTCTGCTAAGTCTTTGCCCAAAGGAAATGCTATTGAGCTTTCCTGGATAAGCAGTGTTAGCCCGGATTTAGCACCTACTGGCACATATGTTGTTTTTGCTTCCAAAGATGCGGCCCAGCTTCCAAGCCAAGCAGATTTGGCAAAAGGTACAGTTTTAAAGGTAGGGGATGCAATTGGAGGAAAAGCAGCAAAGGTAGTTTTTATAGGCGATAAAGCTGCTAATTCATTTGAACATAGCGGGTTGGGGGATGATGAAACTTGGAATTATGCGGTTTTTGTAAAGGATGCAGCGGGGAATTATTCCGTTGCTTCTACTTCAACAGCAAAAACTTATGGGGCAGCAGCAGTACAAAATATTGATTTAGCTAAAGGAACTTTGAGTGGGGTGTATTTAGATACAGGGAAGCTTACTTTAAAGTATTTTGAGCCGGTGGCGGGGCCGAATACGATTTGCTTATGGTCAATGGAACAAAATTCTATATTAAATAACTCTAATCCAATTTGTAACGGAACGATTAGTGGTAATACAATTTATGTTGATGGTTTGCCTGGCAGTAATAGAAAGGTTCTTTCTTTTGTGACTCCAGGTTTATGTGTTGATATTCCATATAATTCAGGTCTTAAACCAAATAGTTTTTCTGTTTCAACTTGGTTTTATACAACTGTGCAAAATAATAATATGATGCTTGTAACGGATATTGCTCAAGCTGGAGATAATGACTATAGAGGATGGAATTTTTTTATTAACAATGTTTTATTACAAGCACAGCTTATTTCAAGTTTTGGCAATTATATTCTTACATCTGTTTCTCCTCCTATAAATAATTGGACTCATGTTGCTTTTTCTTTTGATAAACAAACAAAAGTGATGCGTTTTTTTGTTAATGGAAAAGAAATGGGGAAAATAGATAATAATATTGATTATTCTTATCCTAGTATTAATACTGGAATGGTTATTGGTTGTCACCCAATTATGGGTGCTCCTTTTATTGGTAGAATAGCAGGTATCCATTTTGAATCAAAAGCGCGTAGTTCTTTTGATATGTATGAAAAAAATGGTTCTTTTACAGGAATACTAGATCTTAAGACGGAAAAGAATACTTTAGGCTCAGGTGCAATATTAAGTTGGACGGCAACAGGTATTATTGCTGGCAAAACAAATATTAAAGTTCAAATAAGGACTGCGGATACCCAGCAAGCATTAGCAAATGCTGAATGGGGGGGATTGGATGCTCAAGGCAATTATCTTAAGGGAGGATATTATACGGTTAGTGGATCTGTAATTAAGCTTGCTCCAGGGGCTAAAAAAACTGTTATGGAAGTTAGAATGATTTTTGAAGGCGATGGAGTAGAAAAACCAATCTTAGAAAAAGTTTGGATTGAAAATTTAAGGGTGTTAAATCCTTAGACCTCTCACTCTGACGGGTTCTAATATGAGACTAGTTAGCAATGTGTCATTGCGAGGGCACTTCGACTTCGCTCAGTGCCCGAAGCCTGTCTGCCGAACAGGCAGGCAAGCTCTGCTCAATTTGTATGATATAATTACCTTTGATTTTAAATGAAAGTAAATGATGTTTTAATTGTTGGGGCAGGGCCAGCCGGAGCCTATTTAGGAAAACTACTCAAAGAATCAAATTTATCCACAGTATTGATAGAAGAAGATTCTGCAGTGGGGGTTCCAGTTCGCTGTGCGGGAATTGTAGGACAAGATGTTTTCAACAAATTAAAAATCCTTCCGGATAAATCCTCTATTTTGAATACTATCCATGGTGCGCAAATTTACTATCAGGATCATTCTTTTTCTGTTGCGCGCAGTAATGTGGCTTATATTGTAGATAGAGCTATTTTCGATAAAAATTTTGTAGACCAATCTGACGTTAAATTAAGTACCCGATTTTTAGATTTAGAGAAAAAAGAAGGATATTATTTAGTCAAAACTTCGCAGGGAGAAATAAAAGCGAAAATGGTGGTAGGCGCAGATGGGCCAACTTCTAAGGTGAGAAAATCTGCCAGCCTCACTGGAAATATCAAATTGGATAAGGGGGTACAATACCGGATAAAAGTTGACCGCAAGCTAAAAGATAAGGTGGAGGTTGATTTTATCCGGCCCTTCCATGAATTTTCCTGGTTGATTCCAGAAGGAAATGGCATATATCGAGCCGGAGTAATTTCAAAAAATCCTCTAAATGATTTACACAATTTTATGCAGCGTTTTAAAATTGATGGGGAGATTGTTTCAAAAACCGCGGGACTCGTTCCAATTGGTTCCTGCGGATTATATAAAGATAATATTGCTTTATTAGGCGATGCAGCTTGCCAGGTAAAACCCATTACTGCCGGCGGAATTTATTATGGCTTAAGGTCTGCAGAAATATTAGCGGAGGCAATAAAAGCAGGAGATTTATCTGCCTACGAAAGAGAATGGAATAAAGAATTCGGCCAGGAGATAAAGTTTTGCTTATTAGCGCGTTCAGTTATGGAAAACTTGCATAATGGAACGCAGGAGAAAATTTTTAAATTTATGAAAGATAATGCGCATTTAATCGAAAAAATGGCGGATTTTGAGAACCATTCTTCTGTAATCTGGGGGTTGGCTTCAGACCCTAATACATATAAGACGATTGGATCTGCTACTTTTGATTTAATTAAGAATCCGCGATTTTTAATGGGTTATTTCCGCCAAATGTTTTCTAGCCTTTTTAAAAAATGAGCAAAAAACGAAAGATTTTCTTTTTTGGAGTTATTTTTTTTGTCTTGCTTATTTTCTTTTCTAGAAATTTTCTACTAGATAAAATAGGTTCTTTCTTGGTTGTTCAAGATAAACTTGAAAAAGTAGATTTTATAGTAGTTTTAGGAGGGGAAGCTAGTGGTGAACGTATATATGAAGCTGCTAGATTATATAAGGAAGGTTTTGCTCCTTATATAATTATAAGTGGGGGGCCTGTGGGCTGGCGGCTTAGTCATGCAGAGGTCATGTTAAGGCAGGCGTTATTTTTACAAATCCCTCGCAATAAAATTTTGCTGCAAAAAAAAGGATTTTCTACTTATGATGAAGCATTTTATACAAAAGAATTAATTTTAAAAAATAGACAAAGTTTTAAATCTTTGATTGTTGTTACTTCCCCGCCCCACACCCGCCGCAGTAAATTGGTTTTTCAAAAAGTATTTAAGGATTTAAAGGTTAAAATCATGGTTTATCCTGTGCAAAAAAGCGAATTTAAAAAAGAAAAATGGTGGCTGGATCATGAAAACACCCAATTTGTCATTGATGAGTATATGAGCCTAATTTTTTATTGGTTCAAACGTTATCTTTAATAAGGTATAATACTTATTATATTTAGACTGGTTAGAAACCAGCGACTAAACGTCGCGGTTACCAAAATTATAGTGGGAAACCGAGGCGTTTAGCCTTCGGTTTTGATTTGCTAACTAATTTCGTTTTTTAGTAATAAGGATGGTTTTATGGCAAAAGATGTAATTTTGGTAACTGGTGGAGCAGGGTATATTGGCGCGGTTTTGGTGCAGGAATTGGTGAAAAAAGGAGAAAAAGTAAGGGTTTTTGATAAGCTTTATTTTGGCGAGCAAGCTTTATCCGAAGTTAAAAATAAGATCGAATTAATCCAAGGAGATGTTCGCCAATTCCCTGATACTGCCTTAGAAAATGTAAAAGCTGTGATCCATTTGGGCTCTCTTTCCAATGATCCAACCGCAGAATTTGATCCAAAAGCCAATCATGAGATAAATTGCGAAGGCACTATGAGGGTAGCAGAAGCTTGTAAAAGAAAAGGAGTCAAAAGATTTTCTTTTGCTTCTTCTTGCGCGATATATGGTTTCCATGTTGATTCTATTGCAAATGAAGATTTTCCGGTAAATCCGCAATCCGAATATGCCCAGTCTAAGCTGGACGCAGAAGAAGGCTTAAAATCATTGATTAGCGATAATTTTTGCCCAATAATTTTTCGCCAAGCCACGGTTTTTGGTTTTTCCCCCCGCCATCGCTGGGACCTGGTAGTAAATACCATGACCAAAGATGCTTTTGATAAAGGCCGGATATTTATTTATTGTGCCGGCGATAACTGGCGGCCACTTGTGCACGTTAAGGATGTTGCGCTCGCGCATATTGAAGCTATCAATGCAGATGAGAAAAAGGTCAAAGGGCAGATTTTTAATTTAGTGCATAAAAATTATCGAATTCTGGAATTAGGGCATTGGGTTGCAGATATTTTAAAAAAGCAAAAATCTATTAATGTAGAGGCATTATTTGGAAAGAAGGAATCACGGTCTTATCGGGTTTCTCCGGATAAATTAAAAAACACATTAGGATTTGAACCTAAGCATACAGTACAAGAAGCAGTAGAGGAAATTTGGGAACATTTAACTTGCGGCCGCTACACGGATTTTGCTAATCCGGTTTATTACAATATCGATTGGATGAAATTGTTGGTGGATATGGAGCAAAAATTAAAAATTATAGGAAAAGTTTTCTAATGAAAATTATCTTAATTGGCGCGGATGGACAGCTTGGAACAGATCTTCAAAAAATTATTCCTTCTAAAGAATTAATCCCCTTAACCATTGCAGATATTGATGTTACTGATAATGCTCAAGTTGAAAGAGTAATTTTAAAATATAAGCCGGATGCCATTATTAATACCGCGGCTTTCCATCGCGTGGATGATTGCGAGAACCAAGATGAAATGGCGCTCAAGGTAAATGGAATAGGGGTAAAAAACCTTTGCTTAGCTTGTAAAAAAGACAATGTCACTTTATGCCATATTTCAACGGATTATGTTTTTGATGGGACCAAAAGAACCCCTTATGTTGAAGGCGATCTTCCCCGGCCTGGTACAGCTTATGGTATTTCTAAATTAGTGGGAGAATATTATATTCAATATCTTTTAAAAAACTATTTAATCATTCGTTCTTCCGGCTTGTTTGGGGTGGCCGGCTGCCAAGCTACCAATCGCCGCAATTTTATTGAAATGATGCTCCATTTAGCCAAAGAAAAAGGAAAAGTGAGAGTAGTTACTGACCAAATTGTTTCTCCTACTTACACCATGGATTTAGCGCGAAAAATCTACCAATTATTAATTTTAAAAAAATTCGGCTTATTCCACATTACAAACAATGGACAATGTTCCTGGTATGATTTTGCGGAAAAGATTTTTGAATTAACAAAAACCAAGGTTAAGCTGGAAAAGACAACTACATCAGAATTTGAAGCAAAAGCCCAGCGCCCAGCTTATTCAGTGCTCGATAATTTTAACTTAAGGCAGCAAAATTTGGACGACCTTCAAACTTGGGACCAAGCTTTGAAAGCTTATTTTTTAGAAAAGGGAATTGTTTCTTAATTCTGCCATCATGCCAAAAAAATCTTTACAAGCATTAATTTTAGCTGGGGGAGCAGGTACGCGTTTAGGAGGCCTAACTGCTAATATCCCGAAGCCTATGTTAGAGGTTAATGGCAAGCCTTTCCTAAAGGCTCAAAAATAATTTATATTTGCGATTGAGGAGGATTTATGAAAATAGGACAATATGCCGGAGAATATTTGGACCAATTAAAAGCTTCTTTAGATAAAATAGACCTGGAAGTTCTGGATAAGATTGTTGAAGAAATAAAAAGGGCTTATTTCAACGATAAACATATTTTTATTATGGGAAATGGCGGGAGCGCGGCCACGGCTTCGCATTTTGCCTGTGATTTGGGCAAGGGATCATCAATTGAAGGCAAAAAGCGCTTTCGCGTAATGAGCTTGACTGATAATGTGCCTTTAATGACAGCTTGGGCCAACGATGCTTCTTATAACCATATTTTTCGGGAGCAGCTGGCGAATTTTTGCGGAAAAGAAGATGTTGTGATTGCTTTTTCCGGCAGCGGGAATTCTCCGAATGTTTTGGAAGCCATTGAATATGCGAATAAGATTGGGGCGATTACCATTGGTTTTACGGGATTTCAAGGCGGGAAGTTAAAGAATCTAGCTAAATATGCTTTGATTTTTCCTTCGGATAATATGGAAAGGATTGAAGACGGTCATTTGATCTTAGAACATATTATTCATCTTTTTTTGCTGGAAGAAATTGTTGTGTAAACTTCTGTAAACTGTTAAAATAAAGGTGTTTAGCATATTTCCCCCTATGTAAGCATTAGAACGCTGGCAAACAGCGGAGGGATGCTGTCGAAAAATCCGACATTGACAAATCTTCTAAGAGGCTTGATAATTATGGGGTTTAGAATGATGATTCCCCCGTTTCTTTTCGAGAGGAACTCCCATATAAGAAAAGGTATCAAGGTATCGAGGTATCAAGGGATCGAGGGGAATACGTATGCAGGTTAAAACATTTAAAGATTTAAAGGTATGGGAAAAGTCTTATAATTTAAGCCTTGAGATTTATAAGATAACAAAAAATTTTCCTACGGAGGAAAGATTCGGATTAGTTTCTCAATTAAGAAGGGCTGTAGTTTCAATTCCATCAAATATTGCAGAAGGATATGGAAGAAGATATTTAAAACAATACGTACAGTTTTTATGTGTTGCTTATGGATCTGGAGCAGAACTAGAAACGCAGTTGCTGCTGGCAAAAGATTTGGGATATATTGAGGGAGCCAGATTTTCTGATTTAATCCAAAGATATTATGAAATAGAGAGAATGCTAATGGCATTGATAAAGTCGTTAGAAAAGGTACCAAGGGATCAAGGCACCAAGGTATAAAGTATTGGAAACCCTTGAAACCTGGATCCCTAGGTACCTTGATACCTTTTTCTAGAGGAGGCAAACAACAATGAAAAAGCTAAGTTTACTAGTTTTGGTTTGTTTTTTTGTTTCTGGATTAGTGGGGCCAAGTTGGGGGATTTCATCTGAAGAAAGATTAAAAAAATTAGCAGCAGAATATAAAGAATCTCGTGAGTTTGCTGTTCGTGTTGGTAAAATAACAGGTCCAATTTGTTTGGTTGTTGGTCTGGTTTATCTATTAGATGCGTTTAATAATTACGGAAGTCCCCAAGCAATCCCCCCATTAATTTTTAGTTCTATGGGACTTTTATCTGGTTTAGTGATAATTGGCAGTGTAAATAAGATGAGTGTAACGCCCGAGCCAATAGAACAAGATTATGAAACCTTGTTAGAAATGGAGAATTCAAATCTAGATCCTATAAAACGGGAAAGCTTTGTTTTAGAAAGTTTAAGTACACGCTCTAAAAATGAAGAAAAAAACAGATTATTAGCAACTGGAATTTTTTCTTTATTGGGTATTGCTGGGATGACAGGCAATTCTCCTACTTTAGGCCTGCTAAATTTTGGGATTGCTGGATATCTTTATTTTAATAAATTTGGAATAGAAAGAGAATATGAGGATTATTTAAGGCAAAAATATTCTTTAATTAAATAATGTAATGATAAAAAAATATTTTTTTCTGATAATATTAATATCCCTTTCTTTAAAAGCATTTGCTATTACCCAAAATAACATTGAATATGCTAAAAATCATATTATTATTCTCGTTCATGGTATTGGAGATAATCGCGAGTGTTTTAATAATGTTTACGATTATATGAATAAGCCAGTTGATAAAGGTGGAATGGGATTGGAGGGATATGTTTTTAGGTATGAATTTTCAAATCCTTTTCTCAATATCGAAAAAGAAGGTTGGGAATTTGGCGATCGAAATTATTATAATCCAGCTCCAAATATGAATGGAAAGTGTTGGTTAGAGAAAGCTAAAGAAGATTTTAGTGTAGCTAATCCGGGGAAAGTCATTCCAAATACATTCATTCTTATTGGGCACTCAATGGGCGGGCTAGCTATTCGTTCTTACATTTTAGGCAAGGATCATCTTGGAAAGAGATATTATCAAGATGATGTTGAAAAAATGATTACTATTGATACCCCACATAAGGGTAGCGGGGCAGCTACATATGCCTATAATTTTGATGATACTTTTACTGATTCAGCAGTAATGAGTTTAGGATGTTTAGGTCTTGCTTTTACCAATTCTTATATGGGTAATGATAAACTCGCGATTTATTTTGCTGGTTTATTCGCATACTCTATTGTTGCAAGTGATGCAAGTGGAGTATTTTTAACTATCAAAAATAGACATCAGAGTCCTGCATTGAATGATATGTTGCCTAACAGTGCTTTTATAAACAATTTAAACTCAACTAAATTTGGTGATTTCTCTCCTATTAAATACTATTTTATTGCTGGCAGAGGAGCTCCAACTCCTGTTGATTTATCAGCTACCGGAAATATGGTAACAAAATTTAATCCTATAATGTTACTTTGGGTAAGTGTTGGAAATATTTTTACTAATCCTGATTTGGATACTTATGAAGGTAGATTTCTTGCTGGTTATATGACTATGTTAACAGGTTATCCGATGTTTGATGATGGAGATGTTGCAATTAATCGTTCTAGTCAACTGGCCGAAGGAGTATCAAATGTTCCAAATGCTAAAAGATTTGTTCACACATTTCGTAGTAATGCTCTTGCTCAATTTGAAACTATTGCGGCTGGGCTTGGGGTTTTAGGTTTTATGACTCCAGAGATAAGGACAATATGTTATCTTGGTTCAGCTATAAGTCTTGCGTGTTCTCTTACTAGTGAAGATGCTGTCGATTTATTGATGGCACATGATGCAATGAAAAGTAAAGTTATCTTTAAAGATGATTATGCTCTTTTAAATAAAACTCTCTTTGATAATCCAATAGTTGGCAGCTCAAGGGTTGAATCAGTCAATGCTAAAGGTTTAGTTTTGCTTTCGGGGGAAGCTACGCCTGTTGAAGTAAAAGGTTATAATTACAGTAAAATTGTTGGGGTGCCGGTTATACTGGATGGTAAAGAACAGCACATTGACACGATCATTGTCAAAGAACCCCCGAACAAAATTACAGGAGTCTTAAGAGACTTCATGCCTCAGCAAATGCAATACTTTCAATATTCAGAAAACTTTGCTGCATGGAAGCAAGTTTTTGTTAAAGACGAATGGGGAAATTTTGAAGTTGATGGTCTAAAATTAGCCGAAGGACAGAATGTTATAGCTTTTAAATCAAAAAATAAGGTGGGATACGAATCTCACCAACACTTAAAAATCATAGTCAACACCATTCCTATGCTGCCATCAGAATTCTATCCCCAGCCAAATACGTTTATTAATAATAACCAGCCAAACTTCAGCGTATTATTTTCAAAAGCAGCGTTTAGTATTGCGATCTTGGAAAATATTGGATTGAAATTTGTAAAG
>CAZGTC010000015.1:0-19080 GCA_964528395.1 uncultured bacterium
TAATTATCATACCTTTTATCATTTTTAACCCTTCAACGTTGGGACAGTAGTGAAATATTATATGAAAAAGTTTTTATTTGTAAGCGTAGTTTTAGTAATCTTAACCAGTCTAATAACAGGTTGCGGACAACAGGCTTCTAATACTGCAGTGGAAATGTCCCAAACAGAAATGGATCAATTGCTTTCTACTGCGCAGATCCAATTGGAAGAAGGTAAGCTTGATGAAGCTCTTGTTACTTATGAAAAAGCCATAGAAGGGGATCCTTCTAGCGCCAAAGCAAATTTTGGAGCTGGCCTTTTGGGTGCATTAGCATTGATTAAGGACAATAATACGCGCGCTATTTTTTCCAAGGCGGGCATAACTTTGCCGGTCAATCTTAACCAATTGCTTACAGTTTCTTCCAGCCAGGCAGTAACAACCCATTTTTCTAATTTGCCTTCTTTTAACCGTGCTTACGGGACATTTACTATAACCGTTCCAGAAATCCAAACCTATATAAAGGACACTTTAATTCCGGCTATTGACAAGGCCTTGGCGCGGTTGGATAAGGTAGAACAAGATTCCAGTTTTAATTTTATGGTAACCAAAAAAATGTCTGGCGGAGATGAAAATGTAGAAATTGACCTTGGGGAAATTTATGCTTTGGATTCCTATTTAAGCTTTATGAAAGCTATTTTCCAAGAATTGATTTCTTATGACTGGAATTGTTCATATGTTGGAACCGTGAATCCTTTTGAAGATCCCAACTATCCTAATTTCGGCAAATTGAAATCCGACGGCCAGCAAAATATGGGAAAAGCCCGCGATGCTTATGCGAGAATGTTTACGAAATTAATTGCAGGCATTGAATATATAGCAGCGGAAACAGATGACCAGTCGGATGACGGAGTTCCAAAATTTTCCAAGGCCGAAGAAAAAACTGATGTTTTGAAATATTTGAATTTCTTTAAAGCGAGCTTTGAAAACGGGCCGACTATTTTTAATTTTGGGTCCGGCTCAACAACCGTAAATTTCAAAGGGTATTATTCTTCTCCGGTTCAGGATTGGCATAAATTTTACATAAAACCTGCTAATCCAAATTCTCCGATATCTGCATCGGATTTTGGTCCTAATTATGATTTTACGCTGAATGGCTTATTGCCAGATTTGAATTCGTTTAGTAAATGGAGTGATTTTTCCAAAAATTTTGTTATTTAATTAGTCTAATGATGACAAAAGGGAGGCTCTGTGAGAAAAATTTTGATATATTTAGCGGTTTTTCTACTGCTAATATCTCAAGCTCATGGAGCCACCCTTTTTCATTCTTTTTTTGATGATTTAGCGGGCTTTTCGAGCCAGAGATACTTGCCCTCAATTGAGGAATTTCCCCTTGAAAATTCAATGATTGATTGTAATTACCAGTTCGATAATCTTTTCGAGAATCGCTCCACGGAACTTAGAAACGCGATTTTTTCCATGAATTGCCTGGTGCCTTTGCATTCCAATAAGGATCTTTTGTCTATTTTTGTTGCACGTTCCAATGCTTTGGCGCACTTTGAAGACCAGAATACTAATTCTTTTATGATGAAAACTGCGGCGGATTTTTTTGCAATTGAATACGGTTTAAAATTAACAGAAAAGATAGAGATAAGAACCGGCATAACGCAGACGCAAAGCCTTTTTTCTAATTCCCAAAAAAGACCCGGATTGATTTACGGGTTAAAAATAAAGCCCTTTGATTTCTTGAATATAAGCTATTCTTCAATAAATAATTCGCAGGGTATTTTAACCGATGTGGATACTGCTTATAAGCAATATGAAAGCTTAATTATTGATTCCGCAACTTCCAATCAAATGGTTTGCGGCTTGAGTTTTTCCGATGTCATCACATTGAAATTGGATCTTCTGGAGAATAAGAATATCCAAAATCAAAGCTTGGATAATTCTGACTGGAAGTCTTCTTTAGAATTAGGGTATATGCTCAATCGTGAACTCACATTCTTTTTGATGGCTGGCAGGGGCGCCTATAGCAACAATATGCGGTTTTATGAAGAAGAACAGCTTTTTGCTTTTTTAAATTTAGAAAGAATTAATTTTTTGTATGGGGCGGGTATGAGTCTAAAGATAGAAGATAAGGAATGGCTTTTATCTTACAGCCGTTCAACTTTTGATTATACTTCTGGGGGCAAGGTTTTTAACCAGGCTTCTCCTGATATTTTTTCCAATATAGATAATATTGATAAGTATATGGATGCTAAAGCCCTGATGCAGATTAATAGTTGCCAGCTAAGCGTAAAGGGGATTAGGTTTCAGGAAGTTGCGATTGAGCCTTCTTTGCAATATCAGTCTATGGACATGCGCGGCAATATTGATTTTTGGAATACTTGGTTTTTTGGGATATTAAAAGAATTAGAATCTACCCAGCCATTGAATTATCAGAGAATTGATTTTTTAGTTGTGGGAGGATCCTTGGCTTATGATATAAACGAAACCTGGAAATTGCGCTATAGTATTCGGCAGATTCTGCCTATATTAGCTCTACAGGATAAAGTCGAAGTAGAAGCTGCATCTTTGTCTGAATTAAATGGTCCAGCGGATTATGCCCAAGGCGGAAATACGCAAACTTTTTCTTTAGCTTGTTATTTTTGAACAAAAAACAACCGCCTTTTATTTGACAGATTATGCTGGATGGTTGATAATAAGGCGTATTCGATAAGGTTTTCAAAAGGAGAAAAAACGTGAAAAAAATATTCTTATTTTTGTTATTGTCCTTGCTATTCTTTTCCGCCAGCTATGCAATTGAGATAAATGACCTGATAAAAGATTTGAAAAGCAATCAGGATAAAATAAAAGACATGTATGTGGAAATGACCACTACCATGAGCAGCCAGTTGAATTTGGGCTCATCTGTCCCGCAAAAAATGGTCCATAAAAGCCGCATGTGGATGAAAGGGCAGGGGAAGGTAAAAACCGAAATGCTTTCTCCCATGCGCCAAATTACCATTGTCAATGGGTCAAAAATGGCCATGATCAATCCCCAGACCGGCCAAAAAACCGTGAATGATTTTAAAAATAAGCAGCAGGATTTTAAGCAGTTCAGCGATCCTGCCAAGGCTTTGGAATATTTCAATATGTCAGTTAAAGAAGAAAATAATAAGTATGTTATTACTGGCACTCCCAAGCAAGCGAACCAGCTTTTTTCTAAAATGGTTTTTGAAGTAGATAAAAAAAACAAAGTAACCCAAAAAGTCATGCTCTATAACAACAAGGGCGACGTAATTTCTGTTTCCGAGCTGGAGTATAAAGAAGTTAGCAGCATCCTGGTTCCTTATAAGACCAGATCAATCATTAATACTCCCCAAGGCATGATGAATGTAGATGTTATTTACGATATGATTAAGCTAAATTCTGGGATTTCGGATAACGAATTTAAGATTTAGCTTTTATATAAGGTTTTAACTGGTTTCTTTTCAACAATTCCCCCAATTGATGATTAAAGTATCTTTATAACTGTCGTTTTTTTAGACACCACTGTCTTAGAAATACTACAGTTTTTAGCTATTTTTACATCATTTTAAAGGTTTTTACTTCTGCCATGAAAATTGCTGTATATCTTGGCAGCAAGGTTAAGAAAAGGAAAGAGCAGTTATTCAGATTATGAAAATGACAAATTTAGTTATTCCAAGCGATAAAGCATACTATCTATTATTGAACGAAGTGAAAAATAAAATTATTTCTGCCCGCTTAAAAGCGATACGCAGAGTTAATAAAGCATTGATAAAACTTTACTGGGAGATTGGCCGCTTAATTATAGAAAAGCAAAAAGAAAATAATTGGGGAAAATCGGTTGTAAGTAAGCTCTCAAAAGATTTGCAGAGAAGTTTCTATTCTGCTAAGGGGTATTCAGTTCAGAATTTATGGTATATGCGCCAGTTTTATTTAGAATATAGGAACAGCCCAAAACTCCAACAACTTGTTGGAGAAATTCCATGGGGACATAATATCTTAATACTGTCTAAGATAAAAGGAGTCAATGAAAAAGAATATTATATTAGAGCTTCTGCAGAATTAGGTTGGAGCCGAAACGTTTTACTTAACCAAATAAAGGCACATACTTATCAAAAACAAAAAATTGTGCCAAAACAGCATAATTTTCCAATTGTTTTATCCTCTCATCTTGCCGAGCAAGCAGATGAATCAATGAAAAGCGTTTATAATCTCGATTTTTTAGAAATTGCAAAACCTGTATTGGAAAGAGAGCTTGAGGCAAAACTTGTTGAAAGGATAAAACGTTTCATTCTGGAATTGGGATATGGCTTTTCATTTATAGGGAATCAATACCGCTTATTATTGGGAGAGAATGAATATTATATTGATCTGCTATTTTTTAACAGAAAAATAAAATGTCTAGTTGCGATTGAGTTAAAGACCGGCAAATTTGAACCAGAATATGCTGGAAAAATGGATTTTTATTTAAATCTGTTAAATGATCAAGTTAAATTAAAAAATGAAAATCCGGCAATGGGCATAATTTTATGTGCAGAAAAGGACCATCTGGTTGTAGAGTATGCTCTGCGAAATTCTAAAAATCCGATAGGGGTTTCAGCTTATCATCTTACAACTAAACTTCCCCGGCAATTAAAAGGTGCTATTCCCAGCGAAATTGAATTAAAGAATGAAATCATCAAAGGGCTGAAATAATTTATTTGACTTTTGCAATTGGTATAAAATATTTTGTGAGAGGGGGTTTTAAGCAGCTGATTGAAACGCCGAAGAAAAAGGTGATGAAAATCGTGTTTTTGAGGTATTAAACGGCTTGATTATAGGAGGTGTAATAAGAGTAAAAAATCATATCTGGTTTAAGCTGCAAGATAAGAGAAATAATTTTATTTGAAAGGAAGGATAAAAAAATGAGAAAGTCTTTTTGGGCCGCGTTAGTTTTGTTGGCAGTTTTATTTGCACAGTCTTCAATGGCATTAGATCTTCCAGTTGAAAAAGAAAAGCTGCTAAAAGATAAGACTGGCTTTACTTTTGGTTTGGGTTGGGCAGGAAATGAATTTTTAGGTGGGGTTGTCCGGAATGGATTAGGCTATCCGAAATCCGCTTTCGGTTTAAATACTTGGATAGGTTTTTCATATACATGGATTTATGGTGCTCCAACCAATCAAGAAATTGTGAATGCAATAGATGCAGTGGCGAGTGAAAATGGAGGGGCAGAAAATTTAAGGGATTATGATCTAAAAATGCTTGCTAAGCAGAAATTAAATATAGGTTCTTATAACTATTTTAGATTGGGAACAGCCTATCTATTATTTCCAGTGGTGGTTCAGTATGGTTGGATGTGGCCAGTTGGTGATGTCGGAAGGTTTCAGATTGGTTTTGGACTGCCATTGCTGCTGAATCTAGGAATAAATTTTGATTTTTAGTTTAGATAAGGGGGGGTTGCTTAAAGCGGCTCCCTTTTTCTGAGAATTAAGAAAACAAATGAAAAATTCTATTATGTCGATCGAGAAAATTGAAAATGCTATTTATTTGATTAGAGGGCAAAAAGTTATGTTGGATTCTGATCTAGCTTATCTTTATGGGGTTATGACTAAAGTTTTGATCCAGTCAATTAAAAGAAATAAAAAAAGATTCCCAAACGATTTTATGTTCCAGCTTTCTCGAGAAGAGTTTTTGAACTTGAGGTCACAATTTGTGACCTCAAAAACCGGTGGCCGCCGTTATTATCCTTATGCATTTACAGAGCAAGGAATTGCTATGCTTTCTTCGATTTTGAATTCTGAAAGAGCTATTCAAGTGCATATCCAAATTATCCGTACTTTTACAAAACTTCGCCATATGCTGGTTTCTTACGAGGACTTGCGCAGGAAAATAGAAACTATGGAAAAGAAATCAGATCAGCGATTTCGCGTGGTTTTCGAAGCAATAAAGCAACTAATTGAAACCCCGAAGAAAAAGGTGATGAAAATCGGGTTTTTGAGGGATAGGGAAAATGTTTAAAGATTTTTGGGGCAAAGTGAAATTTTTGTAAACTAATGCTGATATAATGGTTAAGGCATAAGCCTTTCAGAGAATTCCGCAAGAGAATCCCCCAACAAATCATTATATTATGGAGAAAGTGTTTTTAAATTTAAAAAAAGGAGTGAGGAAAATGAAAAAAAGAATCCAGTTTTTCAGTTTGCTTGTTTCGGTTTTGTTTGCCGTGCTGTTTGTTATAGGGTGCGGGCAGAGTTCCAATCCCACGGTGAGTATCAGCGGGGGTCAGCCGTCGGGGTATAGTATTCAGGGAACAGTGTCAAATGGGCAGTTGAATGCTAATTACGCGGTTTTGTCCGGGGCAACTGTTGTGCTTTCCGGGGCAATTGAAGAAAAAGTCGTATCTGATTTGAATGGCCGATATATTTTTAATAATTTAAAGCCCGGTTCTTATAGTTTGATGGTTACAAAGGAAGGTTACCAGCAAGTAAAGACAACGGTTGGTTTTCAACCAGATGCGCCGGATAATACGGTTTTGACTGAAGATGTACCATTGCTGGATAACCCGGTAATCCTTTCAGTTGTTTTTGATAATAATATTTCTCCGGAAGCAGTTATCGTTACTTTTAACGAGCCCATGGATATTTCTACGGTTTTGGCAAAGATTGAATATGCGGGAATGCGGGCCGCGGGGGTATCGGCATCTGGTGCTATTTCCATGGATAAATCCTGGGACGCAGATAATCGGGTTTTAACCCTTAAGCCGCGCGGGGGTTTTGTGCCTGGAGCAAATTATAGAGTAACTATTAGTGGGCCAAGCGGCAGTTATTATGATATAAAAGATAAGGCTGGCAATCAGCTTTATCCAACCAACCTTAGCAATGTTAATCTTGGAGCGCAATATAATGGAAGTGCGCCTGCAGATGCCCCGGCTAATTTAAAAGCTGTTTCAACCATAGATTATATTAACTGTATTTATGGTAGCAGTAATCAGATTGGTCTTTCTTGGGATGCAGTTCCAGGGGCAACTGCTTATAATTTATACTGCAGCTATAATGGCGGGCCATTCCAAATTTGCCAAGGCGGCCTGGTTAATAATAATGCTTTCTTAGATTTTGATGATGTCGATAATGCTTTAGCAGAATACTCTAGAGTAGGATCATGGAGTTATCCAGCCGAGGTAAATGGAGTTATTACATGGCCTTTTATTGGAGATAAGGGAATTGATTTTAAGGTAACAGCCGTAAATCCATCTGGAGAAAGCGGGTTTTCCAGTGTTTTGAATATAAAAGATAATGTTAAACCAAGAATATCTTCTACTTATAGGTCTTCTTCTACAGGAGTATATGTTAATTTTAGCGAGCCCTTAGAAAAAACTAATGCAGAAAATATAAGCAATTATGTTATAGCTGGGCAAACAGTAACTAAAGTTGTTTTTCAAAATAATTATAGTGGCTCCAATTATGCATATGCTTATCTAACTATTTCTCCCGGGGTAAATAGTGGAACAGTAGAAGTTTCTTCCAACATCAAGGATTTGTCCGGAAATGAAATAGATCCAGCCCTTAACAAAGCGACATTTTAATAAGGAAGTAAATAAATATGAAACACTTATTATGGCTGTTTTTGCTGGGATTTTTTCTCGTGCAAATGAGCTTGGCAAATGAGATAAAGGTGCCGGAAGATAATTGGGTTTATCCTTATTTAACCCAAGCTGCTTCTTATGAATTGACTTGCCCGTGGTTCAACCAGGCGACCAAAGAAGCCAGCCGCTTGGATATTGCCCAAATCTTATCCAAATATCTTGTTTATATGGAAAAGCAGGGATTAATTGCCAAAAAACCAGATGTTCCCAATGAGGAATTTGGCGATGTCCCGGATAATAGTCCTATGTATCTATCGGTAAAAAGGGTGGTTTCCCAATACGGCCTTTTACAGACTTCCCGGAGCAATGAATTGTATAAAGGCGAAAAAATGCCGATTGGAGAATTTGCCGTAGTTCTTTCCAAGTCCATTGCTTTAAATGATTACATAAAAATGGATAAGGCCGAACTAACGCGTACGGTCAAAAGGCAAATTATGGACAATTTTTCGGATATTGCTTTCAAGGAAAATGCTTATATAAGGCGGCAAGAGGTCATTGCTGCAGTTGTAAAATCTGTAGATTTTGTCCGCGAGCAGCAGCGCTTGGTTTTGGAGCAAAAGGAGTTGGAAAAAAAAGAAGCTGCGCATTTAGGCGAATTTCCAAACCAAATATTATTGGGAGGCATGTTTGGGCAGGTGCAGGAAAAAGCCTCGTCCACTAATTCCAGTGTTCTTCTGGGAGGAGAGCTTATTTTTGAAAAACTATTGGCTCCCCAGGCTTCTTTTAAATTTCTCGGTTCTGGTTCTGCCTATGAAATGCAGTATCTTATCCCTTCTTCCTTAAGGACCGCCCAGCAGGTTACGGTCAAAGAAACCAAATACGATGCCCAATTTAATTATAAGAACTTGTTATCGCAGAATTTTATGAGAGGGAATATCTCTTCGGTTTTTGGTTTTAGGAGCTTGTTTTTAAAAAACGGGGTATCGGACAGCAGCTTGCTGGGATTGCGGGGCGGCCTTGAGTATGCGTCCAAGGTTATGCAAAAAGTGGAGGCAAAAATAGAATGCGCAATGACAGCCAAGCTTTATAGCGAGGTAGGTTCATCCGTAATTGGAGCTCCGACATCTTTATTTGATTACGGGATTGGAGCGATCTATTCTTTTTCTCCAGACAGTTTTTTGAGCCTGAATTATGAAGGAGATGCACTGGTTTTTAATCAAGCGCATGTGCGCTATTCGAATTTGATTACCTTGAAAAGCGGCTGGAGGCTATAGCTATGAAAAAAGGTTTGATCCTGTTTTTAATTTTAAGCAGTTTTGCCTGTGCAGCATCTGCTTATATCTTGGAAGATTTTGAAGACGGATTGATTAAAGACGATCCGATTTGGTTTGATTTTGGCAATATCAAAATCGAGGTTCAGGGAAACGCGAATTTAACTAGCGGGGAAAAGAGCGTAATTGAAAAAATTAAGAAAGGGTCTTTGGATGTCCATGGTTTAACCAAGGATTGGTACATCGGCGGGATTGGGGTTGAAAAAAATATAGAAGCCGCACGCTATAAAGCTTTTGATTTTGATGTTTACGGGTATGGGGAAAGCAGCGGCAAGATAAAGGTTGAATTATACGATGATGATAATTTGGACCAGGCCGTTGTGACGGATGAAAAATGGAAGCCGATCGGCGATGATCTTTGGGTAAAAGAAGTAAATATCGACTGGTATGGCTGGAAAAGGGTTTCTATTCCTTTTTCTGAATTCATTAATCAAGGAACCGGAAACAATCTTTTTGATGCAGATACGTCCAAAGGATTCGGGCCATTGGTAAAAGTGCAATTTATCTTCTTAGCCAGCAATAAGCTGGGAGAAATTCATTGCGCTTTGGATAATCTTGTTTTTAGGTAGAAAAAGGAGCGAACCGAAAAAGCCAAAGCATTAAGGATTAAGAGATAATGAAAAATTTAGTGCCGGTTGAACGAATTGAAACTATGATTTACTTGATTAGAGGACAAAAGGTCATTCTGGATCGGGATTTGGCCGTCCTTTATGGGGTTTCGACTGGAAGACTGAATGAACAAGTTAAAAGAAATAGCAGCCGATTTCCTAGAGATTTTATGTTTTCTCTAACAAAAGAAGAAATATCAAACATATCGCAATTTGCGATATCCTCCAAGATTAAATATTCAAAGAATGTTAATGTTTTTACGGAGCAAGGTATCGCTATGCTATCAGGAGTTCTCCATAGTAAGCGGGCGGTTCAAATGAATATTGCGATTATGCGCACTTTTGTTAAGTTGCGGCAATTGCTTTCTTCTCATAAAGAGCTAGCTCAAAAATTAAACGCACTTGAGAAAAAAATTCAAGGTCATGATATTGAAATTTATTCGCTTTTTAAGGCAATTAAGAAGCTAATGGCTGAGCCGAAAAAACCAAAAAATAAAATCGGGTTTTTGAGGGATTAAATGAATAATTTGGATACTAGAATTAGTTTGCAAAATTTATGTTTGAAAATTAAACTTATTTTTGAAAAAGCCAAAAATAAGGCATTACACGTTTTGATATTGGAAAGATAATAGTGGAAAACGAGCAAAAGGGTAAGCATAGAGCCAAATATGGGGAAGAAACACTTGAGAAACTTACCCAAAAGTTGACGAATGAAATAGGAAAAGGTTTCTCACGTCAAAATCTGCAAAATATGAAGCAGTTTTACATTTGTTTTAAAAATTGCCAGACACTGTCTAGCAAATTAAGCTGGTCTCAATATTTACAATTGGCGCGGATAGATGATGAACGGGCTAGATATTTTTATATGAAAGAAGCAGAATCGGAAAACTGGTCGGTACGAGAGTTGAGCCGGCAGATTAATTCTATGCTCTTTGAAAGATTAGCTCTTAGTCGAGATAAAAAGGGAATA
This sequence comes from uncultured bacterium, assembly GCA_964528395.1. GTDB lineage: Bacteria > Margulisbacteria > WOR-1 > CAZGTC01 > CAZGTC01 > CAZGTC01. Next base: position 10,454 of record CAZGTC010000015.1, read on the forward strand.
AGAAAATTAGCTGAAAGAGGGCATCTTGTAAGAGAACCTCAAGATTTAATTAAAGATCCCTATGTTTTAGAATTTCTTGGTATTCCAGAAAAAACAGTTTATTCTGAAAAAGAATTAGAAACGGCTCTTATCGATAATTTACAAAAATTTTTACTTGAATTGGGTAAAGGATTTGCTTTTGTAGCTCGGCAAAAAAGAATTACTTTAGATTCCGAGCATTTTTATATTGATTTGGTATTTTATCATAGCATTTTAAAATGTTTTGTGATAATTGATCTTAAAATTGGGAAATTAACTCATCAGGACCTGGGGCAAATGCAAATGTATGTTAATTACTTTGATCGTGAGGTGAAGAGTCTAGAAGAAAATAATACCATTGGGATTATTCTGTGTCGTGATAAAAAAGAGACGATTGCACGTTTTACTCTTCCTAAGGAAAATAAGCAAATCTTTGCTTCAAAATATCAACTCTATCTCCCTTCTGCGTCTGAATTAATTAATGGAGTTAATGGAATTAGTAACCAGTTAAAAGATAGGAAAGCATGAGCAGATTAGCGTCCCAGTGGGCAGGGGATTAGGGATAAAAGATTGAGCATTGATAATTGAAAATTGGATTAAAAGATTTTTGGGCTAAAGTGAAATTTTTGGAAACAGGTGCAGATAATGAAACAGCGGTAATTTATAGCTGGCAAGCATTTGCTGGAAAATTATCTGCTAAATTTTTCAAGAATTCCCCCGAGAATCTTCTGAAAGGATAAATAATGCGTGTAAATATAATAGCCCTGATTTTTGTTGTTTTTCTGATGATATCTGTTGCTTTTGCAAACGACAAATTAGAGAAGCAATATCCGCGGATAGATTTAGCAGGATATAAGCAATATTTGTATCATGAGATTAAGGTAGAGCCTTTTGTAAATTATTTTATTTATCCATCAGGAAGATTTTTAAGTTCTGGCTCGTGGGTAGAAGCTCTTTCTTTATATATAAAAGGAGAATTTAATCCCCAATTTAACGTTGCTTATCAAATGGAACAACTTCCTATTAATTTAGAAACTTATAATTTTTCAGTTTCTTATGAAAATTATTTACTTAGTTTAGGTGATCAGCTTAACTTTTTTAGGCGGAGCGATTTAATTTTACAGGATTATTTGGATGGGACAGGATTTTCTACTACACAAGGAGATTGGAATTTAAGTTTGTTTAGCGGTCAATATCCTCTTTCCAAAACGATTACGACCGAAACAAACGAAAATAGATATTTTAGGTCTCCTCAATATTCAGGAGATGTAGTTGCAAATTATTTAGATGATAATCAGCATTTTGAATATTGGGGCTTTAAGTTGGGAAGGTTTGATATTAAGGAAAATACAGTTGAATTGTATCTTGACGGCAAAAAAATGGTGCGGGATTTCGAATTTTATGTTTACCATGATTTAGTGCTTTTTCAATCTGTTTTTAGAAATGCTAAAGAGGTCAAAATCGTATACCTTTTAAATAGTGGAGAGCAAAAAGAGAATATTTTTGATTTGTCAAAGGATGCAAAACGCTGGGCTTTTCGCTTGCCTTATCGTTTTTTGGATGCTTCGGAAACTATTTCTATTGATGGCATAAAACAACAAAGAGGCATTGATTATAAGGTAAGCAATATTAACAGTTTATTAGTTATGACTAAGCCTCTTCCAGAAGATGCAGAAGTAAATATTGATTATACCTATACGTATGGTCTTTATAGTAATCAACGGCAAGCGAGCGGAGCATCGGTTGGATACAATCTGCTGAATTGGAATACAATAAAAATATCTTATTTGAACCTTTCTCCGAGGGGATCCGACATAGCGCTTTATGATATTTCTAATCAGATAAATATAGGATCTGATACTTATATGTTAGGAGAAATTTCTCTAAGTACGAATGCAGGGAAAAAAGAATCAAGTTCAGCTCTTCGGTTGGAAGGAGCAAGCCAATTCAATAATATTCATTTTTCTTTAGGTTATAAAAATATACTTCCTCAATATGCTTCATTAAGAAAAATAAAAAAAGATGTGGATTGGAAAAATGAAGAGGGGAGTGTAACTATTACTCATTCTTTAAGCCGAGCTTTGACATATCATTTGGGCTATCTTTCTTGTGTAACAAAAGAAGGAACTGACGCGGAATTCAAGATTACCTCGACCTCCTTAGGCGCAGATTTAAATATTATCCCGAATAATAGCATTAATCTAAAATACGGTTTGGAAAATGAAAATCAAACGCAAATAGTTTCACAATACTATAGCGATCATTTTAGCTTGTTATTTATGCCTATTTTTTCTTCTTATAAAACTTCAGATATTATTTTAAAACTTGGGAATGTTAATTATGGCAATAGTTTTGAAGCCCAGAAAATTCAAATGGGTTATAAATCTGTCTTTAGTACAGGATCTTCTTTATATCTGAATTTAGCTAATGAAACAGCAAATTTATTTAGTTCTTCCTTAAAGGGAAGGCAAAATAGCGGTTTAGTAAAAATAATCTATCCGTTCAATATTTGGGATAAGGTAGTAATGCAGTTGTTTGGGACGTACTCAAATACACAGCAGGAAAACAGTGTTTCTATGATCAGAGCCCAAAGGGCATCTAATGTCACTGAATCAACAGAATTTGGTTTTTTATTTGATATTCCGCAAGATAATGTGGTCTTATCGAACATTGACTTAGAGATGTCTATAAAATCTACTAATTATATAGATAATCTTACTAGTTCAAATAATTATCGTGCAAATGAAATAAGATTTAGCGGGGTATTGGATTTTTAAACTAACTTTGTTTTGGTTGGAAGATAAAAATGGCGAATAAAATAAAGATAGCAAATTACAATGAGCTTTTAAATGATATTCAATAATAGATGATAATGTTTAATTTAGACGGAGAAAAACATGGCAAATTTAGTGCCGGTTGAACGGATTGAAACTATGATCTATCTGATTAGAGGACAAAAGGTCATGCTGGATAGAGATTTAGCAAAATTATACGGAGTAAAAGCTATTAGATTAAGAGAACAGATTAAGCGGAATATTGAGCGTTTCCCAGCTGATTTTATGTTCCAGATTAGTAAAGAAGAGGCTGAATCCTTGGTATCGCAATTTGCGATACCTTCCAAAAAACATCTTGGTGGTTTTTTGCCTTATGTTTTTACAGAGCATGGAGCATTAATGTTATCGTCAGTGTTAAATTCTAAACGAGCGGTTGAGGTTGGAATTTTTATTGTGCGGGCTTTTGTGAGGTTGCGAGAAGTTCTTGCTTCTCATAAGGAATTATCCCAAAAATTAAACGAACTTGAGAAAAGAATTCATGGTCACGATGTAGAGATTTATTCGATCATTGAGGCGATTCGAAAATTAATGGCCGAGCCGAAAAAAACCAAAAAATAAAATCGGGTTTTTGAGGGGTTAAATGAGCAGATCAGATTATCAGGACATTCCCGCAGGAGCGGGATCCCGAAGCATTATTATAAAATAAAGTAATCGGGACAGTGGGCAGAATATCAGAGGATCAGTTATGGATAAAATGTTTTTAAATTAAAAAAAAGGAGTGATAAAAAATGAAAAAGAGTATTAATCCGTTTATTCCTGCCTACCGGCAGGCAGGTGTTGTTAAATTTGTTAGTAGCTTGATTCGTTTATTCGTTTTTGTTTCGTTGGTAGCTTTGGTTTTGGGCTGCGGGCAGCAAACGAGCAATACCTCTGTTGTTCCCAGTTCCCCGGAGCTCAAGCTCGAAATAGAGCCAGCTTCTCCTGCCATTGTTGTGGGAGAAAAAGTGCAGTTTAAGTTAAAAGGACTCGAAAATAATGCTTCAGAAGAGGCAAAAGTTGCTTGGAATGTAATAGGAGATATCGGGACCATTGATGCAACTGGGTTGTTCAGTGCAATAAAAGTGGGGGTAGGAAGCATTGAGGCTAAATATAATGATTTTTTAATTCAAAGTTCTATTGAAGTTATATCTCGTAAGATTAGCGGTACTGTTTATGATTTTTATGCTTCTAATATTTATACGAATAGTTTAGTTCCTTTAGGAGGCGCAACTATTTATGTGAATCAACAGGTTGCAACATCTGATGCAACAGGATCTTTTTCGGTCAGTGAAAACTCTACCGGAGAAATAAAAATTACTGCATTTAAAAAAGATTATAATTATATTTCTTTGGTTACAGATAAAAGCAATATAAAAGTTTTCCTTTTTCCAAAGCAATATTCACGATTGTCAAAAGGGGATGCTACTTATACAGGCACAATTAAAGGTCTTCCGGCAGGGGTAAATGATGTATATGGGCATGCTATTTCTTCTATGCAGTATTATCAAGAGTTTAGTTTTGACCAAAGCTCAAATAGCTATACTCTAAAAAATGCGCCGGCTGGCAATGAAACGTATTTATTTATTTATTATTACGATCAGGGTCAAAGAGTATATACCTATAAAAAATTTAATCCTTTGAGCGGAATAAATAATATAGATCTTGAATTTGGCCCGTTTAATATTGCAAAAGTAAGCATCTTGGTTCCTTCGGGCTATAAAACTTCTTATATTTATTCTTATATTTGCAATAGGAATCAAATTATTATGGATTCGAGTTATGAGCAATTGAATGGGAAAACCGATTTTATAATAACAAGATTGCCTCAATTACAAAATGGCGATAATTATGGGCTACATGTATCTGCAAAGGATGAAATAGCTGGAGATACAGTTAGAAAATATATTTATGATTTAGATATTCAAAATCCTATTGCTATAGACTTGAGTTTAATGCCGAGATTGAAGTTTAAAGATCCGACTCCGGTGAACGATTCAATTATTACTGTCCCTTTAACTATCGCATGGGAACCAGTTGGGGAAAAAGATGTTTTTTATAGTGTATATATTTATTCTGACTGGAATGCAGTTACTTGGACTGGCTACACAAAAGGAACCAGTATTACGGTTCCGGATGCTTTTACTTTTAAGCCTGCTACTAAATATTATATTTTCTTAACAGCAGGGAAAATAGATGAATTTGATATTGCAGATTTTTCATCAATAAGAAATTCAAAGAGTGAATATGGTTGGAATGCTCCTGATCGGGCGGTTTATTATGAAACTAAGGGCGGAGTAGCTTCTTCCCAAGTTAGCACAAAAAATACTGAAAAATTTTCCAAAGATCGTAACTTTTACGAGCAGATATTGTTCCCGGGAATTAAAAACGAATGATACAACGAATAAGCGAACGGAAATAAAAATGACATCTAAAATAGTTAGTGTTCTCACCGATCCTATGACTTATAAAATAATCGGTCTAGCTATGGAAGTTCATAGCCAATTGGGACCAGGGTTAAAAGAGCAAATGTATCAAAAAGCAATGGAGGAACAGCTGGATAAATCCGGGCTGAATTATGAAGCGCAAAAACAGCTTGAAGTGTATATCGGTGCGCGAAGGCTTGGGCTATTGTTTTTAGATATTTTGGTTGAAGAATCCGTGATTGTAGAATTAAAAGCTTTATCCCATATGGTTACGAATAATGAATTGTCACAAGTGTTAACTTATTTAAAGGTCGGTGGATATAAAGTTGGTTTATTAATAAATTTTGGCAGAAAATATCTTCAGTACAAGAGAATCTTTCCACCGATAAAATTTGCTGAAGTAACCAAAAAAGACCTTCGATTTGGAGTGAGGTTCGCTACGCTACAAACGAATATAGAAACGAATAAGCGAATGGGGCTGAAAACGAATGATGCAACGAATAAACGAATAAAAACGTAAATGCATAAAACGATGAATGATAGGCAAATAGGGCGGTTAACCATGTTAGAATTCGTTTATTCGTTTGAAATTCGATGGTAGCAAGGAGGAAACAATGAAAAAGCTAAGTTTACTAGTTTTGGTTTGTTTTTTTGTTTCGTGTGTTGTAGGGCCGGTGTATGCTTGGAAAGGAGAAAATAATGGGGTTAGATATGAAATAAATATGCATAAATGGAGAGGCGAAGCTGCATCAAGGATGGAAAGAGGCTCGGTTTACAATTTGAATATAGTAGTCGAGAACGATAATATCTCTATAGAAAACTTAGATATAAATATTCCAAGCGGTTTTGTTTTAGAAGGAAAAGAAAAGAAAAAAAATATTTGGCCGGATAAAAACTGGGTTCATGTATTTAGAATTAAAGCGTCAAATGAAGTAGGGAGCTATGATTTTTATTTTATAGGAGAGGATGCTGTAAAAAACAAGGTAAATTTTTCTGTGCCCATTATTGTTTCTCAAAAAGAGTCCTCTGAATATTCATCGAATGATTCAAAAAATGTTTTGGCATGGATAGGTTTTTCAATTTTTATTTTTGCAGTTTTAAAGGTAGCGGGAGTTGTGAAATAAGTATGTTTTGTTTGAAAAAAAAGATAATCTTTGTTTTTTTATTGTTTTTTATATTTATTGGGAAATCGAATGCATTAACTGATTCAGTAAATCCCTCTCCTAACTATCTTATTATATTAGTTCATGGAATTATTTCTAATAAAGAGGCATTTGGAGGAGATAATGGATTAAAGAAGTATTTAGAAAATAATTTAGGTTTAAACGGATATGTTTATTCTTTTGCTTATAATTTTTCAAATAATAAAGGATCCATTATTGATCAAGCAAAAGAGTTAGGAGATAGTTCTCATCTGAATCCTACTTGGGTAGGACCAATGCCTTCCTTGAGCGATGAAGCTTTTTGGAAAAGCGAAAAAGACTGGTCTACTATTTATAATAACCATTCTTGGATTAGTCAAAGTAAAGATTATTTCAAAGCTTGGTTTAAATGGCAAAATCCGAATAATCCTACACATAGAAACCCTACCGAAAAGGAAATTCCCCAAAAGGTTGTTCTAATCTGTCATAGCATGGGGGGGCTCACTGCTAGATATTATATTACTTCTGATTTTTATCAGAATGATGTGTTAAGAGTTGTTACATTAGATACTCCACATAATGGATCAGACTTAATTACTTATTTATCTAAGTATTACACTTTCGAAAATCTAGGGAAAGGATTTTTATCTGATTATGTAGATACTGAAATAAGAAGATTTAAAGACAAACTATTAGATAATTTTCAGAGGCAGATTGGAGATAATATAAAAAATGGGTTTCTCGCTAGGTCTGGGAGTTTTCTTTTTAGTATACCAACGATAGATGATATTTATAGGGATTCTGCAAATTGGGTCATAGATTTAGAAAATATGCAAATTCTTCAGATTAGCAATAAATTTTTTCCGGAGAAAGCTAGTAATGTTACAGTTGTTCCTGCGCTTTCTTCAAGTGTGTTAGAAATAGTTCGTCATTGTATGTTTTCTGGAGAAGGACTTAGCCAAATGAATCCGGATAGTTCTTTTCTACAAGAGTTGAAAAATAAAGATATTAAACAGCATGCCGATAACATAGATTTTAGATTGGTTTCTGCTCGAGGAGCACCTACTCCGCATAAAAGCTTTATTAATACGTATTATCTTGCAACTCCTTATATTATGCAGCTTATATTACCTTATTTTTCTGAATACCAAGGATTATCTACTGAATCGGAAAAATATTGGTCTTTGTTAACGTCGATGATTTTGCCTGGAATTATGCCCATCAAAGATGGCAGTATTGTTGTTGCTGTTGATAGTTCGAGAGGGGAAGGGGTCAAAATTTTTAATAATTATGATACTAAGTATTACGATGTGATTTTTAAGGACCAAAATTTTGAAGATGCTATGCAATATATTAGAACTTTTTATTATTATTCCTTGGTTTCATATGCTGCTGCACAAATTTTTGCAGCGGGGATTCCAGCAGATTTTTTCTTTTTGCCTGTTAAGATTCAATTGACATACATATCTATGGTTTTAACGATGAATGATCTTGTAAAGTCTGATAGTCCTTTATTATCACACATGATTATTCCTTCCGTTGTCACTAAAAAAGAAAATAATCAACCAGCGATAATCGACCAAGCCCTAGACGACATCCCATTATTTGGTGGCAGTACTTCTACTATAGAAACAAAATCTGGCATTTCTGCTTCATCAATAAATACAACAACTGCATCATATAATGATTTTGATCAAGCCTTTGTTTTGCTTTCTAATTTGGATAAAGAAAAAAAGGAAACAGATACATATCATACTGTGACGATTGAAGCAGTGGAGGAGAGCAAGGGGCAAGGGGGAATGTCTTTTCCAGTAGAGTTTGATGGTAAAAAGAAAATGGTGTCTTCTCTTACTGTAAAAGAAGCGCCAACTGCCGTAAAGGGAGTTATAAATACATTCCTGCCTAAGAAATTAAAACAATTCCAATATTCAGAGAATTTCGCTGCCTGGAAAGATGTTGGCGCAGTTGATGAATGGGGTAATTTTACTTTGAAAGGTCTTAAACTTGCCGAAGGCCAAAATGTAGTAGCTTTTAAAGCCGAAACATGGACAGGAAATAAATCCAATCAGCATTTAAAGATTGTTCTCAACACCATTCCTATGCTGCCGTCAGAATTCTATCCCCAGCCAAATACATATATAAATAATAATCAGCCGGAATTTAGGGTAAGTTTTGGAAAAGCAGCGTTTAGTATTGCGATCTTGGAAAATATTGGATTGAAATTTGTAAAG
>CAZGTC010000016.1:0-8147 GCA_964528395.1 uncultured bacterium
AAAAGCAGCGTTTAGTATTGCGATCTTGGAAAATATTGGATTGAAATTTGTAAAGCATATCGGTCCGGATGGGAAAGAAGATGATATCACTGATCAGGTAAAAATAACTCTTTCCGGCGGGGCAAATGATAGGAAAATGCTCGTAACCTGGACTCCAAAAAATCCTCTGCCCGATGGCCCGCATCAAATAATTGTGGTAGCAAATAGCAATGTTGGCACTGCCCAAGCTGTCTGGAGCATTAATATCGATACTGCTTCCCCTGTTATTACTATGAATCCCCTAAAAGCCTATTCCCCCCGCGCCCCTGCCTTCGCTGAAGCTTCGGCAGGCAAGCCTACCAATATAACTTATGCTGTCAGTGATGAAGTTTCTCCTCTTTTGGCTTCTGTCTCCTGCGACCTCTATAAAGAAAATAATTTTGTAACCAATATCGCGACCGCAGCTTCCTTATCTCAAGGCGAAAACTTTTTTACCTTGGAACCTCGAAACCTTGGTACCTCGATACCTGATGGTTCCTATCAAATCAAGATCAAAGTCTTCGACCTCGCGGGTAATTATTCAATTGCCGAGCAACCGATTGTCATTGATTCAACCCCGCCGGTTATACAAAAAACAGAACTCAATCCGCAAATCATGTCTTCTAAATATAATGAGCAAAACTTATCCATAACTGCTTCTGAAAAAGCGCTTTTGTTCATTAGCATGAAAAACCTTTCAAATAATTCTGTAAAAACATATCTATCGCAAGCGCATGAAAAAGGGATCGAGGGATCAAGGTACCAAGGGATCTATACATGGACATATGACAATCCACTTATGCCTGCACCCGAAGACGGCATTTATAATTTAGAAATTTATGGGCAGGACGAGGCTGGAAATATTGGCAGCCCAGTTACCTTGGAGTCTGTGCGCATTGATCGAACAGCACCCACTATCTATGGAGCCTCATGCTTGCCCTATGCACTCTCCAATTCCGGCAAAAATCCCTATACAACCATACTTTCATACAGTATTTCTGAATCTAGCCCCTCGCCCTTTGGGAGAGGGGTTGGGGTGAGGGTCAAGCTTTATAACGAAACAACACATGGATTGGTTCAAACTTGGGATCCAGCTCCTGCATCTTTTACTGAAACAAACAAAGTTGTCTGGAATGCTAATACCTTGAAACCTGGAAACCTCGGCACCTTGGTACCTTTTTCGAAAGGTTCTTATAAATTCCAAATTATTGTAGAAGATGATTTAGGCAACCAAAGCATCTCTTATGCCAGTTGCGTCAAAGACGGCATCGCCCCAGTAATTTCTTTTCCTTCAGAAGATAATCAGGAAGTTTCCGGAACTATTGCCATTCGCGGCACAGCCATTGACCCGGACTGGACCAACAGCAAGCCTTTCAAGCAATATCGAGTTTATTATAAAAAAGGTATCGAGGGATCAGGGGATCAAGGTATCAATGAGAATACAAAAACCTTGATACCTGGAAACCTTGATACCTTGGTCCCTTCTTGGAAAACCGACCTCATCGAAGTTCCATTATCAAATAGAGGTAAAGCTTTGCTAAATGTTGGTCTAAGGCCTCTGCAAAACGATTCTACACTGGCTTATTTTTATACCAATTCTTTACCCAATGGGACTTATTCTATTTTAGTTATAGCTGAAGAAGAAAATGGCGAATCTGTTAGCGTTGTCCGCATAGTCAATGTAAACAATAAAGAAATGTCAGAGAATAAAACGCCTTATATTAAACTTTCACCTTTACCGGAAAAAATTAATTTCAAAGATGAAAATTTAACCATTAGTTTTCAAAATAGCGTTAAACCCGCCAATGTTTATATAGAGATACTAGGTACCAAGGGATCGAGGGATCAAGGTGTCAAGAGAAAGGCAGAAACCTCGGAACCTTGGTCCCTTGATACCTTGATCCCTGTCTTTTATAGATATCTCTCCAATATTGGCGGGGCGGTTTATACTGGCCAGCCCAATTATAAGCCCGGACAAGATTTGGGTAATTTTATTTGGCAGGATGAAGCCGGCTGGCATATTCGCTGGTCTTCGGATGGGAATAAACATATTTTTACCGGAAGCATTATTGCTTTAGGGGGAACCCTTACTCTGGATAAAGCCTATGGCAGCGGGGCAAAATCTTTTCCATCTCTTATAGTTTGGAATAGTACGCTTTCAAATGGAGAGGGCGGAATTGATTTTAGCGTGGCTAATGCAAAGCAACTGATGATTATCCCAAAAATTGATGAAGATCCAAATAGTCCTCAAATTTATGCGGAAAATGTTTATCAAGGAAGTTCAAAAGCCGCGCAAACTTTCCTGCCTATTACGATTGATTTAGCTTCTTCTAGTAATAAGCCTTATCAGGAAATAACATGGGATGGAAAATTAGATACCGGGTCTTTTGTCGACAGCGGGAATTATATTGTCAAGCTGCGGGCGGAAGGCGCAGATGGTTTTGGCATTGCAACTGACGAAGCCAGTATAAAAGTCGAAACTCCTTTTGAATTCAAAAATTTAGAAATTACTGAAAAAGCGTTCAGCCCTTTAGGCCTGCCAGATAGGGTATCGGTTTTTTATAATGTTTCAAAAGATGCGCTGGTTTCTGCCTACATTTACGATAATAAAGGTCGCTTAATTTCTACTCTTTGCGAAGCCAAAGAAGTTTTGGGTAGTTTGAATGAAAGGAATAAGCAGTCAATTGTTTGGAGAGGAAATTATCCGGATGCAAATAGCGGAACAGTTGTGACTGGTGGAGAATATAGCCTCAAATTGATTGTTCAAGCCAAAGATGGGTCTGGAAAGCACGAAGAAAATATTAATGATATTAAAATTACATCTTATGGTTATAACTCATCAATTGTCAATTTAGAACCAATCGGAGAAGAAAAACAGTTTAATGGAAAATTAGAACGCTTGGCTGAAGGCGAATCCCCTTATTATTTTGAGGCCAAGGCTAAAGGCTTGTATTATGCACCGCAAGATTTTTCTTGCAATTTGTCCGCTACCGGCAAACAGCGAGCCACGGTTTATCCGTATGTTCCTTTTACAGCATTGATGCATCGGGGGTTTAGGCAGGTAGATCTTAAACTGCGGATATCAGTAAAAGTACATGCTTTTTATGAGAGAAAAGAATACGGATTTAGAAATTGGCAGTTGAGTTGGTGGGAAAATCGCGGATCGGATTTTGATGTTGTATTTGAAAAAGATTTTAGCTATGACGAAAACCAAAAGGTTTATGAAGAAAATCGCAGTTATCATGCCAGTCTTGCTTGTCCTTATGATGTAGCAGGAAATACTAAGCCCGGAAAGATTACCGGAGCAACCATTACAAAAATTGAGGTAAAGTCGCAGCGTAATCCTTTTTACCTGGATATTTCAAATAATCCGATTAAAATTAATTCTTCTTCTGATTTTATTCCTTTTGGCAAGGGGATTATGTCAGTTAAATTTACTGGTTCAGTTGGAGAGCAGGAGAATTTTGATATAACTTGCGCGCTCAAATTGGAAGAAGATATAAAATATTCCCGTCTTACCAACCGCTATGTTCCGTGGATTGGGTTTGTCAGCAAGCATCACCCAGATGAAAAAGATTTTACCACTGCTCTCCTTGATATACAGCAGGGATTGGGTTTTCCGGGTAGGTTGTTTTTTGAAGACCCGGATACAAAATTGAATGAGGCTTATAAAAGCAAGAATGAAATCGTAAATGAGTTGCAAAATGCCGGAGGCTGGAAAGAACAAGTTGCTAAATTGAACGAATTAGCCAAAGCTGGGAGCTTAAAAGGCTATAAAAAGGCTCTATCATCATCGGTTGGTTACGATAGTTATCTTTCAGACGAATATTTTGAATTTACTCCGATTACTCGGCCAGCGGGAAAAGATTTTATTAGAAAGAGCGATAGTTATTATTCTGCGGAAACTGATGTAACTTTGTTTGCAAACCCAGCTCCAAACCAGCCGCTGTCCCCATTTATCCTTGATTGGCCCAGTGCAGATATAAATAGCTGGAGAAAAACCTATGGAATAAATGGAACCAATCATAACCAATTAAAAAACAACCCGCAGGATTGGAACAGTTGGGGCGGGCTGGACAATATTTGTTACTATGATCTGGATGAAAACGAGCTGAATAGCCGGCCAACTAACAATCAAAAAATCGTAAATGCCAAAACTTTATACGATAGGCCAAAAGATAAATCTACTTGGAAATCATCCCAAATGCTGGGAGAAATCTTATCTCCTCCTTCTTTTGTAGAAAATTTGCAGTACGCAGTTGCGAGCCAAAATGAAAAAATAAAAACCAGCTTAAGCGGAACTTCGCGCAATGATTATATTTATGCCGAAGATACAACTTTTCCGCAGGCTTGGACCTCCTCTGACGATAAGACATTGAACCAAGGATTAATTAAGAGCAGCCTAAAGATTTTTAATCCGGAAAAATTCCGCGGCTCGGAAAAGCGCAAATTTTATGATGATTATCGCATCAGTTCAGACTATCAATCTGCGGATGCTCTAAAATACACTTTTTTGAACAAAGATCCTTTTAACCGGACTACGGACATAAATATTGATAACCCTAATCTCAAGATATCCAATTGGGAAGCTGCTCTTTTTGACAAAAGCAGCCAGGAAAATAAGGACCTGGAATTAGAAGAAATTGCGGTAGGAGATGACCATCGCAGCGATTTTGCAACTTTCAAGCTAAAAACCTTGGCGCAGGAAAAAAGATATATAGAAATAAAAGGCGCAGCACAAAGCGCTTACAGCTTGATGTACTTTGACGGGAATACCTGGAAAACAATCAAAAACTCAAATGTTCCAGAAAGCGGAACCTTGGCTTGGTGGAATGTTTCCCGCTTGAACGGCCGTTATACCTTGCTGTTAAAATCCGGAGCAAATATTTCAACCAGAGATGTGATGATTGGCACCCTGATAAAAAAAGAAGCCGGCGGCAATGTTTATTCTGCTTATAAAAGAGCCCAGTTGTCTTTTTTGCCAAATTCTTTTATAGATGAAAAAGGCCAAACCTTGGACCAATTAGTTACAATTACTCCGGTTACTATGGATGAAATTTATGTCCAAAATCGGCCGATTATCATTTCCCATGGGCCGATTGTGGAAATCAAACCTTCGCCATGGAAATTTAAGACACCGGCCGAAGGAGAAGATTTAAGGCCGAGTTTGAAATTTTATTATACCTTGCAAGACTTAAAAAATTTGGGGCTCAATCCCAATCCAGCAGATCCCAGCCAAAATTTAGGCTTGAATATTTATCAAATCACTGGGGCTGGGGATTTGCAGGCCATTGGCGCAACCGAGCAAAAAATCGAAAAAGACGAAGAAAATAACCTTTATTATGTTTTTTCCGGGCCGCTGGACCATTTTTCTACCTATACGCTTTTAAAAGGAAAATTCAAGCTTTCTGCCCCGATGGTTTTTGCAGATCCTTATATTACAAATAAAAATATGGTTACGATTTACGGCACCGCTGAACCAGATACGCACTTAGATGTTTTTGTTCAGGCGCAAGAAGAATTATCCAAAGAAGCTCAAGTTGTTGAAAAAGGCAAAGCAAATGGAAAAGGGGATTTCAGGCTGGAAAATATTAAATTGCTGCAAGAAGGGGATAACTTTATTTTTGTGCAGTCTTTTAATCAAGACAATCCGCAGGTGAAAACGCAAAATATGGTAAAAGTCATAAAAGATACCATTCCTCCAACTGCCCAAGCATCGCCGAGCTTGAATAGTTTTTCCCCGAATAATGATAATAAATATGATTTTATTGAATACCTCCTTGAGTCAAATGAAAAAGGAAGATTGGGCTTTTCTTTGGCAAATCCGCAGGGCGGAAAATTGATCGATAAAGAATTTTTAATCGAGGCGGATGAAAAGGTAAAAATTATCTGGACCAATGACAAGTTTGATATTTATAGGAGAGACCCCAAATTACACGAGTGGAGATTGGATAGCAATATTTCCTTATCCGAAAAATGCAAAGACGGCGCCTATAATTACGCTTTATTTGCCATTGATGAAGCCGGAAATATCAGCAATAACATTATCGGACAAACAATTTTGGATACAATGCCCCCGAATTTGCTGGAATTGAACGCCCTGCCAAATCCTTTTACCCCGAATAATGACAAGGTTGATGATGAAGTAAAATTTTCTTATCGCTTTTCCGAACCCGCCAAAGTTATTTTCAGTATTTTGGATGATAAGGATGCGGTTTTTAAAAAGTTCGAAGGATTAACAGCAAAATTTATATATCCTACTAACATTAATTCGGAATTAGGCATTAAGAATTCGTCATTTGGTTCTTGGATGTGGGACGGCCGGGGTATGCAGCATAATGAATTATTAGGCGGCGCGTATAAATACTATGTAAATTTTGAGGATAATGTAGGCAATATCGGGACTTCAGAAATAAAATCTATTTTTGTAGATGTAGAACCATCCCTTGTCCCCTATATCTACGCTTCCCCTGATCCTTTTTCAGCTTTTAGCATGCCGACCAATATTAAATATGCACTTTCTAGAGATAATTTAACGGTTACTTTAAAAGTTTTGGGTGAAAATAACCAAGTTTTAAAAATTCTGGCTAACAAAGAAAAGCAGAATAAAGGTGCGCACAGTTTTTCTTGGAATGGGGATTGTGATGCTAGTTATACAGGACCAAGGAATAAGCAGGATTCAAATAAAATAACGGACGGAACTTATGAATATGTTATAGAAGTTTTTGATAAAGAGGGCGTTCAGCCAGCCATTATCAGCAATACTGTTCGCGTTGACAGTACTCTACCATATCTTTTGCTCAAGCCCGTTGAGATAGATTATGTAAATAAAAAAATAAAGTTGAATTATACCGTGCCGGAAAAAGCCAGCGTAGATATCAAGGCTTATAAAGAAGACAGCACTTTAGTCAAGGATTTTGGAGCAAATGAAAAGGAACCTGGGACATATCTTTTTGAATGGGAGCCAGGAACAGAAGCAGCTTCCCCATGCTATTTTAAGATTATTGCAACAGATTTAGCCTTAAATATTGCTGAAGCAAAAACCGAAATCTTTAGCACTGTCCCGCAAAATATATTCCAAATATCTGGTTTTTCAGCTCTGCCAAATACTTTTACTCCCAATGGTGACGGATATTTAGACCAAACTAAGATTTTTTATAAGATTGAAGGCGGGGTGGAACCATATAAAGTTTCTGTAAATATAGTTTCTAATTCAGGTGCGGTGGTCAAAAAAGTAATAGAAGATGAAAATCAGCCTGCTGGCACTCAATCTTTTTACTGGACAGGAACCCTTGATCCCTCGATCCCTGGATCCCTAGGTACCTTTGTTTCTGACGGAGAATATTATGTTGAAATAAAAGCCGAGGATGCTCTTGGCAAAAAATTAGAAGAAAAAATAAAAATTATTGCTGTTTCAACCAAGCCCGAAATAAAAATGAGCATTGATCCAGTTTCATTTTCACCAAACAATGATAATTCACAAGATACAGCAAAAGTTGATTATTCAATAAATTATTCTAATACACATATAACAAAAGAAGCACAAGTGAAGTTCGATATTTATGATAAGGATAATAATATAGTCTTAACGAAAAATTTTAGCCATACACCTGGCAGTTATTCTTTTACCCTTGATACCTCAATCCCTGGATCCCTTGATCCCTCGATCCCTGATGCAAATTATGTCTTGCGTGCGTTTATTGAAGATGCGCTTGGCAGTCCGGGAATTGTCCAAAGCTCCAGCTTTACAATTGATAAAAACAAGCCTAGTTTATCCATCCTTTCCCTTTCTCCGCGAGAATTTTCTCCCAATGGGGACAGTCGGAAAGATAATTTAGCGGTTTCCTATAGCTTGTCAAAGAAATCAAAGATTACTGTCCAAGTCTTGGATCAACAAAATCAATTAGTCCATACTTTAGTTGATAATCAATGGACTGACAAGTACGAATCTGTCAAAGCACAAGGAGTTCCAGGAATCAATTGGGATGGCAATGCTTTGATCCCTCGATCCCTGGATCCCTTGAAACCTTCTCCTGTTCCTGACGGCAACTATAAGCTTTTCATTCTAGCCACGGATGAAGCAGGAAACAGCAGTTATTTGGAAGAAAATATTTTGATTGATACCAAAG
>CAZGTC010000017.1:0-8073 GCA_964528395.1 uncultured bacterium
AGTGTAAACCATGTGCTCGGAATAAAGTGTAAAGGATGTGCCCGGAATATACCGATTGTACTGGGGAGGAAGGATTCGAACCCTCGTATGGCGGGACCAAAACCCGCTGCCTTACCACTTGGCGACTCCCCAATAGGAGAAATGTCAAATTTCCAATGACAAATGTCAAATGAAGGAAGTGTTATTATATAATAAAAATTGAATAGGCTCTAGTGGGATTTCTTGTCTATTATGCCGATATATAGGCAGGTGATTTAATAATATGAAAGCCAATGGAGCTTCAGGCCCTAAAGGGCCCAAAAACCATTTTTTTCTTCCCCCGCCTCCTAAGCCGGGGACAACGCGAAGAGGAAAAAATATTTCTTCAATAGGAGCAATTTCTCCCTATAACCATAGGATACCTTTTCTTTCTTCTCCAGATGGCCTGCGCATTCAAGGGTTAATAGATCGAGTTCTTTCTGTTGTTCCAGAAGCAGAAGAAGAGCTAAGGGGAGATATTCAGTTCTTTTTTAATCTTGCCAACATAATTCTTTATACTCAAGAGGGGCTTGAAAAAAATTTTGACGGAACAGAAATAAATAAAAGGGAAGCCGCAATAAGTATTGCGGAAAAATTAGCGGCAAAAGGTTTTCCTTGGGAGGGAATTTTAGCTGCGCTTTATTCTTTTATTCCGATAGGGGAAATAAACAGATTAAGCGAATTAAATAATATTCCAGAAAAAACTCGTGAAATTTTAATCAGCAGGCATCGCATTTTATCTTATCCTTTTGGGCCAACAGAAAAAGAAAAGGATTGGAATAATAGGTTTGCCCAAAGGCAAAGCGATATTTTTTTTCAATTACTATTGCGCAAAGAAAGGCCAGAAGCAGTCTTACTTTTGGGGGAAGAAATGCGAAATTTTGCTTCTTGTTACCAATTAGAAAAAAAGATTGCGCAAAAAGATCGGGAATACTTTTTTAAAGCGTGGGGACCAATCGCAGATTTACTCTGTTTTTTGAACCAAGAAAAAGAATCCGCCCAGTTAAAAGCGTTAATCTTTCCAATCTTGTTTCCCAGTACGGTTGAAGCTTTACAAAAGCGAATTGCAGAAGAAATTGGATGGAACCTGAAAGATATGGCGGATCTTTTATCTAATATAGAAAGAAGGATAATGCAGAAATTGTCCGTGGATTTGGGGATAGAAAAGATAGAAATTTCTTCACGCGTAAAAGAATTGCCAAAAGTATGGAAAAGAGAGTCCCGCCAACAAAAAGGCGATAGCCTATATGCAACAGAAAAAGGAACAAGGATCTCTTTCCCAGATATTTTAGGGCTGAGAATTGTGGTTGAAGATAGGAAAACCTGTTTGGATGTTATCCAGGTAATTGAGCAGATTTTTGTAGAATACGGATTAAGATTGGGAAGCAATGAAATAAATGGAAATCCACAATGGAAAAATTATATTGAAAGTCCCAAAGGGCTTAATCAATACAGGGCATTGCACGGTCTTTTTTCTGCAGGAAAATTAAATATTGAGGTTCAAATTAGGGCAAAAGAAGATCATGTTCGCGCAGAAGAAGGCGAGGCTGCTCACTGGAGGCGAAATCTTGTCCCCTTAAGCCTTTGTCTTCCGTTTGAAACAAAAAATCCTTTTGAGAAATGGGAAAAAAACAGACAAAAATTAGAAGAAGACGGGAAAGTTATTGTTGGGAGCGAAGATGGAACTTGGTATATTTTTGAAAAAAGGGGAAGATTGAATTTGCTAGACCTTGCGTTTGCGAAAGGATTCCACGTGGGAATGTATTTAGAGCATAATGCTTATGCAAAAATGTGGGGCTATCGCGGAGATTTAAATACAAAAGAGGTTGCGGTTGCTGCAAGAATAGAGCCAAGGGATACCGGGACGGTTTATTTTTTTAGCGTAGCTGGATTTCCAATTGCTAGTGATACAAGGAAAAGGGAAGCAAATCATATTCCTGCGGCGCGCTGGGCATATTTCTTGCAACAATACTTGCCAGATTTATTTTTAGCTTCTAATCTTCAAAATTTACAGCGTTACTACCGCAGGGGAAGGCAAATCTATAACAGCTTGAGGAAGCAAGCAATTAATGCGGCGCAAGACCGGATGGAAATAGAAATATCAACCTTTCTTGAAGAAGGGCAGATTATTGCTTCAGAGATATCAGAAGAAAAAGCTTTACAAGAATTAGGCTTTGCTGAAAAGGAACAAGTTTTCTTGGTTTTGGGCGCTCTCGCGGAAAAAGTTAGGGGAACTTGTATTGCGGCCGAAAAACAAATGGAGTTACAAGAGCAAATAAAAAAAGGGTTAGGGAAGTATATTCTTAGCTTGGCATATAGAAAAAATAAAGAAGGAACAATCCTAAAAATATTAACTACGAACCGCCCGGGAATTTTTCGCGAAACCTGCCGCAGATTGAAAGAGCGGCAAATAGAAATAAATGAAGCCTATGGCCGGCAAGTAGAAGAAGGAAAATACGCAATGCTGACTTTTATTCTTGAAGATAGCGGCTCTTTTCAAATAAGCTTAAAAGAAGACTGGCGCAGGGATTTACTTTTAAACTTATTAGAATCTCCTCCGGCTGCGGAAACAATAGATCGCCCGCATAAAGAACGAGCGCTCTGGAACATGGATTTTTTGGTTGAAGGGGACAGGAGCGAAAGTTGCAAACAGTTCTTTTTATTATTAGATATCTTATCTGCCCAAGCTACGAATGTTGCCCTACGCCCTGATTCAGCCCAACCACAAAAACAAAGGATTAGCGCTAAGTTGATGCTTCCTGTATATTGGCCCAAAAATAATCGGTTAAACAAAGCAAGGATTGAAGGACAAATCAACCGGTTGTTTGGAGCAGGCCTTGTTGTTAGCGGTATACAAGTCAGCAAAGAAGATCAGTAAAGTTTTCGTAAAAATTTTATTGTAGCTTCAGCCAAAACAGCATTCCTTCTCTTCATCATAATTTCCGCGGTTTCCAGGGCTTTTTCCAATTCATATTTTTCTTTGGTTCCCCAGGTAAAAGAAGGCAAGTATTTAGGCGACAGCTCCGGGCTGAAATAATTTACAAAAATCCCCATAACAGTTCCAGTATTTAGCATGCTGCCAATTGCGGTCTTGCTATGATCGCCGATAAAACTGCCCACAAATTGTTCTTTTGAATCAACCATTTTCCCATTAACCCAAACTTTTATATGGCTATAATTGTTTTTCAAATCCGAAGTTGTGGTCAGCGCGCCCAAATTAACCCATTCGCAGATATAGCTGTGGCCAACATATCCTTCGTGCTGCTTGTTTGAAAATCCTAGAAAAATAGAATCTTCAACTTCCCCGCCGATTTTGCAGCTTGGGCCAATGCTAGTATTTTGCCGGATATGGGCTTTTAAGATTAAGCTATTTTTGCCAATAAAAGCCGGGCCCTCAATTTTTGACAAGCTGGTAATTTTTGCGCCAGTTGCAATATATATTGGTCCAGAGCGCGCGTCCAAAACACAAAGCGCCTCAACTTCTGCTCCGGGATCAATTTGAATGTCTTTTTTATTATATAAGGCAGTGCTGGAATGGACATTCCCCTGAATTTTAGGAGATTTAAAAAGCATCTGAAAATCGTCCTTAATCGCCTGCCCATTATACTTAATCAATTCCCATGGATAGTTAATTAGCCGGGTTTTTGCTTCTTCTTGCGGGATTGTGTTGGCTTCTTTTAAGGGAATAGCTTTATTTAAAAGCGCCCGGCCATTGATAAACCCGCCGGGAGCGTCAATTTTATCCAGATTAAATTCTTTGCGTGCGAGCAGCTTGATTTTTGTCTTGGGATAGAGGAGCTGGATTTTTTCTTTAAGGGTCAAAATGCCGCAGCGTAAATCAAAAACCGGGCGCAGATAAGTTAGAGGATACAAGTTTGAATATTCTTTATCTTCATATATATATATGTTCATTTTTCGCCTTCAAAAGAGTATTTAAATTTTGTATGCGTATCGTAGCGGTTTTCAAGGATCGCAACCACATCTTCAATAAAAACAATTTCTTCATCTGTGGGGATAACAAAAATTTTAGTAGG
Organism: uncultured bacterium; assembly: GCA_964528395.1. Lineage (GTDB taxonomy): Bacteria > Margulisbacteria > WOR-1 > CAZGTC01 > CAZGTC01 > CAZGTC01. Next base: position 4,053 of record CAZGTC010000017.1, read on the forward strand.
AGAAGAATCTTGTGAAATAATGGTTTCTTTTTCGCCTTTGCAGTTCTGGTTTTTCTTTTCATCCAGCACGAGCCCAAGGTTTTCCATTCCTTTAAGAACCATTTTTCTAAGGAGCGAATTTTTTTCTCCAGCCCCAGCCGTAAAAACAACCGCATCCACTTTTCCAAGTGCTGCGGCGTAAGCCCCAATATATTTTTTGAGGCGGTAGGCTTCAATTTCCAGCGCCAGCTTGCAGCGTTCATCCCCTTCGCTTGCGCCTTTTTCTATATCCCGGCGATCCATAAACTTGCCGGTAATTCCGAGCAGCCCGCTTTTTTTGTTTAGGATAGAATCAATTTGGTCAGCGTAAAAACCTTCTTTTTCAATCATGAAAAGAATAATAGCTGGATCAATATCTCCGCAGCGCGTTCCCATGACCGCACCTTCCAGGGGAGTTAGGCCCATGCTGGTGTCAACAGAAATCCCTTTTTCAACCGCAGCAATGCTGACCCCGTTTCCAATATGCATGGTAATAACATTGGTTTCTTGCGGAGTCTTTTTTAGCATAACTGCTGCGCGCCGGGAAACATATAAATGAGAAGTTCCATGGAAGCCGTAGCGCCGCACCCCGTACATCTTGTACCATTCATAAGGCACAGCATAAAGGTAGGCTTTTTCCGGCATGGTTTGGTGGAAGGCTGTATCAAAAACCGCAATTTGCGGAATATTGGAAAAAATTTCTTTGGCGGCTTCGATCCCTAAAATATTGGGAGGGTTATGCAGGGGAGCCAGGTCTTGCACGGCCTTGATCGCTGCTAAAACATCATCCGTTATTTTTACCGAGGAATGGAACTGCTCTCCCCCATGCACAACGCGATGGCCAATCGCAGAAATATCGTTGAGATTGATCCCTGCTTGGTGGGTTAAGGTTTTTATAATTAAACTAAGGGCCGCCTTGTGGTCTTGGCAGTTTTCTTCTTGGGAGAATATGTTGGAGGCGTAAAGTTTTATAATGGTTCCGGGAATTCCGATTCTTTCAACTGCCCCGTGGCAAAGGGTTTTGCGGTTTTTCCAGTCGTATAATTTGAACTTTACCGACGAACTGCCGCAGTTAAGCGCTAAGATTATCATTTACTTTCCTCTTTTTCCCATTTAAAACCCGAAGAGGCTAATATTTTACCACTTTTTGCGATAATGAGACCCTCCAAGCTGCTTTCTTTTTCCAAAAAAGCCAGGCCTTCTTGCGGACCCATGATAAAAATACTGGTTGAGGCCATGTCCGCGACAAAAGGGTCTTCACAAACAACCGTAACAGACTCGCATTGTTCTGCGGGCCAGCCGGTTTTTGGATTTAGAATATGATTGAATTTCTTTCCTTGAATTAAGTAAAACTTTTCGTAATCTCCAGAGGTAGAAAGGGACTGGTTTTTGGATAGATATATGTACCCCAAAACTTTATCTTTTTTTCGCGGATGGCGGAGAGCTATTTTCCAGGGTTTTTTATCCGGCCGCATCCCAAGGCTGGCAAGGCTGCTTTGGCATGAGATAAGCGCATGCTGGACCCCTTGTTTTTTCAGGGTTTCGCGGGCTTTCTTCAAAGCAAATCCCTTGCCCGCGCCCCCGAGATCCAAGCCCATGTTATTTTCTTTTAATTTAATCGAACGATTTTTTTTGTTCGCTTCCACTTTTTGAAAGTTGACCAGCTTTAAGGCGCGGAGGAGTTCTTCTTTTTGGGGAAGACGCCTTTTTCCCCCAGCTTTTTTCCATAGGTCAACTAAAGGGCCAACCGAAATATCAAAAGCGCCATGGGTTTTTTTGCTCCAGGCCAAACTTTCTTCAACAATTTCGAGCGTTTCTTTTGAAACTTCAACTGCGGCAACTCCCGCCATTTTGTTAACCAATGAAATCTCGCTGTTCGGATTATAGCGATTTAATTTTTGGCTGATTTCTTGTATCTGGTTTTTAGCTTGGGATATTTTGGGATGGGGCAGGGTGGAAAAAACCTTTATCTCCACTTGGGTGCCCAGGCTGTTAAAAAGGATTCTTTCTTCTCGCGGGGAAAAAATAAAGAAAAAAAGGAGAGTTGCGCCGGCTGCGAAAAAGAAGACAACTTTTAAATTAAAAAAATTCTTCAAGGCCAAGGCCCGTCTTTCAAGATTTATGCACTTATGATATAATAATATGCGTTATTACGCAACCTTTACAAAACAAGGCTTTCAAAAGGAAGGGTGCATGAATAAGGTCCGGAGTTTAGCCCAAAAAGATCTGCTCGGATTAAAAGATATTTCCCTCGCTGATATCCAACTCATTTTAAAAACTGCTGAATCCATGAAAGAAGTTATGTTTCGGCCTGTCAAGCGCGTCCCAGCCCTCGTAGGCAAAACTATTTTAACCTTGTTTTACGAGCCTTCTACCCGTACCAAAACTTCTTTTGACATGGCGGCCAAAATTTTATCCGCAACCACTTCCGGGATTACAGTTGCTTCTTCTTCCGTAAAAAAAGGCGAGACCCTGATTGATACTGCAAAAAATGTTGAGCGCACAGGCGTAGATGCAATTGTTATCCGCCATTCTATGGCCGGAGCCCCGCATCTGATTGCCAAAAACCTAAAAATTCCAGTAATCAATGCCGGAGATGGTTTTAATGAGCATCCCACCCAGGGCTTGCTGGATATTTTTACCATGAAAGAAAAAAAAGGAGACTTAAAAGGCAAGCAAATTGTGATTGTCGGGGATATTAGCCACAGCCGCGTAGCCCGCTCCAATATCTGGGGCCTGAAAAAAATTGGGGCTAAGGTTACAGTCGTTGCTCCTCCTACGCTACTTCCCAAAGATATAGAATTAATGGGAGTAGAGGTTTCCCATGACCTAGACCAGGCCATAAAAACTGCGGATGTTATCAATATCCTGCGGCTTCAATTAGAGAGGCAAGAAGCCGGGCTATTCCCATCTAAAGAAGAATATGCGGAATTATACGGGCTCAATCTCGAACGCTTGCGCCAAGCCAAAAAAGGCTTGGTGATCATGCACCCAGGGCCGATCAACCGCGGGGTGGAAATAACCTCCGAAGTAGCAGACCTAATCGAAAAAGAAAAAGGTTCTCCTTACAGCGTTATCCTGGACCAAGTAGAAAACGGGGTGGCGGTGCGCATGGCAGTTTTGTTTCTTTTGCTGGGCGGAACTCCCCCAAATTAAAAAAATATGAATCAAATATTAAAAGAAATTGATACTTTTCAAAAAGAAATAAATTCTTTCCGGCCTTTATCGGATAATATTCTAAAACAATTAAAAGAATATTATAAAATAGGGTTAACTTATACGAGCAATGCTTTAGAAGGAAATTCTTTAACCGAAACAGAAACTAAGATTGTGTTGGAAGACGGCATAACGATTGGAGGGAAGCCGGTCCGTGATTTTTATGAGGCAATGGGCCATGCCCAAGCCTATGATCTTATTTATGAAATAGCCAAAAATAAAAAATCTTTTAATGAAGAAGATATTAAACAGCTGCACAAATTATTTTATTATCGCATTGATGAGAAAAATGCGGGGGCGTATAGAAAAGAAAAAGTAATTATTACTGGCTCAAAATATGCTTGTCCCAATCCATCAGAGATTCCTAATCTCATGAAAAAACTTATTAAGAATTTATCCAGAGAAAAAGGGAAGCTGCATCCCGTAGAATTTGCGGCCCAAGCCCACAAAGAATTTGTTTTTATCCATCCATTTGTTGATGGGAATGGACGGGTGGCTAGGCTGTTAATGAATTTGGCCTTGCTGCAAGCGGATTTCGTTATTGCAATAATCCCGCCTGTCTTGCGCGTAGAATATATTCAGGCCTTAGAAAATGCCCGCGTTGATGATAAACCTTTTATGAACTTCATTGCTGGCCGAGTTAAAGAAACGCAAAAAGATTATTTAAGATTATTGAAGAAATAAAAGCCGGAACTCATTTTTCCTTGGGAAATCTTCTGATTTTCATATTGCCAGGCGTTCGACAATGACTTTTAATTTTTGGCTTAATAATGGCAAAAACTGCAAT
>CAZGTC010000018.1:0-2566 GCA_964528395.1 uncultured bacterium
TTAAAATCAAAATATATAATGTCAATTCGGGACAACTTGTCGAAACTATTGATAGTGCACCAAACTCATTAACCGAAGAAAATCACATAACTTGGAATGCCAGCAACCAAAATATTCCAAAAGGCTCATATAAATTCCAAATAATCGCAGAGGACGATTTAGAAAATCAATCTGTCGCCTTTGCTAACTGCGTCAAAGACGGAATTGCTCCCGTAATTTCATTTCCAACAGAAGATAATCAGGAAATCTCAGGAACTATTGCAATAAGAGGAACCGCGATTGATCCCGATTGGACAAACGGCGCCCCATTTAAACAATATCGAGTTTATTACGCACGGGGCGCAATGACAAATGTCAAATATCAAATGTCAAATGATGGGATATGGAAGACCGACGCTATTGAAGTTCCGCTTGCCAATAGAGGCTCAACTTCAACCGCAAAAAATGTTTCACTCCGCCCGCTTCAAAATGATTCAACCCTTGCTTACCTCTACACCAATGGATTAGAAAACGGCATCTATACCCTCTTGGTGGTTGTGGAAGAAGAAGCAAGTGAATCTATTGCGGCAACAAGAATTGTAGAAGTGAAAAATGATTCTGCTTCAAGCTCTAACCCAAATCCATATGTAAAACTTTATCCTATTCAGAAAGAAATATCTTTTGACTTAAATAATTCCGTGAAATTGCCAATCACTTTTCAAAACAGCGTTAAGCCGGCTAATGTTCATTTGGAAGTGGCGAAGGAGGGGCAGGTTGTCTTCTACAAATATTTTCCTAACATGGGTGGCGCGCCGTTTACGGGCAAGCCAACATATAAAGCTGGCGAAGACTTGGGCTACTTTATCTGGCAGGATGAAGTAGGCTGGCATATTCGCTGGTCTTCAGACGGGAAATCCCATAAATTCACTGGCAATATTATTGCAATGGGAGGGAAAGTAAAAGTAGGCAGTATGCAGTCAGCAGTAAGCAGTATGGATACCATGATTTCATGGGATAATTCCGGTGAAGGTGGTTTTGATTTTACTGTTGATAAATCCTGCAAACAACTGATGATTGTTCCCAAAATTGACGAGGATCCCGCAAATCCATCCCCTTATGCTTCAAATGTTTATCTTGGTGTTGCAAAAATCTCTCAAGAATTTATTCCAATAATGATTGACCTCGAAAAACAACAACTGATAAACATGGTCTCAATGAGTTCGTCTCCCATTGAAGGTGAGAATTCGAATTCTCACCTTCAATCAACCGGTGGAATTGATTGGGACGGAAAATTAGATACGGGAGGATTTATAAATAATGGAACTTACACAGTAAGGATAAGAGCAGAGGGAGTAGATGGTTTTGGCGTTTCAACCGATGAAGCGCAGATAAAAGTCACAACACCCTTTGAAGTAAAAAGTGTTGAGACGATCAATAGGGAATTTTCTCCATTATCGGCACCCGATAGGGTGTCAATATTCTATAACGTTTCAAAAGACGCTTTAGTTTCAGCCTATGTATATGATGAAAACGAAAAAGTAATCGCGGTTTTAAAAGATAACGAAAAAGTTCTGGGAACTTTAAATCCAAATAACAAGCATTCAATATACTGGAGGGGAAATTTCCCCGACCCTAACAGCGGAACGGTTGTTACTTCCGGCAGATACAAGACAAAGCTTGTGTTGAAAGCGGCAGACGGATCTTCTGAAAAAACTGAAGAAATTAGCGGCATTTCAATAATCCCGACATTTAAAGATGAAAAAGTTGTCCGGCTTGAAACAATCGGCGAAGAAAAATCAATCAATGGAGAAAAGATCAGATTGATAGAGGGAGAATCGCCTTATAAATATGAAGCAAAAGGAAGCGGTTTCTTTTATCCCCCGCGGGAATTTAATTATTCATTAAACGCGGAAGGGGAGCAAAGATTTACCACATATCCATATGTTCCCTTCGCGGCGCTGATGCACAGGGGATTCAGGCAGGTGGATGTTAAAGTTAAGGCCAAGATCAAAGTCGGTGGATCTGTGTATGTTTTTTGGGATGCGAGACATGGAGGAAGAGATCAGTTCCACGATAGGAGCAAAAATTTCAATTTGCGGGATGGCGAAGGACCATATGTAATTGATGACTCATTTGGCAAATGGGGAATTTGGTGCAATTGGAATGAATCTGATCCAAAATTAGAGAATGGAGAAGTTAAAGTTGAAATTTATTCAAAAGACGGCTCTTTTATGTTGGATAGCACCGAAGCATGGGTAAAAGATACTGACAATTTTGTTAAAACTGACAAGGGAATGTTTGAGGTAAAGTTAGAAGGAGCCAGAGCAAATGGAGGGGACGATTATTATGCAAAAGTATACATCAAATTGCCTGACGGCAGTCCCATTAAATACTCCCGCCTGACCAACCGTTTTGTCCCCTGGGTGGATTTTGTAAATAGAAACCATCCAACCGCAAAAGATTTTTCAGGAGAATTTGTTGATATACAAAAGGGCTTGGGCTTTCCTGGAAAATTGTTTTTTGAAGATGACGGCACAAAGCTTAACGAGCCGTATAAAAGCAAAGACGAAATTGTAAACGATATAAA
>CAZGTC010000018.1:2666-7363 GCA_964528395.1 uncultured bacterium
TTTTCCTGGCCAAACCCTGATAAAGCAACCTGGGATAAGACATATGGGATAAACGGGATAAATTATAATTTATTAAAAGGGGAAAACGGCGATCCCCAAAAGTGGGACGGATTCGGCGACAGCAAAAACATTTGCTACTATGAGCTTGATCAAGGAGAAATTGACAACCACAGGGCAGAAGCCAAAAGCGTAGAATATTTGGGCGGAAAAACAATATTTGATAAATCGATAAATAAGAGCGGATTCAAATCACCTAAAACTTTAGGAGAACTTTTACCCGTAAAAGCTTATGTTGAAAACTTAAAATATTCATTGCAGTCAAGCAATAATAATCTTGATATCCGCTTAACCTCAAACGAGAGAAACGGCTATGTAGAGGCAGAAGATAAAAACCTGCCGCAGGAGTGGAGTACTGAGGATGACGCAAACCTTGTTATAAGCGGCGGCAAAATAGTAAGCGGTTGGAAATTATTCAACGACACTGATTTTTTGGGAAAAAGAAGCGTCAAAATCTCCGAGCCGTATAAAATAAGCAACGACTATGCATCCGCCCCGGCGCTAAAATATACATTTTTAAAATTCAACCCATTTTCAAATGACGGGAAAACCCCGGCCGATAATCCATTAGTTGTTATAAAAAATTGGGATATAACCGTAAAAGATATGATGGGCAATGAAAACGCGGATTTAGAAATTGGGAAGGTTAATTATTGCAGCGAAAGGCTTTTGGATAATTTTGAGCTTAAGCTAAAAACAAACAGCGCTGAAAAAAGATATGTTGAAATAAGAGGGGAGACTGCCGGCCCATATGAATTGATGTATTTTGACGGAGAAAATTGGCAAAATATTGCATCATCCAGCAAAGCAAAGTCAGGAGTTTTGGCATATTGGAATGTCTCAAGATTAAACGGCAAATATACCGTTCTTTTAAAGAGCGGCAGTTTCATTGCCGCCCAGGATGTTTATGCCGGGACGCTGATAAAAAGCAATGAGCAAAAAAGCGTCTATTCCGCTTATCGCAGGGCACAGCTTACCTTCCCGCCCGGCGCGTTTGATAAAGACACATTAGCCACAATTACTCCAGTCACCATGAGCGAGATAAAAATCAGAAACCGGCCGATTATAATGACGCACGGGCCGATTGTTGAAATAAAACCATCGCCGGCAAAGTTTAAAACGCCAAAAGAAGATGGGATAGACTTACGGCCGACATTGAGATTTTTCTATACCTTGGATGATTTAAAAAATCTCGGGATAACGCCGGATCCTGCAAATCCCACAAAAAATTTAGGATTAAATATTCACCAGATAACAGCATTAGGCGACCTGCAGGTGATAAGCGCCAACGAGCAAACTTACGCAAATGAGCTGTATTGTTTTTCGGGGCCGCTTGACCACTTTTCAACTTATACGCTAACCAAGGGAAAAATAAAACTGTCCGCGCCGATTGTGCTGGCGGAGAGGTATATTACAAACCAGGATACGGTAAATATCTATGGGACTGCGGAAGCAGAGTCAGAGTTGGAGATTTTTATTTCCGGGAGCCCGCTACAATCTAATGTAGGGGTGGGGCTTGTCCCCACCCGAGGCGAGGCATCCGAAAACGGTTCCTTCCGTTTTGAAAATATAAAACTTCTTCAAGAAGGAGAAAATTATATCTATGTGTTTTCGCATCCAAAAGGAAATCCGGATGTAAAAACACAGAGCGATGTAATGATTATTAAAGATACAATAGCCCCGAGCATTGAAGTTTATCCTAATTTGCAGATATTTTCGCCGAATAATGACGGCAAATGGGATTCTGTTGAGTATGATTTAAGCTCAAACGAAAAAGGGAAAATTGGCTTTATTATAAAAAATCCTGAGGGGAAAATTGTTGTCAATGAAGAATTGGAAACAGAAGCAAACCAGACCACAAAACTTGTGTGGGGGAAAAACGGGTTTAATATTTATCGAAGGGGGAAATCAGGGGATTGGGATTTATTAAGGACAATAAGCGCGGCAGGAGTATTTAATGATGGGATTTATAGCTATGCGGTTTATGGGATCGATGAGGCGGGAAATATTAGCAACAATGTGATTGGAAAAACCGAGGTTGATACCACTCCGCCAAAGATCGAAAATATAAAAGCCCTCCCCAATCCGTTTACTCCCAACGAAGATGGGATAAAAGATACAACGACAATCTCTTTTAACTTATCCGAACCGGCGTACGCTACGACAAAGATATATCGGGAAGACGGCGGCCTTTTCCGAAAATATTCCGAGGTTGTTGATGGGTTAGTTGTTAGTTGGCCGTGGGATGGAAAGGGCAGCCGCAATGAACTTTTGGGCGGAACATATACATACAATATAGAAGCAGAGGATAAAGTCGGGAATTACGCGTCATCAGAAAGTAAAACAATAATTGTTGACCGGGAGCCGGCGTTAATCGCGTATGCCTACGCGGATCCCGATCCGTTTGCGCCGGTAAATCCAAAGAATGATTTTACAGAAATCAAATATTATATTGCAAGGGACAATGTTGAAGTAAGCGCGTCAATTCTTGGCAGGGAAGATAAGATAATTAAAAAACTTGTCCATAAAGAAATAACGAATAAAGGAGAACATGCGGCAAGATGGTATGGTGATTTTCACGGCGGATATGACGGGCCAAAAGCAGAAAAAGACAAAAATAAAATTGGCGACGGCTCTTATGTTTTTAAAGTTGAGGCGATTGATCCCGACACGCAAAGACTTGTAGAAACGACAAACACGGTGTTGGTAGACAACGTTCCTCCGCACATAATTCTCAATCCTTTAGTAATTGATTACGCGGCCAAAAAAGCGACTTTAACTTATACAATTCCTGAAATTTCAAGCGTAGAAGTATCCTTGCTTGACGCAGAAGGGAAGCTTTTAGAGATTTTGGACGCTGGGACAAAAACAGCAGGCACATATAATCTTGAATACGCGAATAAGAATGACGCGTCCAAGCAGTTTAAAGTAGTCGCGATAGATAAGGCTAAAAACGAATCAGAAAAGACAACGGGGATATTTTCGGTTATACCGGAAAATGTTTTAAAAATAAGCAATCTTTCCGCGAATCCAGAAAAGTTTTCTCCAAACAGTAAAGTAAACAGCCAAGCCAGGATTGGATATCAAATATCGGGAGGAGTTTCTCCTTATAAAGTTAATGTGAGTATTTTAGCCCCCTCCGGCGCAACGGTAATAAAACTGGTTGAAGATGAAAGCCAAAATGCCGGCGCGTATTCCTACTACTGGAACGGGTCACGCATTACGCAGTCCGAACCTTGCCTGCCGGCAGGCAGGTTACGCATTACGGATTCCGTATATGTAATTAAAATGAATATTGAGGATAAAATCGGGGCAAAAGTAGAAAGCGAAAGTTTAGTAACAGTTGTTGCGACAAAGCCTACGTTAGAAGCAACATTGGATAATGACAAGATGTCTCCAAACGGCGACGGTATAAAAGATGAGCTCAAGATAAATTATAAAATTGATTATCCGGTCGCTTATATAACCGAGCCCGCTGAAGTAAAAATAGAAATATTAAACTCAAAGCTTGAAGTAATATTTACAAAAATTCTTTCGCACACACCCGGAAGCTATTCGTATTCTTGGGATGGCGTTCCATCAGATGGCGCTTATTTTGCCAGGATTACCGGCAAGGACGCGCTTGGCGTAGAGGCAGAAGTTAAAACATTGAATTTTATATGCGATACCGCAGCGCCCGTGATTGAGATAAAAGAAGTCGCGCCCAATCCATTTAGCCCCAACCCTAACGGGATAAAGGATGAAACTTCTATTTCATATACGATATCTGAAGATACGCTGGCTTCGGTTGCGATAAAAAATAAAAAAGGAAATATTATCAGAAACCTGCAAACCGGCAAAACAATTTCTGCCAGTTCGATAAAAAATAAAATCTCCATTAAATCTTTGCCATATGTTGTTTGGGAAGGGAAAGACAATGATGGAAATATAGCGGTTGACGGTGATTATAGTTTTGTTGTCACAGCCGCTGATTTTGCCGGAAACATTAGCGAAAACACCTCGCCAATAACGGTTGATAACAATGCCAATTACACAAATGCCCTCCCGCCAATAGTAAATATTGATATCGAGCCAAAATACGCGAATCTCAACAGGAAAGTGACGGTTGATTTTTCCGTACCTGAGGTTTTGCTTTCTGATCCTGTTGTTTATTTTGGCAATTACCCGGGCGTTAAAGAGAGCATGAATAAAATCACCGATTCCCGATACGACTACCAATATTCAAGAATAATCTCTGATGAGCCGGAGGGAAACACCAAAGTATCTATTCAAACAACCGACCTCGCGGGGAATATAAGTTCAACAGAATCATATTTCACAGTTGATAAAACAAATCCTGACATTTCAAACATTTCCTATTCCGCCAACCCGGCAAAAGCAGGGGAGCTGACGATAAAGTTTCAAACAAAAGAGCCGTTAAATGCTATGCCGACGATAGAAGTGACGCAAAACAACGGAAAATCACAAACAATAATTACCAATAGTGAATGGGACAAAATTGATGGAGCGGTTGAGGCAAAATATGATGTTTACTCAAGTATAGGCGGCATTAATGATGGAACTGCCGAAGTAAAAATTAAGCTGATAGATTTAGCATTAAACGAGAAAAGCTATACGATAAACGATTTGAAAATTGACAC
>CAZGTC010000019.1:0-2986 GCA_964528395.1 uncultured bacterium
AATGCAGTATTATAACGCTCGTCGCTTTGATCATTAGAAAACTTCCTGAACTCAAGAATGGCCTTCTTTAAATCCCCTGTCTCAAAATATCCATAGGCCAATTCATATAATATATCTGTCTTTTGCTTTTCATTCGCACATTTCAAAGCCATCTCAAGCTCTGTTACGGCCTCTTTCAACTGACCTTGCATTTTTAAAATCTTCCCAAGCTCAAGATGAGCCGCCGCACTCTGTATAAACTCATTTTTTGCTTCTTTTAACTTACCCAGCAGTAAAAAAGTTCTCCCAAAATTATAGCGTGCTTGAGTATCTTTAGGAGAAGCAGTTAAGTATCGCTGATAGGCTTTTACCGCATTATCATATTCCCCGTTTTCAAAATACGCATTGCCCAGTCCCTTAAAGTCCATGTTCTTCACTTTCAGCATAGCAATTTTGAATTCTCTTTTAAGCCCCTCGTCATCCGGCATCTTTTTCAGCCCATTCTCGAGAACATTTAGCGCCTCTTTGACCTGTCCCTGTTTTCTCAAAAGCTGTCCCAAATTATACGAGGCGTAAACAAAGACCAAATCATCATTATTAAACGCCAGAACCTTATTAAAATAAGCAATGGCTTTATCATATTCTTCTTTTTCATAAAATACCCGCCCTAGATTGTTATAAGCCAAACTATAACTGGGGGAAAGGACTATAGCCGCACTAATCGAGTGGACAGCGTTATCCCAATCTTTTTTTTCAAAATAAGCCCACCCCAGGGAATTCAGAAGGCGCGCGTCTTTTGGATCTTTCCGCAATCCCAGTTGGGAATTGACTAACAATAGATCTGACCCTATGCCAATAAATTCCGGATTTGTTTTTTTAACTGCTTCAAAACAGGTTTTGGCTTCGAAATATTTTCCCGCATTACAATAGGCCTGTCCCAAAAGATATTCCACCATTAAATTAGCGCCTTTTTTGATAAACGCTTGAGCGCCGGATTCCTGGTTAAAAGTTAAACTCTTAGCGCTAAATTGTTCCTTTGACAATTTTAGATGCTCTATCGATTCCTTATAATTTCGTTTGTCAAATGCCTGCAATCCTTTAATGAATTCAATCTGTCCATAATCAAAAGCAGGAACCTTCTCAAGCGCCACAATAGCTTTTTTGTAATCTTTTTCTTGTAAATAAATCGAAGAAAGCAATATATACGATGTCCAAAAATCCGGATTTTTCTTGACGCCTTTCTCCAGCGCATCAATGGCCGGTTGATTTTTACCTTCCGTAAACAACACAAAACCAGCCAGCAAATCTTGCTCCGGCCTTTTAGCAAAAGACGGGTCTTTTTCAAGTATTCTCATGCCATTTTTAAGCTCAATCACCGCCTCTTTCAGCATCTGCAAATCCATAAATTCCAGCGCGTTCTCAAAGTGTTTGTCCGCTTCGCCATTGGGCAAACAACCCGTAAAAAAGCAAAGGAGCACAAGGGCACAAGCCACAAAAGCACAAGTTTTTTTCATTTTAGCAAAATCTCCTTTACTAAGTATCCGGATTGATAAATCGGCAATTCCGCTACTATCCGGCCAACCGGGCTAATAACCTCCGTCACGCCTGTGTTCCCCACTCTAACATAATACACTCGATTCTCGATAGCACGAAAGACATCCATTGAAGCATGTTGATAATGTTCTGCCTTGCTCCCTGACCAGCCATCGTTTGCAATATTTACTAAAAATTGCGCGCCATCATTTACAAACCTTCTGGATAGATCGGGGAAAATCCCTTCAAAACAAATTAAAGTTGCAAACTTCGCTTTTGGTATTTTAAAAATCGTGTAATCGCACCCAGGATCGCATCGGCCCTTTTCTTCCACATTCTTTAAAAACGGCAGGATATACCGGATAGGATAATTTTCCCAGAAAATGATAGGGCGTACTTTGTTATATTGTCCGATCACCTGTCCCTGCGGAGAGACCAGAAACGCGCTGTTGTAATGCTGGCCGCTAACTAGATCTTTATTGCCCAGCAACAGATAGGCATTTGTCTTTTTAACGATTTGATAAACTCTTTGTGCTAGCTCCGGCGACATTCGCAGATTTTCACGCACGATGGTTTCCGGCCAAATTATCAGATCGGGCTTGCTTTGAGCGGCCTTCAGAGATAATTTTTCCAGATCATTTAAAACTTTATGAACATTATAGTTTTTTTCTTTAACATTGGGTTGAACTGCCGCTACAGTTAATTTTTGGCCACTGGGCTGCTGATTGACGGTAATTAGCCCAAACAACAATACGGCAATCAAAATCATTCCGACGCTGGAAGAAATAAGTATTTTTCGTCGCATAGGAATATTTTTTAATAAAAGATATATGGCGACATTTGCTAATACCACCAAAAACGAAACACCAAAAACGCTGGTAAGGCTCGCAATTTGTATCATGGGAAGGTTAAGATATTGTGAATATCCAAGAAGCCCAGCCGGGAATCCCCAAATTCCAATCGAGCGGATATATTCAATGGATATCCAAAGAGCCGGCACGATTAAAAGTTCCGAAATATTGTTTTTCTTTTTTACAAAGTTATACAATAAACAAAATAAGCCAAAATACAAAGCCAAATAAGCTGACAAGATAAATGGAATAATAATATGAAAAACTTTAAACCACCAAATTTGGCCAATAAACATCGAAAAGCCAGTTAACCAGCCAAGGCTAAAAGAATGATATATATTTTTATTCTCAACCGCAAATAAAAGGGGCAACAATGCTACCCAGGCTAGAAAATATAAATTGAACAGAGGATAAGACAATGCCAATAAGATACCCGAAATTATCGCCAGTAATAGCTCACACCCGTGGCGGGACTCTCCTCTAAGCCGTTTGCTAACATGCGGCATTAGCTGGCTAATTAGCATATATGTGGTAGGTTACATTATAGCATACATCCATGACCAATTATCCCATATTGCTGAATGTGTGCCTATCGTGATACTTCGTACAAGACCAATGTCTTT